>NZ_BMZE01000002.1:982561-1078580 GCF_014652635.1 Devosia pacifica
GTCCAAGGGTTCCTGCGCAATGCTAATCAGCGCAGGGTTAGCCGGCCCCTAAGTCGAGGCGGAAACGCGTAGACGATGGGAACCACGTTAATATTCGTGGGCCAGGTGGTAGTGACGGATCGCGCAGGTCTGTATCCCCTTATCGGATTGGGGGTGCAGTGAGCCGGTTCCTGGAAATAGCTCCACCATTATTGACCGTACCCGAAACCGACACAGGTGGACTGGTAGAGTATACCAAGGCGCTTGAGAGAACGATGCTGAAGGAACTCGGCAAATTGCACGCGTAACTTCGGGATAAGCGTGACCTGCATCGAGGCAACTCGGTGTAGGTGGCACAAAAGAGGGGGTGGCGACTGTTTATCAAAAACACAGGGCTCTGCGAAGTCGCAAGACGACGTATAGGGTCTGACGCCTGCCCGGTGCCGGAAGGTTAATAGGAGGTGTGCAAGCACTGAATTGAAGCCCCGGTAAACGGCGGCCGTAACTATAACGGTCCTAAGGTAGCGAAATTCCTTGTCGGGTAAGTTCCGACCTGCACGAATGGCGTAACGACTTCCCCACTGTCTCCAGCATCGACTCAGTGAAATTGAATTCCCCGTGAAGATGCGGGGTTCCCGCGGTCAGACGGAAAGACCCCATGAACCTTTACTATAGCTTTACGCTGGCACTTGTGTCGGCATGTGCAGGATAGGTGGTAGGCTTTGAAGCCGGGGCGCTAGCTCTGGTGGAGCCGCAAGATGAGATACCACCCTTATCGTCATAGGTGTCTAACCGCGGTGTAACAGCACCCGGGACAGCGTATGGTGGGTAGTTTGACTGGGGCGGTCGCCTCCCAAAGAGTAACGGAGGCGCGCGATGGTGGGCTCAGAACGGTCGGAAATCGTTCGACGAGTGCAATGGCATAAGCCTGCCTGACTGCGAGACTGACAAGTCGAGCAGAGACGAAAGTCGGTCATAGTGATCCGGTGGTCCCGTGTGGAAGGGCCATCGCTCAACGGATAAAAGGTACTCTGGGGATAACAGGCTGATGATGCCCAAGAGTCCATATCGACGGCATCGTTTGGCACCTCGATGTCGGCTCATCACATCCTGGGGCTGGAGCAGGTCCCAAGGGTATGGCTGTTCGCCATTTAAAGTGGTACGTGAGCTGGGTTCAGAACGTCGTGAGACAGTTCGGTCCCTATCTGCCGTGGGTGTTGGAATATTGAGAGGAGCTGTCCCTAGTACGAGAGGACCGGGATGGACGAACCTCTGGTGGACCTGTTGTGGCGCCAGCCGCATTGCAGGGTAGCTAAGTTCGGACGGGATAACTGCTGAAAGCATCTAAGCAGGAAGCCTCCCTCAAAACCAGTATTCCCTTGAGAGCCGTGGAAGACCACCACGTTGATAGGCCGGGTGTGGAAGCGCAGCAATGTGTGAAGCTTACCGGTACTAATAGCTCGATTGGCTTGATCGTTCTCATTAGTCTATGCCCGTATGGCATATACAAAACGATCGGCTCAGATCCCAAAACGAACATGCTCAGCATGAAATACCCAAAGCAAAACCAGAAAAATCACGTTGATTGTCCTTCGCCGACCTGGTGGTTATCGCGAAGTGCCCAGAACCCGATCCCATCCCGAACTCGACCGTTAAACACTTCAGCGCCAATGGTACTCCGTCTCAAGACGCGGGAGAGTAGGTCGCCGCCAGGTCCGCAAAGGACAATCAAGCTCTTTACACCGTCATTCCAAAAGCCCCTCGCTCAAAAAGCGAGGGGCTTTTGTGCGTCTCAAACCACCAAGACGAAAGCCCGAAAAGCGAAGGAGACCGCGGCGGCGTCCCACGCAGTTGTGATCCTAAACACGACCCAAGCGCGGCACCGCCTTAAACGCTTCTTAATCACGCTGCATGATTTTGGATGCCAGTCTTCCGCGTTCACCAAAGCGGCACCATTTGCGGAAAGACACGTCTATCAGCCCAATATCCGAGGCTTACATGTTCATGCGTCTTGCCAGAGTTGTTCGGTCTTTCACCTCACACCTGCCCACCCTTGCGGTAGCAGCGAGTGTCAGTATTGCCAGCATAACCTCCCCCCTCGCCAGCACCTCGAGTTTCGTTGCCGGGCTGTGGCCGGAGGCTCAGGCCATGGGTGTTTCGCGCCAGGCGTTCGAAGCGTCTTTTGCAGGCTATTCGCCAAACCCCAAGGTCATGGAGCTTACCCGTAAGCAGCCCGAGTTCTCCCAGACCGTTGCTGACTACATCAACAAACGTGTGACGGGTTCGCAGGTCGGGCGGGGCCAGCGGATGCGGTCAGAGTGGGCGCAGACGCTTGCCGGCGTCGAGGAGCGCTATGGCGTGCAGGCGGAAGTGGTTCTTGCCATTTGGGGCATGGAGACGAATTTCGGCAGTTTCATGGGTGGCAACAACACCATCTATGCTCTCGCGACTCTGACACAGAATGGCTATCGCGAAAGTTTCTTCCGTAAGGAGTTGCTGACCGCATTGCGGATTGTCTCTGATGGCCACATTCAACCGAGCCAGATGACCGGCTCCTGGGCCGGGGCCATGGGGCATACACAGTTTATGCCCTCGAGCTTCATGCAGTATGCGGTCGACTACAGCGGTGATGGTACGCGGGACATCTGGAACTCGATTCCGGATGCATTGGCCTCGACTGCCAACTATTTGCGTGCCCATGGCTGGCAGGCCGGGGAGACCTGGGGCTATGAGATCACCGTGCCCAACGGCTTCAACTTCGAGCAGGCTGAGCAAGCGGGTAAGTTGTCTCTGGCACAATGGCAGGCTCTTGGCGTAGGGCGAACCAACGGGCGCGCCTTCCCGCGGGCTGGTGATACTGCAGAATTCTACATGCCTGCTGGTGCGACAGGTCCGAAATTCCTGATGCTTCGCAACTTTGATGTCATCAAGCGCTACAACAACTCAAACAGCTACGCGCTCGCCGTCGGGCATCTTGCTGATCGTATCCTTGGTACAGGCGGGTTTGCCACGCCTTGGCCGTCGGGCGACTTCGCTCTCAACAGCAGCCAGAGGGCCGATCTGCAGCGGCTGTTGTCTCGAAATGGATTTGATGCGGGTCCCGTGGATGGCAGGATCGGGCCCAAGACTCGCGCGGCTATCCGGGCTTATCAGCGTCACGTGGGACTTCCTGTGGACGGATATGCCTCGGGCTTGCTGCTGACGCGTCTCAGATAGGTATGAGACGTCATTAACGGTTTGTTAAGCGTCGTGGTTCAGCCTCGATGTGCTTAAGCAGAGGGCCGGCTGGTTGCCTGATCGCAACGCCGGCTCTCGCCCAAGCTCACCATCATTGGCATCCGGACGATGTGATCGCCAGCGCCACAGTGTCGGCGTCTTTGGGCGGCATCCGGCGTAGTCTCGAAGTCCAGCTCCTTTCAGGTATTATGCGCGCCGTCATCACCAGAATTCTGTTGTCTATCGTGCTCGCGTGCTCGTTCGCGGGCACCGAAGCCGCTGCGCTTTCCATGATGGACCCCTTCAATCTACCGGCGGCAATGGATGCCGGTACGGTCAAGGCCGGGGATGGGGTGCCGTTCGCGGACGGCGAGCGCTTCAAGCTCGATGTCTACGCTCCGGAGGCACGGGGGTCAGCGTTGCCGGTGGTGTTCTTCATATACGGTGGTGGCTGGAACCGGGGTGAGCGTGCCGACTATGAGTTCGCCGGGCGTGCCCTCGCTGCGCGTGGGTTTGTTACGGTGATTGCCGATTATCGGCATGTGCCGGAGGTGCGATTTCCGGAGTTTCTCGAAGACAATGCGCGGGCGTTGAAATGGGTCGAGGATAATATCGAGGGCTATGGCGGGGATCCGCGTCGCCTGTTTCTGGCCGGTCACTCCGCCGGCGCCTATAATGCTGTGATGCTGGCTCTCGATCCGTCCTATCTGCGTGAGTTCGGCGTTACCATGCCGATCCTCGCTGTTGCGGCACTGTCCGGGCCCTACGATTTTTATCCGTTCGAATACAACGAGGTGCGCGAGGCTTTTGGACAGGCAGCGCGGCCCGAGGGCACGCAACCGATCAACCTCGTAACGGCCGACGCCCCGCCAATGCTACTGGCAAGTGGCACGACTGACCCCATCGTGCGGGTGCAGAATACCCAGCATCTGGCGGATCGACTGCGCTCTCAGGGCGTGTGGGTGACGACGTCTTATTACGAAGGATATGGGCACATGGAGCCCGTCATTGCGCTTGGTGCCCTGTGGCGTTGGCGCATGCCTGTACTTGATGATGTCGTGCGATTCTTCTCGCAGTTCGGGGCGTTCCCGAGCGGCGTGCCCTACGTCGCGGTAGTGCCGGATCCGCCGCAGGAGCAGATGGAGCCGATGGACGAGATCATTACGCAACTCGACCAGATGTTCGGCCCAATCTCGCGCTGATGCCCATATAGAATCGCTGTAGCTTCTGGCGATGGATCATCTCATTCACGCTGGCGGTAGCGACGCCGAACAACGTGCAGCGCTCGGCGAAATCATTCGCGCACAACCGGTGCTGATGCGTATCCTCAAGGGCATGCGCAGGCTCGATCTGCCGGATCCACTTCTCGTTTCGGGCGCGATCTACAACTGCGTGTGGAATGTGCTGACCGAGCGAGCGCCATTGCACGGCGTGAAAGATGTCGATGTTGCCTATTTCGACGACACCGATCTCAGCTACGATGCGGAAGATCGTGTGATCAGGGCGGCGGCCGAAGAGTTCGGCGACATCCCTTTGCCGATCGAGGTGAGAAACCAGGCCCGCGTCCACCTATGGTTTCCAGACAGGTTCGGCTCACCGTACCCGAAGTTGAATTGTTCGGCCGACATGCTGACGCGCTTTGCTTCGAAGACCCATGCTGTCGGCATGCGGCTTGCGGGGGAGGGCGATGCGCTCGAGATGTTCGCGCCGTTCGGTCTCGATGACATGTTCTCTTTCCGGCTGACGCCCAATTATGCGCTCGACAATCGCGAGACGCATACCGCCAAGGCGGAACGGATCAAGATGCTCTGGCCCGAAGTAACGGTGGTTCCCTGGTAGACAAAACAAAAGGGCCCGATGCGCCATCGGACCCTTGATCATCAGCGGCGATGAAATGCAGATGTTACTCCGCTTCGTCGGCCGCACCGGCATTGAGCAGGCCGTAACGCTCCGGACCGATCTTTTCCAGCAGGTCGAGCTGCGTTTCGAGGAAATCCACGTGGCCTTCTTCGTCGGTCAGCAGTTCCTCGAAGATATTCTTGGTGACGTAGTCGCCGAGCTCTTCGCAAACCTGGCGGCTGGCGGAATACGCCTTCACCGCGTCCAGTTCGCCGGCGAGATCCGCCTCAAGCACTTCCTTGATGGTCTCGCCAATGCGCAACGGCGCCAGGCGCTGCAGGTTCGGGTGGCCCTCAAGGAAGATGATCCGCTCGATGATCTTGTCGGCGTGGTGCATTTCCTCGATCGACTCAGCGCGCTCCTTGGCCGCTAGCTTCTTGTAGCCCCAGTCTTCGAGCAGGCGATAGTGAACCCAATATTGGTTGACAGCGCCGAGTTCGAGAAAGAGCGCTTCGTTAAGCCGCTCGATGATTTGTGCTTCGCCTTTCACGACGACCTCCGATACGATTGCGCTTCAGTGCAGCGAGATGCTCACGCACGTCGATGAGATCGGCGGGCGTCCGGGCTTGCTGCATGTGGTAGTTTTCGGTTGTCCGAACAATAATGTCCACCACATTCGGCACGCAGCCGCTGCACTTGGCCTTTCTTTCGAGCCCGCGATAAACCATTGCGGGAACAACCAATTGCCACGGATCAGCGCGCAGATACTCGAGGATGATTTCCTCGATGTCCCTATCACTGATCATATTGCACTGGCAAACGAGCATGTCGGCAAGACGCACAAATTCGTTGAGATAGCGCGGGCCATACAACTGGCCGCATAGATGAATGTCAATGTCAGATATTGTCGCTGCGCAGTGTGCGCGCAACCCCTAGCCGTAGCTCGGAACGCTCTGAAGCCAGCGTGTGAAATGCTCGAACCGCATTGGGGCGGCCATGTAGAAGCCTTGCCCCTCTTCGCACCCAAGGTCCTGCAAGTATCTGTAAGCGTTCACTGTTTCTACGCCCTCGGCGCAGATGCGAAACCCGAGCGTATGCCCAATGTCGATCATCTGCCTCAGCAGATAGTCGCTGCCGCCCGGACGGCGTATCGAGGACATGAACGTGCGGTCGATCTTAAGGACGTTAGCAGGAAGTTGATCGAGATAAGCAAGGTTCGAGTACCCAGAGCCGAAATCGTCTATGGCCACCGCCATGCCGGCCGCCCTGAGGGTTTCGAGATTGGAGAAGGTGCGCTTCGCGTGGGCCAGTAGCGCCCCTTCGGTGAACTCCAACTCGATCGCAGAGGCGGGCAGGTTCCGGTCGGCGCAATGGCGAAGCAGACGACGGTCAAAACCGGCTTCGGCGGTGCTGACAGGCGAGACGTTGACGGAAATGCGCAAATCGTGGCCGGCGGACCTGAGTTTTACGACGGAGGAGAGGGCGTTCTCGATCACCCAATCGGTCAGGGTTCCGATCAGCGCTGTCTGTTCGATTAACGGGATGAACTCGAGCGGCGAGATCACGCCGAGTTCTGGATGGTCCCAACGCACCAGCGCTTCGGCAGCAACACATGCACCGCTTTCCAGCGCGATACGCGGCTGGAAGTGAAGGTGCAACTGATTGCCGGCCAACGCGAGGGGAAGAGCTGCCAGGATTTGATAGGCCCTGCGATGCGCATCGTCACTGGCAGCACTGTAAAAGGAGATGCCGGTGCCAACCTCTCTTGCGTCATGTGCGGCGGCCATGCCGGCTCGCAGGCATTCCTCTGCACCAACATTCATCCAGTCTGGACACAGTCCCAGCCCTATCGTGGTCTTGAGCGGAATGTCTGCGATATTCAGCGGCGCTTCGAATGCAGCCGCAATGATCTCGGTATGCGGCGGGCGCGCGTTCTGGCCCGTGCCGCAGGGCAGGCACACGGCAAATCCCAGGGGGCTGACATGATAAAGCTGTTCATTGTCTGGCAGTAGCGAGGCAATCAGCCTTGCGGAGTGCTCTATGAACTGTTCGCCAAAGCCATGGCCGAGCGCTCTGAGCATGCGGCCATACTGTTCAGCCTCCATCAGGCTGATCAGCACAAGGCAAGTTGGGCGGCGCGCCGCCCCGGAGACCAAATTTGCAAAATCTGCTGCGAAGTGTTTCCGCGTTGGTAGTCCGGTGAGATGATCGCAGGCGGGTTCGGTCATCGTGAGCGCACGTGACTGGTCGAATCGCATGGTCGGCGTGTTCAGCATCACGGCTTCTCCGGAGGGACGGCGTGCCTGTGCGTTAGTTTGCGCACAAGTCTCCCCCTCTGCAACGCTGCCCCACTGTGAAAGCTGTCGATTAACGCGCAATGAATGCCGGCGACATGAAACCTCCTGCGGCGTCAGGACGTAAGTATTGAAACAAAGCATTCATGTCATGGCCATTTCACCCCTTCACATCTTCAATCGGCTGGTGCCAAAGCATCCGGCTTCCCATCAAGTTGCAAAAGGCATTTCCTTTGAACCGGCCAGCCGGCTGAAGCTCGACCTTTACGCACCGAAGGGGCCGGTCACGCTGCCGAGCATTCTGTTTCTTTATGGCGGTTCCTGGAATGATGGTGAGCGCGGCAATTACCGCTTCGCCGGGCGCGCTTTGGCCTCGCTCGGAGCATTGGTGGCTGTCGCCGACTATCGGTTGCAGCCGGAAGCCGAGTACCCGGTTTTTCTGGAAGACTGTACCGCGGCGTATGGCTGGCTGGCCGAAAATGCCGAAGCCCATGGCGGATCAAAGCGATTGGTTCTCGCCGGGCATTCCGCGGGCGCCTACAACGCGGCAATGGTGGCGATGGATCGTCGCTACCTGCAACACCATGGCCTGCGAGAGCAGCTTGCCGGCGTGGTTGGCCTTTGCGGCCCCTATGATTTCTTTCCGTTCGATGGGGAAATCTCGATGCGGACCTTCGGTGCTGTCCCCGATCCGGAATCGACGCAGCCGATCAACCATGTGAGCGCCGGGCTTCCGCCCTTCTGGCTGGGCGCTGGCCTTGATGATCCGTTAGTGTCGCCGCAGAACAGCCGAACCCTGGCGTCGGCGCTCAGAGCGCTCGATATCGATGTGACCCATCGTGAGTATGAGGGGATGGCTCATGCGGAACCGCTGCTGGCTCTGAGCTGGCCGCTGAACCGATGGCGTCCGGTGCTGGCCGATATCGGCAAGTTCCTGAAATCGCTCGATAGCGGCCATTCTGCTCCAAAAAACACGCAAAAGGCCGCCTAGGCAGGGTCCGTCTCCTTCTTTTCACGCAGACGCGATTGCCGTGACGCGAGAACGGCGGCAGACGCGGCAACCCGGTGGGCTGAAGAAAAGAACTCGCGGTGAATGAGGATGAGGATGGTGGCAATGCAGGTTACGATCGAAAGCCACTCCGCCGCAAACCAGGCCACGGTCGCAACAGAGAAATAATACGCGCGCACACCCGCGTTGAAGTTTTGCGCACCCAGCGAGTTGATCTGCGCGATGGCCTCGACCTCGGCGTCAGAGGGTGGGTATGCGTGATCGATGGCCCCAAGCAGTATGCAGAAATGGTTGAACTGGCGTAGCGCGAGCGTGAAGGCGAAGAAGGCGAGGACGAACATCGCCAGCATCACCACGAGATGCAGCACCACCTCGCCCGAAGAGTAGACCCGATCGATGGCAATCGTATCGAGCGCTGACATCAACGAGGACAGCTGGCCGAAGACGGCTACGACCGCCAACACCAACAGGGCCGCGGTGGACGCCAGAAAGCTGACCGAGCTCATGATGTTGCCAGCCAGAATGGCGTCGAAGGGATTCTCACGTTTGGCAGCGTTCGCGACCCAGCGACGCCTTTCGATGTTCATGATCACCGAAAGCGACGGCCGCTTCCGCTCGATCAGCGGAACGGTCAGGTTGTAAGCGAAGTAGCAGATAAGCGGAAAAACCGAAGCCAGAAGTGTCATTCTAAGCTCGCTTGCTGTTGCGGCGGCACTCAATCCCGAAGAAAACCTGGCGCCACGAAAATCAGATCGGGCGCGGGTGACGGCGATGAATCGCTTCGATCCCGGCAAGAACCTTTTCGGACAGCTTCACATTGACTGCCGCGAGGCAGGTCTCAAGTTGTTCGAGGCTTGTGGCACCGATGATGACCGATGTCATAAAAGGCCGTGTGAGGCAGAATGCCAAGGCCATCTGCGCCGGATCAAGTCCGTGCTGACGTGCGAGGGCGACGTATTCATCGACCACCGCCAGTGAGTGCTCGTTCAACCGCCACATGCCCTTCTGGTATTCCGCTCGGCTGCCCGCTGGTATCTTGCCACCTGCGTATTTGCCGGTGAGAAGGCCGGCCGCCAGCGGGGAGTAGGCCAACAGGCCCACGTCCTCATGGTGACTGAGTTCGGCAAGGTCGAGGTCAAAATGCCGCCTGATCAGGCTGTATTCGTTCTGAACAGAGGCCACGCGCGGCAATCCCCGGTCTTCGGAAAGTCGAAGGTATTGCGCTATGCCCCAGGTTGTCTCGTTCGACAGGCCGAAGTGCACGATCTTGCCTTCATCGATCATGTCCTGCATGCCCTCGAGAATATCGAGCATGTTGGCCATGACGTCGTCGCGGTCCTGCGTGTGCGGTGCATAGGTCCAGCTGTTCTGGAAGCTGTAGCTGCCGCGAGGCGCCCAGTGCACCTGGTAGAGATCGATGCGATCCGTCTTGAGGCGTTTGAGGCTGGCTTCGACAGCCTGCCGGATAGATTGACGGTCCGGGCGGCGGCCATCGCGCAAGAAGGCGTTGCCGCCGCCGCCGATCTTCGATGCGAGGATGAAATCGTCGCGCCGCCCAGTCTTTGCGAACCAGTTGCCGATGATTTCCTCGGTTCGCCCCGAAGTCTCAGGGCTGCCAGGAACGGCATAGAGTTCGGCCGTATCCATGAAATTGATGCCCGCGTCCGCGGCACGGTCGATCTGTGCGTGGCCCTCTGCTTCGGTGTTCTGACTGCCCCAGGTCATTGTGCCGAGGCATAGTTCGGTGACCATCAGGCCGGTTCGGCCGAGCGGCTTATTGTTCATCGCAATTCGTCTCCGCGTGAGTTTCCAGACATTCAGGCTGCCGGCACACTACCCGCGGTGGCAGAAATTGGAATGGCCGAACAAGCCTTTGTGGGGCTTTGCAAGGAACGCAAAGAAGGAATGTCGAAAAACTGTCATGTCGTTCGGAATTGGGGTTGAGCTTGCAAGGGCTTGCCCCTATATAGCCGTCACAGCGCGGCGACGCGCACCGCCAAATCGGCGGTTCATTGGCGCGGGGTGGAGCAGCCCGGTAGCTCGTCAGGCTCATAACCTGAAGGTCGCAGGTTCAAATCCTGCCCCCGCAACCACTGATACCAACACTCCCGAGGAAGTCCCTCCGGGAGTGTTCGTTTTTGAAGCCTTTCCAAGGGCTTGCCGCTCCGTCCACGCCAGGATCTGTCCAAGTTCGCCGTAAAGCGTGGCATCGATCTCGCCGCGTTTCTGGCCTGGCGTGAGGACGATCTTCTCGATCAGCATCCGCAGGGCCTCGGCCGCTTCCTGGCGCACTGCGGGGCGATTCAGGGCCTGTGTGAGCTTTGCGACCTTCTTCGCGTAGATTGTTGAGGCCGTCGGTAACAGGTCTGGCTTGTTCTCCGGTGCGTCGGCGAGCAGGGCGGCCAGCTCGGCCTTGCGGGCTTCCAGCTTTGTCATCTTCTCTTTCATCGACGGATGGTACATGCCGTCGGCAATGGCCTCGACGATCTGGGCGATCTGCTTCTCGATCTTAGCCAGTTCCACCTGCCAGGCGTCGCCGTTCGAGCGACGCTCGCGGTTCAGCCGGTTCGTCTCTTCGGCATAGGCGCGCATCGCTTCCGCTGCGATTTCGGGCGCCATCATGCGGTCCTTGAGTCCGGAGAGCACGCGTTCTTCCAGTTCTTCCTGTCGGATGGTGCGGCTGTTGGAGCAGGTGCCTTTGCTGATGTGGTTGGAGCAGGCGAACCGACCCGCGCCGCGCAGCGAATAGGGACCGCCACAGGAGCCGCAGTAGACCAGGCCGGATAGAAGAGACTGAGGCCGACGCTTGCCATTGAGCTGGTTTTTCTTGTGATGCTGGCGGACAGCTTCGGTGACGTTCGCGTATTTGTCGGCGATCACCGCCTGCCGATCGCGCACCGCTTGCCAAAGGGCATCATCGACAATCCGCAGCTCGGGCACCTCGCGGATCAACCATTCGCTCTCCGGGTTGAGGCGCGAGACGCGCCTGCCGGTCGACGGGTCCTTGATGTAGCGCAGCCGGTTCCAGATCAGGCGGCCGATATAGAGCTCGTTATTTATGAGACCCGTTCCGCGTTTCACATGGCCACGGATCGTGGTGTCTCCCCACGGCTTGCCGTTAGGTCCCGGAATACCCTCTTCGTTCAGTCTGCGTGCGATCGTTCGCGGACCGATTCCTGATGCGAATTCGCGGAAGACGCGACGGATGATATTCGCCTCAGCCTCGTCGATCTCCCGGCCGCCTCGGATCGGCTCTCCTCGGGCATCGAGTTGCTTGACGACCTTGTAGCCATAGCAGAGCCCGCCACCGGACTTGCCTTCCTCCACGCGACCACGAAGGCCTCGATGTGTCTTGGCGGCGAGATCCTGGAGGAACAACGCATTCATCGTTCCCTTCAGGCCGACATGCAACTCGCTGATCTCGCCTTCAGCCAGCGTTACGATCGGTACGCCGGCGAACTTCAGATGCTTGAAGAAAGTCGCGACATCGGCCTGGTCGCGGGAGATGCGATCCAGAGCTTCGGCCAGCACCATGTCGAACTGCCCGGCCTGGGCGTCCTGCAGCAGTGACTGGATGCCGGGACGCAAGATCATGCTCGCACCGGAGATGCCGGCATCCTTGTAGGTGCCGACGATCTTCCATTTCTCGCGCTTCGCCTGCTCGCGGCAGATACGGAACTGGTCCTCGATTGAGGCCTCCCGCTGATTGTCTGAAGAGTAGCGGGCGTAGAGCGCGACACGCATCATGCAGAACCTCCCGTTACGCAACCTTGTCGAAGCGGCTCGGCTGGATCAGCACCTCGGCGGAAATCCCGAGTTGTTCATGCAAATGCCGGATCATGTCGATCGACAGACCGCGTTTGCGGTTGAGAACGTCGGCCACCCGGTTGCGGGGACCGATCATTGGTTCGAGGTCCTTGCGGGTGAGCCCCTGCTGCTCCATCCGAAACCGGATCGCCTCGATTGGATCGGGCGGATCCATCGGATAGTGCTTCGCTTCATAGACCTCGATCAGCGTAGCGAGCACGTCAAGGCGGTCCCCTTCCGGTGTACCGCTCTTGGCACCCCAAAGGCGTTCCACCTCTTCGAGTGCTGCATCGTAGTCCGCTTCGGAGCGGATAGGTCTTAGCTCAGTCGCCATGTCTCACCTCAGCTACGTCTATCCTGTCATATGCCTTGTGGGTGCCGATCCACTTGATCCAGACGATGCCCTTCTCGAAGTCGACGGCCACCACCAAGCGGTAGTCGTTGCCCTTGATGTTGAAGACAATCCGCTCGGCGTTGACGATGCTGGCCGTGGCGTAGTGTCTCTTAACATCGGCGGAACTCGCCCACTCTGCCTTACTGACTTCATCGAGCCACGCATCGAGCGCGGCCTTCACGGCCGGCTGATTCTTTTGCCCCGCGAGGCTTTCGACGAACTCCCGTAACTTGCGGCGGGCAATGATCCTCATTTGAGTCTCAATGTAGCACGGGACCATTATGGTCTCAAGGTCAAATATCGAAGCCCCGGCGGCGATCCTGCCACCGGGGCAACATGCCTGTATGTGATGCAGCCTACGTAGGTTTGCTGCTCTTTTGTCGAATAAGCTTTCGTTCCCGAGATTCTTGTCGTTCGAATTGCTCGCGCGCAATCTGGCGACCGATCAGGCGCGCCAGACGAAGCACAGGTTCGTCCGAACCAAGGTGCGCGTCGACAGACCCCACTTTACCTGTGGAGTTGAGGCCTTTCTGAACCTTCCTTTCTCGATAGGCTGCCATCTCTCTCAGAATCCCGCCGACAATCGACGGGTTGATGAGAGAGCTTTCAATCAGCGATGAAAAGTCTCACTGGAACGAGGCGAAACAACCGGCGACTGTAGCGTGCAAATCGGCGGGGTGAGGATTGCTTGTCATATCGAAGAGGGCCGTTGGCGCCCAACACTACGGGATTGAGGTTCGAACGGATAATTGCCACCCGGCGTAAGGAAACCCCGCCGGCTACGTCAATACTCCTGACACGGGTGAGGATCATGTCCTCGCAGTGCATCTCTGCTCGTTTCTAAAAGGAGAAACAGGATGAAGACGATCTACTTAATCCTCTCGGTATCAGCCATTGCGCTCGCCTCCGCCACCGCCCAGGCCGCTCAACACGGGCAGGAAGAGCCCGGTGGAATGATGCAGCAGCATGGTGGCCCGACCACCGGCCTGATGGGTCAAAGCGGCATGAATAGTCAGGGCGGTATGGGCCACGGCATGGTGCTCAAGATGATGATGGCAATGATGGATACTGACGGCGACAGCGTACTCTCACTTGAAGAGTTTCAGGCTGTACACGCCCGAATGTTCGGACTGATCGACGCCGATGGGGACGGAGCGCTTACTCTTGAGGAGATCCAGTCCTTCATGCAGGACGGCAAAATGCCTGCCGGAGGAGCTCACTAGGCCGCCGCTCCGAGAGATGCTGGACTGCGGCAGGCTAGGCAGCCAGACCATCCCTGGTCCTGCCTCAGCAGGATTAGTTTCGGTTCCGGTCGCAAATGAGCTTCGCCCTCCAGGCGAAGAGTTGTAGGCCTATGTCAGCATTGCCCACAACCTTACCAAAATAGGGGACTGGCGGCGCGGAAAGTGCGCAGCCACCCCGCCGCGTGATTCTGGGACAGTGCGGCCGTGCCGATTGAAACGATGTCGGCAGATCACACATCCGACTAGCCCTGACACTCTCACTCCGCCTTCGGCGACTCGGCGTCCGCCGACCAATGCAGATTGGCCGGGAGCTCAAATTGTGTGCGATCGAAAAGCCGAGAGCGCCTCGCCTAATTGTCCTCTCAAGGGGAATCTCCAGTTTCTAGCTCGTTATGCGCCGTCGTCGACCTTTCTTCCAAGAAACAGCGTCCCCGCTGTGCCATCCAGGATTTTTGCCGCATCGGCCAGAAGTCCAATCCCTGCCACCGCTCCACCAGCCTGCACAAAGCGGCTGGCGGCCTCGACCTTCGGGCCCATCGAGCCGACGGGCAAGTCAAGCAGTTCGGTTTCGTCAGGGGAGATGGCCTGCACGGGTGAGGCTTGCGGCGTACCCCACTGGCGATAGACAGCATCAACGTCGGTCAGCAGCAACAACGCATCTGCTTTGAGCTGTTCGGCCAACAGTCCGCTCGCCCGGTCCTTGTCTATGACGGCTTCGACACCCACCAGAGAGCCATCCTCGAGCTTAACTACAGGAATGCCTCCGCCGCCGGCGCAAATCACAATCACTTCGCGTTCGACCAAAAGCTTTATGACGCGCATGTCCGGTATTTCCAGTGGCAAAGGCGAGGACACGATCCGCCGCCAGCCTGTCCCGTCAGGCGCAATCCGCCAGCCACGTGCTGCGGCCAGCCGGCGAGCTTCCTTCTCCTCATAAGTTGGACCAACCGGCTTGGTGGGGTTGGCGAAGGCCGTATCTTTCGAGTCTACGACTACCTGTGTTAGTAGCGTCACAACTGGGACTGCATGGTCGAGCGCATTCTCCAACTCTTGCTCGATGAGGTAGCCGACCATCCCCTCCGTCTCAGCGCCCAGAACATCGAGAGGGTAGGCTTCGTCAGGCCTGTATGCTGCACCTTGCAATGCGAGCAGACCGATCTGCGGCCCGTTGCCGTGTGTGACGACGAGACGATGGCCCGCACGAACCATCTCAGCGAGCGAGGCAGCCGCGCGTCTGACGTTGTCGCGCTGTGTCTCGGCGGTCATCGGCTCGCCACGCTGCAGAAGCGCATTGCCGCCCAAGGCTACGACGACTAGCATCTCAGTTACCGATCGTGGCAACGAGCACCGCCTTGATAGTGTGCATGCGGTTCTCAGCTTGGTCGAAGACGATCGACGCCGAGCTCTCGAACACCTCGTCGGTCACTTCCATTGCGTCAAGTCCGAACTTTTCGGCAATTTCGGCTCCAACGCTGGTTGCGGTGTCATGGAAGGCGGGAAGGCAATGCATGAACTTGGTGCAAGGATTGCCGGTCTTGCTCATCAAGTCCGCATTGACCTGATAGGGCATCAAAAGCTTGATGCGTTCGGCCCATTTTTCTGCCGGCTCTCCCATCGAGAGCCAGACGTCGGTGTAGACGAAATCCACACCGTCGACAGCGCGTTTGACGTCGTCGGTAATCATCACGCGTGCCCCGGTTTGCCCAGATATCATTTCGGCTTCCTCGCGGATCGCATCCGCGGGCCAACAGGCCTTTGGCGCACACAGCCGCACATCCATTCCCATCTTGGCGCCGCCAATAAGAAGGCTATCGCCCATGTTGTTGCCGGCATCGCCGACGAAGACGTAGGAGATTTCATTCAACGTCTTATCCGAGTGCTCTTTCATAGTGAGGAGGTCGGCCAGAATTTGGGTGGGATGGAACTCGTCTGTGAGGCCGTTATAAACAGGTACGCCAGCATAGGCTGCGAGTTCTTCCACGATCGTCTGCCCGAAGCCGCGATACTCTATCGCATCATAGACACGGCCGAGCACCCGCGCGGTATCCTTCACGTTCTCCTTGTGTCCAAGATGGCTTCCTGACGGGCCGAGATAGGTGACGGTCGCACCCTGGTCGTGCGCCGCGACCTCGAAACCAACCCGAGTACGGGTGGAGTCCTTTTCAAATATTAGAGCGATCTCCTTGCCCCTTAGTCGCGGCTGCTCGTAGCCGGCATACTTTGCTGCCTTGAGATCGGCAGCGAGTTTCAGGAGAAAGGCGATCTCGCGGGCATCGAAATCGCGCAGGGTCAGAAAGCTGCGGTTCTTCAAATTGAACGACATTGGTTCTTCTTTCTATTCGGTTCAGGCAGCATCGCGTATTGTGGGGCAGCTCATGCAATGTCCGCCGCCGCGGCCTCGACCGAGTTCTGCGCCAGGGATAGCCAGCACCTCGATGCCAGCAGCTCTTAGTGCGGCATTGGTGTCATCGTTGCGGTCATAACCGATGACCACGCCAGGGCGCAGTGCCAAGACGTTGTTGCCATCGTTCCACTGCTCGCGCGCACGTTCTTCTTCGGTATCCCCGCCGGTCGGGATAACCTGGAGTTTTCGGTAGCCAAGTACGTCTGCCACAATCTCAAAGATCGGACGCGGATCGTGTCGAAAGGAAAGGGGAGCTTCGCCTTCGCCCGGGCGGATATCATAGCAAACCAGTTCGTCCGCGACCTCTTTGAAGGTTGTGACCACATCCCCTCCACAGAGCGTGAAAATCGTATCCAAATGCATCGCGGCCCGCGACTTGGGTATCCGAAACGCAACCACGCGATCGACGACACCGTCAGCGAATAGCTTTTTGGCTAGTTGACCGATGCCTTGCGGCGACGATCGTTCGCCCATTCCCACAAGAACGGTGCGGTTTCCAACCGGCATCACGTCGCCGCCTTCGAGCGTTGCAAGGCCATGGTCTCGCGTTGGATCACCCCAATGTATCGTGACTTTGCCGGCAAAGTTCGGGTGGAACTTGTAAATTGCAGTGTTAAGCAGCGTTTCTGGACGGCGCGCCGGCCAAAACATCGGGTTGACTGTAACTCCTCCATAAATCCAAGCAGAGTTGTCCCTGGTGAACAGAGCATTGGGAAGTGGCGGAAGGATAAAACCGTTATGGCCAAGGTAGCTGCCGAAAAGGCCGGTCGGCGTGAATGGAAGATCGGCGGTTGTCAGCCCGCCGATCAGATGCTCCGCCAGTTTCACGCTAGGCAATTCGGTCATCCAGGCACGCAGCTCGGACCTCATGCCGGCGCCGATCTGATCCGCAGTAATGCGATGGTCGAGCACCCAGGCACGACCTTCCTTGGAGTCCAGCGTTTCAGCCAAAAGGATGTTGACATCTAGCACGTCGACGCCCTCATCCCGCATTAGACTGGAAAAGATGTCATGATCCTTCTGGGCTTGCTTGACCCAGAATACATCGTCGAACAGTAGCTCCTCGCGATTGGAGGGCGTCAACCGTCGGTGCGCTAGACCGGGGCGGCAGACGATAACCTGCCTCAGCTTTCCGGTTTCTGAATGGACGCCGAAATTTTGATCGGACATTGGATCTTCCTTGATTAGAATTTTTGGATCAGAGCACCGCAGCGAAGCTGAGCGACGCCACAATGAAGACTGCGAGGATTAGCAGCAGAGGCCAAATGAATAGGAGCCAGCGTTCATAGGGAACGCGCCCTATAGCGAGGCCTCCGATCACGACTGCGAACGTGGGGTTGATCAGATTCACAAGTCCGTTGGCCGACTGGTAAGCCGTGACAACAAGGTCACGCCCCACCCCCGCAAAATCGGCGAGCGGCGCCAGAATGGGCATCGAAAGAACCGCCAGTCCCGACGAAGACGGAACCAGGAAGCTCATTGCCGTCTCGATGCCAAACATAGCGTTGATAAAGGCGACCTCTGACAGTCCGCTGACTGCCTGCTCCGACCAGTACAGGATCGTGTCGGAAATCCGTCCCTGCTCCATGATTACCACGATGCCGCGGGCCAGCCCGATCACCAACGCCACGCCAAGTAAATCGCGCGCGCCGTCGACGAAGGCCGCGGTGAACCGCTTCTCACCCATCCACGCGATGATACCAACGACAAGCGACGCTCCGAGGAACAGGGCTCCCATCCGAGCCATCCACCAGCCCTGCGTTGACACGCCCCAAATCATGACCGCGAAGGTTGCGGCGAAGACGATCAGCACCAGCTTCTGCCGTAAGGTAAGGTGGGCGTCGCTCCCTGTTGCGGTATCCTTGGAGAGGAAAAATCGCTCGTTGCTCTCCTTCATCGAGCTCACAACGGAGCGCGCCGGATCAGCCTTCACACGCGCCGCATAACGCATGACAAAAGCAGCGGAGAGGACGAACCCGCCGATTAGGATCAGTAACCGCAGGAAAAGCCCGCCGGTAAAGGGAATGGCCGCGGCGTTTGAAGCTATGATCGTTGCGAACGGGTTGATCGTCGACCCGAGCACCCCGATGCCCGCTCCAATCAGGATAATCGCGACACCGGTCACGCTATCGTAGCCGGCGGCTATAACGAGCGGGATTAGGATCGGGTAGAAGGCGAGCGTTTCCTCAGCCATTCCATAGGTCGTACCACCGGCGGCAAAGAGCACCATAAGGATGGGGATCATCCACTTTTCGCGACCACGAAGAGCTCGCATTGCCGAGGAGATCCCCGTGTCGACAGCACCTGTTGCATTAACGACGCCGAGAAATCCGCCGATTAGCAATACGAACAACGCAACGTCGATGGCATTTGCGACATTACTGTCGGGATCATAGAAACCAGCAATTGGGGCGAGTAAGACCTCAACCGGGCCCTGCGGGTTAGCTTCGACTTGCTGATAGGTCCCCGCAACCGCGATTTCACGACCCACAGCATCGTTCATGGCGCGGTCATACTGTCCGGCCGGAATCAACCAAGTCAGCGCGGCAACGACGACGATCAGGCCGAAGAGGATCGTGAAAGCGGTCGGAAATCGTGATGCAGGAGCGGGTTGTTCGTCATTCGGTTTGGTTGCTGCATCCGACATCTATTTCTCCTCGTTGCACTCGCTTATTGATGGGTAACAGTCGCCCGATCACAGACAGACCATCAGGACGTTTGACCGTGGTGGAGCCGACATACCTTCACAGACGCACTGAAGTGCAGAGCATTACAGTGCCGCTGTAATGGTGAGTGCCCGTAATCTTGATTCCGGATTGCCCCGATACCCGCGGTGACCGGGCACGCTCGTAGTCCTCATCTAGCGGCAGCCCCCTCAAGAAGAGCGCCCTCTCGGCGAGGTGGTGTATCGGGTGCGTTCGGCGCACTGAGGGAACTCTTTTACCCTCGAGTAAGGCCATGGCGATTCCGGAAGATGGCGAAGGGGCTGTAAGGCGCGAGGGTCGTTGGCGTCCTTAGAGAAACGCGGCCCGCCGCAAGGGTCGTCGCCGCGCCGAAAGGGGCGGTGACACTGGTTCACGGCCATGATGACGAGGAGCGCACCGATGACGGAACGCATAGCTTGGTTCGACGCCCTAACCGTCGGCTCGGACAGCGGCACCGTCCGGATCGGGCGCGGTGAGCCACTGCCGCTCGGGCTGCATGACTGCTGTGACGGCCTGAACATAGCGGTGTTCAGCCGGCACGCCGCGGGCGTGACCCTGCTTCTGTACGGAACGGCTGACGAGAGAGAGCCGTGCGCTCGACTACCGCTCGATGCCCGGCGTCACCGGACTGGCGACATCTGGCATGCGCGGTTGACGGGTGACCTTCGCGGGAAGTTCTATGCTCTGCAGGCCGATGGGCCCGGTTCGCCGGATGACGGACATGACTTCGATCTAGATCGAACGCTGCTCGATCCCTATGCCACCTCCGTCACCGACCTGTCTCCCGGCTCGCCCGGCCGCTGCGTGGTCGCCGACCAAGGCTTCGACTGGTTCGAGGACGCACCGCTCCGCCATCCCTGGAGCAAGACGATCCTCTATGAGACCCATGTCCGGGGCCTCACGATTGACCCGTCTTCTGGCGTTAACAGACAAGGGGAGTATCTCGGCGTGGTCGAGAAGATCCCCTACTTTCGCGAACTTGGCATCACGGCTCTGGAGCTGATGCCTATCCAAGCCTTCGCGCCGGAAGCACTCGAACGGAACGGTCCGCTGACCGGCGAGCGGCTGCGCGACTACTGGGGCTACAACCCCGTCGCCCTGTTTGCACCGATGTCCCGCTATTCCGGCAGCGTCGCGCCGGGCGGCGAGCTCGTCGCCTTCAAGACAATGGTTCGGGAGCTTCACCGGGCAGGAATTGAGGTCATCCTCGACGTCGTCTTCAACCACACGGCAGAAGGCGGGAGAAACGGGCCGACCTACAGCTTCCGGGGGCTCGACAACACGATCTACTACATCCTGACACAGGATGGGGAGTACGCGGATTATACCGGCTGTGGCAACACGCTGAACTGCAACCATCCGGTGGTACGCAACATGGTCGTAGATTGCCTGCGACACTGGGTGGTCCACTTTCACATCGACGGCTTCCGATTCGATCTCGCATCCGTGCTCGGGCGCGACGGGCGAGGGACGTTGTTGGCGAACCCACCGCTGCTCGAACAGATCGCCGAGGATCCGATCCTGCGCGACGTCAAACTGATTGCGGAAGCCTGGGATGCCGGCGGCGCGTTCCAGGTGGGCCACTTCCCCGGCCGACGCTGGGCAGAGTGGAACTGCCATTTTCGCGACGACGTTCGCCGCTTCTGGCGCGGCGATCCGGGCATGACCGGCGCGCTTGCGACCCGGCTGGCGGGCAGCAGCGATCTCTACCAGGACGGTGGCGAAGGTCCGCTCAACAGCGTGAATTTCGTCACCAGCCACGACGGCTTCACGCTCAACGATCTTGTCAGTTACACGCGCAAGCACAACGAGGCGAACGGCGAGGAGAACCGTGACGGCCTCGACGAGAACTACAGCGATAACTACGGCGCCGAAGGTTCGAGCGACGATCCGCAGATCGAGGCGATGCGGTTGCGGCAGATCAAGAACCTGCTCGCCACGCTCTTGCTCTCTCGCGGCGTGCCGATGCTGCTCGGCGGCGACGAGTTCCGTCGCACGCAAGGAGGCAACAACAACGCCTACTGCCAGGACAACACGGTCTCCTGGTACGACTGGTCGTTAGCGGGGCGGAATGCGGAACTCGTGCGATTCGTCCGGCAACTGATCGCTTTGCGCAAGGCGCATCCCGTCCTGCGGGCCGAAACCTTCTACACGGATGTCGAGGTCAGATGGTTCGAACCGACCGGGCAACAGCCAGATTGGCACGGGCCCGACAACAGGCTCGGCTGCCTCATCCGGGACAGCGGCGCGAGCCTTTGCCTGCTCTTTAATGCGGCTCTCGCCCCTTGCCGATTTGTCATGCCGCCCTCAGCGGGAAGCGGATGGCACATAGCGATCGACACATCGAAGAACGAAAGCATCGCCGATACATCTTTCGGGGCCGAAGACACGATTGCGCAGAGCAACATCTGGCTCGAGGCGCGCACGACAATCGTCGCTGTCAGTCGCTCCACAGAAGCGGGGCCCATCGAATGACTGGAGGGAGTTTGAAAATGAGCAGAGTGCAAGACAAGGTAGCGATCGTAACGGGCGCTTCGCTGGGATTGGGCGAGTCAGCGGCAAGGATGTTGGCGCGAGAAGGGGCGAAAGTGGTCCTCAGCGACATCAAGGATGAGGAAGGTGAGCGGGTGGCGCAGATCATCGGCGAGGACGGCGGCGATGCGCTCTACCTCCATCACGACGTTTCCGACGAGAGCGCCTGGACGTACGTGGTGCAGGCAACCCTTGATCGCTTCGGCCGCCTCGACGTGCTCGTCAACAATGCCGGTGTCGGCTGGGGTGGGCCTCCCGAGGAGGAGACGCTGGAGCGTTGGCATCGGCTGATGAACGTCAATCTTGACGGCGTGTTCCTCGGGACCAAGCACGCGATCCTGGCGATGAAACGGAACGACCCACCGGGCGGCTCGATCATAAACCTCTCCTCGATCGAGGGGCTTGTCGGCGATCCAAATCTCGGTGCCTATAACGCGTCGAAGGGTGGCGTGCGACTTTACACCAAGTCGACTGCTCTGTACTGCGCTAAGGCCGGCCTGAACATCCGTGTCAACTCGGTCCATCCCGGCTATATCTGGACGCCGATGGTGGAAAACTATCTTGCGGAGCATGGCGACGTCGAGGAAGGGCGTCAGGCCTTGAATGCTCTGCACCCGGTAGGCCATGTTGGAGAACCAGACGACATCGCCTACGGCGTGCTCTATCTCGCCTCGGACGAGTCGAAGTTCGTGACCGGCACCGAACTGGTCATCGACGGTGGCTACACCGCCCAATAGGCGCTGGTTGCTATAGGCGGCGAAGCCAGCAACTGCACTCCTTCAGGCGTTCGCTGACGCGCGCGCCGTCAGTGTCGAACAAAACATGACTGAAAGACTTCAAAAGCAAGCGGTTGCGCCTGCATTGGACCATCTGCAAGCGGTCGGCGCCGCTTCGGCGAGAGCTTGGCATGCCGTCCCGATTGAAGACGTGCAACTAACGCTGGGAACGAGCACCGACGGACTGGATGGGAACGAGGCAGAGCGGCGTTTAACCGTGCATGGTCCCAATATCCTGCCGGCTGCCAAGCCTCGCAATGCTTTCCGGCGCTTCCTTTCACAGTTCGACAATCTGCTGATCTATGTCCTGCTCGCCGCAGTAGCGATCACCTTGGCGCTTGAACACGGTATCGACGCGGCGGTGATCCTCGCCGTGGTGGTGCTCAACGCCGTGATCGGCTTCGTGCAGGAGGGCAGGGCCGAGCAGGCGCTCGACGCGATCCGCGGCATGCTGGCACCGCGCGCCTCGGTCGTGCGTGCGGGACGCCGCGTCACGCTCGCGGCGGAAGAACTGGTTCCAGGCGACCTTGTCCTGCTCGATCCAGGCGACCGGGTGCCTGCCGACCTGCGCCTCGTCCGTAGCCGCAGCCTGCGGATCGAAGAGGCGGCGCTGACTGGCGAGTCGGTCCCCGTTGAGAAGTCGCCGGCGCCCGTGATGGCCGAAGCGCCGCTCGGCGATCGTACCTCCATAGCGTTCTCGGGCACGCTTGTTGCAGCCGGGCAAGGCGCCGGCGTCGTTGTAGCCACCGGCGGGGACACTGAGATCGGTCGCGTCAGCGCCCTGGTCGGCGCCGTCGAGACTTTAACGACGCCGCTTCTGCGCCAGATGGATGGCTTCGCACGGCGGCTCACGGTGACCATTCTTGGCCTATCCGCCATTATCTTCGCTTTCGCCGTGTTCGTCCGCGGCTATACCGCCGAAGATGCCTTCCTTATTGTGGTCGGTGTCGCGGTGGCTGCCATCCCCGAAGGGCTGCCAGCGGTGATGACGATCGCGCTTGCCCTCGGCGTGCGGCGCATGGCGGCACGCAACGCCATCGTCCGGCGCCTGCCCGCAGTCGAGACACTGGGTTCTGTCTCGATTATTTGCACCGACAAGACCGGCACGCTGACGCGCAACGAGATGACGGTTGGGGCGGCGGCGACCGCTGCGGCCACCTTCGAGGTGAACGGTGCTGGCTACGATCCGAGTGGCGAGGTGCGTCTGAGCGAGGAGAAGGTCGAGCCGGCGGAACACTCCAATCTCATCGGCTTGGCGCGCGCGGCACTTCTGTGCAGCGATGCCTCGTTGCGGCGGACCGAGATCGGTTGGGTTGTGGACGGCGACCCGATGGAGGGCGCGCTTGTCGCCTTCGCTTCAAAAGTCGGAATCGATGTCGAGCATTTGCGACAGGAAACTCCGCGCCGAGACGAGATACCCTTTGACGCCCGGCATCGCTTCATGGCGACCTTGCACCACGGCGTCGACGGCGAAGCTTTCATCTGCATTAAGGGAGCGCCGGAGCGGGTGCTGGCGATGTGCGACCTCCAGCGCGGCCCGGTCAGCGATATGCCACTTGACCACGCTGCCTGGCGGGTGCGGGTGGAGGCGCTCGGGGCACGCGGACAGCGGGTGCTTGCGGTCGCCGTCAAGCGACTATCTTCGGCCAGCAGTGATCTCACTTTCACCGATGTCGAAGGGGGCCTCACGTTGCTCGGCTTGCTCGGGCTTATCGACCCTCCGCGCGCGGAAGCTGTGACCGCGGTGCGCGATTGCCGGGCGGCGGGCATCCGGATCAAGATGATCACCGGCGACCATGCGGCGACCGCCGTCGCGATCGCCGGGCTGCTCGGGCTGGAGCAGCCGGAGGCCGTTGCGACGGGGCAGGAGCTGGATGCGCTCGACGACGCGACGCTGCGGTGCAGGGCGCGTGACGTCGATGTGTTCGCCCGCACTGCGCCAGAGCATAAGTTGCGGCTGGTCGAGGCGCTCCAAGCCGACGGCGCTGTGCTGGCAATGACGGGTGATGGAGTGAATGACGCGCCGGCGCTCAAACGGGCCGATGTCGGCGTCGCCATGGGACAGAAGGGCACCGAGGCTGCCAAGGAAGCCGCCGAGATGGTGTTGGCTGACGACAATTTCGCTTCGATCGTTGTCGCGGTGCGCGAGGGCCGTACAGTCTATGACAACCTCAAGAAGGTGATCGCCTGGACCTTGCCAACCAACGGCGGCGAGGCTTTGACCGTGATCGGCGCACTCCTACTCGGGCTGACGCTTCCGATCACGGCGGTGCAGATATTGTGGATCAACATGGTGACCGCAGTCGCGCTGGGGCTCACCTTGGCCTTTGAGCCAACCGAGCCCGGCGCTATGCGCCGACCGCCTCGCGCCGCAGATGAGCCGCTGATTTCGGGCTTCCTGGTCTGGCGCATCGTCTTCGTATCGGTCCTGTTTGTGATCGGCACCTTCGGGATGTTCTTCTGGGCAGAATGGCGTGGGCTGTCGCTGGAGGAAACGCGCACTCTGGTCGTCAATACCATCGTGGTTATGGAGATCTTTTATCTGTTCAGTGTTCGCTATCAGCACGGATCGTCGCTCACCTGGAGCGGCGTACTGCGCACCCCCGTAGTGGCAGTCGGAGTCGGTGTTGTTGTGCTGCTCCAGCTTGCCTTCACCTACGCACCGCCTCTGCAGGCAGTGTTCGGAACGCGGCCGGTAAGCTTGACGGACGGGCTGACGGTAATCGGTGTCGGCGTCATTCTGTTGGCCGTCGTCGAAGCTGAAAAGCTGATTGGGCGTCTCGCCTCGAGGTCGCGAGAGTCCGGGCATTGACGAGAACGTATCTGCGCGGTGACAAACTTGGAGTCAGCGGAGATAAGCCTCGCTCGCATATCGGCGCATCATGCTCTGGCTATTGAAGCGGGGACCGATCTTGCTGATTGAGTCCTTCATCATGCGGAGCCAGCGAGCCCGGTCGGTATAATAGAGCGGCAGAACCGTTCGTTCGAGCTTGTCATAGAGGTTTTGGGCATCGCCTTCGTGACGCTGATCGTCGTGGCCGATTGCCCAGCCCGTTACTCCTTCGACCCAGGCCTCGATCCACCAGCCGTCGAGGATACTCAGGTTCAGGACGCCGTTCAGCGCCGCCTTCATCCCGCTCGTGCCCGAAGCCTCGTAAGGCGGCAGGGGCGTGTTCAGCCAGACGTCCGCACCGGCTACAAGCTTCTTCGCGAGCGCCATGTCGTAGTTTGGTAGAAACGCCATCGGGATTTCACCGGAGAGGGTGCGCATATGGGCGTGGATTTCCGCGATCAGCGCCTTGCCGCCCTCATCTCGCGGGTGCGCCTTGCCAGCCATCACCAGTTGGAACGGCTGCCCGCGGCTGATCGCCCGCAGCCGCTCGATGTCGGTGAATAGGAGGTCGGGGCGCTTGTAACCGGTCATGCGGCGGGCGAAGGCGAGGAGCGGAATATCCGGCCGCATCGCCGCGCCAGTCAACAGTTGCACTTCCGCGAGCAGTTCATCTTTAGCTTTCTGATGCGCTGACCAGATAGCGTTGTCTGAAAGTTGGTCCGCTCCAGAAAGCGCCTCGGGATCGTGCCCCCAGTCAGGGGCGAATCCCTGAAACAGCTGGGCAAAGGTCGGATGTACCCAAGTGGGGGCATGGACGCCATTGGTTACCGCCCGGATGCCGTAGCCGGGGAACATACGTCGGGTGGTCTCGGCATGGCGTATTGCAACTCCGTTGACATAGCCGCTCAGATTGAGTGCGAGCCGCGTCATGTTCAGGCGATCCGGTCCGGCCAGTAGCTTCATCTGGTCCAACGGCAGAAAGTCGCTGAGCAGACGCCCCGCTTTCTCGTAGTCGAAGCGATCGTGGCCCGCTTCGACAGGTGTATGGGTAGTGAAAATACAGCGCTCGCGCACTCTGTCCGCATCGTAGCTCAGCGCACCATCGCGCGGCCGATCGCTCGGATGCGGATGCTCGCGCAGCAGCGCAGCCGCGAGTAGCGCGGCGTGGCCTTCGTTAAGGTGATAGGTTTCAACGTCGAAGCCGAGTGCGTGTAAGACACGCATGCCGCCAACCCCAAGCACGATCTCCTGCTTTAGACGATAAGCTTCATCACCGCCGTAGAGGCGGTCGGTGATCTCGCGGTCGGCGGGATCATTGTGATCGAGCCGAGTGTCGAGCAGGAGGACAGGGATCGCATGTCCGATCGGACAGGTTAGCACGTGCAGCCACGGCCGTACCCAAACAGCGCGCCCTTCGATCCTGACGGCCACCATGGCATCCAGTGGTGTCGCCCAATCTTCTAAATTCCATGGATCGGCATGATCGATCTGCCGCCCGTTGCTATCGATCTCCTGGCGAAGATAGCCCTCTCGGCTCGCCAAGGTCAGGAACACCATTGGCAGTTCCAGGTCGGCGCTAGACCGGACGGTATCGCCGGCGAGCACGCCGAGCCCTCCAGAATAGGTATGCATCTCCGGACGGAGGGCGATCTCCATTGAGAAATAGGCGATTCGTCTGTGCGGGAGGAAAGGATCTAATGGTGACAACTGCTTGGTTCCCTCAGCCGGATGGACGGTTTCATTCCCATCCAAAGGCTGGAATAGCGCTGACGTTCAGTTGCACGCCCTTGACGCCGGGTACATTCTCGGCAGCGACACGAAGCGCTTCTCCCTGTTCAGGTGAATCGACAATGCCCCAGATCTGCACGTTGCCTTCGGCGACCGTGACGTTTACGCCGTAGGCTGGCGCCCAGTCGCTCGCCCTTATCTCCTCAAGAATTCGCTGTCGGATCACATCATCTTCGACGGATGCGATAGGCGCGGGAGCATCGCGTCGCGCCGCCAAACCACGCAGGAGATCGGCGCGGCTGACGATGCCAACGACTTTCCCGTCGCGGAGAACCGGTACACGCTTTATCCTTTTTGTCTCCAAAAGATGCGCGGCCTCGCCGGCGGGCGTATCCTCTGTGATCGTGACAACGTCGCGGGTCATAACGTCGGCGGCGGAGCGACCGTGCGACTTCACGTAATCCGCCGCGTTCTCGCCTGAGCCCGAGAAAAGTCGTAGCCACCACGAGCCGTGTCGATGGCTGCCGCCCTCGGCGCGGCGGAGGAAATCACCTTCGCTCACCATGCCAGCCAGCCGACCATTTGACTCGATTACCGGCACGGCGCTGATGTTCCGTTCCAGAAGAAGCCGGGCGACCTCGGACACGGTTGTCTCCGGTTTCGCCGAGACGACGGACGTAGTCATGATGTCCCTTGCCCTCATCACCGTCCTCCCAGCGCATCGAAGATCGCGCCGATTCCCAGCGCGGCATTGGTCTTGGCAATGGATTCGTGCGGGTCGCGCACCTGACCAATCAGTGCCCGGATCGCGTCCACCGTTTCCGGAATAACAATCGCCTGGTTGTCCACCATGTAGGCGTAGAAGAGTTCGTCGCCCTCGACTTTCAACATGTCGGACCACAGTGCCACTTCGTAGAGGTTGTCGTGCGGCCGGCCGAGATCGGCCATCAGTTCCTTGACCGAATTAATTGCCGTGAGCCCGTCCGCCATCTGGATGAGCGCGATGCGGGGGGATGTGCGGAAGGCATCGAGCACTTCGTCCTTCTCCGCCGGCCGTGTTAGCTGCACCGCCCAGTAGTGCAGGTGTGCCAGAGTTTCCGGAACCTTCACCGCCATTGTTACAACGTCGAGTTCGGGATCGACGCTCTGGGCGTCGGGGCCCTGATGGCTTGGGATCTCAGGCTCGGGTGCCAGAGTGTTCATGATGCCGCCGAGATGGCTTTCCCACGGGTCGGTCGCACGACGCATCAGCGTGCCGCGGGCGCGGCGGAGCAGGCCGGCGTGCTTCAGCGCGGCGAGCGTCCGTACCATCGAGGTCGTGTTGCAGGATACGACGCGGGTGCTGTCGCGACCCACAGCGCTCGCGTAGCTGGCCTCCGCCACAAAGGAGTGGCCGGTTACTTCGTGCTTCTCGCCGCCCTGCACGATGAATTTGATACCCTTCTGGCGGTAGAGCTCCACGTTTTTCGCCGCGACATGCTTCGGCGTGCAGTCGACGACCACGTCCGCAGTCTCGAGGAGGTCGTCGAGTGCGCCTGCCACATCGAGCCCGGCATTTTGCATCGTCCGCACGTGCTCGTCTGTAGCGCCGAAGAGTCGGTAACCCTTTTGCGTCACCATCCGAGCCCGCCAGTCAGCACTGACGTCCGACACGCCCGCAAGGTCCATGTCATTCTGCTGAGTCACCGCATCGGCGACGCGCTTGCCGATGACGCCGTAGCCGTTGACGGCAATGCGGCTCCTACTACTCGTACTCATGTCTTTCTCCTCTGGTGTGAGTGGAATGGATTGTGGTCCTGGGCCGGTTGGGTGATTTCGCTGCATCAGCACAGGCATCCCGAGCGGGTGCTGGCCCAACTGTGCCGAATGACACCCTCTCCAGCGGTAAGGCCGGTGGTCCCGGTACCCATCCGAAGAAGCCGGCCGCCGATCATGGGACGAACGCTGCGCGGACGGGTCTCATACGGCGACGTCCTCTGCTACGGTGTATTGCCCGCCCTTGGCGGCGACGTAGTCGCGCGTCAGCGGGACCGCATCGCGCCGGTGCGAAAGCTGGAGCTGAAACACCATCATCGGGCCATTGCGGAACGCCGCTTCGCATGAGGCGAGATAGAACTCCCACATGCGACAGAAGCGCTCGTCATAGATTGCTTTGGCTTGGTCGCGATTAACCTGGAAGCGCTCGAACCAGTGCCGGAGTGTTTCGGCATAGTGCAGTCGCAGAATCTCGATGTCGGTTACCCAAAGCCCTGACCGCTCGACCGCTGCCAATACTTCCGAGAGTGACGGACAATAACCGCCCGGAAATATGTACTTCCGCAGCCAAGGATCAGTTGAACCGGGCGGTCCGGTCCGTCCGATCGCATGCACGAGGGCGACGCCGTTGGATTTCAGCCGCTTGCTCAGCGTGTCGAAGTAGGTGCGGTAGTGCGCCACCCCGACATGCTCAAACATGCCGACGGAGACGATCCGATCATAAGTTCCCTGCTCATCCCGATAGTCCCTCATGGCAAAACGTACATGAGAGGTGAGGCCGTCGGCGGCAGCGCGCTTATTTGCGACGGCGAGTTGCTCCTGCGAGAGCGTCAAGCCTGTGACGTCCACACTTGCCGTCTGAGCCATCTCCAGAGCGAGGCCGCCCCATCCGGAGCCGACGTCGAGCACACGCATGCCTGGCTCGAGCAACAGTTTGGCCATGATATGGCGCTTCTTCTTCTCCTGCGCCTCTTCGAGCGTCTCGGCACCGTTGTGGAAATAGGCACAGGAATACTGCCGATCTTGATCGAGAAACAGATCGTAGAGTGCACCCGAAAGATCGTAGTGGTGTGCGACATTGACGCGTGCGCGCCCGAGCCGGTTGTCTTGGTGGAGCCTGCGAAGCAATCGGTCGAGACCGCTCCGAAGTGCACCGATTGCATGTCGGTCAACAGCTTCGAAATTACTGGTGCAAAGGTGGAGTAGGTCTCGTAGCGTCCCTTCTTCGATCGTGATCCTGCCGTCCGTGTAGGCCTCGCCCAAGGCGAGTGACGGTCGAAGGAGAATACGCAGCGGCAGGAACGGATCGTGAAGTCTGACTGTGACGCAAGGGTGGCTGTTGCCTGGGCCGAAGTTTTGAATCTGTCCCGCTGCATCGATAATCGTCAAGCGGCCGGTCTGGATCAGTTTGCCAAGAAATCGAGAAAGAGAGGGCAAGGGAGATCGGGCGATTAGACTTGGATAGGCGGTGGGATCATGAGGCTGAGTGGTCATCTTTTCGCTTCTGCAGACATGGATGTGTCGTCCGCGCGATCACTGCGCAGTTCGAGGTGACTTTCTGATTTGGCCATGGGGCGTGGCGCGACCTTGACGCGATTCGGCATAGCGGTCTGGCGTATGAAGAAACGCCGCGCGGCAGGCGGTGGAGCAAAAAAAATATGCCCAACCCCGATAGTCGACCGCCTCAGCCTCTCCGAGATCAACTGTCTTTCCGCAGACGGGATCGGCTACCTTCATTTCAGGACCTCTTCTTCGAAGAACCAAATCGTTGCATGAGACGCGCTCGCTGCGCGTGAAGTGCTGGACCGAAGGCGAAGCGAAGAATGAACTGCCAGCAACACGTCTTCGTGCATCCACCAATTGCGATGAAGCGTCGTTGCCGGGAAAAGACGCTGTAGTACCGAATACCTTACAGCGGCACATCGCATGGACGCGGATGCCGATCCTTTTGGTGCCTAGAAGATGTCAGCGAGACCCCACGGCACCCTCCACGCCCAAGGCCCCGGTGACATCTACCGTGGTGGATGGGCAGGCTTCGGTTCCTGGTCTACCTAAGTCATGCGCGGCGGGGGAAAGTGAAATTTTTCGATGCCCCCCGAATCCTCAGCCTTGTAGCGCCGGCCGGTGCATATCCGGCGCGTGGCCCGGGACTTGGGCTCTTCGTCTTCATGCGGAGCCGACCCTTGCGGCAAAGCATTTCCAGCGCGACAAGCTGCGCCTCGATCCTCGCATGTAGAGGGCGCCCAAGAGGCCGCCGAAAAGGCCGCCCATCCCGTCCACGATAAGGTCCCACATCGTGTCTTCGAGGGGAGCCAAAACCGGCGATCCCTGCATGCCGGAGTTCAGGACCGCGTCGATCCCGAATTCGACGATCTCCCAAAGCGCGCCCGCGCCGAGGGTCAACAGGAAGATCCCGGTCAGGTTCAGTACGAAGCCGGTTCTTATGCGGCAGGTCATTTTCAGCGCATAGATTGCTAAGAACGAAATGATCGCCAGCAGTCCGGAGTTTCCGAAGTGGATAGCTTTGTCGTAGAAAGGCAGTGTGCCGTAGAGATCCAGAAAGCGGCCAAGCGTCATGTCTGTGACCAACCACCACAGTACAAATAGCTCTATCTCTACCGGAATGGTCAGCCTGGTGGAGTGCGCGACGAGGGAAGGCGCGAGGATGAGTGCCAGTGCGCTGAAGCAGAGAAGCCCATAAAGGACCTCGCTCTGCAGAAGGTGAAAGGTGCCAGTCGCCAGAATGAGGGCCCGCATAATCCACGCGAGCCGGATTTCCCAAAGCGGCGCCATGCCGGAGGTGTAGCGATCTGTCGCAATGACGCCGGACCCGAAATGCTGCGGCGCCGCCTCCTCCCGGCGAGGCGCTGAACCCTGGACTAAACCACGTTTCCTCACCATGGCCTGCGCGCGACAACTCTATTAAACCTCGGAATAAAACCGGGGACTTCGGTCATGTAACGACGATATGTGTCACCGAATTCGGTTAGGGCGGCGCGTTCCTCGCCCTTGGCGAGGCGGATGTACATGATGACGAGAACCGGGAACATCGCGAGCGTGAGTAGCGTCGGCCATTGCAGCAGAAAGCCGAACATGACGAGAATGAAGCCTAGGTATTGAGGGTGGCGCACATAGCCGTAGGCGCCCGCCGTCGCGAGTGTGGATCGTTGTTGGGCTTCATAAAGCACCTTCCAAGCGGCCGAGATCAGCACGAAGCCGCCCCCGACGAAGGCGAAGCTCAGCAAGTGGAACGGCCCGAAATGCGGGTTCGCCTCCCACCCAAATAGCATCTCGAGCAGATGCCCAGCATCGTGCGACAGCCAGTCCACGCCTGGATAATTGCTCTGAAGCCACCCTGAGAGCAGGTATATAGTAAGGGGGAACCCGTACATCTCCGTGAATAGCGCAACCAGAAACGCGCTGAATGCACCGAACGAGCGCCAGTCGCGGCGCGTTTTCGGCTTGAAGAAGCTGAATGCGAAGAGAATGAATATTGCCGAGTTCAGAACTACCAGGAACCAAAGGCCGTAGGCGGGGGTGCTTTCAGTCATCATAACTGTGTCCGTTCCGCGAATTCAGTGTCCATGCCCGCCGGGCTTTTTGCCGCCACCCGGCTGCGCATCCTCTTCGTCGTGGACAGATTTGTGCTTTCCGTGCCCGCCATGCATGAAAAAATGCATGCCGAGGCAGAGGCCAAAAGCAAGCAGCAACGGGACTGCACCGATAAGATGCGCCCGATGTTCGGAGACAAGATAGAAACCACCCACTCCGAGGAAGACCAGCAGAACTACATTTGCCCGAGAGGCGAAGAAGCCGCGGCTATTCTTTTCATGGTCCATTCGTTTCTCCTGCGCTGTCCGCAGCGGCGCTGCGGGGTCTGGTGATGCTTCACGGGCTATCTCTGGTCGTCCACCCCCGCAGATCATCCGAGCACATCGGCCGAGCGTGAGTCCGCGGCCACGTCACGGCGACTACTGGTCACTCCATCCAGGCGCGTTCGCTTGAGCAGCAGCGCATTGACTGCGACCAGCGCCGAGCTACCCGACATTGCCAGCGCCGCCACCTCTGGGCTGATCACAAGGGGATAGAAGACGCCGGCGGCGGCCGGGAAAGCGATCACGTTATAGGCGACCGCCCACAACAGGTTCTGATGCATCTTGCGGAGCGTTGCGCGCGACAATTCAATCGCACCTACGATGTCGTAGGGATCGCTCCTCATGAGCACCACGTCTGCGCTCTCCATCGCCACATCAGTGCCCGCGCCAATGGCGAAACCGACATTGGCTTGGGTCAGCGCCGGAGCGTCATTCACGCCGTCGCCGACCATGCCGACACGCTTGCCTTCAGCTTGTAGCTCCTTGATCTTTTCGGCTTTCTGTCCCGGCAGGACATCAGCGAGAACGATGTCGATGCCAAGTTCCGAGGCTATCCGTTTCGCTGTGGCTTCGTTGTCGCCGGTCAACATTGCGACCGACACGCCGCGCTCCCGCAATTTGGCGACGGTCGCTTTCGCGCTGGGGCGCGGCGCGTCGGCAATCGCAATGATCCCGAGCATCCGTCCGTCCTGGGCTACATGCACCACCGTGCGCCCTTCGGTCTTCAGCCGTTCTGCTTGTGCGCCGAGCGAGTCGAGCGCAACGTTCTCCTCGTCCATCAATCGACGGTTGCCCAGCAGGACTTTCCGTCCATCGATTTCAGCTTTCGCTCCTCTCCCTTCGAGATTGAGGAAGTTGTGCGCTTCCGGCACGTCGAGATCTTCAGCCCGCTTCACGATCGCAAGCGCCAAGGGATGATCCGAGCCGCGATCCACGGCCGCAGCGGCGCGCAATGCTTCCGCTTCGCTGCTATTCTCCGCGGCGATGACCTCGACCACACGCGGTTCGCCCATCGTCAATGTACCGGTTTTGTCGAAGACAATCGTATCGAGCTTGGTCGCCTCTTCAAGCGCGCCGGCGTTCTTGAAGAGAATTCCGTGGGTTGCACCGAGCCCGGTTCCAACCATCACCGCCATTGGCGTCGCCAGCCCCAGAGCGTCCGGACAGGCGATGACGAAGACCGTGATCGTCAAGGTCAATGCGAATAGCAGCGGCTCGCCGACCCACCAGAACCAGACGCCAAAAGTAGCAAGCCCGATAAGGATGGCGATCAGCACCAGCCATTGGGAGGCGCGGTCAGCGAGGAGCTGGGCCGGCGCCTTGGAGTTTTGTGCCTCTTGCACCAGCTTGACGATCTGTGCCAGCGCCGTGTCGGCCCCAACTTTGGTGGCGCGGTAGCGGAAACTGCCGCTCTTGTTGATAGTGGCGCCGATCACTTGGTCGCCCTGGCCCTTGTTCACCGGCATCGACTCGCCGGTCAGCATGGACTCATCCACCAGCGACTCTCCCTCGATGACCTCCCCATCGACAGGGATTTTGTTTCCCGGCCGGATGATCACAGTCTCGCCGGCCTGTACCTCCGAAGTGGGCACTTCGACCTCGGTGCCGTCGCGCAGGACCGTCGCCATTGGCGGTGCGAGATCAAGTAGCGCCCGGATTGCCGCGGAGGCGCCCGCCCGGGCACGCATCTCAAGCCAATGCCCGAGCAGGATGAAGACGAGCAGTACTGCGACCGCCTCGTAGAACTGCACGCCGGGGAAGAAGAAAGTCGAGCCGACGCTAAAAACATAGCCGGTGCCCACCGACAGCACGACGAGCACTGCCATGTTGAGCACGCCATTGCGCAGGGCGCGCCAAGCGGCGGTAAAAAAGGGCCAACTTGGATAGACGATCGCGATGCTGCCGAGAAAGAACAGCCACAGGTCGAGGTCGAGACCGAAAGGCGGCGCTGGCGGCGTAAACATGCCACCCATAGGGGAATAAATGAAGATCGGTATCGTGAAGACCAACGCGATCCAGAAACGATTGCGCATGTCCCGAACCATGGCGGACATGTCCATGCCGGCACTATGGCCCATCTCGTGCGCCATCTCGTCGTGAGCCGCAGACATCCCTCGGTGGCCCGCGTGGCTCGTTTGCGAGGGCAGCACCGCCGTAGGGCCCGATGCTGCCGGTTCGCAAACATGCCGCGGATGCACGCTCCCACGGCAGCGAAAACCGCAGGAATTCAACTTGCGCTTCAAGCTCTCGACGTTCGTGACTGACTCATCAAAGTCAACGGTCACGCTGCCGGAAGCGGGGTTTGCCGAGGCCCGGCGGACACCCGTCTCAGTGCTCAGCTGCTTCTCGACCGCGAGATGATCAAGCTCTTCGAAAAGGTCGCTGACCTCCAATGTTACTTTAGTCAAGGCCAGACTCCTCGGGCGCGCCATTCGATGTGGGATGGACATGAGTTGCGGGTCGACAGGCGCCGCGATGCGCGACACCTGTCCTGTCCGACGAAGCTTTTGGTCAGTTGCCGCAGCAGCAGCCTTTCGATGCCCCGCGCGCGTCTTCCGGCCGCTGTTGTCTGGAAGACTGTTCGGGCCGGACTGAGGGCGCCTCTGATTTGACCGGAGGATGACCTCCCTGTCCGCAGCAGGATGGTTCGGTCCGGTCAGCCGAACCGGAGGTGGTAGTTTTCGATTCCGTGTTCATTGCCGTTGTCCTTCATATGTGTCGGGGTGGAGCGAGAGCCATTCAACCTGAATGGAGCCACCATCCTGAGCTACAGACGAAGCAGGAAGGACAACATTACAGTCCGGATGCGCGCGCGAGCTCTTCGCGGCGGCGACGCGTGCGTTCCGCCTCTTCGCAGTGACAGTCGAGGAAGCCGTGGATCGGACAGGTCAGGCACATCTCCTCAAGCCGCTTTTTCAGCGCTTGGCGGCCGCGATGGAGCCTGACCGTGATGTTGTTCAGCGAAATTCCGAGGCTTGCCGCCACACGTTCCCTGGGCTCTCCCAGCAGGTCGACTCGCCAGATCACCTCGGCGTATTCCGGTTTGAGCGTGGGCAAGAGCTTGTAAAGGCAATTGCACACCGCTTCGTCGAGTTCTTCATCAGGCTCGATCTTGAAGTCTTCAAGATCAGTCGGGTTCGTTACGGCCTCCCGCTGTCGTCGTCTGGCGGAGCGACGCTGATGGTCAATGACCGTCGTGGCGAGGATCCGGCTCAGCCAGCCACGGACCGTGCGGACATCACGCAATTGGCTCGATCGCTCAATTGCCTTCAGCATGAATGCCTGTAGGACATCCTCTGCGGCTTCGGAATTGCCGAGCCGCCGTTGCAAAAAGCCCAGAATCTGCCGACGACTCTCCACAAGTGCACGGCGCACGGCAGCATCCGCTTCCTTCGCAGCTGCGTCACCGTCATCATCGGTCTCCGAGCGGTCGTCCGGATCATCGCAAGTCATCTTTCACCTCTAATCTTTTAGCTACCCAGATAAGACGTATAGGCGACTGAGTCCTTACACTGACTGGGGGCAATACAAACGCCGAGATTCGCCGCAGGCGGCAACACTTCCTATCCAATTTTCGGATCGTGACGTGTAAGGCGGGCTCACTTTGAGCGTCTCTTGTCGTTAGCACGCTGCCCCTCAGCTCGTTTGGCCGATAGACAGCAAACTTGCCAACCGCTCAAAAAAGAGACACATCATGAGTGACGATATGAACACGAAAATCCAGGAGCGCGCATACGCAATCTGGGAGCGGGAGGACCGGCCCGAAGGCAAACACCTCGACCATTGGTTCTGCGCACAGGCGGAGATAGAGGCGGAAAGTGCGACGGATGGTGGACAGTCGGCGTCCGTCCAGACAGTGTCCAGTGCTGCGGAATCCAGTTCTGGAGGGAGTGGCCGAGAGAAGAAGCGGTCAAGCTGAGCCGTTGAGGTCCCGGTCGCTCCTAAAAGCCTGCTTCTTGATCGATTGAAGAGCAAAAATCGGGTGGGTGTGACCGGGCTTGAAGATATTTTTGGTCGGGGTCAGAGCCGCTAGTCAGCCACGCCCCTCGCCGATCTCGTGCCGTGACGGGAGACGAGTCCGACCGCGAGGATCACGAGGATAATGCCCGCCAGCTGCGTCCACCCCACAGTTTCGTCAAAAAATAGTGCACCGATCGTAAGCCCAAAAATCGGGATCAAGAAGCTAAAGGCATTGGCCCCGTTGAGCGGCGTTTTCTCAAGCACCGAGAACCATAGCCAGTAGACGAGCGCAGTTCCGAGGAGGCTGAGGGCGAGCAGGATGCCAACGAAGGTAAGCGACCATGTGACTGCTGTCGGCTCCTCCGTTCCAGAGGCGATAAGAATGAGGGGGATGCTGCCAATCAACATCTGCAATCCCATGGCCATCAGGGGATCGACCTGGCCGGCGATGCGCTTTATCACGACGTTGCTTATGGTGACGCCCAGCGCGGCAAGGATGATGTAGGCAACGCCGAAAATATAGGTCTGCTGACCTGTGGCAACGACCTGAGGCGCGGCAATGATGAGAGTGCCAATAAAGCCCAACAGAAGCCCGATTTTTCCGTTTATTGTGAGCCGCTCATGAAGGATCAGACTTGCCAGAATTGCAGCTAGCATTGGCTGGGTGTTAGCGATCACCGTGGCGATGCCGGGCGAGACGAACTCAGCGGCATGAAACATCCCAAGGAAGCCGAGGCTTGTCGCTCCAAATCCTACGACGGCGACCATCACCCAGTGCGCCAATCGCTTCGGCAGCGGCCGGTGCAGTGCCAGCGCGAGCAGTGTCAGGGTAAGGCCCGCTAGTAGCGCCCGCATTGCGGCGAAGGTTAGATGCGGAGCGAGGTCCAGGCCGGCAGTGATGAGCGGAAAGCAGGCAGCCCATAGTAGCATGACCAAAATGATCTGCGCGATCGTTAGGGCGGTCATCCCTGATGACTCGGTTGTTCTTGCCGTCCGCCGAGAAGCTGACTGACGATATCATCTGCAGGAGTCATGATTCCATAATGATCGGCGCTTCGCTGCAGAGGACAACTAGCCTGTGGCCCTGGATATTCAGTAGCGCCCGCCGGCTTGATGGTTTGTTCAGTTTTTTGCAGCAGCGGTGAACGCGTTTTTCGACAATCTTTCATGGCGCGAGTACACCGCTCTGCGCATAGGCGTCATGGTATTGGAGGACAATGTCTGGGTTGACGAGAAGGGCCGAATTATCTTTGTCGTCGTAGTGTAGGCGCACCAACAGATCTTTGATGAGATTGGTGCGTGCCAAGTGCTTATCATCCGCGCGCACGATGGTCCAAGGTGTGATCGGGTTATGAGTGCGCGCGAACATCTCGTTCCGAGCTTGGCTGTAAGCAGCCCAGTTCTCGATAGCCTTGGAGTCGATGGGACTGATTTTCCACTGCTTAAGCGGATCATCGCGGCGGTCTTTCAGTCGCCGCTTCTGTTCGGCCCTGCTAATGTCGAGATAATATTTGAAAAGCTTGATGCCGGATTTGACTAGCATATGCTCGAACTCGAGCACTGTCTGCATAAACTCTTCATATTCTTCTTCGGTGCAAAATCCCATTACGCGCTCAACTCCAGCGCGATTGTACCAGCTTCTATTGAAGAGTACGAACTCCTGTTGGGCTGGCAGATGCGGGACGTAACGCTCAAAATACCATCCGCCACGCTCACGGTCAGACGGTTTGCCCAAAGCGACGACACGGGTCTCACGCGGACTCAGATGGCGGACAATGCGCTTGATCACACCATCTTTCCCTGCGCTGTCACGACCTTCGATCAAAACGAGAATCTTGTCGTTGCAGCGGATGAAGTGCTTCTGAAGCTTTACGAGTTCGACCTGAAGGCCGTGGAGGACACTTCGGTAGTCGCTGTCTGCATTTCGCTGGCCAGTAGCCGGCGGCACATTCGGCGATGCGCTCCGGATGTTTTTCTTGCTCATGGGCGAAGCTCCGTGGCTCGGTAACACGGCGCTGGCCGTATCGTTGGATTGATACGTCCAGCACCAGATCTCAATCAATGAGACGCTTCAGCCAAGGCGACATTACACGCTGACGCATTTCATCTGCTCCGACGGCTCCCGTGCGGTTCTGGAGCGCAATCGCAGTCCCCGAACCCGCCTACACAGCACGCGCCACAGCACTGCTCGATACTCTCTTTCAGAACCCGGCGCGCACGATGCAGGCGGACACCGATATTGTTGGTAGTGAGACCCAGATCGAGTGCGATGCGATCGCGAGATTCCGAGTCGAGATCGGCCCGGCGAATAATCTCTGCATAGTCTGGCCGGAGTGTCGGAACGAGGTTCCGGATGCAGCTACAAGGATTTTGAAACTGCATCATCTCCGGTGGTGCCGCTTGACTATGAGTCTCGGCTTCGTAAGCCGCCTCGGTCCGTTGGCGTGTCGCCCGGCGCCGATAATAATCGGTTAGCGTATTCCGTAAGACTCGGCTGAGCCAAGCGTCGATCTTGGCGGTGGTCTGAGGCTTTTCCGCGGCACGCACCACCTTTAGGCAGAAGTCCTGGAAGGCGTCTTCGGCATCCTCTTGATGGCTCAGACGCCGTCGCAAGAAGCGCATGAACTCGAAGCGGCGCTCATTCAAACGCTGAACAGTAGCAACGTCGGGAGCGACGCTTTGGCGGGGGGCGGAATCCGGACGTGAAAGGGCTGTCATTTTAGGTGGCTCCATGCGCAAAAGGAGGTCAATAGGTGTTGACGCGCGGAGAGCATCGCAGCCCTCATACGCGTCGATCAGACGTGCGCAGGGAGGCGGGGCGGGCGGAATTGACGATCGCTAATCGTGGATCGGTGGTACAGAGGCGGCCTAGGAATCCATTTACCGGATCTTGCCGTATGGAAGACAGTGTAAGAGCCCACCGGTAAGAAAGCGCAGGAAGCCGCCGAGTGGCAGTGGACTGCCGTAGATGAGACGCTAAGCGTTGCATCACTGAGCAGATCAGACATGTTGAGCATTTCGCTTGTTACAGCGGTCTCTGTCTGGGCGGTCGAAGGATGGGATTGGACAGTGTGCGAACTCAAACCGGCTACGATCAGTAAGAGTATGAAGAACAACGCCCAAACTCTGGGCGCAATCCTTCCTATCTCTTGAATGTCGTGTTTCATCGTATTTCGCGCAGATCATCCATCATGCCATAAGCTTATACTGCGAAGGTGGCATCGTGCTTGATCGAGATCAAGTTCTCCGTCTGGGAATGGAGCTCATGGAGTAGGCGAAGAGATTTTCCGAATCTTGGTCTGTCAGCCTGTGGGGATTCTGATCCAATCGCGCACATCTGGCTACGCATTCCATCATACGGCCGTTCAATCTCATTCCCTGTAGCAGATCCGCCTTAGCCGACAAGACGGCGACATCACGGGCAGCCATCTCGGAGGTCAATGCATCTTCTGGGACACTTCCTTGGCCAAGCCAAGCGCCAAGACCGCGACGAAGCTATCGCCGACGCCCGCAGTGCATATTTCGCTGACGACAGGCTCAGCCAGGTGCGAAGCATTCGTTTCGGATGTGGGGTACCGCGGCCAATTGCCGGGCAACGCTTTGGTCTCTCGACTGTAAGGACGGCAGCACATTCAGCGTCTCTAAGTTCGACCTGTTTGATCAACCGTGCGGCCAAGGCCAGACCCAGGGCAACTTGCTGGCGAACATCGCAGCGAACCGTCCTTCCATCGTCGCCACGCGACGAACTGGGAATGAACCGGAGTGCGCCATCTTTACTGGAATATCTAGAGTAAAAGCGAGAGCGGCGAATGGCTATTGACTTGAGAAATCTTCGTCACTTTGTCGCAACCGCCGAGAACGGGAGTTTCCGCAGGGCTGCAAACGTCCTGCATATGCAACAGTCCAGCGTCAGCCGCGCAGTTCGGCAGCTTGAAGATGCGCTGGGCGTATCGTTGTTCGAACGTCGTGTCTCAGGTGCACAGCTGACTGATGCTGGACATCGCCTGCTTAGGGATGTGCGACCGGCGCTGGAACAGCTCGAGCTTGCGCGCAAGGCAGCGACTGCCGCTGGCCGCGGAGAGATCGGGGTGCTGCGTGTGGGAATTCTCACCTCGCTCGCTGGAGGGTTTCTACGGGAACTTGTTTGTCGCTATGCCGCGCGGCATCCTGAAATCGAGGTCGATATCCGGGATGGCGGTCGTGACGAGCATGTCTATGCGATCAGGAGGCGAGATTTGGATGTGGCGTTTCTATCCGGCGAAGGCGGTCTTGCTGATTGTGAAATCTCTCCGCTTTGGAAAGAGCGTGTACACGTCGCACTTGCTGAGGGACATGAACTGGCTGACAGACGGCAGCTCGACTGGTCTGACTTGCGAAGCGAGCGCTTTATAGTAACTCGGCGTGCACCCGGACCCGAGGTGCATGACTATATCATCCGTCGGGCTGCCGACTACAGCACCTATCCGGAAGTTATGTTTAAAGCGGTGGTGCAGGAGACTCTGATGAATCTGGTTGCCCTTCGACAGGGCATCACATTGGTGTCTGCGGCTTGGGTGGATGTGAAGCTCCCCCATCTCGTACTGCGTCCGTTAACAGATCCTGCCGACATTGTTCCGTTCAGTGCCGTCTGGTCCCGCCATAACGACAATCCCGCGCTACGGCGCTTTATCAGCGTTGCGCACACGCTGGCCGGACGCGTTCGTCGTGGCTCTTCCGATTGGTCTGAGGAAGCACTTGGGCTCACGACGATCGAATCTGGATTTTCCGCAAGCGGGCAAAGGCACGATCCGTCGCCATGAACCGTTGCAGCATAGGCGCAATCAGCTTCGCTGGTTCGGGTGTCGCCTGTCCGGTCTCGCGCGCCATCACGGCGGCATAGTCGAGCAAATCGCGATACACGTCCGGTGCAAGCTCCACAGTCAGCTTGACGGGTTTGTCATCTGGAACGGATGAGAGCTTCAGTTTGGTGGTCATGACTCAGCCTCCATAGGGTTCGAGGACGAGATCGCGGGTAACGATGACGCGCACGGGGAAGCCCGGTCGGATCGTCAGTGTCGGTGCGACCTGCAACTGGCGCTGGACGATCTGCTGGCCTGCGTCGTTGATCGTGTCCTGGGCACCGTTGCGGATCGCCTGGATAAGGCGTTCGTCATCATCCATGGTAAGTTCAGCCCCGACAGCCAGTAGCGTCGAAAGGCCGGCGGCCTTAGCCAGATCCCACCAGTGATAATCGACCCCATCCTCGAGTCCCGCATAGCCTTGCGGATCGGCACCGGGCTGGCGTTCGAGCACTATCGAGCGACCGTTGGGAAAGATTAGTCGGTTCCAGACGAGCAGCACGCGGCGGTCCCCGAAGCCGACGTCATTGCTGTATTCGCCGATGATGCGCGTGCCCTGCGGGATCAGCACCATGCTGCCGGTCGGACTGTCATAGATGTGCTGGGTCACCTGCGCCGTGATCTGACCGGGAAGATCCGAGCGGATGCCGGTAATCAGAGCGGCCGGTATGACGGACCCGGCCTGCAGGATGAAGGGTGACGCCGGCGGAATGACGCGGTCGAGTGCGACGGTACGCTGGTCCACCGGGACGTTGAGGAAGGCGAGATCGTTGTTCTGTGTGGCGCCCGGTTGGTTGCCGAGATTGAGCCCTGCGATGTTTGGCGCTGGTGTTTCCCGCGCCGCGCCAGGTGCGGTCTGGAAGAACACCCGGCTGGTGCGCGCCGCTTCCTCTTCGGCAAGCCGTCGTTGTTCCTCCGGATCGACGGCTGGCGCGTTGATCGCTGGCGGCGGAACCGGCTGTCCACGCTCCTGGGCGTCGAGGATCGGTCGGCCGAGATCGCCGGGAAGTGGCGGACCGAGCACCGGACCGGTGTAGTCGCTGGGCAACTCGTTCAATCCATCGGCGGTATTGCGGTTCTCGGTCGAATAAAGTTCGTCGCTGCCAGCGCCATTGTCGGGCGTCTGAAGCGCGTAGATCAGGGCGCCGCCGACCCCGAGCGCTCCTACCAGACCGAGGCCGGCGAGAACGCGGCGCGAGAGCCGCGTGACGCGCGGCGGGGTTCCCCGGAGGCGCATCGGTTCGGTCGTATCGTCGGCCGGCGCGTCGAGCGGCACTTCCGCTTCGCTGGTGTTGTCGATGTCACTCATGATCCGGGCCTCCCGTCGGTGCGCACGATCCTGACGGTCTGCTGGCGATCGCCGCTGCCGAGCCGCAGTTCGGCCGCCGCGAAGATGCGGTCCACGATCAGGATGTTTCGGTAGATGCGGCTGTTGACGATTTCCGGCTCGCCATCCGACCCGAGGACGAAGAGCGGCGGCATCTCGCCCTGCATGATCCCGGCTGGGAAGACGATGTAGACACGTCTTCCGTCATCGAAGACCGAGACCGGCCGCCAGGGCGGGCTGTCACCCTGCAATCCGTAGCGGTAGTGGCGGGCCGATGCGGCCGGGATCCTCGGTGTTTTGGGCGTGGCGCGCTGCGTGGCCGGGGGCTGTGGATAGGCCCATGCGACCGCTGGCATGTAGGGATCGTCGCGCGACCGCAGCTCGATCATGTAGGTCCTGCGGTCGGTGGTGATGACGAGATTGGTCACGATGTCTGGCCGCGTCGGCTTGACGAGGATATGAACGCGCCGGGATGTTCCCGAGCCGCTCTCCGTGTCGCCGATGATCCAGCGGGCGGTGTCGCCGGCCGCGATCGGTCCCGCGCCGGTCAGCGCTTCGCCTGGTTCAAGCGCGATGTTGGTGATCTGGCCGGGCGCGGCATAGACCTGATAGAGCGCCCCCTCGCTCCAGGGATAAATCTGGATGGCGTTGTAATAGCCCTCCCGGCGAGGCTCGACTCGGGCGGCCACATTGGCATTCTCGACTTGTCCCGTTGGTGTGGAAGATGCCTGTCCACCTCGCGCGACCGTCCAGGCCGGCGGCGTATGGAGCGGCCTCGGCCGTTCATCGACCGTGGGTCGCTCGACCGTGGGCAGCGGCGGCACGCTGTCATCGTAGCTGATCTCCGGCGGGCGATAGGTGGCGCATCCGGCGAGCGCCGATGCGGAAATCAGCACAAGCGGCAATGCGGTTTTACGGAGAACCGGAAGCGCGGGTTTGTGGACAATCGTGCTCATTGCCCCATCTCCCGCGACCAGTTGATGGCATTGACGTAGATGCCGAGCGGGTTGGCGCGCAGCCTCTCGGCGTCGCGCGGCGGCTGGATGACGATGGTCAGGATTGCAGTCCATCGCTCTGTCGTAGACAACTGGCCGTTCTCATAGTGTCGCTCCGTCCAGGCGACGCGGAAGGAATTCGGCGAGGCGCGAATGACGCTGGAAACCTCCACCGCGATCTGCTGACGTCCGACCCGTGTGAACGGATCGTTGGCGCGGGCATAGTCATTGAGGGCGAGTGCGCCGCGATCGGTGGTGAACTCGTAAGCGCGCAGCCAGTTCTGGCGCACGATGATTGCGTCAGCGGGGATCGCGCGCACCTGCTCGATAAAGTGTGCGAGATGGAAGGCGATCTGCGGATCGCTCGGCTCGAAGCTGGCTTCCGCCGGTCCGACGGCATGCGCCTCGCCGAGATTGTCGACCTCGACGACCCACGGCACGACGTTGCCGGTCGTGGACTGCCAGACCAGGGCGCTCGCGAAGCCGCCGGACAGGATCAGGCAGCCGAACGCCATCAGACGCCAGTTGCGCGCCTGAACTCGGGCCGAGCCGATGCGCTCGTCCCAGACTTGGGCCGCGCGCTGATAGGGCGTCTCCGGTTCGGGGGATTTGCCGTAGTGGGTGGTGGATCGTTTGAAGAAGCTCATGAGCGATTTCCCTCAGAAAGATTGACAGAACTGGCGCCGCCATGGCTGTCGCCGGAGCGCACGGCATGCGCGGCGGCCTGGACGCCGTGAGAGAGGCGCTGCGAGCGCTTCATGCGCTTTGCCCAGTCAGGCGGACCGTCCGTTGGTGTGGATGGGGCGGCGGCATCGGCCGTGCTGTCCCCGCCGCCCAGTGTCCCGCCGGTGGTCTCGAAGGCCGATCGAGCGCCGGATTGGAAACTCTGTTTCATGCTGCCGGAAGCACTGGATGCGGCGCGCCGCAACGGGGAGGTCGCGGCTTTCGCGCCGGTGCTCGCCACCGCACTGAGACCGGAGGCAACGCCGGCCGCGCCGGATTGCCCGGCAGAACCGAGGCTGTAGGCGGTTGAGGCACCACCGGCTGCTGCAACACCGCCGCGGGCAGCGGCGGCCGTGCCCGAAAGCGCCATGCCGCCACCTCTGGCGGCGAGACCGGCAGCGCCGGCACCCGCCAGGGCGGCTCCGCCTACGGCAAGACCGGTGCCGACGGCGGCGCCGGCGCCAAGCTGCGGCCCGCCGGAGACGATGCCGTTGGCTATTCCCGGTCCGAAGATGCCGAGGCCGAGCAGGGACAGCGCCGCGAGCACCACGGCCATGGCCTCGTCGATCGTCGGCGTGACGCCGCCAAAGCCGGCAGTGAACTGCGAGAACAGCGTCGAGCCGATGCCGATGATGACGGCGAGCACCAGCACTTTGATGCCCGACGAGATCACGTTGCCGAGCACACGCTCAGCCATGAACGCAGTCTTGCCGAAGAGGCCGAAGGGGATGAGGACGAAGCCGGCGAGTGTCGTCAGCTTGAACTCGATCAGGGTGATGAAGAGCTGGATGGACAGGATGAAGAAGGCGAGCAGGACCAGCGCCCAGGCAAAGAGCAGGCAGGCGATCTGGATGAAGTTCTCGAAGAAGGCGACCCAGCCCATCAGGTCGGAAATGGACTCAAGCAAGGGTCGCGCCGCATCGAGCCCGGTCTGGGCGACACGACCCGGCCGCATCAGATCGGCCGCGGTGAAGCCGGTGCCCGAGGCCATCAGGCCGAGGCCAGCGAAGCTCTCGAAGACGATACGGGCGAGATTGTTCCAGTTGCCGATGATATAGGCGAAGACGCCGACGAAGAGGGTCTTCTTGACGAGCCGTGCGATGATGTCGTCGTCGGCTCCCCAGGACCAGAAGAGGGCAGCGAGCGTCACGTCGATGACGATCAACGTGGTGGCGATGAAGGCGACCTCGCCGCCGAGCAGACCGAAGCCGCTGTCGATATAGCTGGTGAAGACCCCCAGGAAATTGTCGATGACGCCGGTGCCGCCCATGGGTCGTTATTCCTCGTCTCTGGATGCGCCGCCTGACGGTGCGCGGCCGAGGAAGCGGTCGCGAGTCTCGGCCCAGACCGCGAGACACTCGGTGTCACGAACGGCGGCTTCGCCAAGTTGCTGGCAGCGGCGCTGTTCCGCGCGCAGCGGATCGACGGAGGGCGCAAAGGCTGGCATGGGCGCCGGTCGTGCAGGCTCCTCATCGCGCGTCAACTCGATCACCGTCGCCGTCATGGCGAAGGCGACGAAGACGATTGCTCCGATCCGCGCCAGCGTCTTCCCCTCCATCGCTTCCTCCTTTCCGGCCATCGGCCCAGGTCAGTTGTTGCTGGTGTTGAACATCTGCGCGTTGCCGGGCTGGTAGCCGCTGCCGGGGGTCAGGAAGCGCTCGCGTTGGACGCGCCCCTGTTCGGCCGCGGCGGCGCGTTCGGCGTCGGTCAGCGCCTCGGCGCGGCCGTTGGCGGCGATGACTGCCGTGAGATCGGCGAACTGCTGTGCTTGCAATGCGAGGAGCTGATTGCCGGCCTGCGTCGCCTGCAGTGCGCCGGTCGCCCCCTGGCTCTGGTCGACCAGCGCTTCCATCTGGGCGCGGTTCGTCTCGATATTGCCCACCACGCCGGCCTGGACGCGCATGGCGTCCTGCAATCCGCCGACGGTGTTTTCCCAGCGCGAGCGGGCATCGGCGACGAGCTGCTGCTCGGAAGCGCTCATATCGATATTGGCGTATTTCTGCTGGAAAGCCTGGTCGATCTGCTGGATGTCGAAGGCGATATTCTGTGCCTGCTGTAGAAGGGATTGCGTGCGGCCGACGGCCTGTTGAAGCTGCTGGAGCGACGAGTAAGGCAGGCTCGTCAGGTTGCGCGCCTGGTTGATGAGCATCTGCGCTTCGTTCTGAAGCTGTGTGATCTGGTTGTTGATCTGCTCGAGGGCGCGGGCTGCCTGCAGCACGTTCTGTGCATAGTTTGTCGGATCGTAGACGATCCATGCCGCCGAGGCCGGTGGCGCCAACACCATCGGCAGGGTCGCGATTGGCGCGCCGATGAGCGCGGCTGCAAAGCGGGCCGCGCGCGAACGGGAGTTACGTGTCTTCATGATCAGTCTCCTTCTTGGGCTGGGGGGTGAGATTGCTGAGATCGGGAATGAGATCGGCCGCCCAGTCGACGCCGCGCTCGCGCAGCCAGGCGGCGAGGAAATCCGTGCGGCCATGTTCGGCAAGGATGCGCGCTATTGCGGTCTGATCGGTCTTGGCGGAGGTGGCGCAGAGCGCGAGCGCCACTTCGCTGAGGCCCAGTTCGAAGTGCCGGTTGCCGCGCCGCGATTGGCAGTAATAGTCGCGCTTGGGCGTGGCCCGCGCGAGGATCTCGATCTGGCGGTCATTGAGGCCGAAGCGTCGATAGATCGCGGTGATCTGCGGCTCGATCGCGCGTTCGTTCGGGAGGAGTAACCGTGTCTGGCAGCTCTCGATGATGGCCGGCGCGATGGCCGAACCGTCGATATCGCTGAGGCTTTGCGTGGCAAAGACGACTGAAGCGTTCTTCTTCCGGAGCGTCTTCAGCCACTCGCGGAGCTGGCCGGCGAAACCCTCGTCGTCGAGCGCCAGCCAGCCCTCGTCGATGATGATGAGGGTAGGCGAACCATCGAGCCGGTCCTCGATGCGGTGGAAGAGATAGGCCAGGACCGCGGGGGCCGCCCCTGTGCCGATCAGACCCTCGGTCTCGAAGGCCTGCACGGTCGCTTCACCGAGATGCTCGGACTCGGCATCGAGCAGCCGTCCATAGGCGCCGCCAACGCAATAAGGCCTGAGCGCCTGTTTGAGATCATTGGACTGGAGCAGCACGGCCAGGCCGGTGATCGTGCGTTCGCCGGCGGGCGCCGAGGCGAGCGAAGTCAGCGCCGTCCAGAGGTGTTCCTTCACCTCCGGCGTGATCTCGACGCCTTCGCGCATCAGCATCGCCACGACCCAGTCTGCCGCCCAGGCCCGTTCGGCTGTCTCTTCGAGACGTGAGAGCGGCTGAAGCGAGACGCTCTGGTCGTCGCCTTCGGTCAGGCCGCCGCCAAGATCGTGCCAGTCGCCGCCCATGGCGAGCGCGGCGGCGCGGATCGAACCTCCGAAGTCGAAGGCGAAGACTTGCGAACCGGTGTAGCGGCGGAACTGAAGCGCCATGAGCGCCAGCAGCACGGACTTGCCCGCGCCTGTCGGGCCGACGACGAGCGTATGCCCGACATCGCCAACATGAAGGGAAAACCGGAACGGGGTCGAGCCCTCGGTCTTGCCGAACAGCAGCGGGGGCGCTGCAAGGTGCTCGTCCCGTTCCGGCCCCGCCCACACGGCACTGAGGGGGATCATGTGGGCGAGATTGAGCGTGGAGATTGGCGGCTGGCGGACATTGGCGTAGACATGTCCGGGCAGCGATCCGAGCCACGCATCGACGGCGTTGATCGTCTCGGGCATGGCGGTGAAGTCGCGGCCCTGGATAACCTTCTCGACCAGACGCAGCTTCTCGTCGGCAACGCGCGGGTCAGCGTCCCACACGGTCACCGTCGCGGTGACATAGGCGACCCCCGCATAGTCCGCGCCGAGCTCCTGCAGGGCGAGATCGGCATCGGCGGCCTTGTTCGACGCGTCGGTGTCGACCAGCACTGACGCCTCGTTGGTCATCACCTCCTTGAGGATCGCGGCAATCGACTTGCGCTTGGCGAACCACTGGCGCCGGATGCGGGTCAGCAGCTTCGTCGCATCGGTCTTGTCCATCAGGATCGCGCGGGTCGACCAGCGATAGGGAAAGGCGAGCCGGTTGAGCTCATCGAGCAGGCCGGGCGTGGTCGCCGTCGGAAATCCGGTGATTGTCAGCACACGCAGATGCTCGTCGCCGAGCCGAGGCTCCAGCCCGCCGGCGAGCGGCTGGTCCGCGAGCAGCGCGTCCAGGTATATGGGCGTCTCGGGGACGCGGACACGATGGCGTTTGGTCGAGACGCAGCCGTGCAAATAGGTTAGGGTCTCGGCGTCATCGAGCCAGCGGCATTCGGGCATGAAGGCGTCGACCAGGCGGAGCACGCGGTCGGTGCGGTCGGCGAAGCCGGTCAGGACCTCGTGCGGATCGATGCCTTTGGTCTCGCGGCCTTCATAGAGCCAGCTCTCGGCACGCGCGGCATCCTCGGCTGGCGGCAGATAGGTGAAGGTGAGGAAGTAGCTCGACTCGAAATGGGTCCCTGCTTCCTCGAAGCTCGCCTTGCGCTCGGCATCGACCAGTGCGGAGGCGGCATCCGGGAAGCGACTGTCGGGATAGCGATTCGAGGTGTGGCGCTGCGCTTCGACGAAGATCGCCCAGCCGGAGCCGAGACGGCGGAACGCGTTGTTGAGCCGCCCCGCCACGGCGATCAGTTCCGCCGGCACCGCCGAATCGAGATCCGGGCCGCGGAACCGTGCGGTGCGCTGGAAACTCCCGTCTTTGTTGAGGACAATACCGCTGCCAGCCAGCGCCACCCAGGGCAGATAATCGGCAAGCCGGGTGTTGCGGTTACGGTACTCGGCTAGGTTCATCATCGCTGCGCCTTCCCCTTCAGACCGTCAGATGCGCGGGAATGCGCAGATGGCGGCGGCCGACCTCGACGAAGAGCGGATCGCGCTTGGCGGCCCAGACCGCCGCAATGTGTCCGATCGCCCAGATTGCAATGCCGACCAGCCAGAGCCTCAGGCCAAGACCCACCGCACCGGCCAGCGTGCCGTTCATGATAGCGATGGCGCGCGGCGCGCCACCCAGCAGGATCGGCTCGGTCAGCGCCCTGTGAACGGGCACCGAAAAGCCGAGCAGTTCCCCGCCTTGGTCGGAGGCGCCCGCCATCAGACGAGCGCCCCACCGCCGAAGGAGAAGAAGGACAGGAAGAAGGAACTCGCCGCGAAGGCGATAGACAGGCCGAACACGATCTGGATCAGGCGCCGGAACCCGCCGGAGGTGTCACCGAAAGCGAGCGTCAGGCCGGTGATGATAATGATGATGACGGCGATGATCTTGGCGACCGGCCCCTCGATGGATTCGAGGATCGACTGGAGCGGCGCCTCCCAGGGCATGGAGGAGCCGGAGGCGTGCGCGGCAGGCGTCATCATAACGGCGATGACCACGGCCGACGCGGCGGTCGTCAGTCTCTGGCGGACGTTATGCAGGATCTGGTTCATGGGAGCTTTCCTTTGGGGTTGCTGTGGGAAGAGGTGCGTCCGGAGTCTCGATCGCTCGAACGACGCGATAATCGCCGTCGGGCGAGAGGCCCTCGACGCGGGCGAGCTCTGCGAGCCGGCGCGCGGAGCCGCGTCCCGACAGCACGGCCACGAGATCGATGGTCTCCGCGATCAATGCGCGGGGGACGGTGACGACGGCTTCCTGGATGAGTTGCTCGAGCCGGCGCAGCGCGCCGAGTCCCGATCCCGCGTGGATCGTGCCGACGCCGCCCGGATGGCCGGTGCCCCAGGCCTTGAGGAGATCGAGGGCCTCGCTGCCGCGAACCTCGCCGATGGGGATGCGGTCGGGCCGCAGGCGCAGGGACGATCGGACGAGGTCGGAGAGTGAAGCGACGCCGTCCTTCGTCCGCATGGCGACAAGGTTGGGTGCGGCGCATTGCAGTTCGCGCGTATCCTCGATGATGACAACGCGGTCGGCGGTCTTTGCCACCTCGGCCAGCAGCGCATTGGTGAGCGTGGTCTTGCCGGTCGAGGTGCCGCCGGCGACGAGGATGTTTGCCCGCGCGGCGACGCCAGCCCGCAGGGCCGAGGCCTGCTCGGCCGTCATGATGCCGACGGCGACATAGTCGTCGAGGGAGAAAACAGCCACGGCCGGCTTGCGGATCGCGAAAGCCGGCGCAGCAACGACCGGCGGCAGAAGCCCCTCGAACCGCTCCCCCGTTCCTGGCAGCTCCGCCGAGACGCGCGGGCTTCCGGTATGAACCTCGGCGCCGACGTGGTGGGCGACGAGACGGATGATGCGTTCGCCGTCTTCCGGTGCCAAGCGCTCGCCCGTATCGGATAGACCCTCGGAGAGACGGTCGATCCACAACCGCCCGTCAGGGTTCAGCATCACCTCGACGACGCCGGCATCTTCCAGGAACGTCGCGATGGCCGGACCGAGCGCGGTGCGCAGCATCCGTGCGCCGCGTGCGATCCCTTCCGAATTGTGATGTGAGGCTGCCATCCGATCCCCGATTCCAGCGGGGACAAACGGACGATCCCCATGCGGGGATGATTAAAAGAGCCTGAGTTATGGCTGATTCAACAAGGAATTAGCGGCCTCGTAGTGTAGCGTGTGAAAACAGGAGAACGGCGATCCGTTCCTGCCCGGCTGCTTCCGGAAATTGCGGAAGATTTGCGAGTTGCTCGGTTCTTCGATTGACTGCCGTTGCAGAGTGCGGCTGGATTTACCTCATGTCACACGAAGCCATGTCATCATTCCGCCGGCGGAATGTTCCAGCATGTGGCAGTGAAGCAGCCAATCACCGGGATTATCGGCGACGAAGGCAATCTCGACACTCTCGTCACGGTCCATCAGCAGCGTATCCCTCAGCGGACCTGTCGTGCCGTCGCGCAAGACCTGTCTGAAATGGTGTCCGTGCAAATGCATGGCATGCGGCCAAGCCGTATCATTGACGATGGCGACCTTGACTGTCTCTCCTGCGCGCGCTTCGAAAAGAGGATTATCGGGCATGTCCGCCATGCCGTTGAATGCCCAGACCTTGCCGGCATTCACCAGTTCGGACATGCCCATCATACGGCCGGACATCGTCGCGCCTCGCATTGATCCCATGGCGCCTCCTTCCATTCGCAATTCGATGCGGCGCGCCTCATTGACCGCACCGAGAGCAGACACCGGATTGGCTGGCAGGGCGTTGGGTGCAGGCAATCGTTCGGCATGCGCTTCGCCGTCGACATCGAAGGTCGCCAGTGCATAGCCGGAATTGCCCTCAAGCCCTACGAGATAGGCCTTCTCGTCAACGGTTGCGGTCACGTCGACAACGAGATCAGCGCGCTGCGCCGGGGCGAGAGTGAGTTGGTCGAAGCGCCGGGGCGCGTCCAGCGGCATGCCGTCGAGCGCGACGATCCAGCCTTCTAGACCCTGAGCGGCGACATTGAAAATTCTGGCATTGGCCGCATTGATGAGGCGAAGGCGTACCCGCGCATTGCGTGCGACCATGCGGCGCCAGCCGCCCGTGCCATTGACGGTCACCCAGTTGCCGATGCGGCCCGCATGGGCCCAGTCATGCATGTCGTTGAAGCCGCCGGCGATCTGCCCGTCTTCGGAGAGGCGCCAGTCGTCGATCAGCAAGACCTCATCGAGAGCGACCTCCGGCGCACCGTTGGTCTCTTCCACAATCAGGGCGCCAGACAGGCCGCGCGCCATCTGCTCCCAGGCCCGGTTATGCGGATGGAACCAGTAGGTGCCGGCATCCGGCAGCTCGAAGTCGTAGAGGTAGCTGTCGCCCGGCGCGACGACGGACTGGGTGAGACCGGGGACGCCGTCCATGGCATTGTCGATTCGAATCCCGTGCCAATGAACGGTTCCAGGCTGGTCGAGATCGTTGCGGAACAGCCGGCGCAGACGCTCGCCCTGACGAAGCCGGATCGGAGCACCGGGAACGGCGCCGTTATAGGACCAAACCGCCGTGTCCGGATAGTCGGCTGGCGCGATGCGCGCAGTCGCCGCACGCGCCGTGAGTGTTTCGGCCGCCTCCGTCTGCGCATGCAACGGGCGCGGAAGAGCCGATGCCGCCGCAGTGGCGACCAGGCCGGAGATCATGGTTCGTCTTGTTAGATGCATGTCGTCACTGTCTCCACTACTCGATGCCGTTTGCCCGCTGCAGCGCGCGGACATAGGCAACGATCTTTTCGACCTCGGCTCGGTTCACCCCATCGACGGGCGGCATATTTCCGAACCGCCAATGATGGGCGCGCACGCCATTCTGTACCGCCAGTTGGAAGGCGATGTCGGCATGGTGGTTCGGTTCATAGATGCGATGGACGAATGGTGGGCCTTGATCCGTGCCCGTGGCGTTCTCGCCATGGCAGACGGCGCAGTTGGCTGCAAACAGGTCCGCGCCATCGGCGGCAGCGCCTTCCAGATCGGGCAAGCGCACGGTCGTACTGGCTTGCGACGATCGGGCCGGCTCGTCCTGCGCGGGCAGGAACCAGGCTCCAACACCAGCCACGATCACGGCGATGGCTCCCACTGCCACGATTTTCTTGTTCACTGCGTCGCCTCGCTTCCCGAAAGATCGTCGAGTATGGGGCAATCGGGACGATCGTCGCCGTGGCAGCGATGGATCAGCGTTTCGAGTGTGCGGCGGAGCGATTGAAGCTCGGCGATCTTGGACGTGATCCGGTCCAGGTGATCGCTGGCGATGTTTCTGACGTCGGCGCTTGCCCGGTCACGATCCTCGTAGAGCGACATTAGGGAGCGACAGTCTTCGATCGAGAAGCCCAACGATCGCGCGCGCGACAGGAACGCCAGCTTGTACACGTCGGCCTCGCTGAAGGCGCGGTAGCCGTTCTGGCCGCGCTTCGGCCGAACGAGACCTATGTCCTCATAGTAGCGGATCGTCTTGGCGGGCAGGCCGCTCGCTTCGGCGACGTCTCCAATGTTCATGGGCGCATCCTCCTGATGCACGGTAATATAGGGATTCCAGCTACTGGAAGGTCAAGCCCCTTTGCGACTTTGGAACCTTCCTGCGCTGGAAGGTCGTTAATTTGGGAAAAGAACAAAACATGGAGGCAAAGCATGCATTACGGCCGCTTCTTCGCGATGATCGCCACATCGACCGTGGTGATGTTCGGATTGATGTATCTGAACACCTATCTTCTCAGCCACGTCTTCTGGTCGGAGACCCGGGCCTACATGGCCCTTGTGATGGGCGCGTCCATGGCGGTCATCATGCTCGCCTTCATGCTGTCCATGTACGCGAACCGTACCGCGAACATCGCCATTTTCGCCGGTTCGGTTGTCGTCTTCGCTGCTGCACTATGGCTGGTGCGCAGCCAGGTTACCGTCGAGGACCGCAGCTACATGAGCGCAATGATCCCGCACCATTCGATCGCGATCATGACGTCGAGCCGCGCCAACATAACCGATCCGCGGGTGCGCACCCTGGCCGACGACATCATCTACGCCCAGGACAAGGAGATCGCCGAGATGCGCTATCTGATCGCCGACATCGACGCCAACGGGAAGGCCACGCAGCGCGCGGCGACGACTCCGGCGGAGCTTGTCGGCGCTGAGGAAGCGCTCGCCAGTGAAGAACTTTCCAAGGTCGATCCGGAGTTCCTGACCGAGGATGAGATCGCTCGGGTTTTCCCGGATGGCGCAGCCTGCCGCTTCACCTATACCGAGGGCAGCCCGCCCGTGCTGGTCGCGGGCGAGAGCGCGCAAGGAACGGCTGCTTTGGTCAAGATCAGCGGCGACCTCGTTCGCCTTGACGCAAGCGAAACCGGCCCTGAAGGGGGCACGTTCACCGCCGAGCCGCTCTCGGCTGAACTGCATGAGACCGACAGTGGCGATCTTTACGATCTGGTAGTGACGGCCGGCGCGGAGTACGAGGCCGGCTTCCGCGGCCAGTACACCTGCGCGGGCTCCTAGGAGGCGGTGATGGCGAAGGACGGAACCCGGACCGCGCAACTCTATCGCATGGTGATGCGCGATCACCTCTGCCCCTATGGCCTGAAGTCGAAGGATCTTCTCAAGCGTCGGGGCTTTGAGGTTGATGACCATCACTTGACCACGCGCGAAGAGACCGACGCCTTCATGGAGGACCAAGGTGTGGAGACGACGCCGCAGACCTTCATCGGTGGCGAACGGGTCGGTGGTTACGACGATCTGCGGGTCTATTTCGAGATCGATCCGCCGCCGGAGGCGCAAAGCGACACCTCCTACAGGCCGGTTATCGCCATTTTCGCGGTAGCCGCCCTGCTGGCGCTGGGGTTGTCCTGGAACCAATACGGCACGGTGCTGACGCTGCGGGCGCTTGAGTGGTTCATCTCGCTGTCGATGACCATTCTGGCGATCCAGAAATTGCAGAATGTCGAGAGCTTCTCGACCATGTTCCTGAACTACGACCTGCTGGCGCGCCGGTGGGTGCCCTATGGCACGATCTATCCGTTTGGCGAGGCGCTGGCCGGTATCCTGATGACGGCCGGCATCCTCGCCTGGATATCGGCGCCGGTGGCGCTGTTCATCGGCACGGTCGGCGCTGTCAGCATCTTCAAGGCGGTCTACATCGACAAGCGCGAGCTTAAATGCGCCTGTGTTGGGGGCAGCTCTTCGGTGCCGCTCGGCTTCGTCTCCCTGACCGAAAGCCTCATGATGATGGCCATGGGCATCTGGATGCCGCTCAAGGCATTCCTGATCTGATCCATCCGCCGACCCTTGACCCTCCAGTTGCTGGAACCTTTAAATAGATCAGCGACTCGGCGTCACTCGCCGACACTGGGAAAAGCGATTTCGAGCGGACGATCATGACGGACTACAAAAAAGACAGCATTACTTTGCCTGGCGCCATCGCCATGGGCACCGGGGTCATGATCGGGGCGGGGATCCTCGCTCTGACCGGGCAGATGGCGGAATTGGCCGGACCTCTGTTTCCGCTCTCCTTTATTGCCGGCGCCATCGTCACGGCCTTCAGCGCCTACACCTATGTCAAAATGTCGAACGCCTATCCCTCGGCCGGTGGCATCGGCATGATCCTGGTCAAGGCCTACGGGCCGACGACCGTCGCGGCAGGCGCGGCGCTTTTGATGGCGCTGTCGATGGTCATCAACGAGAGCCTCGTCGCGCGAACCTTCGCCGCCTATGCGCTGCGGGGATTGGGGGTTGAGCCCACAGGCTGGCTGGTGCCGACCATCGGCGTCGCCGTCATCGTCTTCGCCTGGCTTGTGAACGTGTCGGGAAACCGGTCGGTCGGGTTGCTGTCTATTGTGATGGCGTTCCTGAAGGTTTTCGGGATCGCATTGTTCGGCGTTGCGGCGCTTTGGGCCGGTGGTTTTTCCTTCGAGGCGACGGGCGGCGAGACCGGGGCGGGAGGGTTTCTGGCTTCAGCTGCGCTCGCTATCCTCGCCTTCAAGGGGTTTACGACGATCACCAACAGCGGCGCCGAGATCACCGAGCCGCACCGCAATGTCGGCCGCGCCATCGTGGTCTCGATCGCGATCTGCGTCGTCGTCTATCTCCTTGTGGCTTTCGCGGTCGGCTCTAGCCTGCCGCTCGATCGTATCATCGCCGCCAAGGATTATGCGCTGGCCGAGGCGGCGGCACCGGCCTTCGGGCAGGTTGGTTTCTATCTGACGGTGGCTCTGGCCCTGATTGCTACGGCGTCCGGCCTGATCGCCAGCGTTTTCGCGGTCTCGCGCATGCTGGCCATGCTGACCGACATGAAGCTCGTGCCGCACAGCCATTTCGGTATGCCAGGGGCGATCCGTGATCATACGCTCGTCTACACTGTGGTGATCGCCAGCCTTCTGACCATCTTCTTCGATCTCGGCCGGATCGCCTCGCTCGGCGCGTTCTTCTATCTGGTGATGGACATGGTCATCCACTGGGGTGTGTACCGGAACCTCAGGCATGACATCGGCGCCCGGTCATGGATCCTGCTGACGGCGATCACGCTCGACGCGGTGGTGCTCGCAGCCTTCGGACTGATGAAGTGGCAGGCGGACCCGGCGATCGTCGTCATTGCCGTCGGCGGGATTGCCGTCGTCTTTGCCTTCGAGGCGGTATTCCTGCGGCTTCGTCCGCCGTCGACCGGTCACATGCATCATTCGGGCTGAGCTGGAAGATAAAAGGACAATCAGGCTCTTGACCTTCCGGTTACTGGAAGCAGTACCTTGTGCGCCAAGTCAGTCAGGAAGCATTCGAAATGGCGCAGCATTCTCACCAGCATCACGACCAAACGTCGCACAATCACGATGGCCACGATCATGCCGGCCATGATCACCCGGCTCCGAAAGCCGGCGAAACGGCAACCGATCCCGTTTGCGGGATGACGGTGACGATCAAGCCTGAGGCGCGCATGCGCGACTTCGGGGGTGACACCTTCTACTTTTGCTCCGATGGCTGCCGGACGAAGTTCGATGCCGATCCGTATTTTTACGCCTCGGGCAACGCGGCGAAGGTCGGCAAGCGTGCGCCGCAGGGCACGCAGTGGACCTGTCCCATGCATCCGGAGATCGTGCGTGACGAACCCGGCGCCTGCCCGAAATGCGGCATGGCGCTCGAGCCGATGGTGCCGTCCGACGAGCCAAGCGAGGAACTGACCGATTTCACGCGGCGGATGTGGATCAGCGCCGCCGCTGCGGTGCCCCTGGTGATCCTGACGATGGGTGAACTGGTCGGTCTTCCCGTCCGCGACTGGATCGGCCATCAGATCGCGATCTACTTAGAGTTTCTCCTCGCCACGCCGATCGTGCTGTGGGCGGCGCTGCCGTTTTTCCAGCGCGGCTGGGACTCCGTAAAGAACCGATCGCCCAACATGTGGACGCTCATATCGCTCGGTGTCGGCGCGGCCTATCTCTACTCCCTCGTCGCGACCTTCCTGCCCGGCGTCTTTCCCGAGCAGTACCGGATGGGGGGCATGGTCGGCACCTACTACGAGGCCGCGGTCGTCATCATCGCGCTGATCTTCGTCGGTCAGGTGCTGGAGTTGCGTGCCCGCGAGCGCACCGGCGACGCTATCCGGGCGCTGATGGACCTTGCGCCCAAGACCGCGCGACGCATCCTGTCCGACGGCTCCGAATATGACGCGCCGCTGGAGAACATTGTCGAAGGCGACCTGCTACGCGTACGCCCCGGCGACAGCGTGCCGGTCGACGGTGAAGTGGCCGAGGGCCGGTCTTCGATCGACGAGAGTATGATCACCGGCGAGGCCGTCCCCATCGAGAAAACCGAGGGCGACCGGGTGACCGGCGGAACGATCAACAAGAACGGCACGCTGGCGATTCGCGCGACGGCGGTCGGCTCAGACACGGTGCTTGCGCAGATCGTCGACATGGTGGCCGGGGCGCGCCGTTCGCGCGCGCCCATTCAAGGCCTGGCCGATCGGGTCTCGGAAGTCTTCGTGCCGACGGTCGTCGGCATCGCCATCCTCGCCTTTGTCGTCTGGCTTTTTGCCGGACCGAGTCCCGCCTTCGTCTTCGCAATCGCGGCGGCAGTGTCGGTCCTGATCATCGCCTGTCCCTGCGCGCTCGGGCTTGCAACGCCGATCTCGATCACCACGGCGGCGGGACGCGGCGCGCAGGCAGGCGTTCTCATCAAGGACGCCGAGGCGCTGGAGCGCATGGCGCGCGTCGACACGCTGATCGTCGACAAGACCGGAACGCTGACCGAGGGACGGCCGAAGCTGACCGATGTGATCGCCCTTGGGGATATTCCGGAGGACGACGTTCTCGCATTGGCAGCAGCCTTGGAGCGCGGTTCCGAACATCCATTGGCCGAAGCCATTCTCGAGGGCGCGCGGGAGCGGGGCGTGCCACTCGACAAGGCCACGGACTTTGAAGCCGTCACCGGCAAGGGCGTGACGGGAACAGTGGGCGGCCGCTCCATCGCGCTCGGCAACACCGCGCTAATGCAGGCAATCGGCGGTGACGCCGCTAGCGGTGAGGAAAAGGCCGACGCTCTCAGGACCGAGGGCAAGACCGCGATGTTCGTCGCCGTAGACGGCACCCTTGCCGGTATCGTCGCCGTGGCGGACCCCATCAAGGAAACGACCGCGGCCGCGATCCGTGACCTGCATGCGCAGGGATTGCGCGTCATCATGGCGACCGGCGACAATCAGCGCACCGCCGAGGCGGTGGCGGCAAAGCTCGGCATCGACGACGTGCGCGCCGGCGTTCTGCCGGAAGGCAAGAAAGCCTTTGTCGACGAGTTGCGCGCGGCGGGCCGTTCGGTGGCCATGGCGGGCGACGGCGTCAACGACGCGCCCGCGCTCGCCGCTGCCGATGTCGGCATTGCCATGGGCACGGGCGCCGATGTTGCCGTGGAAAGTGCAGGGCTAACATTGCTGGGCGGCGATCTCACAGGGATCGTACGGGCGCGAAAGCTCGCCAAGGCGACCCTGCGCAACATCAAGCAGAACCTGTTCTTTGCCTTCGTCTACAACACGGCCGGCGTGCCGATCGCAGCCGGTGTGCTCTACCCCGTCTTCGGCCTGTTGCTCTCGCCGATGATCGCGGCCGCCGCCATGTCGCTGTCATCGGTCTCGGTGATCGCCAACGCGCTCAGACTGCGGCGGCTGGACCTCTGAATTCGGAATTGAACGCGTTCTTGCTCAAGGTGTCAAAATGGCTCCACTCTCACGTCGCAGTTTCCTGGCATCCGGCGCTGCCGCCGGCATCATGGCGTCGCTTCCCGGCACCGTGTACGCGCAAGCTTCCACCAAGGCCAATGCGTTCACATTGCGCGCCGTGCGTCGCACGATCGAAGTCGACGGCCGTGCCGCCTCGGTCCTGGGTCTTGTCGACGGCTCCGGAAGGCCCGGACTGATCCTCGATCCCGGTCAGCGCTTTCGTGTCGACCTCACGAACGATCTCGATGTCGAGACCATCGTGCACTGGCATGGTCAGATCCCGCCGAACGCCCAGGACGGCGTGTCGAACACGAGCCCGATGATTCCGGCGGGCGGCAGCCGATCCTTTGATTTTGCGCCCCGTACCGGAACGTTCTGGATGCACAGCCATGTCCCGGCCCAGGAGGTCGATCAGCTCGCGGCGCCCCTGATCGTTCGAAGTGCCGAAGATCTGGCTGCTGACAGGCAGGAGGTCGTTCTCTTCCTGCATGACTTTTCCTTCCGCTCCGGCGAAGAGGTCCTTGAGGAGATCACGTCCGGCCGCGCGATGCCGCATGGCGAGGTGCAGGAAGGTAGCCACTCCATGGGAGAATTCCCGCGGCGGATCGTCGGGCATCACGAATCCGATCCGATGTCCATGCCAATGCCGAACGCGATGTCGGGCGGCATGGCGGGGATGGGCCACGACTCCGGAATGGAGATGGATCTCAACGACTTCGAATTCGATGCCTATCTCGCCAATGACCGGACCCTGGACGATCCCGAGGTGATAGCGGTCGAGCGGGGTGGACGCGTTCTCCTGCGTGCCATCAACGCGGCGTCGATGACGGCATTCTGGATCGATCTCGGATCGGTGGTCGGTCGCCTGGTTGCCGTCGACGGAGATGCCGTAGAGCCCATGGAAGGAACGCGCTTCGGCTTCGCTCAAGGGCAACGGCTCGACATCGAGATTGATATGCCAGCAGACGGATCGGTCTTGCCTGTCCTGGCCTTGCGCGAAGGCGCACCGCAAAGGACCGGTATCGTGCTTGCCCCGCGCGGCGCCGAGGTGCGACGCATCTCTTCCACGGCGGACGCCGAGCATCCGGCCTATTCCGGCGACATGACGACGGAGTTGGCGCTCCGTGCCCTCAATCCTCTCCCGGATCGGCCGGTGGACCGGACGCATATGGTCATGCTGGGCGGCCAGATGAGCCCTTATGTGTGGTCGCTCAACGGGCAACTCTGGGGCAGCCATACGCCGGTCGCGGTCATGTCGGGCGAGCGTGTCGAGATGATGTTCCACAACATGTCGATGATGGCGCACCCGATGCATCTCCACGGACACGCTTTCCAGGTCGTGGACGTCAATGGTCAGCGGATCGCCGGCGCCGTCCGTGATACGGTGCATGTTCCGCCGATGGGGATGGTGACGATTGCCTTCGATGCCGGTGAGGTCGCGCCTTGGATGCTCCATTGTCATCACATGGCGCACATGGCCGCCGGCATGATGAGCGAACTCGATGTCCGGTCGGCCTGATGCGCGCGCGGCCTTCGATCGGATCAGGCGCTAACGATGAGTAAACGGAGTGTCTTGATCGTCGGAGGCTACGGCCAGGTCGGACGCGCCATGGCGGCTCGGTTGCGGCAGATGGGCTGCACTGCCGTGACCATCGGCGGGCGGAGACGTGCGCCCGCCCAAGGCGTCGCGGAGAAGCTGGGCTATCGCTGGACGACGATCGACCTGAACGACGGGCGAACCTGGTCAGGAGCGCTTGAAGGAATAGACGTTGTCGTCGTTTGCATGGACCAGGATGAGCCGGCCTTCGCCGAAGCGGTTCTGGAGCGGGGTCTTGGCTATATCGATATAACGGCTTCTGACGACCTTTTCCGGCAGATCGAGGCGCTCGAGGCCTTTGCGATTGCGAGCGGTGGATGGGCCGTGCTTTCCGTGGGCCTCGCGCCTGGCCTGACAAATCTCATGGCGCGGGCCTGTGCAGACGGCATGGATCAGGTCGAGAAAATAGAGATCGGTATCCTCCTCGGTCTCGGGGACGCTCATGGAACGGCCGCGTTGAATTGGACATTGGAGAACCTGCGTCCGTATCCCTCATCCGCAATCCGCAGGATCGCGTTCGGAAGCCGATCTGTTCAACGAGCATCTATCCCGTTCGATTTCGCGGACCAGCACGTCCTGATGCGGCGCCACGGCTATGAGCGCGTGACGACGCGCCTTGCGTTCGATACGCCGCTTGTGACGGCAGGGGGATTGCGTCTTCTCGGTCACCTTGGTCGGATCCAGGGGATGCGCAGCGTTATGAGATGGCTGTTTTCAAAGTTTCGGGTCGGATCGGACCGGGTGGGATTGTCGGTCACCGCCGTTGGTCGAACGCAAGGAAAGCCGTCTCGACGTTTCATGTCATTCGAGGCCAGGAAGGAAGCGGAGATCACTGCGCTGATGGCATCTCAAACAATCCTGCTCATGCTTGATGAGCCGCCGCAGACCGGCATCCATCATCTGGAAGAAATCCGCGGGATTGATGACTTTGCTGACGGTCTGCGAGGCGAGGGTAGCGTCCTTGCCTAAAGGCAGCCCCTAATATGGATACCCGACGGTCGGCAGAAATCCTGTGATGGCCTCATTGGCATGATAGGAAATTGCCAAGGCGTTCCCGTCCGTCCATTTCACACGAGTTCTTTTTGGCCTCACCTGGCCTCTCTCTCCACGTCTTCCGGTATCTCCTGCCGAAGCTTCGGTCCCTTGGCGAGACGGCGGCCGAGCGCGGTGATGAAAGACTCGTAGCGCTCTGCGGCCTTGGCGCGAGCTGCCTGGGCGGCCGGTTCCGGAAGTGCCGGCGTCGTGGTGAGCCAGAATCTAACGAAGACGGCCAGCGTTTCGACAGAGATACCGAGATCTCGTTCCAGACGGGAGATGCGCCGGTCGATCTGATCCAGCCGCTTGGCAATGACGGCCTCGCGCCTTTCAGCATCGTCGGGCGAAAGAAAGGAGGCGATCGCCGCCTCCGCGATCATCGACTGCGATTGCTCGCGCCGCGCTGCATAGTCCGACAGCATCGCCATGATGTCCGGGTCAAGATAGACGGAGATCTGCGTCTTTTTCCTTCGGGCAGGCATAGGCTAGAGTTCCATTCCGTCTTTGGTGTCGAGCGAGACTTGCCGCGCCACCCTTTGCATCGTGCGGGACATCCGACTGTTGCGCGCGGCTTCTTCCTGATCATCATCGAAGGGGTCGATCTCGAATTCGTTTTCGATTGGCTCCTTCTTCTCGACGGGCTGGGCGCGGCCGAGCTCCGGCTGGCGGCGCCGTTCGGAATCGGTGGTGTCCTCCTCGTCGTCAGCGCTGCCAGAGCCGTTGGCGTGTAGGGTCGGCTTGGGTGGCAATGGCAGTGTACTCCATTCGTCCTGTTCGATCTCGACAGGCGCTGCTTTAGTTGGCGGTGGCAGAATGCGATCCTGGAAACGGGGGTCCTGGTAGTAGCGAACTTTCTTCGCGCGGATCGGCGATATGCCCGCGACCATGACGATTTCCTCCGCCGGCGGGAGTTGCATGACCTCGCCAGGCGTCAGAAGCGGCCGAGCCGTTTCCTGCCGCGACACCATCAGATGACCGAGCCAGGGCGAGAGCCTGTGCCCGGCATAGTTTTTCATCGCCCGCATCTCTGTCGCCGTGCCGAGGGCGTCTGATACCCGTTTGGCGGTGCGTTCGTCATTGGTCGCGAAGCTCACCCGGACGTGGCAATTGTCGAGGATCGAATTGTTCGGCCCGTAGGCTTTCTCGATCTGGTTCAGCGACTGCGCGATCAGAAAGCTCTTGAGCCCGTAGCCTGCCATGAAGGCGAGCGCGCTCTCGAAAAAGTCGAGGCGGCCGAGTGCCGGAAACTCGTCCAGCATGAGGAGCAATTTGTGTCGCGCGGTCCTGGCCTGCAGGTCTTCGGTCAGCCTCCGGCCGATCTGATTGAGGATGAGGCGGATGAGCGGCTTGGTCCGATTGATGTCGGAGGGCGGCACGACGAGATAGAGCGTTGCCGGGCGCTTGCCGCCAACCATATCGGTGATCCGCCAGTCGCAGCGGCGCGTCACCTTCGCGACGACAGGATCGCGGTAGAGCCCGAGGAACGACATGGCGGTGGAAAGGACGCCGCTGCGTTCATTGTCGGACTTGTTAAGGAGTTCGCGTGCCGCGCTGGCTATAACCGGATGCGGCCCGGCTTCGCCAAGATGCGCCGTCTTCATCATGGCGGCGAGCGTGGATTCGATGGGGCGTTTCGGATCGGACAGGAAAGCGGCGACGCCAGCGAGTGTCTTGTCCTTTTCGGCATAAAGGACATGGAGGATGGCGCCGACCAGAAGTGCGTGGCTGGTCTTCTCCCAGTGATTGCGCTTTTCCAGCGAACCCTCGGGATCGACGAGGATGTCGGCTATGTTCTGAACGTCGCGCACTTCCCATTCGCCGCGTCGAACTTCGAGCAAAGGATTGTAGGCGGAGGACTCGGGGTTGGTTGGGTCGAACAGGAGCACGCGGCCGTGCCGGGCGCGAAAGCCTGCCGTGAGCTGCCAGTTCTCCCCCTTGATGTCGTGGACGATGGCCGAGCCCGGCCAAGTCAGAAGCGACGGAATGACCAGACCGACGCCCTTACCCGAGCGGGTCGGCGCGAAGCACAACACATGCTCCGGTCCCTCATGCCGAAGATAGTCGTCCTTGAGCTTACCCAGGACGACGCCATCGGGGCCAAGCAGACCGGCAGACTTGATCTCATCAGCTTTCGCCCACCTTGCCGATCCATAGGTGAAAACGTTCGGCGCCTCGCGAGCACGCCAGACCGACATAAGAATGGCTACAGCAATTGCCAGGAAGCCTCCCGAGGCAGCAATGATGGCTCCCTCAATGAAGATCGGCGGGGCATAGGCATCGTAGAAATACCACCACCAGAAGAACGCGGGTGGATAGTAAATCGGCCACCCTCCGACTTCGAACCAGGGCGCGCCGAGCTGGGCCTGAAAGCCAAAGCGCCAGGCGGTCCACTCTGTCGCCACCCAGGTAGTGGTGAGGACGATGGTGAAAACGACGGGGATTTGCCCCCAGAGGATTCTCGTTCCTGACATGGCTTCCAGTCTCGCGCAAATATCGGAACGCTGAGCGGCATGATCAGGGACAACAAGTCCATTTTCTCACGGATCGTAAGAACGGCGACCAACGGATAAACAACGGCGGGTGGGACGGAAACTTAAGAAAACAATTCGTCAGTTGAAATGGGGCACCGATTATTGGCTGTGAAATTGGTCAGGTGATCGCAGCGAGGGACCTGCAGCGCGTACAAGGGTCTCCACGGATCAACGAGACGGCTTTTTACCGCAACATGTGGACGCCATGAACGCGCCCGGCCTCCCGCCACTCGCGCGAGGCGTCTCGGAGGATGGTCGCGGCGCCGTGTATCGCGAGCCCCGCCATGAGGCTGGCTACGACGAAATCCGGCCAGCCTGTTCCGGTGCCGAACACGCCCAGAGCTGCGAGCAGAACGGCCACGTTAGCGACCACGTCGTTTCGGGAACAGATCCACACAGAGCGCATGTTGGCATCCCCTTCTCGAAAGGCCGTCAGCAGGAACAGACATGCGACATTCATCACCAATGCAAGCGTGCCGATTATCCCCATCGTAGCCGCATGAGGCACCGAGCCGTTGGCCAAGTGCCAGACAACGGTCGCTAGTACCCAGAGCCCGAAGATCCCCATCGACGCTCCCTTCACCCATGCCGCTCCAGCGCGCCAACGCAGGCTTGACCCGAAAACAGCCAGGCTGATGGCGTAGTTCGCGGCGTCTGCAAAGAAATCCAGCGCATCGGCCTGAAGCGCCGCGGAGCCGGCGACAAGGCCAGCCACGATCTCGGCGATAAACATCCCGGCATTGATGGCGAGGACGATCCAGAGCACACGGCGAAAGCGCGGTGAGCCGTTGTTGGACGACGAGGCACAGGTTTCGGATGAGCAGCAGGCCATAGGCGACTCCCATATTTTCGATTTTGCGCTATTCTCTAGCGTCTATAGTAACTATAGGGTCAAGCGATGCGTGACGACGGCTATCAAATTGGCGATCTTGCGCGGCACACGGGCACAAAGGTCGTGACGATCCGCTACTACGAGAAAATCGGCCTCTTGCCCGAAGCCGGGCGCAGCGCGAGAAACTACCGCGTCTATGGTCAAGCTGAATTGGACCGGCTTCGCTTCATTCGTCGATGCCGGGCGCTGGGCTTATCTCTGGATCAGGTCAAGGAACTTGTCGCTCTGTCCTCGGACGAGGAACGCCCTTGCGCGGAAGTTGACGCCTTGACCCGAGAGTATCTCGACGAGATCGAGCGCAAGATCGCCGATCTCAAATCTCTTGCCGACCAGCTTCGTCGCATCAGCGCAAGCTGCGACGGCGCGACCCACATTTCGAATTGTCGCATCATCGAGGCGCTCAGCGAAACGTGAAACTGATGGCGACCTGACAAGCGTCGGCGCGTCTGCGAGTACTACCGCCCCAGCCCCCGCTTGCGGCCGAAGCTCCAATCTACACCACCGTCGCCGCGCGCGACGCCGGAGATATGGCGGCCGAGATGTTTCTCCATCGATGGCGTCCAGGGCACGAGCTGGAAGCCGAGCCCGTCGTCGATCATCGCGAAGCGACCAGAGGCGAGCGTCAGGCGCTGGCGATAGGCGCCGGCGACGTACTCGCCGTTGCCGACGTGCTGGAAGAGCCGCCCGGTTTTCGCCGCCAGCTTTTCGCCGACTTCGTCCACCTCGCGCCGTCGCAGCGTGTCGATCAGATTGCGGCTGAAAACGATCCGCCGGCCCTGTCGCTCGGCAAACCCTTCCCCGATCAGATGGTCGACCCGCCTGTCGAGGGCACTGCGTACCTCCGCGCCAAACCCGCTTTCGGACAGGACCGCGGGCTCGCGCGCGATATTCTGCCGGTCGAGCCAGGTCGCCCCGGAGGCGGTCACCTGTCGCTCGATGTCGAGATCGGAGCGCACCGCGAGCGCGACGCGGCGGTTCCCGCGGGAATCGTCATAGGCGCGCAGTTCGACGATCGAGCCCGGAGCGCTGTCGCCGGCGGCGTTGAGATCGGCGAGCTTGACGTGATGGCTCCGCCCGTCAACGCCGTCGACCACGGCGTAGGCCGTGCCCCTGAGCTCGTCGTCGAGCCCGCGCTCGACCAGACGCCCGACGATGGGCGCGTCGAGGCTTTCGGCTGCCAACACGTAGTCCGCCGATCCACGCTCGATGCCGCGCTCGGTCAACGCGCGGTGCATGCGCTTGATGATGTCGCCGCGCTCGCCGAGCTCGCGCAGTGTCACCTCGGCCTTGTCGCCGATCATCCATTGACCGGGGCCGACCTGCTCGGCGAGGCCCAGTGTTTCCAGCTTGCGCAGGCGCCCGACCTTCAGCGCATGGAATTCATCGGGCTGTTCGCCCGGCTGCGGGGCGAGGTCGATAACTCCAGTACGCCGGCCGTCACGCACAAGCTGACGGTCGAGTTGGGTCCAGCGCTCAGTCTCGATTTGGTTTTCCAAGCACCGGCGGATATCGAGATCGGTGCGCGGGCCAAGCTCCTGGGTTATGAGATCGCGTGCCCGGTCGCGCATGCCTTCCTTGATATAGTCGCGCGAGATGACGAGGTCCTCGCCGTCCTGGCGCACGCCGCGCACGATCAGATGGACATGCGGGTGTTCGGTGTTCCAGTGATCGACGGCCACCCAGTCGAGCTCGGTGCCGAGATCCTTTTCCATCTGTCCGACCAGATCGTTGGTGAAGGATCGCAGATCCGACATTTCCAGCGCATCGTCAGGCGAAACGATGAAGCGGAAATGATGCCGATCATCCTCGCAGCGCTCGGCAAAGGCCGGGCCGTCCGCTTCCTCCTCTCCCGGCCCGAACAAACGCGCCTTCTCCCCGTCCCGGGTGACGCCGTCGCGGCGCAGATAGTCGAGATGGGTTCCGAGCGGGGCGGTGCGTCCTGAGCGGCGAACCACGCGCGCCTTGATGACCGCGCCACGTGAGCGCGCGGTGATGAAGCGATTGGCCTGGATGCTGGCCCGCTGGCCGTGGCCGAAGCGCGAGCGGTTGCCGGACGTGATGCGCCCGGATCGCGAGACGCCGCCGCCTGCCTTCTTCGCGGCCGCCAGCGCCTGGGCGATGAAGGGACGCGCCGCCTGCGCACGGGTCGAACGGATACGGCCAGGCCGAATGCGGAACTCGCCGTCATCGGCCATGGCATGGTGCCGCAATGTGCGGAAACCCGAGCAAAGCCGAGATGTTGAGCACTCTGCGCACATTGCGGCGAGGCTGGGCAATGTGCGGAACGCGCCAGAAAAACCTGCAAAAACAACCGACCGACCAGCGCACAATGTGCGCCCTTTTATCCTGCCATCGGTCGGTTGTGGTTCCTGCGACTCCTCTTCGCGCACTCCATGTCACGCCAGAGCCAGAAATTATTCGATCAGGGCTGCAACGCGTCATGGTTCACCCCCCGTGTCGTCCTGAGCAACGAAGATCGCTTTCGGGTGGGAATGATCCTCGGTATCGCGCTGCACCGGCATGGAAGCAGAGGCGCCATCCGTCTGCTTGACTATGGCGCGGTCCGCGACTGTCCGGCGGTCAACTGAGCGCGGGACGAACAGCGGCGCTTCGCGCCAGTCGGGTGGCGGTGAGGGTACAGCCGGAGCGCCGGGCGATGGCAACGTTGCGCCCAGCGCCGGTGCAAGCAGATCGACATAGGCGCGCGTTTCGGCGGGCAGCGGAAGGCCCGTCGCGAGATGCTCGTCGTAGCGATCCGGTCCCGCATTGTAGGCCGCGAGCATCGCCGGGATCGTGCCGTAACGGTCGTACATCTCGCGCAGATAGGCCGCGCCCGCCAGGATGTTGTCGCGCGGGTCGAAGGGATCGGAGCCGAGCCGATGTCGAATGCGCAGGTCTTCCCAAGTCGCCGGCATGACCTGCATCAATCCCTGTGCTCCTGCGCTTGAGACCGCGCGCGTGTTGCCTGCACTTTCGACACGCATGACGGCGACGATCCAGTGCTCTGGAATGCCGAACCGCTGCGCCGCCTTAGCAATATGGGCGGCAATGGGATCGCGGACTTCGTGTCGCCCGGCCGGCGCCGGCTGTGCGGATGCGCCGCCGATGTCGAGGGTGGTGATGACCAGGCCGGAAAGGAGAAGGAGGACGATGCGGCCGCAGGGACCGCACCGCCGCAATGGTGCTGACGGACCGATGAGCGGCATCGATCAGTCCTGCTCGTCGCGCTTCTTCGGGCGGGTCCAGTGCAGACCCCAGTCGCGTCCATCCTCGTCCGACTGGAACAGCCGGGCACGCACCGGAAACGCGAATGCCGGGTCATCGAGGACGACGGAGATGAACGTGCCGGCGCGGTCGCCGGTATGTTTCCAGCCGGCGCCGACCTCGGGGCCGGTCTCGTCGCCGAGATGAAGGCGGTAGGCCGGTGCGTTCTCGCTGTCGGCGTTTTCGGCCGTGACGAAGGTGAGCGCGCAGTCGAAGGACAGCGAGCGCATGCGACCGCTGTAGCCGTCTGGTGTGCGCGTGAATTGTCCGATTTGGGGCATGGTGAACTCCTGTTTGAATGCGGTGGGATTGCGAGAAAGCGTGCGTCGTCACCGCGTCGGCGCGCGCCAGATGAAGCGGCCATCGCCGTCTTCGTCGGTGTAGAGAGGGACAGCCCGGCCGATGACGGTCGTCGCCGAAAGCGATCCGAAATACCGCCCGTCGAGGCTGTCGGGGACTTGCCAGTTCATGAGGAAGAGCTCGTCTTCGGCGACGGTGCGGCAGCCGCTCCAAACCGGCAGCGGGCGGTCCAGGCGATCGCGGTCGCGCGCTTCGCCCATCACGATTCCGTCGACCATGACGGTGCTGCCGATCCGGCATATGCGCTGTCCCGGCAGCCCGAGGACGCGCTTCAGGATCGGCACGTCGCGGCCGATATAACCGCGCTCGACCATGAAGTCCTCGAGCGGCTCGGGCGGCATCACGGCGACCAGATCGGGGACATCGAGATGCGCGGCGGGCTCGATCCGATAAAGGCCGATCGGTGCGCTGGCCGACACGTTCCAGACGAGCTTGAGCGATGTCGGAACGATCGCGGCCGCAGCGACGCCCATGGCGGTGAAGGTGGTCAGCATGACATAGCCGAAGCGGGTCATCGTTCGATCTCCCGCCGCTTGAGCCAGGCCTGATGACGCTCCCGCGTGTAGGGACGCGGTTCCTGGCCGGCGCTCATCCGGTGCGCCACATGGCGCCAGTGATCGGGGGCGGCGTCGCAGGGATCGACGTCGGCGGCTTCCACCGCGTCGATGTGCTGGAGCACCTTCTCGACCTTCGGCCAGCCTTCGATCTTGAGCAGGATTTCCCCGCCGGGGCGCACGAAAGGCAGCGTCTGATAAGCGACGCCGGGTTCGACGGCACGCACGATGTCGATGCGCGAGATGACGGTGCCGTAGTCGTTGGCCGCCCATCGCACGAATGCAAAGACGGCGCCGGGACGGAAGGAAACGACGCGTCGGCGGCGGTCGACGATCCGCTCGCCGGCCCCGCGGCCGAAGCGGATCCAGTATTCGATCCTGCCTTCGACCCAGGTCAGTTCGACATGCGTAAGCGCGTCGGAATTGTGTGCGGAGGGCATCGGACTTGCGCCAACACTGGGGGCTGTTGTGCCGGTCATGATGGATCTCCTTCGTCATTGGGGAATTCGCGTGCGAGTAGGTCGCGCAGCATGTCGGCGACGGTGACGCCGCGCTGGAAGGCAGCGATCTTGATGCGCCCGCGCAACTCGGGCGTGATGTCGATGGTCAGGCGCGCGGTGAATCCGGAGGGCTTGCCGTCACGGGGAGCAGTGTCGTCGGACCTGATCCACTGCTCGGGATCGCCCGGCCGAGCGGCGAAGGCGCGGCGGTTTGGCCGGTCGCTCATGGCGCGAGCCTTCCGATCTCTGCCGCCAACGCCGCCACTTCCCGCGCGGCGATGCTGTCTGCGTCGCATTCGCAAACGAGGCGGCCGGATTGAGCAGCCGAGGCGAAGATGACGCGCTGGCCGATCGTCGCGTTAAGAGCCGGCGGGTCCTGGTCAGCGAGCGCATCGCCGGTCTCGCGCGCGATGATGGTTCGTGCCGGACAGCGGTTGAGCACGAAGCGTACGGCGAGCTGTGGACGGAATATCCGGGCCTCCTCGATCAGGCGCAGGATCTCCGCCGAGGCCCAGCCATCGAAGGGCGACGGCTGAACCGGAATGAGAATGACGTCGGCGGCAAGTAGCGCCGAGCGCATCAGTCCCGCGACACGCGGCGGACCGTCTATGACGACATGATCGGCAGTGCGGGCGAGTTCAGGCGCTTCGTGGTGGAGCGTATCCCGCGCCAGGCCAATGACGCCGAAGCGTCGTGGCAGACCCTCGTGGCTGCGCCGTTCGGACCAGTCGAGCGCCGATCCCTGCGGGTCGGCATCGATCAGGGTGACGGTGCTTCCGCCTCGCGCCCATTCGCCAGCAAGGTGCAAGGCGAGCGTCGTCTTGCCGACTCCGCCTTTCTGATTGAGGAGCGCCGCGATCATGAGGCGCCTCCAGAATCGTTTCGGGCAGGCAGATTGCTTGCGGCCGCAGCGTCGTCATCGCGTTTAGAGAATGCCGTCTGACGTCCGTGCTCATCCTCTTTTCGGCCCGTCGGAGAGCGGTTTTCCCCAGAAGGCGCGCCCCTACAAAAGTTAGATTCTTTGTTAGACTCTAAGTTAAGGGGTCGATTTTCGCTTTGTGCGGAAGAGGTTAGATGCGGTTTGGGTTCCCGATAGCACGATGGGTCGGTTCCCGATGGCACGATAGTCCGGGTTCCCGATAGCACGACGGCTTCCACATCCTGTCCACAGGGCGCCGGCTCGAAGGCGAGCAGCGTGCGCCCGCCCGCCTCGATCTCGAGAAACAGGGAGTAGCCGGGTAGCGGTTGTCGCTGGATGATCGCGCGCAGTTCGAAGGCGAAGCGCTTGAACGGGGAGAGGCTCCCGGATTTGACGTAAAGGTGCCGGAAGTCGAACCGCCAGCCACGCTTCTGCCGGCCGCCATGCTTCCGCACGATCCGGTACAGCCAGCGCTCGATCCCGCCCGTAAGGCCGAAATAGGCGCGGTCGATGGTGAGAACGAGCGCCTCGTCCAGCACCGCCTTGTAGAACCAGTCCGGCACGATGAGTTCGATGCCATCCGGATTGCCAAACGCGTCGGCGCGTTCGGTCCATTCGTTGATCCAGGAGAAGCGGTGCATGCGCCGACCGGTCGCTGGTGCAACAGAGTTGGGCTCATTGCGGCTTCGAGGATTCGTCGGCGGCTGCCGCAAGGTGGTCGCGACCGTGGTCGACTGAAGGCGGTCGAGCGCGGCCCTCAGCCGGCGATAGTCGCGCGCCCCGGTGCCACGTCCGATGAAGGTCAGGATTTCGTATGGGGTGGTTGCGATCAGGCGCGACGTGCGAAAGCCGTTGTCGCGCGCCTCGACGATCTGGCTGGCCGCCCAGATCAGGATGTCCGCATCCCAGATTGTGGCCATGCCATGCTCTGGCACGGCTTCTACGCGGATGGCGATCTCGCCCGCTCGGAAGTCGATCGGCTCGACGCGGTGGGACTTGGAGAGGGAAAAGAAGGGATAGGCCATGAGGTCCTGCGCGTCGCGTGGCGCGAGATCGCTCGGCAGAGCGCGGAACAGCTCAAGCTGCTCCCGTTCCGATCTGCGGGGCCGCGCCGTCATGGGAGTAATCAGCGGTTCTCGGCAGATGACGGATCGTCATGACGCTTGGCCGGAAGGACCGAGCCGATGCCGGGGTCGGAGGTGGATTGCTTGACGCCACGTTCCGCCCAGGCCTGCAGGTCGTCGACGGAATAGACGACCCGGCCACCAAGTTTGCGGTAGGCCGGACCGGTACCATAGGTGCGGTGTTTCTCCAGGGTTCGGGCGGAAAGGCTGAGGAACCGGGCCGCCTCAGGCGTTCTCAGATAGCGCGGCGGGATGCCGGCGATGGCTGCGGACATGATCGTGCCTCCATGATCCTTGCTGGCGCAGCCGGATATCGGCGGGGGCGCGAGGGTCACGGTGGCGGAGAAGAAAGGGCGCGGGGGAGTGCGAAGATTCTAGACAGGAATCGCACCCCGATCGGCGGTTAGCTCAGGTCGGGGCGGTGACCGAGAAGAAGCCTGCGATAACCGCCGGCCATGAGATCGAAGCCGGCGGCGACGCGGCGCATCACGGTGTCGCGAAGGGGGGCGGATTTCCAGGTTATGGAGTTGACTGGCGCGGCGCCAAAGACAGCTTCGGCGATTTCTTGATAAGTGGCTCCTGCCTGTCGACCGTCGATCGCGCGGAGGCTCTCTATAAGGCGCTGTCTGCGTTGATGCGTTATCCGCCTGTCCGGCGCGGCACGGTGGTGGAGGGCAGCATCGCGAAACCGGATTATTGTATCGGCGCGATCCCGGATAAACTGGTCGATCAGCGTGATGGCCGCGACCGGACCGTTTGGCGGGCGGCTGTCAGGGCAGACCGCTACGAATTGTGCGGCGCCAATGGCGAAGTGGATATACAGACCCTCATCCGCCGCCCTGGTGTCGGCGGGAACGATGGTGACATTTACCGTGGGCATGGTGGGGGACGTCTGAGCGGTCAGAATAAGGACGCCTGGATGGTGAGCGTCACGCTTATCGAAAAACACGACCTGCCGGGGCTGAAGCTGCGTCCCGGCACCACCAAGGTCTCACCCGAACTGCGCGACGAGCTGGCAGCGGCGGGCAAACTCGCGGAGTAACGCCATATGGCCATCGAGTTCGGAAGCCCGAACCTGCCGGCAATGCGGGACGGCAAGAACGGCACGATCCTCAGTGCTGACTACTTCAATCCGATCTTTGCACGGCTCGACGGGCGCCTGCATGTCGTCGAGCAGCTTCGTGCCTCCTGGCTTGAGGCGGTCGACACCGTCACCCGTCAGGGCCTCACCCGGATCGACGTCGTTCTCGCTCCAGCTTTTGAAAAGCTGGGGCAGGTGCTCGAGCTTGGGTTCCTGGTGGTGTCGAGCAGCACGCCGGCAACGCTCAGTGAAGGTGCGAACATCACCTTTGTGACCGATGCCGGTGTGCAAAGCGAGCTGTTCACGCCAAGCCCGATGCTGTCGGTGCAGAAGCGCGGCTCGGTCGACGATTGGGCCGTTGTCAAGCTGATGGCGCCGTACAATCGGGTGACGAGAGAGCTGCAGGTTCAGGTTGTCGCCACGAGCGGCGACGGCCTTGAGCATGACGATTGGGATATCGGGGCACTTGCGGGCTCGACGGCCGCGCAACTTGCGATGCTTGATCGCGTGGAGACGGCGCGAGCTGAGGTTGCGGCGAACCGTGCCGCTGTCACCGCCGATAAACAAACCGTCGCCACTGACAAGGCGGCAGTGACCGCGCTGCGCGGCGAGGCGCTGACCTATCGCAACGCGGCCGAGACTTTCCGAGACCAGGCGGCGGCTTCGGCTGCAGCTGCGGCTCTGTTCGACCCGGCCTCGTTCTATTCAAAGAGCGAGACCTACACGAGGAGCCAGGTCGAGACACTGATCGCCAATGCGGTCAATGCTCTCATTGGCGGTGCGCCTGGTGCGCTCGATACGCTGAACGAACTCGCTGCGGCATTCGGCGACGATCCGAACTTCGCCACGACAGTGCTCAACAGCCTTGCGACCAAGGCGCCGATCGCTGCAACGCAGGTGTCGACCAACGTCACGCTGGTGCCGGGGCAGCGGGCCTGGGTGATGACCGATGCTGCAGCCCGCACAGCGACGCTGCCGTCGAACCCCACAACCGGCGCGGAAGTGCAGGTGGCGCGTGTAGGCGCCAACCTTGTCACCATCAACCGCAACGGCAAGACCATTGCCGGGCTCTCGGAAAACCTCGTGATCGATGAAGATTTGCGCATCGTGTCGCTGACCTATGTCGGCAACACCTGGCGCGTTACCGCTGGGAGCATCGCCTGATGGCCAATCTGTCAGAGCTTATGGGTGGTGGCAGCGTCAGCGGCATCCTGGATGAACAAGTTTTCGATGCCTCCGGCACATGGACGAAGCACGAAGACGCGGCGGCAGGTGACATTGTCGAAATCGAAATGCACGGCGCGGCTGGCGGAGGCTATTCGTATAGCGGTAGCGGTAGATACGTTTGGAGCGGCCAGCCTGGGTCATATGTGCGCTTCAGAGTTTTCGCGCGCCACTTAGCCGCGTCGCAGCCCGTTATCGTCGGTTCAGGCGGCGCGCCGAACGGGGGCAGTGGCGGGGGCACCGAATTTGCAGGCGTATTTCTGCAAGGCGGATCGGGGGGATATTACGACGTCGACTACCCCACCAGCACGTTCAACAATGCTTTTGTGCCGCGGATCTCCAGTGCCATCGACTGGCGCGCAATGGATGTTTACGACGCCCAGATCGGCAACAACTCGACCGAAACAGGTTACCGCCCGGCACTGTTTTTCATGTGCGGGGGGAGTGCAGGGTACTTCAGAGATTCAAGCATCGGCTATCGCAAGGACACGCTGTTCGGTGGGAAAGCCGGCGACATCCGTGACAGATCGGGCAACGTCCAGGGAACCCGAGGAACATTTGACGGCGAAAATCCCGGCGGATCGGGCGGGGCTACCGCGTCAGGTACGGCGGGCAAGGGCGGCAATGGCCGCGTGATCATTCGCGTTCTGAAGGGTGCTGCATAATGCGCATAGCAATCGATCAAGACAGCAATGGCGTCATCGACAACGTCATCGAGGCAGAAGGCGTTGAAGCCGCGCAGGCGATCTTTCCCGGTGCCAGCGTGTTCGCCTCTGACGAGATCGGCCCCGGCTGGGCATCCGATGGCGAGGGCGGGTGGCAGGCACCAGCAACGCAGCCCGAATTCGAACCACAAGCGCCGGTCCGCATCGACACGCCGCTGTTCCTCATGCGCTTCACGCCTCAGGAGCGCATCGGTATTCGTCAGGCAGCAAAGACTGACCTCGTGATCGAGGACTGGTTCGCGATCATCAACGATCCGCGGCTCGCCTATATCGAGCTCGGCGATCCGAACCTCACGGCCGGAATGGGATACCTCGTGCAGCAGGAGCTGTTGACCGAGGCCCGCGCGCAAGAGGTGCTGGCGCCATGATCACCCTCGCGTTCTACAATGGCGAGGGCGACTGGTTCGACAAGCTGATCCACTGGTGGACGTGTGGCGCCTATAGTCATGTTGAACTCGTCGTCGGCGATCCCGAAACGTGGCCGGGCGAGGTGATCATCCTCTCGTCGTCTCCACGCGATGGTGGCGTTCGCGAGAAGCGCCTGGCACTCGACCCGAAGCACTGGACGCTCGTGACCGTGCCCGGCGATGCCGACCACGCAGCCATGTTCATCCGTGGCTGGATCGGCGCTCGCTATGACTGGCTCGGCATAGTTCTCAGCCAGGTCATCCCGATCGACTGGCATTGGTCGAACCGATGGTTCTGCTCGGAGATCTGCGCAGCGGCTTTAGGCATACCAGAGCCGCAGCGGATGAGCCCTTCGGGGCTACATCGATACCTGACGAAAGCCCGGCCTGAGAGCCGGGCTTTTTCATGACGAGAGCAGGGTGGCGCATACGCAAGACTAGATTGCGCTCGAACTCACAGTGCCTTGTTTTCCTGACCAGCCGATTAACGAGCTGCAGTCCTGATCATCCAAACATTGAAGGAGAGACCCGATGACCGCACCGGTTTTCGGCATGACCTTTTCGTGCCCGGCTGATGAGCCGGTACCGGTTCTCGGCGCCGACTTTTCCAAGGCACTTCTCATCGAAACTTCCGAGGATGCAGATGCTACGGCATTCCCGCTCGATACCGCGGTTCGCTTCTCCTCGAGCGATACCGCAATGGTGGCGAAGCTTGGGACCGGGCTGCTGGCCGATGCCGTTGCCGGTATCAACGCTCAGCTGACCGGGCTCAATGCCGGCGCTGACATCACGGTGGTACGCGTCAAGGAAGAGGACGCGGTTGCCGACACGGCCGCCAATATCGTCGATGTGCTGACCGGCATCGCGACAATCCCGTCGCAAGTGAACGCAACGCCGCGGCTAATCTGGTGCGGTCGCACCGCCTGGCGGGTCGATCTCGACACGACCAATCCGATCGTCGCGGCACTGCCGGCGGCGTGTGAGAAGCTGCTGGCCATCGCTGTTGTCGATGTCGATGACACCTCGGCGGCGAATGCCATAGATGCGCGCGAGACGATGAACTCAGAGCGGCTGCTGCCGGTCGGCATCGCGGCGCGGGTCTATGAGGATTCGAACCTGGTGACACGGGCCATGGGGCCGCGTGTGATCGGTCTTTTCATCCGCGTCGACAACCTCAACGAGGCCAAGCCGTTCGACCCAATCGCCAACCGTGCCGTCTATGGCCTGGCCGCGCTCAGCCGCAAGATCCCGTTCTCGCTGCTCGATGGCTCGACCGAGGGCCAGCAGCTGCTCGAAAGCGAGGTTTCGATGGTTGCCAGTGGCGAGAGCGGCGTCGATGGCGCGATCGCCGACGGCGGGTTTGTGTTCATCGGCACCGACAACACCACGACTGGCGAACTGTGGAAACAGATCCACCAGGTGCGTGGCGCCGACTATCTAACTGTCAAGCTGATGCAGATCACGAGGCAGTTTCTCGGCCAGAAGATCACGGCCGATCTGGCGGAGGCCTGGCTCAATTCAATCAAGTTCACGCTGCGCGACCATAAGGCCGATAACGACATTCTCGGCTATGAGGTCGATTTCCGCGCCGACAAGAACAGCCCCGAGCAGATCCGCCTCGGCCACCTGACCGTCAATCTCGGTATCGAACCGGCGCCGGCCTTCAAGGTCGCGCACCACGAGGTTCGGCGCTACCGGCCTGCAGTCGAAGGGCTGGTGGCCGAGATTATCGCGCGGCTCAACGCTGTGAGCTGACATTCCTGACGGCGCTGTTGCGCTTCGCCGTCCACTCCCTGTTGCTATCCCATTTGAGGACCTAACATGCAGCCGCTATACCTGCTGACGGCCGTCGACCTGCGCCGTGCTACCGAGACCGGGTCGTCTCGTGCAGCGACCATTTCGTCGCTTACCCTGCCTTCCATCCAGTTCGCCAATGCGGAGCACAACCCGGGTGGTGGTGTCGGTGCGGTGAACTTCGCCATTCCACGAATTCAGGCGCCCGAGCCGAAGTTCTCAGCCAAAGGCATCGACCGGGACATCTTTCGCGGCATGGGGCAGGTGGAACGCTGGACGTTCGCCGGCGCTTATCGCGAGAAGCGCTCCGGCGGCTCGGTCTCGATCGGTGGTCGCGGCCTCATCGAAGGCGCGATCACCATGTGGGAGCCTGACGAAAGCGATCCTGCAGAGTTCCAGGGCTGTAACCACAGCTTCACCGAGGTGACGCACTACGAGCTGACGCTCGGTGATGAAGAGCTGTTCTACTGGGACTTTTGGGAGCGGGTCGTGCGCGTTGCCGGCGTCGATCTCTTCGCCGATGAGCGTCGGGCTCTGGGGGCTTAAGGACTCTCACGGCCCCACATTCTGCAGGATCGCATCAAGGAAGGCTCGGACCTCAAGATCGCTAACATTGGCGCAGTGATTTTCCATCGTCTGAAGATCAAGGATCTTATCTTCGGCGGTGGGCGCCAACCCGTAGGCGATAGCGCGCCATGCACATGCTTCGCGTCTATCGATACGGACGGCCCCGTCACAACCTGTGGCGAGACAGAACGACAAGTTCCGCGTGTCCTGATAGTCGGCCATGTATGCGCCGGCAAGGTAATCGGGAAACAGCTCGCGACTTCCTGAACACCATCACGATCGGGATCGTCCGGCTCGGGACACTCCAGTAGGTAATTGGAAGCATCCATCGATTGTGCGGCCGCAGGGGCCATCGTCCAGCCAAACCCGATGGCCAGAAACGCCGTGACTATAAAGACGCGCATATTTGATCCTCCACATAGAAACCAAGCCTCTAGAAAGTAGCAAACACATGACAGAATCCCGACCGCAAACCGTCACCGTGCCGCTGTCCGAACCCGTCACCTATGACGGCGTGACCTACACCGAACTCACCTTCCGTCGCATGAAAGCGCGCGACACTCTCGTTGGTGAAGGTGAGACCATTGAGGTGATGGCAGGCTACAAGATGTTTGCTGCCCTCGCTGATGTGCCTGTCGAGGTGATCCTCGAACTCGACATGGAGGATATCTCAGAGATCGGCGCAAAGGTGGCGCCCCTGATGGGAAAGCGCGCGGCGGCGGCACTGGAAGCCGCCATGGAGAAGAGCCCGTCGCCTGGCGCGACGTGATCCTTGCCATGGCCCGACACGGCAATTCGCCTGTCGATGCCGTCGAGGATTGGGATATCGACAAGCTGATCGACTATTCCCGCGCGCTCGGCGGACAGCTATCGCGGGAGAACAGGGGACGGGGAGGGAAGAGGCGTTAGCTTACCACCTTGTCGCGACAGCTCTAGCTGCCGCGATATCGATTGGCGGCCCTTCCCACTATTCAATAGGGAGTGGTGTTCCGTCTACCAAAGTTGCACGCGCACCTTGCGTATACTGCTTCGCTTTGCCGTTGATCGGGTACGCAACAGCTGTGCCTTCGACCTCCTGCACAATGAAGAGGCCGCCATAGCTGTCGTCCCATGAGGGGTGGCAGTGAACCACTCGATGTTCTTCGTAGTCTCCCCAGTTGCAGAGAACTGCCTGCCAACGTTCCTGTTTGATGAACATTAGCTCCAGGCCGTCTTTCGCATCATCCAGCGCGTCAGCGAACGCAAGGTGTGCGTCACAAGCAAAGCGCTCACTGCAAATACGAACCTTCGCATTGGCAAGTTCTCCTCTTCCACTGTTGGCAGACTACGCTGACGCGCAGAAGAAAGTCCATTCATGGCAACCCTGACCTCTCAGCTCATCGTCAGTCTGATTGATGAGGTGACGGCACCTGCACGTTCGATCGCAGGAACGGTGCGCAACCTGCAGTCGGCGCAGCGGGCCAACCGTGCCGAGATGGATGCCATGCGCGGCCGTATGGTCGATGCTGCAGCTGCGGCCTATGCAATGGCCAAAGCCGTCGCCGCACCGGTAAGAGCAGCTATCGAGTTCGAAAGCGCCATGGCGGATATCCGCAAGGTAGTGGACTTCGAAACGCCAGAGGCCTTTCAGGCCATGAGCAAAGACATCGTTGCCATGTCGATGCGCTTGCCGATGGCGGCGAACGATATTGCGGCTATCGTCGCGGCAGCCGGGCAGGCCGGTATGGCAGGCAAAGATCTTCTGGCGTTTACCGAGATTGCCAGCAAGGTTGGCGTTGCCTTCGATATGTCCGGCAACGAGGTCGGCGAAGCGCTTGCGAAGATCAAGACGCAGCTCAACCTGACCGTCGCCGAAACCGGCGCATTGGCCGATGCCATCAACCACCTGTCGAACAACTCTGCATCGGCTGCGCCCGATATCGTTGACTTTATGAAGCGGGTTGCTTCGACCGGCGAGTTCTTCGGCTTCACCTCTGAACAGACGGCGGCGATCGGCTCGGCAATGATCGCGGCAGGCGCAGGTGCTGAGGTGGCGGCGACTTCGTTCCGAAATGTCGGCAGAGCGCTATCGCGCGGATCCTCGGCAACCAAAGGCCAAGCCGCTGCCTTTCAGCGTCTAGGCCTCGATGTCACAGAAGTGGCGCGCCAGTTCAACGAGGATGCTGTCGGCACGCTGCGCGATGTGATCGTCCGGATCAACGAGCTACCCGAGCACCTGCGCGCAAACACGCTCTCCGAGATCTTCGGCGACGAAGCGCGGGCGCTGCAGCCGCTGGTGACGCAGATTGATCTTTACGACGACGCGCTCCAATCTGTCGCTGATAAGACGGCATATCTCGGTTCGACCGAAGAAGAATACGCCGCACGCGCTGCCACCACTGCGAACAATATGCAGCTGCTGGCAAACAAAGCACATGCCATCTCGATAGCGATCGGCAATGCGCTGCTGCCCGCGCTCAACGCCTTCGCCGATGCCATCGGGCCGGTACTGATTGCGATTGCCGATTTTGCTGCGCAGAATCCTGCGATCGTTCAGGCGATCATTGCCCTTGTGGGATCGCTGGTAGCTGTCCGCGTTGCTTCCGTTGCTGCTCGTTGGGGCTTTCTATTCCTCAAGGGTGGATTGATCGATATCGCGTTGTTTGCGACCCGTGGCGCTGCGGCAATGCTGAGTTTGCTGAACCCGATCAATCTGGTGAAGGGCGCTATGGTAGCGCTGCGCTTCGCGGTGATCGGCACCGGCATCGGGGCGATCCTTGTAGGGATCGCGCTCGCCGGCATGTGGATCTACAACAACTGGAAAGGGCTAACCGCCTTCTTCGAAGGGTTCGGCTCTGCCTTCATGGCGGCGATCGAACCGATCATGCCAGTGCTCGGGCCGGTGGTCGATGCGGGTTCCGAGCTGCTCGGTTGGGTCAAAGGGCTCGTCGGACCCGTCGATGCCAGCGAGGGCGAATGGAGAAGCTGGGGCGAAACCCTTGGCGGCACAGTAGCCAATGCGATCCGCACCGTGGTCGAGGGCATCCAGTCGATCATGTCGGCAGTTGGCAGCGCTGCTGCCAAGGCTGGCGAGCTTGCCAACGCGCTCGGAAGTTTAACGCTGCCTGAAGCCATCCAGTGGATCAAGGATATGGCGGCGACCGGCATCTCTTTGGCGATTGGGTTCGCAGAAATTGCTGTTCCCGAGATCATCGAGTGGCTCAAGAATATTATCGGGTCTGTCGCGAACTTTGGCATCTCGATCGACTGGCCTGATCCGCCTGAGTGGCTCGATTGGCTCATGAAGGAGGGCGCTCGTCTGCTCGGCATGGGCGGTGATGCCGGTCAAGTTGGAGGCGACGGCCGTGGCGCACTGATCAACAATGACGTGGATGCGGGGCTAAACGTTCCAGCAGGTGCTGCCTCAGCGGCCATTGATGGAACTAAGGCTGCCGGGGGGGGCATTCTTGGCGGCAAGACTTATCTCGTTGGGGAACATGGGCCGGAGCTGATCACGCCAAACCGGTCCGGCTTTGTCCATACTGCCAACCAGACATCACGAATGGTAGGTGGACGCGGGCCAATCCAGTTCGGCGACATCGTGATCAACGGCGTGCAGAACCCGACAGCGATCGTCGATGAGGTGATCCGTCAGCTCAACGACAGGGTTGGGCAGGCGTTTGACGGCATCCACGCCGACATCGAATATAGGGGGTAGAACGGCCTATTTGAGAACCCACGACGAAGGTCCATTGTTGTGTCGACAACCTTGAAGACGTTAGTGCGTTCAGTAGTCCGATCCAAAAACCTGGAAGTCTGGACCAGCCATGCCGGTCATCCCGCCTGGGATATCCTTCATCCAGCAACGGAGCATTGAAGGTGGAAACCGGCCACTCTGGTTCATTTCACCTCTTGAGCGGGCGTCCAAACAGGTAGCCTTGTGCCAAATCGATGCCTAAGGTTTTCAACGTGGCCGCCTCCGCCTCTGTCTCGACGCCCTCTGCAACGATGCGAGCGCCCGTCTCCTTTGCAAAGAATACCATTGCGCTCGCTAGGCTGCGCCGTGACGGATCGCTGTCAATATCGCGTGTGAGATTCATGTCGAGCTTTATGATCTCAGGCTGCAAGTTGACAATATGCTGAAAGCTCGAATAACCCGCTCCGGCGTCATCGATGGCTATGTACGCACCAAGGGCACGCAGCTTCGAAAGCGCCTCTTTTAGAGTGAGATAGTCTTCGACAATTGCATGCTCAGTAACCTCAACCATGACACGTTCAAGACGGTTGTTGGCGAGCAGCTCAACGATCTCAGGGTCATGCAGCGCGGCTGGAGATACGTTGAGAGATAGGCGCGTATTCATGGGGAGTGTTTCAAGGCACTCCAGCGCCGACCGCATCGTCTCCGCCTCAAGCGCAATGCCCTTGCCGACCGCCTCGGCCTCCTTAAACCACGTGTCAGGAGTGCGCATGGGCTCTGCATCGAAGCGAGTCAGGGCTTCGAAAAAAACCGGCCTGCCTGTATCCAGCTCGACGATCGGCTGAAAGACTGGATAGAAGCTGCCCCTCGCCAGAAGTGCCGCGATGCGCTCGCGAGCAGTGTTGTGGACATGGTCCCGCTCTTCCTCGGCAATCACCACCTCGGCGGCAAGATCGGCAAACATCCGCATAGTGTCGAGGTCACGATCGTTGAGACTGCCATTGGCTTTGCGGCTCAAGCAGCAGAACATGCCATATGGTTCTCCGTTTGGGCGGCGGATTGGAATGCTGATATGCGAGCCAATCGGTACCTGCTGCGTAATCGGCATTTCGCGCGCAGAAGGAAAATCTGCGGTGTCCGGCATCAATTGAGGCAAACGCCCCTCGAGGATATGACCGCAATATACGGCATCCAGTGGCATGCTTTGCCCCGGCTGGATGACCGCCTCTAGTCCCGGTGCGTCAACGCGCTGAAAGACAGTTCTGTCGCCTTCGATTCTCGAAAGATAAGCGACTTCCATGTTGAGATGCTTCCGTATCGTCGAAAGAGCCCTCTGTACGAGGTCGCCCCCCGAACTGCTATCTAGGTCATTGTCGATACTGCTATCTAGGTCATTGTCGATAGAGCGCGCGAGGTCACGCATCAGAGCCTCCGTAATTAGGCTTAAGAGCTTACGCACGCACGGTTAATATACTCTACTTGTCGCTTTAACGTGATCGCCTAAGCGACGGTATAATTCGGCACGACTTCAGCGGCAGAGTCTACGCAATGAGCGAGTTCGTAGATGCGGAACCTCATGAAAACACATAAGGGGCGGCATGCTTTAAGCCGCCATTACTTTTGCGGAAAACTCCGTGCGATTGCGCCCTTGTTTCTTGGCGCGATACAGCGCACGATCCGCATGGCGGAGAGAGGTGACTGCATCAAATGTTGTCTCCGCCCAGAACCCACCGACACTTGTCGATATTTGCTTCAACGGCGTGCTTTTGGGCACTGAAATTTCACTGATAGCTATCTGGAGTCGTTCAGCTATGCGTTGTGATGCAAGTTCGTCCGTCCTTGGCAGGACCACGACAAACTCTTCGCCGCCAAAGCGCGCAACGATGTCTTGCTGCCGCAGGCTTCGCTTCAGGAGCGATGCAACTGCGACCAGCACTTCGTCCCCTGCCGAATGACCGTAGACATCGTTAATCGATTTGAAGTGGTCGAGATCGAAGATCAAAACAGCAGCGCTTTCGCCCCCGACAATCACCGGTTCGAGCTCTCTCTCGAACCCGCGTCGATTCAAGAGACCGGTCAATGGATCCGTGGCGGCTTGTAGCTTCAGCTGCCCGAACCTGTGCGCAATCACCCGCTCCCGCATCATCAGACCACCAAATAAGACGGCGCCAATTAGGTTGAATGCCACAATATAAGGGCCGGCATTCAGTAACAGCGATAGCATCGTCTCGAGCGGCAACAGCATTGTGGCGACAAGCGAAGAGGACACGCCGGCCCCCAGAAGGAGAAGGCAGCGAGGATGTGCGCAATCCCGCTCTCGTGTCGCATATCCCCAGAGGAGACCTGCGCACGCAGCGATGCTCATCGCCAAGAGCCCGGCGCCAACCCCTGCTCCGCCTAATGCAATGCGTGACGGAGCGGCTATTGCCAGACTAGCTGCGGCGCCTAACGGACCGAGAAATGCTGCCGAAAGCCCTACGAAGAGGTTTCGAGGATCAACGAAGACCCCAGTGGCAATAGGTATCGGATTCTGCATTGCCAGCGCAGCGGCAGCCCCGAACAGTGCCCCAACGGCAATGTTCATTGCATGGAGATTGAGGCGCATACGTAGCGAAAGACCAAATGCGACCGCCAGCAAAGCGGCCAACCCAAATGAGTTCAGATAAGCGACTGCGAAACTCATTCCGGTGTCCTCCCTTTGGGCGCTCTGCAGGCTATTCACAGACCTTGCTCGCACGATGAACGATCGGTGAACCGCCGCATCGCAAGCCCACCAGTTTGCTCCGCCTTTTTGAGGTTGAGACCAGTTCATCAGCTCAAAGGAAATGCCATGCTCTACCAAATCGGGCCGATCGCGCTCGGTACGCGGCCGTTTTCGGCTGACTCGCTCAGCCGTGCTGGCGGCGCTGACCTCGCAGTCAAACCGCTGATGAATGCGCTCCCCGGCCGGGAATTCATGGGTGAGGCCGATGAGAAGATCTCGATCTCAGGTCAGCTGCTGCCGACGAAGATCGGCGGGATGACTGAGCTCGAGATGGCGCATGCACTGAGCCGCCAAGGGACCGCGCTGCCGGTAATGCGCGGCGACGGCAAGATGTTCGGCTGGTTTGCGATCGAGAGCGTCAGTGAAGGCCACGAAGAGCTGCTGCGCGACGGCATGGGCTTTGTCGTGAAGTATCAGCTCGCCCTGGTGAAGGTGGAGCCGGATGCCGGCAATGTGGCGGCGCCGGCGGGCGGTATCGTCGGCATGTTACTCTCTCTGTTCGAGGCCCTCTGATGGAAACCGTAACGATCACCCGCGAGCGAATGGCGCTCGACCTGTTGCTCTGGCGCCGATTCGGCGGGGCAGGGCGGGCACTGATTGCATCCACGCTCACCCTGAACCCGGGCCTTGCCGCACTAGGGCCGGTCCTGCCGCTCGGCGCCGTCGTGACGCTGCCGGAGCCGCCGATCGAGGCCTCGCAGCGCTCGCGCAAGGTGCTCTCGCTGTTCGGAGACGCCTGATGGCCTGGACCGTTTCCTGGCGCGTGCTGATCAATGGCCGTGACCTGACCTCGGCCTGGCGGCCGGTGCTGATCGACATAGAGATCGAGGACCGCGACGGCACCTCGTCCGATACCTGCAGCCTGACGATCGACGACGCTGACGGGCAGGTGCGTTTGCCGAGCAAGGGCGATCGGCTGGTGGTCTATCTCGAGGGCGGCAAGGTGTTCGAGGGGTTCATCGAGCAGCCGCAATCGAGCGGCTCGCGCAGTGCTGGCCGCGTTCTGAAGATCCGCGCCAAGGGGTTCGACTCGACGGGCAAAGTGAAAGAGCCGCAGGCGTTCCACCTGGATGATGCGAGCCTCGAGGCGTTTCTTGGTCGCGCCGCCGAGCATGCCGGGATGACGATTGCCATCGACCCGGACTTCGCGGGCATCGTTCGCGATTACTGGTCAGCCGAGGGCGAGAGCTTTCTTGCGCTCGGCAACCGCCTGGCCAAGAAGCTTGGTGGCACGTTCAAGGTCCGGGGCGATCGCGCCGTGCTGGCAAAGCGCGGGGCCGAGCCTGTCGGCGCCGTTGCCGGCGTCGTTGGGCAGAACGTCATCAGTTGGGACATCACCCCTCGTGCTCCGCGACGGGCGTTCAAGAGCGGTTCGGCAAAGTGGTTCGATCGTAAGTCAGCCCAGTTCGTGACCGAGACGCTGGCGTTTGGCGCCGATGGTGTCGAGGCTGACAATCTGGCGCGTGACGTGATGGCTGACGCCGATGAGGCGAAAGAGGCCAATGACACGCACAAGCGCGAGGGCGAGCGTGAGGATGGTGGTGGGAGTGTCGATCTCGACCTGACCGTTGCCGCAGCGGCCGAGGCGCTGTTCACGCTCTCAGGCGCGCGGCCCGGGGTCGATGGCAGCTATCGCATCGTGTCGGTCAGGCACAAGGCGGACCGCAGTGGCGGATCGCGAACCGGTCTCGAACTGAAGCACCCGAGCGAAGGGGCAGGTAAAGACGCTCGGTGACGGGCCGGGTGGTAACCCCTTGGTCTGGTATTCATGAGCAACGCGAGAAAACTCAAAGATTGTGTTTTCTTGTCCGCATGTTAACACCCGATGATCCGCATCCTTGGGGCCCAGCGAACGAGGCAAATAATGATCCTTATCCCCTTTGTCCTGGGCATCCTCTTGTTTGTCATGATGGTCGGGTTCACCGCGTTCTCCGTTTCGGCCGCAGCGGTATCAGGCGCACTGTCTGCTGCTCAGGGCGCAGGCCAGTCGACTGTGGTGAAGGCGATTGTGATCCTCGGAGGGGTGATCGCATTTGTGTATGCGTGGCAAATCATTCCAGAACCCACAAGCCGAGGTGTTGAGCAGATGCTTGAATACAGCATTCTGCTCGCTTTGAGCTCAGCCGCTGCCACGCTCGTGCTTCTCACCAATGCAGCAACACTGCGCGCTGTCAGTTACGCGCTCAAGCGTAGTGGCGTCGTCGGTGTTGGAAAGATCGGTGCGTTGAGCTGCGCTTCTCTAGTCGCTTCCGCTCTTGGCATAAGGACAGCAACTTTGATGGTAGCGGCCATCATCTAAGCTTAAGTTCAGTGACGGCATCTGTTCAACGCCATGCAGAACGGCAATCGAGAGGCAACACGGAGCTAAATTTCTCAAGATGATTATTATTCTACCGATCATAGTGCTGATGATCGCTCTGTCTGTGCTGATTGCCTTTGGAGCACTTGCGCTTGCGATGGGGGCGGCAGCTCTGGCAGCCAACTCAGCGGGCGAAAGCCATAATTCCCGACGAATAAAGGCCCTGATGCTCGTTGGCGGAGCCTTGTCCTTCGGCTTGATCTGGTATGCGCTGGGGCCGATCGACCAAGAGGAATTCCTTTCCGGCATCGATTATCTGCTCAAGGCGGCCGTCGCGATGATGGCTGCGGCGCTTGTAATGGGAGTGGCCGGCATATTCTTGCGCGTGTCTATCTACTTGGTGAAACGCAGATCCGTCGGTGGACATGTGTCTGTCACGTCGATGCTAGGGTTGGCTGGTGCTGGCTTGGCCATAGGCGGCCTAGCTGTGCTTTCTATTGGCAGTTCGATCGGTGCTTTCAACTATTCGCTTCAGGCCAGAACGCTACCAGACACACATCCGGGATATTCACGGCAGAATCCTGATTCGCCCCAAAGGCATCATTACGACGCGGCTCAAAGGCCGTCCGCCATGCCTTCGGAGACACACTACTCCAAGGGTGACCTAACGGATGTTCATAGCGCGCCGGAACAAAGCAGCCGGGTGGTGACAACGCTAAGTCAGGGTGACTGCGTAGCCGTTGTCGGCTCTGCCAACGATGATTTCTATGAAATCAGAATTTGGGAAGGTCAGGCTGTCCGTAGCGGTTTTGTCGGCAAATTCGACATCAGAAAACTTCGTTCCAATCAGGGATGCTCTAGACGGTAGCGGACCAAGGGGCGCTGCGATCAGATCGGCAACTCGATTAAGGAGTGGCACCTAACGCTGGAATGCTCTGTGCATTGATGGCCCAGCTGAGAGCGCCGCTATCGTCGCTGCTCGACGCAATCAGGATTCCGACAAGGCGCCATGCCGATCAAGATACGCGTGTGTATGCCGGGCCAACACGGCGTAGAGGTGTCGAAGTGCCTGGCAAGTCTGTCGGATATCCTGAACTACCCGCCGCTCACGAACACGACGCCCTGCCAAGCCAGGTATCCACTTACCCATGCCGCTATCGTCAGTAGAGCGAGTAGCAGCAATCGGCGTGGCATCAAGAATTCGATGATCCGGTCCATCCGGTAATCCTACACATCACTGGAGATTTGACCATGGCCCAATCATTGCGGGCGTGCTGCTCGGCCTCTATTTCATGGGGCATCTGCTTGAAGGCGTGATGGCCTCGAAAGGTGCGCAGGGGGACGCGAACAGCCTCTGGACGCTGTGCATCGGCGTCAGCTGCATCGTCCTCGCCGTCACGCTGTTCGATCGGCTGATCGAAGCTGCTACTAGGCGCCGTCGCTCACCTCGCTCAACAGCGCGTCGATCTCGTCGTTCGTTAGCAGCCGGTCGCCGCTCTGCATGTGTATCTGAACGCCGTGCGAGACGCGTCTTCCCTGCATACGGTCCTGCCGAATTGTTTCGAGTGCCTCTATGAGAGTCGGCGCATCGCGGCGGCTTAGCCATCCAGTGCTTGGCTGATCGCCGGCTGGCACAAGCCAGACAGTAGTCGGCAGTCTCTGGCATTCGGCTAGTATCTGTTTCGGGTCGCTCAATTCCCGCCTCCAACAACTATCGACCATTACCGCAATTATTGGAGACTTACAAAATGCAGCGCAAGGCGTTTTACGACGCCCTGCGACCAACGCTTGGCGCGCTGACGCAGGCGAACGTCGTGGGGTTTGAACTGGTGCTGGACGAAGGGCTGCGGCGCGGAACGGCGCTGCACCATCTGGCCTATATCCTTGCCACGGCGTGGTGGGAAAGCGGGCGGACAATGCAGCCGGTGAAGGAAGCCTTCTGGCTCTCGGAAACCTGGCGCAAGAAGAACCTGCGGTACTTCCCCTACTACGGCCGTGGCCTGGTGCAACTGACCTGGGAAGAGAACTACCGCAAGGCCAGCGAGCTCTACGGCGTCGACTTCGGCGCCAACCCTGACCTCGTCATGACGCCGAAGCACTCGGTCAATATCCTCTTCGACGGCATGATCAATGGCTGGTTCACCGGCCGCGATCTCGTCGACTACATCGATGATATCGATGAGGCAGACGACGAGGATCTGCGCGAGTTCGCCAATGCTCGTCGCATCGTCAACGGCACCGATAAGCAGATCGAGATCGGCAAGCTGGCGCTGGTGTTTGAAGCCGCGCTGAAGGCAGCCCGCTATGGCGAGCGGGTGGCGATCCCTGAGCCAACACCTGAGCCGCGGCCCTCGGCACCATCCCTGCCGTCCATCGACTTAACGTCCCTCATTCGCGAAACCGTGGAGACTATCTTGCCAACCGCCCAGCAGGAGAAAATGCCAATCCGTATCCCGCGCCCATCACCAATGGCGCAGGTCAGCAAGGCTGTTGGTGCCGGCAAATGGGCTGCGCTCGCGAGCGCTGGATGGACGCTATTGATGTTCACCGGAACGATTCCAGAACCCTACAGCTCGCCGGAGTTCGCCGTGGCGATGAGCGGCTTCGTGGCATCTCTCTCGGCGGTCGTAGGTGCTTACCGCGCGCCGCGGAATGCGGAGTAGGGCAGTGAAAGCCGTCATCGAGGAAAGCGCGCGCCACCTCAGGCAGCGCTTCCGCCTTCGCTCGCTGGAATGGGAACACGCCTGCATCTCGCTCGTGTTCGGCGGGATCCTGCTGTTCAATCCATCCTTGATGGATGCTGAGTCCTTCAGTGGTTTTCTCGGCGGGTCTGTAGTGTGGGGTATTGGCGTGCTGGTGCTGGGCTGTGTCAACGTGGCCGCGCTGATCGTCAATGGCACCGTGCCGAAGCCAACGGCAGCGCTGCGCTTTGTATCGGCGCTGTTGCAGGTGTTTCTGTTTCTGATGTTGTCGATCGGCTTTCTGGCGTCGGGCACTGGCACCACCGGCATCGGCACCTATTGTGTGCTGGCGATATTCGGCTTCTTCGCCGCCGCTTGGGCCCTTCTTGATGCGGTGGCGCCGGAATATGACCAGTGAACAGATAAGCGCTCTCTACCAGATCGGCGGTGCAGCTGCGGTGATCATCGTTGGCGCGCTGTTTGGCGTTCAGTGGGTGGTGAAGACCGTACAGGCGATGAAGGTAGCGCCCGCGGAGAAGAAGACCACGATCATCACGGGTGACTCAGTGGCGATGCATGACCTGGCCGCTACCATCGAGGCCAGCAACACGATCCTGACCGAGAACAACGTGCTTCGCCGCGAAGAGCACGACGACCGCAAAGCGCTCAGGCAGTCCCTGGATCGGAACACAGAAGCTGTTGAGCGCGCGGCCGCGATGCTGGTGGATGCACGGACCGAGATCCGTGAGCTATCGCGGGAGATCGCGAGGAGCGGGGGCAGGGGCTGACGTCCTGCTAGCCGAGAGGCACGACGATCTGCCTGACGCTGAAGATTATGAGCGCCGCCCCGGAAAGGGCGGCGCCAAGTCATTTACTCAACCCAGATAACAGTCCTGCTGCCGTTCTCGACAAGCACCGGGCGATCGTTGAGGTAAACGTAGGAGTAGGTGGGCTGATCTGGCACGCCAATCAACTCGATGTCCTGAGGCACCGTGTAGCCAGCCGAGATTTCGGCATCTACCGCCACCGAGTCGACCGGATTGGCCAGGACGTAATCGGCAGTGGTCTGTTGGACAAGATAACCCGGTGACTGAATGAGCTCACGGGAATTGTTGTCGACAATCCAAACACGGTTGTTTGCGTAAACGTAGCCGTAATTGGGGTCGCCTTCGACCTGATGGACTGTGACAGTTTCCGGCAGCACGTAGCCAATTTCTGCCTGGTCAACGATGATCGGCTCAACAGGATTGTTTGCTGCATAGTCGATTGTGGTGGCAGCGACGCCAGCTTCCGATCCGATCAGGGCCCCGGCAAAACCGCCGACGACCGCACCGAGCGGGCCACCGAGTAGAAACCCTGCTCCTGCGCCGGCTGCGCCACCACCAGCGCCGCCGACAACCGCGCCGCCGTCTTCCGCCGTCTGCGACATTGCAGGTGTGGCACTGAACGCCAGAACCGCGGCTGAAGCTGCAATGAGGGACTTTATGTGGAGCTTGTTCATTTTTTGGTCCTTTCGAGCGATGTCCCGATACGACACCGCACTGTGAGGCATTGTCTTCTGATCAATGCCATTGCGATTGCGCCCCGCGAGCAATCAAACGAGAGCAGTCACCTTTTGTTGCAAGGATCTTTATCGAACCGCTATACGTGCTACTCGTAGATCCGTATGGCACATTATTTCCTTCAGCTCCGTGAAGGCAAAACCACAAGACCTGATCCCGGCGAGCACAAGTTTTCAAGTGCACCTAGAGCTATGGCTGCTGCACTTGAGGTCGCGCGTGAGATTGCAGACGATAGGATGCGAGACGGATTAGAGTTGGGAATTGACGCCGTAGAAGTTGTGTCGGAGAACGGCCAATATCTCGGATCCATTCTGCTTCGGTCCGTCGCTCGCCTCAACAGCTCAACCAGATGAGCTTAGCGCGCTCTCGACAACCACGGCATATTGCTTAAGCGAGGCTCGGTTGGAAAGCGGCAAAGCAGACCTTGTTGCGCCCGCTGTTTTTGGCGGCGAACAGTTGATTGTCAGCTGCTCGAAACAGGTCGATATAGGGCACTGGGCCTGAAAAATGCGTGCCGCCAACGCTCACCGACATGGTAATGGGCTGTTCGTCTGTCTCGATCGATGCTGCAGCGATTCCGGATCGTACCCGCTCGGCTATGGCTTCCGCCTGGCTCGGCGTCACGCCCGGGAGAAAAACGGCGAACTCTTCACCCCCGATGCGCCCCACAAGATCCATATTGCGCAGCACCTTGCGGATCGAGGCAGCAATTTCACGAAGTGCCTGATCGCCATAGTCGTGCCCGAATTGGTCATTGATGCCCTTGAAGTGGTCCGCATCAACGACGAGCAGCGCTCCGGTTGTTGCCACGGTTCCCTTGCGAGCCTCAGCCAGATAAGCGTCCACCAGAGTTACAAAAGCCCCCCGGTTCAAACAGGACGTCAGGCTGTCGGTGGACGCCAGAATGGCGAGCTCGTGCTGCGCGATCGCCAGTTGCCGCAGCTTGCGCATGAAAAGAAACAGAAGAGGGCCAGCAAGGCCGAGGGGCAGGAGAATATCGACGGCAAGCGCCCGACGCAGTTCCGCTTCATTCATGTTGGGGAAGTTGGCGCTGTCGACCAACAATGTGATGGCGATGCACACCAACGTCCCAAACAGGGGGATTGACCAGACGCGGCCGAGGCCGCGGGGGCTGAAATTCAGCAGATCGAGTCTCATGCAACGATCTCCTCCAGACGAGATGTATTACATTCCACGACGAAGCTTAAAAAAGCTGCCTATTCAGCCAGGGTGTTTTACCGGCCCCGCCTTCCTTTCCCCAAGTCGGTGTCGGGATCTAAAACTCGCTCCAGTCATCCTGCTTCAGCGCCGCATTGCCGTCGCTGAGATAGGTTTGACCGGCCAGCTCGACGCGGGATCGCGATGACTTCATCTTTTTGGCGCTGCTGGACGCGGTGCCGGAGATTGGGGTGGCATGTACCGGTGCCGTGACCTCGGGAACGCGCCGCGAGGAGTCTCCGGCAACGGCTGCATCAACGACGCTTCGATCGAACACTTCGGTCAGCAAACAACTTCGACGTCCAGCAGCGGCGTCCCGAAATTAAGTACTGCGGGAAGAGTTAAGTGACGGGTAAAGCGTGCGCGACTGATGTGGCGCACGGCCTCCGCTCGTGCAGGTCTGGGAGAGGAACAGCCCGCCACTGCGATCGGGAGTGAGAATATGACCGACAGCATCCGGAAGCGATTGCGCTCGCGCTGTACAATCTTGCCCAATCGATGCTCAATGATATTGTTATGAGCTTAAGTTCTTTCAAAGAACATAAATTCAAAAAAGCTATGTTTCGAAATGAAATAGGAAGGCTTGGTCAGGTTCTTACCGTTTTTCGTTAACTGAATTGTAACCATTATCGTTGTCACGCTGCTAACCCTGTGTTTCCTTGCTCGAAAGAATTTTCGATGGAGGGAGCTTGGGCATGGCAAGCGTACAAGGTGTTTATATAGCAATTTACGGTCGGCCGGCCGATCCGGGCGGTCTCGCCTACTGGAATGAGGTGACGAACAACGGCCAGGATCTCTCGCAGATGATCGCCGCCTTTACCGATGCGCCGGAGTTCTATGAGCGGTTTGCTGGCCAGAGCAACAGTGAGATCGTGACGGCGATCTACCAGGCGCTGTTCGGCCGTGAGCCGGATGCCGAGGGGCTGGCTTTCTATACGGATGCACTCGACAACGGTACGCTGCCGATCGAGACTATTGCCATCAACATTCTCGACGGCGCGCAGAACGAAGATGCGCAGATCATTCAAAACAAGCTGGCGGCAGCAGAGGTCTTCACCGCCAGCCTCGACACACCGGAAGAAATTGCGGCCTATAGTGGCGACAACGCCGAAACTTACGGTCAGCAATATCTCAATCAGGTCACCGCTGACCCCGACAGCATTCCCACCGGCGCAGAGGTGGAAGCGGCGATTGACGAACTCGTGGGGCAATCTCCCGGGGAAGGTCAGACGCCCGACGAAGGCGAAGGCCCTGCACCGGGTGGAGGAGGCGGCGGTGGTGGCGGCTCGGGGGGCTCGAACCTTCCTGACGCTGCCCAACTCTCCAGTGACGGAACCTTGACCATCGCTGACGGCGCTTACGCCACCATTTCTGTTGACAGCAACAATCGGATCGTTGTCTCAGCGCCCGGCTATGACACTGTCCGCGTCGCGTTGGACAGCGCCACCGTGCTCGATCCAAATGGTGCCAACATCACCATTGATCCTGCGAGCGCACCTCTGCTCGATGGCTACCTTTTTGCCAATGACAAGATCACCGTGATCTCGAGCGAGGACATCAAGGAATTTGGACCAGGAATTGAGGCCTTCAACGAGGCCGGTGTCGGCGACACGGTCATAATAGGCAGCCAGACGACGAGCGGATTAAATAAGGACGATAGTAGCACCTATGTCGCGGAAGGCGCCGATGGGCCTCTCGATATCATTGGCTACGACGTGCTGGACCTCACGCAGGTCGGCAGCAAGTTTAAGACGTTCTCGTCGGATTTCGAGAGCGTTACGATCCAGGATGCGTTTCTCGCTACCTACGACAGCGACGTGCGCCTGTGGGAGTTCAATAACGGCAACGGAGATGTCGAGATCTCCGACAGCGTTTTTTATTCGAGAGGCGGCGGCAACCACATCAAGGATGGTACGGTCGACATCACCGGCAGCACATTTGATGTGAAGTTCGGGCTTACCTATCTCAGCGGCGGCCACACCGCGGATAACAACACTTTCAATTTGACCGAAGGCACCGGGGGGTGGGGCGTTCAGATCTATGGGGACTACGCTCCACTCACCATTACGAACAACACGTTCAATGGAGAAAAGTACGCGTTCCGTATCGAGTCCAGCGCCGATGACCAGAGTGCTCTCGAAAGCCATGACATCTCTGGAAACACCCTGAACGGGCTGCTGGTCAACAATCTATCCGAGGCAGTGTTCGAAATTGATGCGAACACCATTCACGGTGTCGAGTATGATAGCGGCCTCTTCGGAGGTGTCGGTGGAGGCGCGGTAATCGGCGGCGCCGGTAGTGATTTCATCCAAGGCGGCAAGGATGCCGCCAACGATTTTCTATGGGGCGATGACCCGACTGTAACAGGCAAAGATCCTGCGAACTTCGGTGACGACCGTCTTGAGGGCGGGCTTGGAACCAATATCCTGATTTTGGGAACTGAAGCCCAGGATATCCAGCTTGGCGGTCAAGACACCATCGTTGCCAGTGGGGAAACGCAAGGCCAAGACGTTATCTTCAATTTCAATTTCGGACCGGTGGAGCGATACGACGACATCAGAAATGGCGGCGCATCGGGTGTCGCTGCTGAGGCCGAAGGTGCAGATCTTACCTTCGATCTTGTCGAGTTCCTCGGCTTCGACAGCATCGATGAGCTTGCTAGTGCTGTGACCATTAAACTTGGCGAGGACAATTCCGCGTACCAGACTGTGGCTGAGACTGCTGCAGGCGAGGATTTGACGTTTAACACCAACTCTTTCGAACTGGCGGGGAACACAGTTTATAGCGGCCCGGGCGGCAGCGAACGGACCGAGTTTGAGTTTATCGTCGAGTTTGATGATGGCGGTTCGCTAACCTTCGCGAATGCTCTCAGCAGATTCGAGAAGGGCAAATTCCTGGAGGCCATTGATCCGAACTGGGACGGGGATCCCGCGAATCCAACCTTTGATGCGGAAGAGGTCAACCAGGGGATGGATAGCCTGACTTACGCTGAAGGCAGCACGCCGACCGATGGGCTCGTGACGCTCACCGATGCGCAGGAGCTGGCCGTTCTTGGTCACCTGTTCGACCAAGGCAACTTTACGTTCGCATAAGGCCATAATAGGGAGGCAGAGTGACGCTAGCGTCACTCTGCCCAAGACCTTTCGCTAGCTAAACCCGCCGATCATTCCGGCCAGGTGCAGCGCCGTCCTAGCGCCTATCTTGTCCATGATGTTGCGCCGCTGACGAATGCGTAGCGCTCGAAGCCGACACGGCTGGCCAGGTCGCGCTGGCTGAGGTTGGCAGCCTCCCGGAGCCCCCGCAGCCATTTGCCTGCCTCGCGTCGCAGAAAGGCGACCTGTTCCTGATCTGCACTGTGCTGGGGGTGACTGTACATTGAACCGACCTACTTCCTCTAGCGATGTGACTCGGGAGGTAACTTCTCTAAAATTGTGATCAAGAATTAAGCAACCGGCAATTGCAACAGTTCAGTGTCAGCGCGTGCAGACCGCATTGATCCTGGAGTGCCTCAACTTGTCCCCCGCCTGTAAGAGAATTGCTTTCCTCCCGTTCGCGATCGCCCTGCTTGGGGCCGTCTCGCCTGCCGCTCTGGCCGCCGACTGGACAGTCGAAGGCATAAGAGGTCTGGCCTTCGTGCACGAGAATGCTGCGTGGACACCGCTCGAGCTTGGCGATGTGGTGACAGAGGTTCAAGTCGTCCGGACACTCGCAAGCGGACGCGTCGAACTTGTACGTGATGAAGAGCGCATCGAACTGGCAGGAGAGACGCAGATTGTCGTTCGTGATGCGCGCGGCCGCAAGTTTACCACTGTGGATCAGCATTACGGAAAGGTCACCATCGAAGCCGAAGTACAAGATGTGCAGCATTTCTCGGTCCAGACGCCCTACCTGGCGGCCGTGGTCAAGGGTACCCGCTTCACCGTGATCTCACGCAATGGCCGCTCCGAGGTCGAGGTCGAGCGCGGACGCGTGCAGGTTCAGGATCCTGTGCACCGCGTGGTCACAGAAATTACCCGTGGTCAATCGGCAAGCGTCTCTGAAACGACGGTTCTTGAAGTCGAGGGCGGCGGTGCGAAGCCGCCGATCTACACCTTTGAGGGTGAGGCAACAACGCCGCAGCAACTTGAGGCTATTGCTTCCACTTCACGTGCAGAACGGGCTGACAGGGGCGATAGCTCTCCAGCAACGACAACGCCTCGAGAGCCCGCTGTCACGACGCCAACCAGTTTTACGAGTGATCGGAAAGAGAGCAGCAACGGGAACGGTGGCGGCAACGGGAACGGCGGTGGCAACGGAAACGGCGGCGGAAACGGGAACGGCGGCGGCAACGGCAATGGCGGCGGCAACGGGAACGGTGGCGGAAACGGGAACGGCGGCGGCAACGGAAACGGCGGCGGCAATGGGAACGGTGGCGGCAACGGCAACGGTGGCGGC
>NZ_BMZE01000002.1:1078679-1160964 GCF_014652635.1 Devosia pacifica
AACGGAAACGGCGGCAACGGCAATGGCGGCGGCAACGGAAAGGGCTAGCGGCTAAGCCTCCGCTTGCTGGATGCGAGCTTTAGCGTATGCTCACTGGTTGCAGCCATGGGGTCGTCGGTGAGTGACGGGTCATCGAGACACTCAGTCCATAACGCCTGGCCCTATGCCCTCGATTGATAGGCTCGCCTTAGGCCTGCCAGTCTGAATCCAGCCCATGTTTAGCCGCACGCCCGAACGTCAGGCCGCGCCTATCCATGCAGGTCCTTGGTTGCTGTGCGCCCCCGCAACCAATCCTCAAAAAAACTCAACAAAATCAGTTTGTTAGCTTCCGGCGACATTCGCATCGTGCAATAAATTCAGCAAAATCAGATACTTAGCCAGGTGGGTTCAAATCTGCCGCAACCAATCTTCACGTAGCCGTCGTGCGCTCATTATGGCGTGCCACCGTGGCAGATCACGACCCCATTGCGGACGTTAAGTCCATTCTCACGAAGTACAAAAGCGGACGCTACTAGTCTCTTCAGAGGACCAGGAAACGTTTCACTAAGCACCCCACCTCGGTGATATTCATGATGAGGTTTTTGCAGATGCCTCCTCATGAGGCAAACCAACGCTATGCAATAGATCTGCAAGAGGGGCAGGCTGGCCATAGATGAAGCCTTGAACCTCCGCGCAGCCTTCCTGAGCGAGTATGGTCAATTGGTCGACTGTCTCCACACCCTCAACCAGCACACTTACCTGAAGGCTCTTTCCGAGCGCCAAAATCGTGCGAAGCATAGAGTGGCTTCGTGAATTCTCAGCTAGATTGGTAACGAAGCTGCGATCCACTTTAATTCGATCGAAGGAGAACGAATTCAACGTAGCCAACGACGAGTAGCCAGTACCGAAATCGTCGATCGCAATGGTGACGCCGAGGCCGTGCAGTTGCTGAAGGACCGGAAGGACCCGCTCCCTGTCGGATATGATAGCGGTCTCCGTCACTTCAAGCTCTAGCTGCGACGGATCGAGCCCCGACTTCTGCAATGCTTCTCGGACGTTGTCGACTAGGGTTGGATTGGTGAGTTGGAGCGGCGAAATATTGACGGCGATCTTCTGATGCACCTGCCAGGTTACAGCTTCTGCGCAGGCTTGCTGCAGGACCCATGCGCCGAGATCCAAGATTAGGCCGCTCTCTTCGGCAATCGGGATGAATACATCCGGGGGAACCAGCCCTTTCTGCGGATGTCGCCAACGCAGTAATGCCTCGTATCCAACAATGGCGTTGTTGCGCACTGCGTGCTGCTGCTGGAAATTCAGATAGAACTGCCCAGTCTCCAGAGCCCGCCGCATCTCATGGGCCAGAACACGCCGCTCTCTTGCAGCGTCATCCATGGATTGTTCGAAAAAGCTCGGGGTGACATCATTGGCGCCCTTGGCACGATACATCGCCAGGTCAGCGTTGCTGATCAACCGCTCGCTCGTCACGCCATCATCTGGAAAGATTGACACCCCGATACTCGTCTGCGGCAGGATCTCGATTTCATCAAGCTAGGCCCTGTCTGCCAGACGTTCGGTTAGGGCGGAAAGGTACTGCCTGAGCTCGTCAGCGTTCTCGAACTCGAAGAAGCCGACAAACTCATCGCCCCCAAAACGACCGAATCCACCGCCAACAGCGCAGGCTTGACGCAAGCGATCAGCCACGATCTGCAATAGCTTGTCGCCAACTGCGTGGCCATGCGTGTCGTTGATATCCTTGAAGCGATTGAGGTCGAGATTAATGACTGCCAGTCGTTGAGATTTCACATCCTGGCAAAGGTCGAGTGCTAGATTGAGCCGGTCTATAAGCAAGGTCCGATTTGGAAGACCCGTCAGCGGATCATGCCCGGCCAAATGTTGGATGCGGTCGGTCGCTGCCTTCTGCTCGGTTCGATCCCGCGTGATCTTCGCGTACCCCACGTGTTCTCCGCGGTGGCCGAAGACCGGCTCGATCAATACCTGAGCCCAGAATCGTGTTCCGTCCTTCCGATAACGCCATCCTTCTGTCTCGAACCTGCGGTTCGCCAGCGCTGTGGTGAGGGCAGCTTGTGCAGAGCCGGTGGTCGCAGCGTCGGCTCCCAGAAAGATGGAGAAGTGCTGACCAACAACCTCGTCCGCGCAATACCCCTTCAGGCGCGCGGCGCCGGCGTTCCATGTGCGAATATTTCCCATAACATCGAGCATGTAGATGGCGTGGTCGGTGACACCTTCCACTATGAGCCGATACTCATGGTCACGAGCGTGGCTTTGTTCGGCGGCAAGAACGCTGCGATCGCGTTCCGCGCCAAGAACAGCAAAAACCCCGCCAAGGACTATCGGAGCGAGCAGAATTACGAAATGGAGGGGGTTGTTGGAAATCAGCCAGCCCGGCTCGAATTTTTCCATGCCCAGCGACCAATGGTCGATGAGGAGAGCTATCGCGGGAAAACATGCGCCGAACAGCACTCCTGCTATCCCATACTTCTCGATGCTTTGAGTTGGTGATCGCATGCACACGTCCGTCTTCAAGCGAGTACATCTAACGATGAGACGTAAACGGCTGCCTAACCTATCGATCCTTGGGCAGTTGAACTTCGACGATCGCCTGAAAGCTAACGCGGCAAATGGGCTTTTGCCCGTACCGACAGCCCTATTGTGCAGTCAGTTCGTGTGAGCGGCGATCTTAAGCGTGAAGCAAACCGGTCTTGGTTCGATCGAGCTGAACAGCCGGTGCGGTCAGTGCCTTATCGGCATAGCTTATCATCGGCAGCGGGTCAGCTAGGCCCAAGCCGAGGATAAAATCAGACTTGCAGGAAGCCACCTCATGGCGACCGCACGCCGACATGTCATGCCGCGCCTATCCATGTAGGTCCTTGGTTGCTGTGCGCCCCCGCAACCAATTCTTGGAAAAATGCAGCGAAATCGTTGCGCGCTGATAATTGCGTGGCAGTTCGCGGCCCCGCTTCGGTCATTTCGATTCCCCACAGACTTACCAACGAGCAGACATTTATACGTCGCTCTCTCCTGCAAGGGCCTGTCCGGCAATGGTCCTTCTCTGGCGCGTTAACGGGTATATGAGGCAACCGGTTCTCGTACGACTGCCGCAAAGCCGAATACGGCTTGCTGAAGAAGCGCTCTCCGAATGGTGTTACGGCCACTTGCACCTCGAGATGTCCCGAGGTCACAATGATCCTGATCGGTGGTCACCTATCTCGCACGGCGGCCGCCAGCTTGAAGCCCCATGGATCCAGTCATATCTACATCGGCGAACAATACCTGAATATCCTGCCTCGCATCCAGCAATGTCGTGGCTTTAGGCTAAGGATAAACATCGGTTGGCGTAACGCGCCTTAAATCCAACGCAATTGTGGTAGAACGTTGTAATACGTTTACTGCCTCTGTTGGCTGAACTCATCCAGCCGGTATTTCCGGTGCTTGGCTTTTTCCTGCAATTTGCAAACGTCTTAGGCCTCCGCAGCATTCTGCTGGGAGGAAACATGCTCGTTTGCCTTGCTTCGAGCGAATATGGAAGGGCGCCAGGATGAATACCGGCACCGTCAAATTTTACAATTCAACCAAAGGCTTCGGCTTCATTACGCCCGACGAGGGCGGTCGCGACGCGTTTGTCCATGTGACCGCACTGGAGCGCGCTGGCATAGCTGGTCTGGGGGATGGCCAAAAGGTCAGCTACGATCTCGAGAACGGTCGCGACGGCCGCGAGTCTGCCATCAATCTGCAGCTGGCCTGAACCATAAAGAGAGCGCTCTCTGCGCTCTCTTCCAAACAAGGAGCCGAGCATGCAGCATCGTTTCAAAGCCGGCCAAATTCTGGCCCTACGTTCCGCGTCACGACAAAGCAATAGGCCCTCCGGGCCATGCGAGGTCATTTTCTGCCTTCCCCACGACAAGGGACCCATCCTCTATCGCGTGCGCTCAAGTAGCGAGACCGTCGAGCGCGTTGTTGAGGAGGTCGACCTGTCCCCGACCGATGTTATGAAGTCTCATGTTTTTGAGGCGGAGGCCGCCTTCAAGATCGCCGTCGTCAAGCGATGAGCACGATGGACTGGTCGACACCGGCGGACCTGTATTCCAGCGCTGAACTCAGACCCCGCGGAAGTCGGTACAAACGGTTTCCATCCACTGCTGAAGCGGTCCGCTTCGCAGTCGAAGAACTGTCGTCAATTGCGTTGCGTTCGACATCCATCGAAAACGACTACATAAGACATGAGGGGGAAGCGATCCGGGCTTTATATTATTCTGCGGACTATCCTTTAAGGCGGCAGTCGCGCTGAATAGGGCAACCTTTGAACTTGCCCCGGAAGAATGCCACACGCCATGCCGTGCATATCCATGTAGGTCCTCGGTTGCTACGCGCCCCGCAACCAATCGTTGGCTGCTAGCGATGGCCAAGAAGATGCCCGCCCGTGAGCCAAAGGCTTGCGGGTTTTTTTGTTTCCCGATCCTATCGGGTGGTCTGCACTATTCAACGGCGCAGCATCAGATCGGCTAGTGAAACGCCGACTCTTGGCGAAGAGCTATGCACCAGTCTGACTTTGTGCAGGCACAAGCATCCCCACGAAGAAGAGTTTGGTCAGCGCGATAGATCGTGGATCGAGGAGACGTCATCGGCGAATGGCACATTCCGACGGCGAAAGGATGCGCCCTCAACACATTTCGGTTCGCTGATACGGTCCATCCGAAAATGGCGGAAGTCTTCACGCGCCGGATCCCATGCCACCAGGTACCAAACCGGTGGCAGTATGAGCATGGCTTGGGGCTCGACTGTCCTGCTTGTCAACGCGCCTTTTCTGTCGCGGTAGAGAAAGTTCAGGCAGAACTGCTTGAGAAACGCTGTTTCAAACGCTGGCAGCAGCGCAGCCTCCACAGGCTTCATGTCCGATATGTCCACAAGCGGGGATAATTGCCCGACAAAGAGACAATCGAGAACTTTGCGCAGATCCCGCACCCGATCGGGCGGCAGAGCTTTTTCGAGCTTGGCAAGGCCAGAATTTGCAAGCTCGGCGAAGGGCAGGGTGCCCACGGCTCGCATTGACGCGACGCTGATCAGCAGGGCGAAGATCTCGGCGACCGAGAGTCGCGCTGTCGTCTGGACCGAGCGTGGATCCAATTGAAGCCCACCCCCGCGCCCCGGCTCGGAGTGAATAACGAAGCCTTGGTCGCGCAGAGCGCTGATATCGCGCAACAGCGTGCGTCGCGAGGCGCCGACGTCTTGTGCGAGCTGTGCAATTGTCGCGCTGCCGGTGCGGCGCAGGATACGCACTATGGCTTCATGTCGAAGGCGGATGTTCATCTCACACCCTATCGCGGAACAGTGCCAGTTTTTGGCACCATTACTCCTTAGTCAAGGCTTTGCCCCGATAGGCGGGACAGTGCAATGCCAATGACAAGCGCTTTGCTCTCTCCGCAAAGAGACAAGGAAAGACAATGAAGACCCCGACCGATTTCCCCGAGCCCACCCTCATCGCCGTCAACGGCGTAAACCTCGAGGTGTTTGAAGCAGGCCGCGAGAATGCAGGAAACCCGATCGTGCTCTGCCATGGCTGGCCCGAACTGGCGTATTCCTGGCGGCATCAGATTCCCGCGCTGGTCGATGCTGGATATCACGTCATCGCGCCCAATCAACGCGGCTACGGAAACTCGTCCAGTCCTACTGAGGTAGCCCAATATGACATCGAGCACCTCGCCGGTGATCTCGTCGCACTGCTTGACCACTATGGATATCGAGACGCGGCTTTCGTTGGCCATGATTGGGGCGCGATGGTCGTCTGGGGCCTGACGCTTTTACATCCCGAACGGGTCGCCAAGATCGTCAATTTGAGCCTGCCCTATCAGGAGCGGGGCGAGACTCCGTGGATCGAACTCCTCGAGATGCTGCTGGGCGGTGACTATTACTTCGTTCACTTCAATCGGCAGCCGGGGGTTGCGGAGGCAGTGCTGGACGAGAACGTATTTCGCTTTTTGCGCAACCTTTACCGGAAGAACCTGCCGCCTCAGCCGCCCGAGCCCGGCATGGCGATGATTAATCTGGCTCGGGCGAAAGAGCCGCTAGGGGAGCCGGTGATGCCTGACAGCGAGCTTGCCGTCTTCGTTTCCGCATTCGAGAAGACCGGCTTCACGGCAAGCATCAACTGGTACAGAAACCTCGACCGCAACTGGCACAGGCTGGCCGCGGCCGATCCGATCATTCGCCATCCCGCGCTCATGATCTATGGCGACCGCGATGTCATCCCGAAGTTTGAAAAGCTCGCAGACTTCGTGCCCAACGCCGATATTGTCAGCCTCGATTGCGGTCACTGGATACAGGAAGAAATGCCGCACGAAACGAACCGCGTCATCCTGACCTGGTTGGCGCAGGAGACTTCCGGCTGATCTCACTGCTGCCCTTCACGAGAATCTGGCGGACGCTGACGGGCGAGGACTTTCTGTGACGCGGTCTGCCGGGGCCCCACACTTCCGCGGGCCAACCAGTCCGTGATGCACTCTTACTGTTCCATTCCCGCTTGATGCGACAGTGCTGCGGCAAAAAATCTTGGCCTATCCCTTGAGAATGACATTCGTCGCCTATATGTCTGCGGGCTCCGCGCCTGTTCGGTCAAAAAGCTGACGGCGCCATTTGCTATGCGACACGGGTTGTCCCACGGAGGTTCGAGCGCAAAGATTGACGCTAGCTACGCCCTATTATCTTGTCGACAAGTCGATACTCCTCAAGAATCTCGAGAAAATATCGTATTTGCGTCAACGCTCGGGCGTGAAATGCCTGCTGGCCCTCAAATGCTTTGCGACCTGGAGTGTGTTCGACCTGATGGCCGAACACATGGATGGTACGACCTCTTCCTCACTTTTCGAAGTCAGGCTTGGCCGCGAGAAATTCGCGGGTGAGACGCACGCCTATTCCGTGGCCTATGCCGATGATGAGATCGATGAGGTTCTGGCCAATTCCGACAAGATCATCTTCAACTCCATCGGGCAGTTGACGCGGTTCGCGGACAAGAGCGCCACCCATGTGCGCGGACTGCGGGTCAATCCGCAGATCAGCTATTCCAGCTTCATCATAGCCGATCCGGCGCGGCCCTATAGCCGGCTGGGCGAGTGGGATGTCGAGCGCATCGATACGGTGATCGACCAGATCAGTGGCTTCATGTTCCACTGCAATTGCGAGAACGCCGATTTCGACAGCTTCTCAGACATCCTCGATACGATCGAGGAGCGGTTCGGGCACCTGATGGAGCGGCTTGACTGGATCAGCCTTGGCGGCGGCATTCACTTCACCGGCGAGGGCTATCCGCTCGACGCGCTGGCCGATCGGCTCAGGGCGTTCGGCGAGCGCTATGGCGTGACGGTCTATCTCGAGCCCGGCGAGGCTGCGGTAACCAAGTCGACGACGCTCGAGGTCACTGTCCTCGATACGCTCAACAACGGCAAGGATCTGGCGATCGTCGACTCCTCGATCGAGGCGCATATGCTCGATCTGCTGATTTATCGCGAAAGCGCGAAGCTGCATCCGAACGCTGGCGCGCACGAATACATGGTCTGCGGCAAGTCCTGTCTTGCCGGAGACATTTTTGGAGAATTCCGGTTCGAGACCGAACTGAAGCCCGGCGATCGCATTTCCATTGCAGATGCCGCTGGCTACACGATGGTGAAAAAGAACTGGTTCAACGGAGTCCGCATGCCGTCAATCGCCGTACGGCAGCTGGATGGTCGGGTGGAACTGATGAGACAGTTTACATTCGACGACTACGTCGCGAGCCTCTCCTGATGGAGGCGGCGTAGACGCAACCGCTGCTGGAGCCGCTCAGGCGCCAGTTCCGATTGTCGCGCGATCAGAAGGCAAGGTTGGAACCCGACTTGTCGATCGTGCTGTTAAAAGGTGTTTCGTGCGAAGTGAAAAAAAATGTCCTGATTATCGGGGCCGGGGGTGTCGCGCAGGTCGTCGCCCATAAGGCCGCAATGAGCAACGATGCGCTGGGTGATATCCATATTGCCTCGCGCACCGTCGATAAGTGCCACCAGATCGTTCAGAGCGTGCTCGAAAAACGGTCGCTGAAGATGCCTGGCGTGCTGCAAGCACACCAGCTCGACGCGCTCGATATCGCAGCCACCAAGGCCCTGATCGAGAAGACGCGGGCGCAGATCGTCATCAATGTCGGTTCGGCTTTCATCAACATGTCGGTCCTTGAGGCCTGCATGCAGACCGGCGCTGCCTATATTGACACCGCGATCCATGAAGATCCGAAAAAGATCTGCGAAACGCCGCCCTGGTACGGCAATTATGAGTGGAAGCGGGCCGAGCTTTGCGAGAAACGCGGGATCACCGCCATTCTCGGTGCCGGTTTTGATCCGGGCGTCGTCAACTCCTATGCCGCGCTTGCGGCAGAGCAGTATTTCGACACGATCGAGTCGATTGACATCATCGATGTCAATGCGGGCAGCCACGGCAAGTACTTCGCGACGAACTTCGACCCGGAGATCAACTTCCGCGAGTTCACGGGGCGTGTCTGGAGCTGGCAGGACCGGCAATGGACGCAGAACCAGATGTTCGAGGTCAAGCGCACCGACGACCTTCCGGTCGTTGGCGAGCAGACCACCTACATGACCGGCCACGACGAGATTCATTCGCTTTCGAAAAATCTCGACGTGCCCAATATCCGGTTCTGGATGGGCTTCGGCGAGCGCTACATCAACGTCTTTACGGTGCTGAAAAATCTCGGTCTTCTGTCCGAGCAGCCGATCACGACTGCCGAGGGCCAGGAAGTTGTGCCACTCAAGGTCGTGAAGGCCGTGCTTCCTGATCCATCATCGCTGGCTCCGGACTATTCCGGCAAGACCTGCATCGGTGATCTGGTGAAGGGCACTAAGGACGGCGTTGAGCGTGAAGTGTTCATCTACAACGTCGCCGATCACGAAGAATCCTACGGTGAAGTCGGCAGTCAGGCGATTTCCTACACCGCAGGTGTCCCACCAGTGGCGGCGGCACTGCTCATCGCCAACGGCAAGTGGGACGTCAAGCGTATGGCGAACATCGAGGAACTGACGCCGCAGCCATTCATCGAGTTACTGGACGGCATGGGCCTGCCGACCCGCATTCGTGACGAAAACGGTGATCGTGCGCTCACGATCGAAACGCCCGAGCCAGCCGCCGCCAAGGCGAAGCTTGCAATGGCGCACTGACCTGATGGGCCCGGCCAAGCGCCGGGCCCATCTTTTTGGTCGCTAGCGCGAGACGTAGCTGGGGAACTGCTGCTCGAAATCTGGGAAGTAGCGTGAGATATCGCTGATGTCGAAGCGCTCGAGAATTGCCCCAGGCGGCTCCCGGTCCAGTAAAAAGCGGAACGCGGCCTCAACGCAATCGACCGGCGCCGCCTTGCCAGCACCGAGCCGTTCAGCATCGGCTCTCGACAGTGTCACCCGGTGATGCGTCTGGGTGGATTCTCCGTCGAGTGTAACGCTAAAGACCATCGGGTCGGCCCCTTCGGACTGGGTTATCTCGATCATCGCGTTCTGGCTCCCGAAACTTGCGATCGTTTAAACACTGGTCTCGATCAGGCGTACGTCGTGTTCACTGCATAACTGGGCAATCTGAGCAGGGCATCTGTCGGTCACGAACGTATTGATCTGCTCCATGCGAGCAATGCGCACTGGCGCGCTGCGTTCGAATTTGCTCGAATCCGCAACAAGGATCACATGGCGCGCATTGGCGATGATGGCCTGCGCGACCTTCACCTCTCTGAAATCGTAATCGAGCAGCGCGCCTTCCGTGTCGAGTGCAGAGGCGCCGATGATGGCGTAATCGGCCTTGAACTGCCTGAAAAAATCGACGGCTGCCTCTCCCACGATGCCGCCATCAGATGCGCGCACAACGCCCCCCGCGATGACGACCTCCATGCCGGACTGGATGCGCATGCGGTTCGCCACATTGATGTTGTTGGTGATCACCATCAGCGTCTTGTGTTCGCTCAGAGCCTGACTGACCGCTTCGGTCGTCGTGCCGATATTGACGAAAACCGACGCGCCCTCCGGGATCAACGCCGCCGCCGCCTTGCCGATTTCGGTCTTCTGCTCCGCCGCGAGCTGCCGGCGTGCCTCGTATTCGAGGTTTTCGACGCTCGAAGGATATACGGCCCCACCGTGAACGCGCCGCAACTGGCCGGTCTCACACAAATCCGCAAGATCCTTGCGGATTGTTTGAACGCTGACGCCGAACTTGCGCGATAATGCATCGACTTCCACCTGGCCCTGATGGCGAGCAAGCAACAGGATTTCAGCTTGGCGATTGATGGACATCTGACGCTTTGGGTTGAGGCTCCCAAACTCTAGCGGTGTCAGGTGCGCGTGGAAAGTGCAGAAGGCTCAGCTAGTAGCGGATCGGACGTCTGGCCTTGATCTCAAGGATTCGCGAAATGTCCGATGCCTGCAGGTGCCGCCCGCGTTCGAGCAATTCAAGGACGTATTCGTCATAGCTCAATCCGAGGCTGTCGGCCTTGCGCGCATATCGTATAGCTATATCTGCAGGGAATTTCCGGGCGGCTATACGTGTGGCTTTCCACTCGAAATAGGTGCCGACAGGTCCATTGCCCCATTCGTGGGCAGGCTCGTCGAGCGGCGGGCCGCCATTATGGCCAAGCCCTGCACGTATATCTGGCGTGAAGCGTGTCATTGTATGCCCAAGCGTTCGTCTGCTATAATGGTACATATGGACACTATAGAAGACAACCAAGATGCTCGGCTAGGAGAGCGCATTCGCATCGAGCGGCATGCCCGGGGCTGGTCGCTTGCCGAACTCGCTGCGCGCTCAGGGGTCTCGAAGGCGATGATTCACAAGATCGAGCGGGGCGACAGCAGCCCGACAGCCGCGCTGCTCATGAAGCTGTCCGGCGCCTTCTCACTGAGCATGTCGCGCCTGATCGCGCGCGCAGAATTGGCGCCGTCCGGATTGTTGTTGCGCGAAACGGATCAGCCCCGCTGGCGGGACCCACAATCCGGATATGTGCGTCGGCAGGTATCACCAATCTCGGACATGCCGGTCGATCTTGTGCGGGTCGAGCTTCCGGCGGGCGCCACTGTCAGTGCGCCAGCCGCTTCCTACGCCTTCATACGCCAGCTGATCTGGGTGCTGCAGGGCCAGCTCGTATTCTGCGAAGGCGAGACCCGTCACGTCTTGGACAGTGGCGACTGTCTCGAGCTCGGGCCACCGCAGGATTGTGTCTTTCGCAATGAGAGTGATGCGCCGTGCACTTATGCAGTGGTGGTGCTGCAGACGAAATAGCGCTCAGCAATCCGGAAAGTTGACGGCCAGTCCGCCGCGGCTGGTCTCTTTGTAGCGGTCCGACATGTCGAGACCTGTCTGGCGCATCGCCTCGATACAGTTGTCGAGCGGCATGGCATGGGTGCCATCGCCTTTGAGTGCGAGGGACGCGGCTGTGACGGCCTTCACCGCGCCAAAAGCGTTGCGCTCGATGCATGGTATCTGGACAAGGCCGGCCACAGGATCGCAGGTCATCCCCATATGGTGTTCGAGGGCGATCTCCGCCGCATTCTCGATCTGTGCCGGGGTGCCACCCATCACCGCACACAGCCCGGCGGCCGCCATTGCAGACGCCGATCCGACCTCTCCCTGGCATCCCACTTCTGCGCCCGAGATCGAGGCACGATGCTTGATGATCCCGCCAATCGCGGCGGCCGTCAGCAGAAAGTTGCGGGTATCGGCCGCGCCGGCGCCGGATGTGAATTTCAGATAATACTTGATGACTGCGGGAATGACGCCGGCGGCGCCGTTGGTCGGGGCGGTAACGACGCGGCTACCAGCGGCGTTCTCTTCGTTCACCGCCATCGCGAAGACGCTCAGCCAGTCATTGGCCATCAGCGGGTCGACATCGTTGCGCTGCCATTTTTCGAGGAGACTCTCGTGAATGGCCTTAGCCCGGCGCCTGACGTTGAGGCCGCCCGGCATGATGCCATCGCGCTCGAGACCCCGCTCGATGCAGGAGTCCATGGCCTCCCAGATCTCATCGATGCGCCTGTCAAATCCGGCACTGCTCAAGGCAGCATCCTCGTTGGCTCGCTTCATCGCGGCGATCGAGAGACCGGACTGGTGCGCCATGTCGAGCATGCTGGCGGCATCGGCGAACGGGTAGGGGACATCGGCATCGGCAGGAGAGGCAGTCTTGAACGCCTCGAGCTCTGCTTCGGAAACAACGAAGCCGCCGCCGACAGAATAATAGACGCGGCGCAGCAGCAGCTGGCCGTCGGCATCGAAGGCACTGAACTGCAGCCCATTGGGGTGGCCGGGCAGAGGGTGCTGCTTGTCGAAGACCAAATCGCGCACCGGGCGAAACCGATAGCTAGGATGGCCGGGCGGCGACACTGTGCCACTCGCCTCGACCTGTGCGACGCGCGCGTCCATCGTATCGGGATCTATGGTGTCGGGCGCTTCACCACAAAGGCCGAGGATGACCGCGCGGCCGGTGCCGTGCCCTACGCCTGTAAACGCCAGCGAGCCGTGCAGGCTGGCCGTAAGCGCGGTGGGGCGTGCGTTGCGGGCGCGAGGATAGTCACCGCTCTTGAGTTCGTCGAGAAACCGGTTCGCGGCACTCATCGGTCCCATCGTGTGGGAGCTCGAAGGGCCGATACCAATTTTGAAGATGTCGAAGACCGACAGGAACATGCGTAACCTTGGACCGTGGCGCGTTCAACTGCAAGCTGAAGCGCGCAAAACGCTCATGCGGTAGGACGCACCGAGAACCCCGTGGGGATGTCTCCGGACCAGCACTGGTTGACGACGCCACTCACGCCCGCTGCGTGCGGACCGATCCGGCAGTCATCCACCATGGTTTCTACCTTCTCGCGGTCGCCGTGAAACATCGCCTCTACGCGTCCGTCCGCAAGGTTGCGAACCCAGCCATCGAGTCCACGCGAGAGTGCTTCCTCGTTGATCCAGGCGCGATAGCCAACACCTTGGACCCGGCCGGAGATGAAGACATGTGCTGTGAGCATTGAGAGCTCCTCATGGCTTACATGGTCGCGCCAACCTGCCAGGGGACGAATTCATTGTCGCCATAGCCCAGCAGCTCGGATTTGGTCTTCTCACCGGAAGCGACCCGCAGCAGTAGCTCGAATATCTCCCGGCCCTTGTCCTCTATGCTAACGCCTTCGACGATGTCGCCGCAATTCACATCCATGTCTTCGCTCATGCGCGCGTACATGTCCGAATTGGTTGCGAGCTTTATCGAGGGCACGGGCTTGCAGCCATAGGCCGATCCGCGGCCGGTGCTGAAGGTCAGAAGGTTTGCACCGCCTGCAACCTGCCCGGTGGCTGATACGGGGTCGAAGCCGGGTGTATCCATGAATACGAAACCCTTTTCGGTGACCTGCTCGGCATATTCATAAACAGCCGTCAGCGGCGTGCTGCCGCCCTTGGCAGCGGCGCCGAGCGACTTTTCGAGGATTGTCGTCAGCCCGCCGAGCTTGTTGCCTGGGGATGGATTGTTGTTCATTTCCCCCTTGTTGCGCTCGGTATAGTCCTCCCACCAGTGAATCCGCTCGATCAGCTTTTCACCGACTTCGCGTGAGATGGCACGCCGGGTCAACAGATGCTCCGCGCCATAGATCTCTGGCGTTTCAGAGAGAATTGCCGTGCCGCCATTGCGCACGAGAATATCTGCCGCAATCCCGAGTGCCGGGTTTGCGGTAATGCCGGAATACCCGTCAGATCCGCCGCACTGCAAAGCCAGTGTGAGTTCGCTGGCCGAGACGGTTTCGCGGCGAGCGCGCTGGGCGACATGCAGCATCTCGCGGACGCGCTCGAGACCCTTTTCGATGCTCTTTCGGGTGCCCCCGGATTCCTGGATGGTCATCGTCTGGAAGGTTTCGGAATCGGTGATGTTGTAGATCTCTTTCATCCGGCCGATCTGGAAGACTTCACAGCCGAGCCCGACAAGCAGCACCGCGCCGACATTCGGGTTGGTGGCATAGCCCCACTGGGTCCGCTTGAGGATGTCGAAACCCTCACCCTTGCTTTCCATCCCGCACCCTGTGCCGTGGACGAAAGGCACCACACCGTCGACGCCGGGAAACTCGTCAAGCATGCCCGAGCGGTTGACGGCGTCTGCGATGAATTTAGCGACGGTCGCCGAGCAGTTCACGGATGTCAGGATGCCGACATAGTTGCGGGTACCAACCTTGCCGTTGCTGCGCCGAAACCCTTCGAATGTCGGGCGCTCGGTCTCCGGAACCATTTGTGGCGCAATGGCTGCGGCGCCGAAGTCATAATCGCGGGCGAAGGCACCGTTCTCGATGCCCATCCCACAATTGTGCTCATGCACCCACTCGCCGGCCGGAATGTCGGTGGTGGCAAACCCGATGATCTGACCGAACTTGATCACCGGCTTTCCGGTCTCGATGGCGCGGGTCGCAAACTTGTGGCCCTTCGGGACGCGCTTGCTGGTTGTCACCCCCTCGGGCGTCTCGGTGCCAACATCAAGATTGGCAAGCGCCACTGCGACGTTGTCTTCGGCGCTCAGCACCAGGGTGCGCGGCTGTGGGCGGGTCATGGTTTCGGACATGGTGTAATAGCTTTCGCTGTGTCTCAACTCGATTGACGCTTCGCACACCTGCCATCATCCTCGGCGGGCGGCGGCGCAGCTTGTCAATCATCACGGCTCTAACTAACATGTTAGCATGAATTCGGAAGCCGGTCCTTATGAATTTCTTGTGCGTCCCGCCTCCATGGCGCGAGGCAATGTCACCAATGACGTGACGGCGACACTGCGTCAGGCGATCGTACAACTGACGCTTGCGCCCGGCGAGGTCATCGACAAGAACGCGATCTGCACCCAGCTCGCTGTATCCCGGTTCCCGGTCAGCGAGGCTCTCGCACGGCTGTCCGCAGAGGGCCTCGTCGATATCCTGCCGCAGCGCGGGTCGCGCGTATCGCTGGTACGGATTGCCGATGCGCGCGAATACATGCTGATCCGCAAGGCGCTCGAGAGCGAGGCGCTGCGGGTCCTCATCGGCACCCATCAGCCGGATCTGGTGGCGGCGCTTCAGCGCAACATCGCCGATCAGCGCGAGGCTGCCCGGCACGACGATGCGGGTACCTTCCATTATCTCGATGTCGACTTTCACGACATCATGTTTCGAACCATGCATTTCTCGAAGATCCGAACGATCATCGACTCGGCGCGCGCCAATCTCGACAGGGCGCGGCGGCTGATCATCACGCCCCGGCGCCTCGCGGTGACCATTTCCGAACATCAGGCAATCTTCGATGCCATTCTCGCGGGAGATGCCGCGGCCGCCTCGAAGGCGGTGCGCGCGCATATCGATGCGGTGATGGTCGAGTTGTTTGCTTTCGCGCGCCAGCAACCACAGCTCTTCGCCGATGGCGACACACTGGCTGCAACTGCTGAGCAGGACATATTTCCCTTCGGCTGATCGAGGGACACGAGGAGACACTTATGCTCAAAGGCATTCCGCCAATTCTTTCGCCCGATCTGCTGAAAATCCTGAGGGCCATGGGGCATGGCGACGAGATTGCCATCGTCGATGCGAACTACCCGGCCGAGAGCGCAGGACCCCGGCTTGTGCGCCTTGACGGACAATCTGCAACCGATGTCCTCGATGCCATTCTCGGCCTGATGCCGCTCGACAGCTATGTCGAGCACGCCGCCTTTTGCATGCAGGTGGTCGGTGAACCCGATCGCGTCGAGCCAATCATGGAAGAGTTCTCGTCGATCATCTCGCACCATGAGACTGGTTTCGATCTCGGATCGATTGAGCGGTTCGCCTTCTATGATCGCGTCAGATCGGCCTACGCCATTGTCCAGACTGGCGAAACACGACTTTACGGAAACGTTTTGCTGAAAAAGGGCGTGATTTCGCCTGACGACAAATGATGCCGCATGGCTGAAATGGTGGACGCTTGTGCCGAAGCCTGCCTTTTATCAAAGCGACTGCCGGGTCTATAGCACCAACTAACATGTTAGAGGAGATGGACGAATGAAGCTGCTGCGCGTCGGAGCCAAGGGTGCCGAAAAGCCTGCGATACTGGACAATAATGGCACGATCCGCGATCTGAGCGGCGTAGTCGATGATATCGCCGGAGAGGTGCTGACGCCCGATGGGCTGTCGCGTATCTCTGGCGCGGATTTGTCGAGCCTGCCGGAACTCGATGCAGGCCAGCGGATCGGTCCGTGCGTCGGCTCTGTCGGCAAGTTCATCTGCATCGGTCTCAACTATGCAGACCACGCTGCTGAAACCGGAGCGGATATTCCCAAGGAGCCGATCCTGTTCATGAAGGCCACCAGCGCAATCTGCGGCCCTAATGATGAAGTGATGATCCCGAAAAATTCGATCAAACCGGATTGGGAAGTCGAACTCGGCATCGTCATCGGCAAGGAAGCGCGCAATGTCGAGGAAGCCGATGCAATGGAGCATGTGGCCGGCTATTGCGTCGTCAACGATCTGTCCGAGCGGCACTTTCAGATCGAACGCGGTGGCCAGTGGGTCAAGGGCAAGTCGGCGGACACGTTCGGTCCGATCGGGCCCTGGATGGTGACGCGCGATGAGGTCGCGGATCCACAGAATCTCAAGATGTGGCTCGAGGTCGATGGCCATCGCTACCAGGACGGCTCGACACAAACGATGATCTTTGGGGTTCAGCACCTCGTTCACTACATCAGTCAGTTCATGAGCTTGCAGCCGGGTGACATCATTACCACCGGCACACCTCCAGGGGTCGGCATGGGGATCAAGCCGGAGCCGGTGTGGCTGAAGCCCGGCAACGTGATGCGCCTCGGGGTCGAGGGGCTCGGCGAGCAGCAGCAGACCGTCGTGGCATACGCCGCAAAATAGGCGTCTAGTCGAAGGTCGCGTGGGAACACATAGGCTGTTCCCACGCTAACGTCCCGTTAACGTCTCGCTGAGGGTGTCATGAGCAAACTTGATGTCACTGTCGAACACACACGCGAAGAAGCTGGCGGACGCTATTGGGCGACGCTCGACCCTGATCATGAAGCGGAGATGACCTATCGCTGGGTCTCGGAAGGCGTGATGTCGATCGACCACACGCTGACCCCGCCGAAATACGAGGGCCGGGGGGTTGCCTTGCAGCTTGTTGAAGCCTCGATAAAGGATGCGCGGGAGCAGGGGTTCACGATCATTCCCCGCTGTCCCTATGTCGCCGTACAATTTCGCCGTCATCCCGAATGGGGCGACCTGCTGGCACGCTAGAGCTTACCAGCGTATATCGTCGGCGCCCTCTGCGAGCATCGGTTCGAGCATGGTCCAGGCAATCTCTGCTTTCGGCGCTCCATAAGCGTAGGCGGAGACTTCGTAGGGATTAAACTGGACGCTGAGAGCATAATCGCCAAAATTCCAGCGGGCCGGATCGACAGCGATCTCGGCGATGTCCTGCTCGAAATCATCCCAAAGAGCGTCACCATGCTGGTCGCGCAAGGCCTGTGCAGTCAATTTGACCAGCCGTTGCTCCCATCCCTCGCCAGCGAACAGATCCGATGCCCGCATCTCGCGCTTCTCGTCGATCAGGTAGTGGATATAGGTGCCGAGGTAGTTTCCGTGTGCGGCGCCATGCCCATACCAGAACAAATTGTCCGACAGGGTGATGCGGTTGGCGGTGACCGTCTCAACGGTAATGCTGACATCGACATCCTCTGAGGATGAAGCGCTTTCGTCGCTACCTGCCCAGCTTTGCGCACGGTGTGCCATCATCACGTCGTTGAACGAGCCAGACAATTCGCTTCCATCTATGAGCGGCATCGAGAAGACGTGGCTGGCGATACGCCAGTACGAAATCGGCTCGGCGTCAGGGTCGATCTCGGCGGAATAGTCGGACTGCAGGTAGAAGCGATGGCCCCCGATCATGCGACTGGTCTCAAGGACCTCGATGCGGTCGCGATAGGCGCCGAGCAAGCAGTCGGGCGTCGTCACCGGGCTTTGTGGCGAAGGCAAAGCGATGCAGCTGCGTTCGGCGTAGGACAGCCAGTCGCGCTGATCAGCCTGCATGCTCGCGCGCGCTTCATCGCTCAAGCCGCCGAGCGCGGTGGCGTAGGCCTTGGCCAGCGTTTCATCGGCTCTCGAGAGGTCTGGCGTTTCACACACTGCCTGTTCGAACTGCGTTTGTGCAGCCGAACAGTCAAAGCTCGCCGATTGGGCAGGCAACGCTGGAATGAAAAAGGCCGCGAGACAGAAAGGCAGGATGAGGGCACGCATCGAAAGGTCTCCCGTTTGCCGGCAGAATAGCATGGTTCGAAGCGGGCGCCAGAGCATGGAAGGCAGGGTGGGCTGATCAGCCCACCCTGCAATCATCAGGGTTCGAGGTGGCCCTGGCCGGGATCTTGACGCGCGCTGATATCGGGCTCGTTGCGGGTCTTCCACAGGGAGTAGAGAACCCCTGCCGCCAGAATGCCAATCGTCACGCCCAGAGACAGCAGCGTGTCGATATGGATACCGACCGGCACAAGGAAAATCTTGATGCCAATGAGTACGAGAATGATCGCCAGCGAAACCTGCAGATAGCGGAACCGGTTCATCGCCGCCGCCAGCGCGAAGTAGAGCGCACGCAATCCGAGAATAGCGAAGATGTTCGAGGTGTAGACAATGAAGGTGTCCTGCGTCACTGCGAACACGGCAGGAACGGAGTCGACGGCGAATATGACGTCGACGATCTCAACCATGATCAGCGCCACCGCCAGAGGCGTCAGGAACAGCGCCATCTTTCCGGTCTTGGGGTCTTCCTGGCGCACCGTGAAGGCGCGGCCATGCAGCTGATTGGTGATCGGCAGGTGGCGGCGCAGGAAGTTGAGGATCGGATTGTTTTCCATATCCCCCTCATCTTCTTCGTGCACGAACATGCGGATGCCCGTGAAGACGAGGAAAGCGCCGAATATGAACAGGATCCAATCGAAAGAATGGACCAGCGCTGCCCCAACCCCAATCAGCACCGCGCGGAACAGGATGACGCCGAGAATGCCCCAGAACAGCACTCGGTGCTGGTAGAGCCGCGGAATGCCGAGAAAGCCGAAAATCGTCGCGATGACAAACATGTTGTCCATCGCAAGGCTCTGTTCGATCAAATAGCCGGTGTAAAATTCCAGCCCGGCCTGCGAGCCTCTCGAGACCCACACCCAAACGCCGAAAGCCAGCGCGACCAGCACATAGAACCCGTAAAGGGTCAGGCTCTCCTTGGCTGAGATTTCGTGTTCATCCCGGTGCAGAATCCCGAGGTCGAACACCAGAATGATCAGGACGATAGCGATAAAGGCGACCCAGAAATAAACTGGTGTGCCGAGCAGATCGCCCATAAGGGCGCCAAAAAGCGGTTCCATACCGGACCATCTCCACAAAAGAATTGGGAGCAGCTCCGACATCACGAGGCGATCTCTCGATCACGCTCGCCAGAGGGGCCCGGCGCCGCACACCTTCCTTACGCGCGTCCGGGCGAATTTCAAAGGGGGGCGTTGAAACTTGTGAAGCTCAGGCCTTCTGGATTGAGAATGGCTGCAGGGCCTGCTGCACCCGCAAAAGTTCTTCCTGCCGGATTTCGTGTCCGCCCTCGTGCCAGAAGAGATCGACCTGCGCTTGCTGTTCGCGAAAATACCCTGCCAGCCCCTCTGTCGCCTCTGCAGGTGCGATGGGATCGCGGCGGCCGGCTGTAATGAGGACAGACTTTCCGGCGAGGTCTGGCTGTGATGGCGGTGCGAAGGGGATCAGCGGATGCATCAGCATCGTTGCGTCAAAAAGCTTCGGATGACTGAACTGCACCGACGCTAGAATATTGGCGCCGTTTGAGTAACCGAGGCCGATTACGGACGATGGAGCACGCTCGGCAAGCTGCGCCTTAACGAAGTCGGCCATTGTTTCCGTGCGAGCCTTGAGGTCCTCCATGTCGTAGACTCCTTCGCCGGTCCGACGGAAGTAGCGCAACGCGCCACCTTCGGACACGTCACCGCGCGGTGCGATGATTGCTGCGCCTGGCAGAAGCTGCCCGGCAAGCTCGAAGAACTGATCCTCATCTCCGCCCGTACCGTGAAAGACGAAGAACATCGGCGCAGTGTGATCTGCGCCTTCCGACCTGCGAAACTGATAGCTGGACATATCTCTGATCCTTCTCTTGCAGCACAGGCCAATGTCGTGGCGCGAGACAGATGACGAAAGGCCAAGTTGTGTGACTGTGTGTTGCCAGCGATCGAACGACGCGTATCGAAGGAGCGTGCGATGACTATGACACTGTCGTCTTTCCCCCAAGGCGGTGCAGCCATCATTATCGGTAGCAGCGGGGGCATTGGCTCGGCGCTTCTCGAAGCGTTGCATGCATCGGCGCGTTTCGACGCTGTTATTGGCCTTTCCCGCACTTCGGAACCATCGATCGACCTAGCTGAGGAATCGACTATCGCCGCTGCAGCCGAGCATGTTGCAGGGCTGCAAGTGCCGGTGCGGCTCGTCGTCGTTGCGAGCGGGATTTTGCAAGGGCAGGGGATTGCGCCGGAGAAGACCTGGCGCCACCTCGATGCTGCAGCAATGCAGCGCAGCTTTCTGGTCAATGCGATCGGGCCGGCGCTGGTCGCCAAGCATTTCCTGCCGTTGCTGCCGCGCGAGGGCAAGGCCGTGTTCGCGGCCATTTCCGCAAAGGTCGGCAGCATCGGCGATAACCGGCTCGGTGGCTGGTACAGCTACCGGGCATCGAAGGCGGCGCTTAACCAGTTGCTGCGCACCGCCGCGATCGAATTGAGCCGCACCCGCCCAGACGCAATCTGCGCAACGCTTCATCCCGGTACGGTTGCGACGCCGCTGTCGCAGCCGTTCCGGGGTTCTGCACCATCAGTTGTCGACCCCGATGAGGCGGCGGTTCGGCTGCTTCATGTCATCGACAGACTGACGCCGGAGCAAACTGGACGGCTCGTTGATCATTCGGGAGAAATCCTGCCCTATTGAGTTCAGGGCCGCTGGGCGCCGGTCGCGCCGACGAACACCGAATAGACGGCCTGCGTCGAGGTAATGAACAACCTGTTCCGGCGTTCACCGCCAAACGTCAGGTTGGAGACCGATTGCGGAAGGTTGATGCGGCCCAGGAGCGTGCCGGCCGGATCATAGCAATTGATTCCGGCCCCGGCGCTCGTCCACAGATTGCCGTTCGTATCGAAACGAAAGCCGTCCGGAATACCAGTCTCGAGTTCGCAGAAAACCCGGCCATTGCTTAATGTCTTGCCGTCGGTATCGTAGCAGCGGATCACCGAGGCGCAGTCCGGATCATGGCTCTTGCCGCTGTCTGCGATGAAGAGTTGCGTTTCATCGATGGAGAAGGCCAGCCCGTTCGGCTTGGTGAAATCCTTGGTCACCACATCGAGCGTGTCGGTCTGCGGATCGTAGCGATAAACGAAGCACCCGTCCTGTTCCGGATCGGCCTTATAGCCTTCGTAGTCAGAGATGATTCCGTATGTCGGGTCGGTAAACCAGATCGTGCCGTCCGAACGCACCACGACATCGTTCGGTGAGTTCAGGCGCTTGCCCTGATGATGGCTTACGAGCGTCGTGATCGTACCGTCGGGCTCGGTGCGCAGCACGGCACGCGCTCCGTGAGAACACGAAACCATCCGCCCCTCAAGGTCACGGGTATTGCCGTTGACGTAGTTCGAGGGCTGTCGATACACCGTGACGCCGCTCTCTGGCACCCAGCGCAGCATTCGGTTGTTTGGAATATCGGACCAGATCAAATAGCCGCCATCATTGAACCAGACCGGTCCCTCTGACCATCGGCAGCCATCATATATGGTTTCGATCGCGGCAATCGGCACCGTCAGATCGTAAAACGCCTTCTCGTGAAATTCATACGTGTCGCCGGCGATCGCCATGCTTGTGCCCTCCGCTTTTGGCGCACATTGGCCAAGCCTGAGCAGGCTGGCAAGCACGATAAGAGGCTCTGGCGGCGCGGATTGACGGCTAACATGTCAGTGTCTAGAGCAATTGCCAGCTTCAGGGAGGACGCGGCATGCCACGGCTCGACAAGGTTTTGACGGTCGACGAGATGATGGCGCTCGCCAAGCGCCGGGTGCCCAAACAGTTCTTTCAATATGCCGACTCAGGATCGTGGACGGAGGGCACCTATCGCGCCAACAGCGCAGATTTCTCGAAGATTCTGCTGCGCCAGCGGGTCGCCGTAAACATCGACAACCGCGTTCATGAGACGCAGATGCTAGGAACAAGCGTCGCGATGCCTGTTGCGCTGGCGCCGACCGGGCTGACGGGCATGCAGTCGGCCGACGGTGAAATCAAGGCGGCGCGGGCTGCGGAAGCCTTTGGTGTGCCATTTACGCTATCCACCATGTCCATCTGTTCAATCGAGGATGTGGCCGAACACACAAGCGAGCCGTTCTGGTTCCAGCTCTACGTAATGCGCGATCGCGCCTTTATCGAGCGTCTTATCGATCGGGCACGGGCGGCAAAGTGTTCGGCGCTGGTGCTGACAGTCGATCTGCAGATTTCAGGACAACGCCACAAGGATTTGCGCAACGGGATGACGGCGCCTCCGAAAATGACGCCGAGATTTGTTGCGGAAATGGCGCTCAAGCCGCGCTGGGCGCTCGAAATGCTGCAAACGCGCCGGCATACATTCCGAAACGTTGTCGGACATGTCGACAGCGTCGGCGACCTGTCGGGGCTCGCGGCGTGGACGAACCGGCAGTTTGATCCGACGCTGCATTGGGGGGACATCAAGTGGATCAAGCAGCGCTTTGGCGGCCCGGTGATCGTCAAGGGCATTCTTGATGCCGAGGACGCGCGACAGGCGGTGGGGCATGGCGCGGACGCGATTATCGTCTCCAACCATGGCGGACGCCAACTCGACGGTGCGGCAAGCACGATCAGGGCGCTGCCTGAGATTGTCGATGCGGTCGGCAAGACCACGGAAGTTTATCTCGATGGCGGTGTCCGCTCGGGACAGGATATCATCAAGGCACTGGCCCTCGGAGCGCGCTCAACCTTTATCGGGCGGGCATTCTTGTGGGGGCTGGGCGCAGGGGGTGAGGCGGGGGTGACCCGCGTGCTCGAGATCATCCGCCGTGAGCTCGATATCACCATGGCGCTTTGCGGAGAGCGGGACGTTCGCGAGATCGGCCGGCACAATCTTTATTCGATTGATCTGCCGCCACGCACACTCCCCGGCCAGAGCGGGACCGCTCAGAAGACGGTCCCGCCCACCGGGTGATGTTACTGGCTCATTGCGGGCTGAAGGTCGGCAAGTGCCGCGTTGATCCGCTCGATCAGTGCATCGTCTGCCTGGGCAACCTGAAGAATCTCGTTGTATTCGTCGACGGCAATCCCGGGCGTTCCTTCGACTGCAGTTTCGATTTCCTCGTTGGCGGCCTGCATGATGGCCTGCTGATCTTCGGCTGATTGCGCGCCTTGCAGCTCTTCCTGCATGCCCTGGCCGATCTGGACCACCTCGATATAAGCGGCTGCGAAGGCCGAAATCGTCTCGTCGCTGAAATCGGCGGACTGTGCAGTGGTGGTGGCAGGAGCCTGCTCAACCATGCCTTGCGCAAGGGCCGGGGCGGCGACGCTGCCCAACATCGCAACGCTGAGCGCAGTAACGATCGCAGATTTTACAGTCTTGTTGGCCTGCATGATTATGAACCTTCTTCAGCTTTAAATAAGTTGTACCGCTTCTCGTCCCTTGCGTAAGCAAAGGGCGAGATCGTGTCTGACGCCAAAGAGCTAGCTGTCGAATTTGCTCACAACGTGTGCCGGAGAAGGCCATATTTTGACGCTCTTGGAGCATGCGATCACGGTTGAAACGCCGCAGGAGAGGTGAGGGCAAGCAAAAGTTAGGGTTAAGCCGCGCAGTTAATCCAGACTTAAGACTATTGGCGGATATTGGGCTAAGTTCGATGGCCAATTCTGCCAAACCCGAGGTATTCACATGCGCAAGTCTGTTGCGGCAATCATGGTGGCCGGCGCCGCCGTTTTCGCAGGCCCGGCATTCGCCGCCGACCTGCCATCGTATCCGCCTATCATCGAAGTTCCCGAACTGCCGCCCGTCGACAAGGATCTTGGCGGCGCTTTCTACCTGCGCGGCAGCGCTGCGTGGAACATCCACTGGACCAAGGACGTCGATGCCTATGACTGCGTCTGCGACGAAGTAAGCTTCCCGGTCGAGGATTGGGGATATGGCTACAGCTTCGGTGGTGGTTTCGGTTACGAGACCGGTACCGGCCTGCGCTTCGACGCCACTGTCGATTATCTGCAGAACGAGGGCAGCTCGATCACCAAGACCGGCTTCGGTGCTGGGGTTGATGGCGATTACAGCCTGAAGCTGCGCAGCACTATCGCGCTGGCCAACGTGTACTATGATTTCTCGCTGGGCGACGGCTTTGGCGGCTACGGCCACCACAAGGGCTACTCCGCCGGCGGCGGCGCGTTCGCCTATGTCGGTGCGGGCGCTGGTGTGGCGTTCAACAAGGTTTCGGTCGATGGCCCTGCCGGCAACCCGATCCCTGGCGGCGACAATGTCAGCCTGGCTGCGGCGGGCATGGTCGGTGTCGGCTACGATTTCGGCGCCTTCACCACGGATGTCGGCTATCGCGGCCTTTATATCTCCGAGGTCACCAACGATCAGCCGGCTCCGGCGGGCTTTTCCTCGGACAACAATTTCGTGCACGAAGTGCGCGGCACGGTGCGTTACAAGTTCTAGCACCCGCACACATCGCAGTTTTTGGAGCGGCGCCAATCGGCGCCGTTTCTCTTTTGTGGCGCGTGCCGCTAGAGTGCAGGCGATTCATGAAGGGGAAGAGGCATGAAGGCACTGATCATTGGCGCTGCGGGCATGGTGGGACGCAAGCTGACCGAGCGTCTCGCAAACCAGCCTGTGCTCGCCGGGCAAGCGCTCGATGCGCTGATGCTCGTCGATGTGATCGAGCCGCAGGCGCCGCAAGGTGCCGATTTCGCGGTCGAGACCCGCGCGCTAGACCTGTCGGAACCCGAGGCGGCGACAGCGCTGCTCGAGGAGCGGCCGGACATCATCTTTCACCTGGCGGCAATTGTGTCGGGCGAGTCGGAAGCGGATTTCGAGAAAGGCTACCGCATCAATCTCGATGGTACCCGCTATCTGTTCGAGGCGATCCGGCAGGCGCATGGTGCGGACGGCTACTGCCCGCGCGTTGTCTTCACCTCCTCGATTGCGGTGTTTGGCACACCGTTCCCCGAAGCCATAGGCGATGAGTTTCTCAACGCGCCGCTTACCAGTTACGGCACGCAAAAGGCGATCGGCGAGCTGTTGCTGGCCGATTATTCGCGCCGTGGTTTTTTCGATGGTATTGGCATCAGGCTGCCGACCATTGCGATCAGGCCCGGTGCGCCAAACAAGGCGGCATCCGGCTTCTTTTCAAGCATCATCCGCGAGCCGCTGGCCGGGCAGGAGGCAATCCTGCCAGTCGAGGAGAGCGTGCGGCACTGGTTTGCCAGCCCGCGCGCTGCAGTTGGCTTTTTGCTGCACGCGGCCGAGGTCGATACCACAAGCCTCGGCGCACGCCGCAGCCTCAGCATGCCGGGCGTTTCCGTGACCATTGCCGAAGAAATCGAGGCGCTGCGCCGCGCAGCCGGTGATAAAGCCGTTGCCCTGATCCGGCGCGAGCCTGATCCAACCATCATGAAGATCGTCGCTGGCTGGCCGCAGAACTTCGACCCACAGCGTGCGATTGGCCTCGGGTTTACGGCCGACCGGGATTTTGACGAGATCGTGCGCATCCATATCGAGGATGAGCTGTCCTGATCCGTCAGCCGATGGACGGACGCAGCATTTCGAAGGTCTCGGTCACCTCCGCGTAGTCGCCGCGATAGCCACAGCGGGCGATGGTGCCGGCTTTTGCGATGTCGAAGCGCCCGTCTATCAGCGCCGTTTCGGCGATATGGACGTAAACCACCTGGCCGAGCACCAGATGGGCCTCGAGGCCGTTGCCATCGAGATCGCTCAGGCGGTGAATGGCGGTAACCTTGCATTCGAGCGCGGCGAGCGCATTGGCAACGCGCGGCGCCGGAATGGCGCTGCAAGGCGTCTTTTCGAGTCCGGCCGCCTCGAACTCATCAACTTCGGCCGGATAGGCGCCGGATGTCTGGTTGACGGCCTCGGCCATGGCGCGCGTTGCGAGATTGAAGCAGAACACGCCAGTCGCCTCGATATTGGCGAGGCTGTGCTTTCGCCCCTCGCTCGAAAAGCCGATGATCGGCGGGCTGCTGACGAAGGCGTTGAAAAAGCTGTAGGGCGCCAGATTGGCCACGCCCTCGCTGTCCGTTGACGAGATCCAGCCGATCGGGCGCGGGGCGACGATGGCCTTGAACGGATCATGCGGCAGGCCGTGCCCCTCTGCCGGGTCGTAGCTGTGAAATTGCATCAGATCTGTTCGTATCCAGTCTCGAGGGCCGGGGCGTCGATATCGCGTTCGGCAACGAGATTGTCGTCGACCACAGTCAATCGCGCGACATGAATGCTTGTGGCCCGCGCCTCGGGCGTTTCCGGCGCCTTGTCTTCGGCCTCGTTCCAGCGCGGATGCGTGAAATAGTAGAGCGCCGCCCAGTCCCCCTGGGTCACTACATCGGCGTGACGCGCAAATCGCAGATCGTCTTCATGGGCGCCGGGCGCGCCGAGAATGACGCCCTGGCGCGTCCAGTTCTGTGCATCGCTGGACCGGTAGACCGCCTGGCCGTGCCATTCGTCGGTGATCATCCAGATCCAGCCGCCGAGCTTGAAAACGTTCGGTCCTTCATGCGGCGGCGCATCGGGGCTTCCCGCAATCACCATGCCTTCAGCCTGCCAATCATAGAGATTTTCGCTAGTGGCCGAATAGGTGCCGGAGCCGCGTGTCTCATCCTTGTACCACAGCCTGTAAAGGCCATCCGGACACAGAGCCACGGCAGCATCGATGGCGTTCGTTGTCGGTAGCGGAAGGGCACTGCGCCGTGTCCAGCTCGTCAGGTCAGGGCTGGTGAAATGGACGATATCGCGCGCGACCCCGGTGAAGCCGGTGGGCGTGCCCGGCATATAGGTCAGATACATATGGTATTCGCCGCGCCCCCAGATGACTTCCGGCGCCCAATGCGTGTTGAGGCCCTTATCCGCCGGCGCATCGAGCCCCTCGACCGTTCCGCGATAGTCAAAGCTCTGCCCGCCATCCACGGAGACCGCCAGCCCGATCGGGCTGCCATGGATCCATGACTGGTCTGCGTCGGCCAGATGCGCCCGGCGATTGGTGTAGAACATCCACCATTCATCGGTGCCATTGCGGTTGATGACTGTCGGATCCGCGGCGCCGTCAAATTCCGGGTCGCGATAAATCGGTGCGGACATGTCCGTTCCTTGTCGAGCGTTTTGGTCGACTGACATGTTAGCGCGGGAGCGTGAGCAAACAAGAGCGCCGTTGGAGCGCAAGCCGGTTGAGCAGCTTTCAGTCTGCTATTCAAACTGCGCAGACGAGCCGATATCGCACACCGAGTGCTTTGCTTTCCTGACCGATTGTTTCCAGCAATCGGTCAGGAAAAGCAGGTCGTCGGCAGTCGATAATTTGCATTATGGCGCGCCGCGTGCGCGCCATAAAAGAACTTGAACAGGCTTCAGCTATTTGCCGGGCGGGACGTCTCGCTCGTCCTCGATGGCATTCTTTTGGCCTTCACCCTTGGCGATTGCCGCCGTAGCGGGAATGCCATGGTAGCCGGAAATAGACTCGGCGCTCGCCATACCCGGAGCCTTGGATTCGCCACCGAGCATCTCGCGGGTGGCCTTCTCGATGCGATCGCCGATGGCTTTGTCGACATTGCGCCAATAGGCAAACGCGCGCTTGAGGATCGGCTCGCTCACCCCTTTGGCAAGGTGCCCGGCGACGTTGTCCACGAAACGGTCACGCTGAGCATCGTCCATGACCTCACGCACCAGCGCGCCGGGCTGGCTCCAGTCGTCGTCGTTTTCACGCAATGTATAGGCCGAGCGGACCATTTCGCCATCGGCCATCCAGGTGGCTTCGCCACCGACTTCCGGCTGTGCGCCTGGGCCGCCATAGGAATTGGGGGCATAGACCGGATCGACAGCGTTGACTGTCCGGCCCTGTCCCGCGCGCGAATAGGAATGCACTTCCGCGGCCTTGGCCTGATTGACGGGGATCTGCTTGTAGTTGACGCCGAGACGGGCGCGGTGGGCGTCCGCATAGGAAAAGCCGCGCGCCAGAAGCATCTTGTCAGGGCTAAGGCCGATTCCCGGCACCATATTGTTAGGCTCGAATGCCAGCTGCTCGATCTGTGTGTCCCAATCCATCGGATTGGTATCGAGCGTCAGCTTGCCGACCTCGATCAACGGATAATCCTCATGCGGCCAGGTCTTGGTGAGGTCGAACGGGTTGATCCGATAGGTCTTGGCATCTTCGAACGGCATCACCTGGAACTTCAGCGTCCAGGTCGGGAATTCGCCTTTGGCGATGTGATCAAACAGATCGCGACGGTGATAATCACCGTCCTGCCCGGCCATGTTGTCTGCCTGCTCTTGTGTCAGGTGCGCGTTGCCGTCACCGAGATCGCTGTGGAAGTGCCACTTCACCCAGAACTTCTCGCCCGCCTCGTTGATGAGCATGTAGGTGTGGCTGCCATAGCCGTTCATTTCGCGCCAGTTCTTGGGCACGCCGCGATCGCCCATCAGATAAGTAACCTGGTGCGCGCTTTCGGGGCTGAGAGTCCAGAAGTCCCACTGCATGTCATGGTCGCGCAGGCCATTATCGGCGCGGCGTTTCTGACTGCGGATGAAGTGCTGGAACTTCATCGGATCACGGATGAAGAAGATCGGCGTGTTGTTGCCGACCATGTCGAAATTGCCATCTTCCGTATAGAACTTCACCGAAAACCCGCGTGGATCCCGCCAGGTGTCGGGGCTGCCGCGCTCGCCCGCAACAGTGGAGAAGCGTACGGCCGTTTCCACTTTCGATCCGGGTTGCAGGAAATTCGCCTTGGTATACTTGCTGACGTCCGCAGTGACCTCAAACCGGCCGAATGCTCCGCTTCCCTTGGCGTGCGGCTGCCTTTCGGGAATCCGTTCACGATTGAAGTTCGCCATCTGCTCGATCAGGTAATGATCGTTGAGCACGATGGGACCATTTGGCCCTATGGACAGTGAATGCTCGTCGCTTTGGGCCGGAATGCCTGCATCGGTGGTGGTTCTGGGGAAAGTCTTGTCAGCCATTGGGGTGCCCTTGTAATGCGCGCTTGAGGGAGAGCATGGCAAACGGAAGGCGAAGCGGCAAGTTCCGTTCCGATGACTTCCGTCGGCCATTGATCGGTGCCATCGCGGTTGATGACTGTAGGATCAGCTGGGTCGTCCGAACTGGGGTGGATACGGAATAGCCGCTCATGTTGCCTCGTGGCGCAGAAGCAAACCCCAGCGGCCTGCGAGGCAAAACCGCTCGGAGGGAAGTTATTTTGGATGCATTAACTGCCAACCGAGCCATCGCACCACTTGAGTTGGGCAAAATCTCAGCAGTCATACCGCTGGCTGGCGGCAGTGCGGACGTGTTCAGGCTCGACCTCGATACAGACATTGCGCTCGTCTTGAAAGTTTACCAAGACGACGAAACCAAGATCGTCGGCAGCGACAGTTACGCCACTGCGCGTGCACATGCCATCGGTCTCCCCGTGACCCGATACCTGCTGGTCGACTATTCCCGGACCCGTCTGCCATTTCGGTATGTGATCACCAACTTCCTGCCTGGCCAAGCCGCCGGAAGCCTGCGAAACCATCGCGACATCGCCAGCCTTTATAAGCAAATGGGAAACCTACTGAGGTCTGTGCACACCATAGGCATGCCGGCCTACGGTCGTTTCGACGCAGACGGAATTGCTGACCCGGTCAGCACCAACGCTGTATTCGTTCGCAATCGGCTCGATAGCGCGTTGAGCCGATTTATGGACTATGGCGCGGATCCAGAGCTTGCATCGCGTCTGCGCGACATTGCCGAATCCGATTTCGATGCCGTCGTTCCGCATAGCCGCGGCGCAGTCCTGGCACACGATGACCTGCATCCCAACAACGTCCTGGTCACCGAGACCGATGGTCTGCTCCACCTCAGCGGCCTGATTGACTTCGGCAATGCTCACGCAGCCGATGCCATATCCGACTTAGCCAAATGCCTGTTCTGTTCGGAGCACGACGCTCCCGGCAGCGCACCATATATCTTGGAGGGCTACGGCCCGATGGATCACCCCACCCCCTCGCGCGCCTTGGCCCTCTACACTTTGCTGCATCGCCTCACGATGTGGTCCTGGCTGCGCCGCGTCGGTGTGCTCCCGACGCCGGACGCGCCCATCGACATTATGGACGACCTCAAACGCACAGCCAGAGCGGGCTAAATGACACCTGACATCGCAATGACATACGACACAACACTTGGTGCTGTGATCGTCCGCTTTCCGGACACGGTGACGGAAGAGCAAATGCGCCGGTGGGTAGCGGCGCTCCCGGGTGATCTAGCGGTATTAGAAGGAAATTCTTCAAGCATTCTTCTCGACACAAACCGCCACCAATTTGAAAACATGGAATGTCTCAGGCTCCTGCGCTGCGCGCTTGAGAGCGATCAGGTTCGAAAGGCGATAAGAAGGGTGGCGTTTGTCCAGCCCGAGTCGTTCAGGCTTCCCGCTGTGGTCAGCGCTGAGGAAGCCTACTTCTCTACCTTTCAAGACGCATATACTGCTCTCAAAAACGATGAATGGTAATTCGCGGCTCAAACCCGCGAGCAGGACCTTGCCGGGCGGCACCGAGTGGATACGCGAGCGACAAGAGCAGGAAGCCGCAGAGCGCTAATCTGCTGCGGTGGGTACCGGCCCCAAGGCGCCTATGCATGCGGCGCAGCGCTTCACCACAACTCTACTCGCCTATTGCGCTTTTGAAGTGCCTCGGATACACCCGCCGGCAGGACACCTCTCCCTAACGAGAGGCATCGACCTGGGAGGGTCGCACATGACAGAGATCTACGCTGCGCCGGCAGAATTTCCGGCCAATCCCAATTTTTCGTCGGGCCCCTGTGCCAAGCGTCCGGGCTGGACGGTTGAGGCGCTGGCCAATGCGCTTGTCGGGCGGTCGCACCGTTCGAAGCCGGCCAAGGAGCGGATCCAGCGGGCGCTGGACCTGACGCGCGAACTGCTCGCCGTCCCCGAAGATTACCTCATCGGCATTGTTCCCGCGTCCGATACCGGCGCGGTCGAGATGTTCCTGTGGTCGGCTCTTGGCGCGCGTGGCGTCGATATGCTGGCCTGGGAAAGCTTCGGCGAAGGCTGGGTGACGGATGTCGAAAAGCAGCTCAAGCTCGAAGATGTGCGCGTTCTCAAGGCGCCTTACGGCGAACTGCCCAATCTGGCAGAGGTCGATTTCTCGCGCGATGTGGTCTTTACCTGGAACGGCACCACATCGGGTGTGCGCGTGCCGAATGCCGACTGGATTCCGGCTGACCGCGAGGGGCTGACGATCTGCGATGCGACCTCCGCCGCATTCGCTCAGAAGCTCGATTTCCCCAAGCTCGATGTCGTGACCTTCTCCTGGCAGAAGGCGCTGGGCGGCGAGGCTGCGCACGGCGTGCTGATCCTGTCGCCGCGTGCCGTCGAGCGGCTCGAAAGCTTCAAGCCTGACCGGCCATTGCCGAAGATCTTCCGCATGACCAAGGGCGGCAAGCTCAACACGACGATTTTCGAAGGCGCCACCATCAACACGGTTTCGATGCTGTGCATCGAAGACGCGATCGATGCAATGGAGTGGGGCCAGGAGATCGGCGGGCTCGAAGCCATGCAGGCGCGTGCCGATGCCAACTACAAGGTTGTGGCGGACTGGGTGGAGAAGACCGATTGGGTCGATTTTCTCGCGAAGGATCCGGCGACGCGCTCGAACACATCGGTCTGCCTCGTCATCTCCGATCCGCAGATTACCGCGCTCGATGAGAAGAAGCAGGGCGAGGTGGCCAAGGCGATCGTCCGCCGGCTCGATAATGCCGGGGTCGCCTATGACATCGGCGCTTATCGCGATGCCCCCTCGGGGCTGCGCATCTGGTGCGGTTCGACGGTCGAAGCGTCGGATCTCTCAGCGCTGATGCCGTGGCTGGACCATGCCTTTGCAGTCGAGAAGTCGGCGATACTCGATACCCCTTCAGAATAGACCCAGTTGAGTGCGGTTCTTGCCCGGCCAGAGCTTCGGCTCGCCGGCGGCCGCGTGATGACGCGCGTCCCAGCGCAGGCAAATTCCCAGGAAAATTCCCATGCCCAAGGTTCTCGTTTCCGACAAGCTTTCCCCCACCGCCGTCCAGGTGTTCAAGGACAATGGCGTCGAGGTCGACTATCAGCCCGATCTCGGCAAGGACAAGGACAAGCTGCTTGAAGTCATCGGCCAGTACGATGGTCTCGCGATCCGTTCCGCTACCAAGGTGACCGAAAAGGTCATTGCAGCCGCCACCAACCTCAAGGTGATCGGCCGCGCCGGTATCGGTGTCGACAATGTCGATATTCCGCTGGCGACGAAGAAGGGCATCATTGTGATGAACACGCCCTTCGGCAATTCCATTACCACGGCAGAGCATGCCATCTCGATGATGCTGTCGCTTGCACGCCAGATTCCGGAAGCGGATGCCTCGACGCGCGCTGGCAAGTGGGAAAAGAACCGCTTCATGGGTGTCGAGGTCACTAACAAGACGTTGGGCATCATCGGTTGTGGCAATATCGGCACCATCGTCGCCGACCGCGCCCAAGGCCTCAAGATGCGCGTTCTGGCGTTCGATCCGTTCCTCACGGCGGACCGTGCGGTCGAGATTGGCGTTGAAAAGGTCGAGCTCGACGACCTCCTCGCTCGCGCCGATTTCATTACCCTTCATACGCCGCTGACCGACCAGACCCGCAACGTGCTGTCGGCGGAGGCAATCGGCAAGGCCAAGAAGGGCGTCAGGATCATCAACTGCGCCCGTGGCGGGCTCGTTGACGAGGCGGCGCTGGCCGAGGCGCTCAAATCCGGCCATGTGGCCGGTGCTGCGCTCGACGTATTCCTCGAGGAACCGGCCACCGCCAATCCGCTGTTCGATTTGCCGAACGTCATCTGCACGCCGCACCTTGGTGCGTCGACCAGTGAAGCGCAGGAGAATGTCGCGGTGCAGGTTGCCGAGCAGATCTCGGCCTATCTGATGACCGGCGAGATCACCAACGCCCTGAACTTCCCCTCGATCTCGGCAGAAGAAGCGCCGCGGATCACGCCGTTCGTCAAGCTCGCCGAGGCATTGGGCTCTTTTGCCGGGCAACTGACCGAAACCTCGATCACCGGGGTTCGGATCGAGTTCGAGGGTGACGTCGCCGACCTCAACACCCGCCCGATGGTCGCTGCTGCTCTCACCGGTGCGCTCAAGCCGCTGCTGGCGGATGTCAACATGGTCTCGGCGCCGCAGATCGCCAAGGATCGCGGCATGCAGGTCGAGACGATCACCCGCGAACAGCAGGGCGCCTATGACAGCTATATCCGCTTCACGGTGATCACCGAGCGCCAGGAGCGCAGCGTTGCCGGAACGCTGTTCGCCAGCGGCAAGCCGCGCATCATCCAGGTCAAGGGCATCAACATGGAGGCGGAAGTCACCCCCTACATGCTCTACGTCACCAACCTCGACAAGCCCGGACATATCGGGCGTCTCGGTACGCTGCTCGGCGAACTCGGCATCAACATCGCCAACTTCAATCTCGGCCGCACGGAGCAGGGCGGCGATGCCATCGCGCTGGTTTCGATTGATGGCACTTTGACTGACGACCAGTTGAGCCGGATCTCCGCGCTCGAGGACGTCAAGCAGGCCAAGGCGCTGAAGTTCAACCTATAGGACACTCTTGCGTTGGCGGCTGGATGAGCCGCCAACGCTACCGACCGACCGATCGGCGCGCGGCCCATTCGGCCAGAACGATGCCGATGGCGATCAACGCTCCGGCGATCAGGTGGAAACCTTCGAGCTGTTCGCCGAGCACCAGCACTGCACCGAGCGTTCCGAATAGCGGGATCAGGTTGATGAAGAGGCTCGCGCGGTTGGGGCCGATGAGCTCAACGCCTCTGACGTAGAGCAACTGCGAGAAGATCGACGGGAAGATCAGAACGTAAACAACGATCATCCATCCCGTCGGTGTCGCGGCCAGGATGCCGGACCACAACCCGCCAAGCCCGCCTCCGAGTAAAAATTGATAGACAAAAGCGCCGAGAAGCGCGCCGGAGAAGGTCGCGACCAGAAAGCTCAGCCAGCCGACAGCCGGCCGGAACCGCAGGGTCAGCGAATAGCTGGCATAAACAAGGCATGCGAGCAGCACGATGCCGTCGCCAATATTGATGTCGAGTTCCAGAAGCCTTGTCGGATCGCCGTGCGTCGCGGTGATCGCAACGCCGATAATGGTGAGAACCACGCCGACAATCTGCAGGAAGCGCACGCGCACGCGGAACAGCACGAAATTGCCGAGCATGACGATGATGTTCACCATCACCTGCTCGATCGCGATATTCACCCCTGAGGTGTAGTACGCCGACAAATAGATCAGAATGTTGAAGGTCGCGTAGCCGATCGCGCCGTAAAACAGCAGCAGCGGCCATTTCTCGCGGATACGGGGGAAATCCGTCCGCATCTGGCGCTGCGCGAACGGCAGAACGCATAGCAGGGCACCCGCCCAGCGCAGGACTGTTAGCGTATACGGGTCAATTTCGCCGACAGCGATCTTGCCCGCCACGGTGTTGCCGCCCCAGAACGCCGCCGTCATACACAGAATCAACACCGGCTGATCGAACAGGCGGGCAAAAATGCCCTTGGGCTGGCTGGACGTCGGCTTTGTCATGAGGAAACTTGTGATGTAAGGAACGTCGCACTTAACAGCAATTCGGCGCGTGGCAAACCGCGACGGGGGTTACGGAATCAAGTACGGAGGCGGCTGGGGGCATTCTTGCCGCCACACAGGTTGCGCCTTGAGGCAGGGAATTTGCAATGGCAAATGTTGTAGTCGTCGGCTCCCAATGGGGTGACGAGGGCAAGGGTAAGATTGTCGACTGGCTATCCGAGCGGGCCGACGTGGTGGTGCGCTATCAGGGTGGCCACAATGCCGGGCACACGCTGGTCATCGATGGGGTGAGTTACAAGCTGTCCCTTCTGCCATCGGGCGTCGTGCGCGGCAAATTGTCGGTCATCGGCAATGGCGTGGTGGTGGACCCGCACCATTTCGTCGAAGAGGTGAAAAAGCTCGCCGATCAAGGCATCACCATTTCTCCCGAAGTGCTGCGCATTGCGGAAAACGCGCCGCTAATCCTGTCATTGCACCGGGAACTCGATGGCATTCGCGAGAACGCCAATTCCGGGCTCAAGATCGGCACCACTCGTCGTGGCATTGGTCCGGCTTATGAAGACAAGGTCGGACGGCGGGCTATCCGGGTGATGGATCTGGCCGAGCCCGACACGCTGATGTCGAAGATCGAGCGTTTGTTGACCCACCATAATGCGCTCAGGCGCGGCATGGGGATTGATGAGCTTTCCGCCGATGCACTGCATGACGAACTGATGCAGGTGGCCGACAAGATTCTGCCCTATATCGACCGTGTCTGGTACCAGCTCGACCAGCAGCGCCGCGCTGGCGCGCGCATCCTTTTCGAAGGCGCGCAGGGTGCTTTGCTCGATAACGACCACGGCACCTATCCCTTCGTCACCTCTTCGAACACAGTCGCCGGGCAGGCTGCCGCCGGCTCGGGGCTTGGTCCGACCGCCATCGACTATGTGCTCGGCATCACCAAGGCCTATACGACCCGCGTCGGCGAGGGACCTTTCCCGACGGAAGATCATGGCGAGATCGGCAACTTTCTCGGCACGCGCGGACACGAGTTCGGCGTCGTTACCGGGCGCAAGCGCCGCTGCGGCTGGTTCGATGCGGTTCTGGTGCGCCAGACGGTGAAGACCTCGGGCATTACCGGCATTGCGCTGACAAAGCTCGATGTGCTCGATGGGCTGGACGAGATCAAGGTTTGCGTCGGCTATGAGCTCGATGGCGAGCGAATTGACTACCTGCCTGCCTCAATGGGAGCACAAGAGCGGGTTACCCCGATCTATGAAACGCTTCAGGGCTGGTCGGAGACGACTGCCGGCGCGCGCAGTTGGGCGGAGTTGCCGGCACAGGCGGTCAAGTATGTCCGCTATATCGAGGAGTTGATCGGTGCGCCCGTGGCGATGCTATCAACAAGCCCGGAGCGATTGGACACGATCCTGGTCCATGACCCGTTCCAAGATTGAGTTTTTTTGTTACAACTTGGCGGCGAGCGTGAGTATCAAGTAGCGAATGGCAGACTACAAAGAGCTTTTACGCAAGGCCATTACGGCCCTGCCGGAGAATAACGGGGCTGCCAGGCGAGCCGTGTACGAGAGAGCGCGGTCGGCTCTCGTCGGCCAGTTGCGCAATCTTGATCCGCCACTGCCTGCGCGTGATATCACGCAGCATAGGCTTCAGCTCGAGGACTGCATCCGCCAGGTCGAGCAGGAAGCCAGCGAGGCCGCACTCGGTTATGGACGCGATGACCGCTCCGCCCGTCCGTCCCGCGCGCCGCGTTCCGAGCCAGAGCGCGCGCCGCCAATGCCACCACCTCCGCCTCAGCAGCAGGCTGAGCCGGACTATGAGGAGGTTGCCGAGGCCGAGCCAGAATATAGCTTGCCGGATCAACGCGATACCACGCCCGAGGAGCCTGCGGCCGTCGATGAGATGATCGTCGCGGACCCTGAGACAACGCCCGAACAGGACGCCACGGCCTACTATGAAGAGGACGAAGAGCCTCTTGAGGACGATCAACACGATTACGCGGACGATGAGCCCTACGAGGACGACCTCGATTATGAGGACGACTCTGACTCCGATCCGCTGGAGTCGATAGAATCGATCATCGCTGCCGCTGAATCCGCGTCGGACTCGGATGGCCGCCGGAAACGCCGGGGCGAACTCGCGCCGGATGAGGCCGAAAGCGAGAACGAACAGGGGACGTCGAGCGAGCCGCCGCCAGTCGTTGAAGCGCAGACTATTGAGCCACAGCCCCAAAAGCAGGGGTTCAGGTTGTTCCCATCGCTTGCAGCGCGCGGTTCGAAAGCTCGTGGGGCGACACCTGTTGTGGCGCCGAATGGCGCAGACACACACGGCAGCGCTACACCTCGGGCGGGAATAGCGAATGGCAGCGAGGCCATTGTCGCGACTGAAGGCGCGCAGGTGCAGCCCGCGCTTTCGAGCGTCCGGGAAGTCGAGCCTGAAGCCAGCTACGATCCACTGGACGCGGAAGGCGCGATCGAACGCGCGATCCAGACTCTTGATCGTGAAGCCCGTGGCGAGCCGGCACCGCAAGCCCAGCAGCCTGCCGGCAAGGCAGCGGTGGCCGAAGATGTGCGCCCGGATGCCGAATATGCGCCAGCACCTGCCGGGGCAGGAGAGGCGCTTTCTTCCCTGCGTGCGCATGACGAAACACGTGGTGCGAACGACATCGGCACTCCCGATACGCAGGTGACCGAAGATGAAGGACGCGGCGGTGGCGGTGGCCTGACGATCTTTTTGATTGTGTTTGCCCTGCTACTGGCTGGCGCTGGTGGTGCAGGCTACTGGGCGTGGCGCGAAGGCTATGTCGATCTCGACCAGATGTTCGGCCGCGTGTCGACCGACGATCCGGCTACGCCCCAGGAGACGGTCGATACCACCCAGATTCCGACGCTCGACGCGCCGCCGGCACAGCAGCCCGCGGAGGAGCCGACGCAATCGCCGGTTGTTGACCAGACGGGGCCAGGAAATACTACCAGCGAACCGGTTTCGCCGGAGCCCACTGCCGCGCTCGAGGGACTTGAGCCGGATGAAGACGCAGATCGACTGCAGCCCTCGACTGACACGCTCGATCCGATCCCGGAGCCGGTTGACCCATCGGACGGCGCGAACGTTCTTAACGACGACCGGCTGCCGAGCGCTGATGACGCAGACACTTCTGCGCCCAATCCTGCCGCATCGGTCGACCCTGTCGACCTCGCCGGCAGCCAGTCGCTGTTGCTGGAGGCATCCTCTGACGGGCGCACGGGGGCTGTACCGTTCTCAGGCACCGTTGAATGGACGCAAGGCACCGATGAACTCGGCCTGCCGACCATCGAGGCCGAGGCGAGCATTCCTGCGCGCAATCTCGACGTTTCGGTAGTGCTGCGGCGCAATTCCGACCCAAGCCTGCCGGCAAGCCATCTGATGGAAGTGACGTTCGACGTGCCGGATTCGTTCATTGGCGGCTCGATCTCTTCGCTTCCGGGCGTCTTGCTGAAAAACGAGGAACTGGTGCAGGGCACGCCGCTCGAAGGCGCTTCCGCACGCGTGGTGGGCAACTCGTTCCTGTTTGCGCTCAGCCAGTCTGAAGAAGATCTTCAGACCAATCGCGATCTTCTCGGTAGCCGCAAGTGGATGGACCTGGCGGTGATCTACGCTACCGGCCAGCGCGCGATCATCACGCTTGAAAAGGACACCGACGCGGAAGCCCTGTTCGATGAGGTGCTTGAGGAATGGCAGGCCGCCGGCAACGGCGACGGCTAGGACGAGCGGGCGATGGGCTCGACTGGGATCTGTTCGAGCCGCTTGTCGCGAATGACATAGTGCCGGTCCGCCAGTGCGCGGACATCATCAGCATTGTGGCTGACAAGGATGGTTATCCAGTTCTGCTGCCGCGTCAGGCTGCGAACCAGTTGACGTGTAGCGGCGCGTGTTTCCTCATCGAGGGCGGAGAACGGTTCGTCGAGAAGCAGCAGACGCTTGTCGCGCAGCAGGGTGCGCGCAAGCGCGACACGCTGCTTCTGGCCGCCTGACAAGGCTGCGGCGCGTCTATCCTCGAGGCCCTCGAGCCCGACCTGTTCAAGTGCCTCTCCGATTTGCTGCTTTGCCTTGCGGTCCGCGTTTGGCAGTCCGAGCGCGACGTTTCGGGCGACCGTCAGGTGTTCGAACAGGCTCTCCGACTGCAGGAGCAAAGAAAGCGGCCGCCCTTCAGGCGGCAATGGCAGCAGGTCTTCGCCATCAAGGCTGAGACTGCCATCCGATGCCACGGCAAAGCCGCCAATCAAATCGAGCAGGGTGGATTTCCCCGAGCCGCTGGTTCCGGAGATCGCGGTGATCTCGCTAGCGCGCGCCTCCATCGTGAATGCGTAGCTTTCCACCTGCTCCGGATAAGCGAACCTCAGGTCTTCAAGAACGAGCATCGAGCAATCTCTCGAACAGGCGTGGCAAGGCGATGAAGGCAAGGATTGTCGCGACAAGCAGCAGCGCCGCGATGACCGCTGCGTCGTCGGAGCGGTAGGAGCCAAGGGCGCGATACATCATCAGGGGAAGAGTTTGGAAATCCTGCGTGCCGAACAGGGCAATGACGCCGAGATCGCCGAACGAGAAACAAAAGGCCAGGGCAAGCACCACACCGACTTCGCGTCGCAGTAGCGGCAATTCAATGTACCGCAGTTGTTGCCAACTGTTGAGCCCGAGGCTGCGGATCAGCTTCGCCTTATTCTGCACCAAGCCCTCGAGCGGTGGACCGAGCGTGGCGGAGGCGAAGGGTAGCGCCAGAAGTGCATTTGCAATGATGACGACGATCGGCGCTGCCTCTGCCGGCGCGATACCGAGATTGCGCACGCTGAGGAAGAAGCCGAGGGACAAGACCACCGCTGGCACCGCAAGATAGGCGAAGACCGGAAGGCCGAGTCCGAGTCTGAGTGTGCGCCGGGCTGATGCGGCGCGGCCGAGCCCAAGTCCAAGAGCGAGGATTAGCGTCAGTGCCGCTGAAGAGAGGCCGATGACAACGCTGGTTGTGGCAGCGCGCCAGAAGGTAGGACGCGTCAACACATCGGCAAGATCAGCAACGACGCCATCGAAGATCACAGCCAGCAGCGGAAGCAGGAATCCAGCGATGCCAAGGCCAAGTACACCCCATTGCAGGAGCCGCGCCGGGCCCCTGTCGTGCCAGTTCTGGCCTGTCGAAACGCCGGTGCTGATGGGCACGGGAGGACGTGCTGCAGCCGCGAGGATAACGAGGGAACATACAAGGATCTGAACCAAGGCCAGATGCACTGCGCCCAGGAGATCGAACTGCTGGCGCACGGCGGCGAAAATCGCGACTTCCAGCGTCTGGTTTGCTGGCCCGCCGCCCAGCAGCAGGACAATGGGAAAGCTTGTGAACGCGAGGAGGAAGATGACCGCGGCAAGTCCGGGAACGCTGCCGCGAATGGCCGGCCAGTCGATGATCGTGAAGCGTTGCCACGGACTGAGTCCAAGGCTTTGACCGATCTTCAGCCGCGCTGCCGGGATGGCATCAAGCCGCTCAAGCAGTATACGCGCGGCGAACGTTGCATCGAGGATAAGGTGCGCAAAGATGATGCCCCATAGCCCGAACGCGAGGTTGCCGATGCTCTCACCGAACAGATAAGTCGTCGCAGAGTTGATCCAGCCGCTTCGCCCCCAGATGCTCAGCATGCCGAAAGCAACGACAATGCCTGGTGTGACGATGGCAGCCGCGAATACACCGATCACCAGATCGCGCCCGAAAAAGCGCAGCCTGTTCAACGCCCAGGCCAAGGCAATGCCTATTGCGATAGACAATACAGTTGTAAGCCCCGCCTGAATGCTGGTCATGCGCACCAGATGCCAGATATCGGTGCGAAGCGTACCGCCGGTGGTGCTGGCGGCGGTGACGAGGATGTTGGCAAACAGCCCTGCGATCAGCAAGGCGATCAATACGGCCAGCGTCGAGGCGATAATGACGCGCTTCGGACGGTGCGGCAGGTGACTGGCGCGCGCCGAATGGCGGCTCTCAAACATGGGAGGTGCCACGGCGCGCGCCTGTTCTATCAGTTCAGTGCATTCAGCATTTCGTCGATCCAGGCATCGCGATTTGCGGTGATCTCCTCACCCGCGATGCTCAAGGTCGATGATGGCTGCTGGAGATCCGAAAACGACGGATCGAGCTCGCTTTCGAGATCGACCACGGGGAACATCCAGTTGGTCGTCGGGATTACAGCCTGTGCCCCAGGCGATGCAAGGTAATCGAGAAACTCGCGAGCAAGCGCCTTGTTGGGGGAGGATTCCAAAACGCCGGCAACTTCGATCTGGGCCAAGTGCCCCTCTTCGAACATTGCGGCATGGATGCTGTGATCGTCTTCATCAAAGACGTGATATGCCGGAGACGTCGTGTAGGACAGAACCATATCGGCTTCCCCATCGAGGAACAGCGCATAGCTTTCCGACCAGTCGCTGGTTACCGTCAGTACGTGCGGGGCGAGCCCTTCCCAGATCTCGGCTGCGTCATCGCCATAGGCAGCCTTGATCCACAAGACAAGGCCAAGCCCCGGCGTTGCAGACCGGGGGTCCTGGATGGCGATCTTGAAGGACTCCGGCCTATCTATCAGTTCCTCGAAGGACTGTGGCGGCTCGCTGACCACATCCTCGTCATAGACAAACGCGAAGTGCGAATAGTCAAACGGCACGAAGGTCGGATCGGTCCACGTTTCGGGCAGCGATAGCCCGTCGAGATCGAGCTGATGCTCGGCGAAAAGACCGGTCTGGCGTGCCTCACCGGCAATTGCCGTGTCGAGGCCGACGATCAGGTCGGCATCGGTGGTATCGCCTTCGAGCTGCACCCGGCGAAGCGCGCCAATCGAGGAATCGGCGGCGATGAACTCGACGATGCAATCGCACTGCGCCTCAAAGCCCTCTTTCAGCTGCGGGCCGGGCCCCCAATCTGCGGCGAACGCATCATATGTGTAGATCGTCAGGTTCGGCGTTTCCTGCGCGGTGGCTGCAGTCGCAGCTCCGGCAAGGACCGCAAGCGCCAATGGAATGGATTTGATCATGGGATCATCCCTTTCACGCGGACCGTCTGGTCCGGGGTTGCGGTCATGAAAACGGGGATGCAAGCCAGTGGTCAGGGCAGGTGCCCTTGCCATCTCGAACTTCCTCCGCCAGCATGACCTGGTTCAGGTTCAATGGGTAAATCTCAGCTCCGGCAAGGCCGGAACACCCCAGCGAGATAGCGAAGACATAGTGTGAGCGTGCCGATCGTGCAAGATGGATCGATGGTTGAGCATGGCGATCCGCCCTTGGTCTATGAGCGGCCGATAGCAATTGTCGGGGGCGGGACGGTCGAGCCCGACATGCTGCGTCAGCTCGATCAGCAAGGCATCGCATTGATCGGGGCGGATGGCGGTGGCGATGTTATCGCGGATGCAGGACTGGTTCCGGCAGCGATCGTCGGGGATTTCGACTCGCTCAGAGACCCCTCGGCCTGGTCATCACAAACCCGTCTCGTCCATCTGAAAGAGCAGATGACTTCAGATTTCGAGAAAGCCGTCTACAGCACATCCGCGCCGGTGACGCTGGCACTCGGGATGATCGGGCGGCGCTTCGATCACACAATGGCGGGGCTGCACGTCGTTCACCGTTATGCGAAAGAGCGCAGGATCATCCTTGTTGACGAGGTCGATATCGTCATGGGGGTTTCAGGGTCCTTCGATTTCACCGCCGAGCCGGGAGAGCGCGTCTCCATCCATCCACTGGACCCAGTGTGCTTTCGCGCGTCGAGCGGTCTACTCTTTTCGCTAGACGGGTTGGCGCTTGCCTCCGGCGTCAGAACCGGCACCTCGAACTCCGCGACGCAGACTACCTTTTCGGTTGAAACAAGCGAGATCGGCATCTGGTTGTTGATCCTCGGCAAGGCGCGTCTTGCCGATCTCATACAGCATCTTGTGACCAGAGATCGCCCCTAACGGAAAACGCCGCCCATAGGCGGCGCTTGGTGCATGTGGCAGTAAATCCGGGATCCCGTCAGGCGGGCTCGCCTGCCTGCTGGCGGGCGGCGTCCTTTACGGCATCCTGAACCTTTTCAAAGGCCCGGACCTCGATCTGACGGATGCGCTCACGGCTGACGCTGTATTCCTGCGCAAGCTCCTCGAGGGTAGAGGGGCTTTCCTGCAGCCGACGCGCCTGGAAGATCGCGCGTTCACGATCGTTGAGCACGTCCATAGCATTGGTCAGCAGACCCATGCGTTCGTCGCGCTCCTGGGTCTCGCCCAAAGTGGTTTCCTGGTCGGGGGTTTCGTCCACCAGCCAGTCTTGCCACTCGGAACTGCCTTCATCGGCACGCATCGGCGAGTTCAATGAGGCATCACCCGAGAGCCGCGAGTTCATCGAGACCACGTCGTCTTCCGACACGTTCAGCGATGTGGCGATCTGCTTGATCTGCTCCGGATGCAATGCACCGTCCTCAAGAGCGGCAATCTGTCCCTTCACCTTGCGTAGGTTGAAGAACAGGCGCTTCTGGGCGGCTGTGGTGCCGATCTTCACAAGCGACCATGAACGCAACACGTATTCTTGAATCGCGGCTCGGATCCACCACATGGCGTATGTGGCAAGGCGGAAACCCTTGTCAGGCTCGAAGCGCTTAACAGCGTGCATGAGACCGACATTGCCTTCCGAGATGACCTCAGAGATCGGCAGGCCGTAACCGCGATAGCCCATGGCAATCTTGGCCACGAGGCGCAAATGCGATGTAATCAGTTTTTGAGCGGCACCGGGATCGGTATGCTCCTTGTACCGCTTGGCCAGCATGAACTCCTCATCCGGCTCCAGCATGGGGAATTTCCGGATTTCCTGGAGATAGCGGCTCAGACCTCCATCGGAGGTCAGGACAGGTAGATTGGATTGGGCCATTAGCGCACCCCTTTCATACTCCCCCGCTTTGCGGGCAGATTATCCGCATCCATCCTTTGCGGCACAGACGCAGACGTAACGCTCAATATAAGCACTCGCTGCGCGATTGTAAGACCGACCAATGCACTACGTTTGAGCGGGTTGCGCTGGTTCACACCGGTTTCGCGCGATTATATCGGGCCATTGCGGCTGCAAGACGTTCGAGATCACTGGGCAGATCTGCGGTGAACGACATCAATTCGCCCGAGCGCGGATGCGCAAAGCCAAGCTCGCTGGCGTGAAGCGCCTGTCTTTTCAGCGCGTTTATTGGGGTTGCGGCGTCTTCGGGGAGACGATTGATCTTTGTGGCATAACCGGAGGCATAGACTGGATCGGCGACCAGGGGATGGCCGATATGCGCCATATGCACGCGGATCTGATGGGTGCGGCCCGTTTCGAGCCGGCATGACAATTGCGTGACATCCCAGCCTTCCGCTCCGAAACGGCCGGTGACGGAATAATGCGTTATCGCCTCGCGGCCATCGCGCCGGACCGCCTGCTTCAGCCTGTTCTGCGCGTCCCGTCCAAGCGGAGCATCTACGGTGCCGCCAGCCGCCTGCGTCGCGCCCCAGGCGAAGGCCGTATAGATCCGGTGCAGATTGCCCTTGCGGCCGTGGTCGGCGAACTGAGCCGAAAGGTGCTTATGGGCGCGCTCGGTTTTCGCCGCCACCATGACGCCGGACGTTTCTTTATCGAGACGGTGTACGATGCCGGGCCTTTTTACCCCGCCAATGCCCTTGAGCGTATCTCCGCAGTGGTAGATGAGCGCATTGACAAGCGTCCCGGATGGCGAACCGGGTGCCGGGTGCACCACCATGCCGGCGGGCTTGTCGATGACAATCAGATGATCGTCCTCAAACAGTATCGAGAGGGGGATGTCCTCCGGTTGCGGCTCCGGATCCTCTGGCGGTGGGGCAACAAGGACAATTGTCTCATCGACTCGGACGCGGTATTTGGGCTCGACGACACTACGGCTGTCGATGCTGACTGCGCCTTCAAGGATCAGATCCTTGAGGCGGGATCGGCTGAGGGCAGGGTAGGCAGCAGCCAACACGGCGTCGAGCCGTCCACCTTCGGCGTCGGAATCGACAACGAAGCGGAATTCCTCCGCCGCATCGGAAATATCCTGCATGAATGACACATCCCGGTCTGATGAGAATGGCCCCGAAGAGCTTACGCCCGAAGCCCGCCAGGTCTTGCAGCGGGCTCGCCGGTCATTCGGCTTTTCGGTCGGCATATTGTTGCTGGGCTTTATCGCAATCGGTTTCGCGCTTGTCTATCGCGCTGTACGCGACGCGCCTCCGCCCGAAATAGCGGAGGCCGTTACCCTTGCGGGCGATGCGGAAATTTTGAGCGCTATCGTTTCCGAAGGGCGCATCAACATCACATACGTGTCCGAGGGCACGACCCGCCTCGCGTTGTTTGATGCAGCTACGGGCGAGCTGTTGAACGAAATCGCTATCGAGGCAGACTAGCGCGAGCGGATTTCACGGGCCGCTGCATCGCGGTCAGACTGCCCGTTCGGCGAACCTTCACCATCGTCCGGTTCGGCAAAACGCTGTATTCTCTCAAAGAGACTTTCCGGCTCGTTTTCCGGACTGTTCGTTTGTGGCGCCGGTCCACGAACCACGTCTCCGACCGTCTCGGCAATGTCGAGCAACCGCCGCCGCATTTCCGGCGCGTTCTGTCTGACAGCATGCGGATCGTCGGCAATATCCGCCTCGAACGCTGCGATCTGTCGTTGCAGATTATCCTCGATATCTTCGCGGCCCAGGCGTTCCGCAAGCAATTCATCGCGGTTGCGGTCTCCGGCTGACGGTGCTTCTGCTTCGATGAAAGAGTCCAGCCGATCGGCTGCAGCGGACAGGTCCGATCCGGCCGTTTCAGCATCGTGCGTCTGAGAGTCGGCAATTGGAGGCTGCCGGGTGCCGGGGTTATCCGTCTCCATCTCCGCTGAAGCGATGTAACGTCGCAGCGCCGACAACTCGTTGAGAAGGCGGCTGACATCATGTTCATAGTCGCCGCTGAGCGAGCGCTCTATGCCTTCAGGGGGTATGTCGGCTTCGAGAATCTGGTGCAGCTGCGCAAGTTCCTCGGATCGTTCCGCATCGACTTGAGCGCGTTGTTCGAGATCCTGCAGCAATTCGGCGATCTCGCTCTCGCGCACGCTCAGTTGCTGTTGTGTGTCCTCAAGCCGGCTTTCCAGCGCTTCTATGATTTCTGCGCTGTCTCTGTGCTCGGTGCGAAGGCTAGTGAGGTCCGTGCGCTTGCGGTCTGCCTCACCCATCTCCTCGGCCAGGCGCTCGCGCAGATGTTCGTTTTGCTGCTCTAGCCGGCGGACAGTCAGGGCGAATTCCGAACGCAGCTGATCCTTGTCGGCACGAAACTCAGCAAGCGTCATTGGTGTCGCCGCTTCGATGCGACGGCGGGTGAGCCGGACCGCGCGGCGCCAGACCGCAGGCATGATGATCAGCGCCATCAGTGCCGAAGCCAGCGCCCCGAGCGCGAAATACATGATGTTCTCGATCGGCATTGACTGCTCCGCCTTTCGCAAGCCCAGCTCCTGGCCAGCGACATGGGTATTCAACTAACGCGCATCCGCCGTTCCTGGTCGCGCGTCAAGTCTACCTCTTAGCGTGTTGTGTGCCATCGCACCAACAAGCGGCGTTCCAGCGGAGAAGGCGAACCCTGATCAGAAGGGATTCCAGGTCGGCTGCTGGGTAAAGTTCAAATACCCGAGATTGACGCCGAGCCGGGCACCCACACCCGAGCGGATCGGCACCATGACGACAGTTTCACCGCGCAGAACTGTCATGCCAAAGCCCCCAACTACGTAGGCGGAACCGGCGATGCCGCCGAAGCGGCCATAGACGTCCTGGATGGAACTGAGATTGTAGACCAGAACCATCACCCGGGAGCCGTCACCGCCGACATCGAAGCCGACGCTCGGCCCTTGCCAGAAAAGCGGCACCTGACCGGCATTGCGTGTGTAAAGCATGCCTTCGCCGTATCGTGCGCCCGCGAACAGAGCGCCACCGGCTTCTTCTCCAAGGATGTAGCCGTTCGGCAGGCCGAACTGAGAGACGGCGCGCTCGACGACAGAGGCGAGGCCCTGAGAAATGGAGCCGAAAAACGCACTGCCGCGCTGGACGAGTTCATCGCTCGAATAGCTGTCGCTGACCGAGCCCTGAGCCATTGCAGGCGCGAGGCTGCCGAACACAAGCGTGAACAGGATGAGCAGGCGGACGAGTGCAATGCGCATGCGGCGGCTCCTTGTTTATCGCGGCAGGCTTTACGAAGCGCTCAAGTTTCGGCTCTAGAATGGCCGATACCTCTGTTGGCAGCCTGCATGTCGATTGGTGCGATGATGCCTCAAATCTCTAAACAAATCTTAACCATGGTGCTGATTGGCTGGGCTTTGTACATGCCAGGCGTCAGCATGGGGCAGACGAAGTTTCCTCCGGTCGATACCAACCCACTAACGGGGGTTGCGCTCGATGGGTACGACCCCGTTTCGTATTTCACCGAGGCCGAGCCGCTATTGGGCAGCGAGGAGTTCGAGTTGATGTGGGCTGGTGTGCCATGGCACTTTGCCAATGGTGCCAACATGGCGATTTTCGAGCGGGCACCGGAGGTTTACGCACCGCAATATGGCGGGCACGGCGCAATGGGAATGGCGCGCGGTTTTCTGGCGCAGGGGGATCCGCGCTATTACGCAGTGTTCAAGCAGCGATTGTTCATTTTCTATTCTGCTGCCAACCGCGAGGCCTTTCTGCTGGCGCCGGACGCCGCCGCCCTTGAAGGGCAGGTGAAATGGCGCGACCTGACCGGTGCCGAGATTGCTGCAGAGCGTTGATTGCCCCGTAACCCTATGTGGCTAATCTTGGTCCACTGATTCTATTTCATGAGCTTGCGGAGAGCAGAATGGCTGAAATCATCACGCTGGGGGAAACGGATCTGGCGGCCATGCTGTGCTCCAGGGTGTGCCATGACCTGATCAATCCGATTGGCGCGATCGGGAATGGGCTGGAAGTTCTCAGCGACCCCGAACAGCAAGAGATGGCGGACAGTGCGCGTGACCTTATTGCCAGCGCCGCACGTCAGTCGCGGGCCAAGCTCGAATTTGCCCGTCTGGCCTACGGCGCTTCTTCTACCGCGGGCACCGATATTGATACGCGCGAGTGCGAGCGCGTGGCGCGCATCCTGTTCGACATCGAAAAGGCGGAACTCGACTGGCAGGTGCCGCTAATCCTGCTGCCGAAGCATAAGGCGAAGCTGTTCATGAATATGCTGCTGATCACCTCGGCCTCCGTGCCGCGCGGCGGTGACGTCACGGCCGTGATCGAGGGTGCAGAAGGGCAGGAGACCTTCAAGTTCACGGCTACCAGCAATCCTGAGAAACGTCAGCGCACCGTGATCCCGTCAACCGTTCCGGAACTGCTCGCCGGTTCGCCGCCCGAGGGCGTCGACGCGCGAGGCATCCAGCCCTTCTACACCGGGCTGTTGGCACGCATGACCGGTATGGAGCTCGATATTGGTATCGAAGACGGCCGTTTTCACTTCACCGCATCGCCGAAGGCGACAGAAGGCGGCGAATGAGGGTGCGTTAGCCTGATGCTAACCATTCGGTAGCGACATTGCCTCATTGTGAGGCAATGGCGTCTATCAAGGTCCAGGGGCCAGCGTCCAAGGGGGCAACTCATGAAATCTTGTCTCATCGTCGATGACTCGAGCGTCGTGCGTAAAGTCGCGCGCCGCATTCTCGAAGAGATGGATTTCGTAATCGACGAAGCCGAGGACGGTCAGGAGGCGATGGATAAATGTCGCCGCGAAATGCCGGACTGTATCCTGCTCGACTTCAATATGCCGATCATGAGCGGGCTGGAATTCTTGAAGCTGTTGCGCGCCTATGAGGGCGGGACTAAACCACGCGTCGTCTACTGCACGATCGAACATGATATCGGCCAGATCGCCCTGGCGCTGAAGGCGGGGGCGAACGACTACATGATGAAGCCGTTCGACCGCGCTATTCTGGAATCAAAGTTCGAGGTAGGCGCCTAGGCCCTTTTACTGCTGGGCCTCGGCGTTCGCTTCGTCTTCAGCGGGCGCGCGGACAAATACGCTGCCAGCGAGAATGCAGTTGTCACCTTCCGAAAGCGTGAACCGGCCATCGTCGCCAAGCTCGATCAGGCAGACCATCGGGAACACCGCGTCACCAATGTCTCCGCTGACGTCGGTCAGACTCAACTGATCCTCGGCGACCAGATAGTTCCCGGTTACCTCGTCACCGGACTGATCCTCAAGCATCGTGAACGTGCCGTCTTCCGTAAACGTCGCGCTCAGCCCGTTGCTCTCGAGAAGGTAATCTCCGGCAAACTGATTGCCCTGGACCTGCGGTTCAACAGCTTCGCCTGACTCATTGGCAGCCTGCTCCTCAGCAGGCTGCTCTTCCTGATTTACGGCCTGATCGGCAGAACCCTGCTGCTCGTCTGCATTATTGCCATTTTCCTGCTGACCAGCCTCGGTAGCGTCTTCGCCCGAGTCATTAGGCGCGAGAGCCGCCGGCTGTTCAGCCTCCTGCTGTTCACTGGAAGCTGCTTCGTCTTCCTCGACAGCGGCCGCCTCATCGGTCTCGACAGCCTGTTCATCTGATGGCTGCTGCTGCTCACCCTGTGTACGCTGCGCTTCGCCCTCAGAGGTCTGCTGGTCCTCATTGGTGGTGGCAGTGATTTCCTGCTCGACCTGTTCCAGCTGCTGACTGCGCATTGCGAGATTCTCGGCGAGATCGTTGACCTGCTCCTGAAGCTGGTCACGCTGCTGGCGGTACTCCGATACTTCGCTCTCAAGACCGGCACGCTCAGCCTGGAGGTCTGCGACCGCCGCATCCAGCTGATCACGCTCAGCTGCCAGTTGGTCACGCGTAGCCTGCGCTTCGTTAAGAGCAGAGCGTGCCTGTTCCTCAGCCTGCTGCGCTTCCTGCATGCTCGTCTGCATCTGCGCGAGGCGCTCGGAATTGGTGGCCGCCTCCTCATTCAGTTGCGCAACCGTCTGCCGGATCTGTGCTTCCTCATTGCGAAGAGTTTCCAGCCGTTCGCCCACTGCCGACAGCTGATCGCGAGATTGGGCAAGTGTTGCCTGTGCATCTTCGGCTTCTGTAACGGCCTGGGTGCGGCGCTCTTCAGCGCTTTCCATGTCCTGGCGCGCCTGAGCCAGTTCTTCCTGGCGCGCCGTCAGAGTGTCAGTGACCTGAGCCAGTTCAGTATTCGCGCTCTCGAGCTCGGTCATTGCCTCGTCGCGCTGAGCGCTGACATCATCCAACTCGGTCTGGGCTGTCTCAAGCTGCGTCTGAAGTTCTTCGTAATTGGTGCCGGCGTTTTCCATCTCGGTCAGCTGGGTCTGCAACTCGTCTCGTTCGCCTTCCGCCGATGTCAGAGCGGATTGTGCGTCCGCCAACTCGGTCTGGACCGCGCTTTGCTGCGACGCCGAGCTGCCCCAGAAGATTAGAAAAACCAGCCAGCCGACAACGGCGGCAACGGCCAGCCCTAGAACCAGTGGATCGCGAAAGCGCTGCGAGGTTGAGTTTTCAGCCATAGGAATCCTGCCCCAATTTTGTCACTATTATGCAACGCCCGGTTTCGGGCCTTGGTTCCGAGCAAAGCAGAAAACCGGGGCGTGGTCCATCAGCCTCGCACAACTGGTTTGTCAGGGCGATGACAGCGGGGCGTTTGAGGCGCGTTTGGTGCAAAAGCAAAAGCGCCGTGCCTGAGGCACAGCGCTTGCAAAGTTCAGCGATTTCGGAACGCCCTCAGGCGCTTTCAGAATACTCGTTCTCATCGGGTTCGCGCAGCACATAGCCGCGTCCCCAGACAGTCTCGATGTAATTCTTCCCGCCTGTCGCCACTGAAAGCTTCTTGCGCAGCTTGCAGATGAACACGTCGATAATCTTCAGTTCCGGCTCGTCCATGCCACCATAGAGATGGTTGAGAAACATCTCCTTGGTAAGCGTCGTGCCCTTGCGCAGGCTCAACAGCTCCAGCATCTGGTATTCCTTGCCGGTCAGGTGAACGCGCTGACCCATGACCTCGACAGTCTTCGTATCAAGGTTAACGTTCAGGTCGCCGGTCTGGATGACAGACTGTGCGTGACCTTTCGAACGTCGGACGATCGCATGGATGCGTGCCACAAGCTCGTCCTTGTGGAACGGCTTGGTCATATAGTCGTCTGCACCGAACCCAAGGCCACGAACCTTGTCTTCGATCCCCGCAAGACCGGAGAGAATAAGGATCGGCGTCTGGACCTTCGCAACCCGCAGCGTGCGCAGAACCTCATAGCCGCTCATGTCCGGCAGGTTCAGATCGAGCAGGATGATGTCATAATCATACAGCTTGCCGAGATCCACACCCTCCTCGCCGAGATCGGTGGTGTAGACGTTGAAGCTTTCCGACTTGAGCATGAGTTCGATGCTCTGCGCGGTTGCGCTGTCGTCCTCTATCAGGAGTACCCGCATAATATTCCCCTTGCCAATCGTTCCCTGCTGGAACCGGTGAGGCCGCTTCCGCCGAGACAGCCTCGCAACCCGTACTGGGCATGGACACAATCTAGGCCCTAATAGTTAACAAAGTTTAATTCTGATCCGCAATACGCGAAAACGGGTAACCTTGATTAAATGTAACTTACTGAAAGTATTAATAAAAATGGCCAATTAATTTTTAAGAAATTGGTTTAAGAAGCCCTTTTAAGCGACTCTCGGGACTCTGCCATTCGGGCTCACGTGGGGGAGTGGGGCGGTTGAAGCGTCTCGCGCAGACAAATGGCCCCAAATGTGCCATTAGCCAAAAATGCTTAACGCCGCGTTACCAAGTGATTCGTTGGCTGATCTGGCAAAGGGGGCAAGGTGACGATGTCAGTCGGCTCGGGTCCTTTGGATATTCGCCCGCTTATCGCCAGCGTCGATGCTATCGATGAGGTGACTGTCTATGGGCGCGTTAAATCGGTGCAGGGCCTTCTGGTTGAAATCGTCGGGCCGGTGCGCGAGCTCAAGGTGGGCGGCCGGGTGGTGATCGAGACCAGTGGCGGCGAGAACCTCAAGTGCGAGATTATCGGCTTTCGCGATGGCCATGCGCTGTGTCTGCCGTTCGGGCAGCTCGATGGGGTCAGGCTCGGCTGCAGGGCGGTGTTCCAGCGGCACGCGGGTGAAATCTACCCGTCGCACAACTGGCTGGGTCGGGTGGTGAATGCCGAGGGCCTGCCGATCGACCAGAAAGGTGCGTTGCCATCAGGTGCGGCGCCCTATCCACTAAGAGCGGATCCTTTGCCCGCCCATGAGCGCGTGCGTGTGGGCGACCCGATCGACCTCGGGGTGCGCTCCCTCAATACCTTTACGACGATGTGCGATGGCCAACGCATGGGGATTTTTGCCGGCTCGGGCGTCGGCAAGTCTGTGCTTATGTCCATGCTCGCACGGAACACCGAAGTCGACGTCGCGGTCATCGGACTGATCGGCGAGCGGGGCAGGGAAGTTCACGAGTTTATTCAGGAATACCTCGGTGAAGCCGGACTCTCCCGTGCCGTCGTGGTTGTCGCCACTTCGGATGAGGCGGCGCTGATGCGCCGTCAGGCAGCGCTGATGACGATGACCATCGCGGAATATTTCCGCGACCAGGGCGAGCGCGTGCTTTGCATGATGGACAGTCTCACCCGCTTTGCCATGGCACAGCGCGAAGTGGGCTTGTCGATCGGGGAGCCGCCGACGGCAAAAGGATATCCACCGACAGTTTTTACCGAGTTGCCGCGGCTGCTGGAACGTGCCGGACCAGGGCGGCAGAACTCCGGTTCCATTACCGGCTTATTTACCGTTTTGGTGGAAGGTGATGACCACAACGAGCCGATCGCGGATGCCGTACGCGGTATTCTCGACGGGCATATCGTGATGGAGCGCGGTATAGCCGAGCGGGGACGCTACCCGGCGGTGAACGTGCTCCGGTCCATTTCGCGGACCATGCCGGGATGCGTGCCGAAAGACTTTCGGCCCGTCCTGTCTCGCGCCCGCGAATTCATGTCGGTGTATGCCGATATGGAGGAACTGATCCGTCTCGGGGCGTACCGGAAGGGGTCGGATCCGAAGGTGGATCAGGCGATTGCATTGACGCCGGATCTGGAGGCCTTTTTGAGCCAGGATCCGGACGATCAGACCTCGCTGGCGGAAGGCTATCGCCGCTTGGCGGCAATCGTGGGGGCGGAAGGCTCTGGCTAAGACTATTCGGTGGGTGCCAGCCCGCCGGGGACCTTGGGGTGTAAGGAGTACAGGTCGTGAAATCGCGTAGCGAGAGCCTCATTCGGCTCAAGAAATTTCAGGTCGATGAGAAGCGTCGGCAACTGACGCAGATTGAAATGATGGTCGCCGACTTCGAGCGCATGGCGACCGAGCTCGATCAGCAAATCGAGATCGAGCATCAAAAGACCGGTATCTCCGACGTCGCGCATTTTGCGTATTCAACCTTTGCCAAGGCCGCTGCCCAACGTCGCGACAATCTCCTCGCGTCGGCGAACGACATGCGTCACAAGCTCGAAGCAGCTCAGGACGCGCTTGCCGAGGCTGTCGAGGACCTCAAGAAGGTCGAACTGCTGGATCAGCGCGAAACCCAGCGCGAAAGCGATGAACGGGCGCGCGAGGAACAAGCCGGCTACGACGAAATTGCCCGCCTGCGCCAGTTCAAGTAGCTCCGATTAAGGCTGAATCAACATCCGTTGCGTTGCCCGCTCCTGTGGGTATGTCTGCGGATTGTAGGTCGGCTGTGCCTCGAGAGCCTGGCGCGACGTATTGAGGTAAAGGTATCGGTCGCCGGTAATGTCGGCACCGAAGCTCAGGTTTTCATAGGCAACCGCCACCGGCTTTGCCCCAAGGCCGAGAAATCCACCGACGTCGATGACCAGCGCGTCGATCTGACCGTTCGGGTCAGCCAACACTTCATTGATGGTACCGATTGGTTCGTCATTGACCCCGTATACCCCCATACCGCGCAACTCTTCGGGCTGCGGGTCGACCGCTGCGCCGCTTTCCTCCAGGCCAGGAGCAGCGTTTTCCGCTTGATCGGTGGTCATCGTGGGGTCGATGGTCTGGCCCGTCTGCTCTTCCTCACCAACCATCTGCTGCTGCTCCTCGGCGGGTGTATCGGGAACCTGCGGAGAAGCGTCTGAGGTTTGCGGCCATTGGAATTCGGGCGCGCCTGCGAGTGAATCGCGCGTGGTCTCCAGTACCCATCGTGTCGTGCCGTCCGACACCGGCGTGCGTGAGAGATCCTGAAAATCGATTGCGACAAATTTGCTAGAGACCCCAAGATAGGCGCCGACATCGACGATTGCCGCGCTGACATCACCCAGGGGGCCGATCACCAGATCTTCAACGGTGCCGATGAGTTCGGCCTGTGCGTTTGTGCTGTCATGAATCTGCTGGCCAAAGATGACGCTGGCGAGGGTTTCCTCTGAAGTGACCTGATGTCCCTCCGACATCACCGTGGGCGGGGTCAGGCCCACTTGCTCAAGCTGGCTCGAGGACCGTGTGTCACCGGGCAGATCAACCTCCGGCACCTGCGCAACTGAGATCGATGTCGCAGCAGCCAATAGTCCTAGGGTGATTGGAATATTGCGGATCATGTTCACGGCCTCGTTTACCTGGAATGAGAAAGGCCGGCCCGCGGACGGGCCGACCCAAGAACTCAATAGTAGCGCGTAGCTTACTGTGCGGGCTGCTCGGCAGGAGCCATGTCGCCTTCAGCCGGCGCCATTGCACCGCCATCGGCAGGGGCCATTGCACCCCCTTCAGCCGGAGCCATTGCGCCATCAGCGGGGGCCATTGCACCAGCCGGATCTGCGGGGGCCATTGCACCACCGTCAGCCGGGGCCATTGCGCCAGCTGGGTCAACTGGCTGGTCTTCCGCCCAGACGAACTCCGGAGCACCCTCAAGGGCTTCGGCATTGGTCTCAAGGACCCAACGCTCGGTGTTATCCGCAGCGATGGTGAAGTTCAGCAGCTCGAAATCGGCCGCAACCTGCTTCTCACCAATCCCGAGGAAACCGCCTACGCCGATGACAACTGCCTCGAGCTGGCCGTCTGCAGTGAAGACGAGATCATTGATGTCACCAATATTCTCGGCATCGTCAGCTGCCGACGAATAGACCGGCATGCCCAGCATTTCGCTGATCAGATTGTCGGAATCCGCCGCAGTGTAACCCTGCGAGACGTCCCACGGCTCATCGACCATTTCGTCCTCAGGGGCGTCGGTGTTGAGCTCCTGATCTTCGCTCAGGATTTCTTCGCCTTCAACGGCCATGGCGTCATCGCCTTCGGCAGGAGCCATGGCATCGCCCTCAGCAGGGGCCATTGCATCGTCGCCTTCGGCAGGGGCCATGGCGTCATCGCCTTCGGCCGGTGCCATGGCACCGCCTTCAGTGGTCAGCTCGCCATCGGCCGGAGCCATGGCATCTTCGCCTTCTTCAGGGGCGGCAGCATCATCCATTGGCTCCATGCCTTCGGCCGGCGCTTCCATCTCGTTCATGGGAGCTTCGGTGTCTACGGCAGGCGCATCTTGGGCGATTGCGGCCGAACCCAGAAGAGCTGCAATGGCAGTGGTGGTCAAAAGGGTGCGGATCATAGTAATCTCCAGCTGTTCATTGTTTTGAACAGGGTCGTGCGACATCTAACTTCCCGGTGAGCTGTCGCGCGGCCCATTATGCTGGAATGAACGCCAAAGCAGATCACTCGTTCCCGCAGTTTTCACGATTCCTTGACTTCGCCATATTCTGGCCAGCAGCAGGCCCCTACACGGTTACTGTTCATCGAGATCATAGGTGCGCATGGCCCGGTGCGGCATGCCGCCATCCATGAACTCTCCGCCGAATGCCTGAAACCCAAGCCCTTCATAAAGGCCCAGTTTATCGATTTGCGCGGCGAGATAGAAACGGTCATGGCCATTTCGCCGACACTCCTGCATGGCGGCCATCAATAGCGCTCGAGCAATGCCTCGCCGGCGCCAGGCCTTCGAGACCGCCACCCGGCCAATTTTGGCGTGTTCAGGCTTGAAGACGACCCGCAGTGTTGCGACCACTTCGCCCTCGGCGATGGCAACATGGTGCTGCGCGACCAAGTCATCTGCATCCAGCTCAATCTCTTCTGGTACACCTTGTTCGGCTACGAAAACCTCTCGGCGCAGACGGAAGGCAGCTTGCGAAAGGGTTGAGAACGCTGGAACCCGCAGGTAGTGCAGCTCGGTCATTAGTACGGCTCCATTTTTGGCGCAGCCGTACCCTTAACGGGCGTTGCTGTCACCCGCGGTGTTGCCGTGAACAATGCGATGGACGAGCGCCAGCTTCTTGATGACTTCTGGGGTGAGGACGAAGGGATAGGCGTCGGCGAGACCCATCGACCGGTTGAGGGAGTTGGTCAGGCCCGCCAACGGGATCCAGCTTGCGGCGATCTGCTCGAAGCTTTGTGCCTGATAAGGATCGTATCCAGCCCTCAAGGCGGTGTCGCCTCCGTGCGGCGGGTGAACCTCAACCTGATACTGTGAAGCAGTTTCCAGCGTATCGGTGATGTGGAGGTAATGCGCCCAGCACTCCGCGAAGTCTTCCCACGGGTGCGAGGTCGCGTAGGCGCTGATGAAGTTCTGTGGCCAGTCGGCGGGGGCACCGTTTGCATAGTGCCGCTTGAGCGCATCGCCATAGTCTTCCGTTTCGTCGCCGAATACCCTGCGGAACTCCTCAAGGACTAGGTGACCCTCCACCAGCAGATCCCAGTAGTGATGGCCGATCTCGTGCCGGAAATGCCCGAGAAGGGTCCGATAGGGTTCGCCCATCGCAGCACGCCGACGTTCCCGTTCAGCGTCATCGGCCTCGGCAAGTGCCAGGGTGATGTAGCCGCGGTCATGCCCAGTCATCACCTGCTCGCCATTTCCCCTAGCTTCGGCGAGAAAATCGAAAGCCAATCCGTGCTGGGGGTTCTCGGCGCGCGTTTCCAGCGGAAGCCCGAGACGCAAGAGCGAATAAAAGAGACGCTTTTTTGCCCGCTCGATGACCTGCCACTGATGCAAATGGTCGGGAACTGAAAGATCGGGCACCGTCTCGTTGTGCCGACAAGCGAGACAATAAATGTCGCCGTCCGGCTGCGCGTCGATCAGCCAGTTGCAGGCGTCGTGGCGCGCATTGTCACAATAGACATAGGTGTTGTCGGGAACCGTCACGGAGCGATAGACCCCGTTATCTGCCTTAAGGGCGATCATCATGTTTTCGCGTGGCAAATAGCCCAGCAGGTGACCGCAGGCTTCGCAAAGCGCGTTCTCGAAATAGACCGTATTGCCACAGTGATCGCAGGTGAAGAGTTTCATTTTGGGCCCCGATGAGTGCGGTAGTAAATGCGCCACCGGGGTTGCTGTTCCGTCAGATCTTCGATGCGTGTGACGCGATGGTGGAATTGACCGCTAGACGCTTCCGACGGTCTTCAGCCGGATGCGTGGATGCACCTCGTTCTGGCTCATTACCACGGTCTGTGGGCGGAAGCGCTCGATGATGGCGCGCACATGCGGGCGCAGGCCAGGCGAGGTGATGAGGACAGGCAATTCGCCCTGTTGCGCTGCTTTTTCGAATCCGGCCTGCACCGCCCCGATAAACTGCTGCAGGCGCGACGGCGCCATCGCCAGGTGACGCGCTTCGCCTTCGCCGACCATGGCTTCGGCGAAATCCCGCTCCCATTGCGGCGAGAGCGTCAGAAGCGGCAAATTGCCTTCCATGTTGAGATTGGCGGCGCAAAGCTGGCGCGCGAGGCGTGATCGCACATGCTCGGCAATGGTCTGCGGCGAGCGGCCAGGCCCTGCGATCTCGGCGACGCCCTCAAGAATGGTCGGCAGATCGCGGATCGAGACGCGCTCGTTAAGGAGTGCCTGCAGAACGCGCTGGATCCCGGACACGCTGATCTGCGAGGGGACGATATCCTCAACAAGTTTCTGCTGGTCCTTGTCGAGCCCGCTCAGCAGAGATTGCACATTCGCGTAGCTCAAGAGGTCAGCGACATTGGCTTTGAGGATTTCGGTCAGGTGCGTTGAGATCACCGTCGAGGGATCGATGATCGACAGCCCCTCAAACTCTGCTTCGTCACGCAGGCCCGGCTCGATCCAAGCGGCAGGCAGGCCGAATGTCGGCTCGGTCGTGTGGTGGCCCGGCAGCGAAATCGAGTTGCCTGTGGGGTCCATCACCATCAGCAGGTTGGCATGCACTTCGCCGCCGCCCGCTTCGACTTCCTTGATGCGCACCTTATAAAGGTTCGGCTCAAGCTGCATGTTATCGAGGATGCGCACCGGCGGCATGATGAAGCCGAGATCGACAGCAAGCTGGCGGCGCAGAGCCTTGATCTGGTCGGTCAGCCTGTCGGAACCGTTCTCGTCTTCCTTGACGAGGCTCAAAAGGCCATAGCCGAGCTCGAGCTTGAGTTCATCGATCTTGAGGCTGTCGGTGATCGGAGGCTCCGGGGCTGTTTGCGGCTCGCCGGCCGGGCCCTGCTGGGCCTGGGAAATCGCTTCTTCGACAGCTTCCGATTTGCGGGCCTTGCTCGCCCGGTAGGCGACGTAGCCGACGCCGCCGGCCAGTGCCATGAATGGGATGAACGGCATGCCCGGTAGCAGCGCCAGCAGCGCCATCACCGCTGAAGACATACCGAGCGCCTTGGGATAGCCGCTGAACTGCTTGCCGAGAGCCTTGTCGGCACTACCGGTAACGCCGGACTTGGAAACGAGGATACCGGCGGCCGTCGAGACGATCAGCGCCGGGATCTGGCTGACGAGGCCGTCGCCGATCGTGAGCAGCGTATAGACGTTCCCGGCCTCCGAGAACGACAATCCCTCCTGCATGACGCCGATGACCATACCGGCAATGACGTTGATGAAGGTGATGATCAGGCCGGCAACAGCATCGCCACGCACAAACTTGCTGGCACCATCCATGTTACCGAAAAAGGCGCTTTCGCCCTCAAGCTCGGCGCGGCGGGCGCGTGCCGTCGCCTCGTCGATCAGGCCGGCGGAGAGATCGGCATCGATCGCCATCTGCTTGCCGGGCATGGCATCGAGGCTGAAGCGCGCCGCAACTTCCGCGATGCGGCCCGAACCCTTGGTGATGACGATGAAGTTCACCAGCACCAGGATGGCAAACACCACCAGACCGATGATGAAGTTGCCGCGCATGATGAAATTGCCGAACGCCTCGATGACGTGCCCGGCGGCATCAGTACCGGTGTGGCCGTTGGACAGAATAAGCCGGGTACTCGCAAGGTTGAGGCCGAGCCGCAGCATGGTGGCGATCAGCAACACCGTCGGAAACGACGAGAACTCCAGCGGCTTGTGGATGAACAGCGCCGTCATCAGGATCAGCACCGAGAACACGATGGAGATCGCCAGCAGCCCATCGAGCATGATCGAGGGCATTGGCAGGATAAGGACGACGATTAGCGCCATCACCCCTGTCGCGAGGGCAATGTCGCCGGAGCGCAGCGTGTCGATCACGCTCTTCGTGCTGGGGAGCGTGAACTTGCGATCTGAAGTGTTCGGGGTGTCGGTCACCAGCGACGTATCCTTTTAGGGGCCTAGGCGACTGAGCGCTGTTCGCCGGGTCCGGGGACCAGCGTGCCTTCTTCGGCATACTGGTTGAGCTTGTTGCGCAGCGTGCGAATGGAAATGCCGAGTATGTTCGCGGCGTGGGTGCGGTTGCCGAGCGTGTGGTCGAGCGTGTCGAGGATGAGGTCGCGTTCGACATCGGCGACGGTCCGGCCGACTAGGCTTCTTGCTGCGTTGGCGGCAGATTGCGCTGCCTGCTCATGTAATTCAGGCGCCCTTGCAGCCTCGGTCAGGCCTGTGCCGTCGGGCAGCAGAATGTCCTCGGGCGTGATGGTGTCGCTCGATGCAAGCAGCACTGCGCGGTGCAGCGTGTTCTCGAGTTCGCGCACATTGCCCGGCCAGGGCGCGCGCTGCAGCGCAGTCTGCGCTTCCGGCGACAGGCTCTTTGCCGGCATGCCGTTGGCCTTGGCGTATTTCTCAACAAAGTGCTCTGAGAGCGCTGCAATGTCGCCCGGGCGCTCGCGCAGCGGCGGCAGCTTCAGGTTGACGACGTTGAGCCGGAACAGAAGGTCCTCGCGGAACTGGCCCTCGCGTACCGCAACGGACAGATCGCGGTTGGAGGTTGCCAGAATACGGATATCGACGGGCACAGGACGATTGCCGCCCACCCGGTCGATGACCCGCTCCTGAAGCGCGCGCAGCAGCTTGGCCTGGAGGCGCGCGTCCATTTCCGAGATTTCGTCGAGCAACAGCGTGCCGCCATTGGCCTCTTCGAACTTGCCGATACGGCGGCCGACAGCGCCGGTGAAGGCGCCCTTTTCGTGGCCGAACAGTTCGCTTTCCAGCAGCGCTTCGGGGATGGCGGCGCAATTGATGGAGATGAAGGGTTTCGGGGCGCGACGCGATTGTGCGTGCACGAACTTCGCCATTACCTCCTTGCCGGTGCCGCTTTCACCGGTGATGAGAACGCTCGCATCCGAGGCGGCGACCTGGCGCGCCATCTGGATGACGCGTGCCATTGACGGATCCCGCACGACGAAGTCGCTCGACTCGCGGGCGACAGCCGCGATCACTGCAGCGATCAGTTCGGCATCCGGGGGCAGGGGGATATATTCCTTGGCACCGGCGCGGATGGCGTTGACGGCGGCGGCGGCATTGGTTTCGGTGCCGCAGGCCACGACCGGAACCGCGATGCGCTCGGCCTCGAGGGCTGCGATCAGCCCGGCAATGTCGGCAAGCACGTCGACAAGCAGCAGGTCAGCCCCGCGACCGGCACGCAGGCTGGACATGGCGATCGATACGTCGCCGGCATGCGCCACTTTGGCACCGCCATCCATTGCAAGTTTTGTCGCTTGGCTCAGCTGGCCCTCGAGGGCCCCAACGATCAGCAGACGCATGGTCAGATTTCCTCAGTGCGGCTTGATGATTTCGGTCATGGTCACGCCCAGCCGGTTTTCGACCAGGACGATCTCGCCGCGTGCGACCAGACGGTCATTGACAAAGATTTCGACGGCCTCGCCGACCTGCCGGTCGAGTTCGATGACGGTGCCGACATCGAGGCGCAAGAGATCGGATACCGGCATGCGGGTACGCCCGAGAATGACCGAGATGCGCACCGGCACGTCAAAAACGGCTTCGAGATCGGCAGCGGTCTTTTCAACGTGCGCGCCGCTCTCGGGCTCAGCCATCTGAGCGGCCATTTCTTCGAGGTTCATGCTGTTGGGATTATCAGAGTCATTGCTCATGGCTCTTGCTCCTCGTTCTGGACAGCCTGGCTGGCCTGCAGATAGTTGCGGATCGAAGCGTCGATGGCTCCGGAAACTTGTGAGATGTCGCGCACGAGCCCGCCATCGACCCATTCAAGCCGGCCATCGCCAATGCGGATCTCGGGGTCGCCCATGACGATCAACCGGCCGGCAAAGCCGGCGGAACGAATATGCTGTTCGGCCTTCTCGCGCATGGCATCGGCGAGCTCCGGATTGCAGCGGATGACAAGGTGCGGTGCGCCGTCCAGCCCGGTCAGGCATTCCGCCAGCAAGGCCTCGAGTTCGGCCGTGGGGTTGCGGGCGATCAGGTGCAGAGCGAGCTTTCGCCCGACACTTGCCGCGAGTTCGACTGCGCTCGAAAGATGCGCCTTGATCGCGGTATCGAGCGCCTCGCTGGCGCGTGCAGCGTCGGTGGCGAGCGTGGCAGCCGCTGACGCCAGGGTTTGCTCGGCCATCGCCGCAGCGTTCTGCTCTCCGGCCTTCATACCTTCGGCATAAGCCTGCTGGCGGGCCTCGGCGATACGGCGCTCCACTTCGTCTTCCGGCACGCCGCGCGGCGCGGGGCGCGCTTCTGGTCGCCTGCGTCCCATATCGACATCGAAGGTGAATCGTGCGGGTTGTGTCATCGCCTAGGCCACCATCTGCTCGTCGCCGCCGGACTTGACGATGATGATCTCGCCGCGTGCTGCGAGATCCTTGGCATTGGCGACCATGCGCGACTGCGCCTCGTCGACATCCTTGAGACGCACGGGGCCCATGGCCTCCATGTCCTCGCGCAGCATTTTCGAGGCGCGCGCCGACATGTTGGAGAAGAAGAATTCCTTGATCTCGTCCGAGGCGCCCTTGAGGGCGAGCGCCAGTTCGCTCTTTTCCTGCGCCTGCAGCAGCGTCTGGATTGCCGAGGCATCGAGCTTCGTGAGGTCTTCAAAGGTGAACATCAGTGCCTTGATGCGCTCGGCATCGTCACGGCTTTGTTCTTCAAGGCCGGTCATGAACCGCGCCTCGGTCTGGCGATCGAAGGAGTTGAAGATTTCCGCCATCTGCTCGTGGCTGTCGCGGCGCTTGGTATGGCTCAGTGTCGACATGAATTCGGTGCGCAGCGTCGACTCGATCTTGTCGAGGATGTCTTTCTGCACGGCATCAAGACTAAGCATGCGGTGCACGACGTCCATCGCCAGCTCTTCCGGCATCTCGGCGAGAACACGGCTTGCGTGGTCGGTGGCGAGCTTTGAGAGCACTACGGCGATCGTCTGCGGGTACTCGTTCTTGAGATAGGCGGCGAGCACGTCCTCTTGAACGTTTGAGAGCTTCTCCCAAATGTTTCTGCCGGCGGGACCGCGGATCTCCTCCATGATGGCATCGACCCGCTCGGACGGGAGAAAACCCAGCAACAGGCGCTCGGTTGTGTCCGCGTTGCCGGCGATGCCGCCATTGGTCGACATGGTGGTGACGAAGTTCACCAGCAGGTCATCGAGCATGGCAGGCGTTATCGGGCCGAGCCGCACCATGGCGCGCGACAGCGCCTTGATCTCGAGTTCGTCCAGCTCCTCGAAGATCGGTTTGCCGTAGTCTGGACCGAGCGCCAGCATCAACACTGCGGCACGCTCATCGCCAGAGAGCGGGCGATGATCGGCATTGTCGCCGATGACCAGTTGAGCGGATCTGTTTTCCTCAGCCATTGATATCTCTACGCGGCGTCATTGAGCCAGTCGCGAACGATCATCGCGGCTTGCTTGGGGTTTTCTTCGATGAGGGCGCCAACTGTGCGAAGGGTTTTCACCTGGGCCTCACCCATGTTCTTGGCGTCGGTCAGCCGGCTGTCATGCTCGGCAAGGGGAACTGCATCGGATCCGCCGTGCGCGCCTGATGCACCGTCAGGACCTTCGAGAGTGCCGCCCTGTTCCGAGCCATCGGCAAGTGCCAATGGCTGCGGCTCGGGGGTCAGGACGCGCTTCAGAAGCGGACGCATGATGAACAGGATAAGAGCCAGCGCGATGAGAACCGTTACCGCCATTTCGGCAAACTGCATCAAGTCGTCCCGGGTGAAATCGAACAGGCCAGGCTCGTCCGTGCCGATCTGAAGATCGGGACGTTCGGCGAACTGCATGTTGACGACTTCCACCGTGTCGCCGCGCTGCTCGGAGTATCCGATGGCGGAACGAACGAGAGTCGCGATCTGCTGCAGTTCCTCGGCCGTACGAGGCTGATAGACGGAGCTGCCATTACCATCATCGGCATAGATGCCATCGACGACTACGGCAACGGAGATGCGGTTGATGCCACCGGCCTCGTTCACCACCGTCTCCGTGGTGCTCGAGATCTCGTAGTTCGTGGTTTCCTCGGTCGTCGAGCCTTGCTCGACCATCATCCCGTTGACCGGCGTGTCGGTGGTCGCGCCGGGCAGTTCGTTGGCAACGGAAACCTGCTCGCTACCGCCATCGGTCGACGAGCTTTCCTGTTCGCGAAGCTGCGTCGAACGGACAACCTGAGACTCAGGGTCATAGGTTTCGGAAGTCGTCGTCGAGCGGCTGTGGTCGATATCGGCATTGACCTCGACCCGCGCGCGGCCTGGGCCGACAACATTTGCCAGCAGGTCTTCAAGGCGCGTCCTAACGCGGTTCTCGTAGGCCATAGCCAGTTCCGAGGCTTCGCCGGCGATCAGCGCGTTCTCGTCGCCGTTGCCCGAGGCGAGCAGGCGGCCGGTCGAATCGACGAGCGAAACACGGGTGGTCGCAAGACCATCGATTGCCGATGCCACGAGCTGCTGGATGGCGCGTACTTCGCCGCTCGACAGCTCCCCGCGCGTGGTGACGACGATCGAGGCCGATGGCTCGCGGCGTTCGCGCTGGAACAGTTCACGCTCGGGCAAGACGAGATGAACGCGTGCCGCCTGGACCCGGGCCAGCGAGGAGATGGTGCGCGACAGTTCGCCTTCAAGCGCCCGGACATTGTTGATGTTCTGAACGAAGCTGGTGGCGCCGAGTGTCGACTGCTGGTCGAAGATCTCGTAGCCGACCTGGCCGCGGGACGGCAGGCCTTCGCCGGCCAGTTGCATGCGCAGCGTCGTTATCTGGTCGCGCGGAACGAGAATGGTCTCGCCGCCGGCCTGCAGTTCGTAGGGAATGCCTGAGGTCTGCAGTTCTGCAATGATTGCCGAGGAGTCTTCGAGCGACAGGCCGGAATAGACGGGCGCCATGACCGGCGCCTGCGAGCGCATGATCAGGAATGCGAAGAACCCGAGCATCAGCACCGCCACGGTCGCCATGGCGGCGACGCGGGCGATGCCCAGACGGTTCAGGAACTGTAACAGATTGTCCACGCGCTACCCGGTCTTGCAAAAGCAGCGACTGCGGCCCCCGCAATCGATGGGCAAAAATTACCTAGCGCTTGGTAAACATTGTCTTAAGCCGGCGTTAAGGGCTGCAAATTTTGCCGCAATTCTGTCGAATTGGGGTAACGCGAGGGTCACTTGAGGGTAACACGACGTTAACGCGTGCCTGAAAATACAAAGCCCGCCAGAGTGGCGGGCTTGTCGTATCGGGTGATCGGGGTGCCGATCAGCCTTCGCGGTAATGCTGGATCCAGGTTGTTCTCAACCCAGCAAGACCATGTTTATCGATTGCAGCCTGCCAGTTCAGGAACTCGTCCACGCTCAGCGCATAACGCTCGCATGCTTCTTCAAGGCTGAGCAGACCACCGCGCACGGCGGCAACCACTTCTGCCTTTCGACGAATGACCCAACGCCGCGTATTCTTGGGCGGGAGATCTGCGATCGTGAGCGGACTTCCGTCCGGCCCGATTACGTACTTTACGCGAGGACGCATTTGTACGGTCATTTTACTCTCTACCAAACCTGACCATATGTTCGAAGACTAAGTGTCTCCGCTTAAAATTTGCCTAAGGGGAAACTTACAGGTGGTTAAGAATGGCGTGCAAATTCAATCATATGCGTTCGTTTTGAGACTCGCGACGATTCCGGGATGACTTGAGGTCATCGCGAAGGCGCAAGTTCTCAGAGCAGCAAGAGGCGGTAAGAGCCCGTGTCTTCGTCGAGATTGGGGCCAGCCTAGGCGGGATCAGCCGCGTCGGGATCGGCCGAGGGCGCTGGGGGCGGGGCCTTGGTTTCGGGGATCCGTACATTGGTAACGTCGGACAGCTTGACCTGCGCATTGCCAATGGTCAGCACCGGCTCACCGCCGGAGAAGTCGACCGCCGAAACAATGCCGTTCGACGCCGTCGTCACCGGCACGCTGCGCCCGGACAGGTCCTTGGCCTCGATCGTGATGGTATAGGTGCCTGCGGGCTTCGGGTTTCCGTCAGAGCCGACACCATCCCAGACAAACTGACCTTCGCCCGCGGCCAACTGGCCACGTTCGCTGTAAACGACGCTGCCATTGCCGTCCTTGATGGTCACGACTGCATCGTGTGCGTCAGCCTCGGCGCTGTAACCCCATACTGCCTGTCCCTCGGCGAGATCGGCGCGGTCACCCGCGGTGGTCACTTCCTTGCCAATATAAGAAACGGCATCAGTGTTCACCGAGGCCTCGTTGGCCATCATCAACGCTTCGAGGAATTCGTTGGTCTTCAGTTGCTGTTCGACCGAGGTGAACTGCACCAATTGCTGAGTGAACTGGTTGGTATCCATCGGATCGAGCGGGTTCTGATTTTTCAACTGCGTCGTCAGGATCTGCAGGAAGGTGTCGAAATTGTCGGCGATGGTGCGCCGATTCTGATCGAGACTGGAGCCCGAAGACGTTCCGGTGATGCCATCTACTGCCATCTCAGGCTCCCTGTCAGGCTACAATGTTGACGCTGCCGGCATTGAGGCTGCCACGGTAGAGCGTCGTTACAGTATTGAGCGGCGTTCCTTCATCAAGCTCGGACAGCTCGTTGAGAGCAAACGGTGCGTTCTCGCCGTCCTTGTTCTGTTCGCCCTGTCCGGAGAACGGGTTGTCCTTCAGCGAGAATTCGAGGCTCGTCTTGGCGCCATCGAGCCCCGCCTGTGCCAGCGCACGTTCGAGCGCACGCTGGTCGCGCATCATCATGTCGAGCGTTTCCGACTTTTCGACAGTGAGGCGCGCATGAACCTGCCCATGCTTGTCAAAATCGAGTTTCACTTCAATGCGGCCGAGTTCCGGTGGATCAAGCCGGATCTGAAACTGGCTGTTGCCCTGCTGCACGTGCCGGCTGATTTCGAAGGCGACCTGGGGCAGGTTGATCTGCTGCTGCGAGGGGAGATGGCCAGCCGCAACGGGCTTGGCTCCCGGTAGCGCTTCGACACGGGTACCCGTTTGTGCCGCAAGTTGGCTGAGAAGGTCATCGGATGCGTTGTCGCCCTTCGCGCCGGCTTGCTGGCCCAGGGCTGCCATTGCGTTGTCGCGTGTGCCGTTCTTGAAGTCCGTGCCCGCCTCGTCCCGCCTGGTGGTGCGGCCAAGGTCCGACAACTTCAACTCGCCTTCGCCATCGGAGGTGTCGTCTGCTTCGGCTTCAGCTGATAGTTCAGGTGTTGTCTCGGCCTGCTTTTGTGCGCCGTTCTGCTTTCCAAGAAGGGCTTCGAGAGCAGATGCGAGCTTTGGTGGAACCGGCGTTTCGGCACCATCGAGGAGGGCCATGAGCTTGGCTTGCGCGCCTTCATCGGCCTCAATCGTGCGCAACAGATCGGCGAGCTTGGTGCCGACTGCCTCAAGTTCAGGTGTTCCTGACAGGAGCGTACGCGCCAGATCCGCCAAGGAGCCGAGCGCCTTATCGAGAGCCGATGCGTCCTGCTGCAATTGTAGCCCGCCGAGCTTAGCCAATAGCTCCGTGTCCGGCGCCTCAGGCGTTAGCTCAAGGCGAAGAGCGCCGGCGAGCTCATCGAGCATGCCGGCCAGTTCGCTCAGCTGGTCTTCGGTCGAGTTGGCATCAAGCGTCATCAGCGCTTCGATAATTCCGGCCAGCGTTTCCGCCAGTTCCGAGGCATCCCCGAGCGCCGCATCTGCCAAGGCGTCGATTTCGTCGCGCGAGAGCGTTCTCGTCTCGCCGTCGACCTCGACGGTAATGCGATTGTCGCGATCAAGAGACACCTTTGCCGTGTTATCGCCCACCACATCGCGGACCGCGCTTTCGACGGCCTTGCGGCGATCCGGGCTTATCGCTCTCGCCGGTTCGCGCGATTCCGCCTTGAGATGGCTGGCAAAGCTGTCGCGCCGATCAGCCGGCACCGGTTGGGCCGGCTCGGGGCGTGAGCGATCAGCGGGCTTGGATGACAGAGCGGTAAGCAGATCTGGCGGCACGGGCTGGTCGGTCCTTCAAGACAAGTCAGTGCCAATGCTTATGCAAACAGCTTGCCAGTTCATGAAATACCGCACTGTCAGCAGGTTGCGGCATGTGTCTGGTGATCAGAAGACGCTTAGGCGGCAAGAACTATCGCGCGGCGGGCAAATGCTGCCGGGTTCGACGCTTGCGCGGGAAGCCGTGAATGGATAGTGACTGGAAATCCATGCCGCTGGCCCTTGACCCCAACCGGATGACTGACATGTTGAACTCTCTTGATCTGCCCAAAGCCCCGGGTGAGACGCGCGTTGTTGTCGCGATGTCGGGGGGCGTCGATTCCTCCGTGGTCGCCGGACTTCTGTCGCGCCAAGGCTATGACGTGGTGGGCATTACGCTCCAGCTCTACGATCATGGCGAGGCGACGCACCGCAAAGGGGCGTGCTGCGCTGGCCAGGATATCCACGATGCGCGGCGCGTCGCCGCGAGCCTTGGTATTCCGCACTATGTGCTGGACTACGAGCAGCGCTTTCGCGATTCCGTCATCGAGCCGTTCGCCAATGCCTACCAGCAGGGCGAAACGCCGGTTCCATGCATTGCCTGCAACCAGTCGGTGAAGTTCGTCGACCTGCTGCAGGTTGCAGAAGACCTTGGCGCCGACGTTCTGGCGACCGGGCACTACGTTCAGTCGCGGCTGGAAGATGGCCATCGCAAGCTGTTCCGGCCGGTCGATTCCGAGCGAGACCAGACATATTTCCTGTTTGCGACGACCCAACAGCAGCTCGATTTCCTGCGCTTTCCGCTCGGCGGAATGAGCAAGGCGGAGGTGCGCGAGCACGCCCGCCAGATGGGGCTCGAGATTGCGGAAAAGCATGACAGCCAGGACATCTGCTTCGTGCCGCAGGGCAAGTACGCGGATGTCATCGCCAAGATGTACCCGGAAGCGCTGCAGGAAGGCGAGATCGTCGACCTCGATGGGCGGGTTCTCGGCACGCACAAGGGGATCGTTCACTACACGATCGGCCAACGCAAGGGCCTCGGCATTTCTTCACCCGAGGCGCTCTACGTCGTCAAGCTCGATCACAGGACCGGACGGGTGATCGTCGGGCCACGCGATGCGCTGAAGACCCATACTGTACGCCTGCGTGACGTGAACTGGCTGGGTGAGCGCCCGCTTGCAGAAGCGGCAGCCGGCAACGGCGCGCCGCTCGAGGTCAAGGTGCGCTCGACCAGAGGCCCGCAATCGGGCGTGGTGCAAATGCGTGAAGGCGAGGTCTACGTTACGCTGGTCGCCGGTGAATATGGAGTTTCGCCGGGGCAGGCCTGCGTTTTTTATGCCGATGACGACCAGACCGCGCGCGTTCTCGGCGGCGGATTTATCGCCGAAGCGGTTCCGGCGATGGCGGCCTAGTCCGGCGCAGTTTCGGGCAATGTCTCGCCGGCGGCTGCACGTTCGTCTGCGCGCTGCCAGGCGCTGAGATTGGTGATGATCGACGCGCCTATGAAGATCAGCGCAATGACGCCAAGCACGACAATCAGAATGCGTCCGCGTCGGTTCTGGTGAGGAGTGTCGCTCATGCAGCGACCTTTGCGCCGCGTGCGACATGCGGTCAAGCCTGCCGCCGCAGCCGAGAAAAATTTCTTTTGCTCGGCGCCAAGGATAATTCCGCGAGCAGCGTCCTAGCTCATGAGGACAGCTTTTGCGCATGGCGGAGCCGTGCTTGAAGATGGGACCCTAACCGGAACAGAGCCGTGGCAGTGGCCGAAACCCGAATGCGCCATTCAGCCGAAATGGAGAGCGCCGCCGCAGCGGAAGCGCTTGTTGCGCGGGCGCGTCGTGGCGATGCGGCCGCCTTCGAGCAGCTCGTGACCGAGCATTACGACATGATCTACCGAACGGCCTATAAATGGTGCGGGAACCGCAGTGACGCCGAGGATGTGGCGCAGGACGTTTCGATAAAGCTCGCCAGCGCCATCGCACTTTTCGATGGCCGGTCAAAATTTGCAAGCTGGCTCTATCGCGTCACGCTCAACAGCGTTCGCGACCTGCAGCGTGCCCGCAAGCGCGATGGACGCAAGATCGAGGCGTTTTCCGATGTGGCTGCTGGTTTTGCCCTTGCAGACCAGGAAGAAAGCACGACGACCGCGCAGCTCTGGCAGGCGGTGCGTGCGCTGCCGGACAAGCAAAGAGATGCCGTTCTGCTGGTCTATGCGGAAGAACTCAGCCACGCCGATGCGGCGCAGATCATGGGATGCCGCGAAGCTACCGTATCCTGGCACGTGCACGCAGCGAGGAAAGCCCTGAGGGGGCTGCTATGACGCAACACAGACACGACGACGATTTTAAAGATCTCGCCTCTATCGAGGTGCCGCCACCGCGCGCGGATGCACGCCGCCAGGCGATCGACGCGGCACGCACCGCATTCGCTGCAGAAGCAGAAAAAAATAGTGACACCGCCACCCAAGGATCGTGGCTGACCAGCCGTCTCAAATCCATCGCAGGCTTTTTCGAAAGATTTGAGACCATGGATATGCGCATACCCCTTGGGACGGCAGCCATAGCATTGCTGGTGTTTCCAGTGAGCTATTACCTGATCGACAGCGGCACGCTCGATCTGCGGGGCCTGGTCCCCGATGACGGTGAAGCCGTTGAAGACGTTGCCGCGCCGGAGCCGGTGCCGGCAACGCCGGCCGAGCCGCAGGAGGAAGTCGCCAGTGCTCCGGCGGCAGATGCCGAAGCGCCGCCCGCGCTTGTCGAGCGGGCTGAAGAGCGCCAGGAGCCGATCCAGTTGCCGGCGCAGGCCCAGCCCTCCGGTGCGCAGCAGCAGCAAAGGATGCAGCAATCGTTCGCCCAGAGCTACGATTCGGCAGCCCAAAGCATGCCGCCTTCACCCGCGCCCATGGCGGCCCCACAGGGGATGGCGCCGCAGCCGAGTGGCGATCAGTTTGCCGAGTTCGAGGAATCGGGCGTGCATGCGGTGGTCGACGATCCGGTGTCGACGTTCTCGGTCGATGTCGATACGGCGAGTTATGCCTATGTGCGCCGGATGGTGGAGCAGGGGATGGTACCGCCACCCGACGCGGTGCGGATCGAGGAGATGATCAACTATTTCTCCTATGACTATCCGACGCCCGACGATCCGGCAGTGCCGTTTTCGACAAGCGTGAGCGTATTCCCGACACCCTGGAACGAGAGCTCGCAGCTGATGCAGATCGGTATTCGCGGCTATGTTCCGCCAGCAGACGATCTGGCGTCAGCGAATCTGGTGTTCCTGATCGACAGCTCGGGCTCGATGCAGGATCCAGACAAGCTGCCATTGCTGAAACGCGCATTCCGGCTGCTGATCGGCCAGCTTTCCGAAGCCGACACGATTTCGATCGTCACCTATGCCGGGGCGGCGGGTGTGGTGTTGCCGCCAACGCCGGCCAGCGAGCAAGCACGGATATTGTCGGCGCTCGATGGGCTTGAGCCGGGAGGGTCGACCGCCGGCGCCGATGGCATCGCGCTGGCCTACCAGCTGGCTGAAGAGGCGTATATCGACGATGGCATCAACCGGGTGATCCTTGCGACCGATGGCGATTTCAATGTCGGGCTGAGCGATCCGGATGCCCTCGAGGACTTTATTGCCGGCAAGCGCGATAGTGGCGTGTTCCTGTCGGTCCTGGGGTTTGGCAGCGGCAATCTCGGCGACGATACGATGCAGAGCCTGGCGCAGAACGGCAACGGCACGGCGAGCTACATTTCCGACTTCCGCGAAGCGCGCAAGGTGCTTGTGGCAGAGCTTGGCGGCACGCTTGAGACCATCGCCAAGGACGTGAAGATCCAGGTGGAATTCAACCCGGCGACAGTCTCTGAATATCGGCTGATCGGCTACGAAACGCGCGCGCTCGCACGCGAGGATTTTAACAATGACCGGGTGGATGCTGGCGATATCGGGGCCGGGCATACGGTGACGGCGCTCTATGAAATCGTGCCGGTCGGCTCTGACGGGGGGCTGATCGATCCGCTGCGCTATGCCGATGAGCCGGCTCCGGCTGCAACCAGCGACGAACTGGGGTTGGTGCGGCTACGCTACAAGCTGCCGGATGCGGATGATAGTCGGCTGATAGAAGTGCCGGTCGGCCCCGATAGCGTCATCAATGATCTCGCCGTGGCGCCCGATGATGCACGGTTTGCTGCAGCAGTTGCGGCGTTCGGGCAGAAGCTCAAGGGTTCGGACTATGCCGGCGATATGAGCTGGACGCAGGTTGCTGACCTCGCGCGGTCGGCTCGGGGTGAAGACGCGGCCGGGTATCGCAGCGAGTTCGTGCAACTGGTGGAGACCGCCGCGGTGCTCGACGCTGCGAACTAGCGTGAAGACGGGAGGGCGCGGTGGGTAACCGCGCCCTCTTTCCATGTGACTATTGAAGCGGCTTGAGGTTGGCCTCGATCGATGCGCGCTTGGGCTCGAGGAAGGGCGGAAGCGCCAGGCTTTCCCCGAGGGTTTCGAGCGGCTCGTCGGTGGCAAAACCTGGGCCGTCTGTCGCGATCTCAAACAAGATGCCGTTGGGCTCGCGGAAATACAGCGAGGTGAAGTAGTAGCGCTCCACTTCGCCGCTCGAGCGTAAGCCGACCTCGCTGACCCGGCGCACCCACTGGCGCAGCGTGTCCTCGTTTTCGGTGCGGAACGCGACGTGGTGCACGCCGCCGGCACCCGGGCGCACGAATGGCAGACCGAGTTCCACCGCGACGTGGACTTCAGCGCCGGCGCCGCCTTCGCCCATCTCGAACACATGAACCTCGGCTCCGGTGTCGCTGGTGTGCGTGCGCACCTTGCGCATGCCCATCACCTTGGTGAGGACAAGTTCCGTCGGCTCCAGCTTCGGCACGCTCAGCGTGATCGGACCGAGCCCGATGATCTGGCGCTCAGCCGGCACCGGGCTGCGATCCCACGCAACAGGCTTGTGTCCAGGGTCTGCCACCATCCGGAAGCGCTGACCTTCGAAATCCTGGAAGGTGAGGCTGGTGTGGCCATTATGCTCGCCGATTTCGCCGGTCGACACGCCCCGATCATCGAGGTGCTGCTTCCACCATGAAAGTGTTTCTTCGCTGTCGACGCGAAGACCCGTCTGCGAGATGGAGTGCGTGCCGTGGGCCTCGCGTCCGACCGGGAAATCGAAGAAGGTCAGGTCAGCCCCAGGCGAGGCCACAGCATCCCCATAAAACAGGTGATAGGCCGTGGTATCATCCTGGTTGACCGTTTTCTTGATCAGCCGCATGCCAAGCGTTTGCGTATAGAACTGCAGGTTAGCCGGTGCGTCGGCGGTCACCGCTGTGAGGTGGTGAATTCCCTTGAGTTCGAGCGTCATCGTAAGCCTCCTGTGGCGCGTGCGCGCCGATCGGTATCTGGCACTAACTTAAGCGCTTGAAGGCCCGCTGCGGAGGGCCGAGAGCGCAACACCTTGTTGCCGAAAATTGAACGAACGCCACCATCTGTTCCCTCCTAAGCACCGTTCACAAACGGTTAGGTATGTCTTTTTTCAATGTTCAGGCCCGTCGCCTTGCCTTAAAAGCAGAACAAAGGATGAACAAATGGCCCAGCTGACGCTCAAACGCAAACTCGCCATCTTGTCGGACGCGGCAAAATACGATGCCTCGTGTGCTTCAAGCGGCACCGAGAAACGGTCCAGCCTCAAGTCCGGCGGGATCGGTTCGACCGAAGGCAGCGGCATTTGCCACGCCTATGCCCCCGACGGCCGCTGCATCTCCCTTTTGAAGATCCTGCTGACCAATTTCTGCGTCTATGACTGCATTTATTGCGTCAACCGATCGTCCTCGAATGTCGAGCGGGCGCGATTCTCGGTCGAGGAGGTGGTGTCGCTGACCCTCGATTTTTACAAGCGCAATTATATCGAGGGGCTGTTCCTGTCCTCCGGCATTATTCGCTCACCGCACTACACCATGGAAGAACTGGTGCGGGTGGCGCGCACGCTGCGGAAGGAGCACGGCTTTGCCGGCTACATCCACCTCAAAGTCATCCCGAATGCGGACGCCGAATTGCTTGCAGAGGCAGGGCGGTGGGCCGACAGGCTGTCAACGAATATCGAGTTGCCGACGGATGCCGGGCTGGCGCAATTGGCGCCGGAGAAGAAATCCGACGAGATCCGCGGGGCGATGGCGCGCATCCACCTGGCGCAGCGCGCCGCACAGCCAGAGCCGAAGAGCCGCGCGAAGCCCGACAATTTTACCCCTGCCGGGCAATCGACGCAGATGATCGTCGGCGCGGATGGCACCAATGATGGCGCGATCCTGAGGCGGGCAGGGGGACTTTACGCCGGATATGGCCTTAAACGCGTCTACTATTCTGCGTTCTCACCGATCCCTGATGCCAGTAGCCGCCTGCCGCTGAAGCCGCCCCCGCTGGTGCGTGAGCATCGACTGTATCAGGCGGACTGGCTGCTGCGGTTCTACGGTTTCGAAGTCGATGAAATCATGGCTGGAGGCGAGGACGGGCATCTCGATCTGACAATCGACCCGAAACTGGCCTGGGCGCTGAAGAACCGGCAGGATTTTCCCGTCGACGTCAACCGGGCCAGCAAGGAAAGCCTGCTGCGTGTGCCGGGGCTGGGCACAAAAGTGGTGGAGCGTATTCTTGGCACACGGCGGCATCACCGCCTGCGGCTTGAAGATATCGGCCGGCTGGTGCGCTCGCTGAAGTCGGTCCGCCCTTTCATCATTGCCGATGACTGGTCTCCGGGCGGCCTGCTCGACACCCAGCACCTCAAGGCAAGGCTCACCCCGGCGCCGCAGCAACTGAGTCTTTTGTGATGGCGACTGTAATCCTCGATGCGCTCAATGACGTAGCCGAGTGGCGCCAGAAGGCACGGCAACTATTGCTCGCCGGGATCGCCCCTGTCGAGGTGCGCTGGCGCGATCCACACTCTGAATCCGGCCTGTTCGAAGAGCGTCAGGAGCATTTGCTGCCGGTGCGCCAGCCTGTCCGTTCGGTGCCGGCGGCTTTTCTGGAACTGGCGGAGCAGGTGGTGTGCCATACGGCCGAGCATCGCTTCGATTTGCTTTACCGGTTCTTGTGGCGGCTGGTCGATGATCGGGGGCTGATGGAGGCGGCGTCCGATCCTGACCTTGCCGAGATGCGGCAGATGGCGTCTGCAGTGCGCCGGGACAGCCACAAGATGAAGGCGTTCGTGCGGTTCAGGACCGTGTCCGGTGCCTCCGCGCGTGAGCAGTTCATGGCATGGTTCGAACCTTCGCACTATGTGCTCGAGCGCACAGCACCATTCTTCATGCGCCGATTTGCCAGCATGGATTGGGCCATTGTAACGCCTTACCGCTCGGCGCGGTGGGACGGGCAGAAGCTGCAGTTCGGCCCGGGGGGCAAGAAGTCCGATGTGCCGAGCGAAGACGCGATGGAGGAGGCGTGGAAGACATACTACGCCTCGATCTTTAATCCGGCGCGGCTCAAGGTCGCGATGATGAAATCCGAGATGCCCGTGAAGTATTGGCGCAACCTGCCCGAAGCGGAGCTCATTGTGCCTCTCGTCAGAAATGCACGCGCTGCGGAGAACCAGATGGTCGGACGTGCCGCAACCCAGCCACCGTCACGCCATGCACGACAACTGGCGCGGCAGGTTAACGAAGCCGAGGCTCCCTCGGAGGCCGACATTGCAAGCCCTGAGGACGCGCGTGCAGCGATTTCAGGCTGCCGGCGCTGTGGGCTTTATGAGCATGCGACGCAGGCTGTGTTCGGGGAGGGGCCGCAAGACGCCGATATCGTTTTTGTGGGTGAACAACCGGGCGACCAGGAGGATCTGCAGGGCAGACCGTTTGTCGGGCCGGCGGGCCAACTGTTCGATGAGGCGCTCGTGAAGGTGGGGATCAATCGCGAGCGGGTTTACGTCACCAATGCCGTCAAGCACTTCAAGTTCACGCCGCGCGGCAAGCGCCGCATCCACCAAAAGCCCGATGGTGGCGAGGTGTCGGCCTGCCGGTTTTGGCTCGATCTCGAGCGCAGCTTTCTCAAGCCCCGCATCACGGTGGCGCTCGGCGCGACGGCTGCGCATAGCCTGTTTGGCAAGACGGTGACGATTTCGAAGAGCCGGGGACAGCCGATTACCGACGACAAGGGTGATGTGCTGTTCGTCACCAACCATCCTTCCTACCTGCTGCGCATACCCGATAAGGCTGCGGCCGCCGTCGAGCGCGAAAAATTCGAGGCTGATCTCGCCGCCATCCGTGACTATGTTTCCAGGGCAAGCTGAAACCCGCCGCTATCGGCGCGGACCAGCTTGACAGGCCAGCGGCTCAACCCTAAACACAGCGCGCTGACAGCGACAGCGCTGTCGTGGCGGAGTAGCTCAGTTGGTTAGAGCAGCGGAATCATAATCCGCGTGTCGGGGGTTCAAGTCCCTCCTCCGCTACCAAAAAAGCCCCGGAAATACGGGGCTTTGGTTTTTCTGGGGTGCCGTCCCCATGTCGCTGGGACGGGATTGGGACGGGGGCGGCAAAATCAACGATGTCCTGGACCGTCCGCATTCTGATCGCACTGGGCATCGTCGGCATCGTGATGAGCATCCTCCTGTCGCTTGAGAGTGTTCTACGTTTGTTCTAGTTTCAATCCATGAAAGGATTGGAATCAGAATGCATCGCTCGAAGCCGCAGCTCATCGTCGACTATCCTTTTGTGGTCTGCCGCATCAAGTGCCGTATGTGCGTTCGGCGTGGGCAGTATCGGCTCGCGCGCCTGGCGCAGAAGTACGGTGCCGACACGTCTCTGGCTCACATGCTGCACCTTCTGACCATCGACTGTCCGTGGAACACCGATCGCCGGAAGCCGCAAAAGTATGCCAAAGGCTGCGGCGCATTTCTTCCAGATATCGAGGGTCCACCACGACCACCCGACCTGCCGCCAGCCTTGGGTGGATTAGTGCCAATCGAGGGCGGGAAAAAGGCTGCAGGCGGCAAAGGATAGGAAGGTTGTCGCTTGCGCAACAAGCGGCTAATCTTGGCTTGGGTATAGTCCGCGAGGTCGCCTGACTTGCGGCCGGCTCAAGGATCGCTTCGGCGGTCCTTTTTGCTATCTGCCGTATCCCGGGTCGTCATCTTCGCCGCGCAGGCGATCGATTCGTTTTTGCACGTCGATAGTCAGGCGAGTGAGGGCGTCCTCAAGTTCATCGGCCGCACTCGGTCCTGGATGCCGTACGACCTCTGTGATCTCCGGAGATCCGAGCAATGCCCGCAGAGGCTCAAGCTTTTCGCGGTCCACCACATAAATGCCGTCCCGCTCGACGACCTCAAGTTCGATGAGATTGTCGGCCGGCGGGAAATCGCCATGGCTCCAGATGTTCAGCCGGCCCAATCCGTCGATGGCAAAGGTCCATTTCATCGGCCGTATCCCGATGCAGCGTCCTTGGAAGGATTGATATCGGGAATCTCTACGCCACGAAAATCAAGGTCAGGCAGCGCGGACATATGGGTGAAGATCTCATCGATGGTCAGCGGCATATAGCCAACGCTGTCGATGCCGATATCCAGGCTGCGGCGCGAGCTTGGCAAGTTATTGTGCGTGTGCCCATGGATGTGCACGGCACCAGTATGCCAGCCGTCCCATTCCCTGAGCGGGTGGTGCGCGGCGATGACCTTTTGACCGGTTGCGGCATCTTTGAAATGCACCGGACCACGGTGAATGCCTTCCCAGCCGAGCGTTTCGACCTCCGGCGTGTCGTGATTGCCGATGAGGAGATGCTTGCGACCGTTCAAGCGCTTAAAAATGCGCTGCATATCTTCGACCGGCAGCTTCCAAAAGAAGGCATCGCCGAGATGGTAGACGGTGTCGCTCTTGCCGATGAACGAATTCCACATCTCGACGATGTGCTCATCGTGCTCGCGCATGCTGTCGAAAGCCCGAAGCCGCGGCAATGGATTGCCGTCGTCATCCTTGCGATCCAGCGAGATCATGAGGGGGTGTCCGAAATGCGTGTCAGCGATAAAGCGGTCAGCCCGATTGATTGAAATGCTCTTGCGGCGTGCCATGATTTAAATCCTTGTTCTCTAACGATTATGCGGCGGGCTTAAGCAAGGAACCAGCATCTAGTACCTGAGAGATGCCTTGCTTGATGACTTCGACGACTTCAGCGAAGTCAGGGACCTCGACCGCCCATCTCGACTCATCGCGAATCCGTCGCCACCGTTCTTCATTGGCCGTGATGAAATCGGATCCGTAGGTCTCGATGTCGTCGACCCCACCGGGCAGCTCGTCACCAAAGAGTTCAAAAGTGTGCTCGAATGCGTGCCGTAGCCGGTCTTGGTCAATCCGGCAGCGGGTCAGGTAGACGTACAAGTCATAGAAGTCTCTAAATCGGGTGCTTGTAGCTGCATGCCGGACCGATGCGTGGACCTTGTCGGCGATCGAGTACCCGCTGCGCGCCGGGCTTGGACGAATACGGGATGTCATGAAGGCGCAGGTGCCTGCACACTGTCGAGGGATGCACACCCAGGTCACGAGCGATGTCGGACGGCCGATCGCCAGCCTCGATCCTCTCGCGCAGGTACGCTCTGGAAATGCGGGCAGGAGCAGTCATCAGCGCGCGCCCTTCTGGAAAAGGCGGGCGAAGAAGGCACGGATGCGACCACCCTTGGAAAGCTGCAGACGAGCATGGGCGCGTTCTTCGACCTGTTCGTCGGACATGCGGACGGCATCATACTTGGCACCGAGTTCGAGCAGCCGGACCAGCGGTTCGACAGCGGGAATGGGCTCCTGTGTGCACCGCAGGTGGATGTCCGCAAATGCGACGACGGAGCGATCTTCGACTTCAGGTCCCAAGTCGAAAACGCCACGAAGGGCCTCGATGGCCAATGTAGTGACCGATTCCTCCCGGCGGTCATTGTCGACGACAAGGCGCAGGGGCGACTGGATGGGCTTGTGCGGGAGGGCGTCCATTAGCAGGAACCCCCAATTTCCCGCCAATGGCGCCGGATCAATTTTGCCGCGGCACTGGCTTCGACGAAGAAATGTTCGTTGAAGCCAGCGCCGAGATTGAAATGGATGAAGTCGGTATCGTCAGTCACACTGACTGACGCAGGCTGGTCAGCCGTCCCCGGTTCCAGCTTGACCGGCTTGAGCGACATTTCTTCTCCGATGTCAGGCAATTCATCTGACATCTCTGCGTCGAAGACCGCGCTAAGGACGCGACCTGCGTGCCCAAGCTTCTCGGTCGACGGCCCCATCAGGGCCAGGATCGTTTCACCATTTCGGTCATGGATGCGGAGAGTGTAAGCGCGCTGTTCCGTAGCAGAGACGATCCGTGCTTCACGCTGCAGCTTGACCGCTTCCCGCTTAGCGCGCAGGTCGGCATAGGTGCCCTCTAGGCTCTCATCTCTCTTGAGCAGACTGATAATGTTCAGAAGCTGCCCGACGGCGTAGTCCACACCTGCGGCTGACTGATCGCGCTTGACATCCTTGTCATGCTCGTCGAGCTCCATCGTTGCGACCTTCACGACCAAGTCGTCGCTCAGGCGCGTCGGGAAATCCGACAGCCCGCGAATGGCGCGAACGGCAGCCCCCCGAATGAGTTCGGTGGTGGTCAAGCCCTCGGAATTTGGGGCGCAAAAATCTGTGGCGCGATCGTGCGCGCTGGTACGTGTTGACATCAAAAACTGGCCTCTCGAATCAATCGCTCGGCGGCGATAGGTCTGTGCGTCAACCAAAAAGGAATCGGTTATGCACATGAATTGTCGAGCGTGCCGATTTGGATTGCAAATAAAAAAACGACAGCAGTTACGAGAGTTTAGCTGAGGTTTTGGCGACAGGCCCCGAATTCATTGGCCTGTCGTGAGGAAATTTTTATTGCGCGGGTGACCGAGATATTGGTTAACACGTAGTGATCCGGGCCCTACTGACCCCGGAAGCGGACGGAATCGGCTGCAACGATTCGTTTCTTGCTTTGTTCTGCGCCACTCTGGCGGTCGCGGCGAAACCGCCGCGCTAACTTTTCCGGAGAACAGGGATGAAAAATTTTGTAGCCGTGATAGCGCGCATAATCGCCGCGATGCCAAAGTTCGTCTGGCAGAGGGTCCAAGTATGCGGCGAATGGGTATCACGCCTTGTCGCTGTGCCTGCGGCACCTGCAGAGACGGTAGCCGATACCGAGGTCGCCAAGGCAGCGTCAGACCGTCAGGCTGACGATATGCCAGCAATCAAGCGGGTCGCCGGCGTTTTGGCGCAAGGTGAGCTGCCAACATCCGAGCAGCTGAAAGGGTTGACGCCCAAGGACCTAAGCTGGCTGAAAGCTCAGGATCGCCGTGCACTGTGCATCATCATGTCAGCCGATGCACAGCAACTCCGCGCGCACATGCGCGGTAGGGCGGCGATCAAGGGTGTGGTACCGTATGATAGCGCGGCGATCCGCGAGGTAACCGCCGCGCGACAAGCGGCGGTACAAAATGTTCGCCGGGCGAAACCGCGCCGCACTTTACGCGAGGCGCTGGAAGAACAGGGCCTGCATCCCTAAAAACGAATCGGTCGCGCAAAAAAATAAGCCCGCCTGGAGTGATCCGAGCGGGCTTTTTGCTGTGCAGTCGATTCGTTTTAGTCGATCGGGGTGTCGAGGATTTCTTCCATTCGCTCCAACCGCAGTTCAGCAGCCATGCGCATCGCACGTTCGTCAGCAAGTTCGGCACGGGCCTTCTTCAGCGCACTCATCAGGAGATTGATTTCGGCATTCTTGCCATCGATCAGGACCTGTGCGTTCTCGGTGACGCGATCCAGGTTGCGACGAAATCCGAATGCGAGGCCGACTTCCGTGTCTGTGAACATGCGATTTCTCCTAACGTTGAATGCACGATAGCAGGTGCAAATTGATATTCGACGGATCCGTTTGCTCGAATTTTATAGATCGGGATTGTCGAACTTCGTGCGCTGGTATTCTTCGTGATCTCGGACACTCTGGGCGAGCTCACGGATCGACATTTGACGCTGCACCCGAGCAAATTTCAGGTCAACGTAATGCCATGCTTTGCCCTTGCCGCCTCCAGGCGGGGTGACAGGTGTAGCATCGACGACATGTTCGTCGAGCGCATTCCAGAGGTCTTTGACGGCTGGCTCGATCATGATCGAGTAGATCCTGCTCAGGGCCGTCCACATGTACTCATCACCATCCCGATCCTTCTTCCGGACCGTCGCCCTGGAAAGGTATTGCCCAAACATTTCGGCGGCATCCTCGGGCTTAAGGCGAAGGCGAAATTCATCCTTTCCATCTGACCGCTCGACCGCAAGCCGAAGCCATAGAAGCAGCCCAGGGAGGGTGGACAGCTTTTTCATCTCCTCGAAATCGACACCGATTCGTTTGCCTGCCCAAATCGGGTTCGAGATCGCTTCGACCATCTGGGGTGACAGTCGGCCGGAGATGATGCCAGCCAGTCGCTTTTGGACCCCAGCCGTATAGTCCAGATCGCTGAAGACCGGAGCGGCCTCATCGCCGTAATCAAAGGTCGCAGTTCGAACCCGCTCGAGGTGGCGTCTGGCGTTGTCCATCCTGATGCCGGTGAGCCGCTCCATCCGAGGCTTGTCGATTGAGAACCCGCCGTTGGGGCCAGCGATCGACAGCAGCACAAGCGCAATGCGAAACGTCGGAGCCGTGAGGCCCAACGGAAATTGGCCAAAAGCCAATGAAACCGGTAGTTTTGCTGATGTTGCTGACATGCTCATACCACACAAAATGCGTTAATCTATAATGTAGGATAAGCCGCCACAAAAGGCAATAGCCGCGAAAGTTGCTAAAACCTTGGGTTACTATCAGATAACAATAATACAAGTTAACTAACTATAACGCGCGCGCGATGAGCGCGTCGCGCCTGGCTGGCGCTCCGCTGGCAATGCCATTTAACTGTCGTGCAGGAGGGTTTAGGAGGCAGGCTGGGCCGTTCATGTTTGTACCGCATCCTCCCTGACGGGAGGTAGCTCCGCTTCGCGTCGCCGCCCTGTCAGTTGTCGTCCAGATGATTTAGTCGACAGCGCCCTTTCGTCTGCGCGAAGCGCCACACGCACCAACAGAACTGCGGCTTCCTATCGGGACGTGTCCATGGACTTGTCCCTTGCATCGATTGGCATGATCATCGGTAGCAGTGCCACAGGAGGCCTATATGCCGAAGACCATCGCTGAACACCGTCGATACGATCGAGAGCGAAAACGCGCTGAGCGCCATGCCATGCGCGCTGCTGGCATCCCGCCGGTGTCAACATTGAACGGCGCGTTGGTGGAAGCGATGGCATATGCTCTAGCGAAGTCCGATGACCCATCGCAGCGGGAGGGGGCACCCACTCTGCAGCTTGGCGATGTAGTCACCGCGGCGGCGGCCATCTTAGTCGACCGCTATGGCTTCGATCGCCGGCATGTGCGCGACCGGCTGAAGCAAGTCCTGCGGCCTCGCCCGGAGCACAGATGGCCGTCCTACGTGCCGTCGTTGGCCACCAGGGAGTGTGCTGCCAGGCATATGGATTGAGCTGGCGATCTGCCGGACACGTCCACTACTCGACATGCAGACACCCGCGTTACTCCATCAGGACACATCCAAGGCGGGTAACGCTTTTATAGAACCGGCAGGCACGCTTGTGTCTTGCGCCCGGTGGTAGTATATTTGGCGGGTCCGCGATCATCAGTCGCAACAATTTGGGGCAGCGCTTTTCCAGGGCCTGCCCCACTCTATTTCCCTAGATCATCGTGTTGACGGTTCGCCGTGTTTGGACTGAGCATCATGCTCTGAGTGACCTGACGCGCATCCCAGCTGCCGCAGCCAGATAGGCTGTGGCAACGACAGTAATGGGGTAAGCGGGAAGCCCACCCCGTCTGGTGATGGCCGCTGTTGGGCGATATCGACATCCCAG
>NZ_BMZE01000003.1:0-501190 GCF_014652635.1 Devosia pacifica
CATCGACGCACTCATGCCGTGGAACTACCCGGGCTGAACGGTCTCGCCTTCTCGCTTACGAAACCATCAGGATCGCGGCGGGTGCGGGCCAACCTCTCCTCGGCCTCGCTGGCCTCGAGCTGCCGGCTCCACATCTGAGCGTAAAGACCCCCCTGCTCCAGAAGATCCTGATGCTTGCCGCGCTCGGCCACCTGTCCGTCACGCAAGACCAAGATTTCGTCTGCATCGACGACAGTCGACAGACGGTGGGCAATTACCAGTGTTGTGCGATCTCGCGCGACCGTATCGAGGGCCGACTGGATTTCGCGCTCTGTCGCGGTATCGAGCGCCGAGGTCGCCTCGTCGAGGATAAGGATTTCCGGCGACTTGAGGATGGTGCGGGCGATAGCAACGCGCTGCTTCTCGCCGCCGGAGAGTTTCAGGCCACGCTCGCCCACTTCGGTGTCGTAGCCACGCGGCAAAGCCTCGATAAAGTCTGCGACCTGCGCCAGCCGCGCAGCCTCGCGCACCTCCTCGTCGGTGGCGTCGGGCCGGCCATAGCGAATGTTATAGGCGATCGAGTCGTTGAACAGGACTGTGTCCTGCGGGACCATGCCGATAGCGGCGCGCAGCGACTTCTGGGTGACATCACGCACATCCTGCTCGTCGATGGTGATGCGGCCGCTGGTGACATCGTAGAAGCGATAAAGCAGGCGCGAAATGGTGGACTTGCCGGCGCCAGAGGGGCCAACGACGGCGATGGTCTTGCCGGCCGGCACCTCGAAGCTGACGCCCTTCAGGATCTTGCGGTCTTCATCATAGTGGAAGTGCACGTCTTCGAAGCGGATCACCGGTCCGTTAATCCGAAGGCCCTTTGCGCCGGCGCGGTCCTCAATCTCGGGGTTCTGATCGAGCAGTTTGAACATCTCCTCGATGTCCGTCAGGCTCTGGCGGATTTCGCGGTAGACGAAGCCGACCTGGTTGAGCGGCCGGTAGATCTGCATCAGAAAGGTATTGAGCAGCACATAGTCGCCGAGGGTCAGCGAGCCGTTCATGACGCCGAGCACCGCCATGATCGAGATGATGATCACCCCGCTCCAGAAGATGATGGCCTGACCGAAATTGAGGACGCCCAATGAGGTCCAGATGCGCGTCGCCGAGCGCTCATAGAGCGCCATTGAATCGTCGTAGCGCCGCGCCTCCATCTCCTCGTTGGCGAAGTACTTCACCGTCTCGAAATTCAGCAGGCTATCGATCGCCTTGGAGTTGGCGTCGGTATCGCTGCGATTCATGTCGCGGCGAATGGAAATGCGCCAGTTGGACGCCTTGATGGTGAAGTAGATATAGGCCCAGATCGTCAGGATCAGCACGCCGAGATAGCTCACCCCGAACATGACGACGAACACTACCGAGACGATGATGAACTCTATGATGGTCGGCGCGGTGTTGAGCATGGTGAAACGGACGATCGTCTCGATGCCCTTGATACCGCGCTCGATGACGCGGCTCAGCCCGCCGGTTCGCCGCGACAGGTGAAAGCGCAGCGACAAGCGATGCATGTGCTCGAACGTGCGATAGGCAAGCTGACGCACTGCATGCTGGCCGACCCGCGCAAACAGCGCATCGCGCAATTGCTGGAAGCCGGAATCGAAGATGTTGCCGAGACCATAGGCGATGACGAACAGCACCGGTAGCGCCAGGCCGAGCACGACCGGCGTCACCGCCTCGTTGGAGTCGAGGCTGTCGACGATGCCCTTGGAGGCGAACGGCACAAGCGTTGTCGCGACCTTCGACAGGATCAGCGCGCCGATGGCCAGTACCACCCTGCGCTTCAGATCCGGCCGGTTCTGCGGCCACATATAGACCCACAGGTTCTTGATCGTCGAAAGCAAAGAGCCTTCGTCCGCACTCACCGTGGGGCGTTTACTGTCGTCGCTGTTGGAGGCCATCAGCCCGCTTTCGCTTGCTCGTTGATAGCGGGCCCGCATATGCCCGCGATGAGACCGCCATAGGCGGAGCCGACCGCTTCAAGCCGCTCACGCTGGAGGATGTAGCAATTGCGCGTGCCCTTTGGCTGGCGCTCGATCAAACCGGCATCGAGGAGCACCTTGATGTGCTGGGAGACAGTGGACTGCGCCAATGTCAGCGATTCCGTGACATCGGAACAGCAGCACTGCCCTCTTTCCTGTCTTGCGACGATGCGCAGGATGGAGAGCCGGACCGGATGGCCCAGCGCCCGCATTATCGCCGCAAGGTCTTCGTCCTGCATATGGCACACACCTTTGATCGTTGCTTTACGATAAAAGATGCGTTGCCGAACTGCAAGCCACCGCGAAGAGCCCTATTCCAGCTCCTCCGGCAGATCGAAGACCTGGCCCGGATATATCCGATTGGGATTTCGGATCTGCGCGGAGTTCGCCTGATAGATCGTCGTGTACTTGATCCCCTGTCCGTAAACGCGGCGCGCGATGGTCCACAGATTGTCGCCACGCCGAATGATCGCACGGCCCGAGGCGAAGCGCTGCGCTTCCGGATCGCCTACCGGTACGGCGACCAGTGTGGGAATATCAGCATCTTCGGGCGTCAACTCAGGATCGGTGCTGTCAAGCTCGGTGCTTCCCGGTTCGGTGCCGGATGGCTCCTGAAGTTCGGGCTCTGACGGGGACGCAACAGGGTCAGCACCTGTCGTTAACGGTTCCGGCTGGCTGGCCCGCTGATCCTGCTCGCCATTAGCCGTTTCGTCCGCCTCAGGCTCCGTTATCTCCAGCGTATCAGACGGAGGTGCGGAGGCATCATCGGTAGCGACACTCGGGCTCTCAGGCTCGTTGCCGGGTTGCGGCGGCATATCATCCGCTACCGGATCAGCTTGGCTGTCCTCGGGCGTGGGGGTGGTAGCGTTCGTTGAAACGTCCTCGCTTTCAGACGGCGCTTGATCCGTCTGTTGCGAAGCCGGCTCGTCCGGTTCGCGCGGAGGCTCTGGTGTATCAGCCGTTACGTTTGCGGCAGGGGCATCCTGTTCCGGAGCCTCTGCCTCGGCAGGCTCTTCGCCCTGTGCGTCGGCAGAAGGCATTTCCGGCGTCTCCGATGGGATGGCGGAATCGCCTACTGCATCCCCGGAGCCGGGAGCTTGCGCGTTTACGGCCTCGGAGGCATCGCCTGGCTGCTCGATGTCCATGGCAGCTTCGCTGTCATCGGCTGGCTCGCCATCGCTGCGTGGCGATGGTGTCGGTTCAGCGGACGGCGTCGAACCCGGTTCGTCTGCCGGTGCATCGGCTTCGTCCGTAGCCGGGGCTGGCTCGCCCTGATCGGCGGTTGGAGACGCTTCAGCATCAGTGCCCGCTGCGTCGGCACCAATTGGCGGCGCCGCCTCGAGTGCGTCTGCCGCATCATCGCCGATTGCCGGCCCTGCAGTGGTTTCGGGCTCTGCTGGTTCGGGGGTTGTCGGCGCCTGTTGGGCTGGCGGCGGCGTGACACCATCCTGAGAGAGGACGTCGGCTGTTGACCCATCGGACTGCTCGTCCTGTGGCTCCGCCGAAGACGCTGGCGTGCGGCCGTCACCTGGTTCGGGAAGGTCTGTCGCCTGCTCCTCGACCGCTTGCCCCGGGTCGCTGACGACCCGATCGCTGTCGCCGGTTGCGGGGTCGGAGACTGGCTGCGAAGTCGCGTCCTCATTGCCAGCCGGCGGCGACTCCTGTTCCGGTTCAACGCCTTCGACTGACGGCGCAGGCGCTTCATCGGGCGTCGTGGGTGTTTGATCTCTATCGTCGGACACTTCCGCTACGTCAGGTGAGGCAATATCGGCCGGGGTTTCCCCTTGCACGGCTGCATCATCTTCCGAGCGTTCAGCCGGTGTTGCAGTCTCGTCGGTCGGCTCTACTGGCGCTGCAACCCCAGCCTCGGCGTGCGACGGATCGGTGCCGATGTCGTTCGTAACGTCCGGCGGATCCTGCGGCGACGGGTCGTCAAGATCTTCGATGGCAGAGCTGTCTGATTCAGCGGACGTGGCCTCATCCAGCGGAGAATCGACCTGCTCGACCGGGTCTGCGCCGGGCCGCTCGGTGATATCCGTCTCTGCTATATCCAGGCTCGCGTCCTCTGTAGGCTCTGAGCCAGCAGCATCCGGTTGGTCAGGAGCAGATACAGGCGGTTGATCCTGCGCAGCATCATCGCCATCGGAGCTCGCTATTTCAGCTTCAGCCCCTTGATCGTCAGCATCCGCTGCTTCGTCCATCGGCGTTTCTGGCGCTGCGACGGGCTCCGCAGAGCTTGATGCATCAGTATCCGCGTCCTGCGTCACTGCCGCAGGGGACCCGGTGTCCACATTGTCCGAGGGTGCACCAGCGGCCGGTGTTTCAGCAGGAGCATCCTTGTCCGCTTCGACCTCGGTCTCTAGTGCTTCGCCACCCTCGGCACCCGGGGCCGCAGGCACCTGCTGATCCGGGTCTTCAGTCGTGTCAATTTCCGGTTGCGCGCTGGCGGTATCCTCGTCTGAAACCGGCTCAGGCGCTTCGACGTCCTGTTCCCCGCTGCCGGTGGCCTGCGGTTCCTGCCCCTGCGGCTCGCGTGGCTCCGTGCTCTCCTCCGGCGCATCGGCCTCAGTCGGAGCGGCCTGTCGTGCCTGAGGGTCGGCGGGCTCAGCATCAGGCGTTTCGCTGGCCGGACTCTCTGCCTCACCAATGGTGTCAGGTGCTTCTTGTGGCGCGATGTCGGCTTCATCGGCCTGAGCAACAGCCACTGGCGGATCGGTTTCCGGGACATCCAGAACGAAATTCACTTCCGCACGCGCCACCACGTCAGCGGAACGCGGTTGAAGCACGTCGACCCGCACCCGATGACTGCGCTGCGTCAGGATCGGTCCGGCTTCTACCAACCAGCGGCCATTTTCGACCGTTGTGTCCGCGATATAGGCATCATCGACATAAAGGCGGATGACTGCCCCTTCGGGGCCACCGCCTGCAAAGAATGTCTGCTCACCGTCAATTTCGATGGCATCAATGCTCGGAGCTGCGAGCGGCTGCTCCGTCTCGCGAGGCTCGGGTACAATATCGGTGCCCGGCTGCGGCGTTGCCGTATCCTCGGGGTCGATCGCCGCCACCTGCATGTCTTCGCCGGCATCTGCGGGCTCTGCCTCCTGTGATTCGGCAGGCGGAGCCTCACCCACAGGCTGCTCATCAGGGGCTGTCTCATCTGCGGGCTGTTCAGCCGGTGACTGTTGGGTCTCGTCGGTGACGGGCTGATCCTCGCCGAGATCCTGCTCTACTGGTTCCTGCTCTGCTGGTGCCGGCTCGGCATCTTGCTGGGCCGATGCGGGTTCGGCCGGCTGCTGCGGAGCCGGGTCGTCCTGCTCTGTGGTCTCTTCGGGCTGTGATGCCTCTTGAGGAGCGGTTGTTTGGCCGATCTCCTCGGCAGGTGTCTCATCGATCGGCTCAGCCTGATCGCGCTCGGTCGCAGGGGCGCCATCTGTAGTCAGGTCTTCTGCGTCAGGCGGCAGTGTCGTGTCGGCGGCTTGCGGTTCCGAAGTCTCTGGATCTGCAGGTGCTAGCTGTGTCTCTGCGGGGTCTGCAGTTTCTGGTTCAGGCTGTGCGACATCTTCAGCCGGTTGGGGCTCTATACCCTCGTCGATCTCGGCGCCTTGCGCGGCGGACGGCTCGGTCGGCAAACTGACCGGTGACCGGGTTTCACCACCAGACGGTTCGTCTGCCGGTTCTGGCTGCGGCGTCACCTGCATATCCGGCACGCCGGTTTGAAGATCATCCGGCTCGACTGCGGCAATATCCATGTCGGGGGCGCGCGTCAGGCCCTGCAGAATGTCCGTGGCCTCACCAGGCGTGCTGGCGACGACCATCGGCTGGTCCTCACCTTCAGGGTCAATCATGACGACGAAGGATTGGTCCGATCGTCCCTCGCGGCCCGCCTCTCCGATGGTAATCTCAACGCCGCCCGGCTCGAGCGGCAGATCCGGCAAGAACGCCCAATCGCCACTTGGTTCGACCTCGGCCGTGCCCAGCAGTTCGCCATTTGCGTAAAGCTCGATCGTGCTCCCCGGATCGCCACTACCGGCGATCAGAACCGACCCATCGGGTTCGGCGCGCAACAGGCCGAACGTTGCCGCCAGCACCTGCTCCGCCTCTTGTTCAGACGGAAGCTGCTGCTCTTCAGTAATTTCGGCACTCTGAGGCTCGTCCGACTGCCCGGCGGACTCATCCGTGTCCGGCATTTCAGAGACTGGTGCCGAAGGCTCCGCCGTATCCTCGGCATCAGCAATCGCCGGCTCCGTATCATCAGTCGGCACAAGGCCTGCATCGATAAGCTCACCGCGCAGGCAGAGGCCAAATCTCTCGGCCCCTCCGACACAGTTGACGAACGCAGGACCTGCGAGAATTGCAAGAATGACAATCAGGGTGACCGCAGCCGCCCCAAAGGTCAGCGCCAATGGACGGTTAGAAGCAGTATCGGCCAGTTTTCCCTCCAGCGTGCACTCCGGCGACAATGCCGCCAGTCAAGATTACTCTGCCGCCGTTGTCGCCTGCGCCGCTTCAGTCTTCAACAACTTATACGAAATCGACTCATATAGTGCCTCGAACGAGGCATCAATGATGTTGGGCGATACGCCGATGGTAAACCAGCGCTCGCCGGTGCCGTCGCGACTTTCGACCAGTACACGGGTGACCGCGCCCGTGCCGCCGTTCAGGATACGGACCTTGAAGTCTACCAGTTCCAGATCTTCGATCTGGTGCGAATACTTGCCGAGATCCTTGCGCATGGCAGTATCGAGCGCGTTGATCGGACCGTTGCCTTCCGCCACCGACATCAACAGCTCTTCACCGACACGGATCTTCACCACCGCTTCGGTGACCGTGACCAGTTCGCCGCGCGCGTTGTGACGCCGCTCGACACTGGCCCTGTAGCTTTCCACATCGAAATAAACCGGCAGCGTACCCATCACTTCGTGCGCCAACAGGCAAAACGAAGCGTCCGCACCGTCATAGGAATAGCCGCGCGATTCGCGTTCCTTGACTGTTTCCAGAAGCCGCTCCAGGCGTGGATCATTCTTGTCCATGGCGATGCCGTGCCGCGCCAGTGCCGTCAGCAGGTTGGACTTGCCCGCCTGCTGCGAAACCATGATCGAGCGCACATTGCCGACGCTTTCCGGCTCAACGTGCTCATAGGTCGAAAAGTCCTTTGCCAGCGCCGAGGCGTGGATGCCCGCCTTGGTGGCGAAGGCCGAGGCGCCGACATAGGGCGACTGGCGCGCCGGAGCGCGATTCAACCTGTCATCAAAGGCGCGGGAGATCTGCGTGAACCGCGCCAGCTGCTCGCTGGTGATGCCCAGTTCGAACCGGTCCGCGTAACGCGATTTGAGAACAAGGGTGGGCACCAGTGTGATCAGATCGGCATTGCCGCACCGTTCACCGATGCCGTTGAGCGTGCCCTGAACCTGGCGTACACCTGCCTCGACAGCCGCCAAAGAGTTGGCGATAGCCTGACCGGTATCATTATGGGCGTGGATTCCCAGATGGTCGCCAGGCACGCGGCTACAGACTTCCGAGACGATTTCGCTGATTTCGCCCGGCATGGTGCCACCATTGGTGTCACACAGGACAACCCAACGCGCGCCTGCCTCGAGGGCGACTTCAGCGCATCGCAAGGCATAGTCGCGGTTAGCCTTATAGCCATCGAAAAAGTGCTCGAGATCGATCAGCACTTCCTTGCCGTTGTCGACGGCGATCCGGACGGTCTCGGCAAGGCCCTGCAAGTGCTCATCCGTGGTGCTCGACAGAGCCAGTTCCACCTGATGATCCCACGCCTTGGCAACGAAGCAGGTGGCGGGCGCGGCGGAATTGATGAGCCCCTGTACCCCCGGATCGTTCTCGACAGAGCGCCCCGCCCGCTTTGTCATGCCGAAGGCGGTAAAGGTCGCACTCTTGGTGCGCGACTTGCTGAAGAGCTCGGTATCCACCGGATTGGCACCGGGATAGCCGCCCTCCACATAATCGACACCAATTCGCTCCAGGAGCCCGATGATCGACAGCTTGTCCTCAAGCGAGAACTCGATGCCGGCCGTCTGTGCTCCATCGCGCAGCGTGGTGTCGAAGATGTAGAGGCGCTCTTTGGTCATGGCTCAGCTCTTTGCGTGGGCGCCCAGATGCGGGCGCCAGTGCTCGGTTTCGTGATCAGGATGCTGGTGATTGCTGGCGGCGATTTCCGCCAGCTGGTTCGGATCGTCGGAGCCCGTTTCCTCTCCCGGAAGACCTGGCAGCTCCGAGAAATACGCCACCCGCGCCTCCGTGCCGTACTGGTTGCGCGGGATGACGGCGTTCGGCTCATCGAGCGAGCCGATCGAGACGGCGATGTGATCCGAGGTGACATAGGCGAAGGTCAGCGGCGTGCCACAATCGCGGCAAAAGCCGCGCTCGGCCTGATCGGACGACATGAAGAACGCGAGGTCCCCGCGCGTGACGGCAAAGGCCTCACGCGGTGCTGCAACAAGCGGCGCAAAGAAGGAGCCAAACGCCTTCTGACACATCCGGCAGTGGCAGATATGCGGGTTTCTCAACGGTCCGGTGATGCGGTATCGCACCGCACCACATTGGCAGCCACCGTGCACCGGCGCTTCGGAGCTATTCTGCGTCATGGCACACCGCCTCGACATTGTTTCCGTCTGGATCGATGACGAAGGCACCGTAATAGTCCGGATGATATTCCGGGCGGAGGCCAGGGCCGCCATTATCCTGCCCGCCAGCCGCGACGGCCGCGTGATAAAATGCATCGACCTCTGCCCGCGAAGCAGCACTGAACGCATAGTGCCGGCCGGGTCCGGGCTCGTTAGCTTCGGTCAGCCAGAAATCCGGTTTTTGCTGGCCGTAGCCGCCAACCTTGACGCCGCCGGTATATTGCTCCGGCACGGTCTGCAGCATTGTTGCGCCAAGTGGCGCGAGCGCTGCATCGTAGAACGCCTTTGCGCGTGTCCAATCCGCCACCAGAATGCCCACATGATCCATCATCGCTTGAACTCCCATTTTGTCCGGCGCTCGCCGGTATCGGGGTCCTTGTAGTCCATGAGCTGGACACCTTGTGTCAGCAGGTCGGCACGGATGCGGTCTGCGGTGGCGAAATCCTTGCCCGCAAGAGCCGCAAGCCGCTCGGCAACCAAGGCGGCCGGGTCGACATCGGAGGTCGGCGCGCTGAAGACAGTGATGCCGAGCAGTTCGGCGAGGGCAAGACCTTCGGCCGGCCTCTGCTGCTCGACGATGAGGTCATGAATGCGGTTGACCGCGCCGACAGTATCGAGGTCATCGCATAGATCCAAAAGGGCGTCTGCCGAAAGCGCGGCCGTAGTGTGGCCATCGGCAAAACGGGCCCAGCGCTCCAAACGTGCAGCAGCTTCTTCCAGCCGCCTGACGGTAAAATCGATGGGCTCGCGATAATGCGTCATCAGCATTGCCAGCCGCAGCACTTCGCCGGGCCATTTGCGTCCGCCGAAGGCCTCGGTTTCGAGCAGGTCGTGAATGGTGATGAAATTGCCTTCCGACTTGCTCATCTTGCGGCCTTCGACCTGAACGAAGCCGTTATGCATCCACACGCGGGCCATCGCCTCGCTGCCATGGGCGCAGCGGGATTGGGCGATCTCGTTCTCGTGGTGCGGGAAGATCAGGTCGAGCCCGCCGCCATGAATGTCGAAGACCTGGCCGAGATAGCGTTCGGACATGGCGGAACATTCGATGTGCCAGCCGGGACGACCCCGCCCCCACGGACTATCCCAACCCGGCTCTTCCGCCGAAGACTGTTTCCATAAGACGAAATCCGCCGGGTTTTTCTTATGCGCATCTATAGCGATACGCGCGCCGGCAAGATTTTCCTCGAGATTGCGGCCAGAGAGCCGCCCATAATCAGGCATCGAGCCGACAGCGAACAGCACTTCGCCTTCCGCCACATAGGCATGCCCGCGCTCGATCAGGCTTGCGATGAGCTGCTGCATCTCTGCGATGTTTTCGGTGGCGCGCGGCTGCACCGAGGGTTCGAGGCATCCGAGCGCTGACACGTCGGACAGGTATTGCCGCGCGGTTTTGTCCGTCACCTGGCGGATAGCCTCGTTGAGCGGCAGATCGGGATAATCGCGGGCGGCACGGGCGTTGATCTTGTCGTCGACATCCGTGATGTTGCGCACATAGGTGACGTGCGCCTCGCCATACACGTGGCGGAGCAGCCGAAAGAGTACATCGAAGACGATCGCCGGGCGGGCATTGCCGATATGGGCGAAGTCGTACACCGTCGGACCGCACACATACATGCGCACATTGTCGGCATCGAGCGGCTGAAACCGCGTCTTCTCGCGCGTCAGCGTATTGTAGAACTTCAGGTCGGGCTGTGCCGTAGACATATCCGGTTCGGTCCTGGCCATGCGTCGTTAAGCGCTGGGCAGCGGGCTCTTCCGGTCATCGATGCTGAATGAAGAAAACCGCGCCGCAGCCGTGAGGTCAGCGAATAATAATGCAGCCAATAATGCAGGTTGCGCGAGCAGTATTCATGGCCGGCACAATGCCTCGCAGGAAAAGCTCTGGCAACCCCAAAACGTTATTGCCGATCTTCGGCATTACCCTGGCCCTCGATCATTCCGTCAATGGCGAGGCAGGCCTGAAGGGCGCTGCGGCCATAGGCCGTGACACTGGCCGCATCGGAAAGCGCCGGCGCCTCGCCATCCACTGTTTCGCCAATGAGGTTACGACGAAGATAATCAATGGCGGCTGGGGGAAGCGCGGCTTCGAAATCACGCGCGAGACAATCACAGAGTCGCTCGCGCTTATGGTCTTCAAAGCCAGCAAGCTCGAACATGTCGCGGCTATCGTTGCAAGCCGCAACGAAATTGCCTGCGGCTTCAGCAGCATTGGCTGGGGGAAGACTCATCAGTGCGAGCAGGACAACCAGGCAGTACCGCTTGTGCATTTTGGCCTCCAAAGACGGGGCAAATACCAAGTGGCCAGCCTTGCAGCAAGTGCGCAAGAAAAAGGGGCGGCACCGGAGTGCCGCCCCAGATCGACTTGGAGGTCGAGACGTCGGGCCTAGTTGTCTTCAGCCCTGAACTGTTGATGGCACTGTCCGCATGTGCCGCCGAGGCGCTGGAAAGCGGCCATGTAGGCGGCATTATCGCCGGCGTCCGCAGCCGCGATCGCGTCTTCTGCCGCAAGTGTACCGGCATCGACGATTTCGATAAAGGCGTCCCAGTTCTCCCAGATGGCCGGTAGCGCATCGCTGTCGTCGCTGGTCGAGCCTTCAGGAAACAGGTCCGGCAACGCCTGATAATTGGCGAGGACTGTCTGCATGGCCTGCGACGCGTCTTCGCCGGTCAGCTCCCGTGCACTCCGCAGGGTCTGACCGTTCTCCTTCATCAGATCCTGGCGCATGCTGATGATCTCATCGGTCGACATCGTGCTGACGTCGATCTCGTCCTGTGCGAACACAGCACTCATCGTTGCGCCACACAGAAGGGCAGCAACAATGCCGGTGATCTTCCTGTTAAATTTCATGTTTTCCCTCACCTTGATGGTCCCACCTGGCTCCAAACCGAGACTGGCATGATCGACGCCTACAGGATATCCGCACACGGGAAAGTTACTTAATGCGACGCTTGGCGCGGGCTCCCTGCCCTCATCTTCTCGCAACAGTGTGACGGTTGTGCATCGCCGTAACTGTTCAAGATCGGTATGCTGGGGCATATGCACCGGCAGGACGCTGCCGGCCTGAAGCCTGACGAGGACGTATTTTGAAGATTCTGCCATCGGAGCGTTTGCTGAGACTGGCGCTGACCGCCATTGCATGTGTCGGAACGCTGATTGTCGACGTGAGCACCGCGCATGCGCAATCGGCCAGCTGCCAGCAATTGGCGGCGGCTCTATCCGATCTCGACCGCTCGGGCGGCTATGCTTCGCAATCGCGTGCGCGCGACCTCGGCCGACAGGTGCAGGCAGCGGAGAGCCGATACATCCGCGATGGATGCAATGACGATGCGCGTGCCGGACGCACGCTGAGCCAGTACTGCCGAGGTGTTGCACAGGACGTGCTGCGGCTTCGCGAGGAATTTGCACGCGCGCAGCAATCGGCAAGTGCAGGCGGCCAGGTGGCGCGGCAGCGCGAGGCGATCCTTCAGGAAATGGCGCGCTTCGGATGCGGGCGTTCGGGCGGCTCGAACGCGAACCTGTCGCGTGACCGCCAGACCCTGTTCGACCGTATTTTCGGCGGTGGCGAGTATAGCGACGGCAGTGTGGTCGAGGGTGCCGAAGCCTGGAGCTATGGCGGACGGCAGACGCTGCGGACCGTATGCGTTCGCGTAAGCGACGGCTTTTTCTGGCCGATCAGTTACGCCACGACGCAGGATTTCGTGATGGAGGATGCGCAGCGTTGCGAGGCGATGTGCCCGAACACGCCTGTGGAACTCTATTACTACAACAACCCCGGCGAAGAGCCCGAGCAGATGCGCAATATTGCGGGCCAGCCATATAGCGCCTTGCCCAATGCCTTCGCCTATCGCGACCGGTTCAGCGAAGAGACCCGATGCAATACCGGCATGCAGACTGCCCAACAGGAGCAGATGCCAAGCACTCCAACCCAGACACAGCCGATCGAGGCAGCAAGCGCCGAAACACTGATGAGCGACGTTCCGCTACCAAGGCCCCGGCCCACGGTTCGCGGTGCCGAAGCTGTCGCCGAGGCCGTGGAGTCGCCGGCGCAGACTGGCACCGTGCGGCAGGTTCAGATCGGCGACCGCACCGTCAGGGTAGTCGGTCCACAGACGCCTTACGCCCGATCAGCGGCAGAAGGGACTTGAGCTCAGGCCCATCGGTGCGCCCTGTCAGGGCCCTCCGCAGTGGCATGAACAAAGCCTTGCCCTTGCGCCCGGTCTGCTGTTTGAGCTGAGAAGTCCAGGCCCCCCAGGTGGTCTCGTCCCACGGTTCGGGGGGCAGCGCTTCTGCAGCTGTTCTGAGGAATTCCTCGTCTTCCGCGTCGAAATCAGGATCAATCGGGCCTTCGACGATTTCGGCCCAAGCCTTGATGTCGTCAAAACGCTGCAGGTTCTGGTGGACGGCGCTCCATAGCGGTTCGTTGTCGAACCCGAGAGCTGCCAGCCGTGGCTGTGCCGTGGCGTAATCCATCTCATGCAGAATGCGCGCATTGAGGCCATCGAGTTCCGCAGGGTCAAAGCGTGCCGGACCGTGAGAGATGCTTTCGAATTCGAGAGCCTCTGCAATTGCCGCCAGATCGAGATAGGGCTCGACGGACAGGCTGGTGCCGGTGAGGCTTGCCAGAATTGCGACCGCCAAAGGCTCGTAGCCATCGGCGCGCAATTGCGAAACGGCGAGCGACCCGAGACGTTTGGACAGCCCCTCGCCGCTGGCACCGGTCAGAAGATTGTGGTGAGCAAATTGGGGCACCGCACCGCCAAGTGCCTCGATGATCTCGATCTGAACGCCAGTGTTCGAGATGTGATCTTCGCCACGGATGACATGGGTGATGCCGAGGTCGATATCGTCGACGACGGAGGGCAGAGTATATAGATATGAACCGTCTTCGCGAACGAGAACCGGATCCGACATGGTTGCGGTGTTGACGGTCTGCTCTGCACGGATCAGGTCGCTAAAGACCACGGGTTTGCCGTCGAGGCGAAAACGCCAGTGCGGCCGACGCCCTTCCGCTTCGAGCTTTTGTCGGTCCTCGTCGGTGAGTTGCAGGGCGGCGCGATCATAGATCGGCGGACGCCCGAGCGCGCGGGCGCGCTTGCGGCGACGGTCGAGTTCATCCTCGGTTTCATAGCACGGATAGAGCCGGCCCGAGGCGATCAGCCTGTCGCGGGCAGCGTCATAAAGATCGGTCCGTTCCGACTGCCGGACGATCATGCCGGGCAGAATGCCGAGCCAGGCAAGATCCGCCTCGATCAGGTCGGCAAACTCGCGCGTCGAGCGTTGCATGTCGGTATCATCGTGCCGCAGCACATAGTCGCCACCATGCTTGAGAGCGAAATACCAGTTGAGCAGCGCGGGGCGCATATTGCCGATATGGAGCCGTCCAGTAGGCGACGGCGCGTAACGTACACGAACACTCATGAGGCCGACCCATCGCGATAGCCGTTGGTAATCGGGTACTTCCGGCCGAGCCCGAAAGCCCGAGGGCTGAGCTTGACGCCTGGCGCTGACTGGCGGCGCTTGTATTCGGCAAGGTTCACCAATCGCTCGACGCGCCGCACCAGATCTGCGTCATGGCCCAGCTCGACGATCTCGGCCAGCGAGCGCTCCTCCTCGACCATCGCCTCAAGAATAGCGTCGAGCACCGGATATGGCGGCAGGCTGTCCTGATCGGTCTGATCGGGCCGAAGCTCGGCACTTGGTGCCTTGTCGATGATCGATTGCGGGATGACTTCCCCCTGTGGGCCGAGGCAATCGGCCGGATGATGGGCGTTGCGCCAGCGCGCAAGGTGATAGACCTGCATCTTGAGCAGGTCCTTGATGGGATTGAACCCGCCATTCATGTCGCCGTAAATGGTGGCGTATCCGACAGCCATTTCCGACTTGTTGCCGGTGGTCAGCAGCATCGAGCCGAACTTGTTGGAGACAGCCATGGCGATGAGGCCGCGCATGCGGGATTGAACGTTTTCCTCGGTCAGGTCCTCGTCGCGCCCGGCGAACATCTCGGACAACCCGGCTGTAACGGCTTCGACAGGATCGGCGATCGAGACGACATCGTAGCGAACGCCGAGTCGTGCCGCGCACTCCTGGGCATCGCGAAGGCTCTCGCTCGAGGTGTAGCGATAGGGCTGCATGATGCAATGCACCTTGTCGGCCCCGAATGCGTCGACCGCAAGCGCCGCAACGATGGCGCTATCTATGCCGCCCGACAAGTTGAGCACGACCTTGCTGAAGCCGTTCTTGTGGACGTAATCGCGCAAGCCGAGAACACAGGCGCGCCAAGGGGCCTCATCGATATCGGGCAAGGTCTCTATGGTGCCTTCCTCACAGCGCCAGCCATCGGGGGTTGCAACCCAATCGGAGACGATGAAATCGGGCTCGAACGATCGGCCTTGAAATACCATGCGATCGCCCGGCTCGTAGGCGAATGATGCACCGTCGAACACAAGCTCATCCTGCCCGCCGACCTGGTTGAGATAAAGCAGCGGCACGCTGTCCTCTGCGACGCGGGAACGCACCAGTTCCGTGCGCACGGACTGCTTGTCGCGCCAATAGGGGGAGCCGTTGGGACAGAGGAGTAGTTCAGCACCCTGACGGGCGAGGTGCGAGCACACCCAAGGCTGCCAGATATCCTCACAGATCGGGATGCCGATCGGCACACCCTTGATCTCGACCGGCTCCGGCAACGGGCCTGGCGTGAAGTAGCGGCGCTCGTAAAACACGTCGATGTTGGGAAGCTCGCGCTTGTGGCGGATGGCGGAAATCCGGCCACTCTCGGCAATGACGACGCTGTTGCGCAGCATGTCACCGTCGCGCCAGACCGTTGGCAGAATGAGCGTAAGATCGCTGTCAGCCGTGGTGGAGACGAGGGCTTCGGCGGCGGCGATGGCATCGCTGACGAATTGCGGCTTGAACAGCAGATCCTCGGGAAAATACCCGGTGAGGAACAACTCCGACAGCATCAGGATGTCGGCACCTTGAGACCGCGCTCGGGCGATGGCGTCACGCGCCAGCTCGAGATTGGCATCGATCGCGCCGACCTTGGGGTTCAGCTGCGCCAGGGCTATGCGAAGTTTTTCCGTCAAGTCACGCCTCTATCTGCCGGCAGTACCATGCCGGGGACACCCGGCGGCAGCGGCAGACTTAACGGCTGACCCTGAAGCGGGCAAGCCGGCAATCGCGCCTTAGAAACGCCCGGTGAGTTCGAACAGGGCGCCGTAGCGGAACAGCGAGAACGGATTGTCGGTCTGGATATAGCGCTGCCGCGACAGAGTGGGCGCAGTGAAGTTCGGCGGCGCCTCGGCGTTCGGCTGCGGAGGCTGTATCGTGGCTACTTCCGTTTCAGCGTCGTACTGACCATTGAGGTACCAGGCGCGGCCACCAAACCGAACTGTCAGGTTTTCGGTGGGATGAAAGCCGACGAGCAGTTCGCCCGAAGCGCCGTAGGCGTGACCGGCGATAGTGGTGGTGGAACCCTGGTAGCGCACCAGATTGCCACTGGATGTCGGATTGAGATCATGTGCGCCGAATGTGCCATCGATATAAGCGTAGGGGATGGCCACGGCCTCGGCCGTCAGGTCGATGGATTTCGCCAGTTCAAAGCGCGCTGCAGCGCCGAGACGAACGGCGTGAATATCGAAATTGTTGGGTTCGCTGTCGAAGCCGACAGACCATGCGCCGGTTTCGGGCGAGTAGTCGATGTCGGCAGCAGTTTCCGCCACGGTGAAGCTGGCACGGCCAGTATCGGGGGCTTCCTTCCAGTACTGGTATCCGACGAGGCCGCCAAGCGAATAGCCTTCGCGCATATCGCCGAACGGCATCCAGCCGAAATCGCCCCCGGCATAGGCGACGGTGTTGCCCACCATGTCGCCGTCTTCGCCATCGAGATTATAGCTACCGGTATTTACGACGCCGAAGCCACCAATCGCCTTGACGTAACTATCCGTGCCGAGATCCTCGATGCGGCCATGCAGTTCGAGAATGTGCGTTGTGTCCTCGGTCTTGAGATCAAAGCCTGACAGATCGGTATCAAAGCCGCCAAGCGTATACCAGTAGCGGGCGCCGAACTCGAACCTGAGAGGATTTTCCTCTTCAAGTTCCCAGGCATCGGGATAGGCCGGCCGCAAGTCCGGCAAAAACAGATTATCTGCGGCGAAGGCGCCCGGGCCGGCAAATGCCAGAACACAAGTTGTGGTGAGCAATGTACGCAGCATCCAGTCCCGTCCTCTGGACAATTATGACGATCTGGAGTTGTTTATGGCGGCATTAAGGTTAACAGCGGCCTAAGCGGGCGCTTGCAATTTGGTAACGACGTTGGGCTAAATTTGGAATTGTGACTTACGCGTGCCTGATGTGCGGCAACCTTCGCCGCTCACGCGGGTTCACCCGTCGCTGACTACCTGAAACGACCGCCGGAACGTCCTATGAGTTGTAGAGTACTGATCGTCGAAGACGAGATTTTCGTGGCCACCGACCTTGAATTTCTAGTGGAAGACCTTGGTTTCGAGCCCATAGGAATCGCTGCCGATCAGAGCTCTGCCCTTCAACTTGCCGAAAATGCCGATGTCGCTCTGGTTGATCTCAACCTTCGCGACGGTCCAACGGGCATAGGTATTGGACGAGAATTGGCGGAGCGGCACGGCGTAAGTGTTATCTACCTCACCGCAAACCCGGCTCAGCTTGGATCCGGTGTAGAAGGAACGCTGGGTGTCCTCGCAAAGCCCGCGAGTGAAAGCGCTTTGAAGCAGGCCATCACGTTTGCCGTTCAATGCCACAATCACCAGCCAGCGGAACCGCCGCCAGCACTGCAGCGGTTCGACGTCCGGCCGGAGATCCAGGCCGCCGGCTAGTTTCGGTGAGATTGATCAGGGGATTGATCAACTCTCGTCCGGCCTACTCAACCGCACCGAGCGGCGCAGTGAGCGCACCGGCAGCCGGCTGGTGAACAACAGTCCCTGACCGGTCCACTCGCGCGCCAACGATCCGCTCATCTGACCTTCGACGCTCAGGGTCATCAATCGCGATCCGAAACCTTCGTTGATCTGTTCAACCGGGGGTAGATCTGCGCCGGTTTCGCGCCATTCCAGATGGAAGTCATCACCGTCCAGCCGGCCCGTAACCTGCACCTTGCCGTTCTCTTTCGACAGGGCGCCGTACTTGGCGGAGTTCGTCGCCAGCTCGTGGAAGAGCAGGGCAAGAGGGGTTGCCGCGCCATCGTCGATTTCGGCGTCCTCGCCGAGTATCTCCAGCCGCTCAGCGTCATCGAGGCTGTAAGGCTGCATCAGCCGGCGCAGTAGAGCCTGCAAGGAGTTTTGCGTTTCGGCGCGCTTGGAGTTCTCGGAGTGCGGCCGTACAAGGTCGTGCGCCTCGCCCATCGCCAGAATACGCTGACGCAAAGCATCGGCGAATTTCTTGGCCTCCGGATTGCTGCGCGCCGACAGGTTTATGATGCCGTTGAGGACAGCAAAGATGTTCTTGATGCGGTGCGAAAGTTCCTGGGCGACAATTTCACGCTCTTCGGCGCTGATCTTTGTATCGTGGATATCGGTACAGGTGCCGAACCAGCGCACGATCTGCCCGTCGGCATCGCGGATCGGCAGCGCCCGGCCGAGGGTCCAGCGGTACTGCTCGCTATGGTGACGCAGGCGGTATTCGATTTCGTAGGGCTCGCCGGTATCGAGGGAGTATTTCCACAACTGCCGGGCGCGCTCCTGATCGTCGGGATGGAACATGCCATTCCATCCCTCACCGTCCGTTGATCCCGCCGGGACGCCGGTGAACTCGTACCAGCGCGCATTGTAATAATCGTGAAAGCCGTCCGGCAACGTCGACCAGACCATTTGCGGCATGGTGTCGGCGAGCGTGCGAAAACGCAATTCGCTCTCCTGGAGCGCGAAGGCCGCCTCGCGCTGCTCGGTTACGTCGACCACGACGCCGGGAAAGCGCATCCCCTTGCCGTCCGGCTTGGGGCGTGCGCGACCAGACGCAACCACCCAACGCGTCTTGTCACCAACGACGACCCGGTACTCAGAACGATACGGCGCACGCGTCTCGAGGGCCTCGGTGATCTCGCGCTGAACGCGATCGCGATCGTCAGGATGGATTGCCGCGAAATAATCAGTCAGCGGGACACCAAGCCCGGCATGCAGCGGATCGAGGCCGAACAGTGATCCAAACCGGTCATCTGCGGTGACCAGATCCTGATCGACATCCCAGTCCCAAGTGCCGACCAAAGCCGATCCGTTTAGAGCGAGAGACAGACGCTCCTCGCTCCGCCCCAACGCCTGCTCTGCGAGGACGCGATCCGTCGTGTCGTGAGCGATGCACAAAACGGCGCAGGCGACGCCCGCTTCGTCGAGTACCGGGCTATAGTGAAGGTCCATCCAGACGGATTCGAGTTGGCCGTGACGATCGAGCTTCAGCTCTTCGTCCCTGAGCGTCATCGATTCGCCCGCCATGCCGCGGGCAATCTTGTCGAGATTGAAATCAGCGATTTCCGGCCACGCATCAACCGCCCGCTGGCCAAAGATTGCGGGATGCCTTTGTCCGGCAAATTCGGCGTAGGCGTCATTGTAGAGCAGATGCCCCTCGTGCCCCATCAGCATCGCCATCGGGGTGGACGAACCGAGGATCAGGCGGGCTGAACCCCTTATGCACTCGGGCCAGTCCTCCAACACGCCGCATTCGGTCGATGACCAATCGAAACTCTGGGCAAGTGCCATGCACCTGGAGTTGGTCAATGAGTCAGAGAGTGCGCCCTCGGCGCCAGGAAAGAAGATGTTTGACATGAACTCGCGCAAAAATTGGCACGTCGGTGCTCACCCCATCTCGGGGCGAACACGTAGAACGCATGAGAGTGATGGCAAGTTCAAGGCGTTGTGAAGATCATTCTCCAGCAACTGCCTGACGCACCTCCGGCTGGCGCTGCTGCACTTCTTCGGCAACGAGGAATGCCAGCTCGAGCGCCTGACTGGCATTGAGGCGCGGGTCGCAATATGTATTGTAACGGTCCGACAGGGTCGCTTCTGTGACCGCCGAGACGCCGCCGACGCATTCGGTCACGTCGTCGCCGGTCATTTCCACATGAACGCCACCGGCATAGGTGCCCATCTCACGGTGCACATCGAAGAAGGCCTTTACCTCGCCGAGAATCCGTTCAAACGGGCGGGTCTTGAAGCCGCTGGCTGCCTTGATGGTGTTGCCGTGCATCGGATCGCAGCACCATACGACGGTGCGCCCGGCGTGCTGAACGGTTTCGATAAGCCGCGGCAGGTGCTGTTGAACCTTGTCAGCGCCAAATCGCCCGATGAGCGTGATGCGCCCGGCTTCATCCTGCGGATTGAGCCGGTCGAGCAACCGCAGCAAATCGTCGGAGGTCATCGAGGGGCCGCACTTGATGCCGATGGGATTGCGGATACCGGCAAAGTATTCGACATGCGCCCCGTCGGGATCTCGGGTGCGATCACCGATCCAGATCATATGCCCCGAGGTCGCGTACCAGTCGTTGGAGATGGAATCGCGCCGGGTCAGCGCTTCCTCGTAGCCAAGCAGCAGCGCCTCATGGCTGGTGAACAGGCTGGTCTGACGCAGCGCCGGCGTATTCTCCGCCGTAAGGCCAAGGGCGCGCATGAAATCGATAGCGTCATCGATCTTGCGGGCCACTTCCTCATAGCGCGGAAACCAGTTCGAGCCCTTCATGAACCCGACGGTCCACTCGTGAATGCGGGTCAAATCGGCATAGCCACCCGAAGCAAAGGCACGCAGGAGATTCAGCGTGGCCGCCGACTGACGGTAGGCGTGCAGCATGCGATCCGGATCGGGGCGGCGCGCGCTCTCATCGAACTCGATGGCATTGATGATATCGCCGCGATAGCTCGGAAGCTCAACGCCGTTGATGGTTTCGGTATCCGAGGACCTGGGCTTTGCGAACTGGCCAGCCACCCGGCCGACTTTGACCACGGGCTTTGACGCGCCATGGGTAAGAACGACCGCCATCTGCAGGAAGACGCGGAAGAAATCGCGGATGTGGTCTGCGCCGTGTTCGGCAAAGCTTTCGGCGCAGTCGCCACCTTGCAACAGGAAGGCGCGACCGTGAGCCACCTCGGCAAGCCGGGCCTTGAGTTCACGCGCTTCACCGGCAAAGACCAGCGGAGGGAATGTCGAGAGCTGGCGCTCGGCATCGCGGAGCGCATTCTGGTCCGGATAGTTTGGAACCTGAGAAATCGGCTTCTGCCGCCAGCTTCCGGGCGTCCACGTCGTCATGTCGGGCCTCACTCGCTCACACCTCAACTGCCGATCAGGCAGCTTTTGGCGGTCTAGCAAGACGCCGAGCATGTGCCAAGCAACAAATCAGGGCCGTTTCAGCCGACGCGCTTGCCACCGCGATAGCTGTAGGTAGGCTTCTTGAAGGTGACGAGTTCTTCGGCAGCAGTGGGATGAACGGCGATAGCGCGATTGAAATCCGCCTTGGTCGCCCCCATCCCCATCGGCACGGCGACCAGCTGGATCAGTTCCGCTGCACCCGGACCGAGGATATGGCAGCCAAGGACCTTGCCGGAGTTTCCATCGGTGATCAGCTTGAAAATCATCCGCTCGGTCCGGTCAGTCAGCGTGTTGATCATCGGGCGAAACTGGGCAAGGTAAATGTCGATATCGCCGTGGGTCGCCGCCTCTTTTTCGGTCAGGCCGATCGTGCCGATCTCCGGATCGGCAAAGACCGCTGTGGCAAGCTGGGAGAGATCGACCTCGGTCGGGTTGTCGTTGAATAGCGTTTCGGCGAACGCCGCACCCTCGCGGATGGCGACCGGGGTCAAAGCAGCGCGCCCGGTGATATCGCCGACTGCGTAAACCGAGGGGCAAGTGGTGCGCGAATAGGTGTCGACGGGAATTGTGCCGTCTTCATTGAGTTCGACACCGACAGTATCGAGCCCCAGACCTTCTGTATTCGCGCGCCGGCCGGTTCCGAACATGATGGCGCCGAAAGGCGCTTCAATCCCATCGCTGAAAACGGCCGTGAGGTCGTCGCCGGACTTTCGGATTTCGAGCAGGTTGGTTTCGTAGATGAGCTTGATGCCGCGGCGGACCAGCCCATCTTCGAGGCCACGGCGCAGCTCATCCTCGAAGCCGCGCAGGATGCAATCGCCGCGATAGAGCAGAGTGACGTGAACGCCGAGCCCAGCGAAAATGTTGGCGAACTCGACGGCTATATAGCCACCGCCTTCGATGAGAATGGAATGCGGCAGCGCTTCGAGCTCGAAGGCTTCGTTTGAGGTCATCCCGTATTCGGCACCCGGAATGTCCGGCACGAACGGGCGCCCGCCGGCGGCAACGAGGATAGTCTTGGCCTCAAGGGTGGTTCCGGCCTGCTGCAGCTGGACTGTATTTGGTCCCGTGATGACCGCCCTGTCCTTGATGATTTCGACGCCGGCGCCATCAAGGCCAGCCGTATAGGCGCGCTCCAGCCGGGCGATCTCCTTGTCCTTGTTGGCCTTGAGGACCGACCAGTCGAAACTGGCATTGACCGACCAGCCGTAGCTTTCGGCTATTTCGAAGCTTTCATGAAAGCGGCTGGCATAGGCGAAGAGCTTTTTCGGCACGCAGCCGCGAATGACGCAGGTGCCGCCCATGCGATATTCTTCGATGATGGCGACGCGAGCGCCGTAGGTGGCGGACATGCGCGCAGCGCGAACGCCCCCTGAGCCGCCTCCGATCACAACGAGATCGTAACGCTGGTCCATCGGAAACTCCTTTGCGCTGGTCGGGCGGCAAAGGCGCATCGCACATAAAAAGAGCCCGCACAAGGCGGGCTCGATCATCGCTGATCTGCGTTATGGCTAGAGGCTGACGCCGGCATCGCGCAGTTCGGCACGAACCTTGGCGAAGAACTCGCGCTTCAGATTGGCCTCGAACACACGCATGACGCGCTGTGTGTCCTGATTGATCTCGCTATTCGCCTGCACCAGCTTCTGGCCGACATCGCTTTCGTAGAAATCGACGATCAGCTGCAGCTCCTCCATCGAGAAGCGCATGGCATAAAGACGCGCGAACTGATCCAGCAACTCGCCCTTGCGGCCACGATAGCTTTGCAGAACGACCCCGATAGCTTCGTTGGTCTCTTCCTGGATCTCAGGGTTCTGCTGGACAATCTGGCGCATCGTCTGGATGCCCGTTTCGACCAGCGTCACCTCGTAGATCGAGGCGTTGTCGGTGAGATCGATATATTCACGCGCAAGCTCAAGATGCTCAGGCGCGATCTCCTGAGCCTGCAGCGGCATGCTGGCGCCGGCAAAGAGTGTTGAAACCAGCAGGGCGGCAACGCCCAGTCGAAGCCGGGAAACGGCCTTGTTCATGTGCAATTACCCCTCTCGTCGAGTATCAGCGTCCATTTTCACCACGCCGTCGGGCGTAGCAATATAGGCGCGGTCGCAAAGTCCGATAAACAGACCATGCTGGACCACGCCAGGTATATCAAGCAGCGCCCGCGACAGGGCTTCTGGCTGCGAAATGCGGCCAAAAGATGCGTCGAGGATCAGGTGACCGCCATCGGTGACGAAGGGTTGATCGTCCTTGCCCCGGCGTAGCGACACGCCTTCGGCTTCCGGGTAGGCCTCCATCACGGCATGGATCGCAAGCCGCGTGGCGCCAAGGCCGAATTTGTTGACTTCGATGGACAGCGGGAAGCGTCCGAGGGCCTCGACGCGCTTTGAGCTGTCAGCGATCACCAGAAGCCGGGATGAAGCGCCCGCGACTATCTTTTCGCGCAGCAGCGCGCCCCCTGCCCCCTTGATCAGCGACAGGTCCGGGGCGATCTCGTCGGCGCCGTCGATGGTCAGATCCAGATGATCGATGGTGTCGAGATCGGTGAGTTTGACACCTTTTTCGCCAGCATGCCGCGCGGTTTCTTCAGACGTCGGGACGCAGATGACATCAAGGCCATCGGCAACTTTTTGCGCCAACAAATCGACAAGATGCCAGGCGGTCGATCCGGTGCCGAGACCGAGGCGCATGCCTGGCAGAACCTCTTCGAGCGCAGCAGCGGCGGCGGCCCGTTTCTGGTTGTCACTCACAACGCGACCCTCAAATGCTAATTGGCGCTGTAGTGCCGGTGCCGCCGAACAGAGTCAACCGGGCGATCACGCGTTGGTGAACACGCGAGCGTAACCTGTCGGCAACACTGTGTCCGCTACAAGACTAAAGAGTGGCAGCATCACGGCATGCGATATTTCGCGGTCCGATGGATTGAAGTATTCAGTCATTCAACTGGCGACCGGCTCTTGCCATTGCTCGCATGGGAAAAGGCTTGTGGGGACATGAACAAACTAAAGGCATTCGCTATTTTGGCGCTCTCCGGCTTGATGGCGCTGAGCGCCGTCGGCGGCGCGTCGGCCGCGCGTATCTATCTTCCTGAAACGAACCAGTGGGTGGACGCTTCCGAAGCGCAGGTTAGCCGGCGCGCAAGCAGCGCAATTCCGCGCCAGACCGTGGCCTATAACGGGCCGCACGCCCCGGGCACCGTCATCGTCGAAACCAGTGAGCGCCGCCTCTATCTGGTGCAGGATGATGGCACCGCTTTGCGCTATGGCGTCGGCGTGGGCCGCGACGGCTTCCGCTGGTCGGGCACGCACCGGGTCACGCGCAAGGCCGAATGGCCGGGCTGGACGCCGCCAGCGGCAATGCGCAAGCGCGTACCGGATCTGCCGGCCTTCATGCCTGGCGGCCCCGACAATCCGCTCGGTGCGCGAGCGCTGTATATTGGGTCAACGCTTTACCGCATTCATGGAACATCCGAGCCGTGGACGATCGGGCAAGCGGTCTCTTCAGGCTGCATCCGCCTGACGAACGAAGATGTGACGGACCTCTATTCACGTGTCCGGGTCGGCGCAAAGGTCGTGGTCAATCCCTAGTCCAGGGGTGACCGAACAGATTATGGCCGGCCCTCTGGGCCGGCCTTTTTGTTGCCGCGCGCGCCGTGCTAGACTTGAGTAATGGCAGTACCCGACAATGCAACGACCAACGCGAATATGCGCCCGCTGATCGACTCTTTCGGCAGGCAGGTCAGCTATCTGCGGATTTCAGTCACCGACCGGTGCGATTTCCGCTGCCAGTACTGCATGGCAGAGGACATGACGTTCCTGCCGAAGCGGGACGTGCTCTCGTTCGAAGAGATCGAGGCGATCACCGAAGCCTTCATCGCGCGAGGTTTGCGCAAGATCCGGCTTACCGGAGGCGAGCCGCTGGTGCGCCGCGATATCATGAGCCTTGTCGAGCGACTGGGACAGCATGTGAAATCCGGCGCGCTCGACGAGCTGACGCTGACCACCAATGGTAGTCAACTCGCAAGACATGCCTACGCGCTGGCGGATGCCGGTGTGCGCCGCATCAATGTATCGCTCGACACGCGCGATCCGGCATTGTTCACCGAGATCACGCGGCGCGGGCGGCTACAGACGGTGCTCGACGGCATTGCCGTTGCGCGCGAAGCGGGACTTGCGATCAAGATCAACATGGTGGCCATGCGCGGTGTCAACGACGCCGAGATCGAGCCGATGATGATCTGGGCGCATGAAAACGGCATGGCACTAACGTTGATCGAGGGCATGCCGCTGGGCGAAGTCTCGGTCGATCGTGTCGATACCTATCTGCCGCTCCGCGAACTACGTGACCGGCTGGCAGAGCGCTTCACGCTTGAGAAAATAGCCAAGCGCACCGGGGGGCCGGCGCGCTATGTGCGCGCGAAAGAGACTGGCGGAGAGCTCGGCTTCATCACGCCGATGAGCCACAATTTCTGTGAGAGCTGTAACCGGGTCCGGCTGACCGCTACCGGACAGCTTTATCTCTGCCTCGGGCAGGAGGATCGGGTGAGTTTGCGCGATGCCCTGCGCGAAGGCGGAGTGGAGGCGCTCGATGCAGCACTCGACGAGGCGATGCGCATCAAGCCTAAGGGGCATGATTTCGTCATTGATCGGGACCAGCCCGCCCCTGCCGTCAACCGGCATATGTCGGTAACGGGCGGCTAAGGCTAAGGCTAAGCTTGGCGTGTCGGGCGGCCTGGTGTGCGCTCCGCAAGTTCGACGATGATGCCATCAGGATCGCGCACGAAGGCGACACGCTGCAGCATTTCCTGGTTATAGGCTTCGCGCGCCTCTTCAATGATTTCGACGCCGGCGTCGCGTAGGCGATCCAGTACGGCATTGATCGAGGTGTAGGACAGGGTCAGATGTCGCATGCCTGAGCGGCCATTGGGGACATCCTCTGCCCGCGCGGCACCATCGCTCGGCGCGATGACCTCGAGCATGCCGCCGCCGGCATCGAAAAACCCAAGCTCACCGGTCGCCTGTGGCTTGCGCAGCACCAGCTCGAGCCCGAGCAGATCGCAATAGAATGCAACCGTACGGTCGAGATCGGCAACCGTCATGCCGATATGCTCGAAGCCGACCAGATCATTATTTGTCATCATCGTTCACCAGTGCGAAATCGAGAGGCAGGGCGGTCGTGTACTTGATCTGCTCCATCGCGAATGAGGAGCTGACATCGGACAGCGCGATCTTGGCGATCAGGCGCTTATAGAAGGCGTCGTAAGCGGCGATATCGGGGACGACAACGCGCATGAGATAGTCGATATCACCACTCATGCGGTAGAACTCTACGACTTCGCTGAAATCCTCGATGGTAGCGGCGAATTTCCTCAGCCAGGATTCATTGTGCTCGGCCGTCTTGACCGACACGAAGACCGTCACCCCAACATTGATCTTGACCGGATCGAGCACCGCCACCCGTCGGCGGATGACGCCCTCTTCCTCCATCTTCTGGATGCGGCGCCAGCATGGCGTCGTCGACAGGCCGACCTTTCGTCCGATCTCCGCAACCGGCATCGTCGCATCCCGCTGCAAGAGGGCCAGAATCTTTCGGTCGATCTTGTCCAGCGCCATGATGCCCCCTGAAAACAGTTTGCCGAAACCGTTAAAAAACTAAGGAAATTCAGCCTGACCGCGGCTGATTAGCTCCAATCAACGCAAAATCCTTCTTCTTGTCAATGCAGCCAAGGCGAATGCCCGAACCGTTGCGCGGCAACCGCGGGCGCGGCTTCATGAGGCGTTAACTACGCGATTGATAGGTTTGTTCACCAGAGTAACGAACGCGTTTCCTGTTCGTGTTGTGTAGTAGTTGAGTATCCGCGTCATGCCGTTTCGCTCGGCACATTCAGAAAATGATGTGCGCGCCCAAATGGGACGCGAGAAGCGTGCTGGCGCCCAGCGCACTGTTCGCGAAGCACGCCAACGCCTGACCTCGAGTTCGGGGACGCGCGCGGCGTTCGACTACGAGTTGATGCTGGAATATGCCAGCTCCCGCCAGACCTCCGCCCTGCCTATGGGCCTGATCGTGACCATTCTGGCTGCGGTCTCGAGCTTCTGGATCCCGGTGATTTTCACAACGCTATGGGCGGCCCTGCTGCTGACCAGTCTTTTGGCGGTCACCGCGTTGACGCGCCGCTTCCAGGCGAGCGACCCGGCCAAGTTCGATGCACGGCGCTGGACGGCCACGTTTGTCGCCGCAGAGACGGTGCAAGGCATTTGTTGGGCCTTGATCGGCCTTTGCGCGCTGGTTTCGCACGAGGCGGCGATCACTTCGGTGATGTTCGCGATGGTGCTTGTCGGTATTGCCGGCAATGCGGTAGCGACGCGAACCTTGCCTCCGGCGACACTGGTGAGCACCCTGCCGGCGTCACTTACTGTGAGCGCTCACATGGTGATGGCGGGCGGCACGCTCGCCTATACGCTTGCAGGCGTGGTCATATGCGGCGAGGCGTTCTTCATGTTCCTGGCGCGCCAGCTGCATGCGTCCGAGCTAAAAACCATCATGCATCAGGCTGAAAAGGACAGGCTGATCGCCGAGCTCGAAGAGGCCCGCGAGATGTCCGAGGAGGCACGCCGGCACGCCGAGCAGGCAAACATCGCCAAATCGCAGTTTCTAGCGACGATGAGCCATGAATTGCGCACCCCGCTCAATGCCATCATCGGATTTTCCGAGGTCCTGAAGTCCGAGCTGCTGGGACCGCACCACGTGGCGCAGTACCGCGAGTATGCCGGCGACATCCATTCGAGCGGGCAACACCTGTTGAACCTGATCAACGAGTTGCTCGATCTCAGCCGCATCGAGGCGGGCAAATACGAACTCAACGAAGAGGCGGTTTCGCTGATCGACGTGGCGGAAGACTGCCGCCGGATGATGGAACTGCGCGCCAAGGCCAAGGGGATCGAGCTGACCTTTTCCTATGGCAATAATCTGCCCAAGTTGTGGGGCGATGAGCGTGCAATCCGGCAGATCATCCTCAACCTGTTGAGCAATGCCATAAAGTTCACGCCGCAGGCCGGCAAAGTAACATGCGTGATCAACCGCAGCGCAGATGGCGGGCAAATGATCTCCGTGCGCGACAACGGGCCAGGCATCCCGGAAGAAGAAATCGCAACGGTGCTGTCGTCGTTCGGGCAAGGATCGCTCGCCCAGAAATCGGCAGAACAGGGCGCCGGGCTGGGCCTGCCGATCGTTCAGAAGATCATGGACCTGCACCAGGGACGGTTCGACCTGTTCTCCAAGCTGCGTTTCGGCACCGAGGTCATCGCGACGTTCCCACGCGCCCGCGTGATGGATGCGCTGGCCCCGGTGGTCGAGCGCCGCAGCCGGCTGAAGATCTATTCCGAGACCGGCTGAGCGCTTTCAGGATTTATTGGAAACAGCTGCCTCCTCGAAAGTCGCCATCGAAGTGTGCAGTTCAAGCGCTGTCTTGACCAGCACTGCGGCGAGTGCCGCACCGCTCCCCTCGCCGAGACGCATTCCGAGATCCAAGACCGGTTCGACACCGATATTCTGCAGCGCCTTGGCATGCCCGGCCTCGGCAGATACATGCCCGAAGAGGCAGTGGTCGATCGCCGCGGGATTGACGGCATGGGCGATGGCGGCTGCAGCCGTGGCGACGAAGCCATCGACGATCACCGGCACCTTTTGGTGCCGCGCTGCGACCAGCGCCCCAAGCATGGCGGCAATTTCGCGACCACCGACACGCGCCAGAACAGAAAGCGGATGATCGAGCGCGCCTGCATGAAATGCGAGAGCGCGGTCGACAGCGTCCGCCTTGCGCTTCAAACCTTCATCATCAACGCCAGTTCCGCGACCGACCCAATCGGCGCCGGTACCGCCATAAAGCGCGGCGAAAACAGCGGCGGCGACAGTGGTGTTCCCGATCCCCATCTCGCCAAGGCAGATCAGGTCCGGCTTTCCAGCGATCGCTTCCATGCCGTAAGCGATCGTGGCGGCGCACATGCGATCATCAAGCGCCGCTTCCATGGTGATGTCGCCCGTCGGCAGTTCCAGCGCCAACTCGAAGACCCGCAGATTGATCTCGTGCATGGCGCAGATGCGCGAGATTGCAGCGCCACCATTGGTGAAATTCGCGACCATCTGCGCGGTAACCTCGCGCGGAAAGGCCGAAATGCCCTGATCGGTCACGCCGTGGTTCGCGGCAAAAATCGTCACCATCGGATTGTCGAGTGTCGGGCGCGGCTTTCGTTGCCACCGGGCGAGAAATTCCACCAGCCCTTCCAGTTTACCGAGTGAGCCGGGCGGCTTGGTCAGTAGTGCGTCACGCGCCTGCACAGCCTCAACGGCCGATTCGTCTCCATCCGGCACGGTAGCGAGCAGCTCGATCACGTCGGCATAGGCAGGATTTGGAGCAGCAGACATGGTGCCTCCATAGGCTAGATGATAGACGGGAGCGACTTGTTGCCCATGGCGGATGGAATTGCAATTGAGCGACCAGCGCGAGGATGGCGTGGAGCCAATCATCACCCCCGAAGATGCGCGGACAGCCGAGACAAGCGGCTCGTCGGACGGGCTGTTTGCCGACACGGTGATGGCGCTACGGTTCTTTTCGCGGCTGCCGAGCGGCGACCGCCCGCACGAGGCGCCATCGCTTGGCAGGATGGCCCCCGCCCTGCCCTTCGCCAGTCTGCTGATCGGCATCGGACCGGCCCTGATCCTCAGCCTTCTGGCTTGGGCGGGCATGCCGCCGCTGGTCTGCGCGACGCTGGCGGTGATTGCCAGCATGCTGGTGACTGGTGCGATGAGCGCCGACGCACTGGCTGACAGCGCTGACGGTCTGTTCGGCGGGCACGAGCAGAAGCGCCGACTGGAAATCATGAAGGATAGCCGGCACGGCACCTACGGGGTTTCGGCGCTGTGCCTTTATGTTGTTGGGCTGGTCGCGGCGCTTGGGGCGATGGCGGACGTGAATCCGCTGGCTGCCGGCGGGGTCTGGCTGGCCGCCGGCATCGCTTCGCGCTCAGTGGCACTGTGGCTGCCATTTCGGCTGCCTGCCGCCCGGGCCGGGGGCGTTGGCGCTGCTGCGGGCCGTCCGGCGTTGACGCCATTTTGCATCGGGGTCGGCTTTGCCGCAGCGCTGGCGTTCATTCTTGCCGGGCCATTCACAAGCCTTGCCGCGCTGATACTGACCGCATTACTTTTGGGGTTGCTGACAAGCGGGTGGACAGTGCTTTGCGAAAGGTTGGTCGGTGGGCAAACCGGCGATCTAAGCGGGGCGCTGATGGGATTGTGCGAATTACTGGCGCTTGCCGTGCTGGCCTCGTTCGTTTGAGCCGGCTTGAAATCCGGCTCGGCGCAACCTTTATGAACGGTGGTGGCTTTTTCTAAACGCCAACGGAGCGGGAGACCGAAACGTGCTATTTATCGGGATCGCGCTCATTATCGCCATCGGGTTGGTGCTGCTGATCAGTGCCGACGCTGGCAGTCTGATCGGCCTCGGACAGGCCCAGACCGGGCAATTGATGTTCCTGCTCATCCTGTTGGTGATCCTCGCGGGCGGCGGGTTCATGCGCCGGCGACCGCTTGGCGAACTTCTCAACGGTATTGTGATGTGGGTCGCGATCTTTGGGGTCGTGATTGTCGGCTACAGCTATCGCGCCGAAATCGAGGATGTGGCGGCGCGGGTGATGGGCGAGCTCAACCCAGGTGCCGCGACGGTCAATGAATCAACCGGCACGGTGACCTTCCGGCGCGGCATAGGCGGCCATTTCGAACTCAACACCACGATCAACGGCCACACCACTCCAATGATTTTCGATACCGGGGCAAGCGCCGTGGTGCTGACGCTGGAAGATGCAGAGGCGGCGGGGATCGATACCAGCCGGCTGCGCTTCACCGTGCCGGTTTCGACCGCCAACGGCATGGGCATGGCGGCTCGGGTCGACCTCGGGACGGTCAAAGTCGGCAATATCGTGCGCAACGATGTGCGGGCTTTCGTTGCCGAAGAGAACGCGCTCGAGACGAGCCTGCTTGGGATGACGTTTCTTGAAACGCTCAGCCGCTATTCAGTCTCACGAAATGCTTTGGAGCTGACCGACTGATCAGGCGGCAGCGCTCGATCCGGAAGGAACGATCGCCTCGAAGGCGCGCGCGATGATCTCAGGCCCGGCACCTGGACGCGCAGCGTCCGTGCTGAGGATCTGGCGGAACCTGCGGGCACCGGGCAGCCCCGCCGCAAGCCCTAGCATGTGGCGCGTGATCTGATTGATACGGGCGCCTTCGGCGCACTCGATCTCAGCAAATCGCTGCATCTCGGCCATGACAAATTCCAGCGTCGGAGGCTCAGACCCGTCGTCGAAGATCATGCGGTCGACGTCAGCCAGCAGCATCGGATTATGATAGGCGGCGCGGCCGAGCATGACGCCATCAACGTACCGCATGTGCTCGCGCGCTGCCTCCAACGTCTCGATGCCGCCATTAATCAGAATCTGAAGCGGGCTCAGGCGCTCGCGCAAGCGATAGACGCGATCGTAATCGAGGGGTGGAACGGTGCGGTTTTCCTTGGGGCTCAGGCCTTGAAGCCAGGCCTTGCGCGCATGAACGTACAGCGCGGCGACCCCGGCATCGACCATTGCGTCAGCGAACCGGTCCAGTCCGACCTCCGGGTCGTGGTCATCGATGCCGATGCGGCACTTGACGGTAACGGGGGTCTCGGTGGCCTCTCGCATCGCCCTAACGCACTGCGCTACGAGCTCCGGCTCAGCCATGAGACAGGCGCCGAAGCGACCCGACTGCACCCGATCCGACGGGCAGCCGACATTGAGGTTGATCTCGGCATAGCCGAACGGCTCGGCAAGACGAACCGCCTCAGCGAGTTCTGCCGGATCCGACCCGCCGAGTTGCAGGGCCACAGGCTTTTCAGCAGCATCGGTGCGCAGTAGCCGCGTCCGGTCGCCGTGAACGATAGCAGCGCTCGTGACCATTTCAGTGAAAAGCAGCGCATGCCGGCTGAGCAGGCGATGCAGCCTGCGGCAGCGGTAATCCGTCCAATCCATCATCGGCGCCACGGAAAAGCGGCGCGCTTCAATCAGCGAGATCGTCATGGCGGGCGTGATACAGCAATATCGACCGGAGTGCCAGACGCACGTCTGGTCAGCATTGGCCGGGTCCGTTATCAGCTAGGCAAGCTCAGGAGGTTTTTGATGCCGACACCACGCGCCATAGCTGTCATCGACATCGGCAAGACAAATGCCAAGCTTGCGCTGATCGAAGCGGCAACCGGCAACCAGATTGATCGCCGCAGCATGGTCAACACACCGCTTGATGATGGCCCCTACCCGCACGCCAATGTTGCGGGACTGTGGTTGTTTATCTGTGACGCCTTGCGGGAACTGAATGTCGGCTACGGGATCGATGCGATCTCGATCACCACGCATGGGGCGACGGCGGCGCTGCTCGATGGCGATGGCCTCGCCTTGCCTGTTCTCGACTATGAGTTCGATGGACCGGACACGGTGCGCGCCGACTACGAGGCGGTACGTCCGGATTTCAGAGAAAGCTATTCTCCATCGCTGCCGGCGGGTCTCAATCTCGGCGCACAGATCTTCTGGCAGGAGCGCACCTATCCAGAGGAATTCTCGCATGTCACCGACATCCTGACCTATCCGCAATACTGGGCCTGGCGGTTGACCGGAGTAAAGGCGAGCGAGGTGACGTCTCTTGGGTGCCACACCGATCTGTGGGCGCCCGATCGCCGGGATTATTCGCGCATGGTTTCGGAGCGCGGCTGGCGTGCGCGGTTTCCTGAGCTGAAGCCGGCGGCATCAGTGCTGGGCACTCTTGTTGATGAGGTGGCGCAGTTGACCGGCCTGCCGGCGTCTACCCCCGTCGCCTGCGGCATTCACGATTCCAATGCGTCCTTGCTGCCGCATCTTGATGCGCGCCAAACGCCGTTCACCGTCATCTCTGCAGGCACATGGACAATCTGCATGACGGTTGGCGGCAAGACTGAAACGCTCGACCGGGAACGCGATAGCCTTGCCAATGTCGACATGCATGCCCGTCCGACGCCGACGGCACGGTTCATGGGGGGGCGCGAGTTCGAGATTCTGGCGGGACGCAGCGAAGCGGCTGCGCCGAGCGAGGCGGATATCGCCGCTGTACTCGATCAGCAGATTCTTGTGCTGCCGAGCTTTGTCGAGGGGGTTGGACCGTTCCCGGACCAGAAAGGCCGCTGGAGCCATGACCCGGCCCAGCTCAGCGATGGACAGCGTGTGGCCGCAATCTCGCTCTATCTGGCGATGATGACGCGAGAAGCGTTGCAGCTATGCGGGGTTGGACGCGAAATCGTCGTCGAAGGTTCGCTCGCGCGGAACGCTCTTTATGCGCAGGCGTTGGCGAAATTGACGAACGTCGATGTGAGTGTTTCGGACGATGCGACCGGCACAAGCCTTGGCGCCAGCAAGCTGTTCGGCGCTGCATCGGGAGCGGCAAGTCGCACCAGACCGGTGACGGCGCTGCAATCTGCAAAGTTCGACGCATACAGCGTGACATGGCGGAGCCACGTCACCAGAAGCTAAGTGGAGCGATATGGCAGACAGGCTGCACCGTGTTGTCGTTTTGGGTGGTGGATTTGGCGGGATCTCCGCCGTTGATACGCTCAAGCGGGCCGATGTCGAGATCACGATCATCGATCGTCGGAACCACCACCTTTTTCAGCCACTGCTCTACCAGGTTGCAACCGCAGCGCTCGACACCTCGCAGGTTGCGTGGACCATAAGAGCGCTGATGCGCAACCGCCCAAAGGTCAAAACGCTGATGGGCACGGTGACGGATATCGATACCGAAAAGCGCGAAGTGCATCTCGAGGATGAGAGCACCGTGCCTTATCACAGCCTGATCATCTCGACCGGCTCACGACACGACTATTTCGGCAATGACCACTGGGAAGAACTGGCACCCGGGCTCAAGACGCTCGAGGATGCCGTTGCCATCCGCCGTCAGGTGCTTATGTCCTTCGAGGCCGCGGAGCGCGAGCCGGATCCGCAAAAGCAAAAGGCGCTGATGACGTTCGCGATCGTCGGCGCCGGTCCGACTGGCGTTGAGCTTGCGGGGGCGATCATCGAGCTGGCGAAAGAATCGCTCCGCGACGAATACAGGTCGATTGATCCGCGCAATGCACGGGTGGTGTTGATCGAAGGCGGAGACCAGGTACTCGGCCCGTTTGACGACGAACTGTCCGAGTATGCCAAGCAGGCGCTTGAGAAGCGCGGTGTCGAGGTGGTGCTGAACCAATTGGTCAGCGCCATTGACGAAGACGGCCTCGATTATGGCGAAGAGCGGCTCGAGGCAAAGACTGTCGTATGGGCGGCGGGTGTCCGCGCTTCGCCGGCAGCACGATGGCTTGGCGTAGAGGCCGATAAGGCCGGGCGGGTGCCGGTCAACGAGGATCTGAGCGTCAAAGGCTTCGAGAACGTCTTTTGCGTTGGCGACACCGCTTCGATGAAAGCCCCGGATGGGTCACCTGTGCCGGGCATTGCCGATGCCGCAAAGCAATCCGGCAGGCACGCCGCAAACATGGTTCTTGCCCGTTTGGGTGGAGAACCGACCAAGCCGTTCGCCTATAAGCACAAGGGTGACCTCGCGACCATCGGCAAGCGCGCCGCAGCGGTGGATCTGGGGTGGATCAAGCTTAAGGGAAAGCTCGCGTGGTGGGTGTGGGGGATAGCGCACATCTACTTCCTCATTGATGCGCGCAATCGGATTCAAGTCATCCTGAGCTGGCTGTTCATCTACCTCACCGGCCGTCGCGGCGCACAGCTTATCAGCCAGGGCCCAGCGGCAGAGCCGGACCCAATGGAGGAAGTGACCGACGAGCACCACGACGTCGATCCTGCAGATACCGGCGACGAGCCTGCGAGGGCGTCTGGCGGCTAACGGCGATAGACCGGCTCTGCGACAGGTTTTGCCAGATGCCGTTCGCGCAGCCAGATATAGAGGCCGCTGGCGATAACGATCGGCGCGCCGACATACAGCCAGACATCGGGCGGCTCGTTGAAGATCAGCCAGCTCGAGGCCGTCATGAAGATGATCTGCAGATAGGCGAATGGGGCAATGACGGCTGCGGGCGCAAAACCGTGCGCCAGGACCGAAAGCTGGTGACCGACATAACCAAACAGGCCGATGCCGAAAAAGAAAGCCCAATCAATCGGACGGGTCGGCCACGCCCAATCGCTGAGGGCGAATGGCGCCAAGGCAATCACGGCAAAGATTGCGACGTAAAACTGTTGGGTAGCCGCTGAATCGACGCCTGCCAGCCTGCGGGTCAGAAGGAAGTAGAGGGCTGAACTGGCCGCAGCGGTGAGCACCAGAAGCGATGCCGGGTGGAACGCGTCTGTGCCTGGCCTGACGATAATCAGAACACCGATAAAGCCCACCACAATGGCAGTCCAACGGCGCCACCCGACCGGTTCACCAAGCAGCGGAACTGAGAGCGCACACACGATCAGCGGCATGGTGAAATGAATGGAACCGGTGACTGTCAGCGGCAGGTACTGGACAGCGGTGAAATTGCAGACGGAGGCAACGAGCAATGCGCAGGCGCGCAGCACCTGTGTCTTGATCTGGCCGGTGCGGACGAGGTCGAGGCCACGCCCTGGCAGGTAAATCGCGGTGACGATGCCGAGATGGATGGCGTAGCGCAGAAACACGATCTGCAGCGCCGGAATGGCGGCGAGGCCAAGCCACTTGGCCGAGGTATCGATGCCGGTGAACATGAGGAATCCGCCCAGAGCCAGGCCGATACCGAGTAGCCGTCGCTCAGTGAGCGGCGCGGGTGATGAGGACATAACAATTCCAGACACCGCGCGGGAGGATGGCGGCACGATTCAAAGTCCGGAATCGCGCCGCCAATGTCAATGCCGGCTCAGAAGGTGCGCGACAGATCGCGGATCTTGAGCTGGGGCGCGAGAAAGTCCTCGGTCACCTCTACGCCGTAGCGCGGTGTAAAGGCGAGTTCGGTTTCGCGGCCCGGTATCAGTGTGATGGCGTTATCGGAGAAGTATCCCGGTACGTTGACGCTGGCGGTGACGAAGAACGCCGGCGCATCGGTGCGCAAGGTCAGCCTTACGAGGCCATCACGTGTAGACCATTCTGCGGTGATCTCGGGCTGGACCAGCTCGTACTGCTTGTAGGCCTTGGGGAAGAAATCATTCTCGCCAAGCAACGTGCCGTCAGCGTCGCGCCAGGAGAAGAACAGGAATTCGTCGGCGGCCAGATCAGCGAAATCGATGCTTGCGACCTCGACTGCCGCGTCGGGCCCAATTTCGCAATTGCCCGAGAAGACAATCCGCTCGCCTCCAGCGACCTTTATTGCCCGTACTTCGAGCGCAATGCTGGTGGGAGCGCCGCTGTCGTTGATGGCGCGCAAAGCAATTGCGCTGGGTGCTGCCCCTTCGACCGGTGTACCCCGCGAATTGGTCGCCACATCCTCATGCAACGGCACCGCGACAACATTGACCGGCGCGAAGAAGCGCTTTGCCATGTAGTGCAGGAGCTTCCATTGCCCGCCATAGTCGAGGCTGGCCCAGCTTGCGACGGGCCAGATGTCGTTGATCTGCCAGTAGAGCGTGCCCATGCAGCGCGGCTTGGTGGAGCGCCAGTATTCGATGGCGGTCTTGATCGCGAGGCCCTGCTGCACCTGGCTGAGAAACACCATCTGCTCGAAATCCCGCGGAAAGCGGAAATACCGGCACATGGTTTCGAGAATGCGGGCATTGCCGCCATCATTTCTCTGATGGTTTTCCATCACAGGGGACGAGGGATTGCGGTCTTGCGGTTCGGCGAAGGTTTCGACGACATTCATCGAGGTGAAGGACTGAAAGCCGAATTCCGAGGCAAAGCGCGGGTTGACCGTGCGGTAGGCTTCGAACGACTTGGCGGAATGCCACACATCCCAATAGTGCGTGTCGCCGCGCGTATCGGCGTGCCAGCCATCGGAGAAATCGAGATACCCCATTGACGGCGAGGACGGCCAAAAGCGGCGCGCCGGATCCTCGTCCTCGACAATACGCCCCAGCATGCTGTTCAGCCGGTCATAGTTTGCCACGTAGCGCTCGGGGGCGGCGCGTGTTTCAGGGTACCAGCTGAGCGAGCCAATGACCTCGTTATCCCCGCACCACAAGGCGATCGAGGCGTGATGTGACAGCCGCCGGATCTGCTGGGTAATTTCGATGGCGACGTTGTCCAGGAACTTGCGGTCAGACGGATAGCTCATGCAGGCGAACATGAAATCCTGCCAGATCAGCAGGCCCATCTCGTCGCACATGTCGTAGAACCAATCCGGTTCATACTGGCCGCCGCCCCAGATGCGCAGCATGTTCATATTGGCAGCTTTGGCGCTTTCCAGCAGATCTCGCACCACTCCCGGCGTGATCCGCGACGGAATGGCGTCGGCCGGAATCCAGTTGGCCCCCATCATCGTGATATCGCGGCCATTGATGCGGCATTTGAAGGTGTGGTCGATCTCGTCCGGTTCGACTACCCATTCGAGTTTCCGCAAGCCGATCCGGCGCTCGGTAACCTCACCATCGAGATTGGTCCTGAGCTGATAGAGCGGCTGCGTCCCCTGCCCGGCCGGCCACCACAGCTTCGGGTCCTCGATGGTCACTTCGTGGGTGATGGTGTTGTCGCCCGCCGAAACATTCGCCGCACCGCCGATGGTGCGGCCGTCAATTTCATGGGTCAGCTCGATTTCGCCAGCAGCGAATGCGTAAACCTGGGTCTTGATGGTGAGCGCGACCGAGCCCTCGTTATGCGTCTGATCGACCTGAACGCTCTCCTGGCGGGCGAGGCGCGACCGGCGCAGGCGCATCTGGCCATAAACGCCGATCGGCATGATGCAGATGCCCCAATCCCAGCCAGCATGGCAGGCAGGCTTGCGCACGAAATTCATGTGCACGCCTTCAAGGCCATTGGTCTGGTAGTTCTTGGTAAAGGGAATGGGAAACGGGTGCGCCTCAGCGCGGGCCTTGGCGACATCCCGCGTGACAGCAAATTCGATCCGCAGCGTATTCTCGCCTTCGCGGACGCGACCGGTAACATCGATATCAAAGCGCCGGAAGGTATTGTCGGCTTCGAGAATGACTTCGTCATTGAGAAAGATCGTCGCGATGCAATCGACTTCCGACAGAGTCAGCGTCAGGTAGCCATCGATTTCATCGGCAGCGGCGGTGAAGCGGCGCTCGACTGTCCAGGGCGCGTGGTTGACCCACATCACCTCTTTCTCGTTCTCGCCATAATAGGGGTCGGGAATGGTGCCGGCGGTCAATAATGCCGTGTGCACATCGCCCGGCAGAGCGATTTTGGTCTCGATATCATGCTGCGGCGATGTCAGCGTGAAGCTGCCGCCGAGATCGCGTTGCGAATAGTTCATTGCCTCTCCCTGAGCGCTTCGGCCCGATGCACTCGATTTCAGCGCCGCTTCTAGCGAAGTCGCGATCTCCGGCCAATGTCAAAACCGGGACTATTCGGCTGCCTGCCCATCGAGATTGAGAAAGCCCCCGGATTGTCGGCGCCATAGGCGTGCATAATGACCGTCTTTCTTGAGAAGTTCGGCGTGCGTTCCCTGTTCGACGATCTGGCCCTCATCAAGCACGACAAGCCGGTCCATCGAAGCGATAGTGGATAGTCGATGGGCTATGGCAATGACGGTCTTGCCGGCCATAAGCCGGTCGAGCTGCGCCTGAATCACCGCCTCGACCTCGCTGTCTAGGGCCGAGGTCGCCTCGTCGAGTACGAGGATCGGGGCGTTCTTCAACAGCACGCGGGCGATGGCGACACGCTGGCGCTGACCGCCGGAGAGTTTGACGCCGCGTTCACCGACATGCGCATCGTAGCCGGTGCGTCCACGGTGATCGGCGAGGTTCTCGATGAAGTCGTGCGCCTCCGCCAGCTCGGCAGCACCGATCACCTCCTCGTCATCAATTTCGGTGCGGCCATAGGTCAGGTTGGCGCGCACGGAGCGATGCAGCAATGCCGTATCCTGGGTGACAACGCCGATGTTTGCACGGAGGGATTCCTGCGTGACCTTGCTGATATCCTGACCATCAATGGTGATGCGGCCACCCTCGAGATCGTAGAACCGCAGCAGCAAGTTGACGAGGGTCGACTTGCCAGCACCGGACCGGCCGATCAGCCCGATGCGTTCGCCCGGTGCGATCGAAAGATTGAAGCTATCGATGACGCCGGCACCCTTGCCATAGTGGAAGGTGACGTTCTCGAAGGAGATTCCGCCGCGATCGACTTCGAGCGCTGTCGCATCGGGAGCATCCTGAAGCCGGAGCGGCTGCGCGATCAGCTCGGAGGCGTTCTGCGCCACGCCGAAATTGCGCATCAGCCCACTCAACTGGTTCATCATGCGCCCGAGCAGCATATTCAGCCGCAGTACCAGACCGAGCGTGAAGGCAACCCCACCAACCGTGATTGCGCCCTCCACCCAGAGATGAATCGACATCGCCGCGATAGCAACGACCATGACGCCGGAAACCAGTGCCATGGAGGCTCGCACCGCCGTGACGGTGCGGGTCATCTTCTGAAAAGCATCGAGATAGCGGGAAAAACCGGCGCGCACGTAGTTGTCGTCGCTTTCGGCGTTCCCGAACAGCTTGAGGGTCATGACGTTGGAATAGCCGTCGACAATCCGGCCATTGAGCGCCGAGGCTTGTTCTGCCGAGGCGGCTGAGTAGCGCCGCATACGCGGAACGAAATAGCGCGCCATTACCCCGAAGACGACCAGCCAGACAGCGATGATCGCGGCGAGGCGCCAATCAAGCTGAGCCACCAGCACCAGCGTGGTTATGGTGTAGACCACCATGAACCAGACGACCTGAATGCTGCTGACCATGAAATCGCCGATGGCCTGACCGCTCTGCCAGACTTTCTGCGCAATGGAGCCGGCGAAATCGTTCTGGAAGAAGGACAGGCTCTGGCGCGCCACGTGAGCATAGGACTGCCAGCGAACGAGGGTGTAAAAACCCATAGCAACTGTCTGTTCCTCGACCAGCGCCGAGGCCCAGGTGAAGACAAAGCGCGCGACCAGTGCGACGAGCAGCATTGCGACGAGCTCGGGCCCGTGCTCGACGATGAGCCCGCTCCATCCGGCTGCCGGGTCGCTGGCGTCGAGAAGATCGACGAGCCGTCCGACAAAGTAGAACAGGCCCGCTTCAACCAGCGCCACCAGTCCGCCGAGAATGAGCATTGCGACGAATGGCAGTTTCGCCTGGCTGATGAAATGAATGAAGAACCGGACTGTGCCCTGCGGCGGGCGTGGACTTTGCGGGCGCACGAACGGATCGAGCCAGGATTCAAACAGGGAATTGATGCGCTCGATAATGTTCATGCGGCGGGCCGGGTTATGTGTCTGCGGATACGAACGCCGCTTAGTCAGAGCCTTCCAGAACCCAGGCCTTGGCTTCACGCACGTGGTCGAGATCGAAATACTTCATCTTCATAGGCACAAGCGGCGCGGTCAGCAAAGACATGGCTTGCTGCCAGCCGCTGGTACCGATCAGCGCGACGCGGCCGAATTGATCCCGATCCTGCCAGTCCATCTTCAGATCCTCAACGACGGCGCCGAGGCTGGCCCAGCCGGAGAAACCATCGATGAAGACCATGACCGGTCGCTGCCGTCCGGGGTGTTCGTGCAGCCATTCGGCGAGCTGCGAGTAATCGGCCTTGGTGAGATCTCCGACGACTCTGACCGCCAGCAACTCGTCGTCTTCAATCTTTTCAAACATCGGCGCTTCTCCTGCACAACAACAGGAACGCGCTAGAGCATAGCGGTCGTTCCAGGCGGACCGGACCGCCGGGAACAATTTTTGACTATTGCGCGGCCTCGGTTGCCTCGACATCGATAAAACCGCCGGACTGGCGTTGCCACAACCTTGCATAATGGCCGTTGGCCTCGATGAGCTCGGCGTGCGTGCCCTGCTCAACGATCTTGCCGGCGTCCAGCACGATCAGCCGGTCCATCGCCGCAATGGTCGAGAGGCGATGAGCGATAGCGATGACGGTCTTGTTGCGCATCAGCAGATCGAACTGATCCTGAATGGCCGCCTCGACCTCGGAGTCGAGGGCAGAGGTGGCTTCATCGAGCACGAGGATCGGCGCGTCCTTGAGAAGAACACGCGCGATAGCAATACGCTGACGCTGACCGCCCGACAGTTTCACGCCGCGCTCACCGACATGCGCATCGTAGCCCTTGCGGCCCTTGGCATCCTCGAGACCGAGAATGAACTCATGCGCCTCGGCCAGCTTGGCTGCATTGATGATCTCTTGCTCCGTGGCATCGGGGCGGCCATAGCTGATGTTATCGCGTACGGACCGATGGAGCAGAGAGGTGTCCTGGGTGACGACGCCAACATTGGCACGCAGGGTTTCCTGCGTGACGTCGGCAATATCCTCATCGTCGATAAGGATGCGGCCCGCGTTGAGATCGTAAAAACGCAGCAGCAGGTTGACGATGGTCGACTTGCCGGCGCCCGAGCGACCGACAAGCCCGATCTTTTCGCCGGGTCGCAGATGCAGGTCGAGGTCATCGATCACCGCCGCATGGCGCACATCATCCTCGCCTTCGGCATTGACCCGGGCGTACTCGAATCGCACGCCATCAAAGCGCACGTCGCCCTTGACCCTGCCAAGCTGCTTCGCGCCCGGCTTGTCCTGGACCATCTGTGGCAGCGAAATGGAATTGATGCCATCGCGCACGACACCGATGTTTTCGAACAGGGCGGACATTTCCCACATGATCCACTGGCTCATGCCCTGGAAGCGCAGCACCAACGCTCCGGCAACCGCCACCGCGCCAGGTGTCATGTCTCCGGTGACCCAAAGCGAGATGCCGACGAAACCAATGGCCAAGAGCAGCAGCGCATTGATGATATCGATCGAGATCTGCACCTTCGAGACCATACGCATCTGCCGATAGACGGTGCCGAGGAACTCATCCATGCCATCACGCGAATATCTCTCTTCGCGCGTTGAGTGGGAGAACAGTTTGACAGTCGAAATGTTGGTATAGGTATCGACGATGCGGCCGGTCATCAGCGAGCGGGCGTCCGCCTGAGCCTCGGAGATCCGGCCGAGCTTGGGAATGAAGTAGCGCAGGATCAGTGCGTAGCCGCCAAGCCAGATGACGAACGGCACCGCCAACCGCCAGTCAGCGCTCGCAGCGAGGAAGATCGCGCCGGTGAAGCTGACCGTCACGTAGACCAGCACATCGAGCAGTTTCATCACCACTTCACGGACGGACAGGGCCGTCTGCATCAGCTTGGTGGCGATGCGGCCGGCAAACTCATCCTGGAAGTAGCTCATCGACTGATTCAGCAGGTAGCGGTGGGCCAGCCAGCGGATGCGCTGCGGCAGGTTGCCCAGCAACGTCTGGTGGATGATGAAGGCATTGCTGGCCGAGATCAGCACCAAGAGCAGCAGTGCTCCACCCATAAGGAAGAGCCATTGGCCTTCCTCCGCCAGAAATGTCTCGCGATCGGCAGTGGACAGCCAGTTGACGACATCACCCAGAAAACCAAACAGGAAGATTTCGAGCGTTGCGATCGCCGCAGTGAATGACGCCATGAGCAGGAGCCATGGCCACGCGCCACGCGTGAAATGCATGCAGAAGGCAAGCAGTCCCTTCGGCGGCTGAGTCGGCTCGGCGGGCGGGTACGGTTCGAGACGCTTTTCGAACCAGCGCAACGTCTTTTGAAGCATCGGAGGTCGTCCTTGGCCATTGCAGGCGCCGGGCTGCCACAACGTCAATGCGCCTCAGCTGCCGGGCGCATGTCAGTTTCCTAGCGGCTCGGCGCATCGGAATTCTCTGGATTACGCACGCGTTGCGACACAAAGATGATGTGACGGCGACTGCGCATGCCCGCAGAAGGCTCAGCCCAAGGGGTTGGCGAGCGGGAGGCGGATAACATACATGGATTATACGCCTTGGCTATTGCCGACGTGACACAATTTGCCGAAACGCCAATAAGCGAAGATCGCAATGCGCACAGACACTGAGCACACGATTTACCTCAAGGACTACTCCCCGAGTGCGTACACCATCGAATCGGTGGTGCTCGATGTGCGCATCGCGCCGGAGACGACGCGCGTGCGGGCGCAACTGACGATCGTTCCAGCGGCGAACACGCCTCGCGGGACACCGCTTATACTGGACGGCGAGGACCTGCGACTGGAGGACATCGCTGTCGACGGCGCGCCTCTGGTGCAATTGGCCTACGCTGCCGATGAGAATGGCTTGACGCTTGTCGAGCCACCCAATCGCCGCTTCGTGCTCGAAACGCTGGTCGCCATAGAGCCGGAGGCCAATACCCGGCTGATGGGGCTCTATCGCTCCAATGGCGTTTGGTGCACCCAGTGCGAGCCGGAGGGTTTCCGCCGGATCACCTATTATCTGGACCGGCCCGACGTACTTGCTACGTTCAAGGTAACGATGAGCGCCGATGAAGAGCTGGCGCCTGTGCTGCTCGCGAACGGCAATCTGATCGACAAGGGCTCGCTCGGCGACGGCAAGCACTATGCTGTCTGGGAGGACCCGTTCCCGAAGCCCAGCTATCTGTTTGCTTTGGTCGCGGGTGATCTGGCCTCGATCAGCGACAGCTTTACCACGGCCTCTGGCCGAAAGGTCGACCTCGCGATCTATTGTGAGCACGGCAAGCAGGACCAGTGCCACTGGGCAATGGACAGCCTGAAGCGGTCCATGGCGTGGGACGAGAAGCGTTTCGACCGGGAGTACGATCTAGACGTGTTCAACATCGTCGCTGTGTCCGACTTCAATTTCGGCGCGATGGAGAACAAGGGTCTCAATATCTTCAATGACAAGCTGGTGTTCGCCAGGCCCGAGACCGCGACCGATGCCGACTACGAGAACATCGAGCGAGTGATCGCGCACGAGTATTTTCACAACTGGACCGGCAACCGGATCACATGCCGCGACTGGTTCCAGCTGTGCCTGAAGGAAGGGCTGACAGTCTATCGGGACCAGGAATTCACCTCGGATGAGCGCAGCCGTGCGGTCAAGCGCATATCCGACGTGATGAAGCTGCGCTCTGCGCAGTTCCCAGAGGATGGCGGCCCGCTTGCGCACCCTGCCCGACCGGACAATTATCGCGAGATCAACAACTTCTATACGCCCACTGTCTACGACAAGGGTGCCGAAATCGTCAGAATGCTCGCAACGCTGCTCGGCGAGGACGGCTTCAAGAAGGGTATGGATCTTTACTTCGAACGGCATGATGGCGAGGCCACGACGATTGAAGCGTTCCTTGCCTGTTTCGCCGAGGCTAATGACACGGATCTCGACCAGTTCAAGACCTGGTATGAGCAGGCCGGAACGCCGCGTATCGAGATCAACGAACAGTTCGATGCCGACGCCCATACCTATACGCTGACACTGCGGCAGAACACGCCACCGACACCCGGCCAACCGGACAAGGCAGCGCTCGTCGTACCCGTGCGGTTCGGGCTGCTCGGCCCGAACGGGGCAGAGATCGGCTACGAGCGCGTAACCGGCGCCGAAGCGCGAGACGACGTGATCGTCCTCGACAAGCCGGAGGTAGAGGTGGTCTTCCATGGTGTCGCCAACCGGCCCGTCCCGTCACTGCTACGTGGGTTTTCGGCACCGGCCATTCTCGAGACTGGCTTGAGCGAACAGGACAGGCTGTTCCTCGCGCGCCACGACAGCGACGCCTTCAACAGGTGGCAGGCAATACAGGATATCGGCGAGCGGCTGGTTGTCGCGAGCGTCAATGGTGAAAGCGTTTCCGACGAGGCGACAGAGGCGCTGACCCAGGCGATGGCGGAAACACTCGCGCACGAAACCCTCGACGATGCCTTCAAGGCGCTGGCCCTCAACCTGCCGGACGAAGCACAGATCGCGCGAGCCATCGGAAAATCGGTCGACCCTTCAGCCATCCGCGCTTCGCGTCAGTCCCTGCTGAAGCAGGTGTTCGGGCCACTGGCAGACCGGCTGGAGGCCAAGTACGAAGCGCTGACGAGCGAAGCCCCCTATACACCCGACGCAGCACAAAGCGGACGGCGTGACCTGCGCAACCGGTTGTTGTCTCTATTGGCGACAGTGAGCACCAAGGGTCCGGAGCTTGCGCACCGACAGTATCAGGCCGCCAAGAACATGACGGACCGCTTTGCGGCGCTCGCTGCTGCGACACTGGCATGGACCGAAGAGGCCCCGTCGCTGCTGGCAGAGTTCCGAACGACATATGCAGGCGATCCGCTGGTGTTTGACAAATGGCTCGCCGTCAATGCAAGGGCGCCGGATGATAGTGTGGTGAGCAGGCTACAGGCCATTCTCTCAGACCCAAGTTTTCCAAAGAACAACCCGAATCGCATGCGGGCGCTTGTGGGAAGTTTCGCGATGGCCAATCCGGCGCAGTTCACCCGGCCAGATGGAGCGGGATTCCGGTTCGTCACGGGCGCGGTGCTCGACATGGACAAGCGCAACCCACAGGTCGCTGCGCGGCTTCTAACGGGGTTTAGAACATGGCCGATGCTGGAGGACTCTCGTCAACAGGCGGCGCTGGCAGCACTACACGGATTGCGTGACTCCGGAGCACTCAGCCGCAACACCAACGACATCCTTACGCGGATCCTCGACGTTGCTCGTGGTTAGCAAAGTCTTAATGGTGGAAAGATTTTTTTCGGGGCTAAGTGACTCTTCGGACTCGCGAAAATCGAATGGGGTAAAAAGGTGCGAAATTGCCCTCTGGACACCAGCGGGACCGTGATTCATTCTCCATCCAAGGGCAAGCAATCAAGCTCTTAAACTGCTGGGAATGAAGAGGTTTTTTGATGGGGTCGTCGGTGAATACCGAGGCCGACGCCGATAGATTCGGCGTGGGCGCTGCCGGAACGCAAGAAGCGAAAACTGCGGGTTTCAAGCCGTTTTTCAGTTTCGTTCGGCACATCGACACCACCACCAGGACAGTAGCTTTGACCGCCTTTACGGCGGCCGCCTTGTTCACGCTGACCGAGATCGTGCAATCGCTCGAGGCGGCAGACCGTGAACTTCGAACCGCAAGCCACGAGCTGTCCACGGAACTGCAATCGCTGAGCGAAAGTGCTGCGGCCAGGCGCCTGCGCACCCTGAAGGCATCTCTCGGTTCGGGTGTCAGCGTCTCGCTCTATCAGGAGGCCGATGCCTCAATGCTGCCGAGCATCGGCTATCTCGTTGAGGCGGGCGCACTGGGGACGCTCGCTATCGAGCGCGATACAGCTTCGGTTGCAGCACGGGCCGCGCCGAGCGGCGTCGCGGCCTTTCTTGCAGCCGGCCTGTTCACACTTGGCAGCGGGATGATCGGCAGGCGCAAACGCAAAGGGGCCGTTGTTCGCGATCATTCTCTTGATCTTTCCAGCTTCGTTGGTGCGATACCGTTTGGTGTTGCCTGCTGGACGAAGACCGGCCGCATGACCGTCTGCAACGAGGTCTACCGCGGCCATATCGAAACGGCGACTTACGGGTCGGCCTTCGATCTCAATTACTATGATGCGCTGAAGCGCCTTTCCCAAGGCGGCTACATCAAGATGGTCGACGCCGGCGCCAATAATGACCGCGCACTTGAGGTGCATCGCGAGGACGGGCACTGTCTGCTGATCGAAGAGCGCCGGATCGGCACAGGCTTCATCACGCTGGTTTCAGACGTGACCGAGCAAAAGCGCCAGGACGACCTGCTGGCGGCCGTGCGTGAAGAACAGCGCCTGCTGGCCCGGCGGTACCACCAGGAGAAGCTGCGGGCTGAAGCCGCTAGTCGCTCAAAGACCAATTTTCTCGCACATCTCAGCCATGATATCCGCACCCCGCTCAATCACATCATTGGCTTTGCCGAACTGATCGGGCACGAGACCTATGGCCCCCTGGGGGACAAGCGCTACCTTGATTATGTCGGCAACATCAAAAGCTCAGGGCGGCATCTGCTGGCCAGTTTCGCGGCGATCCTTGAGCTCGCAGAACTCGAGGGCGGCCGTCGCCTGCTAAAAAGCGAACCGATCGATCTCGATGCGCTACTCGAGCGCGTGGCACAGCGCTACCAGCCGAAAGCTCGGCAGGCAGGTGTGCGTTTTACCCTCGGCGCGCGCTGCGAGTCGCAGATCGCCGGTGACACTGTCAGCATTGAACGCATGCTAGGCAATGCACTCGATAACGCTGTGCGCTTCACCCCAACAGGTGGAGAAGTAACGCTCGCCGCCTATTGTGGAAGAGACGGCGTCGTTATCGAAGTCAGCGACACCGGTGTCGGCATGGCCGAGGAGCGCCTCGAAAATCTTTCGCAGCCCTTTGCGCTCGGTGATGCGAGTTTCACCCGTGAGGGTGTCGGCCCGGGCCTCGGGCTGCCTATTGCCCGTGCAATCGCCGAGCTGAGCGGCGGGCACATGGCCATCGACTCCAGCCTCGCATTGGGCACCACAGTCGCCTTCTCGCTGCCTTTGCAGCACGACGAGGACACAGCAGTGATGCACGCGGCCGAATAGACGCTAGATATCGCGCGCCTTGGCGTACCAGCGATGGGCGATATCGCTGACCTCGCGCTGAGCGTCGTTCAGCTCTGCTTCGAGCCTTTCGAAACTCGGATGGTTTGTCAGCTGCGCCAGAAGGTCCTTGAAAGCGCGCCCCCAAGAGGCATCAGCCCTCGGATCGGTCAAGGCTGCGCTCATCACCTGCAGAATATTTGAATAGAGCGCGTGGATCTGCGCCAGCCTTCCGCCCTCCTCCAGCAGTTCCGTTTCTTCGAGGCGGCGTAGCACCTCCGGCACCGGGGCCTGCGGGCGATCGATGATCTTTCCAGCCACCAATTGGGCCGACTGCGCGATGAACTCGATGTCGATCAACCCGCCATCGAGCAGCTTGAGATCGAACCCATGCTTCGGCGGCCGCTCCTTGGCAAGCCGCTCGCGCATCGAGATCACGTCATCAATGGCCTTGGCATGATCCCGCGGCTCCGACAATACCGAGTTGATCGCTTCATCCATGACCTGGCCAAAGTCGGCATCGGCCTGAATGACCCGCGCACGGCTTAGCGCCAGATGTTCCCAGGTCCAGGCGTTCTCGCGATGATAGGCCTTGAAGCCGCTGAGACTTGTCGCCAACGGTCCCGAGTTGCCTGATGGCCTGAGGCGCATATCGACTTCATAGAGAACGCCTTCGGCTGTCGGTGCATTGAGCGCCGCCACGAGCCGCTGCGTCAACCGGGTGAAATACTGGCCGGTCGATAGTGCCTTTTCGCCATCCGATTCCGCATCGAGCGGAGCATCGTAAAGCAGGATGAAATCGAGATCGGATGTGATCGTCATCTCTCTGCTGGCCATCTTGCCAAAAGCAAGAAGGCCAACTTTCGAGCCGGCAATCGTACCATAGCGCGTTTCGAACTCGCGCCTGACCGCTGAAAACAGCCAATGAACGAGCGTTTCGGCGAGGGTGGTATATTGTTCTGCGGCGATCTTGGCATCGATGGTGCCAGACAGCAGACCCGCAGCGATCATGAAACGCTGCTCCTGGCCGATGATGCGGGCGCGATCGATGGTTTCCTCGTAGCTGCGCCCCTCACCAAGGAATGTGTCGATCTTTTCGACCAGAACCTCGCGGCGGGTTATGTCGTCCGCAAAGGCGGGATCGATCAAGCCATCCATGACATGGGCGCGGTGAATGACGGCCTCTGCCATGCGCGGCGCCGAAGACATGAACGCCACGAGCAGCGTTCGCAGCTGCGCATGGTTGCGCAGCAGCGCAAACAGCTGGACACCGCTTGGCAGGCGCGAGAGGAAGTTATCAAACCTGGCGAGGGCCTCATCGGCATTGCCGGCTTTGCCGATGGTTTCGAGCAGAGCTGGTGTCAGCTCGGTCAGATGGCCGCGTGCCGCAGATGAGCGTGTCGCCGCATAACTCCCGTAATGCCATTTGCGCACAGCGGCGGAGGCAGCTGCCGGGTCGGCAAATCCGAGAGATGAGAGGGTATCGAGGGTCTCCGGATCATCGTCACTGCCGGTGAAGACCAGATTGCCCTCCACGCCGCCGAGGCTCTCGCCCTCGGTGAAGAGCTCGGCGTAGTAGCGCGCAACGCGCTCCAGGGCATCGCGGTATTTCGCCTCAAACGCATCCCGGCCCTCGTCGCCCATCATCCGGGCGATTACGGCAACTTCTTCGGCATTGTCGGGCATGGTGTGGGTCTGCTCGTCCCGACGCATCTGCAGGCGGTTCTCAACAGCGCGAAGGTACCAATAGGTTTCGGTGAGGTCGCTTGCGGTGTCTTTTGCAATCCAATCGGCCTCGGCAAGAGCCGCGAGAGCCTCGGTCGTCGGACGCACACGAAGATCGGGGTCGCGTCCCCCTGCGATCAATTGTTGTGTCTGGGCGAAGAACTCGATCTCGCGGATGCCACCGCGACCGAGCTTGACGTTGTGTCCCTCGACCCGGATATCACCCACTTTTTTCGAGACGTTGATCTGGCGCTTCATCGCCTGGATATCGGCGATAGTCGCGAAATCGAGGTGCTTGCGCCAGACATAGGGGGCAAGTTGCTTGAGGAAGTCCTCGCCGACGCGCATGTCGCCGGCGCAAGGCCGCGCCTTGATCCAGGCGGCCCGCTCCCAATTCTGCCCCCGGCTTTCATAGTAGGTGAGTGCGGCGTCGACGGATATGGCAACGGGTGTGGAGCTGGGGTCAGGCCGCAGGCGCAGATCGGTGCGGAAGACGTAGCCGCCATCGCGGCGATCATCCATCAAACCAACCAGCTTCTGCACGAGCCGGGAGTAGAATTTCGTTGCTTCGTCAGGCTCCGCCAGCACCGGCAGGTCTGGATCATAGAAGGCAACGACGTCGATATCGGACGAGTAGTTCAGCTCTCGACCGCCATGCTTGCCGAGCGCAAATATCACGAGGCCCGAATGCGCCGCATCAGCCTCGTCTTGCTCGAGCACAAGCTTGCCCTGCTGATGCGCCAAACGCATCAAGAGGTCGAGCGCTGCCGTCAGACAGGCATCGGCGAGATCCGACAGAACTTGCGTGGCCCGCCTGGTGGTCCAGATGCCGCCGGTTTCCGCCACCGCGGCCAAGAGTGCCACGCGACCCTTTGCGGTCCGCAAGATCGGGGAAAGTTCCTGATCGCTTTCTGCTGACTTGCCAGCTGCCGATACTGTCTCGAGCGCCTGTTGCAGTGCTTTGTCCGCATCGCCTTGCAGTGTTTCAGCGAACCATTCGGCGTGCCGTTCTGCCAGCGAAAGCAGGTAGGGCGCGTTCTCAAGCAAGGGACCAAGGCAAGCCTCAGCGTCTTTCAGAGGGCGCTGATGAGCATCGGCGAGGCCTTCGACCATGGCATCAAACTGCGGATGGTCCTGCGGCGGAAGGGGGGCAAGGTTCATGGTCATGGGCCGAGGGATACCCGCCCATATCGGCAGCGGCAAGGCATCGCGTCAACGCGCGGGCAGCTCTATGATCGCGCGAACGCCTGGAGCATTGTCTTCAAGCCTGAAGGTTCCACCGTGCAGGCGCGCCGTGGCATCGACCAGAGCAAGTCCAAGACCTGAGCCGGGCTCAGTCCTGCTTTTCTCCAGGCGGACGAATCGCTGCAGCACGCGCTGTCGATCTTCCTCCTGAATGCCCGGACCGTTGTCCGAGACGACAATCCGCACACCGGCGACGCCCCTTTCGACGCCCACCTCGATACGGCCCTCGCGAGGCTCTTCACTGGCCAGATACTTGATAGCGTTGTCGATAAGGTTGACTACGGCCTGACCGAGCAGCTCACGGTTCGAGCGCAACGTGACGTCCGGCTCGATCCGGGTCACGAGGCTCATGCCGGAATCCTCTGCCAGAGGCGTATAGAGATCCGCGACGTCGGCGACGACAGCGCTTATGTCAACCTCGGCGAAGGCACCCGATGGGGCCCCGGCCTCCGCCCTCGCAATCATCAGCAGGGCGTTGAATGTGCGGATAAGCTTTTCGCTTTCTGCAATGGTCGCCTCTAGTGCCTGCCGACGCTGCTCGTCGTCAGCGGTGGGTCGCAGCGCCGATTCTGCCTGGTTGCGCAGCCGAGTCAGCGGCGTCTTGAGATCATGCGCAACATTGTCGGTGACTTCCTTGAGGCCCTGCAGAAGCTGCTCGATGCGATCGAGCATGGCATTGAGGTTCGTCGCGAGGCCATCGAACTCGTCGTTGCGCGGGGTGACAGGAACACGCTCGGAGAGATTACCGGACATGATCTTGGCGGACGTCGCACCGATGGTGTCGATGCGCCGCAAGATCCGCCGCGCAGTAAGGCCGCCGGCTACCAGCGAGAAGATCAAGATGCCAGCAACACCGAACAGGAAGGCCTGAATGATGATTGCGGTGAAACCGCGTCGCTCGACCACATCGCGGCCGACGATCAGCCGTAAGCCGCTTGCCAGTTCCACAGACCGCACGACGGCAAACCCTTGAGTTCTTTCGGCTTCACCTTCTTCATCCGGATCGAAAGGGCGCGGACGCTCGTAATCGAAACTGTAGACGCCAGGTTCGAAGATGATCTGATCGGGCACGTCCGTAATGTTGCCGAGCAGGAACAACCCGGCGCGATCGCCGAGATAGTAAATTCCGGGTCCCGGCTGGTTGGCGAGCCGCTGGACCGCGACGGCGATACCGCGCAGACCCTGAGTGCGGTCAATGCGCTGCAGCAGGCGCACCTCGCGGTCGATATCGGCGGTCTGCTGGCGCTGGATCTGTATCGAGGCCTGCCAGGCGATAATGCCTAACAGGAGCACCGAGAAGACGACGAAGATCAGGATGAATGTCGCCGTCAGCCGGACGCTGGTGGTCCGTAGCAATTGCGGGAGGCTGCGCACCGCGTCAGTCGCGAATCATGTAGCCGGCGCCGCGCACCGTCTGCAAGAGCTGTGTCGCATGGCCCTTGTCAATCTTGCCGCGCAGGCGGGACATGTGGACATCGATGACGTTCGTCTGGGGGTCGAAGTGATAATCCCAGACGTTTTCCAGCAGCATGGTGCGTGTCACCACCTTGCCGGCGTTCTTCATCAGATATTCCAGAAGGCGGAATTCGCGGGGCTGCAGGAGAATGGCTTCGCCGTCGCGCTCGACCTTGCGCGAAAGCCTGTCGAGCGACAGCCCACCAACTTCATAGACAGTCGCCGCCTCGGACGGGCTGGAGCGCCGCGCCAGCACCTCGATCCGCGCCAACAGTTCGGTAAAGGCATAAGGCTTGACGAGATAATCGTCACCGCCAGCGCGCAGTCCCGCCACGCGATCATCGACCTCGCCCAGGGCGGACAGGATGAGAACCGGCGTTGCATCGCCGTTCGTTCTTAAAGTTTCGACTATCGAGATACCATCACGACGCGGCAGCATGCGATCAATGATCAGGACGTCGTAATCCATGCTCTCGGCCATGGCGTACCCGGTTTCCCCGTCAGCCGCATGGTGCGTGACGTGACCGGCTTCGTCGAGCGCCTGGATGAGGTAGCTGGCCGCTTCGCGGTCATCTTCGACGAGCAAGATCTTCATGGCCTGATCCAAGCGAGAAGGGCCTCGGCGGTCAAGCCGCCGAAGCCCTCATGGTCGATTACTCTTCTTCGTTGATCGGCAGACCGATGAAGCGTGAGACATCATCGCGGCTGATCATCACCAGCGCAGTGTTGAGACCACGCTCGCGCACCTCAGAGATCGCGTCTTCGAACTCGGAAACGCTCGACACTTCATTGTTGTCGACCTCAAGGATCACGTCGCCTACCGAGATACCGCGGTCGGCTGCGGCACTGCCCGACTCGACTTCACGGACCAGAAGCCCGCCGGAGCCATCGCCATTCGGCACCAAAGTGAGGCCAGCGACGCTGGTCTCCTCGGTCTCCGGCACCTCCTGCGGAGGCTGCGGCTGTTCTTCAGTTTCGGCAACCTGCTCCTCAAGCGTTGCAAGGGTCACCGTAACCGTGGTTTCCTCGCCGTCACGCCACAAGGTCAGGTCCACCTCGGTGTTCGGTGCCTTGCTGGCAATGGTCCGGGACAGGTCAAGCGCATCGTCGATCCGCTCGCCATCGACCTCGAGCACGATGTCACCGGACTGGATACCCGCCTGCGCAGCGGGCGTCTCCGGAGAGGGCTCGCGCACGATGGCGCCACGGGCACTGTCGAGACCGACGCTGTCGGCGATGTCCCCGGTCACGTCCTGGATCGAAACACCAAGGTAGCCGCGGGTGACCTCACCGTCGCTGATCAGCTGATCAACGATCATCTGGACGGTGGAGGAGGGAATCGCGAAGGCGATGCCGACATTGCCGCCATTCGGCGAATAGATCGCTGTGTTCACGCCAACGACTTCGCCGTTGAGGTTGAAGGCGGGCCCGCCGGAGTTACCGGTGTTGACGGCTGCGTCGATCTGCAGGAAGTCGCCATAGCTCGAACCGCCGATGTCGCGTCCGCTGGCCGAAATGATACCAACCGTGACAGTTCCGCCGAGGCCAAACGGATTGCCGACAGCGACCACCCAGTCGCCAACGCGGCTGCGCTCGTCCTCGAAGGTGACGAATGGCAGATCTTCGCCATCGATCTTGATTACCGCGAGGTCGGTGCGCTCGTCGGTACCGACGACTTCGGCCTCGCGTTCGCTGCCGTCGTCAAGCATGACGGTAACGGTGCTAGCGTCCTGAACGACGTGGTTGTTCGTGACAATGTACCCGTCAGCCGAAATCATGAAGCCGGATCCGGCAGCCATGAACGGACGGGGTTCGGGTGCACCACCGTTGCCTGGGCCACCAAACTGGTCGCCGAATTGATCAAAGAAATCGCGGAAAGGATGATCCTGCGGAAGATCGGGGAAATTGAACTCGAACTGGCCACCGCCGCGACGGCCACCGGGACCCATGCCGCGCGTCTGCTCGCCTTCGACGCGAATGGAGACGACTGCCGGCTTCACAGCTTCCACGAGATCGGCAAACCCGCCAAGCGGAGTTGTCTCCGGAACCTGGATTTCCGCGGCATTCTGCATTTGTGCGTTAGCCGGCTGGTTGGTCGCGACCAGGGCAGTCGAAACACCGCCGACGCCAACCATGAGGGCAATGGCGGATGCGCCAAGGAAGCGGCGCGTGCGCGAGAGGATAGTCGGGCGCATAGAATTCTCCTTGCGTAAGCTCTCAACAGCTTGTGGTGCCACTTATGAAAGGTCTCGCCTTTCGGCGAGGTTGCCCCCGCATTAAAATTTCGTAAGACAGCGGCCTTTGGAGCGCAGACGCCGGCTAGTGCTTTGGCTCTGCCGAGAGCTCGTCGAGGACGGCCTTTTCCTCTGATGACAGAGGCACGGTCTCTACGCGATTCCTCTTTTTCAACGCTAGAACCAGGGCGATGCCGCCCACGATCAGAAATACCGGACCCGCGAACCACAGCAACAGCGTGTGCGGTGCCAGGACCGGGTTGAGCAGTACGAATTCACCGTACCGGTCCACCACGTACTCGAAAACCTCATCATTGGTGTCTCCGGCCAACAGCCGCTCGCGGACGATGACGCGCAAGTCCCGCGCCAGCTCGGCATCGCTGTCGTCGATTGACTGATTCTGGCAGACGAGGCAGCGCAACTGCGAGGAAATCTCTCGCGCCCTAGCCTCAAGCCGTGGGTCCGCCAGGACTTCGTCGGGCATGACCGCAAGGGCGGGCAGAGAGAGTAGCAGCACTGCGACTAATGCCAGTATTAGCCTCATGCCGCCTCCGTCGCCCGCCGAGCTTTCGACTGCGCCGGCGCCCCGACGCGCTTGCGGCGATCGGTGAGCGAGACGACACCGGCGACAGCCATGAGGATGGCGCCAAGCCAGATCAGCGTGATGTACGGCTTGTACCAGATCCGCAGCACATGCGTGTCCGCCTGCGGCTCTCCAAGCTGCAGGTAAAGCTGCGAGAAGCCGTAAGTCGCGATAGCAGCTTCTGTTGTCGGGGTGCCGGATGCCTCATAAAAGCGCCGTTCAGCGGCAAGCGTCCGTTCACCGCCATTGTGATCAGTCACGGTAAAGATGCCGCGCTCGGCACTATAGTTTGGACCAGCGACCTCATTGAAATCGTCAAAAGCAATAGCATAGTCGGCGATTGCGGTTGTTTCACCCGGATTGAGCGTTGTGACCACCTCGCTCTCCCAGGCGGTGGTCGAAACGATTCCGAGTACAGTGATCCCGACGCCAAAGTGCCCAAGTGCCGTGGCAAAGGTCGAGCGCGGCAATTTTATGATCCGGCGCAGGCTCTCGCGCGGCGGCAGTTTACCGAACCGGCCCCGATCAATGATGTCCATGATGGCACCGAAGGCCACCCAGAAGCCGAGCAACAGGCCGAGCGGTGCGAGCGAGATCGACAGGCCGCCGAGTGCGGAAATGAGAATGGCCAGAAAAATCGCCAGGGCACCCGCTGCAACGAGGCGTTGCGCGGCGGCGACGATATCGGCCCGCTTCCACGCCAGCAACGGCCCGAAGGGCAGGACCAGCAGCAACGGTGCCATCAGTATGGAGAAGGTGAGATTGAAGAAGGGCTCGCCGACAGAGATCGTCGTACCCGTCAGCGCATCGAGCACCAGTGGATAGAGCGTTCCGACAAGAACGGCGCCGACAGCTGTCGACAGGAACAGATTGTTGAGGATCAAGGCGCCTTCCCGGCTGACCGGCGCGAACAATCCTCCAGCCCGCAGTTTCGGCGCACGCAATGCAAACAGCGCGAAGGCCCCACCAATCAGCACTGCGAGAATGGACAGGATGACGAGGCCGCGGGTGGGATCACTCGCAAAGGTATGCACCGAAGTCAGTATGCCAGAACGCACCAGGAATGTGCCGAGCAAGGACAGCGAAAAGGTGATGATCGCGAGGAAGATCGTCCATATCTTCAGGGCGCCGCGCTTTTCCATGACGATTGCCGAATGCAGCAAGGCTGTGCCGGCGAGCCACGGCATAAAGCTCGCGTTCTCGACTGGATCCCAAAACCACCAGCCGCCCCAGCCGAGTTCATAATATGCCCAATATGATCCCATGGCGATGCCGAGAGTGAGAAACAGCCAGCTGAGCATTGTCCACGGACGCACCCAGCGCGCCCAGGCGGCGTCGATGCGCCCCGAGATCAGGGCCGCGACCGCAAAGGAAAAGCATACGGAAAAGCCAACATAGCCGGCGTAGAGCAGCGGCGGATGAATGGCGAGGCCAATATCCTGCAGCACCGGGTTGAGGTCATTTCCCTCGAATGGCGGCGGAAACACCCGCTCGAACGGGTTTGACGTGAAGACGGTGAAGGCTGTGAATGCCGCTGTCAGAAGGCTCTGCGTCGCCAGGACCAGCGATAGCAGCGGCCGCGGCAGATTGCGTCCGAAGGCCGCAACCATGGCGCCAAACAACACCAGGATAAGAATCCAGAGGACCATCGAGCCCTCGTGATTACCCCAGACGCCCGAGATCTTGAAGATCATCGGCTTGAGCGAATGCGAGTGGTTGACGGCCAGTGCCAACGAAAAATCTGATTGCGCAAAGGCGCGCACTAGCGCCGCGAAGGCACAAGCGACGAGCACGAATTGCAGGATCGCGGATTGCTGCAGGAACTGCGCCACGCGCGGCCCGCGGCGCCAAAGCGCAAGGCCGCCGACGGCAGAGACCGTGGCAATCGCCAGCGCCAGGATCAGGGCGAAATGGCCAAGTTCTATCGACATCGCTTACTGACCACCGGTCTCTTCGGGACGCCATTCGCCGCGTTCCCGGAGTGAATCGGCGACTTCCTTGGGAATGTAGTTCTCATCGTGCTTGGCAAGCACATTGGTGGCCTGAAACGATCCATCCGGCTGCAGGGCACCTTCGGCGACGACGCCCTGACCCTCGCGGAACAGGTCGGGCAGAATACCCACATAGCGCGCGGCGATTTCCGCTCCGCCATCCGTGACGACGAACACATTCGTATCGCCGCTGCGCTCCCACGTGCCGTCCTTGACCAGACCGCCAAGGCGTATCGCCTGCCCCGGCGCGACTTCGCGCTCCAGAAGGTCGCTCGGCGAATAAAAGAACACGATCTGATCCCGCAATGCAGTCAGAACGAGCGCCGCTGCCAGCGCCAGTACGAGACCCAGAACTCCAATCACAGCGAGGCGCTTGCGTTTGCGGGTCCAACCGCGACGCGGCATAGTTCCCTGAAGGCTCATTGCGCTCCTCCGACTGAAAGACCCGCATCCTCTATCAACGCATCGAGTTCCTGCCGCGCCTGTGGCTCCGGGTAGGCTCGCGTTGCTTGCTGATAGGCTTCCTGCGCTTCGTCTGTGTTCCCGAGAACGAGGTAAGAGCGCACCAGCCTCGTCCAGTCATCAATCGTGCCGCCTTGCTCTTCGAGACGCTCTGCAAGGCCCGAAACCATGCCGGCAATCTGCTCCTGCGTGACGGTATCCTGCGACGTTTGAGGCACAGCTTCACCCCCGCTCTCTGCAACAGCGAGCCCTTCACGGGCCGCTGCCAGCCATGGCTCGTCACCCTCTGCCCTCTCAATAAGGGCCTGCCACTCGGCTTTTGCGTTGTCATAGTCTTGCCGGCGCAGCAGCGCTCCAGCAAGATAGAACCGGGCGCGAACGTTGTCAGCATCCTCGGCGATCGCATCTGCCAGCAGTGTCATGGCTTCATCACTGGCGTTGCCGTCGTTCGCAAGAATAATCGCCTCTGCCAGATCGGTGCGCATTTCTGCATCCGGCTCGCTCAGTTGCAACACCTGCCTGTAAGCGTTCGCCGCATCATCGAACCAGCCACGCTGCATGTAGACCGGCGCCAGCACCTGCCACCCGCGAACATCCTCAGGAACCTCTGCCAACCGCGCCTCGATCTGACTGATGGCACTGTCTATGTCGACTTGCTGTTCGGCAACCTGCGGGCGCGCGGCAAGCGGAGTATCGGGCGCTCCCGGCTGCCCCAGCAAGGCGTAAAGACCGAGACCCAAGGCTGCGGTCACAACACATCCGGAGAGCACCCATGCGGAGCTTAGCCTCGTTCCTGGCTCGGGCCCTGTCTGCTCGGAACGATGCCGCAGCACTTCTCGCGCAAGTTCTGCCTTCGCTGCGTCCGCTTCGCTCTCGGAGAGGCGGCCATTGGCGCGCTCAGCCGCAATTCCTTCCAGCAATTGGCGGAAATGTGCTTCAGTGGCTGAGGAATCGGTGTCCGCCGCGTTGACCCGTTGGCGGGCGGGCGCGTAATAAAGCGTCGCGCAGACAATCGCGGTAAGACCAATGGCGATAGACCAAAACAGCATGGCACCCGGTGGTTTGTCGGCGTTCGGCGCAGGCGGCTCAACTAGATGCAGAATGTGGCTAAAAACCACAAAATCGGCCCCGATACACGGGGACGCTTTGCCACATGCCCTCGGCAGGGCCGATGACTGAACGCCATTTCGATTTCGCGGTGTACGGGTCGACGCCTTTCGCGCGCCTCTTGGCCGTGTTTCTTGCCGAAGCGCACCAGAAATCCGTCATCCTTATCGGTGCCATGGAAGCGCATTATCGGCTGGCGCATGGGTTCGACCTGTCAGTCGCACCTATAACGAGACCGGAAACCTGGCGGCTTCTGGCAAAGAGTGAATCAGCGTCGCGCAGGATGCTTACGCGGCTGGGCGCCCGGCGTGCCATGGCACGGTTCGATCCGCTGTTCCTCGCTTCCAGCCCTGACGCGCGTTTGGCACTCTCGCACTTCGCCCATATGGCTTCCGCGTTTGATCGCGCCATCGAGGCCATACCTGACAAGTTAGCCCCAGCGGGCTACCAGGCCATCACCGTTCGAGATTGCCTTATGCTCGATCGCCAAGAGCTCGAACCGGTGCTGCTTTTGGGGCTTGAAACCAGAGGTGTCGTCGTCTCGCCCGAAGCAGAAAGCCACTTTGGCAACGATGGAAGCGTCTCCATCCGACTGGCCGGCGGCGACGCGTACGCTGCACAGACTGCAGTGCTGGCGGATGACGAGGCCATTGTCCGATATATCGCCGGCCTGCCGGCACACCCGCTCCTTGAGGCTCGCCCGATGATCAGCATGCTGACCGAGCCAACACGCGCACTGGGTTTCCGGCTGCGCATCTCGCTCGACGGGGCGATGGCGTTTCAACGTTCTACGCTCGGGCTTGCCGCGCTTGCGTTTGGGCAGGAGCACCGCGCGATGCTCAGTGCGGGCTCCATGCTCACGGAGTGCGGAAGTCTTAGGCGTATCGCGCAGTCAGCCTTCACGACTTTGACGACGGCGGACGGTGCGGGCATTGCAGGAAAGATCGGGCAGAAGGGCCCTACTCTGATCGGAGGGTTTGGGCCCGTTTCGGCGTTCATGGCACCAGAGTTTGCCTCCTGGCTTGCGGGGACAGCCGATCGATCAACGGAGGCCTATATCGCGGCGCGGAGCCCCGATCGCAATATAAACGCATCACGGGTCGGCGATATCCGGATCGTCGATAGCGGTGTGGAGCGCGCTGCGTGAGGCACCAGGTCAACCGGCTTGAGGCATCCAAGACTCACCGCTTCAGCGGGACGAGGATCGACAGGAGCCGGCCATTGAGCTTTCAGCTCGATGGTTTCACTGTCCATGGCTATCACGGCGATACCGTGCTGAGCGCGGCGATCGCTTCCGGATTCGAGTGCGTCGGTACCTATGCCGGACGGCAGATCGCGCTGACCGACCGGTTTGCTCCGCCAGTCGCACCCGCCAGTCTGTCAGACGATCCGCGCCATATCCTGCCGATGAACCGTGTCCAGGCTGTCGACGGGCAAAGTCTCGTCTGTGTCGGGGAAAGCATCGCCCCGGCTGCCAGAGCCCGCCGCTCGATCTCGCAACTGCTGCAGTTGCGACCATACAGCCTAGACCTGGAGCTCAAGGCGAGCCAATCGATGACCGGTCCATGGCTCAATCAGACGCCCGTAGCCACGGTCTCTTCTGACCTGTTGGTGGTGGGCGGCGGACTGGCCGGCATGAGCGCAGCAGCTTGTGCTGCCCGCTCCGGCAGCCGGGTATGCCTAGTTGAACAAAAGCCCTATCTGGGCGGCACAGCAGCGCTTTTCGGCTCCGTCGAGAGCGAGGAACCGCCGCAGCAGAGCATCGCGCGCCTGAGTGCAGAGATCCGTGATCTGGGAGTCGAGATCTACACCGCAAGCGAGGCGTTCAGCCTGCTCGACACGCGTGCACTGGTGCACCAGGTGCGGCAGATGGATGGCCTGAGCGAAGGGCGTGTCGTCGCCTTTACCGCCCCGAAGATCATTCTCGCGACCGGGGCCATGGAGCGGCTGCCTGTGATGCCGGGCAACCGGCTGCCCGGTGTGTGCGGAAGCAATGAAGCCTTCTATCTTGCGGATGCATTCGGCGTCTGGCCGGGTGATGATGCGGCGTTCAGCACTACCGCAAATCAGGCATATCGGGTTGCAATGCTGGCAGCCGGCGCCGGGGTCTCCGTGCCGCGTATCGTTGACGCGCGGATAGACCCACGATCGCGGTTTCTGGAGTTCTGCAAAGCCTACGGCATACGCATGTCCCACGGGGTATTTCCCCTTGAGGTAAGGCAGAGCCAGAAGGGCCACCATACTCTGCAAGTCGAGGTTGGGGTCAGGCTGGGCGAATACGCGAAGGACGCAGAACCGATCACGACGCGGCGGCTTGTGTGCTCTGGCGGTTGGCAGCCGGATCTGACGCTTTGGCACATGGCGGGCCTCAGCAGTACCTGGCAAGCGCAGCACAATCGCTTCGTTGCGACAGAGAGGCGGGCCGACCTTGCCTTGGCCGGTTGCGCCGCCGGATATTTCAGCACCAGCGCGTGTCTGCAAAGCGGCGAGCAGGCTGTCGCACACCTCTTCGGGCGCAAGACGGACGAGGTGTCCGAGACGGTTATTGGCGAACATTGGGAGACGGAGGACGGGCCTTCATTGATCGCCGAAGCGGGTCATGCCTCGAGCCCAACGACATTTCTCGATCACGGACCGAGCCTCGTCACGCGGCCCCGGCTCGCGGCCGAGAGCTTTGGTGAGCATATCAGGCAACTCGGTCGGACGGATACCTGGCGCTTCGCCGATCAGCCACGAACGCTAAGCATCGTCGACATCGCTGCGGCCGTGCAACTCGGCATTATCCCGAAAGCGGAAGCCGGTGCCGTGGCGCGCGAGCGTGCGGTGAACGCCATCGATATCGTGGCTGTGGCAAAAAGTGCCGGCAGTATGACGGTGACCGGCGGTAAAGAACGCTCACGTGCACCCACATTTCTCAATCACCGGTTCGGCTCCGGCGCGCGCCACTGGGAGATCGAGGCGCTCGAAGCGCGGTGGCTGGAGCCAGGGTCTTTGATCTATCCAAACGCCGACATCAACGATCCTCTCCGGGCGATCGGCGTGGTCGTAGATTCACTCGATGATGGGCCAGGACGGGCCTTCGCACTTCTTGAAGCCGACAGAGGATCAGCCGGTTTGGCACTGACGCTGCGCCATTTTGGCCGCGCCGTGCCGATCCGCGTTCTCAGGCCGCGTGTTCAGCCTTGACGTCTCGCATTGTCCATGGTCTTGCGAAATCGTTCCGCGTATTCCGGCCCGAACCTGATTTCCGAAAGTTTGGCAGCGGTATCGAGTCTCAGCATCGCCGCGGGGTCCTTGCGTCCCGCGCGCATCTGCTCGAGTCCACGGTTCAAGCAGCTGTCGATCAGCTGGCCGGACTGGTGCCACGCCTGATCGAATGTCGCGTTGACAGCAAGAGAGTCTCGGCAATCCCTCACGGCGGCCAAAAGATAGGTCCCTGAAATCGCCGCCAGCCGCTGCTCGAACGCAACGCTTGCGTCCCCGGACTGCTCGCGGAAGCTCGCCGCGATTTCCGGGCACACCTGGTGTAACCTTGGCTCCAATCGCCGCGACGCCGCTTTGGTCAGTTCCGCAAGCGCGCGGCCCCATTCGCCGCGCTGCACCAATTCGATATAACCGGCGACCGATCTGCTCAGCCGGTGGTAACGCTCTAGACCACGGCACGTCAGATCGACATCAGCGAATGTTCCAAGCGGATTGATCAGGTGTAGCTGATTTTGGGCCTGGACCAGTATCGCCTCAATAGTTGGAGCAAATCCAGCCCGGCGCAATCGCAGTTCGCTTGCACCACCGGCAATCTTGCTGACCGCGATCATCAGCCGCGCCGGATTGGCCACCTGCCCCATCAGCGCGGTCATGAACAAGGCGGTCGCAGTAGCGCTCTTCAGCGGCAGCGACCTGATCGCGGTAATGATCTTCTCGTCTTCACCCAAGTCATTGATCACACGTCCGAGCGCCTGGCCTTTGCCGAGCAATCCGACATGCTGCAGCGCCGTGTAAACCTTGGGTAAGTGCTCTAGATGCCCTTCGCCGCCGAGTTGTGCGCGAAGCCGGCGAGCCTGATCTTCCGATTGATCCGCCAGTTCCTGAGCGGCAGCCCATCGCGTCAGCAACTCTGGCGTCGCCCTTGCGAGGGTATCTGCCGGCACGTTGCCACCGGAGCAGATCTCGGGGGCCAAATCACGGCACACCCAGGTCCAAGCAGCCGCGATGTCTTCCCGGCGGATTGCGCCGTCGAAAGAAAAATCAACGACAGGATCGATCGTCACGCTTTCAAGAAGGCCAGCAAACGGCGCGCTGTTTTCGGCCGCGTCAAAAGAGCCAGAGGCGGTGCCTCCGGTCGGATTGACTACGGTTCGGGCAGCTGCATGGCTCATGTCACTCGCAGATTGGTCGTCCGACTAGGCGTCAACTTAGCCGGCGCAGGTAAACATTACCTATCCGCGAATATTGTCTTTAGCTACGCGTTGCCGTCGACGACGGACCAGTTCCCGGTTGGCTCGCGGCAGGCGGTGCCTTTGCGCACATAGTCGCGGCCATTCTCGGTCACGGTGTGCGTGAAATCCCGGCAGTCGAGATTGTTCACGCGCACATAGGGGCCAACACTGACGCTTCCAGAGGTGCCGCCATCGCCGGTCCATTTGCGTGGAGCACCGGGACGGCCGAACTGCAGCGCGTAGAATTGAGCGCTGTTGGCTTCGCTTGCATCTGCGCTTGAAAGCAGCGGCACAACAGCACGGTCGACGAAGCCGTTTCCGACATTGGTTGTCTGCAGCGCCGTCTGCGTGGTTTGAGATGGCGAGGGCAAACGCACTGTCTGCTGCTGAGTCTGCTGAGGCTGCGGCGCCTGGTAGACCGGCTGCGATGTTGACGCTGTGCGCCCCATGCCCGTGCAACCGGCAAGGGTCAGGACAAGCAGTGGAAAGGCTAGTCGAGCAATATTCATCATCTGGGCTTCCGAAGGTGTCTGCGGAACTAGTACTGATTCCAGTAGGGCGAAACTACGACAAAATCGAGTCTCATGCAGGACCGGACCGCACGGAGCCAGTGGCACGGGCGGCAGGGAGGGTTAATTCGACGAGCAATCCGCCGAGCCGTGAGGCGCTGAATGTAATCGCACCCCCATAAACATCCACGAGCTCCTTCACAATGTCGAGGCCGAGACCGCTTCCTGGCGTTTTCTCATCCAGCCTGACGCCGCGGCGCATGACTTGCTCGATTTCTTCCGAAGACAGCCCCGGACCATCATCCTCGATTCGCAGGACCACCATGGCGCCTGTTGCGCCACTGGCGCTGCCAGCCTCAAGCTGCACGGTGTCACTGGCCCATTTGCAGGCATTGTCCAGGAGATTGCCGACAATCTCTTCGAGATCCGCTTCGTCTCCGCGAAACCAGGGGGTGGTTTCTGGGTCCGCGACGCACCTCACTGAGCGCTGCGGATGAATCTTTGCCATCACCCGGGCCAAGCGCGTGACGACAGCGCTGGTATCGCTTCTCTTGCCGACAATCGATGTTCTTGCCGTCAGGCGCGCGCGTTCGAGATAAGTGGAAACAAGGGTACTCATCTTGTCGGTTTCTGAAACCACGATCTGTGCAATTTGGCTGTCGCTTGCCGATGCCTCATTGCGCAGCACGGCGATCGGGGTCTTCAGTCCATGCGCAAGGTTTCCCACCTGATTGCGGGCGCGCTCGATGATCTCCGAATTTGAGCGCAGCAGCTCGTTTACTTCTTCGGCCAACGGCGCAATCTCTCGCGGAAAGGCGCCAACTACACGTGTATTCTCGCCTTCGCGAACGCCCTCGATGGCAGCGCTCAGCCGGTCTATCGGCTTCAACGCAAATCGTGCCACAAGACCGCTCATCATCGCGAGCATGATCCCGACCGCACCGAGGACTATGAAGGTTTGTCCACGAAACTCGCCAACCAGTTCGAGAATTTCGGAAAGACTACCGGTAACAAGAATGCGATAGCGCTCACCGTCGAGCGAGACGGTGCGCTCGACTGCTCGAATTTCAGTCGCGAACGCGTCTTCGTAGGTGTCGGTGCGCACACCCAGCACATTGGCGGGCGCATCGAGCTCCGGCAGATCGATACCGACGACAGAGGTCGATAGATTATACAGGTCGCCGTCCGTGTTGCGGACTGTCCAGTACCAGCCAGACCTCGGTCGGTCGAAGCGCGGATCCGCAAGCCGTATCCGTTCGCTCAGTGGATCACCGGTTGCCAGCAGCGCTCCTGCAAGGCTTTCGGCGTGAAACTCGAGAGTCTCGGTCAGGCTCGTATCGAGGGCGCGTGAATAAAGACTTGTGAGCAGGATGCCGGTCGCAATCAGTGCGACAACCAGCCACAGCCCGGAAAGCCATATCAAAGAAACGGCAATCGAGCCACGGCGCGTGGCGGAGGGCCCCTCACTCGTCGATCTGATAGCCAAGCCCCCTCACCGTGCGAATGCAGTCATCGGGCAGCTTCTTGCGCAACCGGCCAACAAACACTTCGATGGTGTTGCTGTCGCGGTCGAAGTCCTGATCGTAGAGATGCTCGGTTAATTCCGTACGCGAGATAACCTTGCCCTTGTGATGCATCAGATAGCTCAGCAGACGCAGTTCATGGCTGGTGAGCTTGATAGCCTGTCCATCGACCGTCACGCGACCGGCACGGGAATCGAGCCGTACCTTGCCTGCAACGATCTCGTTGCTGGCGTGCCCCGCTGCCCGGCGCACCAGCGCCCGCAGCCGCGCCAGCACCTCTTCCATATGAAAAGGCTTGGCGACATAGTCGTCTGCGCCTGCATCGATGCCCTGCACCTTGTCACTCCAGCGGTCACGCGCCGTAAGCAGCAGGACGGGCATCATCCGCTCCTCCCGCCGCCAGGACTCGAGAACGCTCAAGCCATCCATCTGCGGCAGGCCAATGTCCAGCACCACAGCGTCGTACGGCTCGGTCTCGCCAAGAAAATGCCCCTCCTCGCCATCGAATGCCTTGTCGACGACATATCCTGCCTCCTCCAGCGCTTCGCAGAGCTGGCGGTTGAGATTTATATCGTCTTCGACGACGAGGATGCGCATGGCGAAGTCCTGTGGTCTGATATTCGCTGCTGATCCGGGGTTAGCGGGCGCCAAGCTCCAGGTTGCGCGCTTCGCCGGACGGGCTGAGCACACCTACCACATAGACGAGTCGTCCGCCCCTGTCGCAAACCTGGACATTGAGGACAGACTGGGAGCTATCCACGCCTGCTTCCGCCAGAACCGCGTCGAGCGAGCGTATCTCGCCGCTCGAGACGGCGTCCTGGATTTCACGGTTTCCCATGCAACCGCCCTCCTGCGCCAGCACAAGGCCCGACATTCCTGCGCCAAGGGCGAAGGCAAGAACTGTCGAAAATATATGGGAGCGGCGTGGGATCTTCATGAGCAATACCTACGTCAGGATTGCTGAATGCGACATGAATAAATTCCTTATGCGGTCATGCGGCAGAATGCTGCATCTTCACCCCGCGCCGCAGGAAAATGACAGCGAGCGCCTCAAAGATCAAATGCCCGGCTGCCTGCCCTTCGAACGCTGGAAGGTCCACGCCCAGCAATTGCGCCATGCCAGCGATGATCATGGCGGCCGCGATAATGTATGTCTTGTACCCGTCAAGCATTGTGGTCGTCCTTTCAGTTGAGTTGGATGAGGAGCAGTTCTCTGCCGCTTCGAGCGAAAGTGCCTCGGTCTCGGACACGCGCCGCATCCAGCCCTTGCCGAAGGTTTCGAACTGCGCCAGGGTCTTCAGGAAGGCTCGGCGCCGGGTGCAATACATCCTGATCAGCGGCACAGCGCCGTGAGCGGCACGATAAGTTTTTAAAGCCAGGAGGGTCTGGGGCCCGACTAGGCCATCCTGCGAAACACCCAGAATCGCCTGCAGCAATCGCACGGCGCGGTGCGGTCCAGAGTTCACCGCGTAGTCGAAGACCGCGAGGTCGAGGCCCGGGCAGAGTTCGCCGGCGCGGCACTGATCCCAGTATTTCACCTTGTAGATCTCTGCCGCTTCGCCTTTGTCGAGGTAGCGCACTGCTGACTTCGCAAGCGCGTGCCACGGCTCGATCCCGCGCCAGGCGGCCAGCGTCTTGCGGGTAATGCCCAGATTGGTGGCCCCACCCGGGTCGGCCGGATGATCAACATACCCGCCTTCGTGTCTGAGAATAATCTCGAGGCACGCGTCGAAACGCTTTGAGTTCATCGGCTGATCTCCATTTGCACGGCATGGCCCGGCCCGTAGACGGCACTGAGCTGGCAGACTTCGACACTGAGGTTCGCTGCCGTGGCGCCAGAATCTTCCACCTGCCACGCTGAGGGATAGAGCGCTGACGGCTCTGAAACGCGCCATTCACGCACCACCTCTCCGCCGGTGCGTAGTGTCACCCGGTAGTGTTCTGGCGCGTGGTCTAGCGCCGGTTCGAACTCCCAGTTCCCGGAATCTGCTCTGCTGCGTCGCACCCAGGTGAGAAGCGCACCGCCGTCCTCGAGCCGCCGCACGCGCAGGTGCACGGGCGCCAGCGGCAAAACTGTTGCGAGTCGAGCCTCGAATTCCTCCGGTCGTCCCTCGATATCGTCCGGACCGGCGAAGAGCCTCAGCGGCACGGACTGTCCGAGCCAGCTTTCGGGTACACCGTTAATCTGCGCTCCGTCATCGAGAACCAGTATCGACGCCCCAGCTTCAATCGCGCCGATCGCGTGCTCGCTTCCGTCCATACCCCTGATCAGCCGCGACAAGCGGTAAACGCCAGCCGCTTCGAGGTTGCAGCTACCAAAGCCGATGACTTCCCAACCTGCCTCTGTCGAAACCGCGATTTTGCGCGTTCCCGCCAAGGCACCCGTGTCCCCCTCATCGCTTAAATGTCCCGCGAAAAGTCTGATTTTCAGGCTCTGACCGGACCAGATCCAGGGACTTTCGACGCCGAGTGGCGTCAACACTTCGCCGAGCCGTCCGGCGTGGGATAGCGCAAGGAGTTCCTCTCCACCGTCCCGATGCGTGAGACTGATCGGCCCGGGCCACGGCTTTGCATAGGCCACGGTCGCTGCACGCGCTGTCGTCGGCAAATCCGGCGTCGGCGGCAAAACAGCCATGCTAATTAATGGAATCGCCCGCACATGTTCTGTCCAGCGCGCGCGCCCGATACGGCCCGTACTGCTTGTCACCTTGCCCGGCGCTCTCATGGCCTGCGCCTTGATCCGCCGAACCGCTCCGTCCTCGATCTCCTCGATCCTGTAAGCCGGGCCCTCGGCGTCGAGGGAGATCAGATCTCCGATCTCGAGATCGAGCCGAGACGTGGGCAGGCTGATTTCCAGCTGATCGGTTGCCTCTGCAACACCTGACAACATCTGCTCTGCCGCCATTCGGGCACCGCTCGCATCCAGCACCAAGTCGAAGGCGTACTGTGCGAGCGCTCCCTGCGTGGCGTTGACGGCGCTGGCAGTGGCGGCCTGATAATCGCTGATCCTGTCGAGATGCGTCAGGGTCAGGCGGTTGAATCGCTCTCCGGGGTCACTGCGCCTGCGAAGCGCAAGTGGCTGGCCGGTATCAGCCAGTCGTTCCGGGTCTAGCGTCACGCGCTCTGCCCGGTTTGGTCCCTTCAACCAAATCTCACCACGGCTGATGCCGACGCTGAGGTCGCTGATCGCGATGATCGGCTCGAGCGCTTCGCGCGCCGTACCGGGCGCCGGCAGATGATATCCGGCAATCCAGGGTGGTCGCGCCGAGCACCTGATATTTTCAACCATATGGTCGACGAGGACTGCCGCCGCGAGTTCGTCTGAGGCCATGCCGCCGAGACGTCCCGTCAGCCAGTGACCCGTCGGATAGTTGACGCTATCGGCCCAGATGTCATCTCGTGCGGGGAACGCCGGATAGGCCCGTGCGTCCCAGGTCCACAGGTACAGCCTCTCGGTGTCCACCATTCCCGGCGGATTCTGGCTCTCGTCACGCCAGAAGGTTACGTGAGCACGCAGGAATTGCCGCTGAATAAGCGCGTCCGGCGTTCCGGTCGAAAAATAGGGGCGCCCGTCTTCGGCGCTTTTTTCATCCCCGAACAGGTTCGGCTGGTTCGCTCCCTTGTCCACCGCGCCGCATCCAAGTTCGGTGAACCAGATCGGCTTCGAGCCGGGCACCCAAGCCGTTGGCTGCAGCGCACGCACCCCGCCCGGCCGGTCGTAATGCGGCTTTTCCCACCACGACCGGATGTCCTTGAACCGCCAGATCCAGGGTTCGTCATGCAGCCCGTCGGTGATCGGGGTCCGCACCCCCGCCTTCCGGTCTGCCTCGGAGGCGTAGAACCAGTCGAACCCTTCACCGCCCATGATGTTGGCCGCGAGATACGCGAGGTCGTGCCCGCTCGCGTATTGTTGCGCATCGGCGTGCGCGCCGTCCTCTCTCCAGTCGGCAACCGGCATGTAGTTGTCGATCCCGATGGCATCGATGTCGGCCGAGGCCCACAGCGGGTCGAGGTGAAAGAACTTCTCACTGCCCTCCTGAACCCCAGAGTACTCCGACCAGTCCGCCGCATAGGTGATTTTGGTGCCAGACCCGACGATGGCGCGAACCTCCGCAGCCAGCGAGATCAAATCGTCGACAAAGACGAAGCGATTGCCGGTCGAACGCAGCGCGGTCATGCCCCGCATTTCGCTGCCGATCAGGATGGCATCGATGCCACCGGCATCAGCCGCCAGTTGCGCATAATGCAGGTGCATCTGCCGGTAGCCATTGGCAATGAATGCCGCAACCTGCCCCTCGATGTCCGCCGTCCCGTTCGGAGACCCAGCCTCGCCCGGCGCCGGCATCGCGGTTACGCGGCCACGCCATGGATAGGCCGGCTGACTGCTGCCGCCATAGGGGTTTGGCAAGTCATTTTCGGCCGGTACATCCATCATGATCAGCGGGTAGAGCATGACCTCGAGCCCGCGCGCCTTGAGGTCGACAATTGCCGCATGCACAGCCTCGTCAGAGGGCGTGCCACCATAGGCCGGTCCGCCCGCATGTTGCGAAACCACCGGCACGTCGCTGCGCCCAAGTCCGGCGACAGACCATTTAACGCCATCCAAATTGCGCTGCGCAGCCTCGACACGCGGGCCGACTGTACAATGGCCGCACCTTAGATCGTCGCCAAACCAGCTCACCACAAGCGCCACGTGCTTTAGGTTCGGACACAGCGCCTGCAACTCGTCGATGGACAGCGTCCAGTCGCTGGTAAACTGCGACAGATGCGTGTTCTCCCCGCGCGTCTCTCCTGGCCCGACGATCCTGACACGCGGCTGTGGGTCATAGCCGAACTCCGTAGCCCCGGGGATCCCCGTGATTGCCGCGATCTGCGGCTCGAGATCGCCGACGACGCGGCACAATTCTGCAGAAATTGTCGGTATGCGATTGCCGAACCTGCCAAGCGGCAAGCGCTCGAACACCAGGTAGCACACGCCCCTGTAAGCCGGCGCCTCAGGCCCTTGTCGGGCCTCGATCAGGCTGTCCACATTTTGTGTCTCGGAGCCCTTGTAAAGGCGGATCGTCAGCCCTTCGGTTTCCAGCGGCTGCCCGTCCGCCCACAATCGTCCGACATGCGCCACCTCGCCTTCGCAGAACGCGACCGCGAAGCTCGCCGCAATCTCGTTGCCGCTCGGCGCGCCACCAAGCCCTTTTGCTCCGGCGTCATCGCCGAGAAGTTCTTCGAGTTCTGTGGCCCAGATGATGTTGCCGCTCAGCCGATTCCAGCCATAAATGCGCGGAATGCCAAGCCCTTCGCTTGCGCCTTGTAGCCGGACATCGCGCACGACCGGCGCAGCAGTTTCGCCGAACAGGCGGGTGTCGAGCGCACTGCCGCCCAGCGCACCGAGCGCGCGTCCGACAGTCGCGCCAAGCGGCCCTGCGACCATGCCGCCAAGGGCCTGGCCGGCCAGCGATAATGCCAGTGTTGCCATGTCTTGTTTGCCTCAGGAAGGAAAAGAGTATCGGCGATGAATGCGGCGACCCCAGCCGCCACCGAGATTTGCCTCGATAACGCCGAGGCGCTCCTGTGCATGGATGAACCGATCTGTGCCAACGAGAATCCCGCAATGTCGGGCCACGCCGGCCCGGCGAAGTTGAAACAGCACGACATCGCCGGCGCGCGGCTGATGATCGGCAGGATCTAGAAGGGTTTCCGCTGCTTCCTGCAGCAGGCCGGCATGCTCGGTGTCGCGCAAATCGACACGGTACGGGGGCACCACGAGCGGTTCACTGCCATAAAGCTCGCGCCAGACACCGCGCAGCAGACCGAGGCAATCGCAGCCGGCGCCTCGTGTGGCGGCGCGATGACGATAGGGCGTTCCGAGCCATCGTCTTGCGATCGTGACGACGCGATCCGCGCTCATCGCACCACCGGGCGCCCATCGAGCTGGTCGCCATTGCGAGGGTGTCGGAGCAGGTAGTCGTTGCCCGGTATGTGCGGAAAGCCGCGAAAGTTCACGGTGTTCGAGAACTTCTTGGCGCAGGTCGCGTGCTGCCGATCGCATCCTGCGAAAACGGTCAGAGCCTGCCCTTTGAAAGCCCAATCGCCGACCCGTCGCGAGAACGCCAGTGTGACGATTCCCGCTGCTACGGCGTGATCAGTCACAACGTCGCTCATTCCATCCAGGTCGCCCCCTGCCCAGCGCACCGCGCCGAAGGTGAACCATCCCACCTCGAACGCATCGAGACCCGAAACCGCAACGCGATAGGCATCCTCGACGGTGAGAATTGTCGCCGCCGCCTGTAGGCTTTCATTATCGAGATCCACACCGCAGCGCCGGTCTCCAAGCTGGGCATCGCAAAGAGAATGGAATACGCGCCCCTGCCTTGTATTCAGCGCCTGAGCTGGCGAGCGCAGCTCCGCCCGAAAGACGCCGTCCTCTCGCACGATTTCGCCGATCATGTCGCGGCGCATCAGAACTCTTTGCCGGCAGTCCTGCCAATTTACCTTGAGGGTCTCGACGATTGCGCCGTCGTACCGGCCCAAGGCAATATCGACCTCGCTGATCGTGTCGGACCGCAGAATGCCCAGCACTTCGCCGGTATCGACCTGCCCCCCAAGCCTCGCGGCGACTGGTGATCCGTCGAATCCCGTAGCGGGCGAGAAGACCGTGCCGTCAAAATCTATCGGGCAGTCATGATCGGTGAAGCCCAGAACGGTCCCATCCATGCGAGTCAGACGCCAACACCGGCAAACGCTGGTGGCGCCGGAGGCCAGGTGCGCCGCGAAGTCTTCGGCAATCACCCTCATTCCAGGATCTCCAGCAGCGGAATGTCGGGAATATCGGCGGCATCAAACTGCGAAAGCTCCACCTCCAGCTGATCGATGTCGAAGCGCACCGGCACGTCGAACAGGAAGCCTGCGGATATCGTCGCACCATCTGCAGGTGCCTCTGAGAAAGTGATGACCCCTGTCAGAGCCTCGATAGCCCAACCCGTCGTAATCTCGTCGCCGTTGACCGCGATCCGGACGGTTTCCAGGCGTGGCTTGGTAATCGGTCGATCATAGGGGGCAAAAGTGAGCCCGTAGCGCTTGATGAGCTGAAAGCCGGTCCTCGTCCCATCGCCGGTTCCAAGCGCCTGATCAAACGGCGTCGGCATAGGCTCACCGGATGCATGGTCCATCGCGTCATGCCAGCGAAAGCCGTGAAACCGCCCGCGACGCTCCTCGAAGAACGCAATCAGTCGTTGCATGTCCCGGCGGGACTTGACGCCGGAGCCGGCATTATACCGACGGCGCGAGTGCGCCCACAGCGTGTTGCGCTCTTCGCGGCCATTGGCCAGCGTCGTCACTTCGGTTCTGCGCTGCGGACCGCCCCGCGCGTTGAGGGCGATATCGAGCGGAAACCTAACATCATGAAATGCCATGCTGTTCCTCCCTCGCTAGCTGGCTCTGGTGCCGCGCCTTGCCGCGCGTAGCAGCATGGCGCTGATTTCGGCTTCGCTCGCAATGAAGCTGCGTGCGTCCGTTGCGGTGACGTTGAAATTGATGCTGGTGGCGCCGGTCGCTGCAGCCGCAACGCCAAGCCGGCCATCGCTGCTGCGGCGCAGCGGCAGGATCGCCTCCGGCCCCGCCTCGCCCATCAAGCCAAGTTGCTGACCCGTCGGGAAATACGTTGGCCGCGTTACCACCCCGCCTTTGGCAAAAGGCTTGATGCCGATTGCTGGGTTGGCAGCACTGAACAGTGACTCTACCAGCCCTCCCGCAATCTCACCGATGGGACGGAATGCGGCTTTCAGGGCAATGTCGGCGAAGCTGCGTGCAATATCCGACAGGACAGTTCTGAGCGAACGTCCGTCCGACACAGCTCCGCGAAACGCGTTGCTCATGCTGCGCGCTACGCCGTCTGCCAGATCCTCGATCCGCTTGAGCTCCAGAGAAACAGAGCCCAGTTCCGCTTCAAGTTCGCTGCCGAACAATTCATCTGCCATCGGGAAACCGCTCCATCATCGTGTTGAGCGCGGCACGGCCAGGAGCGCCGCGCTGCGGGCCATTGAGACCTTCGAACGCGGCGGTCAGTTCGCGCGGCGTCAGCCCCCAGAATTCGTGAGCCGACAGCTTCAGCACGCCAAACCCGAAGGCCATCGCCTCGCGCCAGGGAAACGGGTTCATCGATCGTCTCCGAATGTTGCTCGCAGCAGCCGCGCCGCAATATCGGCCGCGCCGCGCAAGCCGCCTTCAATGCGCATGGCCGCAAGGTCCTGATCGGAAATCTGCGCGCCCGCCCCGCGCAGTCCGGCGCCGATTATGGTGATCAGATCGCGCGCCGAAACCCGCCCGCCAGCGAAGCGTTCGGCCAGGCCCTGCAGATCATTGGCGGCAAGTCCTGCCTCGAGTTCCGCCAGAGCGCCGAGGGTCAGGCACAGCACCTTTTGCTGGCCATCGATTGTCGCGCCGATCTCACCCCGGCGCGCATTGGGCCGCTGCTGGTCAGTGAACGTCAAATCCGATCTCCCCCGCGCTCTCGAGCGCAATTTCGAACGTCACTTCTCCAGCGTGATCGGCGGCATATTCCAGCGCCACGATCTGAAAGGGCCCGACAATCGTCCCGAAATCCGGCAGGATCAGCTGCCAGGTGCGGATGGTCCCGCCAAAAAACAGCGCCCGGACGGCGGCATCGGACGTCTGATCCTTGAAGATGCCCGTGCCGCTGATCGCGGCACGCTTGATCCCGCCGCCGGAGAGCAGTTCGCGCCAGCGCCCCGCGCTTTCCTGGTCGGTGGTATCGATGCTCGCGGCATTGAAGGCGATCGATCGGCTTCGCAGTCCGGCGACCGTCAAGAAGCTGCCGGCACCCGTCTGGTCGAGCTTCAGCAGCATGTCCTTGCCACTTTGGGCTGTCATGGTTTCCTGTCCTTGTCGATGTGTCAGTGGGGTTCGCTAACCGCGCGCAACTGCACCAGCGCCCGCATGGCGCCGGAGCGGATCTCGGTTTCGGTGCGCGTTCTCTGGTGGCGTATTGCGATGACGCAAAGGTCGGTGCTCGAAAGCTCGGCTTCGCCGAGCACCGCCAGCACGCGGGCAATGATCGCAGAGATCGCGGCTCTGTCGGCATCCGGGTGCCAGACGCTCAGCACCAGCGTATGCTCGTGCCCCGGCGCCGCATCCCCGTCATAGGGGCGGATATCGTGGCGGGCGATTGCGATGCATGGCGCGCTTTCGCCAATCGACGGGGCGTCGGATATGCTTCCATCCCCCAGCAGAGCCTGCAATATGCTGTCCCTGTTGAGCGCCGCCAGCATTGCCGTCTGCAGTGCGGTGATCGGGTGCGTCATCCGACGATCCGCGTCTCGACGCACGAGCAGCCGAGATAGGCACGGCGCCCGTTCAGGTCTTCGGTACCCTGCACTTCCAACCGCCGCCCTCGATAGACGATGCGATCTCCCGCTCGCAGATCGCTGCGATAGCGGATGACGACACTATGGCTGATGCTTGCCGCTCGACCATCGAGATGGCTGGTGCGCCGCCCCCTGAGCGAGCGGACACGCGCCCACACGCTGCCGTTGGGCACGAAAATCGTTTCCTGCCCGCCACTAGCATTGCGGCTGGTCACCTTGGTGAAGAGCTCGATCCGATCGGTCAGCGTGCCGATCGGCGGAACGGCGCCACTCATACCGCGACCGCCCGGTACGGCGAAAACAGCCGGTCGATCCCTGGCGGCACGATGGCCCCGCTACCAGCTGCGATCACGGCATCTCGATGGGCGTACCAATGCGCCACCAGCAACAGGATTGCCTGGCGCAGATCCGCCGGGACGTCCTCCGGGCTGTCGCCGAACCCGGCGACATAGTCGATTTCCAGCCCATGCCGGTCCCGCAGGCTCGGCATGCCGGCAATCCGGGCCGGCAACACCAAACGCTCGGGCGCCCCAAGAAACTGCGCCAGGCCGATTTCGTGCGCCACGCCATCGGTGTCGTAGGCCTCGATGCTGGTGAGCGTTGCAAAAGGCGTCACCGGCAGCCGGACCAGTCTGTCCTTGGGCCAGTCGTCCAGCACCAACCGCCAGCTCTGGTAGAGCAGCGCCTTGCCGGTCGCGGCCTCGACATGCGCGCGTGCAGAGAGCAGCAGCGTCTGAACGAGCGCGTCTTCGCTTGTCGTATCGACGCGCAGATATGCCTTCGCGTCGGCAAGTGAAACCGGCTCCTCGGCGGGCCCCGCCAGGAGATAAGCAGTCATCATGATGTTCCTTGAAAATGTTGGAAAGCCGGCTGCGGCCACCGGCGCAGCCGGCTTCAAAGGCTAGTTCTGGGCGAACTTCAGCAGCTTGATGGCGTCGAAATCGGCAATGCCGCCGCCGACGCGCTTGGTCGTATAGAAGAGCACGTAGGGCTTTGCTGAATAGGGATCACGCAAGACGCTCACACCGCGACGGTCGACCACAAGATAGCCGCGCCGGAAATCGCCAAAAGCGATCGCAAACGCGTCATCATCGATATCGGGCATGTCCTCTGCCTCGACCAGCGCAAAGCCCATGAAGCTGGCCCTGCCCTCGGGGCTCGTCGGCGGCTGCCACAGATAATTGCCGTCGGCATCCTTGAGTTTTCGCAGGCTGCTTTGCGTCCGCCGGTTCATCACCCAGCTGGCATTCTGGCGATATCCGGCCTTGAGCGCATAAACCAAGTCGATCAGCCGGTCGCAGGGATCGGTCGCGGCAAACCCGCCATCGACACCCGTCGCCACATAACCGAGCTTGCCCCAGCTCCAGTCGGCTTCGGCAATCGGCGTCGCGTTGAGAAAACCCGCAGGCTTGTTGACGCCATCGCCCTTGACGAAGGCCTGGGTTTCCTGCGCGGCGAAGGCGGCATTCACCTCCTCGGCAATCCACTGCCCCACATCGACAGCCGCGTCGTCGAGGAAGGTCGTCGTGGCCGCCGGCATGGCATAGAGCTCCATCGTCGGAAAGCTCAGCTCATCGAGGGTCGGGCTCTGCGTCTGCGGACGCGCCGCCGTCTCGCCAACCCAGCCGACCGCTGCGCCATCGACCGAAATCGGCCGTCGATAGACGGAGCTCGATACCTGGCGCACCCCGGCAATCGCTCGGATCGGCGATAGCGCCCGCAGCAGCTGGGTGATCGTGCCTTCGGTCTCCTCGGGCACCACATAGCCGCCATCCGCAGCGTTGCCGGCCTGCAAAGACTTGGTTTCGCCATGCTTCACATAGGCGGAGAACGACTGCTTGTAGCCGTCAGGCTCTGCGGCACCGGCTTCGAGTGCCGGTCGCGCACCGGCCACCAGCGCGCGGTCCATCGCAGCCTTCTGTCCATCAAGGACGCGATTCAGCCGATCAAGCTTGTCTTCAATCAGAGCATCCGCGCTGCCGCGCTTCTCGATCGCATCGAGCCGCGCATCATTGGTGCGCTTGAACTCCTCGAAGGCGCCGGCAAACTCCGTAAACATGGTTGCGACGTCGGCGCCGGTATCTGCCTTCACTTCCAGTCGGTTGTCGAATTCATCCATCTGGTCGGTATCCTCATTGCTCTTTGAGTACGGATATGGCGGCAGCAATCGCTTTCGCCGCCTGTGAGCTCTTGCCGCTGGCGATGCGAGCACCAGCGAGCATCGGAAACGTGACGATCGAGATCTCCCACAGGTCGATCTCTACAAGCCGGCGCCGTCCGCGCCCGCGCTGCGCCGCGACCGTTCGAAAGCCGATCGACAGCCCGTCCAAGGCGCGGCCGGCGATCAGCGCGCGCAGCGCCTCGGCGCGGGGAACGGCATTGATCAGCCTGCCTTCCACCCAAAGCCCACGCGCGTCTTCGCGCACGGCATGCCAGGTGCCGACCGGCTCCTTGGGGTCGTGCTGGAACAGCATTCGGATCTCGGCCGGTCCGCGCCGTGCCAGGCTACGGGCAAAGGCTCCCGGCAAGACCTCGTCACCGCTGGCGTCGCGCACGTTGAACAGTGAGGCATAGCCGGCAAACCGGCCGGCCGCGTCCACCGCCACCGTCATTGCGTTCGGCTCTCGCTGGCACGCTGATCGTTCTTGGCGCGCCGCTCCCGCCGTGTTCCCAACGCCTCCGCAAGATTCCAGGTGAACCGACGGAAGGTCTGGCGTGCCTGGTCCTGCCGTTTGTGTCGTGGCATCACTGATCTCCTCTCGAAAACAGACGATTGAGGCTGGCGATTTCGCGCACGAAATCGTCGAAGCGGCGGTTGGCGGCTGCCAGCTCTTTGAGTGACCACACCAACAGGCCGCTACTGCTTGTTGCCCACATCAGCAGCGCCAGATGTGCGAGGTCGCCGCGCTCGATGACGGATTTCATCACCTCGAGATTCATTGCGCGCCTCCGAGGCCCAGCAGCTTTCGCTTCTCCGTGTCGCTGAGAAAGCTCGCATTGCCGATGCGCTCCCACATCGCCGCCCGGTCCTCGGCGAGAGCCTCGACGTCATCGAAATTCGCTTCGAGCCGCGCCCCCTCAAACGCCGGTGCCAGCCAGCCGGAAAGCTCTTCGGCCACCCGCCGGACCAGCGGCACAACCGTTTGGCGCCACAGCGCCCTGTTGGCCTCGACAAGATTCGAATAGGTATTGTCTCCGGGTATCCCCAGCAGCATTGGCGGCACGCCGAACGCCAGCGCGATATCGCGCGCAGCTGCGTTCTTGGCCTCGATAAAATCCATGTCCCGGGGGCTCAGGGCGATACTTTTCCAGTCGAGCCCGCCCTCCAGCACCATTGGCCGGCCGGCATTGGCGGCGCCTGCAAATCCCTCTTCAAGTTCCGTCTTCAGCCGGTCGAACTGCTCGGGCGTCAGCCGTCCCCCATCGATCGAGTAGACCAGCGCGCCGGATGGCCGGGCCGCATTGTCCAGCAGTGCCTTGTTCCAGGCACTCGCCGCGTTGTGGATATCGAGACTGGTCTGCGCCGCCTCGATCGGTGCCATGCCGTAGTGATCATCGATCGGATCAAACAGGGTCAGATGCAGCACCTGTCCCACCGGCCCGCCGTGCTGCTGTAGGCGCTGCGTGCGTCCACCAGCTGTGTAGCTGAAGGCTTCGGGCCAGCCATCGGCCCCGGGGATGACGCGCACGCGATCCGGACGCAGACCATACAGACCGGCGACATTCTCACCATCGAACACTGCCTGAAGATAGGCATTACCCGCTGTTTGCAGGTAGGCGTAGACGGCCTCCAGCATCTCGCTGCCGGATTGATGCGGATTTGGCCGCGCCAACAGGTCGAGCATTGGGTGTGCGTTCAAGCGCTGATCGTCTTGCCTCGCCACCAGCGGCACACGCGTTGCCGCCTCGGCAATCAGCCGCACACAACGATAAACAATAGGATTTCGCTGATAGCCCTCGCGGGCGAGGCTGGTGAACCCGCGCCCCGTCCAGTTGGCCCCAGAGAGCTGGGCGATGCTGACAAAGCCCTGCCCGGCATGGGACTTGGTTTCATCAGGCGAGCGCAATCCACCGCCCCTCAGGCGGTTGAACCAGTTCGGCATGGTCTCTCCTAATCTAGATCCGGCGTAGGCGTGGTTGCGCGCCGGACAGCAGCAGTTCACTGAGCGCCCAGACCAGCGCGTCGACGCGGTCGGGCGAGTGTCCATTGCTGCGATTATCGATACCGAGGGCGCACATTTCGTCCTCGAGCGCGGTCAGGCCCGCCGCGTGCGAAATGAGGCCGCGCCCGTAGAGCGCTGCCACCGGTTCGGCGCGAAGCCATTTGCCCCTTTTGGCCCGCACCGCAATGACCGGTACGGTCTCGTCGACTTGGGCAATGACTGATTTCACTAGGTCACCGCCCTGGTTCACCTCTGCGATCAGCACATCGGCCCGGTGGCTGTCGAATGCGGCAACTGCTCGACGCGCCCAGGCCAGGGGCGATGCCGCCTTGAGCGTTGCGTCCTCGAGAACCACCGCACGTTCTCCCGTCTGGCCGGCGACAATGATTCCGCAGGCATCGGAACGCGCATGTCCCGTCACCGGCGGATCGACGGCGACGACGATCCGATCAATGTCTCCGCCCTGCCAACGCTGAAACATGTCGCGCCGCCACAGTGCCCCCGGATCGTCCTCAATCAGTTCGCCGTCTAGTTCCTGTCGTCCGAGCACCGACCCGCGATACCGCCCGACGATTGTTTCAAGAAATCCCGGCGCCAGGTTGCCGGCATTGTCCGCCGTCGGCATGCGTGTGGTAATCGTTCCCGGCTCTGTCAGCAGCCGCTTGATCAATCGGGTGGGCCTCGGCGTTGTGGTTGCCAGTTGCCGCGGCCAGTCTCCAAGCCGCAAACCAAACTGCAGCATGTCCCAGGCCGCCTCGGCATCCGGCCATTTGCCGATTTCATCGCACCATGCAGCGGCATATTGCGGACCGCGAAACCGTTCAGGGTCGGTTGCCGAGAGCACTTCCGCCACGACACCGTTCGGCCAGCGCAAAACATTGCCCGAGATTCTTGGCCGTTCGGCTTCCGGCGTTACGCGGATGATCCCGCTTTCGCCCTTCACCATCACAGCCATCGCCTCGGTCATGGTCTCGCCGACTAGAGCGATGGGCGATGTACCTGCGTCCGCAAGGCTTCTGATCCACTCCGCACCCGCCCGCGTCTTGCCGGCGCCACGTCCACCCATCAGCAGCCAGGTCGTCCAGTTACCCTTCGGCGGCAATTGCTCGGGACGGGCAAATCCCTCCCAATAGTAGTAGAGCTGGCGTACCTCCTCATCCGAAAGCGTCGCGACGAGCCCGGCGGCGCTAGGCCTTGCGAAGCTGTTCAAGGCGCTTCGCCAGCTTGTCTCTGAGATCCTTGATTTCGGCCTTGGTCGCTGCTGAAGCCTGCGGCTTCTGGCGCGTTTCAAGATCGAGCAGTTTCTCCAGTGTCTTTGCCATGGTGCCCAGCAGAGCGACTTGCTTGTCGTCACTGCCGGTTAGTTTTTCGCGCTGCATGTGATCCTCGAGGTTCTGAACCTGTTGGTCGAAAAGCACGAACAGCCGCCTTACCATCGTGTCCGGCCGATACCCGCGCGGCCGCAGTGGCCAGCATTCGCGTTCGCGCCGGTATCGAAGTTGCGCCTCGGTTATTCCGTAGCGCTCGAACAGCACCTTACTGGGCACACGTCCTTCAAGGTAATCTGCCTTGATCGCCGCCCAGTCATGCTCGGCAGCAACGTCTTCGTGACCCAATTTTCCGACCATGCCTGAACACTAACAGACGCCCGTCACGCATGGAGAACGTGGATATTTCAATCGTCCGCCGTTTCGGCAAATCCCATCATCCGGTCAAGTGCGGCGCGATCGGAGTCGGCCTTGAGCGCCGCACGAGCCCGCGCCGCCGCGTCTCGCGCCATTCTGCGCGCAGGTTCGGACAATTCGGTGTTGGACGTTGCCAGCGTCTCGAGGCCTGTCATCAGCCGCTGCAGCACCTCGATATGGCCGGCGCCGTCTCGCGCTATCGGGCGAAACGCATCTTCCATCAGATCTGCCGGGGTCAGCGGCTCGACGCTCAGCCGCGGGTATTTTAACTCTTCGGTTTTCTCGTGGGTTTCCCACTCCATCAGCACCCGGACCAGCGTGCCAACCACATCAATGGCGGTGCCCGGATCATTGACTGCGGGGGACAGAGCGCGGCCGGCGATTTCGTTGAGAACGATCAGGCCGTAGCGCGGATCGCGGTCAAAGGTTCGGTTGCCGCCAATGATGAACGCGTCGCGCAAACTCTGCTCACATTCCTCATCCGGCTGTCCGGCAATCATCATCAGCGGACGTTGCGGATCCACATACGTTCCCGGCCGGGCAAGAATGTGCACGTGCAGCCCGGCTTTCTCGGCAACGTCCTGCAGCTTGTTTGTATCGAAGTACTGCACATAGCCGATCTTGTCCGTCAGAACCGGCGCCCCTTGCGGGTCACCAGTGCGCGGCATGCAGCCGAAATATCGGGGCGTATCGATGGCGTGAAAAGCGTTGATCGTTGCCTCCTCCACGCGGTCGATGGTGTGCGACACACGTCCGATCGCAGAAATCTGTCCGATCCAGCGGATCAAGGCGGCTATGACGATGACGACGACAGCAAGCGTGGCGACAAACAGAACCAGACGGCCGCCGCCGCTATAAAACCCCGCATTGACTCCGATAATGCCGACGATCGAGAACAGAAACGCGCCGATAAAGACCGAAACCGATGTCTGTGCGCGCCGATCGCTGACGATCAATGGCACGGCACGCGGCGTCGTGGTTTGCGTCACCGCTGAAAGCGCGCTGACGATCGTCGAAAGCGCAAACACCGCGACCGTCAGAAGGCTCGATGCAAGGATCGAGAGAATCCCCGCGACCGCCTCGACCGAAAGCGTGAACGGCAGTTCGTCAGGCAGCCATCGGCCAACGCCGAAGGCGAGCAGTATGACGAGTGCCGCGACCAGGGAGAAGGCCGCCGGCAAGAACCACATCTGCCGGACAATACGAAGCCAATGGAAGGTAAAGTTGTTCAAGTGACGCCCCCGGTCTGTACCGTACAAACGTCGCTAGCATCTATTCGGTTGGCACGGATGCAAAAAAGCCCGCTTCACGGTTCGGAAGCGGGCTTTTGCAAGGCTTCGGTTTCGAAAGCGGGTGGGCCTAGAGCCGTTCGAACTCCATGGTCTCGCACAGCACGAACTTGCACCCGGTGACTTTCATCGAATTGACGCCGAGCATTGTCAGCGATCCCTTCACCACGTGCCCCTTGTAGTTGACCATACCGCGCCAGCGATTTGCGGCTGTCGGTTTGGCGTCCCAAACCACCAGCTGGTTCATCAATTGAAGGTTCTCGGGCGAATGTGCATCGTCTCTCAGCCAGACAAGCGTCGCGCAGATTTCGTCTGCCGTGCCATCACAGGCCTTGACGTCGAAACGGGCATCGCCCTCGACGGTCTGCCACATTCCGAAGGGCGAGGCAGGCGCAGCCTGCGCGGCAGGCACGAGAGCAAGTGCAGCCAGTCCAGCGGAGGCAAAAAGTCGGGAAAACTTCATTCGGCAAATCCTAGGCTTGATGACGAAACGACAAGGCCACAACGGCTAACTCTTGCCCATCATCGCCGTTCCAGGCTGAACCCGCTTCAAATCCGGCGTTCATCACCGGTTCATGACTGGCCGAACCGTCGTCTCGCTTCCAGCGCCAGACCTTGCCCGACGCTGCCGAACACGTCTGTCCTGACAAGTTTTGCGCCCGGCAGTGCCGCCTCCAGCCCGGCCAGCACGGTCGGCACCTGTGTCGAGCCACCCGTCAGCAATACCGCGTCGATCGTATCGCGCGATATGCCAGCGCTCGCGATCACGTCCGCAACCGTGCCGGTGAGCTTTGCAACCGCCTTGCCGAGAGCATCGTCAAACGCCTCGATGCTCATGCGAGCGCTCAGCAGATCCTCCCGCACCGGGAAGGCGAACGCCACCTCTGGCGCTTGCGACAGGGCAATCTTTGCGTCCTCGACAGCGCCGATCAGCGCATGTCCGCGCCGATCCTCGACCAGTTCCACCATCAACGCCACGCGCTCCGCCGCCTCTGCCTCGCGGGCGGTTTCGCGCAATTCGCGTTGCGCCTGCGCAGTGTAAAGCTGGTTCACCCGGTGCCATGTCGACAGATTGTAGTAGGGCGCCACTGGCAGATGACGCTTGCCATCCTTCGTTTCGGTACCAAGACCGAGTTCGGGCATCACGCTTGCCATTGACAGCAACCGGTCGAAATCCGTCCCGCCAATATGAACGCCGCCGGTCGAGAGAATATCGGCAGCCCTGTCGATCTTGCTGCGGCGGTCCGGCGACACCCTGATCACCGAAAAGTCCGATGTGCCGCCGCCGAGGTCGGCGACCAGCACCAGTTCCTCGCGTTCGACACCCCGTTCATAGTCGAGCGCCGCGGCAATTGGTTCGAACTGAAACTCCACGTGGGCGAAGCCCTGGTCGCGGAAGGCCTGTTCGAGTTGCGCCTGCGCTTCGGCGTCAGCAGCGTCGTCATCGTCAACGAAACGCACGGGGCGACCCACCACCGCCTGTTCGCACGGCACGCCCAACGCCACCTCGGTCCGGCTGCGCAATTGCGCAATGAAGAGGCCAATGATCTCGGGAAAGGCGTAGCGGCGCGCCTTGATGCGTGTCGTCTCCTTCATAAGCGCGCTGCCAAGAACGCTTTTTAGCGCCCGCATCAATCGGCCTTCAGTGCCCGCCATATAGTGCCCGATCGCGTCGCGCCCGCACCGCACCTCGTCGCTCTCGAAATCGAAGAACAGAGCGCTTGGCAGCGTGACGTGATCGCCCTCGAGCGCCACCAGTTGCGGTTCGCCGGCTGCATCGAGCGCTGCAACCGTCGAGTTCGAAGTACCGAAATCGATGCCGAATGAAGACGTCATCGTGCTGCCCATTGGCCGGCGCGCCCCGTTGAGTGACGCGAATTCAAGTGTGCAAGGCCGGGGAGGCCCTGGCGCTACCCGGGGGCAGCGTGCAAGCGGACGCGTCTCATAGGCAGTGTCGGCGCAAATGAAAAGCCGGCTGTTTCAGCTCGCCAGCGGCAGCCGTTTCTGGCGTGAGCGCAGATCGGCGCAAACGACCGGCTGCGTTGTCGGCTGCATTGCCTGCTCGAGCGCTGCTATCGCCTCGCGCACAACGTCCTCAGACTGGCTGCCGATAGCATTGACCGTCGCAATCCCGGCCGACAGATGCAGGCCCTCCTGTGCGGCCGCGTCAATCGTGCGCGAGGCAAGATGTCTGGCCAGCATGAGCGGATAGTCGGCCAATAGTACCGCGAACCGGTCACCGCCAAGTTCATGGCAGTGGGTAGTTTCGTGATTGCGACACACGTCGAGAATCCGCATCGCGTTAGTGAGGCTTTTCTCGTCCGCCTGCTCCTCTGGGAGGCCGAAGACAATTACACTCACCGTCAGGCCTCTCCGCTGCGACTTGACCCATGCCTGCTGAAATGAGGCGGCGAGCGGCGCCGGCAGGGCGAGCCCCTCGGTATCGGGCTCCGTCGACGGCTGTGCTTGCCAGTAATCTACGCTGACACTCTCCACCGGCCGCAGCCGGTCGATACTGGCTCGAAGCTGTTCGAGCAGCGTCGTCACGCGAGAACGCACCATCACCTACCCCCTTTTGAATGGGGGCCACTCTCGTCTTTTATGGTTAACGAAAACTTTTTACTGGCCGCAATTGCTACTAGAGCGAATCCGGCGGCTCGTAATCCGGCCAGTCAACGGCGTGCCGCTCCCACTCGTCGGGAGCAACCTCGGTCTCGTTGAACGTCTTCCCACGAACGGAAACGCCGACGTCCTCGACTGTCTGCATGGTGCCTGTCAGCAATGGATGCCACCATGGCAGCCCGCGTCCCTCGGCCAACCGGCGATATGCGCAGGTTCGCGGTATCCATTTGATCTCAAGGATGTTTTGAGGTGTCAGCTTGATGCAATCCGGCACCTTCTGCTGGCGATTGGGATAATCGCTGCACGTGCACTGATCGCCGTCGAGCAGTCTGCAGTGCACATCCGAGGTGATGATCTCACCGCTGTCCTCATCCTCGAGCTTGATCAGGCAGCAGCGGCCGCAGCCATCGCACAGCGCCTCCCACTCGGAATCGGTCATCTCGTTCAGCGATTTTTCTTCCCAGAATGGCAAGCGTTGCGCCTCCAGTGGCATGTTCATGCAAGACTCGTATTGGTCAGTTCGGCCGCGCCCTGTAATCATAATCCGGCGATGACGCCGATTTCGGCTGAAAAGGCGACTAAAGTTTGGTAGCTAACCGCTGCGGCGGGCAGCGGCGAACGGTCAGGACCAAAGTGCAAGATCCCTTCTATCACAAGGAGAAGCGGCACAAAACGTCGGGCATGCTTGCAGCCGACGCTTGGCTCGATTCCTCCCTTTACGAATTCTGGCGGTCTCTCGGGCGTGGCTACGCCAAGGTTCAGGACGCGTTTTCGTTTTTCCGCGTCAGCGGCATCAAGCGTTTCTTCGTCGAAATATTCTCTGACGCTCTGACCTTCGGCGCCATTGGCGCCGTGATGATGCTCGGTCTCGCCATTCCAGCTTTCGAGGTCATTTCCTCGGGAGAATTCAACCGCGCCGAAGACTATTCCGTGATCTTTCTCGACCGGTTTGGCAATGAGATCGGACGTCGTGGCATTCGCTCGGACGATTCGGTGGCGCTCGAGGATCTGCCGGACTACCTGGTCAAGGCCGCGCTCGCGACCGAGGATCGCCGCTTTTACGAGCATTTTGGTATCGATGTCGTCGGCACCTTGCGCGCGCTCGCCAGCAATGCGTCCGGCGACACGACGCTTCAGGGTGGCTCCTCCATCACCCAGCAGCTCGCCAAGATCCTGTTTCTCAGTTCCGAACGGACGCTTGAGCGCAAGATCGTCGAGGCGTTCCTGTCCGTCTGGCTCGAATGGCACTATAGCAAGGACGAAATCCTCAAGCTCTACCTCGATCGCGCTTATATGGGCGGCGGCAATTTCGGGGTCGTTGCGGCGGCCGAATACTATTTCGGCAAGGATATCGAGGACATAAACCTGTCCGAAGCGGCCATGCTCGCCGGCCTGTTCAAGGCGCCGACCAATTATGCCCCGCATGTCGACCTCGCTGCCGCGCGCGGACGTGCGAATGTGGTGCTCACCAATCTGGTTCAAGCAGGCTTCCTTACGGAAGGGCAGGTCACCGCCGCCCGGCGCCATCCTGCGCGCGCGATCGAACGTACGGCAGAGCTCAACTCGCCGAATTATTTCCTCGATTGGGCCTTCACCGAAGTGAAGGAGATCGTTGCCGGTCTCGATACCACTGCAAACAACTTCACCGTCAGAACCACGATAGACCCGACGCTTCAGGGTTACGCCGAGGATTCGATCAATTCGGTTCTGCGCGAGCAGGGCGAGCAGTATCGTGTCGGTCAGGGTTCGATGGTCGCGACCGATACACAAGGCGCCATCCGCGCCATGGTCGGCGGAACCGACTACGGCAACAGCCAGTTCAATCGAGCGATTGTGTCGACCCGGCAGCCCGGCTCTGCCTTCAAGCCATTTGTTTATGCGACCGCCTTCGAGCAGCTCGGCCTCACGCCTCAGGATGTAATCTCCGATCGGCCGGTATGTATTGGCGACTGGTGCCCGCAGAACTATGGCCGCAACTATCGCGGCAGCACGACCTTGCTCTCGGCGTTCGCGTCATCGATCAACACTGTACCGGTGACCTTGTCTATCAAGACCGGGCGTGAACCGATCGCGGAACTGAGCCACCGCATGGGCATCCGCAACGACTATCCGATCACCCGCTCGCTGGCTCTTGGCGTGGCGTCGGTCTCGGTTCTCGACATGGCGTCCTCTTATGCCGTTTTCGCAAATCACGGCCTCAAGACGCCGGCATACGGCGTGACACGGATAACGACGCTCGCCGGCGACGTCATCTATGACCGGCCCGTTGATCAGCCAGGCGAGCGCCTGCTCAGCGAGCAGACCGTCGCCGATCTCAACATGATGATGCGCACGGTGGTTACCGGCGGCACCGGCCGTCGTGCCGCTGTTGAAGGTGTCCCGGCGGTCGGCAAGACCGGAACCACGTCGTCCTATCGCGACGCCTGGTTCTGCGGCTTCACCGGCAACTATGTGGCCGCCGTATGGTTCGGCAATGATGACTACCGCCCGACGAACAACCTCACCGGCGGGTCGCTGCCGGCAATGGCGTGGCAGAAATTCATGGCCTATGCCCATTCCAACGCGAAAATCGAGCCTGTGTTCGGCGTCGACTTCGAGCCTGAGCAAACGATCATTGCCGATGCGGATATCGAGCAACTTGAAGAACAAAGGCCGCCATCGCTCACTCCTGCGGCGGCACGCAAGCTTCTCGAGCTAGCCGAAAGTCTCGACACGGCGCTGCAGGCAAACGTGCCTCCGGCGGATCAGGCCCGCCTCGACCAGGAGCGCTCGCCATCCAGCGAGAGTCTGTAGCGCGTGCGGTTCGTCGTCTATCTGGCCATGATGGTGGTCGTAGCGCTTCTCGTGGGTTTTGGCCTGTCCTATTACGCCCTGACCGAGGGCAGGTTTTTCGGCACGCTGCAATCGGGTTCGTGGACGGCTTGGCCGGATATCGGCACGCCCGATCCAAATCCCTACACGCGCGCTCATATTGCCCGGCTGGGCCAGTTGCAGCTTGGACAAAGCGAGGGCCTCCAGTTCATCGCCGACACCGACAGCGATGGTGAGCCGTTGACGCGATCCTGCAGCTACCGGCTTGAAGGCACGACGCCATTGGCCACGTTCTGGACCCTGGTCGCCGTTGATGAAGACGGCCGCAACATTGCGCTGCCCGACACACCGCCCGTGATCCGCTCGAGCGATCTCGCACGCGGCGCGGATGGATCGATTCAGCTCAATATCGGCACGCGCCTGTCGCCGCTCAACTGGCTGGCGCTCTCCGGCAGCGGCCCGTTTACGCTCGAACTTCGCCTTTATGACACTGCCTCTTTCACGGATACGGGCAGTTCCACCCGCATGCCGACGATCACGCGCGGAGCCTGCCCGTGAAGCGCTTTCTGCTCTGGCTACTGGGTGGTCTGATGCTTGGCGGCATCATCCACATCCTGATCGTCCTCAACTTGCCCGCACTTGCCGAGCAGACGTCGTGGCGCCGTCTCGCGCAGATCGACGCGGACAACCGCCTCGTCGTCCTCGAAGCACCCGAAACCGGTACGGCCAACCCTCTGGGGCTGGACCCTGCCCTGCTCTACGGCATCTGCCGCGTCGATCTTTCCCAGGGCCCGGCCTATATGAGCGGCACGCTGCCGGATGCGTTCTGGTCGCTCGCAATCTACGACCGCGAGGGTATTGTCACCTACGCTACCACCAATCGCGATGGTATTGGTCGGACACTCGACGTCGGAGTGTTCAACGCCGCCCAGACACGCCAGCTCGCGCAGCAGGAACTCGATGTGGAGGAAGGGCTGCTCATCGTCGAGTCGAGCGCCAATGAACTCTATATGCTGGTTCGCCTTGCCCCTTATGACGAGGCGGTTCGCCCGCGCTTTAGAGAGGCGCTGTCGCAGATCAATTGCGGGGTCAGCACCGAGGACTGATCACTTGCGGAAGTCCTCTCGCGGCGGTGTTGCATAGCGGGAACGAATGACCGCCGTTCCGGCGCCCGCCACCGCCCCTGCCCCGCCATTGAAGCAGAACTGGTCCGAACGGGCCACGACCACATAATGCTCGAGGCGCTGCAATTCGACATCGACTGCCACCGATGCGGCGTGCGGAGTTTCGACGATCAGATAGTCGAGTGCATACTCATAGGATCTGTAGCGGTAGTCGAGCGCATTGGCGAACCAGGCGATGCGCATCTCGTTCTCGCTGATCCGGGCGTTCGCCTCGCGTACATGCTCTGCTCCAACCGGCAGGCCGGAGGCTGCAAGAGCGCGCTGGCGATCGATATCGCGGACGGCGCAAATTGCTGCAAAAGTTGCCGGCAGCGTATCGAGATCGGCCAGCACATGGCGTTTCATCGCCGCGTATCGAATTTCGGACGAGCTGAACCGCGTGCTGTGCAGCCAGTTGTAGTAGCGGTCGACGCCGAGCCGCTTCGAGCCGATTGCCGTAATCCGGGTGCGCTGCAGCTCCACCGTCACATCCTGGAACCAGTCTTCGGCATGCGACGCCACAAGGAAGCGCCAGGTGCGATCGCGCATTTCCTGTTCGATGTCGGTCAAATTGAGCGTTGAGACAGGCTCTTCGCGATTGCGCGCGATCACCTGGCCCACGGCCGGCATCGCGGTATCGTGGGTGAAACTCGGCGCGGCGCGGCCGAAATCGCCGACAGGACGCGCAACGCATGCAGCCAGCGTCACGCACAGGACCGTCGCCAGCGCCTTCGCCGCCAGGTTTATGCTGTTGCGGGTGCGCGCGGAATGCTGCGCTGCCTCACGCCTTATCAATGCCTTCGCCTCTGCTCAGCCGCGTCGACGCTTTTTCGACGCCTGGGGTCGTCCGGGTGCAGCCGGCGGCGGCTCGTCCCGGCAGTAGCGAACCCCGGTGAACATCAGGATCTGGGCGCTTCCGGCAAATGGCGCCGGCCCCGCAGGGCGGCCCCGCACGGGTAACGTGACAAGTTTTCCCAACCTGCCCTCCAACTTGTTGAAGTCCCACCATTGGGACCTTTTCTCGACTCAGCGCGACGCCCCCGCGCATGGCCGATTAAGGGTTCATCAAGGTTAATGCTCTGCTAACGAATATCCTCGAAACTGCAGCTACGCGGGGATTCGCGTCCACTTTGTTACCAATGGTGCTCTAAATGCTCGGTTTTCAGCCATATGAAACATTCCAGCTGCTGATCGAAAATGGTGGGGAAGACAGAGCCAACACGCTGCTGGTCGCCGCCTGCGATGCTTACGCGCGGCGCGGCATGCCGAGCACTTCGGAGGTCGAGCAGTTCGAGACGCTGGCGACGCGGCTGTTTCCCGTTGCGAACACGCAGGCTCGGGCAAAGGCGGCATCTATTCTCGGACGTGCGGCTTTCCTGACGCCGGAACTCGAACAGCTTGTCGTCGCCAATATCGGCGATGACCTCACCTCGTTTCTTGAGGCCGCCCCTGCCGTCAGCGAATCGACCCTGCTCGCGGTTGCCGCACGCAAGGAGGTCAATTCGGCCGCTATCATCGCCCGTCGGGAGGATCTCAGCCCGGGTGTTCTGGCGCGCCTGTTTCAGCTTAACTCACGCAAGGTCTATCGCGCCCTTGCCAGCAATGAAGCTGTTGCGCCCCGCGGCCCGTTCCTCAGCGCCCTCGCGCGTGCGGCGCAGATGGATTATCTGGTCGCGGAGCGCCTCGCGGCCCGCGACGATTTTGATTGCGCCCTGCTCGCACCCGCGTTCTTCGATCTTTCCGATATCGATCGGCTGAAGGTCATCCGCGCCTTTTCGCAGCGCCAGACGCCCGAAGCGCCGATCAAGCGCACGATCGAGCAGATCTCGGTTGCGCAAGCCGAACTCACCCGCGCGTTGATGAAGCTGTTTGCCGAAAATCGCCGTCCGGAAGTCACTCGTCTGCTGCACCAGATCACCGGGCTCGACGAAGTGCGCTGCGGTCAGATTGCGCACGACGTCACCGGCGCTGGCCTCTTCGTTATCCTGCGCGCCTTTGGCTGCAGCGCGCATGACGGACTCAAGGTTTTGATTCACGCGACCTCGCATGATGACGAGCGCTCCCGCGCCCTCACCGATTTCGCGACGATGTTTGCCGAAGTGTCGCCCGATTCGATGGCCTACCTGATGAGCGCCTGGCGCGGCGAAGTGAACCTGCTGGAGCTGTCGAAGCCAGAATACAAGCCGTTTGCCCAGCCACGACGCGCAGCTGCAAGCGGCCAGTCGGGCAATATCGAGCGCGCTGTTGGTGCCCTGTCGCGCCTCAGTGTTCGGCAGGCCAGCTGACCGCTAGCCGCCCCGCACCACAAGGCCCGGTTCGTCCTCGCGCGTTTCCAGCGCGATGACCCAGAGATCCGGATCGAAATCGATCTCGCGCCGGATCCGCTCTTCGATGATCAGCGGCTTTTCGCGTGAGAATCGGCGCTGGAACACCCGGTCGGCCGAGTCTTCATCAAGGCTGGCAGGTGCCGGCGTATAAAGCGTCATCGTGCCGTCGAGGTGATCGATCTCGATGAAGATCTGGCCGGCAATCGGATCGCCACGCCTGCGCACCACGCACATGGCGCCAAGCGCGTTGTGGCGCCGCAAGAAGGCGCTGCACCACAAATCGCTGCGCAAATAGCTCATCGCGCTCAGACGCTAGCGCCGGCGGATTCCAGCAACTGGATCAGTTCCGGACGCACTTCGCCGGTCACGCGGTAGTTGTAGTAGACCTCGAAATTGCGGATCGCGCGCGCCGTGCTGTCGCCCGGTACCCCGTCAATGGTGCCGTGGAGGAAACCGAGGCTCGCAAGGCCGCGCTGGATGCGGGTCACAAGCTCGGTATTGGCTGCGGCCGGCCCCGCATCTGGCTGGCGCTGCGCGATTGCAGCGGTCGCCGTCGGCTCCTCGGTGGGTGCTGTCGCCACTGGCTCGGGCACTGGCGCAGGTGCCGCTTCGGGGGTTTGTGTCAGCGGCGGCATTGGCTGTGTTGCCGGCGTTTCTGCAACGCGCTGCACCGGCTCGGCGGTCTGAACGGACGACGGGCGAACAACACTATCTGCCTCGAACGCCGCAACGATCGAATCGATCGTCTGGCTGGCGGTCGACCTTTCGGCTGGCGCCGGGGTCTCCGCCCGAGCCGGATTGGCGGCAACCTGCGCCCTTGCGACAGCGGGCGCCGGTGCCGGCTGTTCCACAAGTGCTTCGGCCACCTGCACGGGCTCCGGTACTTCTGCTGGTTCTTCGGCCGAAGATTGTCGCTCGCTGGCGCCGAGAATCGCTTGGATCACCTCAGGCTTCAGCGCCCCTTCCGGGGTCATCCCGTGAGCCTGCTCGAAGGCCCGGATGGCGCGCGCCGTGTTCGGCCCGTAGAGGCCGTCGAGACTACCTGAATAGTGCCCGAGTTCGCTCAGCTTCTTCTGTACCGCAAACACGTCCGGATTGCCGACGGGCTCCGTGCTCGAAATGCTGCCCGTGGTTTCCGTCGAGGCGGCCGGCGCGCTCATCTCCGGGGCGACGGGCGCTTGCTCGACCGGCGGAATCACCTGTGGCTCTGCGGTCCGTGGCGCAACCGGCGTCGGTACGTTCGGCGATTGTGCAAAGAACGGCGCCGGATGCGGCATGGTCTGGTTGTAAAGCGCATTAGACATCGCCAATGCGGTCAACGTCGCCATTGCCGCCATGCCGGTATTGGCGACAGGCGCGCGCATGAAGCGGCTGAGGGCCCATCCGCTAACGCGGGCTACGGACGTCAGGGCGGCGGAGCTGGCCATCACCGGCAACTGCGTCAGGGTCGATGCCGTCATAGAGCTTTTCTTTTTTCGTCTTGCCATTGGCTCGGTTTGATCGATTCGGGCTCGCGATGCAGCACTGCTACGGAGCCAGTATCGTCAGGCTTTATTGCTGGACCGTTTAGGGGAAGCAAAACAGTCATCGTTGTACCGGCGCCGACTTCCGAGACGGCGCGCAACGTACCACCATGCAGTTCCACCAGCCCTTTGACGATCGAAAGGCCGAGGCCAGTGCCTTCATGCTCCCGATCGAGGCCGTTGCGAACCTGGAAGAACGCTTCCCCGATCCGCTCGATCGCGCCAGAATCCATGCCGATCCCAGTGTCGGCAACCGAGATATTGAGGTTCTGCCCCTGACGCTTGGCGCTCAGTACGATCTGTCCCCCGGCATGTGAGAACTTGATCGCATTGCTCAACAGGTTGATCACCACCTGCCTGCAGGCACGCTCGTCGGCGACGATCTGCGGCAGATCATCCGGCACTTGCGTTATGATCGCGACATCGCGGCCCTTGGCCATCGGCTCAACAATCGACAAGCATGGGGTGATCAGGCTCTCCGGCGCAATCGGCTCCACCTGCAATTCGAACTTGCCGGCCTCGATCCTCGACATGTCGAGCAGCATGCTCATCACCTCCAAAAGGTGCTTGCCGCTTTGGTTGATGAGGCTGGCATATTCGCGGTGCACGTCGCTCAACTGCCCGCCGATCTCATGCACCATCATGTCGGAAAACCCGACAACGGAATTCAGCGGCGTGCGCAGCTCGTGCCCCATCGTCGCAAGGAACCGCGACTTGGCGTCGGAGGCGGCCTGCGCGGCTTTTTGTGCTTCCAGCACCGCAGCCTCGCGATCCTTGCGGTCGGTGACATCGCGCAGCAACACCACCAGTTCTGTGGCGCAGCCATCGCCGCCCGCCTCGACCGGCACGAGCGATGCCTCGACCCAGACGAATTTCGGATGCGGCGAGTCCGGGGACACCGAATCCTGACGCATGCGAACATCAATCGTGCGTTGGCGGCGTGATTTCAGCACCTCGGCAAAACTGGTCAGATAGGCTGGCCGGTCTGCCAAATGCACCCGGTCGCTCAAGTGACGCGCGCTCAGCTCATACCGGCGGCAGCCAAACAGCGATTCGGCAGCGCTTGAGACGAACAGCACCTCTCCGTCCGGGGCAAACCGGACGACCGTATCCTGCACATGTTCCACCAGATGCCGGAAAGCGTTGACCTGCGATCGGTCAAAGACCTGGTAAGCTGCTCCTACCTTCGAAGCCGCGCGTGCCACAAACACCGCGGCCGCAACAAAAACACCTGCGGCGAAGACAGCCATGTCGCCGGCGATCGCCGTTCCCTCAAAGCCAAGCATCTGCGGGACGATGGAGACAGCGAGCACAATCGACAACAGCCACCAGCTCTGCCGACGCAGCATATCCGGACCGAGCAACGAGGTCAGCACGGGCGCCATCAAAGCCGTCGCAGCACCGAAATCGGCAGCGGCCGGATTGGCCAGAGCCATCAGCCCGCCCACGAGCATGATCGCACCGAGTTCGCAGCGCAGCGCGTCATCGACATGGTCGGCCCTGACAAAAATCGTGGCGACGGCGCCAGCGACAAGCCCTACCGAGCAGATGATGAACGGCAGCGCCAGCGCATCGGTCAGCACATAAATTGCAAACGGCATGGCGAGCGCGCTGACAAGCGCCATCATTGCGGCTGTTTCCGCAATGGCTTCGCGACGCAGCAGTTCCGGACGCTTACCGGTACCATTCGCTGCTCGCGCGATCTCTCTGCTTGCGCCGAAAGAGAACAGGCTACGCATTACTAATGTACTCACCGTCGACGCTTCGGAGGGCTTTTCGCCAGCTTGGCGCCAGCCCTCCGGGAAACGTATCTCGTTGTGTCCTCACACTTGCCCGCCAAGACCTAAGACGGGCTTAAGCGAAAGCGCCCTACGGCCACATCTGCCTGTCAGGGCCTGACAAACACCGCCAATTCTCCCAGTAGCGTAAACAAGGTCTTGATGGCTAACAGCTTGTAAACAAACAATTGATTCAAAGTTTATGCGATTTTCCGAGCAGCACTTAAAGCCTGGTGCCTAGCCTCGAGGCAACGTTCAAACCCGTCTCGGGAGATAGCCTTGTTTATTGTGCGTGCACTGTTTTGGCTGGGGCTTGCCTATGCAGTCATCCGTCCGGATGTCGACCTTCGGCATGCTGCCGCTGATGCAGGCAACCGTGCCGTGGAAGCGGGACGCACCTACGTCACTTCACAGCTGCGCAGCGAGCCTTGCGAGCCGATCGAGTGCATTGGCCGCGAAGCCTTGATCAGCGCTCTTCCGACCGGACCGTCCGAGCTCGCCGTTCTGCCGCCATTGCCGAACGAAATGGCACAACCTCTTCCACGCCCGAGGCCACAACATAATGGCTGAGCATCTGCGTTTTTCTCAAGCAGCGCTGGAATTATCTCCCCGTCCGGCCTAGCTATAGCGCATGACGCACCCACAAGCATTCCAGGACATCGCCGACAACCTCTCCCTGCTTGACGACTGGGAAGACCGCTACCGCTATATTATCGAGCTCGGCCAGGAATTGCCGAAGCTGCCCGACGAGCAGAAGACGCCGCAGACCAAGGTCAATGGCTGTGTTTCACAGGTGTGGCTCGTCTCGCGCCCGATCGAGGTCGAGGGAGCGCCCGGGCTCAGCTATAGCGGTGAATCGGACGCAATGATCGTCGAGGGCCTGGTCGCCGTGTTGCTGGCACTTTATTCCGGCCGCCCTGCCCGTGAGATCGCCGAGACCGACGCCATGGCAATCTTCGATGAGATTGGTCTGCGCGAGCATCTGACGACACAACGCTCCAATGGGCTGGTGGCGATGGTGAACCGCATCCGGTCGGAAGCCTCTTCGATGCTCGACAAGTCGGCCTGATCAGCTAGTCGCAGCGCAACGCCCGTTCAGATCGAGCGCGGTGGGGCCGCCTGCTCGAGCGGCCCACGGCTACGGGATCAAGCCCCATCTCGCGCGCCAGTTGATCGAGCCCGATCCTCAGAATCAGCTTGGCGCTGCGACGCGGCCAACCGCGTTCAATCTCGACCGTCTGCAAACCCTTGAGCAGGCCACACACATCAAGAACAACGCCAGCGCACTCGCGCGGCAGCGGATCAAGATAGCGCGCAAGCTGGCGGCGTGCTTCCATCGCCATGTCACTGCTGCCGCCTGTGGCAGCCCCCTTCGTGCCGCGGCTGGCGGTCCGCGTCGGGTCATAGGACATGGTGGTGCGCGCCAGCATCTGCGCCCTCTCCACCGTTCGCCGAATGCGCTCGCCGGCCTCCACCTGATGCGGCTGCAGAAATGCCTTGCCATCCTCACCCGGCTGCGAAAGCCGGCCTAGGGGGCTTTCGCTGTGGTTAAGCCGCGGCGCCGCCACCGGCGCAGGTTTACCGCGCGGCGTTACCCAGGCTTCGGCAAAGCTTCCGGGTATCAGATCATCTTCGCTACTGCGTTGAAGGATGTGCCGCTGCAGCAGTTCGGACACCGTTCCCTCGTCAAGGCGGAGCGTTCGTCCGGACCTTGTAAAGCCATAGAACCCATCGACTTGCCGCGTGGCAATCCGGCCCGGCAGCATCGCCTTGATGAACCTGCGGGCAGCCTTTTCCGATTCATCCATCGGCCATCTCCAGACCCTGCTTTGCCAGAAACGCCTCGATGGCGCCCTCGCACCGCACCACCTTCATCTCATAGTCGGGATCTTCGCGACAATCCTCGACCTTGCCGCAAGCATAGGACACCGTGGTTCGGTCACGGTCGAACACGGCACCGATGGCAGCCATGTCACGACTCAGCATGACATTCATCAGGTACATTGCCAGGTGGCGCGCTTGCGCGGCGCGTGCACGGCAGCGCGACGGATGCATCAACAGTCGGATAGGGACATTTTCTTCGCAGACGACGAGTTCGAGTACGAACGCGACATCCTGATCAAGCAGCGCATTCTCTCCTGTCCCCGCGACAGACCGATCGTTATAAGTATGACGGCCAGACATCTCTGCCTCCTCAAAACGAATAAGGAAAATATTCCTATATCATTCGCGAGGCAAGCGGGACGTGGATAAGCTGCAGAAGCTCCACAAAAAGGCAGCGCGCCATCATGAATGGCGCGCCGCAGCCTTGGGTGATCCGAGGTGGTCCTCGTAAGGAGGACGTAGTGGGACTAATTCAGCGCCTTGCGCCCTAGCCCATTGTCTTTCGCAAGTTTCGAGCGCGTAGCGGAGTAGTTCGGTGCGACCATTGGATAGTCTGCAGGCAGTCCCCACTTCTCGCGATACTCTTCGGGCGAGAGGTTGTAATGGGTGCGAAGGTGCCGCTTCAGTGACTTGAACTTCTTGCCGTCCTCGAGACAGATAATATAGTCAGCCGCGACGGACTTCTTCACTGGAACCGCCGGCTTCAATTCTTCAGCGGGCAATTGCACGTCATTATTCTGGAGCGACTTCAGCGCACCATGAACTTCTGAGATCAGCTTTGCCAGATCAGTCGGACTAACCGCGTTATGGCTTACATAAGCCGAAACGATCTCAGTGCTGAGTTCGATCAGATCGTTGTCTGCACTCATCGTCGCGGCATTCGACTCTGCCATTGTTCAACCTTTCGATTTTTAATTTTCCGCACGTGAAGTCGCGCGTGTGTAGTGCCTAATACTTAGCTTCATAAGTCGATGCAAGCCCACAACGGCGCAGGAAAGGTTCGACTTTTAGCCTACGACTTAGATGACACTATGAATGTGTCTGAAATTCAGCATCCAAATCGTTCATGACAGTAGATTCAGCTGGACGGTAACCGGATTGGTAGCTGGCCCGCGCCAAAAGGTGAGAAGCGACAGGTGTAGTAAGCAGAAGGAAGAATATACCGGCAAATGCGCGAAGAGTTACCGCAAGGTCGAATGACACTATTGCGACAGCGATGAGAATGAAGCCAGCCCCCACGGAGCCCGCCTTAGACGCAGCGTGCATGCGGGTATAAAGATCAGGAAGCCGCAGCACCCCCATAGCGGAAACCAGCGCAAACCCCGCGCCAAGTAGAATGAGTGCCGCTGCAAGATACTGCGCCAGATCCATCATTGCTGGTCGTCCTCCCCGAGATCTGAAGCGATCGCCTCGCTGCGCTTCAGGATGTAGCGCGCAAGCGCGACGGTTGCGAGAAACCCGAGCAGGGCAAGTGCAATGGCAATATCGAGATAGAGCATAATGCCCGAGCGCACCGCCACCACGCACACAAACGCCAACGCAAGTAGAGTGAGCGAGTCGAGCGCAAGGACGCGGTCCGGCAAAGACGGCCCGCGCACGATCCGGACAATGACCAGCAGCATTGCTGCTCCGAGAATCAGCAGGGCGATCAGCGTCGCCCACGCCAGTGCCTCAGTTCCCGAGATCATCTTCGTAGATCTCCCTGATTTTGGCCTCGAAGCCGTTCTTGATATCCGCCACGACCGCTTCCTTGCTGTCGAGCGTCAGCACGTGAACGAAGAGGGTCTTCTTGTCCTCGGACACATCGAGACTCAACGTTCCCGGTGTCAGCGTGATCATATTGGCAAGCAGCATGATCTCGGCATCGCGCTTGACGTCGAGCGGAACGGCGACGATTGCCGGCCGCAGGTTTTTCTTCAGCTGTGGATCAAGAACGATGCGGGCAACGCGAATAGCGCTGAGCATGAGTTCGTACAAGAACAGCAAGAGCAGAGAGAGTATCCGCCTGATCTGGCTCGGCGCCTTGGGCTTTGGCAGGCTCGAGCGCAGCAGATACATAGCCGCCACGCCGATCACTGCACCCAGCAACAGGTTGAGCAGCGTGAAGGTGCCGGTGATCAGAGCCCAGATAAACGACAGCAGGAATGTCAGCAGCAACAGGCTCATGGCGCGCCACCCCCTGCGAGACCGACCGCCGCGATGTAGCGCGCGGGCTGCAGCATGTCGCGCGCTGCGGTATCGACAATCTCGAACAGGACCCCCGGAAATAGCCCCGCAATGACGATCAGCGTCAATAGCGCCGCCGTCGCGCCCATGCCTAGGATGTCCTGCTTGCCGACGAGCCGACGCAGCGGCTCCGCCTCGGCCTCAGCGCCCGCTTCTGGGCCGGCGCGCCAGAATATGTGTGCCCAAAGCCTGCCGCCCGCCATCAACGTCAGCCAGGCGTTGAGCAGCAGCGCAACCACCATCGCAAGCCCGCCCCAGCCGATTTCGCTCACGCCTGCCGTGGAAATGCCCGCGTGCTCAAGCCCGGCCTCGATCAGCAGCAGCTTGGGCCAGAACCCCAGAAATGGCGGCACGCCGGCTGCTGCCAGGACAACGATCATGAACAGGATAGAGAGCGGAGAATTCGCCGCATAAATCCCGCCCATGCGCCGGCTGTCTGTCTGTCCGGTCACCTTCTCGACGAGCCCCGCAACGAGATAGAGCGCCGTCATCGTCACGATCGCGTGCAGAATGTAGAAGCCGGCGCCAGCGACACCAGGCTGGTTCGGCATGGCAATGCCGGTCAGCACCACGCCAATGCCGCCAATGACGATAAAGCCCATGGCACGGCGCACATTGGTCTCGGCCAGCGCGCCAAGCGGCGCCACCACCAGCGTCGCCGCTGCCACCACCATCAGCACCGGCTCCAGCAAGTCCCGGCTTGCCGGGAAAAGGAAAACCAGGGCACGCATCATCGCGAAAATGCCGACCTTTGTCAGAAGCCCGGCGAACAGCGCCGACACCGCGGCGGGTGGCGTATGATAGGAAGCCGGCAGCCAGGCGTTGACCGGAAATGCCGCGGCCTTCATGCCGAAGGCCAGCAGCAAAAGAGAGGCGATGCCGGCAAGCGCCGTCGGATTGGCGCCCTCGGCCTTGCCGATGATGTCGGCCATGTTCAGCGTGCCCAGCAGCGCATAGGTCAGCCCCAGCGCCAGCAAAAACAGCGTCGTCGCCAGAAAATTCAGAAACCCGTATTTGATCGCGCCATCGAGCTGCAGCCGTGTGCCACCCAGCACCAGCAGGCCGAACGAGGCGATCAGCATCACCTCGAACCAGACGTAGAGGTTGAAGAAGTCGCCAGTCAGGAACGAGCCGGTCACGCCGGCCAATAGAAGCAGCACCAGTGCAAACTGGCCGTCGCGATTGTCACCTCGGCTGCGGTCCATTTCCATGTAGGCGATCAGCACCAGCGTCACCACCGCGGCCGCGAGCGCAAACATCGTGCCGAAGAGATCGGCGACGAACGTGATGCCGAACGGCGGCAGCCAGTTGCCCATGGTCATCGCTTGCGGTCCGTCCGCAATCACCCGGCCGAGCAACGTCACTTCGCACCACAGCACGCCGAGCACCACCAGCACGGCGAACCACGCGTGAAAGTCCTTGGATCGCCGCAGCACGAGCAGCAGCGCCGCCCCCATCAGCAACAGCGCCATGGGCAGAACCAGCACCCAGTCGGCCAGCGGCGTCGCGGTCGCCAGCATGGCCGGAGGCAAATCGAGTTCGGTCGCGTAATCCATGGTCAGTCCGGGCTCAGTAGCTCAGCGGCGGACGGCATCCGCCTACGGGCTCGGCGAGCCGCATGTTATCGGTGTTGTCGGCATCCAGCGATTGATAGGCGCGAAACGCCAGCACCAGCAGGAAGCTGAACATCGCAAAGCCGATCACGATGGCGGTCAGCACAAGAGCCTGCGGCAGCGGATTGGCTACCGCGCCCTCCGCCTGATAGAGGTCCGGCGGCACGATCGGCGGCACTTCGCGGGTCAGCCTGCCGCCAACGAAGATCAGCAGGTTGACCGCATTGCCGAATACCGACACCCCGAGCAACATGCGGATGACGGAGCGCGACAGCAGGAAGTACACGCCTACCGTGATGAACAGCCCGATCAGCGCTGCAATGGCATAGTCCATCAGTTGTCTCCGTCCCGTTCGTCCTCGAGCGATAAGGCAATGGCCGACAGCGTTCCGAACACCACGAGATAGACCCCGATATCGAACAATAGTGGCGTCGAGAGGGGCACCTCGGCGTCGGCAAACTCGATGTAGAGCCAGATGCTGGTCATGAAGGGCTTGCCGGTGAACAGCGATAGCATGCCCGACAAGCCTGCGATCAGGACGCCAACACCCGCAAAAGTCAGCGGGTCGATACGCATCGCCCGCCGCACCTCCGGCACCCCGCATGCCATGCCGAAGATGGCGATGGCCGAAGCGGCAATCAGGCCCCCGATGAATCCACCCCCGGGCTCGTTATGCCCGCGCAGCATCACGTAGATCGAAAACACCACCATGATAGCGACGATCAGCGGCGCGATGGTGCGGAAGATGACGGTATTCATCCCTTCACTCCCTCACTGTTTGCAGGATCGCGCGGCGGGGTAATCGTCGTGCCAGCCACGCTGCGCCGGCCACGGATCAGCGCCAGGATTGCAAGCCCGGCAGTCATCACCACGGCGATTTCGCCAAGCGTATCGAAACCACGATAGTCGACCAGGATCACGTTGACGATATTGTGCCCGTGCGCGATCGGCACGCTGGTTTCGAGGAAGAAGTCCGCAAGGCTGCTGTCGAAATTGCCGGCGATGATCGTCATCAGCGTTGCGGCGACACCGAAGCCGCACAGCAGGGCAATCGTACCGTCCCGCAGCGCGTCCTCGAACGGCCTGTGGTCGCGCTCGTCGAGCCGCAAGCGCGTCATCACCAGAGTCAGGATTACCACCGAGAGAATCTCGACCATGAACTGGGTGAAGCTCAGATCAGGCGCACCAAAAAGCAGGAACAGCATGGCGACAGCGACGCCCTGCACGCCCAGCGAGAGGATTGCGACCAGCCTGTTCTGTGCCACGACAAGCGCCACGAGCCCGATCACCGCGATCGAAACCACCACCCACTCGTAGCTCGTCAGATCCGGCCAGCTGATCACCGCGCGCCAGTCGCCGAGTGCCTCGGGTGGCATCAGCGCCTCGAGCCCGTTCATGCTGAACAGCGGCACCAGAAGAGCCAGCGCCATGCCGGTGAACACCACCACGAGATAGATCTCGAGCCGACCGTGATGGAGGAAACGCGTCAGCGCCCCTGCCCCGCGGATAAGCCCGAACATGAACACATCGAACGCTGCGTCAAAGCTGTATCCAACGGTATCGTCGATACGCCGCAGCGCGCTGCGAGCACGTGACAGCACGAGAAACGCCCCGAGGGCCAGAAGCCATGTGGCAATGGACAGCCACAGCAGCGGCGACGTAAAGTTGAGCGCAAGCGTCAGGTGGCTCTCGATCTGCTCGCCGAGAATGGCCGAGGCCGCAGGCACCATCACGTCATGGCCGAACCAGTCGGTCGGCAATGCAACCGCAACGCCGGCGATGCCGAGGATGGCGGGCCCGGCGATAAGCCCGAGCGGGCCTTCATGTGCATGCTTGGGCGTTTCGACCTTCGGGCCTAGGAATGGCTTAACGGCGACGGCTATACCGACAGCGCCGAGCAGGGCGTTGCCGAGCACCATGGTCACGGTCGCCACCAGGTTCCAGCCGCCATATTGCAGCGCCAGATACATCTCTTCCTTGGCAAGATACGCCACTGTCAGCGGCAGGCCGACCATGGCAATGCCGGCAAGCACCGCAGCGACAAAGCTGACTGGCATGGCTCGCGCCAGCCCGCCTAGCGCGGTGATTTCACGCGTGCCGGCTTCATGGTCGATAACGCCGGCGAGCATGAAGAAGCCAGCCTTATAGAACGCGTGGGCGATGAAATAGACAACCATCGCCGCGATCGCCGCCTCATTACCGTAGCCGATCAGCATGACGAGAAGCCCCAGTGAGGCGATCGTCGTCTGCGCCAGCATCTGCTTGAGGTCGGTCTGCTTCAACGCCGCAAAGGCGCCCCAGAGCAGCGTCACGCCGCCGAACGACATGAGGAGCACGGTCCACATATCTGTGCCGCCGAGGACGGGCGACATTCGCGCCAGCAGATAGACGCCTGCCTGCACCATTGTCGCCGAGTGGAGGAACGCGGACACGGGTGTCGGCGCCTCCATGGCGTTGGGCAGCCAGAAGTGCAGGGGAAACTGCGCCGACTTGGTGAAGGCGGCAATCAGGAACAGCGCCAGCACCAGCCCGTAGAGCGGATGCGCGTCGAGCTGCAGATCACCGACGCGAATGGCGCTCATATCCCAGCTGCCGGACAGCTGATGCATCAGGACCGCGCCGAACAGCAGCGCCAGTCCGCCGAAATTGGTGATCACAAGCGCCTGCGTCGCGGCACGCCGCGCCGCCTGGCGGTAGTGGTCAAACCCGATCAGCATGAACGAGGAAACCGAGGTCAGCTCCCAGAACGTAAAAAGCGCCAGCATGTTGTCGGCCAGCACAAGGCCCAGCATGGCGCCCATGAATGCCATCATGAACCCGAGGAACCGACCCTGATGCTCGTGGCCTGCGAGATAGGCGCCCGCATAGATGATGATCAGCGTGCCGATTCCGGAGATGGTCATCGCGAACATGAGGCTGAGCCCATCGATCAGGAAGCTCAGCGACAATTGCTGGATCGGCACCCAGCTCAGGCTGGCGCGCACCACTTCGCCGTGCGTCACCGGCTCTATAAAACTGGCAAGAAACAAAAAAATGCTTGCTGGAATTACAGCGAGTATCCAGCCGGCAGCACTGCCAACGAACCGTTGAACTATAGGCGCCATGACTGCCGCCAGAAACGGCGCCAGCGCGACTAGTGCAATGCTCACATCGATCGGCGGTCCCAAGTCCCGATATTCTCCCTCGAGGCGGCCGGAACACGATTCGTCTTGGCCAATTCGCTAAACGTGCCGAACCTTATCGAGGAAATTTGCTGGGACAAGCCAAATCGGCGCAACGAGTTGCCGCACCCACGATTACCCAAAGGTTTCGCTGGCAAGGCGCAGAAGCGATACCTACATAGTTGTCGAAAGGAGACGGCCATGGTCGATGACTTAAAGCAAAAGAAGACGGATCAGGAGTGGCGCGCACAGCTCACCCCGGAACAATACCGCGTCATGCGCGAACACGGCACGGAACGGGCATTTTCTCATCCGCTCAACGTCGAAAAACGCGACGGTGTCTATCACTGCGGGGCTTGCGGGCAAGCGTTGTTCAGCGCCGATACCAAATACGACTCCGGCTCGGGCTGGCCAAGTTTTTACGCGCCGATCAACGACACGGCAGTTGAAACGACAACGGACCGTTCGCTTTTCATGGTCCGCACCGAGGTGCACTGTTCAGATTGCGGAGCACATCTTGGTCACGTCTTTCCGGATGGGCCGGAGCCAACCGGCGACCGCTACTGCATGAATGGTACCGCGCTGGACTTCGAGCCGCGCGGCTGACACATTCCGGGAGCGCCGTGGAGGCGCTCTCTTTTCTTTGGCATCCGCCACCTCCCGGAGATTTAAATGCCGCGTTCGACGCCGCCTGTTGCTGCGCAAAAACCTCATAGCACCACGCATCACAACATCACCCGGCAGGACCCCTATCATTGGCTGCGCGCCGAGAACTGGCAGCAGGTCATGCAGGAGCCGGAGAGCCTTGCGCCTCAGATACGCGACTATCTGGAGGCCGAGAATGCCTATTATGAGGCCGAGTTCGGCAAGCCCACCGAGGCGTTGCGCGAGACGATCTATGGCGAAATCCGTGGACGCATCAAGGAAGACGACAGCGGTGTACCGACGCCGGACGGGCCCTGGGCCTATAACTCGCGCATGCGCACCGGCCAGCAATATCCGCTGATCGTACGGACCCCTCGCGATGGCGGCGATGAGCAGATCCTGCTCGATTGCAATGAAGAGGCGGGAGAGGGTTATTTCGGGTTCGCCGGTGCCGAGCACGATTTCTCGCACCGCTTCATGAGTTGGGCGGCCGATCGCGCCGGTTCTGAATATTACGACATCGCTATACGCGATCTCGAAACCGGAACCGACATTGCCGACGTCATCCGTGCAACGACCGGCGACAGCATCTGGTCCAATGACAGTACGGCGCTCTATTACACCGAGTACGACGAAAACCATCGTCCCTACCGTGTACGCCGGCACGTTATTGGCACGCCCCAGGCAGATGATGCGATCATCTACGAAGAAAAGGATCCTGGCTTTTTTGTCGGCATCGGCCGCACACAGTCTGACAAATTCATCGTCATCGACATTCACGATCACCAGACCTCGGAAGTCTGGTTGATCGACGCCGAAACGGACGGAGAGCCGCGGCTTGTCGCGCCGCGCGTCGAAGGCCGGGAGTACGAGGTCGAGGAACGCGATGGCCTTCTTTATATCCGCACGAACGCTGATGGCGCGGAGGACTACAAGATCGTCACGGCCCCAGCCGATGAGCCTTCATTTGAAAACTGGTCCGACTTCGTGCCGCACCAGCCGGGCGTACTCATCCTCGATATAGGAATCCTCCAGCGCTACATGGTCCGGCTGGAGCGCAACGAAGGGCTGCCGCGCATTGTGGTCCACACTTTCGAGGATCAGAGCGAGCGCACAGTTCGGTTCGAGGAAGAGGCCTACGCTCTAGGCATGTCGCTCGGCTTCGAGTTCGACACCACAAGCTTTCACCTTACATATTCCTCACCAACGACCCCGGCGCGCACCTACGCTTATGATATCGCGACTGGCGAGCGCACCCTGCTCAAGGAGCAGGAGATCCCCTCGGGTCACAACCCGGATGCTTATGTCACGCGGCGCATCTTTGCCGAAGCGCCTGACGGCGAAATGGTCCCGGTGACGGTTCTCTATCATCGCGACACCCCGCTCGACGGCACCGCGCCTGCCCTTCTTTACGGATATGGCGCCTATGGCATGGCGATGCCGGCGGCGTTCTCCACCTCGGTTCTGTCGCTCGTTGATCGCGGCTTCGTCCATGCTACGGCGCATATTCGCGGCGGCATGGAAAAGGGCTATCGCTGGTATCGGCAGGGCCGGCATCATCACAAGACCAATACCTTCACCGATTTCATCGCGGCGGCCGAGACGCTGATTGCAGAGCGATTTGCGGCACCCGACAAAATCGTCGCGCAAGGCGGTTCGGCGGGCGGCATGCTGATGGGGGCCATTGCCAACATGCGGCCGGACCTTTGGGCCGGGATCATCGCGCAAGTACCATTCGTCGATGTTCTCAACACCATGCTCGATGACACCCTGCCCCTGACGCCGCCGGAGTGGCCGGAATGGGGTAATCCTCTCACCTCACCCGACGATTATCGCCGGATCGCAGCCTATGCGCCCTATGAGCAGGTGAGCCACAAGGACTATCCGCCGATCCTGGCGATGGCGGGCCTTACCGATCCGCGCGTCACCTATTGGGAGCCGGCGAAATGGGTCGCGCGGCTGCGCGCAACGCGCAGCAATGATGCACCGTTATATCTCAAGACCAATATGGGCGCCGGACACGCCGGAGCATCTGGCAGGTTCGAGAGAATCAAGGAAACCGCGATTGCGTATGCCTTTGCGCTGCAATCGGCCGGTGTGGACGGAACTGTGTCGGCAGCGTGATTGTTGCCCCACTGACAAGCGCCTATAGAGGCACGGCTTGCCGCAAGCTTCTTGCGCGGCGCAATCATCAAGACCAAGGAGGCTGAAATGGCTTTTGAACTGCCCGAACTGCCCTATTCCAAGGACGCACTTGCACCCTACATGTCGGCGGAAACTCTCGAGTTCCACCACGACAAGCATCACAATGCGTATGTGACGACCGGCAACAAGCTGATCGAGGGCACCGGTCTTGAAGGAAAGCCGCTCGAAGAGATCGTCAAGGAGAGCTACAAGTCCAACGACAAGCTCTTCAATCAGGTCGGCCAGCACTTCAACCATATCCATTTCTGGAAGTGGATGAAGCCGAATGGCGGCGGTCGCTCGCTGCCGGGCGCTTTGCAGTCGAAGATCGATTCGGATCTCGGCGGCTTTGACAAGTTCCGCGAGGACTTCCTTGCAGCTGGTGCCGGCCAGTTCGGTTCAGGCTGGGCATGGCTTGCATTCAAGGATGGCAAGCTGGAGGTCACCAAGACCCCGAATGGCGAGAACCCGCTGGTCCATGGCGGCGTGCCGTTGCTCGGTGTCGACGTCTGGGAGCACTCCTATTACATCGACTACCGCAATGCTCGCCCGAAATATCTCGAGGCCTGGTTCGATAATCTCGTCAACTGGGACTATGTCGGCGAACTGTTCGAGGGTGCTTCGAAGTAAGCATCGCGATTCGCAAACACAGATTTACGGGCTCGGCGTTCTGCCGGGCCTTTTTCTTTGCTGGGAGTAACGGGAACCTGCCGCTTCAACCACGCGTTCGCGCATGATAACGTGGTGTTAACCATGGGGGCATGTGTGCGGGAACCAATTATCGCTATATTTGCAGCCAGCCCGGCGCTGGCGTCGGTCCTGTCCATGGTGGTCGCCGGCGACCCGAAACTGCGGGTCCGCGTGTTCGATAGTGCAGTGTCGCTGCGCGCCTATATGCGCATCGCGCCAATTTCCGTCCTCGTATGCGACTGCGATCGCGAAGACGTCGACATGCCCGCTTTCGTCATGAGCCTTCGCGAAGATCCAGATGCAGCAGAGCGTCGGTTCTCCTCGATCGCTTTGTCACGACAGGTATCGCGCTCGTTCAAGCGCCAGATCGATGCCTCGGGGATCGATGAAGTGCTGGTAAAGCCGATGTCGCCGCGCCACCTTCTCGAGCGCGTTCACGCCCGCCTTGCCCGCAGGTCGCGCTCCCCGTCATCGCCACGGCCACGCCACCGTCCGCTCGAATGGGGACCGAACGTCGTTGAGCTCTTCCCCGGCGGCCAGCCCGCCCTTTAGCCCTAGCGGCCTTCCTCGATCATCCGGCTGGCCCTGATCCACAGATCCTCAATGGAATCAGCGAACTGCACGGCACGATCGTAATCCCGCAGACCATGTGACAGCACGTCGGCGCTGAACCCGCGCAGCACCTCAAAAGCACGGTGCCTGTTGAGAAGGATCACCGGGCGCGCCTTGTTGGCGCCGCGCGCCGCGGCCCAGGCATGAAACAGGCTGGAAACCGAGGCCAGAGAGCCGGGCAATCCGATGAATGCGTCTGTTTCGTCATTCAGCTGCGCCAGACGTTCGTCGGCATCGGGAATAACCGTAACTGGCACCGCCTGGAGGGCCGGCGGCAATGAAACGCTCTCATCGGCCAGCACCTCGACCGAGCCACCGGCGGTGCGCGCAGCCGTAATCAGCGGAATCGGCAGGGTGCCGCGCTCAGCCAAACACAGAATCCGTGCGCCCCGCTTGGCGAGATAGCTGCCGGTCTGGGACATGATGCTGGAGCGTTCCGGATCCCCCGGTCCCCGGTCCGAGGCAATGACAGTCAGTTTCGGTGCGTCTTTGTCCGGCATTCCCACTCCGTTCTCGCCTTGGGCCTGTGCGAACCACGAAGGCTGCCAAGACCTTATAGTCTTTAGGGCTTGGCCGTCACAAGCGCACCGTTCACCACGTCATCGGCTAGTGCTGGTTCTCAGCCATGACAGACGGCATCATCGCATCATGACACATCCACACCTCACGCGCCGCCGCCTGCTTGCCGGTTCTGTCGCCGCCGGAGCATTCCTCGTCGCACCGGCACTCGCAGCCTCTGTTCTTGATGCCTCCGACCTCGGTGTCGGCGATGCAGGCACGGATCAGGGCGGACGCCTGGCAGAGGCCATGCAGCAGGCAGCGCGCGAGGGCCGTATCCTGCAATTGCCAAGCGTTGACCTGAGGATCGATCAACCGATTGAAGTGCCCGCGGGTCTTGTGATCCAGGGCGTCGCCGGACAAACGAGGCTCATCATCTCCGGCGAAACCGGGCTGAACCTTAGTGGCCTCAACGCTGCCGTGCTGCGCGATCTGGTGTTTTCCGGCGGGCGGACGCAGATCTCAATGCAAGCAGTCCGAAGCGCGACGATTGCCAACTGCCAGTTCACCGATGCGCTCTTGATCGCCATCGATGCGCAGCAGTCTGCGGCCGTTATCGCCGATTGCCGCTTCGAGCGCATGGGTGATGCGGCAATACACTCGATGGACGGGCTCGGGCTGACGATTTCGGGCTGCACCATCGATGATTGCGGCAATGCCGGCATTCGCATCTGGCGCAGCGAGAATGGCCGCGATGCGTCGATCATCAGTTCGAACCGTATTCAGAATGTCGACTGGCGCGGCGGCGGGAACGGCCAGAACGGCAATGCCATCAACGTTTTCCGGGCCGATGAGGTTATCATCGCCAACAATCATCTCGCCGACTGCGCGTTCACTGCAGTCAGGCTCAATGGCAGCCGAGATACGCAAGTATCCGGCAACATTTGTGTGGGGCACGGCGAAGTCGCGATTTTCTCGGAGTTCTCATTCTCGGGATCAGTGATTGCCAACAACATTGTCGATGACGCTGCTGGCGGCATCTCCATTACCAATCTCGATGTCGAGGGGCGACTGGCGGTGTGCCAGGGCAATCTGGTGCGCAACATCAGGCCGCGCTCGGACGTCAACCCGGACACTGTCCCCTTTGGCATTCACGCTGAGGCGTCGACAGCCATCACCGGCAACACCGTCACAAATGTCCCTGGGGTCGGCATCAGCGCCGGATGGGGCCCATTCCTTGACCAGGTGCTGGTCAACGGTAATCTGGTGTCCGACACCGAAATCGGCATCGGTGTCAGCGTTGTCGAGGATTCGGGGCCGGTTCAGGTCTCCGGAAATCTCGTGAGCAACGCTGCTGTGGCAGCCGTCGCTGGTCTCCGGTGGGATCAGGTCGCCGAACCCGACCTGATCGCCAATGCCGGCAACTACGCGCATGTGAGCGTCGGCCCCTAGACCCCGTCGCGCGTCTCCCACTGGCTGGAGAAGGTCTCGGCAAGCCGCATCTCGCCGACAGCGATGCCGCGCACATTGCGCAGTGTCTGATGCTTTAGATCGCGCAGAACCTCAGCCTGTGCCTCTCCGAGATCGGCGTGTGCCTCAAGCAGGCCGGCCAGCATTGCGAAGGACGCCGGCAGGTTGCCATCGTCGCATTTGAGCGCATAGCCCCAGCCTTTGGCGCGCAGCGCGCCGCACTGAACACCTTCCGCGCCGCTTTTTTGCATCAATTTGTTGCCGAAGCCGCCGAGCAGTCTTGTATCAGCATGGTCGGTACCGGCGATCAGGTGCGGATGCGCTGCGGCAGCGTCAAACAGCATCTGCGACGCCTCTGCCAGCCGAGGCTCCAGCCCCTCACCGGTCGCCATGCGTGCAAAGCCATATGCAAACGATTTGAGCGGCGCCGCGAAGGTCGGAATCGAACAGCCGTCCGTGCCACAGCGGTCGACCGTCAATGGTTCGCCAATGACGGCTTCAATCGCGTTGCGAACTTCTTGCTGAACCGGATGATCGATCCCGACATAGCCGCGCGGATCAATGCCTAAGGCTCTTGCGACCGCGAGCATACCCGCATGCTTGCCGGAACAGTTGTTGTGTAACTGGGTCGGGGCCTCGGCCTTTTCGCGCAAGGTCCTGCGCGCCGCGGCATTGGTCGGCTGATGGGCGCCACATTCAAGATCGTTCTCGCTGAGCCCGAGCTTTGCGAGCAGCGCGCCAACCGCTTCCGTGTGGACGGCTTCGCCATGATGCGAGGCGCACGCGAGGGCCAGTTCGCGCTGGTCGAGCAGCCCCTGATCCCAAGCTCCCGAAGTGAAAATTGCCAGGGCCTGCATTGACTTGACGGCAGAGCGCGGAAAGATCGGCCGATTGAGATCACCGATAGACGCGATGATCGTGCCTGACGCGTCAACAATCGCCGCGGCACCGCGATGACGATTTTCCACAGAGTTGCCGCGAGAGGCTTCGGCGAGGACGGGATTTGCTGACACTAGCGACCTCCAATGGTCCGCCTAGCCAGAAAGCCCCCGGCGTCGATTGTCAACTCGCATCGACCCTAGATCGCGGCTAGTGCCGGTTGGACCGCCAGAACCGCGGTGGCCAGAATGATCGCGCCAGCTGCGAGCGCCGCGATGAGTTCATTGATCTGTTGGTTCATTATTGTTCGCCCCGTTTATCGATGAGCGCACACTGGCCAATTGCGCTTGAACCGGCCGTTACACCATCGTTCATCGGGCGTTCAGGTGCTTGGCTCGCCGCAAGATCCGTGCGAGGCTGCGCTAAAGACGAGAAAAATCGGGAGGTTGGCTATGGCTAGAGTTCTGGTGACCGGGGGCAGCGGCAAGCTCGGGCGTGCCGTCCTCAAGGATCTGGTGGCGCATGGGTATGATGTAGTCAATCTCGACCAGAGCCTGCCGCCTGAAGCAGTTTGCCCGACCGTCAGGGTCGACCTGACCGATTTTGGCGAGGTCTCTTCAGCCATTCTCGGGGCGGTCAACGAACGGGGCGGCAAGTTCGATGCCGTGGCGCACCTTGCAGCCATTCCGGCACCCGGCCAGTTCGCCAATCCACGCACCTTCGCCAACAATGTGCCCACGAGCTACAACGTCTTCGAATCCTGCCGCATGGCGGGCATCAAGAATGTGGTCTTCGCCTCGTCCGAAACAGTGCTCGGACTGCCGTTCGATACGCCGCCGCCCTATGTGCCAGTCGACGAGGAGTATTTCCCGCGTCCTGAAAGCACCTATTCCCTCGGCAAGCTGCTCGACGAGACGATGGCGGCGCAATATTGCCGCTGGGATCCGGAGTTGCGGATGATCGGCCTGCGCTTTTCAAACGTGATGTATCCTGAAGATTACGCAAAATTCCCGAGCTTTGACGATGATGCCAAGCTCAGGAAATGGAATCTGTGGGGCTATATCGATGCTCGTGATGGCGCTCAGGCCGTACGCCGCAGCATTGAGGCCGATTTCACCGGGTTCGAGCCCTTTATCATCGCCAATGCCGATACGGTCATGAGCCGCTCGAACACCTCCCTGTTGGCCGAGGTGTTCCCGGATGTGGAGCAGAAGGACAATATCAGCGCCAACGGCACGCTATTGTCGATCGAGAAGGCCAAGCGCATGCTCGGCTACTGGCCGCAATATAGCTGGCGGCACGAGGTATCCGGCAAGAAGTGACCGGGCGCGCTGCCTAGTGCTTGAGAGCGATGTGGCCGATCCCCTTTTCGGCGATCTCCTCGAAGCTCTCTTCGTAGCCGGCATCGGCGTAGCGCATCACACCCAACGCCGTATCATTGGTGAGAGCATGGTCGAGGCGTTCGGTCGCCGCGCCGGTGCCATCGGCTACCACAGTGACGCCCGCCGACGTCATGTAGCCGGCATAGCCACCACCGCCGGAATGGACCACGACGAGGTCGGCCATTGATGAGCACAACAGCATGGCATCGAGGATAGGCCAGTCTGCAATTGCGTCTGAGCCATCCTTCATCCGCTCCGTCATGATGTTGGGATGCGCCATCGCGCCCGCATCGAGATGGTCGCGGCTGAAGGTGATCGGGCCTGACAGCTCGCCGTTTTCGACCATGGCGTTGACAGCTATGGCCAGTTGCGTGCGCTCCCCATGCCCGAGCCAGGCGATACGGGCCGGCAGGCCCTCGAACGGCACATGCTCGCGGGCCAACCTGATCCAGTTGGTGACGATCTTGTTGTTCGGGAACATCTCAAGAAGCTTGTCGTCGATCTTCCTGATATCGTCAGGGTCGCCGGATTGCGCCATCCAGCGGAACGGGCCCACCGCCTTGGCAAATAGCGGACGCAGATATGCCTCCGTGAAAATCGGGATATCGAAAGCATTCTTGACGCCGCCGGCCTTCGCCTGGGTGCGGATCAGATTGCCGTTGTCAAAAACCTCGGCGCCGTTTTGCTGAAAGCTCAGCATGGCCCGCACGTGCTCGACAATCGAGCTGCGGCTGGCGGTCATCAGCTCTTCGGGGTTGGTCGTCCGCAATTCGCGCGCCCGCTCGACCGAATATCCCTTGGGCACATAGCCATAAACAAGATCGTGGGCTGACGTCTGGTCGGTGACAATGTCCGGCACCACGCCGCGACGCGCGATCTCCGGATAAATCTCAGCGGCATTGCCGACAAGCCCGACCGACAGCGCACGCTTTTCCCGCACCGCCTGGTCAATCATCTCGAGCGCCGTGTCGAGATTCGGTGCGATCTCTTCGAGATAACCGATTTCCTTGCGCTTCCTGGCACGCTCAGCGTCAACATCGATGCAAAGGATCGCAGCGCCTGCCATGCGTCCAGCCAGCGGCTGCGCGCCGCCCATGCCACCCAGCCCGGCTGTCAGGATGAAGCGCCCAGCCAGCTCGCCGCCAAACCGACGTTCGGCGATGCGCATGAAGATTTCATAGGTGCCCTGGATGACACCCTGGCTGCCGATATATTGCCAGGCTCCGGCTGTTAGCCCGCCCCAACAGATAAGGCCTTTCTTTTCGAGTTCGTAGAAGATCTCGGCGCGTGCCCACTGGCCTACGAGATTGCAATTGGCCATGATCACCAGCGGTGCCTTGGCGTGTGTCTTCACCACGCCGATCGGCTTGCCGGACTGGATGATCAGGGTTTCATCTTCTTCCATCGTCTTCAGAGCATTGACGATCGCATCATGACTCGCCCAGTTGCGCGCAGCCTTGCCGAGCGCCGCGTAGACTATGAGGCTGTCCGGGTCTTCACCGACACTCAGCACGTTCTCCAGCAATCGCAGCAGCGATTCCTGGCGCCAGCCCCTGGCGCGAAGGTCTGAGCCGCCCGGTATCGGAAATTTCGGGTGCCGCGGATTGTCTGTGGGCATGGTCAGGCTCCCATATCCAGAGCGTATTTCTGCAACTCGATCCCCATGGATTTTTCGACATGGGGGTAAACCGCCGGGTCCTTGACGCTCGATGCCAGCGGAATGACAGCCTTGGATACATGCAGCACGAAAATCTTCATGCCCTCCTCCAGCTGTCCGACGCTGAGAGGCTCCCCATCCTGGGACAGCGTGGTGATGACATCCGGGAAGGTCGCGACCCGTTCGCCGTTCTGGTCGACCGCCATGTATTCGTTCATCACATGCAGCACCGTGCCGTCGGCCAGCGTTACCGTGCCGATGTCGAAGGCTTCCTTGGTATAGACAACGGCCTTCTTCGTGATTTCTCCCTCGGCGAGAATAGCGCCGCCGGTGGTCTTGACGATGGCATCGATGATGGCGCTGCCACCACGTGTTTCGGCAGCGATGATCGCCTCACCCAATGTTAGGGCCAGCGATATGCCGCCAAGTGCGGCGTGCTCGCGCACATAGCTGGCGCGGACCGGGTTGCGGCACGAGGCGATGAATCCGCCCGACATGTCGGAGGCGGTGCGCAGGATCGGCGACACCTTCGCTGTCGCGCCGCGCGTCACCAGCTCGATATAGCGGTTCTCCTCACGGTTGCCGCCGACCGCGGTCTGGATCATCGGCTCCGGCGATCCGGCGAGCCCGATCGAGCCCATGTCTCCAGTTGGGTGGGCCCTGATATCACCGACGGCATCGACGACTTTGGTACCGAGCACCGCAGAGGGCAGCCAGCCGTTGAGCGTCGAGGACTTGCCGTTCTGTCCGACCATCAGCCCGGAAAGCGGTTCGCCCAGCGCATCCTGCAGCAGTTCCACCGCCCTGATGTAATCAATCCCACGCATCTCCCAGGGCGTTGTCGAGGCCGGCGCGCCGATGGCAGCAGCAGTCGCCACCCAGTCATCGGCATCGAGTTCCTCGATAGAGACCAGTTCCGGCTTGCCGATCGAGACGGCAGCATGGCCGAGCATGCGGCCATGATCGGCCCAGCCGCCACCGCCTGCCGCATAGACGGAGCCGCCCTTGACCGCGGCCTCGACGTCTTTTTCCGTCAGAATGCGTCCCATCAAGCAATCTCCTGTAAACGCGTGTCGAGGCGTTTCACCGCCTCCAGCAATACGGCGGCGCCCATCGCAATGTCTTCATTGGTCGCCGATTCGTCGGGCGTGTGGCTGCGTCCGCCGAGGCAAGGCACAAAGATCATTGCCGCCCGCGTCAACCGCGCCATCCATGCCGTGTCATGTCCGGCACCGGACGCCATGCGGCGGTGGCGGGCTCCGACATGCTCGCTTGCCTCGTCAAGGATATCGAGCAATTCGGCATCACACGGCGTCGGCATATTGTCCGAGATAATCTTTGGTTCGGATGCCGTGACCCCGGCCTGCTCGGCAATACCCGCAACACCCGCTTCGAGCTCACCGAGAAAGCGAACCATGTCCTCGCGACGTTCGGCGCGCGCATCGATCAGCATGCGCACCCGCGCCGGCACAACGTTCGCAGCGTTCGGCTCCATCGAGAACTCGCCAACAGTCGCGGCAAAATGCGCGTCACCGCTTGCGAGCTCTGTCGCAAAACGCTCGACCGCCAGAACCATCCAGCTGGCGGCAGTCAGTGCGTCCTGCCGTGCGCCCATTGGCGTTGTGCCGGCATGGTCGGCCCTGCCCTCAACGATGATTTCCACGCGGGTGATGCCAGCGATGGCGGTGACCACGCCGACATCGAATTGCTGGTTATCGAGAACGGGTCCCTGCTCGATATGCAGCTCGAGAAACGCTTTGATATCGCTGCGGTCTTCCGCACTCGCGGGATTGCCTCCGACCTGTTCGATGCCCTCCGCAAGCGTCAGCGAACCGGCCTCTCTTGTCAGCCACTCGTCGGGCCGCACACCCGCCAGCCCCCGGCTACCGACACATGAGACGCCAAATATCGAGACCTCCTCGGCAAGAAAGTCGACGATCTCAAGATCGTGCTCGAGCGTGATCCCCTGCTCGTCGAGCGCCCGCGCCACCTCAAGCCCGGCAATAACGCCGGCGATGCCGTCATAACGCCCACCGTCAGGCACCGTGTCGGAGTGCGAACCAAGCATGATCGTGCCGGAGCCGGGCTGGCGTCCGCGGCGGGTGCCGATCAGATTGCCGGCGGCATCAAGGCGGGTGCTCAGGCCCGCCGCCTCGAAACGCTGAGTGAGCCAGTTGCGACCCTCGAGAAACATCGGCGTGAAGGCACGTCTCGTGTAGGGGCGGCCAGGATCTGTAAGGCCGCTCAGGGCATCGATATCGGCGCCGATCCGCGTTGCGTCTGTGACGAGGTTGCGCGTCATACGGCCTCCGGCCTGACGAATGTGCCATGCCCGGGCTCGGCCAGCACTGTCGTTCCGTCGAACACCAACTGCCCGTGCAGATAGGTTCCCGCCACCGTCCACGGCAGTTCAATGCCGTTATAGGGGCTCCAGCCGACGACGTTATTGCCGCTGGCCGCGGCATCATATGTACGCGGGCGATCCGCGAGGATCGTGATGTCAGCATCCTTGCCGATGTCGAGCGCCCCCTTGGTACCGGTAAGCCTGAAATGGCGTGCGGGATTGGCGGCCATCAGCCGCGCGGCCCAGGTGAGGGAAATGTCGCGCTCCAGCGCCCCCTTGACGAACAGTGGCACCATGGCTTCGAGACCCGGCACGCCGGAAGCATTTGCCAGCATGTCGGAGTTGGTCTTGCGGTCCTCGGACCAACTGACATGGTCAGTCGAAACCAACCAGACATTGCCGGCGCGGACGTGCTCCCAGAGCTTTTCAACTTCTTCACGTGGTCGGATCGGTGGATTGATCTTTGCCTTGCCACCAAGCCGGGCCACATCGTTCTCCTCGTCCAGGGTTAGGTAGTGGATGCAGCATTCGGCGGTGGCGGCAAAACCTTCGTCGCGATAGCGCCGGGCGATGTCGTAGCCACGCCCCAGCGAGCAATGAACGACATGGGCCGGGCAGCTGGTCTCGGCGCCGATCTCGTAGATTTCCAGCATCGCCAGCGTCTCGGTCAGCGGGGGACGGCTCATCGCGTGAGCGCGATAGTCCGAAATGCCGCTGGCGCGGACTTCTTCCATCGCGGCGCGGACATATTCATCGACTTCATTATGGACGCCGGCGGTCAGCCCGGTCCGCGCGATTGCGGCAAAGCACTCCTCGAGGAGCTGCGGCGGGATGCGCGGAAACCGCGTCGGATCGGTGCCGAACGTCGAAAACTTGAAGGCGGAAACGCCCGCCGCAACCATTTCGGGAATGCGCCGCGCCCCCTCTTCCGGATCGACTGTTCCGTAAAGCGCGAAATCGACACGGGCCTGCTCGCCGGCATGGGCGATCTTGCGCGCCACCGCCTCTGCCGAACACACGAGGTTGCCTTCGTCATAGGGCATATCGACAATTGTCGTGACGCCCCCGGCGGCGGCCGAGCGCGTGGACCAGATGAAGTCTTCCTGGTTCTTCTGGCTCAGAGAATGGACCTGAGCGTCGATCGCCCCTGGCAGTATCAGGGAGTTACCAAGCTCGTGCCGTTCTTTGGCCTGGGGGGCCTCGCCATCACCGACAGCCGCGATCTTGCCATCGCTGACCGCGACATAGCCGTTCTCGATCACCTTGTCCGCCCGGACGACCGTCCCCTTCAGAACCAGATCAAAGTCAGACATTGTGGATCCTCGCTCTATTGATGCGCTGCTTCAGGCTGCAGCGCGCCGGCTCTGACCGGTCCGCCGTGCCAGAAAGCGCTCCAGCGCCGAAAGGGCGTCATAGATCAGCACCGCCAGCACACCAACGATCAGCCCGCCTTGCAAGACAAACGATGTGTTGTTGGACAACAGGCCCGCGATGATCACCTCGCCCAGCGTACGGGCAGCAACGGTGGAACCGATCGTTGCCGTGGCCAGCGAAATCACCGTCGACAGGCGCACCCCAGCGAGAATGACCGGAAAAGCCAGTGGCAGCTCGACGCGCAGCAGCCTCTGACGTCCCGTCATGCCCATGCCGCGCGCCGCCTCGGTTACGGCACCGGGCAGATTGGTCAGTCCTGTCAGCGTGTTCTCGAAAATAGGCAGAAGACCATAAAGGAACAGCGCGACGAGGGTGGGTGCAGTGCCAAAGCCAAGAATTGGCACTGCCAGCGCCAGTACCGCCACCGGGGGAAATGTCTGACCGATATTCGCGAGGCTGCGCGACAGCGGCAGGAACTCCGCTCCGAACGGCCGCGTCACGAGAATCGCTAGGCCCACTGCCAGCGCCGTCGCCGCCGCGACCGCAATCGCAACGATCATCAAATGGTTGATGGTGATCTCCAGCAGGCTTCCCTGGTTGTAGATCACCGGCTGGTTGCCGGTGACGAGCGGCGCAAAGGCAAAGCGAAAGGTTTCGGGGCTGATCAGGAAAGCGATCAGCAGCGCCAGTACGATCAGCCGGATGACGAGCCCGATCTTCATTGCGGCCGCGCGGCCTTACGCGCCAATTCCGCGCGGCTAATGCGCCCTATTGTCTTGCCATTATCAACCACCGGTAGCGCTTCGCGCCCGGACCACAGGCATTCGGCATAGGCTTCGCGTAGGCTCAACCGAGCCTCGATCGGTGTTCCTTCGGCTTCGCCCTGTTCGACATGGTCCGCCACCCTGTCAAGCGACAGCAGGCGGAACGGCCTGTCGCCACCAATGAGCTCGGCAACGAAATCGGTGGCCGGATTGGCGATGATCTCCTCTGGCGTTGCGTATTGCAGCAATTGACCGGCATCCATCACGGCAATGCGCGTGCCCAGATGGATCGCTTCTTCCATGTCGTGCGTGACGAGCACGATCGTCGTCTTGAACTTGCGCTGAATTCCCAACAGATCATCCTGCGCCTTGGCGCGGATCACAGGATCGAGCGCGCCGAACGGCTCGTCCATCAACAGGATGTTCGGCTCTGCCGCGAGGGCCCGCGCAACGCCGACGCGCTGCTGCTGCCCGCCCGAGAGTTCGCTCGGCAGCCGATCGCGGAACTGGTCGGGGTCGAGCTGGAACAGGCGCATCAACTCATCGACGCGCTTGCGCGTGCGCTCCTTCTCCCAGTTCAGCAAGCCCGGCACCGTGCCGATATTCTGCCCGACCGTGCGGTGCGGGAACAGGCCGTGCCCCTGGATGGCGTAGCCGATACGACGTCGCAACTCGAACGGCGCAACCTTGCGGGTGTCCTCGCCATCGATCAGTACCTGACCGGATGTCGGCTCGACGAGGCGGTTGATCATGCGCATCAGCGTCGTCTTGCCGGAGCCGGACGTACCGACGATGACGCAGATTTCTCCGGCCTCGACCGTGAACGAGACGGCATCCACAACCGTCGTGTCGCCATAAGTCTTGGTGAGGTCCTTGAGTTCGATCATTTCGGGCGCTCCGGTGTACTCACCATTTCAACTATTGCATCGAGAACCACGGCTGCGGCAAAGGCGAGCGCCACGGTCGGCACAGCGCCGAGCAGAACAAGGTCCATCGCCGTCTGCCCGATGCCCTGGAACACAAAAACGCCGAACCCGCCGCCGCCGATCAGCGCGGCGATGGTGGCAAGCCCGATATCCTGCACCAGAACGATGCGGATGCCGGTCAGAATGACAGGAAATGCCAGCGGCAGTTCCACAGCCCATAGCCGCTGCCGGTCGGTCATGCCCATGCCCTTGGCCGCATCATTGGCGGCCTCCGGCACGCTTTGCAGACCAACCACGGTATTGGCGACGATCGGCAGCAGCGAATAAAAGAACAGCGCAACGAGCGCCGGCGCCGTGCCGATGCCCGAAATGCCGATGGCCCGCGCGCCCGGCACATGGAGCGCGACCCAGGCCAGCGGCGCGATCAGAAGCCCGAACAAGGCGATCGACGGGATCGTCTGCACAATATTGAGGACATTGAGGATCGCTGCCCGGACTGAGGGCGTGCGATAACAGAATATGCCAAGCGGCACGCCGACGAGAATAGCGATGGCAACCGCACCGAAGGCCAGCAGCAAATGCATCCGCGCTTCCTGCCAGAAGGCATCGGCACGCGTAGCGTATTCTCGAAGGATCGAGAGATTGTCGAGTGTGCCGCTCCACAGCAGTACCGCGACTGCCGCAGCGACCGCAGCGAGAATACCGAGACGCGTCCACGCCTTGAACCGCAGCCTTGTGAGCGCATCGGCGACCATCAGCGCAAATGCGAAGGTGAGTAGCCAGAAGCCCGCCCCCGGCGATATACGCGAGAAATTGTTCTCTTCGGGGGTAAGATAGTCAGCCGACAGGCCGACATTTATCGCGAGCACCGCCAGCACCATAAAGCCCACTACAAGCTTTGCCCGCGTATCGACGCGCCACAAGGCGACGACGAAACCTGCAATGAGAACCGCGCACAGAACGAGCGTCATTACCGGATCGAGCGCTTCGATAAGGCTGCGGCCTTCACCAAGGACGATGCGGTTGGCCCTGAAGATTGTGAACGGCATGAGGGCGCCGGCCACGATGATCAGCGCAATCAGGACGCCGAGCTTGTCGAACGCCAGAAACGAACTGCGCTTGCCGCCTTCGGCTTCGGCCACACTCATGACGCCCCCGTTTACGGATAGGGAAAGCCCCGCCCACAATGGGCGGGGCGAGACGGTGCGACTAGTCGAGGAAACCGTTGCTGGTGAGGTATTCTTCGGCCACGGCGGAGGGCGACTCGCCGCCAACCTGAACGCGCCCGTTGAGCTCCTGCAAGGTCTCGAGCGTCAGCGATTCAAACACTGGCGCAAGCAGTTCCTCGATCTGCGGGTACTCTTCGAGCACTTCGGCGCGGATGATCGGCGCCGGCTGGTAGACCGGCTGAACGCCCTGGTCGTCCTCGAGAACTACGAGGCCGGAGGGCGCAATGCCGCCATCCGTGCCGTAGACCATTGCGGCATTGGCGCCGTTGGTCTGCTGTGCAGCCGCTGCGATGGTCGCCGCGGTATCGCCACCGGACAAGGTAATCAGCTGGTCGCCTTCAAGATCAAAGCCGTAGACTTCTTCGAACTTCGGCAGAGCCGCAGGCGAGTTTACGAACTCGGAGGACGCAGCGAGCACAACTTCGCCGCCATTGGCGACATACTCACCGAAATCGGTGAAGGTCGCGAGCCCTTCGCTTTCGGCGAGGTCCTGACGAATGGCGACAGCCCAGGTGTTGTTAGCCGGCGAAGGCTGCAGCCAGACAATGTTATTGGCTTCCATGTCGAGTTCGGCTGCCTGCTCGTAGGCGGATTCGGCATTGTTCCAGATCGGATCGTCTGCCATCTCGAAGAAGAACGCGGCGTTGCCGGTATACTCGGGGTAGATGTCGATTTCGCCAGCAGTGATCGCCTCGCGCACGATCGGCGTGCCGCCGAGCTGTGTGCGGTCTTCGACCGGGATATCGTTTGCCTCGAGCACGTCGAGGATCATGTTGCCCAGAACGCCACCTTCGGTGTCGATCTTTGAGGACACCACGACCTGCGCGTTGGCGGCGGTCACGGTAAAGGCAAGAGCGGCTGTGGCGCTCAGAAGCTTGGTGGAAAGGGGCATGATGGTCTCCTTGCTTGGCCGGTCTTTGACCGGCGTCCCTACCCTAATGCGTCAGCGTCGCGCGACCAGACACAAATGTCTAGGCCACGGGGCCAAGTGCGAAAAACTCGTCCAGATCCATAATGGCCGAGTGCTCGATCAGTTCTCCCATGAACTGTTCCGAGCCGAGTTCCACTTCGATCGCCTCGACCTCGGACGAGAGGGGCCGATCGAACGTGTAGTAGGCGGCGTGACGGCGCACCAGCCGATAGACCATTCCTGGAACGTTGCCGGGCCTGTCCTCGGAAATGTCCATCGCCTGCGCGGCCAACAGACCCTCGAGAGCCGCCATGCGGCGCAGTGCCAGCACTTGGCGCTCGAACCGTTCGACAACGAGCGGCAAAAAGGCGGCCTCATCCTCGAGCCCGTTCGCCACGACCAGCGATTGCGCCGAGATGGCGTTCGAGAGCGACAGCACCCGCGTAAACAGCTCGCCAGCGAGCTTGATGATCGGCCCGAAACCAGTGGCGATGGCGCCCGGCGCCACGAGGTTCACCGGAAGGTTGCGGCGGCCACCATTGCCGAGCAGTACGCAGCGATTGAAGGAGTTACGCGCCACGTGCGCGAGACCCAGCTGCGCTGTCTGCAAGAATACCGTCACGTCCAGCGGCAGAGATCCGCCTGACGTCAGCACCTGCCCGGCAGCGACGACCGGGTTGTCATCGGTGCGGCCTGTGGCGGCCAAAACGGTCCGCCCCGCTACGGTGAGACTTTCGAAGGCTGTGGCGAAGACCTGGCTCATCATGCGGATCGAGAGTGGATCCTGCACGTGGGTGCCCATCGGCCAGTCCCAGCCCATCGCATTGAAATAGAGCCACGCGCCGACAGCCGCCTCGCGCTCGGTACCGACATGCGCCACCGCTTTCCACGGATCGCGCGACGCCCCCAGTGCCCCGGCAGTCGTCAATCCGGTCGCAAGCAAGAGGCGAACAGTCGATGCCGCCTGGCGTATCGCCCGCGATGCCGCTGCGTAACCGACGGCGTTGGTCGAGATCGAAGCCAGGCTGTCGCGCGGGGCGAGCTTCATAGGCTCGAGCCCTGCGCGCCTGAGCGCCTCGTTCGCCGGAAGCCGCTCACCGCGATAGACGGCTTCCCCGACGCCAGTCAGAACCGCGCCGATCTGGCCCATGAGCCCGATATCCGCGCAGCCGATCGAGCCGGTGCGCCGCACCACCGGAACGACGTCGTTTTCCAGCAGCTTGACGAAGATCTCGACGAGCTTCGGGGTGCACCCCACTCGCCCCGTCAACGCCATGTTGACGCGTATGGCCATCGCGTTGCGGATGACTTCCGGGGAGAAAGGGCTGCCGGTACCAAAATGGTGGGCACGAACCAGCCCGGTATTATAGTCGTCGAAGTCCTCCTGCGACCAGGAGACATCCTTCATCGCTCCGACACCAGTGGTGGCACCGTAGACCGGTCGGCCCGACACGATAGCATCTTCGATCACGTCGCGCGCCTGAGCCACGCGATCGAGCGCTGCAATATCCGGTTCGACGAGGACGCGCTGCGTTCCGATGCGTGCCATGTCCGCAAAGCTGAGCGGCTTTCCCTCGAGCACGAGGCGGGGCGCAACTGCATCCATAAGAGGCCTGACATACTAGAATTCGACGCTTAGGCGCTCGCAACCTGCAGCGCCCAATTACGACAATTTCTTATCTTGCCGCCAACTGCAATAGGGCTATTCGAGCCAGAACATCGGACGCAGCGCGGTATCAACAGGCTCGTTGCGCTCATTGGTGGCCATGATGTCCGCCATATGCGCCCACCATCGCTGCATGATTTCGGTCTCCGGGAGGCTTGCCATGGTGTGGTTCCTGCGGCGCCAGAGGACGCCGAACAGGATGTTCGTCTCCTCATCAAGGTGAATGGAGTAATCCTTCACCCCCGCATCTTTCAGCAGCGTCACCAGTTCAGGAAAGATCTCGTCGTGGCGGCGTTTGTATTCCTCTGCCATTCCGGGATGCAGATGCATCTTGAATGCGTGTTTTTCCCATCCGTCTTTCTCGATCACGTCAGTCATCCTCCCTTTCGTCGCCCGCTTAAGCCGTCCTGGCGCTTTGGTCCTGAATATCAGCGTCGGCGACAATCAGCCTGACGCCGCGCCCCGCCACCATCTCGCGTTCTTCCTCGGTAATGCCGCGATCGGTAATCAGCGTCGAGACGCGATCCAGCCCGCACAGGATCAGGCTCGAGCGATTGCGCAGCTTGCTGGAATCCGCAAGGCAGATAAGCTCATCCGCCTGATCGATCAGTTTCAACTCTGCCTGGATGAGCATCGGATCCGTCTCCATCAGCCCGAGAGGCCCGACCCCCTGGCAGCTGATGAACATGCGGCTGGCATAAAAGGATTTCGACGTATCATTGTCGAACGGCGACAAGATGATGTTCTGCTCGCGATAGATCGTGCCGCCCGGGACCATCACTGCGGAGCGGGAATGGGCAAGCAGATGCGCCGCGATCGGAAATGAGTTCGTGAAGACATGGGCCCGGCGATGCGACATGTGGTGCACCATCTGAAAGGTGGTCGTACCGCCGTTGATGATGATCGAGTCGCCATCGGCAATCATATCGGCGGCAGCGCGGGCAATGGCGCGCTTGGCGCCGGCATGCATCGTCTCATTGACCTTGTAGGGCCGTCCTGCCAGCGCGGATTGCGGCAGCGGGGTCACCGATTCAGCCCCGCCGCGCACGCGCCGCAGCTTTCCGGCAACATGCATTGAAGCGATATCGCGCCTGATGGTGGCTTCGGACGCGCCTGTCATCTCGACGAGATCGGCGACGGTCGCAACCGGGCGTGACTGGACTGCGGCAGCGATAATGCGATGGCGCTCAGTTTCGTGCACTTGTCCTCCAATCACGATCAAACGTGCGCGTTGCTCGACTTATAGCAATCATATTCGATCACCAAAACGCATCAATGATCGAAACTGACCGCTTCTGATTGACAGCTTGTCAGAAATCGGGTCCTAGTGCCAAGCAAATCCGCACATCCGGGAGGACATGATGACCGACACCGCGCAATCGCGCCTCGCTAACCTTTGGGACGACGCGAAGACTGCCGGGATGACCGAAGCCGAGCGCCTCGTTTATCGCTCCAACCTGCTCGGATCAGACAAGCGGGTCACCAATTACGGTGGTGGCAACACCTCATCCAAGATCACCGAAAAGGATCCGCTGACCGGCGCGGATGTCGAAGTGCTGTGGGTGAAGGGGTCGGGCGGCGACGTCGGCACCATCAAGCTCGAGGGCTTCTCGACCCTCTACATGGACAAGCTTCGCGCTCTCAAGGACATTTATCGCGGCGTCGAGTACGAAGACGAGATGGTGGGCTACTTGCCCCACGCAACGTTCAATCTGAATCCACGCGCGGCGTCCATCGACACGCCCCTGCACGCCTATGTGCCGCGCGCCTATGTTGACCACATGCATCCCGACGCCATCATCGCGATCGCTGCATCGAAAGACTCCAAGGCACTGACCCAGGAGATCTTTGGCAACGATATCGGATGGCTGCCGTGGAAGCGCCCTGGCTTCGAGCTTGGCCTGTGGCTCGAGACTTTCTGCAAGGAAAATCCTGATGCCAAAGGTGTCATCCTTGAAAGCCACGGCCTGTTTACCTGGGGCGACACGCCGAAAGAGTGCTACGAAACCACCATCGCCACGATCAACAAGGCGATCGGCTGGCTCGAAGAAAAGACTGCGGGCAAGTCAATTTTCGGCGGTGCAGCAACCAGTTCTCTCGCTGCTGAAAAGCGGCGTGAAATCGCTGCGCGCCTGATGCCGCGCATTCGCGGCATGATTTCCGGCGAGAGCCACAAGGTCGGTCACTTCGAAGACACCGATGCGGTACTCGAGTTCGTCAATTCCAACGACCTGAAGCCGCTGGCGGCTCTAGGCACCTCCTGCCCCGACCACTTCCTGAGAACCAAGATTCGTCCGCTGGTGATCGATTTCGATCCGGCCAACCCGGATGTCGATAGTGTCATCGATGCGCTCGGAAAGCAGGTGGAGGATTATCGCGCCGACTACGCCGGCTACTATGAGCGGTGCAAGCACGACAATTCGCCGGCGATACGCGATCCGAATGCTGTCGTTTACCTGATGCCGGGCGTCGGCATGTTCACCTTCGCCAAGGACAAGGGGACGGCGCGCATTTCCGGCGAGTTCTATATCAACGCCATCAACGTGATGCGCGGCGCCTCGACGGTGTCGACCTACCAAGGCCTGTCCGAACAGGAAGCCTTCGATATCGAATACTGGCTGCTCGAAGAAGCCAAGCTGTCGCGCATGCCGAAGCCGAAGTCACTGGCCGGACGGGTTGCGCTTGTTACTGGCGGTGCCGGTGGCATCGGCCGCGCAACTGCGATCCGGCTCCTACGCGAAGGGGCCTGCGTGGTTCTGGCTGACATCGATCAGGCGGCACTCGATAGCGCCAGCGACGAACTCGCTCAGGGCTTCGGCAAGGACGTCGTGCGCACCGCCAACATCAACGTCACCTCTGAAGAGCAGGTGATCAGCGGATTTGCGCATGCGGTCGCCGAATATGGCGGGCTCGACATCCTCGTCTCCAATGCCGGCCTCGCCTCGTCGGCACCGATCGAGGAAACCTCGCTCGCGCTTTGGAACAAGAACATGGACATTCTCTCGACGGGGTACTTCCTCGTCAGCCGGGAAGCGTTCAAACTGTTCCGCAGCCAGAAGATCGGTGGCAATGTGGTCTTCGTCGCCTCGAAGAATGGCCTCGCCGCCTCGCCAAACGCTTCCGCCTATTGCACCGCCAAAGCGGCCGAAATCCATCTCGCGCGCTGCCTGGCGCTTGAGGGCGCCGGCGAGCAGATCCGCGTCAACGTCGTCAATCCGGATGCCGTGCTACGCGGTTCGAAGATCTGGACGGGCGAGTGGAAGGAGCAGCGCGCCGCCGCCTACAAGATGTCGACCGACGATCTCGAGGAGCACTATCGCCAGCGTTCTATGCTCAAGCGCAGCGTGTTCCCGGAAGACATCGCGGAGGCAATCTACTTCTTTGCCAGCGAAGCGTCTGCCAAATCCACCGGCAACATCATCAATGTCGATGCCGGCAATGCGCAGTCCTTCACGCGCTGATCACTAAGGGGCGGGTCAGCCCGCCCCGAAAAACAGAACACCGAACAATCGTCGATGGGAGTGAGGAATGAGCGAAACGATGATCGATCCCTCGGTGATCGAACAGGATAACGCCGCACGAGAAGCCAATCTGCGCCAGGACTATGACAGCCTCGGCGAACGGCTCGACCGGCAGGGTATCGCTATCGATACCATCAAGGACAAAGTCGCGCGCTTCGGTGTTGCCATCCCGTCATGGGGCGTTGGCACCGGCGGAACGCGGTTTGCGCGTTTCCCCGGCACGGGCGAGCCGCGCGACATCTTCGACAAGCTCGAAGACTGCGCAGTCATCCACCAGATGACCCGCTCGACGCCGACCGTCTCACTGCATATTCCGTGGGACAAGGCAGATCCGAACCGGCTGAAGGACACCGCCAACCGCCTGGGCCTCGGGTTCGATGCGATGAACTCCAACACCTTCTCGGATGCCAAAGGCCAGGCGAACAGCTACAAGTTCGGCTCTCTCAGCCACACCGATGCGGCGACGCGCCAGCAGGCGATTGAACACAATCTCGAATGTATCGAGATCGGTCAGGCTATCGGCTCGAAGGCGCTGACCGTGTGGGTCGGCGATGGGTCGAACTTCCCGGGTCAGGCACATTTCACCCGCCAGTTCGAGCGCTACCTCGACTCCATGAAGTCCGTCTACCAGGGCCTGCCGAATGACTGGCGCCTGTTTACCGAGCACAAGATTTTTGAGCCGGCCTTCTATTCGACTGTGGTCCAGGATTGGGGCACCAACTACCTGATCGCCAAGGAGCTCGGCGATCGCGCCTACTGCCTTGTCGATCTCGGGCACCACGCTCCGAACGTCAACATTGAGATGATCGTCGCCCGCCTGATCCAGTTCGGCAAGCTCGGCGGCTTCCATTTCAACGATTCGAAGTATGGCGACGACGACCTCGACGCCGGCTCCATCGACCCGTACCGCCTGTTCCTGGTCTTTAACGAGCTGGTGGATGCCGAGCAGAACCTGGACGACTTCCGCCCTGCCCACATGCTCGACCAGAGCCACAACGTGACCGACCCCATCGAATCGCTGATGGTTTCGGCCTGCGAAGTACTGCGTTCATATGCTCAGGGGCTGATCGTCGATCGCAAAGCTCTGTCAGGCTATCAGGACGCAAACGATGCACTGATGGGTAGCCAGACGCTCAAGGCCGCCTTCCGGACTGATGTCGAGCCGATCCTGGCGATGGCGCGGATGGAGACCGGCGGCGCGATCGATCCGGTTGCCGCCTATCGCGCCTCCGGGTATCGCCAGAAAGTCGGCGAGGTGCGTCCTGCGAGCGAAAGCGGCGGTGGCGGCATCGTCTAGGCGAGCCTTGCGCTTCAAGGACCTGTTGTGATTTCAAACGGGCTCGTTGTTCTGCAGCGGGCCCGTTTCACTTGTCATGCAAGCCAGAAAAGCCAGCATCATGTCGAAGCCCAAGACCACACCCGCAACTGTCGCACTCGATGCGCATGGGGCAGACTACGTGCTGGTCACTTATGAGTATGATCCGAACGCAGAGCGCGTTGGCCTGCAGGCCGCCGAGGCGATGGGGGTCGACCCCGGCATAGTTTTCAAGACACTCATGGCAAAGCTTGATGGCGCGCCGGTATGCGCGATCGTGCCGTCGGATGCCGAAGTGAACATGAAGAAGCTGGCAGCGGCACTCGGAGGCAAAGGCGCCGAGATGATGAAGCCTGCCGAAGCAGAGCGCCTGACCGGCTTCAAGGTCGGAGGCATCAGCCCCTTTGGCCAGAAGCGCAGCGTTCCGACGGTGCTAGAGGAAAGCGCCGAGCTTTATGACGAGATCTATATCAATGGCGGCCAGCGCGGCGTGCAGGTGCGCATGACCCCGCAGACCGTGATCAACGTGCTCAAGCCGGTGGTGGCCGATATCTCTCGCACATAAAAAAAGGCGCCCTGACGGGGCGCCTCGGACTTGTCGCTGTCGGCTTAAGCCTTACAGCACCTTGCCGCGTGCGATGTCGCGGAAGTCGGAACGAGTAATTCCGAGGTCGCGCAGCTGGCGGGTGTCGAGCGTGTTCAGCTCGCGCATGGTGCGGTGGTACTGGGCGAATTCAGCGAACTTGTTGCGAATGCTCATCTCTATATCCCCTTCTGTCTGGTGACCCTTATGTATAGCGATATAGTCGTGATTAGAAGTTGGGCTTCTCGCACATCAGTCATGCGGTTTTTGCATCTGTTTGCTTAAAGCGGCGCCGATTTTACGCCCACTCGTTCAATCCTGCTTATTTCCTGTGCAACACTGCCGCGCTTCCCAAGGCGACAACAAGGGCTTGACCTTCCAATCATGGGAAGCCCTATATGGTGATGCGAAAGGGAAATCGAATGACCCAGATCGCAGCAACAACAAACACAATCGTCCTTAGCGTCAGCGGCATGAGCTGCGCCTCGTGCGTGGGTCGGGTCGAACGCGCCTTGAACGCCGTTCCAGGCGTGACTGAAGCGAACGTCAACCTCGCGACGCAGCGCGCCACCGTACACGCCTCTTCCGGTGCAGCTGATGACGAGGCCCTCGTCGCAGCGGTTGGCAAGGCCGGTTATGAAGCTGAGGTTCAAAGGGACGATCACAGCAGTGCTGAGACCACTCATGGGCACCATGATGAAGACGCTGCCGAACTGAAACGCGATGTCATCATCGCGACGGCGTTGACGCTGCCGCTCTTCATTCTCGAGATGGGGAGCCATCTGATCCCGGGAATGCACCACGCCCTTATTGGGATGGTTCCGCAGCAATCGCTGCACATACTCTACTTCATCCTTGCCAGCATCGTCCTGTTCTGGCCCGGGCTGCGGTTTTTCAGGATCGGCGTGCCGGCGCTATTTCGTGGCGCCCCGGAAATGAATACTCTGGTGGCGCTTGGCGCTGGCGCCGCATGGGCATTCTCGAGCGTCGTCACGTTCGCTCCGCAACTCGTGCCCGAGGCATCACGCTTCGTCTATTTCGAGGCGGCGGCGGTGATCGTCACTTTGGTGCTTGTCGGTCGCTGGCTCGAAGCACGCGCCAAGGGACGCGCAAATACCGCAATCGAAAAGCTGGCCGACCGTCAGGCCAAATCGGCCCGGGTGCTGCGTAACGGTCAAACCGAGGAAATCGCAATTGCCGACATCCGAATCGGCGACCTGATCATCGTGCGGCCCGGTGAGCGCATCGCTGTCGATGGCACTGTGCGCGAAGGCACGGCGCACGTCGATGAATCGATGATCAGCGGTGAGCCTTTGCCCGTCTCCCGCTCGGCAGGCGAGCCAGTCATCGGCGGCACGATCGCGACCGATGGCACGCTCACCATCGCAGCCGAAAAGGTCGGGCGCAACACCATGCTGTCGCAGATCATCCGCATGGTTGAAGACGCACAGGGCGCCAAGCTCCCCATCCAGTCGCTGGTCGACAAAATCACCTTCTACTTCGTGCCGGCCGTTATGGCGCTGGCCGCAGCCACATTTCTTGTCTGGTGGCTGCTGCTTCCCGAAAGCACCGTTGCGGATGCGCTGGTCCACGCCGTTGCGGTCTTGATCATCGCCTGCCCCTGCGCGATGGGCCTCGCGACCCCGATGTCGATCATGGTCGGCACCGGACGCGCTGCCGAACTGGGTGTACTGTTCCGGCGTGGCGATGCGCTGGAACGGCTGCGGAGCACCGATCTCGTCGTATTCGACAAGACCGGCACGCTGACCCTGGGCCGGCCTGTGCTCGACCAGATCATCGTTGTCGACCCCGTTGGCGAGGACGAAATCCTCGCAGTGGTGGCCGCCGCCGAGTCCCGCTCCGAGCACCCGCTGGCTGCAGCAATCGTTACGGGAGCGGAGAAGCGCGGGCTGAACATGCCGGCACTCGAGCAGTTCACCGCAGTAGCAGGCCTGGGTGTGAACGCTACGATCAATGGCCGCTCGGTTGTGGTCGGCTCGCCGCGTTTTCTGCAGCAGAGCGGCATCACGCTCGATGCATTGACAGAAAAAGCCGAGGCAGCGCGTCAGCCCGGTGCCTCGATTGTCTACGCGGCGATTGAAGGGCGCCCGGTCGCAGCGCTGCTTGTCGCCGATACCATCAAGCCGGAAAGTCGCACCGCTATCGAAGCGCTGAGGCAGCGCGGCATTGAAGTGGCGATGATAACAGGAGATTCCGCACAGACTGCCAAGGCCATCGCTGGCGAGCTCGGCATTGAGACCGTCGAGGCAGAAGTGATGCCAGGCGACAAGGCAGCAGCCATCAAAAGGCTGCGCGACCGGCACCGCACCATCAGCTTTGTCGGCGACGGCATCAATGATGCCCCTGCGCTGGCCGAAGCCGATATCGGCATAGCCATGGGTACGGGCACGGATGTCGCCATCGATAGCGCCGATCTGGTGCTTGTCGGCGGCGATCCGCGGCTCGTGGGCACGGCGATCGATCTGAGCCAAAAGACGCTGCGCAATATCGGTCAGAACCTGGTCTGGGCCTTCGGATATAACGTCCTGCTCATTCCGGTCGCAGCCGGCGTATTCTACCCGTTCACCGGCCTCACGCTCTCCCCCATGCTCGGGGCGCTGGCCATGGCGTTTTCGAGCGTCTTTGTTGTTGGCAACGCGCTGCGTCTGCGCGGTCACAATGGAAAGGTGACGCCATGAACATTGGTGAAGCCGCGGCCGCTTCCGGTGTGACGGCCAAGATGATCCGCTATTATGAGAGCATCGGCCTGCTGCCCGAAGCGAAGCGGAGCGAGAACAATTATCGCGTCTATGACGCGCGGGACGTTCACACGTTGCGGTTTATCAAGCGGGCGCGCAGCCTCGGTTTCTCAATGGAAGAAACCACGAAGCTGCTGCAACTCTGGCAAAATCGCGCACGCACCAGCGCAGAGGTAAAGCAGGTGGCTCTCGCGCATATCGAAGATCTCGAGACGAGGATCGAAAATCTTCAGGCGATGGCGAACACCCTGCGCCATCTCGCCAGTTGTTGTAGCGGGAACGAAAGGCCGGACTGTCCGATTCTGGATGATCTGGCCGGTAAAACCCGCAAGGAAATGGAGTCCCAGAATGAATGAGATGCACGTTTTCGATGTCCCCGACATGAGCTGCGCGCACTGTGTCGCCACCATCCGCGATGCGCTCGGCAGCGCCCTCCCCGGCGCCATGCAGGACATCAATCTCGAAGCGCACCGTGTTTCGATTGCGGGAGATGCCGAACGCGCAGAGACAGCTATTCGCGAGGCTGGCTATACGCCTCGTCGGATTGACCCGGCTTGAGAGAAAGTTCGTCGCCCCTTCGAGTGGTGAAAATCAGTCCCTCCTCACCCAGATATTCGGCATGCGCGGTGACGATCATCCGCGCTGCCCTCGCGAGGTCGCCATCGAGGTCGGGATAGAGCCCTCGAACGACGGCATCTATGCTGTCAGCGCCCGCCGCAACGGCATTGATCACCTGCCTGTTTCGGTCCAGCCGGTGGGCCAGCAAGGCGCGGGCATGAACCGGACCGTCCGCAATCGCGCCGCCATGCGCCGGCAGATAGTACCGATAGTCCATTGAAATCAGCCGCTGCAACGATGCGAGATAGTCGCGCATCGACCCATCCGGCACGGCAACCAGCGTTGAATTCCAACCCATGACGTGATCGCCGGAAAACAGTATGTCCGTTCTTTCGAGGCCAAGGCAGATGTGGTTGTGACAGTGCCCCGGCGTCGCAATGGCGCGCAGCGCCGTATCTTCATCTATGACAAAGCGCTCGTCGTCCTGTAGCTGCCGATCCGGCACGAGATCGACATCGGCGGCGTCTTCCAGCACATCGGTTTCGGCAGGTTGAAGCGGCCTCGACAGCTTATGCCGCCCGCCAAACCACAGCGGCGCGCCAACGGCCTCGGCGATGACTCTGGCCAGTGCCGAATGGTCGCGGTGCGTGTGGGTGACGATAACAGCGGTGACGGTCCGGCCGGCCACTGCTGATATCAATGCATCGCGATGCTGCGGCAAATCGGGCCCTGGATCGATTATCGCCACCCGCTCTTTCCCCACCAGAAAGCTGTTGGTCCCGGTAAAGGTGAAAGGGCCGGAATTGCCAGCGGTAATTCGCGTGATCAGTGGATGCAGCTCCACCGGCTGCTCGTGCGGCGGGGCAAAGTCCCGATCGAATGATGGCTGGGAAGGTGCAGCGGACATTGCGCCCCATCGGGTGACGGACTAGAAGGTGATATTCGGTTTTTCCTGAGATGGAAGGTACAAAATGGCGGTGACCTTGACCACGCCCAACACGCTTCTCGGCGCTCTTCAACCCAAGGGCGCGACAGCCAAACTTGCGTCCTCTATCGGCACCGTTGTGCTCGGCACCCTGCTTCTCACCTTGGCAGCCAAGGTGAATGTACCCGTTTGGCCGGTTCCGGTGACCCTGCAGTCCTTCGCCGTAGCCGCACTTGCGGCGGCCTTTGGCTGGCGCATCGGCGTCGCAACAGTCGCGCTCTACATCTTTGAAGGTGCGATGGGTCTTCCGGTCTTCGCCACCGGGGGTGGCGTGGCTTACCTTCTCGGACCGACCAGCGGCTTCATTCTCTCATGGCTATTGATGGCAGCGATCATCGGTCGTGCCGCTGATGCTGGCGCTTCGCAGCGTCCGCTGGCCCTGTTCGGCGCAATGCTCGCCGGCTCCGCGGTCAACTTCGCATTCGGTTTTGCCTGGCTGCTGGCGCTTAGTGGGCAAGCAGGCTGGATCGACCAGAGCGCGCCGCTCCTGTCCGCCTATCGTGGCGCGGTCGAGCCGTTCGTCATCTGGGATGTTCTGAAGATGGCGCTTGCCGCGCTCACAGTCACCGGCGGCTGGCAGCTTCTGCGTCGCTTCCGCTGATCATCTGAGACTGTCCAAAAACAAAAAGGAGCCGGGAAACCGGCTCCTTTTTCTTTTACGAGACTGATAAGCGTCTGCTCGCTATCGCGGATCGGCTGCCACGGTAAGCGCTGCGAGGATCGCGGTGGCGAAAATAATCATTGCTGCGGTCATGTCGTATCTCCATCATTGCTGCATCAACGAGCAAGCTGGCGCATGGTTCGCTATAAATCGCGATAAGTGATTGGTAACCACGACTGCATCGCGCTGGAACCACCAAAGAGGCGCGCCGTTGGCCCTAAGCTATTGGAGGGCCTCAAAATGTCACTGGCCAAAGCTCTTTCCCGCTTCAAAAGCGGCTTCACGGCACTCTCGCCAGTCCGCGCATCCAAGACAAACACATCCACTTTCGAGTTTGTAAGGCCCGGCGAAAAGCGCACCCCACTACGCTCGCTAGCCGATAGGTCTCTGCCTTCGCGCGACACATTCAGTACGAAACCGAGCGCTCCTCAAAGACGATCGTGAACATAAAATCGCAATGGTGTATCCATCCGTCATGCGATCTGTAGTATTGGTCTGAACAGAGTTGATGCATCCTAAGAGGCCCCGGTGGATGAATTAGTCGACGCCACCATCCAATTTATCGAGCGCTGCGAGCGGCACGTAGATCAGGAGAGCCTGTCCAAAGAATTCTTAGAGACAATAAAGTTATTTAATTTCAAGTACTTTCTCATGGGGCGGCTCCCATCTCTTGGCGAGGAGATCGACTCTCATGTCCTGGCCGTTCAGTGGCCCCAGCAGTGGATGACCCGCTACACGAAAGAGCGCTATTTCTGGTCTGACCCAGTCAGTACTTTTGCTTATAAAACGAATCGCCCGTTTACGTGGGCCGAGGCGCGCAGAGCCGAACCGCGGACACGCATTGCGCAAAAGATAGCATCTGAAGCACGCGCATTCGGACTGCGTGACGGGCTGGTGGTTCCGGTTAGCGACGCAGGCTCACTCAGTGCTGCCGTATCTCTTGCGAGCGAGCGTCCGGTGCGGCTGGACGCAGCTCATCGAACGGCACTGCAGCTGATCTGCTATAGCGGCGAGGCGAAAATGGCCGATCTGCATGATCGTGACCAACTTGCCGTTCGGCACCTCTCTCAGCGTGAGCGCGAAGTACTGCGGTGGATCGCCAATGGGAAAACCCATTGGGAGACAAGCGTTATTCTTGATGTCACCGAGGATACGGTAAAAGCACATGCAATGAGTGCCCGAAAAAAACTGGGGGCCAGCACTACCCCACAAGCTGTTGCCCGTGCGCTTAGTACACGTCAGCTGGTGCTATAGCTTTATAACGTTCACATAATTGAAAATGCTGAACAAAATTAACTTCCATTGTGAGATACATTACACTTTCCGGTAATATCGCTCGATTGACCTTTTCTGCCTAATGGATGCGCGCGCGTTTGCAGCTGCAAGGCCGTTGTGTTTATCAGGTCGAAAGAACTAGCGTTATGCCGGAGGAGACACGCTCACAAACAGATGCGGTTGTTCGTGCAAGACTGAATGCTCGCTTCATGGTTCATCTGATACGCCTTGGTGACGAGAGTACGGGTTTTGCCGAGGATATCCTGCGAAGTGAAGGCTACCAGGTTGCGTCAACCGCAGGGTTTCAGGAACTTCATCAGGCCCCGGCTGCCGTCATCGTGTGGGTCTCTGCCTCCCAGCATCTCGAGATTATCAAGCAGGTTAAACAGGTCTATGACGCTGCGGTCGTTTTCGCCGCCGTCGCAGCGAATAATGCTGAATTGGCTGTACAGACCATGCATCGCGGCGCGCAGGATGTCTTCACACTGCCGCTTCGTGTCGACAGACTCGTGGCCGGCGTGCGTGAGATCTCTCATCGAAATCTCGATCTGAAGGGTTACCGGGACGGCGAGAGTTTCATCCGGGTGCAAGGTTATTTTGGCCTGACGCCGCGTGAGAAGATCGTTCTCGAATATCTGCTGAACGGCTACACCAACAAGACCTGCTCAAACGCACTCAACATTTCCCCTCGAACAGTAGAGATGCATCGTGCCCAGATCATGAAAAAGCTGGGGGCAAAAAACCCGTTCGATTTGGCAAGGATCTTACTCAAGAGCGGCGTTGACCCATGCTCTGATATCCTAAGCACCTGACTTTGCGTTGGTTTCCAGAAACTGTCATTCGTCAGTGACGTCTTTTTATGAATGTTGATCACCGTGAATGGAAAAATTGCAAAGGAGTGCATTTACTCGGCTTCAACGAGTCTCGGACAGGCTTGCAGTAAAGGAAGGCAGGTTTCTGGCACGACAAGTGACCTTTAACGAACACTACACCATTACTTCTGATCACAAGCTAATTTCTACATCCCACTGGCAGGATGTGCGTTCGGCAAGAGTCTCGGGAAATATGGAGCTGGTCTTCAATTGTCCAATATACTTGAAAATATTAAGAAGATGCTGGTCGGTGAAGGGCCTCAGGTCCCTGCGAACGAAACCACCCAGAAATCAAGCCGTCAGCGGCAAGAGTTCGAGCGCTCCCTCGCTTCGAAGGCGCGTGCTGTCGTCAGCGAGTTTCAGATAAAGGGGCTGGAAGAGGCGGCGCAGTCAGATGGAGAAACACTCCAGAGGGCCTCCGCAGTTGCCGAGTCAGTCATGCGCGAAGGACTCTCGGATGGTGATTTGCTGACGCGGGCGGGTTCAGCGCGCTTTCTGGTAACGCATGAAAGCGATAATACCGAGGAAACCAGGGGCCGTTCATCCTCGCTTGCATCGACCATTTCTGCGCGCGTGAACGAAGACGTGCCCGAGGCAGGCGGTAAAATCCGTGTAGAGCCGTTTGTTGCGGAAGTGGAAACCGCGGATCTCAGCGCCGATAATTGCGGTTCGCTTACCGAAGCCCTGCGGCGCAAGCTTCAGTCCATGCGCAAGGAATCCGAGAATGCGGTCAAGCGCCAAAGGCGGCTGATGTATTCCGAGTTCCAGATGTATTTCTCTCCCATCTGGCATTTTGCCTCGAAGATCACGCACCTCAACCGGTGCAACTACACCGGTAGCTTCAGGCAAAAAATGCTGACCGACGAGGATTCCCTTATCGAGGATAGCGAGCTTCGGCAGACGCGCGGCGAACTGGACTTGATCGTTCTGACGCGGTCAGTAGAGGCGCTGCACACGCAGAGGAAGTCGGCGCAAGGCGCTCGTCTGCTGGTGCCGGTCTCGCTGACGACGCTGCTTGATGACCCTGAAAGCTATGTGCAGTTGCTCGAGACGATCCCGCCGCAATACCGCGATTTCGTGTGTCTTGAAATCTGTTCAGTCCCGCAGCTGATCGCGGCCGACTCCGTTTTCGCGCTTTGCGATCGCCTGATCCCGCATGTTTTCGGCGTGGTGCTGTCGCTGCGTCCAAACAGTCCGCTTATCGCATCTCTTGAAAGAGAGAAGGTGTGGGGGGTCTCCCTCGATCTGGCAGATTATGATCAGCGGGAAGCAGAAGCGTTCAAGGATGTCAGGCTAATGGTTCAAAGCGCGCGAGCGCTGGGCCTTGAGGTCTTCGGGCACAATGCCAACTCGATCCGCTTGGGACTGCTCGCAGAAAAACTCGGCTTCACCTATGTCGATGGTCCAGCCGTCCATCTGGCAGCGCCCGAGCCGCGTCCGCCACTGAAGCTGCGCCCGCTGGCAAACTACAAGGAAAGTGCGCTGTCGGCTTAGCGTGCTGCAATAGAAATGCGGGGCGGCACACGCCACCCCGCAGGGCCTCAAGACGGGCTAGTCGTCTACTTCTTCGACCTCGTCCATCTCGGGCGCTTCATCGCATGCAGCCAATGTGCCAGCCACACCCAGGCTCAAGAGCACAATCATGATCAGCTTCTTCACGGCATCCTCCTCGTGTTGATTGACGCAGATCCCAAGGATCTGCGTACGACAGCAAGAAGTCGAAACCGTCTGATCCGGTTCCGAAAGCATGCTGAGCCGGCAGCAAAGGCTCAACCTCTGCTGTGGCGATCAGAATTGCTGCTCGCCGTTTGCCGGCATAAAGTCGAGCCTCACGCCGATGTCTAGAGAGATCACTATGGACCAACCTGTGAAAGGCCCTGCCTCCTACTTCCCATCCATCGAGCGCAAATACGGCCGACCAATCGCCGAGTGGCAGGAGCTTATCCGCGTGCATATGCCGGCGAAACACATGGAACTGGTAAACATGCTCAAGTCCGAGCACCAGGTGGGACACGGCCATGCCAATGCTTTGGTCGCGTCGGTCTTGGCTTCGAAGAAATAAGTTCTCGCCAGCCTGGCTTCACAAAGGCGCCATGGTTATTGTTGTCATGCGTCTTGAAAATACGACGCCCCTTCCCAGATCAAATGCGTGACCGGGCCCCTCTGGCGCCGATGCCATCAGCATCGACGTGATGTCGGTTCACAGCAAGGACCTCAGGGTTCGTGTCCGACGCCCGGTACCCGCGTGCGATACGCAGCCTGCGATCCTTGTGTTTGTGAAAACTTGCAAGGTGCGCGCTATGGAATTCCTGCTGACACTGTTTCTTGGCCAGCCACTGTGGATGTGGCTTGGTTTTCTTGCGCTCGTCGTGGCGCTTCTGGCGTTCGACCTCGGTGTGCTGCATCGCGATGGGCGCGCCATCGAGGTTCGCGAGAGCCTCATGCTCTCAGCCTTCTACATCGTCATGGGCGTCGCCTTCGGCGCCTTCGTCTGGTTCCAGCTCGGCGCGCAATCGGGCGTCGAATATCTGACGGGTTTCGTCGTTGAGAAGAGTCTCGCGATGGACAATGTTTTTGTCATCGCCATGATCTTCTCGTATTTCGCCATTCCGCGAGAATACCAACACCGCGTGCTGTTCTGGGGCATTCTTGGGGTCATCGTATTGCGCGCTATCATGATAGGGTTTGGCGCCGCCCTCGTTTCGAACTACGGTTGGGTTCTCTACATTTTCGCAGCCTTCCTGGTCTTTACAGGCATCAGGATGCTGTGGGTCGTCGAAGGCGAACAGGACATTGGCAGCAACCGGCTGTTGAAATGGGTGCGTAGCCACGTGCCTGTTAGCGATCGGCTCTCGGGCAATCGTTTCTTTGTTCACGAAAAAGACGAGACCACCGGCAAGATGCGTCGCCTCGCGACGCCCCTGTTTCTGGCCCTCGTGATGATCGAGATCGCCGACGTGATCTTTGCGGTCGACAGCGTGCCGGCAATCTTTGCGATCACCACGGATCCGTTTATCGTCTACACATCGAACATCTTCGCGATCCTAGGGCTTCGCGCGCTCTATTTTGCGCTGGCAGCCGTGCTGCATCGCTTCGCCTATCTCAAGCAGGCGCTCGCGATCCTTCTGGTCTTCATCGGATCGAAAATCTTCATCGCGGACCTCTTGGGTTGGCAGAAGTTTCCTGCCGAATGGTCGCTCGGCATAACCTTTGCCATTCTCGCGGCTGGTGTGGGCTACTCGCTGTGGCGCACACGTGGCGATGGCGAGCCTGCCAAGGAGGCGCCGTCCGCCCCAGATCGCTAACCCGCGCTCTCGCCCTCTCGCCCATTGGCGGCGGCGAAACTGCAGGCCCCGGCCTTTCCTCGGCCGGGGTCGACCCATACAGACGCACCCGGATGAGGCTTTGTCCATACTGGCTTAGTCATATCGAGCGATCGCCGTTGACGCTCATCACGTGCCCGCAGACGATCTCGACAATGCCAGCAGCCCAGGATCGCTTATGGACAAATCAGTACCGTCGCGGCCGGCGCGCCTGGCCGTCCTGATCGACGCTGACAACGCTTCTGCAAAGATCGTTGATGGCCTGTTCGAAGAGATTGCCAAGCTGGGCGAGGCGAGCGTTCGCAGAATCTATGACGACTTTTCGGGAACGCGCTTGCAGGGCTGGGCCAGTGTTCTTGCCAAGCACGCCATTCTCCCCCAGCAGCAGTTTGCCTATACCACCGGCAAAAATGCCTCCGATATTTCGCTTGTGATCGACGCGATGGATCTCTTGCACAGCGCTCGCTTCGAGGGGTTCTGTCTCGTCTCGTCGGACAGTGATTTTACGCGGCTGGCTGCACGTATCCGCGAACAGGGGGTCGACGTTTTCGGGTTCGGTAACCAGAAAACGCCCGAGAGCTTCCGTCAAGCCTGCCGACGTTTCATCTACACTGAAAACCTTCTGCCAGACGCCCATGCAAGCAAGTCGCTCAATACGTCTCGCCCTCTAAAATCGCCAATGGAAGCGGAACGCCTCATCAGAAGGGCGATCTGCGAGATGGACAGCGAGGCAGACTGGGTGAGCCTTTCGCACCTTGGCAGCAGGGTCGCCGCTCTCTCATCGGATTTTGATCCGCGCACATACGGACACAAGAAGCTGAGCGATCTCGTCACATCCATCAAATCGTTTGAGGTCAAACGCGAGAACGGCGGCGTCGCTCTCGCCCGGCTCAGGCCCACTCCAAAAAGGCAAACTGGCGCCCCGCGCCCAGCTTGTTGAGGCCACACCGGCACAAAAAACCCCGGCCTTCGGAAAGGCCGGGGTTTAATTGGTCGGAGTAGAGTGATTCGAACACTCGACCCCCTGCTCCCGAAGCAGGTGCGCTACCAGGCTGCGCTATACTCCGCCACAGCGAGGCATTCGGGACCCACAGACGTGGTCGCCTCGTAGGCGCTATATATCCACCTATACTGACGGGTTCAAGCGGGTTGAGACAGCTTTTCAGCCTGTTGCGAACAGTCGTGAAACCATGTAGGAACCGCCGAAGTTGGGGCGTCGCCAAGTGGTAAGGCACCGGTTTTTGGTACCGGCATTCCCAGGTTCGAATCCTGGCGCCCCAGCCAGTTTTTCGTCAAAGCATTGATTCCCAACTGAACGCTTAGGCTGCCTGAGCAGCCGAAACCCCGGTGGTCACATCATTGGGGCACACAGGTGAGTCACAGGCGAGGCCAATAGCGGCGTTTGCCGTCAGCTCCTCAAGTCGGCACCTCCCAACTTCCACCGCCACCAGCGCCCGTCGGCTCTCGGCGTCTTCGCCCGGCCATGGGAAAAGTCCACATGATCGTCTGCCGGCAGAACGCAACTTTTTATAGGTGCTGCCAGATGTCGATGAACATGCGCGCTGAGGTCAGGAACAGGAACGCGGCGAAGGCGTAGCTGAGCACCTTGCGCGGGATGTTGTGCGCCATCTTGGCGCCCAGGGGGGCGATCAGCATGGTCAGTGGCGCCAGTGCCACGAGTGCGATCAGGTTCACATAGCCGACAGAACTCGCCGGCAGACCATTGGCACCCCAGCCCGCAATGGCATAACCGATGGTGCCGGGAATGGCGATGATGAAGCCGATGGCGGCGGCGGTGCCGACGGCGCGGCGAATATCGAAGCCGAAAGCAGTGAGGATCGGGACGCTCAGGGTTCCGCCACCAATGCCCATCATCGATGAGATCAATCCGACGAAGAAGCCGGAGACGGCCTTGACGATGCCGTTGGGGAATCCGTCGGTCAGCGCCACGCTGTTGGCGCGCAGCAGCATGTTGAGCGCGACAAGCAGCGCCACCACGGCGAAGACCGTTGTCAGCACCATGCCGCTGACCAGCCCTGCCGTGACCGTACCTGCGATCACGCCGATAAAGATCGGAATTCCCCAGGATTTGAGAAGCGAGAAGTCCACCGCACCGCGACTGTAATGGCTGCGGGCCGACGACAACGATGTGAACACGATGCTGGCAAGGGACGTAGCGACGGCAATCTTCATGCGGATCTCGTCACCAACGCCCATCCCGTCGAGAACAAAATAGAGAATTGGCACGATAACGATGCCGCCACCGACGCCGAGAAGGCCGGCAACGAAACCGCCCACGATGCCAGCGAAGACCATCGCCGCAATCCAGATCGAATAGTCCATCAGCATGTCGGCAGACATGGCGTCTCCTAGTGTTCGCGTCCGGCGCCGGGAATGGCGGCCAGCAGGGTTCGGGTATACTCGTGCTGCGGGTTGACGAAAATATCGCGCACCGGGCCGATTTCGACGATTTCGCCATAGCGCATCACGGCCATCCGGTCGGCCACCTGCGCGGCCACGTGCAGGTCGTGGGTGATGAACAGCATGGCAAGATTTAGCCGCGTCTTGAGGTCTTCGAGAAGTTCGAGAACCTGCGCCTGTACTGTCACATCGAGCGCCGAAACGGCCTCATCGGCGACCAGCACATCGGGTTCGAGCGCCAGGGCACGCGCAATGCCGATACGCTGGCGCTGGCCACCCGAAAACTCATGCGGCAGGCGGTCGACGGCACGCGGGTCGAGCCCGACCAGTTCGAGCAATTCGCGGGCTTTGGCGAGCGCCGCATCGCGGGAAACGCCGCGCGCCATCGGTCCGTCGGCAATGCTGAGCCCGACCTTGCGGCGTGGATTGAGCGAGGCGAACGGATCCTGAAACACCATCTGGATGTGGCTGCGCCGATCGCGCAATTGCTCGCCGCGCATGGCGGAAAAATCCTCGCCGGCGAGTTCGATCGTGCCGGAATCCGGCACATCAATATGCGTGACGAGCCGCGCAACGGTGGATTTTCCAGACCCGGACTCGCCGACAAGCGCCAGTGTTTCGCCGCGACGGATATCAAAACTGACAGACTTTACCGCATGCACCGTGCGCTGTTTTCCAAACATGCCGGCTTTCGAGCGGTAGGATTTGTTCAAGTCCTTGACCCGCAAGGCCATGTCGGCATCCGGATTTGTCGGCTTTTCATTCGGCGTGCCCTTGGGCACCGCCGCCAACAATGCCTTGGTGTATGGGTGCTGCGGGTTGGCCAGCACCTCCTCGGCCGTGCCCTGTTCGACAACGATACCTTTTTCGAGGACCAACACACTGTCGGCGATATCGGCGACGACGCCGAAGTCATGAGTGATGAAAATCACCGCCATGCCGCGTCGGCGCTGGATGTCGCGCATCAGCTTGAGGATTTGCGCCTGGGTGGTCACATCGAGCGCCGTGGTCGGCTCATCGGCAATCAACAGCGCCGGCTCGAGCGCCAGGGCCATGGCGATCATGGCGCGCTGCCGTTGGCCACCCGACAACTGGTGCGGGTAGGCCTTTATGGTGCGCTCCGGGTCGGGCAACTGCACCTCTTTGGCCAGCGCCAGGGCCTTGTCGCGGCGTTCGGTTGTCGTCAGCAACCCATGCGCCTCGAACACTTCCATGATCTGGTCTTCAATCCGCATGGCCGGATTCAAAGCCGTCATCGGCTCCTGAAAAATCATGCCGATGCGGCGTCCGCGAAGCGTCCTGAGCCGTGCTCTGTCGAGCTTGATCAGATCGTCGCCATCGAACAGCGCTTCGCCACGCTCAATACGGATTGCCTTGGGCAACAAGCCCATCATCGTTTGTGCGCAAAGCGATTTGCCAGATCCGGATTCGCCGACAATGCAGAGGATCTCAGCCTGCTTCAGCTCGAAACTCAGATCGGCGAGTGCATACTCGCGGTCCGCCCCATCGGGCAGGCGTAGCGCCAGGTGCCTGACGGATACGGCGGTGTCTGTTTGGGTGTGCGTTTGCATATCAATATCCCAGCGCGATGCCGTCCTTGCGATGGTCTGAGGCGCCCCACAGAACGCCCCGCTCATAGTCGATCATGATTGCCTGACAGCCACCGATCGGCTCATCGACAATACGCGTCGCATGTCCACGCGCGTTGAGATCCTGTCGCACAGCATCGGAAATCGTCGGCTCGAGGCCGAGTTCTCCATCTACGAAGAAGCTGCGCGGCTGATCCGATGCCGCCTGAATATCAAGGCCCCGATCAAACACCTGGCTCATCATGTGCGCGTGGCCGGTGGCCTGATACTGCCCACCCATAACCCCGAGTGTCATCAATGGCCGTCCGGCCTCGCTGACGATCGCCGGGATAATGGTGTGGAACGGGCGCTTGTTCGGTGCGAGGCTGTTTGGATGATCGGCCTTCAATGAGAAGCCGGCACCGCGATTTTGCAGCAGCACACCGGCGTTCGGAGCATAGATGCCGCTACCGAAGGCGAAGAACAGCGAATTGATCAGTGAGATGGCGTTGCCATCGCGATCGACCACCGTGAGATAAACGGTATCGCGGTGCACCGGCAGGTCCCAGGCTTCCGGCCCTGTTGCCGTATCGAGCGAAATCAGTTCGCGCAGGCGATTGATGTGCTGATCGGAGAGGATATCCTCGACGCTCGCCGTCATGGTTTCCGGATCCGAAATCAGCGCATCGCGCTGCCGGTAGCCGGCCTTGGTCGCCTCAGCGAGCAAGTGAATGCGGTCCGCCTCGGTATAGCGGTCGCCGGCAAGATCGAAGCCTTCGAGAATGCGGGTAATGATCAGCGCCGCAAGGCCCTGTCCGTTGGGCGGGCATTCGTTGAGCGTCTTGCCGCGATACGCCGCACCGATCGGATCGGTGAAAAACCCGGCATGGCCTGCCAGGTCACTGTCGGTGTGCACACCGCCGTGCGATTTGAGCGCTGCAACAATGTCGGCTGCGACTTCACCTTCGTAGAACGCTGAGCGCCCCTCGGCACCGATCCGCCGCAGCGTTGCCGCGAGTTTTGGATTGGTCAGCCGTTCGCCGATTTTTGGTGCACGGCCTTTGGGCAGGAACTGGCGTTTGGCAGCGTCATCGCCTTCGAGCCGGAACGCGTAACGGGCCCAATCGAGGGCAACGCGCGGGGTGATGACGAACCCCTCTTCCGCTGCCTTGATCGCAGGCGCCAGCACCTGATCGAGGCCGAGCGTGCCGTGTGTCTCGCTGAGTTGGCACCAGGCATCGACTGCGCCCGGGATCGTCACTGCGTCAACAGCAAGGTCCGGGATTGAGGACCAGCCCTTGGCCCGTAGCGCCTCGGCATCTATCCCGGCTGGCGAGCGTCCGGAGCCATTGAAGGCGGTCAGCGGCTTGCCGGCCGGTGCGTAAAGCGCAAAGCAGTCGCCGCCGATGCCGGTCATATGCGGATCGATGACGCATTGCAGCGCCACTCCGGCGATTGCAGCATCGACGGCGTTGCCGCCGGCGCGCAGGATATCGACAGCGGTCAGGGTAGCCAGCGGATGCGATGTTGCAGCCATGCCGTTTTCAGCGAGTGCCACGGACTTGCCGGGCACCATGAAGTCTCGTTCAGCCATGTCGGGTCTCCGCTTGGGCGGGATGCGGCAACCGCCGAGCGGCGTCGCGATCGCAAATTATGGTGACGTCTGAGTGGGTTCTGAGGAACGAGGCCGGATTATGCGTGCCCACCTCGCCGTTGACTGCCGCGAACACAGCATCGGCCTTGGCGGCGCCGGTCGCAAGCAGGACAATTTGTCTTGCCTCCAAAATCGTCGCAATCCCCATGGTGATGGCATGATCCGGGACCGGCGTGCCGGCAGGAAAGTCCGCTGCGTTGGCGTCCTGCGTTTGCCTGGCGAGTTCCACCACACGGGTGCGCGTTGCCGCATCCGAACCTGGTTCGTTGAACCCGATATGCCCATTGCGGCCGATCCCCAGCAGCTGAAGATCGATACCGCCTGCTTCAGCAATCGCACGCTCGTAGGATTTGGCTGCATCAGTGGCATTTCCATCGGGCAAATGGGCCTGGTCACGCCTGATGTCGACCGCATCGAAGAGATGCTCGTTCATGTAGTGCGCAAAACTCGCAGGATGGTTGGGGGCCAATCCGCAATACTCGTCGAGGTTGAAACTTGCGACCTGCGAAAAGGAAATCCGGCTCTCGGCATAGGCCGCGACCAGTGCGCGATAAACGCCGATCATGGAGCGACCGGTTGCAAGGCCCAACACCGAAGCGGGCTTTGCCAGGATCGAGGCTTCGATCAGCGCGGCTGCGGCGCGTTCAGCAGCATCGGTGTTTTCAGCAATAATAATCTTTGGACTGTTCAAGATTTTACCTCGACCGGTTTGGCGTGCGGCATCGGCAGATCGATCTCGGGGGTGCGAAACAGGCTTTCACGCAGATGATCGAGACTGCTGGCAATCGTGCCGTATAGCCCGGCGCGGCTGCCCAATTCGCTCACCGTACAATGTGGCGGGCTTGGCATGCACAATGGCAGGAGCCGCTCGATGCGTTCCAGAAGTTCTGGGCGGGCACCGATGCTGCCGCCGAGGATAACCCGCTCCGGATCGACCACCGCCGACACGGCAAGAACCGCCTCTGCCATGGTGCGGGCCACCGCGTCGAGCGTTGCCGATGCGATCGTATCGCCGCTTGCAATCCGATCAATGATTTCGCGCACGGTCAGCCCGGCCTCGCCTCCAGCTCCTTCATAGCGCTCGCGGATCGCGACCGAGCCAGCCGCGGTTTCCAACGCGCCTGCGCGGAAGGTGCGCCCGTCATAGGGATCGGCACCAATCGGCAATGTCGAAATCTCGCCGGCGGCGCCGTGTGCGCCGCTGAGCACCCGCCGCTCATTGATGATGCCCATGCCGATACCAGTGCCTATGGCGATGAAGACGAAATTGTCGACATTGCGCCCCTCGCCCATCCACTGCTCGCCCTTGGCCGCCATGTTGACGTCATTGCCGACATGGATATCGAAATTCACCTGCGTTGCCAGTGTATCGGCAAATCTCGTGCCCTCGAGACCGGCGATGTTGGGCACCATGAACAGACGTTGCGAGCGTGTATTGAAGGCACCAGGGATGCCGATCGTACCAACGAGAAGACGCTCTACCGCCACGTTGGCGCGCTCGGCCAGCTGTCGGCTCATCCGCGCCAGTTGCGCAATGACGTGTTCTCCGCCGCGCGCATCTGTCGGCTCAATCATCTCGGTGAGAATGATGCCGTGCATGTCGGCGATGGCGGCCTGCACCTTCGTGCCGCCGACATCCGCGCCAAACACCAGCGCCCGCTCGGCGCAGATCTCGTAGGTTGCGGCGCTGCGTCCGACAGTCCCCTGAGTCCGGCCACTCTCGCGGACCCAGCCATCGCCCTCAAGCTCGCGAAACACTTCCGACATCGTCTGTTTCGACAATCCGGTTAGCCGCGCAAGTTCTGCCCTACTCAGCGCCCCACGCTCCAGAAGCACGCGCATGACGGCACGCTGGGTCAGCTGTCGGGTCGTTGCGATCGCGGAGAGTGCATTCATACGTAGGCGGCCTTATTAGTCTACCTTGCGAACAAATGAGCGAAGAAAATGACGCGCGTCAAGCTTTGCGCCCTGAAAAACCAGCGAAGAACTGCTCATTCCCGCGATGTTTGCATTTTAATTCGTTCGCCAACTTTACAAATGGAAGGCGTTGTGTTTCGGTTCTAGTCAGGCGGAGAGTGAGCGCGTGGGGCGCTCCAGCCAGATTGGGGAACCAATGAACGCTTCGAAAAAGCTCATGGTGGCGGCAAGCCTACTTGCGCTCACCATGTCGGCTGCAAGCGCGCAAAGCCTGCGCGTCGGCCTTCAAGACGATCCGGATACACTCGATCCGGCAACAGGTGGCACCTATACCGGACGTATCGTGTTTGACGCGCTTTGCGACAAACTCGTCGATATCGATGCCAATCTCGAGATTGTTCCGCAGCTCGCGACCGAGTGGTCTTGGAACGACGACAATACCGAACTGACGATGTCGCTGCGCGATGACGTCACATTCCACGATGGCACGCCGTTCAATGCCGAGGCCGTCGCCTTCAATATCGAGCGCATGCAAACGCTTGAGGACTCGCGCCGCAGCAGTGAGCTGTCGCCGATCGCGAGCGCCGAAGTGGTTGACGAATACACCGTCATCCTGAAGCTCGACGCACCGTTTGCGCCGCTTCTGTCGGTGCTGTCTGACCGCGCCGGTATGATGGTCTCTCCTGAGGCTGCACAAGGCGAAGGCGAGTTCTCCGCAGCACCTGTCTGCTCGGGCCCGTACCAGTTCGTTGACCGCAGCGCGCGTGACTCAATCACGCTCGAAAAGTACGACGGTTACTGGAATGCCGACGAAATCGGTTACGAGGAGATCGAATACCAGATCATCCCGGACTCGACGGTGCGTCTGTCGCGCCTTCAGGCCGGCGACCTCGACGTTGCAGAACGCGTCGCGCCGACCGACCTCGAGACTGTTCGCAATGATGCCGACCTCGAATTGCACACCGCACCCGGCCTGGCCGTGTCGCACCTGTTCGTCAATGTCGGTGAAGATGGCGGCATTCTTGCCGATAGCCCGCAATTGCGCGAAGCGCTTGAGCTGTCGATCGACCGCAATGCCATCAACCAGGTGGCGTTCAACGGCGAATTCACTGCCGACAATCAGATGATCCCGCCGTCCAGCATCTATTACAGCTCCGAGCATCCAATGCCTGAGCGCGATGCCGAGGCCGCACGGGCATTGATCGAAGAGTCCGGCGAGACCAATCCGGCAATCGAGATCACCTACGAAAACTCGCTGACGGACGGGCGCGTCGCGCAGATCCTGCAGCAGATGATCCAGGAAGCCGGCTTCACCGTCGAGCTGCTGCCGCTAGAGACATCTTCGGCCATCGAGCGCTATCTCGCCGGTAATTTCGAGCTGTATATCGGCAACTGGAGCGGTCGTGCGGATCCGGATCCGACGCTTTACACCTTCTTTGGTTCGGACGGCAGCCAGAACCTCAATGGATATGTTTCCGAAGAACTGGACGAAGTGCTGATTGCAGCGCGTCAGGAACTCGACACCGAGGCACGCCAGGCGCTTTATACCGAAGCGGCTGAAATCTACCTGACGGATCGCCCGACGATTCCGCTGTATCACCCGACCTGGTTCTACGGAGCCCGCGCCGAGGTCGAGGGAATCGACATCTATCCCGACGGCATCCTGCGCGTAACCGGCGTCAAGCCGGCAGAATAAATCTGATCCGGGGCCCGGCCTGCCGGGCCCCGAATTCCCGCGACATCCGAGGTCGGATCTTCAATGCTCAGCTTCATTCTACGGCGACTTCTGATCTCGATACCGACATTGCTCCTGGTGTCGGTGATGGTGTTTTTGCTGCTCAAGCTGCTGCCGGGCGATCCGGCGCTGGCTCTGGCAGGCCAGGAGCCGGACCCCGAAGTCATAGAGTTTATCCGGGCCAAGTACGGGCTCGACCAACCGCTTCCGGTTCAATATGTCACCTGGCTTGGCGGCATCCTTCAAGGCGATTTCGGCACTTCGATCCGCACGCGCTTACCGATCGGCGAGATGATCGCCGAGCGCCTGCCCGTCACCTTGCAATTGTCGCTGCAGGCAATGGTGATCGCTCTGCTCATTGGCATTCCTGCCGGCGTCGTCGCCGCCATCAAACGCGGCACCTTCATCGACTATACGGTCAGCCTGATCGGGCTCGGCGGCCTGTCGATACCAAGTTTCTGGCTCGGCATCATGCTGATCCTGTTCTTCGCGGTTTCGCTCGGATGGTTGCCGAGCGGTGGCTATGTCAGCTTTGTCGAAAGCCCAATAGACAATCTGCGCTATACGCTCTTACCGAGCCTTGTGCTTGGCACGGCGGCAGCCGCGATTGTCATGCGCCACACCCGTTCGTCAATGATATCTGTCCTGAAGCAGGACTTTATCCGGACCGCCCGGGCCAAGGGGCTAAAGGAGAACATCGTCGTTATCCGACATGCGCTGCGCAACGGACTGATCCCTGTGGTTACCACGAGCACGTTGCATCTCGGCGAACTGCTCTCTGGCGCCGTTTTGACCGAACAGGTGTTCGGCATCCCCGGGTTTGGCAAGATGATCGTCGATGGCGTTTTTAGCCGGGACTATGCTGTCGTTCAGGCAGTGGTGATGTGCTCTGCGGTGATTTTCATCCTGTTGAGCCTGATCGCCGATATCGCCTATGTCATTCTCAGCCCGAGGTTGCGCTCATGAGCGATACCGCCGCGCCTCTCGCCGCACCGCGCGCCGCCCGCAAATCCGGCATCCGCCGCGCCCTCAGCCATCCGAGTACTATTATCGGCGGCACATTGGTTCTATTCTTCTGCCTTGTCGCGATCTTCGCGCCGCTGATCGCGCCGTTCGATCCGACAGCCTCGAACTGGGGTCTGGTCCGTCAGGCTCCGTCGGCCGCACATTGGTTTGGCACCGATGACCTCGGACGTGACGTGCTATCACGTGTAATCTACGGGGCACGCGCTTCACTTGCTGCCGGTATTATCGCCGTCGCCATAGCCATAGCCCTCGGTGTGCCGCTGGGACTGATCGCGGGTTACTTTGGCGGCATCGTCGATATGGTGATCTCCCGCATTACCGATGCACTTCTGGCGGTTCCGTTTCTGGTGCTGGCTATTGCGCTCGCTGCGTTTCTCGGTGCGAGCCTTCAGAATGCGATGATCGCGATTGGCGTTTCGGCGACACCGATTTTCATTCGCCTGACACGTGGGCAGGTGCTGTCGATCCGCAATGAAGACTACGTGACGGCAGTGCGTGCGTTGGGCGTGCGTGACCGGCACATCATCATGTCGCACATCCTGCCCAATGTTCTGGCGCCGATCGTCGTTCAAGGGACAATCACGATGGCGGTCGCGGTGCTTGCTGAAGCGAGCTTGGCGTTTCTTGGGCTCGGTCAGCGCCCGCCAGCGCCCTCATGGGGCAGCATGCTCGACATTTCGCGCCAGTTCCTCACCGAGGCTCCGTGGATGTCAGTATGGCCGGGTGTTGCGATCATCGCCGTGGTGTTGGGCTTCAACCTGTTGGGCGATGGCCTCAACGACACCCTGACCCCACAGCAGGACGGTGACTGATCGCCATGATTATTCTTCTCAAGCGTTCTGGCAATCAATAACCGAACCTCTTTGCTGCCCGCGACATACGTTTCGGGCTTCGCCGGAACACCTCTGATGTCGTACCTGCAACTCTTGGGACCGGCACGACAACGTCTGGGTGCGTGCGCGCGACGGTTCTCGATGCCTTTTCGCTGAATTATCGGGTGACCGTGGTCGAAGACGGTTGCTTTGATCGGGCGCAGGCCAACCACGCCATCAACCTTTGTGACATGCACGCCAAATACGCCAATGTCATGCCGTCAGAAGAGGTGATCTCCTACTTCAACGGGCTTAGCCAGGGAATGTTCGACCTTCCTTCGGGTGCCGGCATGGAACGCATGGAAGCGGCGGAATAGAAGCGCAACAATTCAGCTGCCGCCACAGGCGGCAGCATCCGCGATATGATGCGTGCTGCCCATAACAAGAGGTGCGCTATAGGATGTGTCTGCGACCGCTTTCCGGATCGAACAAATGAACTGCCGCGCTGTCGGTTGTCAGCCGGACGGTTGAACCGGGCGCTAGATCGAGGCGTTCTCGGAAGACGCCGACGATCTCATCGCCACCGAGCGTGAGGTGCACCTGGGTCTCCGAGCCGGCCGGTTCGATGATCTGCACTTCAGCCTCAGCGCCCACGCCGGGTTCGGTGACGACATGCAGATGTTCCGGGCGCACGCCATACACAACGTCCTTGCCCTCGAGGCCCTCGGGCGCCACGCCAAGCGGTAACGTAACGCCCTTGGTGCTGACAAACGCGCCATTCTCGATGCGGCCGTGAACGAAGTTCATCGCCGGCGAGCCGATGAAACCGGCAACGAACATGTTGGCGGGAAGGTCGTACAGTTCGAGCGGCGGACCGGCCTGCTCGATGCGCCCTTCGTTCATCAGAACGATCACGTCTGCCATGGTCAGCGCTTCGATCTGATCGTGCGTGACGTAGAGCATGGTGGTGCGCAGCCGCTGATGCAACGACTTGATTTCCGTACGCATCTGCACGCGCAGCTTGGCGTCGAGGTTCGATAGTGGCTCATCGAACAGGAACACCTTCGGGTCACGAACGATGGCGCGGCCCATGGCGACACGCTGGCGCTGACCACCCGACAATTGCGCCGGACGGCGCTCGAGCAGCGGCGTAAGCCCAAGAATCTCCGCCGCCTGCTCGACCTTCTTGCGGATCTCCGCTTTCGGGATTTTCTTGAGCTTGAGCGAAAAGCCCATGTTCTGCGCAACGGTCATGTGCGGATAAAGCGCATAGTTCTGGAACACCATGGCTATGTCGCGCTCCTTGGGCGGCACCGCGTTCATCAGGTCGTCGCCTACCTTGATATCGCCGCCAGATATTGTTTCCAGCCCGGCGATCATACGCAACAGCGTGGACTTGCCGCAGCCCGATGGCCCCACCAGCACCACGAACTGCCCATCGTCCACGTCGATCGAGATGCCCTTGAGCACATCGGTTTTTCCAAAGCTCTTGCGCACATTGCGGATGTCGACAGAGGCCATGTCATTTCCTCGTTTGGCGCGCTGAGGCGCGCATTGTTGGTTCAGCCGAGAAGCGCTGCGATGTCGCGCAGCAAGGCCGCGTCGCGTCCGGCGCCAGCACCGTCCGACAGCACCGGCTCACCGCCGGCAATCGCCGCCGCAAAGCCTTTGAGCTCACGCGAGAACGCCGATGGGCCCTTCGGTGCAATGGTTTCGACGGCGACCGCATTGTCGGGGGCGCTGGTGGTGATCGTCAGGCGCGCCAACTCGCCCTTGCGATAGGGGGGCGGGAAATCGATGCGCAGGCTCCCCTTGTCGCCATAGATCTCGACCCATTCCTGATAGTCGGGGAAATTGGTCAACCAGTTCCATGAGATCACCCAATCCGGGCCGTTCTCGATGGCTCCGAGGATCTGCATTTTCGGCGGTTCGCTGCGCGCGCTGCCCGGCGCATCCTGGTGCGCTGAAACGAGGCGGGTTGCATCGTCGGGGAACAGTGCGCGCAGGACCGAGGTCTGATGGCAGACCGAGCCGTGCAGCACATTGCGGAACAGCACCGGGTCGAGCCCTGCCTGTCCGGAGATGGCCGCGCTGACTTCTGCCTGGTTCTCGGCGCGGGCCGCCTCGATGGCATCTGCCGATACATCTGAGAAGCGCTTGATGGCTAGGTCGTCTGTCTGGCGCTCGTCGGAGGGGTGCAGCACCGTCATCCGGACCAAATGCAGCGGTCCAATTGCATCGAACGCTTCGCGCGCCAGAGCAATAGCCGGCTCGTACATCTTCATATAGCCAACCTGCAGCACCAGCCCGTTTTCGGCGGCAAATGCTGCATCGCGTGCGGCGATCTCGGGATCGTAGCTGTAGGGCTTTTCGGCGAACACGTGCTTGCCGGCGTCAAGCGCCTGACGGGCCACGGTCGAGTGCGCACCCGGTGTGCAGATCAGCACCGCGTCGACGTCAGGATCTGCGATCACCGCACCGAAATCGGTGGTGTGGCGGGCGCCCGTATCGGCACCGATGGCCGCTGCAAGCTCGGCTGAAACGTCACACACATGAGCAATGGTGAACCGGTCGCGCAGGCTCGCGAGCAGGTTCGGCATGTGCTGGCTCTGGGTGATCAGCCCGAGCCCGATAATGCCAAGCCGGATGGGTTTGGAGGAAGTGCTGGTCATTTGACGGCCCCTTCGAGCAGTCCTTGCATGAACCGCCGTTGCAGGAAGAAATAGGCAACCACCACGGGCAGCGCGACGAGCACTGCTGCGGCAGCGATAACCTGTGGTTCGGTGGTGCGCTCATTACCGGCGAAGAACGACAGCGACAGCGGTGCGGTCTGAACGGCGACGTTGTCGGGCATCAGCACCAGTGCCAGCATGAATTCGTTCCAGGTGAACAGGAACACCAGGCAGCTCAGCGTCAGCACCGCGCTCATGCCGATTGGCGCATAGATGTGGCGCAGGATCTCGAATTCGCTGGCGCCATCGAGCGAGGCGGCTTCCGACAGGCTCTCTGGCAATTGCGCGTAGTAGTTCGCCATCCAGAACGTTGCGAGAGGGAACGAACTGGCGATTTGCGGCAGGATCAGCGCCCAGTAGCTGTTGAGCAGCCCGGTCGAGGCGAAGAGGTTGTAGAGCGGAATGATGCGCGCTTCAGAGGGCAGAACGAGCCCGATCATCAACAGCGCGAACACCGCGACCCGCCATTCGAACTTGAGAACCGAGAGCACGTAGCCGGCAAGCATCGCCGCTATGGCCGTTGCGACGACGACGGCGAAAGCCACGATTGCGCTGTTGAGAAGCGAGCGCGAAAACCCGCCGCGCGTCCATGCCGAGATGAAGTTTTCGAGCGTCCAACCTTCGGCGCCGCTTCCCGGCGCAGGCGTCAACGCCTGCAGGATGATCGAGACAAACGGGTAGAGTGCGATCAGCGCCCCGATCAGCAGAATTGCATGGCCAAAGACGACTTCTTTCTTGGATTCCATGTCAGTATCTCCGCCTCAGGCCAATTGTGATCGAAGCGGTCAGCACCAGGATCAGCGCTGTCAGCACGACGCTTGCCGCCGCAGCGAAGCCGACATTGCGGGTGATAAAGGCGCCTTCATAAATGAGATAGCTCGGGACCAGGGTCTCTGTGCCGGGGCCGCCAGCCGTGGTGTTCCAGACAATGTCGAAATTGCGCAGCGCATTGGTGACGGTCAGGATCAGGGCAATCGAGATTTCGCCGCGCAGACCCGGCAGCGTTACAGCGAGAAACTCCTGGACGGGTCCGGCGCCATCGAGACGCGCCGCTTCATAAAGCTGGGTGTCGATCTTTTGCGCACCGCCGATAAACAGCACCATGCACAAGCCGAAATTGATCCAGGTGCCGATCAGCCCGACAGAGGCCAGTGCGGTATCGAAGTCACCGAGCCAGGCGCGGGTCAGGAACCCCATGCCGAGCAGTTCGAGCACCGCGTTGATCGGGCCATCATAGGCATAGATCCAGCGCCATGCGACAGCGACGACAACGGTTGCGAGAATCTGCGGCAAGAACAGAACGGTGCGAAAAATCGCCAGCAGGCGAATGCGCACGCGCGTCATGATCGCAACGATCAGCAGGCCGATCAGGACCGGCAGGATTGCGTAAAAGACGATCATCACCAGGCCGTGCCCGAAGATCGTCAGGGTCAGCGGATCGGTGAACAGTTCGAGATAGTTTCTGAGCCCGATCCAGCGCATGTCGGTGATCCCGTCCCAGCGAAAGAACGAGAAATATGCGGTCTGTGCGATCGGCCAGAGGCAGAATGCTGCGTAAAGGAGGAAGCCTGGCACCAGATACAGGAAGTGACCGGCGCGCGGTACGCGCCGGTTTTCTGCGGGCCCCTCAGGGGCCCGCTCGTCGTTGAGGTGATCAACCGTGCTCATTGCTCGGCGCGCTCGGCCTGGTAGGCCTCCCAATCGGACTGCACAGCTTCGATGAAGGAATCGACATCAGTGCGTCCCGCCAGCAGCATCTGAGCCTGAGTGCCCATGGTGCGCTGCATGGTTGGCGTGGCCCAATCGAGATAGCCGACAAAGTCGCCTTCCTCGAACAGACGCTCTGCAGCCGCCAGCTGATCCTCGTGCATCGAGCCTGTGGGCGTCACGCTGTCTAGACCCTTATTGGGCAGACGGCTGACATCGGCGTAGGCCTGGGCGAAGTCTTCGCTAAGCATCATGCCGAGAAAGGCAAGAGCTGCCGGCTCGATTTCAGTCTTGGAGCTGACCAACCACGGCGTACCGAACGTGCCGGTGGTGACGTAGTCACCGCTTTCGCCGCGCAGCAGTGTGAAGCCGAACGCATCCGGATCGACTGCAGCAAGACGTGCACCATTGAACGAGCCACCGAGGAAGAACACACCCTCGCCCTCGCCATAGGAGGCAACGGCGTCGTCCATCGACATGCCGTCATAGCCGCGACCGAAATATCCGGCCTCGCCCCAGCTCTCAAGTGTTTCGAGGGCCTGACGAACGCCTTCGGTATCGAAGGTTGCGCCTTCCTGGCCGGCAATCCAGCCGTTGATTTCATCAACGCCGGAATACATGTCGATCAGGATACCAAGCACATGCGAGCCAAGCGGATACTGCTCGCTGTTGCCGAGCATGATCGGCTGTTCGCCGGCTTCTTCTGCAGCTGCGAGCGCCTCGTTGAGATCACCGATGGAATCGGGCGCCTCGAGGCCGAGTTCTTCGAGCTTCGACTTGTTGTAGAACAGGCCGAGCGGCTGCGTGGCGCCACCCATGGCGTAGGTATCGCCTTCGCCCCAGGCCGTGCCTTCGTCGTTCCACTGCATCGAAGAGAAGCCGCTGGCCGGCAGGCCTTCGTCGATGTCGTAGGCGTCGATGAAGTCATCGAGCGGACGCACGAGATCTGCGCGCACCATGGTGCCCATGATCGCGAAACCCTGGTTGCCGTTGGTGACATCCGGCGGGGTGCTGGAGTTCATCGCGTTGACGACAGTGCCCATCAGATCGCCCCAGCCCTTGAGGGTCAGGTCGACGGTTACGTTCGGGTAGGTTTCCTCGAACTGCGGGATGAGCTTTTCAAGCATGGTCTCTTCGCCGGCATCGGCCCAGACGCGCAGCGTAACGTCGCCAAGCGCGGCAACATCATCGACCGAAACCGGCTCGGTGATCTCTGTGTCCTGAGCGATTGCAGGCATTGCGGCGCTCAAAGCCGTGGCAGCGAGCAAAACGGATAGTGTTCCCCTCATAATGAGTTCTCCCTCCTAGGAGTTTGGGTTGGTTGAAAGCCACTCCGAGCGGGCGAAGACCCAATCGAAGTTTTCCTTTTGCTCCTGGTCGACGGCGGCGTGATCGTGTCCGCCATCGGGGCGGCGGTCCTGTTCGACCACGATCCACCCGTCGTAGCCGACCGCCTGGAGCTTGTTCATGAAACCGTCGAGATCGAGATCGCCCTTGCCGAGCGGCGCTGCGGCCTCCGCCATGCCGAAGGTGATGCGCTCGCGGCGCGCCTTTTCGACCGGCGCGTCGATGAGGTCCTTGACGTGCACGTGGTTGATGCGGCTGGCCCAGCGATCGACCAGATCGATGGAGTCATCGCCGCCGGCCGCTGCGTGGCCGGTATCGAGCGTGAAATCGAGGTCGGTGTCTTCCAACAGGCGATCAACCTCATGAGGTTGCTCGATATGGGTGCCGGTATGGGGGTGATAGGAAACCATCAAGCCGTGATCGCGCACGATCCGCGCGGCTTCGTTGAAGCCTTCGATCAGAACGCCCCAGTCGCTTGGCGACAGGTCGAGATCGGTTTCGTCCTTGCCGCGGCGCACGTGCTGCTTGATGGCGTCTTCTGTCTCCTCGGCCAGAATGACCGGACCCGGATTCTTGAAATGGCCGAAGGCCTTGCAGACCTCGCGCAGATACTCGAGATCACCGGCCATCACCTCAACGCCATGCAGCGGACGTAGCGGCACATAGGCGCCGGCGCATTCAAGCTCATACTGGTTGAGCGTTTCGGCGAGCGCCTCGTCGCTGTCGGCGAAAAACCGCAGCGGGCCTGTTTCGACGCCGGCATAGCCCGACTGTTGCAAGGTTTTCAAAATGTCTGCGGGGCGGCGGTGCGCCGGCAGGCTATGAGGTCCCCAGACACCCCAGGTCACGGGGGCATTGGCGATGCGTCTCGTCATCGGACATCTCCTTGAATTGTGGTTGTCGGGGCGAGACCGGCGAGTTGGCGCGCAAGGTTCACAGCGCCCGCGACCGGCGGCACGTCGAGAAGCAGGACTTGCGAGCGGTCGCCAAAGCGGCGGTGCATGCTGTCGGCGAACGCAGAGAACATCTGTTGGTGGTTGCTCATCACGCCACCGGCGCACACCACGGCGGCGACATCGCCGCCGCGCCGCTCGAGCTGATGCACCATCTGCGTCATCGCCTCGGCATGGGACTCGATCACGCGCGCGGCACGTGGCGATCCGGCCTGGCATGCGGAAAACACCACACGCGCATGGACTGACCATTCGCGTGGTTCGCCCGTTGCAAGCCGGTGGCTCAATGCATGCGGATGCGTGATATCGAGAGCGTCGAGCAGAGCGTCGACGAGGCCATCATCTTCGGCGGCGTCATATGCGCTGAGGACTTCGCGCGCAGCGTCGCGCACCAGCCCGACAGCACCGCATTCGTCGCCAAGCACCCAGCCCCACCCGCCAACCATAATCTCGGTGCCATTGCCGGTGGTGGCGGTCGCGGAGGAGCCGGTACCGGCAGTCACACCAGTGCCGGAACGGCGGCCGCTCGCGGGCACCAGAAGGCTTGAATCGTTGACGACCCGAACGCGCGCGAATGCCTCGGCGAGAGGTGCGGTCAGGATCTCCTGCTGGCTGACGCTGTCACTGCCGTGCACCCCGGCGACAAGCGCCACAACTTCACCAGCTTCCCCAGACACCGCATTGACCGCGACATCGCGCAAGATCTGCGCACGGTCGGCGTCGCTTCGCAGCGCCCAGCTGGTATTCGGGATGGTCTGCTCCGACAGTGTTACGCCGTCCAGATCGGTGATCTGCACCTGCGTCTTGCTGCCACCAACATCGAGGCCAACGAGGAGTGAACTCACCTCGTTCACCCGGCCGTGTTGGTTTTGGTATCGAGCCGGACGAACACCGCTTCGTTGATGTCGATGCCGCGCGCCTCGGAAGCCAGAAGTGTTAACATCTGGGTAACGAAACTGGCACCGATGGCGAAGTGGATGGGACTACCGAGCGGAACCGGCAGCTGCAAGCTCATCAGCGTATCGACCTTCGGCGCCCCGCCATCGGGGCCGGTCACGTAGACGAGATTTTGCGTTTGTTCGGCGAGCTGATCGATCAGCAACGCTTCGCGCGCACCGCCAAAAACCAGATGCATTGCCTTGCCAGCGGCATCCATCGGGCCATGCAGATACTGGCGCGTCTCCATGCCGGTCGACATCAGCCGCGGGCCTTCGCGCAACATCAATGCCGCCTCTTCGGCGACCGAAACGATCGAGGCCGGTGCAACGATATCGCTCGAAGGGCACGCCACCAGCTTTTCAGCAAGGGCGCGCAGATCTGAGATAGTCTCGGTGACGGTCGTCATCGCGTCGCGGATGGCGTGCTTCCAGCCGTCCGGATCCGACCGTCCTGCCCAATGATCGGCCAGCATGCCGAGCGCCAGCATGGTGCCGGTGAAGCTGACGAACGACACCGAACTGTCAGGGTGATTGCCGAGGTTCAGCCCGCCCGAACACAGATCCGCCAGCGGCGACGGCTCATAATTGGTTATGGCAAAGCCCTGCTCCGGAGCATTCGCCTTGGCGACGGCAACGACTTCGGCGCTGCGGCCGCTTTGCGAGATATAAAGCGCCAGGCCATCATGTCCGAGGGCGTCATCAAAGAGTTCAGACGGCAAGAGCCGTGTCGCGTCGATGCCATCTGCGCGGAACTGGCGCGCGGCGACAGCTGCCGCTGCGTGACTGGCACCGATGCCGATGATCGAGAGGCGCTGCGGGCGCTCTGGCGCCTTGTCCAGCTGGCCAGCGATCGTGTCCACCATTCCCACCAGCGCCTCTGCCTGACCATCGAACGACTGATGGGCGGGGATCCATTCACGCTTGGGGTATTCACTCGACACTGACCAGGACCTCAAAAATCTTCATTTATTAAAGCTACTGACTTTAATAAATCGGTCAAGTGCGAATGTGGCTTCGCATGCTATTGGTCGCCTAGGGGGAGGAATGCATGAACGCACAAATACCGACGCTTTCGGAAGCGGCAAAGGCCGTCATGGCGGGTTTGCTGGCCTATGGTGAGGCAACGCGTCGAGACCTTGCACATCACGCGAATGTTAGTTTCCCAACGGTGACAGCGGCGCTGGCCGAACTTGGCAGGCTCGCTCTGATTGAAGAAGTTCGTCGTGAACAGGGCCCGAGAGGTCGCGCAACAATCGTTTATGGCATTGGCAGGACTGCGGGCTGGGTTCTCGGCTGCGATATTGGATCAACCCAGATCAGCTTGATGGCGCGCGATCTCGGTGGAACTATTCGCGCCCGGGAAACCACGCCTCATGGCGGCGACCCACTTGCCGCTGCTGATCGCGCTGCCGCGCACGCTTCCAAGTTCGTCGAGCGCATGCAGGCGATTGGTCCCATCCGGTCGATAGCGCTTGCGGTCAACCAGATCGTGCCACGAGACATCACCCCGACAGCGGGACGTCATGGGATTACCCACGCCATCGTGCAGCGTTTCGCCGACCAGCTCGGGGCCGGTGAAGGGACGCCCTTGCTGGTGGAGAACAACGTCAACTGCGCGGCAGTTGCTGAACACCATGACGGGCACCTGCGCGGATGCAAGGATGCGGCCTACATGCAGATCGGCGTCGGACTAGGCCTCGGGTTCTTCTGCGACGGAGCGTTGATCAGGGGGGCACATGGTGCCGGTGGGGAGCTGGCGCAAATTCCCCTCTCTTGGTCCGCCGACGCCGCGTCCCCCCGCGATGCGATCGAGCAGGTGCTGGGTGAGCGGGGATTAGTGTATCGCGTACAGCAGTACTGGCGAAAGCCAGAGCCTGCGCCTCAAACACTTGATGAGGTATTCGCTCTGGACGCCCAGGGTGATCCCCACGTGCACGCAGCATTGCACGAGCACGCGATAGCGCTTGCTCGAGTGGCAGCCACTATTGCAACCATTCTCGATCCGGAAAAGCTCGTTCTTGGGGGCGGCCTGACAAGAAGCGGGGCCTTTACACGTCGGATTATCGAGGAATTTTCGGCACGAGATCCGTCCACACAGATTGCGCAGTCAGAAAAACATTCAGACGCAACAGTTGAAGGCGCAACCGTGCTCGCCCGTGACTTGGCAATTTCTCAACTGCTAGGCCAGTTTTACCGCCCATTGCTGCAAAGGCCGACAACTTGGAGCCTAAGTTAAAGCCAGCCAAAGTTCGGCGGCGAGCCATTTCGGGCGGGTGCTCAACATCCCGTCCTAGGCGTGACGGTAAGCCGATCTCGCTCAGTACTCATTGCACTTCGACGCGCTCGAAGAGGCCGTCGTAACGGATGACCAGTCCCATATGGTCGACTGATATGTGCGCTTCAAAGCCATCGGCAAACCCCAGATCCAGATAATGGAAAAGGTCCGGGCCCACGCGTCGGTAACTCTGCCGAGAACGACTAACCCTCATAGCCGCAGCATCGATGAAACTGGTATCCAGGGTGAGATGATCCTGATCGGCCGCGATCATATGCCTGATGGGGAAGCTGTTGCAGAACGGGGTTATGGATAAATCCGGCTCGCCTGTCCCCTCTAGGTCGGGTCTGACATCCCCATCTACCTTCCACCCATTGCCGTATCGTTCGAGAGCAAGCCTGGCACGACCTCTCACGCCCTCCTTTCGCACAATACAGGACTGTACGGACCAATCGGGCGTCAACACCCAACGGTGCTCAATACGGAAACCGCCATCTTCAACGCCGATCGTCGTCGAATTCGCTACTATCCGATTCTCGGCGATGGTCAGCTCCAGCCTTTCCAATCCTGCTGCATCTAGGCGGCGCCAAAAAAGGTTCTGCGATGATGGTTTCATAATTCGCTCATTAGGGCTCCCAGTAGGACTGTATGACCGAAAACAGGTAGGAAACAGCCCTGCTTGAACGGCCGCAATGGGGTCGATAGCAGTCGCCTACCGGCATGGCGGTGTCATCCTGCAATACTGGTCAACAGATATATCTAGTTTTTGCGCGCTTGGTTGGGCACAACAGCAAGATGCGGATATCGGTTCATACCCTCGGAACACGCGGTGACGTTCAACCATATGTCGCGCTGAGTCTTGGCCTCATGAACCAGGGCCACACCGTACAGCTTGCTGCGCCTGCCCAATTCGAGGCTTTTGTCAGCGAACGGGGCGTTTCATTTACACCTCTGCCCGGGGAATTTTTGGCCCTGCTCGATACACCTGAAGGCAAGGCCGCCGTTGCAGGCGGACAAGGGTTTAGTGCAGGCTTCAAGCTCTTAGGGCATGTCCGCCCTCTTATGCGACGGCTGCTTGATGCGGAATGGATTGCGGCAAAGGCTTTTGCTCCCGATCTACTTATCTATCATCCGAAATCAATCGCGGGTCCACACATCGGGGAGCGCCTGAAAATTCCGACGATCTTGGCGTCGCCACTTCCGGGCTTCACGCCAACCTCGGCCTTTCCAAGTCCCATGCTGCCCATGTCATCGCTGGGCCCATTCAATAAGGTCAGCCATCAGCTCGCGATAAAAGGCGCTGGTGTCTTGTTCGGCAAATTGCTTCGCGAATGGCGCAAGCATTCCCTCGATCTACAACGTGGCAAACCTCCAGGCCCTGTTGCGACCGTGTATGGCTATAGCCGCCAGCTCGTTCCGGTACCCAGCGACTGGAACGAGAGCGTCTTGGTGTCGGGCTACTGGTTTCTGGACGAGCATGCCAACTGGCAGATGCCCGAAGACCTCAAGGCATTTCTGTCATCGGGAGAAAAGCCGATTTATGTCGGGTTTGGCAGCATGCCGGGTATCGACCCCCAGGTGCTTGCAAGCAGCCTCATCGAGGGTCTGGCCTTGTCGGGGAAACGCGGTCTGCTTGCGACAGGAGGCGGCGCTCTCAGTCTCACAGAGGTACCGACCCATGTTCACGTCATAGAAGCTGCGCCGCATGAACAGCTTTTCAAGCATGTAGAGGCAGCGTTGCATCATGGCGGTGCTGGCACCACTGGTGCGTCCCTTCGAGCTGGAGTCCCAACAATCATCTGCCCATTCTTCGGCGATCAGCCATTTTGGGGCCGACGGATTGCGAGCATTGGCGCGGGGCCACCACCGATCGACCGCAAGACTTTGACTGCCGAGGTGTTGGCAGCCGCCTTCAGAGCCGTAGGCGATCCAAAAATGCGGGATAAAGCGGAGGAAATGGGACGACTGATCCGCGAAGAAGACGGCGTCTCGGCTGCCATCGACTTCATAGACCTCCACGCGCGCTTGGCGTACCAAAACAAGGCATCCGCTCCGAAACCCAATGGCTAGTTCCATACTGTATATTCGCTTGGCTTGCGGCAGCTTTCGGGAGTGCTCGCCGCGAACTTGAATGGCTGAAACGGGGTCGGAACCTGCCGGGCAGCGACGCGCCCCAATTGGGACATTCGATAGGAATTCCGGAATGCCTGAAAGCTGACACTCGGCCGTAGGCGGCTGAATCTCAGACCGGTCACTCCAGTGCGGCGAAGCGCTCGACCAGATGGGTGGCGCCGGAGACAATCAGCAGGTCGCCGGGTCGGATAACCGTTTCCGGCCGCGCATAGGTAAAATCGGCCTTTGGCCGCTTCACGCCCACGACAGTGACGCCGTATTTGCTGCGCAGGGCAGATTCAGCCAGGGTCCGGTTGAGGCTCTCCTTGGGAGCACGTGTTTTTACGATGGCGAAGCCGTCGTCGAACTCGATGAAATCGATCATCTGGCCGGTCACCAGATGCGCCACCCGCTCTCCCATTGTGGCTTCGGGATGGATTACGTGGTGCGCGCCGGTGCGTTCGAGCAGGCGACCATGCTTCTCGCTTAAAGCTTTGGCCCAGATGTCAGGCACCCGCAGTTCACTCAGCGCCAGCACGGTCATCAGGCTGGCCTCGATATCGGTGCCGATCCCGACCACAGCCTTTTCGAAATCGGCAGCGCCCAAGCGTTTCAGTGTGTCTGTACTGGTGGTATCCGCCTGCACCACATGAGTCAGGCGTCCGGCCCACGACTGCACGATAGCGGGGTCCTCGTCGATGGCCAGAACTTCGTGGCCCAGCCGGATCAGGGAGTCGGCGACGGCGCCGCCGAACCGGCCGAGGCCGATGACGAGGATGCTGCCGGAGCCGCCTGCGATCGAATGTCTAGCCAACGATTGGGCGCTCCTCGGGAAATCTGTAAGGCCGCTGTGACCGCTTTAGTGCCAGGCCGGTCGCTACGGTTATGGTGCCGACACGACCGAGGAACATCAAGGTGACAAGGGTCAATTCCGCAGATGGCGGAAGGTCGGCGGTGATGCCTGTCGACAGCCCAACCGTGGCAAAGGCGGATATCGTCTCGAACAGCACCTGCTCGAGGGAAAAGGTCGTGACCGACAGCAGGTGCAGAGTGCCCAGCGAAATTGCGATCATGGCAAGCACGATCAGGGTCAGGGCCTGGCGTAGAATATCGGCGGACACCCTGCGGCCGAACGCGGTGGTGTCGGCCTCGCCCCGTATCTGCGCCCATACCGCAAGGATCAGCACCAGGGCGGTCGAAACCTTGATGCCGCCTGCCGTCCCGGCGCTTCCGCCGCCTATGAACATCAGGATGTTCGTGAGCATCAGCGTCTCGGTTTGCAGCGCGCCGATATCGATTGAGTTGAAGCCGGCAGTGCGGGTCATGACCGAATGGAACAGCGCGTCGAGCAGGCGCTCGGATATCGTCAACGGATCAAAGAGGCCGCCGGCAGCAGACTCGTAGCCAAGGACTGTTATCGTGCCCACGCCGATAAGGGCCGCGGTGCCGAGCAGCGTGATCTTGGTATGCAGGCTCCATCTCCCCGGGCGCCGGAACGTGCGCCGTAGGTCGACAAGCACAGGAAAGCCAATGCCGCCGATTATTACCGCCACCATAATCGAACCGAGAACGAGCCAGTCGTCCGAAAATCGCATCAAGCTGTCCGCGTATGTCGAGAATCCGGCATTGTTGAAGGCGGAGATGGAGTGGAACAACCCGTGCCAGATGGCGATGGGCCATGCTTCGGCATACCCCCAGTGAAGCCGCGCTGCCAGTGCGCCCCACACCGCAAGTTCGACCAGCAAGGTCGCGATAAGAATGATCCGCAGGACAGCAGTCACGTCGCCGAGATCCAGGGTTCGTGTCTCGGCCTGAGCAATTATTCGGGTTCGCAGCCCCAGTCGCCTGCTGATCAACACGCCAAGCAAGGTGCTACCGGTCATGATCCCGAAGCCACCCACTTGAATGAGCGCCAGAATGACCGCTTGGCCAAACGGTGTCCAATAGCTGGACGTATCGACGATTATGAGTCCGGTAACGCAGACGGCAGAGGTCGCCGTGAAGAGGGCGGTGATCAAGTCGGTGCCGCCGGGACCTGTCCGCGCGATCGGTAGCAGCAAAAGCACTGTTCCAACCGTTATCGCCGCGACAAACGCAAGAGGCACCAGCCTGGCTGGCTGCTGGAGGGACGATCTCAAGTTCGACCTTCTTGTTGTTCTCCCGGCGCAAATGGCAGCCGTCTGAGACCCGACTTTATGCCTTTCTTACGGCACGGCCAAACTTTCCGGATGGAATTTTTACGCCGAACGGCAGCATTGGATGTCTTCCACCCATGGAGGCAATCATGCTCGATCTGATCTATCTCGCCATCACCGCAGCTGCGTTCTCTGGGCTCGTCGCCTATGCACGCGGCTTGGCGCGCTTGTGAGGCCGCGATGCTGATCATCGCTTTTCTCATCGCCCTGGGCATTGCCGGCTATCTGCTGACGACACTCATCGCGCCTGAACGTTTCTGACCCCGCTTCTCCCCAAGGAGACCAATCATGACCTGGCAAGGCTGGCTGCAAATTGGCCTGGTGCTCGCCCTCGTCGTCGCGACCATCAAGCCGCTCGGGCTCTACATGGCCCGTGTATTCGGCGGCGAACGTACGCTGTTCTCACCCATGTTCGGACCGATCGAACGCGGCTTTTACCGTTTGGCAGGGCTCGATCCCGAAGGGGAACAGACCTGGCTAGGCTATGCCGTCGGCGTTCTGCTGTTCAGCTTCTTCGGGGTGGTGCTGCTTTTTGCGATCCTCCGGCTACAGGGTCTCTTGCCGCTCAACCCGCAAGGTTTTGAGGGTCTGGCGCCGGATCTGGCGTTCAACACCGCTGTCAGTTTGTGACCAACACCAACTGGCAGTCCTATGGCGGCGAAACGACGATGAGCCACCTCAGCCAGATGCTCGGGCTAACGGTACAGAATTTCGTTTCGGCGGCGAGCGGTATTGCCATAGCGGTCGCCGTATCGCGCGCCTTCGCCCGATCGGGCGTCGACCGCATCGGCAATTTCTGGATCGATCTGACCCGGGCCACGCTCTATGTGTTGTTGCCTCTGGCGATTGTGGTGGCGTTGGCCTTCGCGGCACTGGGCCTGCCGCAGACGCTGACCGGTTCGGTTTCGGCCACGACGCTGGAAGGCGCCAACCAGACCATTGCCATGGGCCCCATGGCCAGCCAGGAAGCGATCAAGCAACTCGGCACCAATGGCGGCGGCTTCATGAACGTCAATGCCGCCCACCCCTTCGAGAACCCCAGCGCCTTCTCGAACTATCTCGCCATCTTCTCGATGCTCTCGATCTCGGCGACTGTGGTTTACACCTTCGGCCAGATCGCCGGTAGGCGTCGACAGGCCTGGGCCTTGCTCTCGGCCATGACGATACTGCTCGTCATCGGCATCGGCGCGATCTATTGGGCCGAAACGGCGGGCAATCCGATCCACGTCGCCGCCGGCCTCGATCCGGCTCTCGGCAATATGGAAGGCAAGGAAGTCCGCTTCGGCCAAGCCATGACGGCACTTTATGCAGCCGTGACTACAGGCCTCTCCAATGGCGGTGTGAACGCCATGCATTCCTCGCTGACCCCCTTGGGCGGGCTGGTGCCGCTGTTCCTGATCCAGTTAGGCGAAGTCTTGCCTGGCGGCGTCGGCTCCGGGCTTTACGGCTTGGTGGTCTTTGCCATCCTTACCGTCTTTGTTGCCGGGCTGATGGTCGGGCGCACGCCGGAATTTCTCGGCAAGAAGATCGAGGCGCGCGAGATGAAGCTGGCCATGCTGGCCGTCCTCATCCTGCCGCTCGCCATTCTCGGTTTTTCGGCCGTTGCCGCAGTCATTCCAGCTGGCCTTGCTGGTCCGACCAATGCCGGTCCGCACGGGCTGACGGAAATCCTCTATGCCTATTCATCGGCTGCCGGCAATAACGGCTCCGCTTTTGCGGGCCTCTCGGCCAATTCGCCTTGGTACAATACCACGCTTGGCCTCGCCATGCTGGCCGGGCGCTTCGCCTATATCGTGCCGGTGCTGGCCATTGCCGGCTCACTCGCCCGCAAGGCCAAGGTGCCGCCCTCATCGGGGACTTTCCCCACTGACGGTCCGCTGTTTGTCGGCCTGCTTGTCGGCATCATCCTCATCCTCGGCGGCCTGCAATTCTTCCCGGCGCTCGCCCTCGGCCCGATCCTCGAGCACGTGCTGATGCTCGCCGGTCAGACCTTTTAGGAGACAATCATGTCAACGAAAGCTGTTACGCCATCGGTCCTCGACCCGGCGATCATGCTGCCGGCGCTGCGCGACGCGCTGATCAAGCTCGATCCACGTCAACTTGTCCGCAACCCAGTGATCTTCGTAACCGAGTTGGTGGCCCTGGTGGTCTCGCTGCTCTGGGTTCAGGAGATGGCGACCGGCGTCGGCGCTCCGGCCTTCTCGGGGCAGATCGCGGCCTGGCTATGGTTCACCGTACTGTTCGCCAATTTCGCCGAGGCGGTTGCCGAGGGGCGGGGCAAGGCGCAGGCGGACAGCCTCAAGCACGGAAAGGCGGATCTCTTCGCCAAGAAGCTGCTGTTCCCCTCCGATGAAACCGACCTCTCCTCCGAGGTCATCCCGGCGACAGCCCTCAAGATCGGTGACATCGTGCTTGTCGAGGCTGGCGACATCATTCCCGGGGACGGCGAAGTGATCAGCGGCGTGGCCTCGGTGAATGAAAGTGCCGTGACCGGGGAGTCCGCACCGGTCATCCGCGAAAGCGGCGGCGATCGTTCGGCCGTGACCGGGGGCACGCAGGTCATCTCCGACTGGCTCAGGATTCGAATTTCCACCAGGCCGGGCGAAAGCTTCGTCGATCGCATGATCGGGCTGATCGAGGGCGCCAAGCGACAGAAGACCCCCAACGAGATCGCGCTTTCGATCCTCCTGTCGGGGCTGACGCTGGTCTTCCTGATCGCCGTGGTGACGCTGTATGGCCTGGCCCTCTATTCGGGTACGGACCTCTCGCTGGCAGTGCTGGCGGCCTTGCTGGTTACGCTGATCCCCACGACGATTGGCGGGCTGCTTTCAGCCATCGGCATTGCCGGCATGGACCGGCTCATCCGCTTCAACGTGGTGGCAACCTCCGGTCGCGCGGTGGAAGCGGCCGGTGACGTCGATACGCTATTGCTCGACAAGACCGGCACGATCACCTTCGGCAACCGCATGGCCAGCGAATTCCTTCCGGTAAATGGGGTCGACGAATCCGAGCTCGCCAAGGCCGTGTTGATGGCCAGCCTTGCCGACGAGACCGCGGAAGGGCGCTCCATCGTTGCCCTGGCCAAGTCCGATTTCGGCCTCTCGGAACCGGAGGCGGCTGGCGGCGAGACGATCGCCTTTTCGGCGCAGACGCGCATTTCGGGCATCGACATCGACGGCCGGCAAATCCGCAAGGGCGCGGTGGACGCCATACTCAATTTCGTCACGCTCGACAGGACGAGCGCGCCAGCCGAGTTCAACGCCGCCGTCGACCGGGTCGCGCGCACCGGCGGCACACCTCTGGCCGTGGCCGATGGTCATGACCTGCTGGGCGTCATTCATCTCAAGGACGTGGTCAAGCCCGGGATCAAGGAGCGCTTTGCGGCCCTCAGGGCCATGGGCATAAAGACGGTCATGGTCACGGGCGACAATCCCGTCACCGCCGCCGCCATCGCCTCGGAAGCCGGCGTCGACGATTTCCTGGCCGAAGCCACGCCGGAGCAGAAGCTCGACTATATCCGGCGTGAACAGCAAGGGGGGCGGCTGATCGCCATGTGCGGCGATGGCACCAATGACGCTCCGGCTCTCGCCCAGGCAGATGTCGGTGTCGCCATGCAGTCAGGCACCCAGGCGGCGCGCGAGGCGGGCAATATGGTCGACCTCGATTCCAGCCCCACCAAGCTCATCGAGATCGTCGAGATCGGCAAGCAGATCCTGATGACGCGTGGTTCGCTGACCACCTTCTCCATCGCCAATGACGTGGCGAAGTACTTTGCCATTATCCCGGCCCTGTTCCTCGCCACCTATCCCGAATTGGGTGCGCTCAATATCATGGGCCTGGCCTCGCCCCAATCGGCCATTCTCTCGGCCGTGATCTTCAATGCGCTGATCATTGTGGTGCTCATCCCGCTGGCGCTCAAGGGCGTGGCTTATCGCCCCATTGGCGCTGCTGCTCTGCTGCGCCGCAACCTTCTGGTCTATGGCCTGGGCGGTCTTGTTGCGCCGTTTCTGGGCATCAAGCTCGTCGACCTTGCCATCAGCGCTCTCAACCTCGTTTAGGAGACCAGAAATGCTGATCGCCCAAATCCGTCCAGCCCTCGTGCTGCTCATCCTTTTCAGCCTTGTCACGGGCCTGATCTATCCGCTCGCGATTACCGGGGTCGCCCAAGCTGCCTTTCCCGTCCAGGCCAATGGCAGCCTCGTCAGTCGCGACGGCGCCATTGTCGGCTCTGAGCTCATTGGGCAGTCTTTTGTCGGCGACGGTTACTTCCACCCCCGTCCCTCGGCCGTCGGCTACGATGCGGCCGGTTCCGGCGGAACCAATCTGGGCGCGACATCGGCCACGCTTGCCGAGGTCATTGCGGCCCGCGTTTCCGCGTTATCAGATGGCGAAGCAGTTCCGGCTGATGCGGCCACGGCGTCTGGTTCTGGCCTCGACCCCCACATTTCGCCCGCCTTTGCGCAGGTGCAGGTTGGGCGCGTTGCACAGGCTCGTGGCCTCGAGGCGGGTCAACTGGCCGGCCTGGTTGCGAGGCACGCCCAACAACCCCTGTTCGGAATCTTCGGCGAGCCAAGGGTCAACGTGTTAGAACTCAACCTAGCGCTTGACGATCTAGAGGCCGACAGTAACTGAATGAGCGATACTCGGGACACGGCGCGCCCCGATCCCGGGGCCCTGCTCAAGCTTGCCGCCGGCGAGGGTCGCGGCAAGCTGACCATTTTTCTCGGCGCGGCGCCGGGCGTGGGCAAGACCTTTGCGATGCTTTCCCGCGCCCAGCAGCGCAAAGCCACTGGCGCCGACATCGTGGTGGGCCTGGCCGAGACCCATGGGCGTGGCGAGACAGCACGGTTGTTGGACGGGCTGGAGGTGCTGCCCCGGCGCAAGGCCAAGCACTCAGGCAAGGTTTATGACGACTTCGACCTGAACGCTGCCCTTACCCGCAGGCCAGCCATTGTCATTGTCGACGAGCTCGCCCATTCCAACGATGTCGACGCCCGGCACCCCAAGCGCTATCAGGACGTGGCCGAACTCATCGATGCCGGCATTGATGTTTGGACGGCTCTCAACGTCCAGCATCTGGAAAGCCAGGCAGATCTGGTGGCACGCATTACCGGGGTTCCGGTGCGCGAAACCGTGCCCGATGTCGTACTGCAGCGGGCAGACGATATCGTCCTGGTCGACCTGCCACCCGCCGAACTGATCCAGCGTCTCAAGGAAGGCAAGGTCTACCTGCCCGAAAACGCAATGCGTGCCGCCGATCAGTTCTTCCGACTGGAAAACCTGACAGCATTGCGCGAACTGGCCCTGCGGCGCACCGCCAACCAGGTTGATGACCAGATGGCTGATATCTGGCGGCAGCAGGCCCTCGAGGGGCCCTGGGTCACGGGCGAGAGGTTGCTGGTCTGTGTGGGGCCGGATGCCTTGTCAGAACGGGTGGTGCGCTCCGCCAGCCGCATGGCGCTGGGTCTCAACGCCCGCTGGATCGTTGTGGCGCTGGCGCGCAGCGCCGACCCCATAATGGATGCGGATCGGGCGGCGCGACTGGAAGCGACGCTGCTACTGGCCGAGCAGTTAGGCGGCGAAGTCCGCCGCGTCGTTGCCGACGATTTCGTGGCCGAGATCGGCCGCATCACCCGGCGGGAGAATATCACCCAGGTTATCATCGGTCGCCCAAGACGTGCTCCACTTGTCAACATGTTCAGGCGGTCGTTGCCGGATGTTCTGGCGGGGACCCTCGATGGGATCGGCGTCTATCTGGTGTCAGACACTGCAGGCGTTCAGCGCAAGACAAGAGGGTTTCGTAAGCGCAGCGCTCCCGAGTGGATGGTCAATCTTGGCCTGCCACTGGCGACGGCGGGAGGCATTACCCTGCTCGGCCTGGGCCTCTCACGGGTTCTTGTGCTGCAAAACCTGTCGATCCTCTATCTCCTGGCGGTGCTGGTCTCTGCCATTCTTGCGGGGCGCTTCGCGGCCCTCTTGACCGCAGGCCTGTCGTTCTTGGCCTACAACTTCTTTTTCATCGAGCCGGTGCGCACCTTTACCGTCGCCAGGCCGCACGAGGTCCTAGCCTTGGTGATCTTCGTGACGGTGGCCGTGGCCACGGGCACGCTTGCGTCCCGGCTTCGCGAGCAAATCGAACGGGCGCGACAGGCAGTGCGCTCGACCCAGTCGCTCTATGATTTCTCCCGCAGGCTTTCGGCAGCCTATGGTGTCGATGGCGCACTGACCGCGACCACTGCACAACTCAATACCATGCTAGGTCTGCCTGCGGTCGCATTGACTTCGGAGGACGGTGGAACGTTGGAAATGCGGGTCGCCTGGCCGCCTGATCAAGCCCTTGACGAGGCCGCCATGTCGGCCGCTCGTTGGGCTCACGACAAACGAGAACCGGCAGGATACAGGACCGGAACGCTGCCGACCGTGTCCTATCTCTTCATGCCTATTCAATCCGGCCAACGCATGGCGGGCGTGGCTGGAATGAAGCTCGGTGCGACGCACGGACCCTTGTCACCCGACGCAGAGCGCCAGGTTTCAGCCATTTTGGAACAGGCCGCCATCGCTATAGATCGCGCCCGCCTTGTTCGGGAAAACGCCAAGGCCGCAGTGGCACAGGAAGGAGAAAAGCTACAGGCGGCGCTGCTGTCTTCGCTATCGCACGATCTTCGCACGCCCCTGGCCTCGATCACCGGCGCTATAACCTCGCTGCGCCAGCTTGGTGACCGCATGGATGCCGATACGCGCGCGGACCTGCTGGCTTCTGTGGAGGAGGAGACGGCTCGGCTGACACGCTTTGTCGGCAATCTCTTCGATATGACCCGTATCGAATCGGGCCTTATTAAACCCCGGCGTGAGCCCGTAGATCTCGCAGCGCTTATTTCGGGGGCCGTTGATCGCATGGCCAGGTCGGATCCCCGCCTTGAGATCGAAACCAGCACCCAGGACGCCATGCCGCCTGCTCTGGCCGATCCGGGCCTGTTGGAGCAGGTGCTTTTCAATATTTTTGACAATGCCCGCAAATACGCTGGCACCGACAAACCCCTGAGTGTCTATTTACGCCGCGACGGGGCTGAAGCGGTGATCAATGTGACGGACCAGGGCAACGGTATTCCGGCAGAAGACCTTGAAATGATCTTTGAGAAATTTCACCGCCGGGCCAAGGGGGATGGTCGACCCGCCGGAACCGGACTTGGGCTTTCCATCGCGCGCGGTTTCGTGACCGCCATGGGCGGGACGATCAGGGCGGAGAGCCCGGCCATGCGCAAGCGCGGCACGCGCTTCGTCATCCGCCTGCCTTTGGCCGAGGCCAAGGCACAATGAAGCATCCTCGTATCCTGGTGGTGGACGACGAGCCGCAAATCCAGCGCTTTCTCAAACCTGCCCTGACGGCGGTGGATTACGAGGTGATCCAGGCGGGCAGCGTCGCTGACGCAAAGCGCGCAATTGCCACGCAGGCCCCCGATGCTGTTGTGCTCGACTTGGGCCTGCCGGATGGCGACGGAAAGGATGTCATTGCCGCGGCCCGGGCTTTTTCAAACGTTCCCATCATCGTTCTCTCGGCCAGAGATCGCGAGAGCGAAAAGATCGAAGCGCTCGATCTCGGCGCTGACGACTATGTGGAGAAGCCTTTCGGCATTGGTGAACTGCTGGCGCGCATCCGCTCAGCCCTGCGTCATACGGAACAGGCGCCAAAACTGCCGAACGTCCTGTCGATCGGCTCGCTGACCATTGATAATGCAGCCCATCGCGTCTTACTGAACGGCCAAAGCATCCATCTGACCCCAAAGGAATACGATCTGTTGCTTCTGCTGGCCCGCGATGTGGGACGGGTCCTGACCCACCGGCAGGTACTGACCCGGATCTGGGGCCCGGCTCATGCCGAGGATGTGCAGTATTTGCGGGTTCTGGTCGGACAGCTCAGGGCAAAAATCGATCGGGAGCCCGGCTTGCCTTCCCTTATCCAGAACGAAACGGGCATTGGCTATCGTATGGAACTGAAGACATCCGGCGGGACGAGCGAGCCTCAGTTTCTCACCTGAGTGGCTGCTTTGCCTGTGGTTGAATAATACCGGACGTACCGCTCCGCGAGGCTGGCTCTCCGTTCACAGATGCGGAACGGGGTGGAATCCGGAATGTTCGCTTACCACCAAGATTCGGCAATAGCGGACATTCGTTGTGAGAACACTAGGCTAAACGCCTGGTACCTGCGCATGATTAGTTTTGCTGGGTATGGAAGGTGATAGCGTAGCCATCCAGATCGGCCGCAACGAAGAACCGACCGAACGGGCCGTCATTTACAGGTGCCAGGACTTTCCCCCCACGCTGAATGATCAGGTCATGCAGGGCATCGGCGTCGTGACAGGCAATCCAGATCACGGCACCGGTGCCAAGCGAGCCGGTTTCGGGAAGCGGACGAATGGGTTCACGTATTGCTAATGCGATCGGCGAGGTCGTGAAGACAACCGCTCCGGGAGGATTGCGATCGCCTGCGGCAAAGCCGAACACGTCCGCATAAAACGCTGTCGATGCGGCGAGGTCACGAACCTGCAACGCGATAAAGGATGGTCCGATTGGCATTGTCATCAAGGATGCTCCAGTTTAGTATCAGGATCCTTACATCTACATCAGGTTCCTGATATGTCAATGAGCAAGATGTCTGTGGAAAATGGACAGGCCTGGATCGGCTACAGTCTCAAAATCGCTCAACATCGTCTACGGCAACGGTTGGAAGCGGAGCTTGAGGGCACGGGCGTTTCGGCGGCTCAGAATGCCGTTTTGCTTGCGATCAGCCACAATCCTCGCATTTCCAATGCCTCCCTGGCCCGAGCCGCGTTTGTGACACCGCAATCGATGCAGGGCATGCTCGTCACACTTGAACGCGATGGCTTGATTACGCGCACGCCCCATCCCGACCATGGTCGGATCATTATGACGGAATTGACGGAAAGGGGTCGAGCGGCAGCAGAAGCCGGCATTGTTGCGTCTGAAACTGTAGAGCGACAAATGCTGTCGGGCCTGACGCCTGACGAAGCGAGACTGCTCGGTACGCTTTTGAACCGCTGCGCCGAAGCGCTTGAGTCGGAAACCTAGGGGCCCGGTCGACGAATGCAACGAGCGCTCCAGTCGCTTAAGCTGTCTGTTATTCGGCAACTCCGACGCCGAGGTTGATGGCCGCAACGGGGTCGGATGCCGACCGTCGGCGAAGCGCACCTATGCCGGCCGTTTAGCTCCTTCGGATCAGCGCCGCATAGCTGCCGTAGCGGCAAGGACAGCCAGCCGTATCAACCAGAGGAACTCTCCACAGGACCAATCGTTGGAGACCTGACAATTATAAAGGAGACCGGCATGGCGATGAACTCGCTCAAAGACATTTATCTCGACCAGCTGCAGGACATCTGGAGCGCCAATACCCAGTCTCTGCCCGTCGTCACAGAACTCGGTCGCGCCGCCCAAGACGAGGAATTGTCAGAGGCACTGATCGACGGCGGCAACGGTATTTCCGATGGCATCGCCGAAATAGAAAAGCTTTGCAACGACCACGGCATCAAGCCGAACGCAGAGCATTGCAAGGGTATGGAAGGGCTCGTGAAGGAGGCGCGAGCGCATGGCTTGTCCGACGAGATCACGGACGCTGACGTGCGCGACGCAGCCATCATCCCGCAGTATCAGCGCATGGTACATTACGCACTTGCAGGCTACGGGACGCTGGCCGCCTTTGCCAACCGTCTCGGTTTGGACGGTGACGCGGCGGTTTTGAAAAAATGCCTCGATCAGACTTATGACGGCGACCGCCGCATGACAGCGATTGCAATGAAGGGCGGAGTCAATAAGGACGCCGCCTCCTGAATTTTTTCGGCGATGACCAAACTGGGCTGTACGAGAACTCGTACGGCCCCTTGCATGGATGGATACCCTGGCCCGTAATGGCACTCATTCTGGGCCCCATCTACGGCCGCAAGCGCACTCTCATCGGGCTCGTCGTCGTCCCACGCGCCCCAGCCAGATCACGGTCAACCGTTCTTGACGGGTTCTTCCGTGTAAACCGACCGTCTGCCCGGCTGGACTAAAGATCCTGGAGTGCAGTGTCTACCGCACGATCCGTTCAGCGGTCATCTCGAACATGTGCTTCTGCCGCCGCCGGCGACTGACTTCAGTTTCGGTTTCTTCTTGATTGATACGCGTCACCATCACCTCGACCTGTTCAGGACGCCATGGCCCGATCCGGTCTGTTGATCTGTTTGATGAGCAGCTGATAAACGATCCGGGGCTGGTCGATGTATTTGAAACCGACCTTGGTTGTCGTGCTGTAGGTCTGGCGGGCGGAAGCCCTCCTACGGTACGTTCGTGATCTCAGGTGAACCTCAACATGCTTGTTGAACCACACAGTTCCCTGCTGCCCGTCCTCAAGCTCCAACGCATTCATCTCGCTGATGGGATAACGCTTCAAACTGCGCCGCCCGAAGAGTTCGGTGGCGATATAGGCCGCCTCGTCTGTGAGGGCGTACCAGGCATTTTTACGCTCGTAGGCATCCCACAGCGGAATGCCAATCGCCATGTACAGCCCCACCAGAACAAAGGGGACGCCGAAAAGCGGAAACAAATCCAGTCCGCCACCCGCAGGCCCCATCCGACCCATCTGTGCGGTCATGCTCATCCAGAATAGCGCAAAGACGGTGAAGACGATGCCGAACGGCAACCGCGCCGTCGCAAAATCGGCCATCCGGATCGTCGCGGACGGACGAGCGTGCCAAAGCAGCCTTTCCTGATCGGGAAGAACGGCCTTCCATCCCAGTTCGGCGCTCATTGCTGCGCCTCGATCGTCTGAACAGCCGGTCCGGCCTCTGAGACGCCCCGAATGGCCCTGGCCAATTCGGGGCTGAGCCCGGTCTCACAGCGATGGTCCTTGACGCCAAACAGAACGCGCCGCTCGAGTTCCTGGCCGCGACCATCGGTCTGGGCAAAGGCAAGCGAGACAAGTGCCGTCTCGCGTTGTGCGTAGTACCGGAACTGGTCAGCAAGCACCAGGTCAGCATGCAGGATGCAAAGCTCGATCGCCGCGTTCTCGAGTGTCTCGTCCGGGATGGCGGCAAGGTCGGCATCAATCTCATATGTCAGCGTCAACTGCCGAGCACGCGGGCCGGGCTCGATATAGCGCAGAGCGACCGGAAGGCCACTGGGTAGCTCCGGCTGCAGGTTGCCCAGTCCGACACCCAGAGGTTGCGGGACGCACATCAGGTTTTCATCGAGCGCAAAAAGAATCTCGTGAAATCGGCGGATGGTAACGCCGTCTCCGGCTCCGGCGTCATAGCTGGGCTCGAAATCCCACCGGATGCGCACCGCCTCAGCCTTGTTCTCCTCAACTGTCTCGCGACTGAACTGGATCAGGCCGGAGCACAATGGCTGGACCAGACGAGCAAAATCGTCTGAGGGAACGGCGCCAAACGGCTCGGGATCGAAGTTGGGCCGGGTCATTATGACTATGGTCGTGGGACCGGTCTCCGAGACTTCCAGCAGATAGTCCTCGACGACAATCGTGGAGCCGTCACCCAGCCCGATAATCTCGGTCTCATTGGCGAAAGAGACTATGCTCAAGCTCAAGAGAGCCGTGACAGTCGACAAGACAAGACGCATTGCCATGAGAGATGTTTTGTACCTCGTTTCTCCTGCGAGTTCAGGACACTAGCGAGGTTGCCGAGACGCTTCCCTCCCCTGAACAGGGTATGGGCAGAGCTTGCGTCCTGGCTATCGTCGCTCCCCAAACAGGGAGACGATATGCGCCAGTTTGTTCGGCACGCGATGATCCTGATCGGCCTGGCCCTCCTGCCCGCCCCCGCTTGGGCGGCCGACATGTGGCTGGTCTCCAACCACTTTTCGGTCCAACGCTTTGTGCCGCACATTCACTATGCCGGCCCGGTCATGGAAGGCGACGCCGAGGCATTGGCGAGCCTGTTCGACGAAGTCGTCGAGTGCGATGTGGCCAGGCTGCCGAAAGAGGGGGGCAATTGTGCAGTGCTGACCCTGTCTAGCCCCGGCGGCAATTACATCGAAGGGTTAAAGCTGGCGCTATTGCTGCGCGAGCGGGCCGTGGCGACGGTCGTCGAAGCCTATTCAAGTTGTTATTCGGCCTGCGCTTTTGCATTCCTCGGCGGCTCCGGATTTTCAAGCCAGGACGGCATCGGCCCCTATAGCGATCGCATGGTGGAGCCGCGCGCCACGCTGGGCTTTCATGCTCCCTATTTTGCCTCAGAGGATCTGGACACGCTCGTTGCCGATTTCGGCATGGACGCGGTACTTGGCGCTAGCCGGAACGATATCGCTCTGATGGTTGAGCAGCTGGTCGACTGGAACGTGGATGCCAGCATACTCTCTTACATCGCGAGCATGGGCCCCGATGAAAGTTATGACGTCAAGACTGGTGAAGATTACTATCTAAGCCGCTCGCACCTGCCGCCATCTCCGCTTGGCCAGTGGATTAATGACAACAGCGAGGCTATCCGAAACGCCTGCCTGCGCCTCCTGGCGCATCACCGCAGCGCCTATATCGATTCTTCGCCTGAAGTAATCTCAGAGACCTTTCTCACAGATTTTGCGGCCAACGAAGCGGGGCAGATGCTCAGCGGTTTCAGGATCGGCCCTGACAATCCCCTCGGCGTGACCTTTTGCGGCTTGCCAACCGAGAAGTCAGGACTGATGGGCGATGTTGATCTGTCGCTCTATACGGCGCCTGGCGTGAGCGGCGCCGCGCGGCCAATGCTCAGCCTCTTTCATCGGCCCGATGGCTGGTCCAGCCTTGGCGCCGGCGGCGCTGCTGATCGGCGCCACTTCAAGAAGGGCGGATTTAATGAGATGTTCACCCAACCATTCATGGCCATGGGTGATCAGAGTACCGATACACTGACCTACCTCGGATACGAAAAGTTCGCGTACTACAATCCGGATTTTCCTTCTGACAGTGGCTTGCCGCGGCCTCAATCGGACCTGGCCATGTCTGTGGCCGTATCTACCCGTGCAGCCGACACGATTGACTATGAGGATCATCGCATTGTCGTGCAGATGGGAAACCAACTGCTGTTCGATCAGGCACGCGACGTTCTGTTGTTGAGAAATGTCGACACTAACCTGAACTCCGTTACAGCCGACGGCTTCGTCTATGGCGGCACATACCCGTCGGGCAGGCCATTCCTCTGGTTCAGTCTCTACGCTGCTGACAAGCGTCTGGTTGCCCTGGTGGAGATCGAGGCCAAATCGGTCCCTGCCGATCTCAATAGGGCGGTGGCAGAACAATACGAAGCGGCGTGCAGCTTCTCTTTCGAGGGGCATACGCTGCTGTGCCAATAGTTCGACCATGACCATGGCACTCGCCGCCCTGCTGACGGCTCAAGGCCTGATTTTCTTTGGTTTTATCATCTCTGCGTTCTCGTGGCTGTTTGCCATCCGCAGCATTGCGGTGAAACGATCAGGCAGCCCTTTGCCAGGAATCGGCGATACGCTCACCGCGTTTCAGGAGGGTATATCGAGCCCGAGGCATGCACGAGTGCGATGGACCATCGTGTGCACAGCCGCGCTGCTCCTGGCCAGCGCCCCTCTGGTCTTAATGCTTACCCGAAAATGAGGTGCAGTCTTGCGCAATCGCTTAACGCCAATATTGGCAACCGCTGCGTTGCTGGCCTTCGCCGTCGAAGCAGTCGCTGCCGATAGCTGCCCCGCCGAACGAGCAGTCTATGAACTGGTTGAGGACGATAGCCGATATGAAATCGGTTTTCAGCGGGCGCGTAATTACGCGTCGATCGCTTCAGACCTCTATCTTTATCTCACCACGCCCCAGCGCACCTATTGGTTCACCTTCTCCGTATCGAACGGCTACAGCGGCATGACGCTTATTCCAGTCACCGATCCCAATCGCACAGACGCCCGATCCGACGGACCGCAAGAGCTTGTCGCGCTAGACAGCGACGATGCGGAAGATCTCGATGTCCTGCGCTCGCTCAGGTTCTACGCGCTCGATGACGACTTCACCTTCTGGTTCGAGCCACCAAACGAGGGGGAGCCAGCACCCGCCTATGTCATGGTGCCGGAGATCGGACTTACCCTGTGGTACGGTGCCGGAAGTCTGACAGACGACCCTACTGCGGATCGCGATCCAATGCCGCGCGGCATCTTCGAACCCGATTTCTGCCGGGATCAGTTGCTGCCGCCAGCCTGGCCCTGAAGACAGTTTGGCCCGTCGCGGCCACAACCCATCGCGAGGCAGTGACAGATGCGTGCAAAAGCAAAATCGGTCAGAAACATAATTGCGGCATCGCTGCTGGGATGTCTTGTGATCCTGATGTTGATGCCAGCCCCGAGAGCGTTCGACTTTCCAAGGGAAGGCGCGACGGGCATTCCCAATGGAGTTGCAGCGCCCTTCGCTGGAAAATGGTGGCTCGGGTTCCCCGAGGGTGACGGCTTCATCAATGGCGCCCCGCTTGTCGATTGCGCCTCGGCGGTGGAACTCATCCCCAACGGAGCGGACAGGCTTTTGTATCGCTCCTCAGCGGACGTCGAGATCGAGTTCGAGCTGATGGCTTTTTCCGGCAGAACAACCTGGCTTCCAAAATGGGGCGAAAGCAGCATCGCCGTCTGGCTCAACGCGGATGAGTTCTTCATCTATTCCGTGGACCTCACCACCGGAAAGGCCCGCTGGGACAGCCCGAAGGTGTTCCGCAGATGCTAAGTCGTCAACAGATCAGGCACTTACTGCCATCGGCGCCACAACGCGCTTGATCCCGACCAGGCATTTGTAGCGCGGTTGCGCGCTGAACTGGTCGAGCGTCCAGACGGCTGGTCGTCCGACAGCTTTCGATAGGTGCAGCGTACGTTCATCGCCGAGCGAGACGCCAACATGCGCGCCCCATGCCTCTGCGGTCTCGTTGAACAGCATCAGGTCGAGCGGGCGCGGTTGGTCAACGCGGATCGTGACGGATGTGTCATCCCAGAGTTCGCTGGACCGCAGGGGCGGGACATCAACACCGAAGTACTTGAGGACAGCGTAAGCGAAGAGCTGACAGTTCGCGCCGGAGCAGACATCCTCTATAGCCGCGGCACCCGGGTATCGGCGGGCATCATAGGGCACGCGCCAGAACCCGCTTGGGAGCGCCGCAATCAGCGCATCAGCGCGTATCAGAGCAGGTCCGGGGGCATTACTAGCGATCATGGTCATGGCCGGTCTTCGCGTCCGCCTCGGACAAATTCTTGTCGGGTGCGGGGATGATCGCCAACTGACCGTGCCGAACGGCGCGCTCGGCAATGACATGATCGGCAACGTGCTGCACGGCTGGAACCGCTCCTTTCAAGATACTGACCTCGAGGCAGTTGTGGTGATCGAGATGCACGTGAAGGCTCGAGATCGTCAGTCCGTGATGGTCGTGGAAGGTGCTGGTCAGGCGCTTGGCCAGTTCACGCGCACCATGGTCATAGACATAGCTCAACACCCCCACGCACTCTCCCGTTGCGCCGGCATCGAGGGCCGATTGCTTCATACCGGCGCGCGTCAGGTCACGCAGCGCCTCGGATCGGTTCTGGTAGCCCTTCGCCACCATCACCCGATCGAGTTCCTCCATCAGTTCGTCGTCGAGCGTCACCGTGATGCGCTGCATGGCCTTCTCCTCAGCTGCCGGTGCGGGGCCCGGCACACTTAGCGCCTGTCGGGGCTCGCGTCATCCCGTCACTGCGTCGCTTCTTCTGGGGCCAGCGCATCGTCCTCAGACTCGATAACGGGCTGCGTGATGTTCGGGTTGTCGCGGATAAGCGATGTCACTGCCGTGTCGACAGTTCCGAGAAACTGCTCGATACGCTGACCGTTGGCACCGAGATCCTGAGCACGATCGACAGACGCAGAACGCATGTCGACGCGTGCCCCCTCTGGCAGACCACGGATTGCCAGCACGATCTGATCCTGCCAGCCGAGGAGGTGCGTTGCGCGCGCATTGATCTGCCCGGTTCCATCAGCCGTGCCGGGACGCCGTTCGATGATCAGGTCCCACCCCTGCTCGTCGATCAGCGCAATCAGCAGGTCATAGATCTGCTGCGCATTCAGCGGATAATCGCGCCGTGTCGCATTGGGAAACGCCGCTTCGCGTAGTTCATCGCTCAGCGGGTTTCTGGAAACAGCCGACGCCTGCGGCGCGAGCGGAAGGAAGGCGCGGTTTGCTGTCGCGACATCATTCGTCTCTGGCGTTGCCAGGGCCTGTGTTGCAACCCATGCGAACGGCGCAAGACATATCAGGCTGATCAAGAGGGCCGGCACGGCACGTCCCCATCCCTGGTCACCCGTGTGCCATAGCCGCGCCAGCGCCAGCAGGGACAAAAGCAAGGCACTCAACGCCACGAGGAAACCGAGGATTTCCGTGGTGTGGAATGTCGTCGTCTCGATCAGGTCCGAGCGATGCAGGATGATCGGGATGATCAGCAGCGGCAGAGCCAGGCTTGCGAGGCGTCGAGACCAGATGGCCGATCGCGATGTTCTAATCAGAATGCGCAAAGGATAATGTTGCCGGTTGGTGTTCAGGGCGCCGTTTGCGCAACGTCATTCATGGCGCGTCGCTGCCAGTGCTGCACATGGCCCTTATGGCCCGCCATTCGCTTTTCGTGAAGGGCGCAGTGGCCTCGTTCTCCTCTTCGGCGAGCGCCTGCAACGTCTCGCGACGTTCGGTCGTCAGCGGGTGGGTACTCAGCAACGCAAACGCGCTACCATACCCATCCTCTTGCGAGACGCGATCGAGCAGATCCGCGAAGGCCGCCGGATTATATCCGAGGCGGCCCGCAGCCGCTGCGGAGAAACGGTCCGCCTCGCGTTCGGCCTCCCGGGAAAAGCGTGTGTCGATCATCGCCGAGCCTATGCCGGCGGCCACCGACGCACCGGTCAGATCACCGAGGATAAAGCCGATCAGGGCACCTGTGCCGGCTGTTGAAATCAATTGCTCCATACCGTGCCGGTGCTCGACATGCCCGAGTTCATGCGCCAGCACACCCGCAAACTCGTCGGCGGTTCGGGTTTCTTCCAGCAGCGCCGAGAAATAATAGACCTGCCCGCCGGGCAGCGCGATTGCGTTGGGGATATCGCTGCGCATCACTGCCACATCGACCCTGAAGGGCGTGCTGCCTTGGCTCATGACCTCGTCTGTGAAGCGCCTGATTGCCCTGTTGGCGAGGCTGTCCGGGTCTGGATCGCATCGCTCGAAGACGCCGCCTTCGCTTCCCGCAAAGCTGACCTCTATCTGGTCAGCGACCGTCTCGCCAACCTGCTCTTCCCATTCCGGCGGCATTGCGGCCACCAGCCGCTCGGCGAGTAACGGAATACCGAAAATATATCCGGCGACCACCGATACCAATGCAAGTGTGCCGAAGCCGGCAATCCGCATCTGCTGGCGCTTGCGCATCATGCGGTGTCGCGCCAGCGCAGGAAGGGCCGCCCGCACCGCATCGACATGGCGCCCTGTGAAGATCAGCCGCGCACCTGATGACATTTCCTCCGTTCCGATGCGCAGATGCCCTTCACTCGAATAAACCGGATAGACCTTGGCCTTGTCCCAAACGGAGATGACATCCGACGTCTCGCGCTCAAGGATCGTTACCGCCCCAGGCGAGATGAACACGTCCACATCATGAACCGCAGCGGTGCGGCCATCGTGGTATCGTGCCCCGGCGCGCATCAGTAAGCGCCCACATTGAGCGCATCCGCCAGGCCTTCTCCGGCGAGTGCGCCATCCTCGGGCCGCGCCTTGACCGACGACATATGGGCAGCCCCGCCGACCCGCAGACTGCTTGCAATCAGCATCCAGAATCCCATTGCAAGGAAGAGGTCGACACACAGCGTGAAGGTGGCCAGCACGAGCAAATAGCCGAAAACGATTGCCAGCAGGACCAGGTAGGAATTCTGCAACGCCACCGCCAATCGCGCCGGATCGAAGCCATCGGCAAAAGCCGCGGGCGCCACGGTCCCCAGGACCACGTAGCCGCCAAACGCGAGCACAGCGTAGGCAAGTGCAAGCGCCACGGCGAACTGGATCTGCAGGATCAGCAGATCGCCCCAGTGCAGCTTCAGACGCAGGCGGATATTGCCTATGCTGATGCTCGAGGCCATGCGCGATATTTCGATGGCTCTGTAGATGCCGACCACCAGCCAAAGGAACAGCAGGCAACCGCCGCCGGCAAAGACCAGCTCTCCCAGGGCCTCATCGCTCATCTGCGCTCTGTTGGACAAGACCCCTTCAAGCACACCGATCATGCCGAGGACGAAAACTGCAACGATCGCATAGCAGGCGAAATATGGCCCTGCGAGGTTGCGCGCCCTGCCCCGCATCAGGAAACGCTGATCGCCCCACCATGTGTTGTTGTACCGATAGCGCCACAGATCAGCAGCCATCAGCGGATAGATCAGCCCCAGCGTCACGACGAGAAGAATCGACCAGAAAAATCTGCGGAAGGCATAGCCCCAGGCATTGCCCTCGAGATCGAACCGGATCCCGCGCCACAAAGTGCGCGACAGCCTGAAGTCGCGGGCGCGAAAGATCGCGTAGCCTGTCAGGAACCACAGCACCACGCCGGCCCCGGCATATCCGAGGAGCGTTGCCTCGGACCCCTGGGTAGAGAGATAAAAGAAAAGTCCCCAGAGCGGCACGAAGATCGCTACCGCCAACAGAAAGCCGACCAGAAGCTGCACCGCGTTGCCGGTATATTCCAGCGCGTCGCCGTCGATATGGGTATGCGCCCAGTAGTAGCGACGCTTCTGGGTAACCAGCCAGAAGCGATAAAATCCAAGGGTCACGACCATCAACGCATAGCCACGCAACAGAATCGCCGCGAGGCCCCTGCGCGATCCCTTGAACTCGATCTGATCCGCCCTCATTCACCCGCCCCCAGCCGCGAGCGACACTCTAGCGTGCGTTCGTGCGGGCTGGTAGCCGTGCGGGTGCCCTATGTCACGGGAACAGGCGCTGGCGCGACCATTGCGCTGTTTGACTCTCGCGCGTGAACTGCACCCGATCATGAAGCCGGAATTCACCATCCTTCCAGAATTCCATTACGGTTGGCAGGACGCGAAACCCGGACCAATGCGCCGGGCGGTCGATCTCACTCTCACCGATTTCGGCGGTCTTGCGTGCCACACGCGCCGCAAGCGCTGCACGGCTTTCGAGGGGGCGTGATTGATCCGAAACCGAAGAGGCAATGCGCGAGCCCTTGGAGCGCGAGGCAAAATACTTGTCCGCCTCTTCAGTGCTCACCTGCTCGACTGCGCCCCGAATCCGGATTTGGCGGCGCATGGATTTCCAGTGAAAGCATAGCGCCGCTTGAGAGTTGGCCAGCAATTGCTGGCCTTTGGCGCTCTCGAAATTGGTGAAGAAACAGTAGCCGCGCTCGTCCCGCTCATTCAGCAGCACCATGCGCACGTCCGGCAGGCCGTTCTCATCGACGCTCGCGAGCGCCATGGCATTGGCATCGTTGACTTCGTTCTGCTGCGCGATGGCGAACCACTCCTCGAAGACCGCGAATGGGTCGAGGGGCTCCAGGTCCGCATCATCAAACAGTCTGGCGGTGAGCGCTTCCGACATCGATCAAACCTCGTCTTTTGCCAATCTGGCGTTCTGCCCTTCACTGGACATCGCAAAGGGGCACCGCCATATAGAGAGCTAAATGGATGGGCTGCAATGCCCGCATACCGATCGATTGGAGACCATGCGCGATCCATATACCGTTCTGGGAGTCGACCGTTCGGCAAGCGACAAGGACATCAAATCCGCTTACCGCCGGATGGCCAAGGCGTATCATCCAGACCAGAATCCAGACAATCCAGGGGCCCAGGCGAAGTTCTCCGAGGCCACGACCGCTTACGACCTGCTGAGCGATACGACCAAGCGCGCGCAGTATGACCGCGGCGAGATCGACGCCGAGGGCAATCCGCGCTTTGCAGGCTTCGGCGGTAGCGGTGCCGGTGGCTTTCAGCAGCGTGGCGCCCGTTCGTCCGCTGGCGGCGGATTTTCTGCCGAGGACATTCTCAAGGAATTCATGAGCGGCTTCGGCGGCCAGCCGCGCGGTGGCGCCCAGCGCGGTGCCGGCGGCGCCCAATGGGATCCGTTCGCCGGCCAGACGCGCCAGGGTCCCGGCGGCATGAAGGGCGAAGATATCTCGGCCACCGTCACCGTGAGCCTCGAGCAGGCGCAGCAGGGCGGCTCGGCTCCCGTTCGCATGCCCACAGGCAAGACGCTGTCGGTGAAATTGCCGAAACGGGTCGAGGACGGCCAGCAGATCCGCCTCAAGGGCCAGGGTCATCCATCAGGTTTTGGCGAGCCTGGCGATGCGCTGATCACGGTGCGATTCGAGCGGCACAAGACGTTCCGGCGCGATGGGCATGATTTGCGCACCGATCTTCCGATCACGCTTTATGAGGCCGTACTCGGCACCAAGGTGCGCGTCCCGACGCTCGAGGGCTCAGTGGAGTTGAACCTGCCGCCCGGCGTCGACACGTCAAAGTCGCTGCGGGTCAAAGGCAAGGGCCTTTATGACGGGGATCTATACGTCAATCTCAAGGTGGTGCTGCCGCCAGGGGGCGATCCGGATCTCGAAAGCCTGATGCGGTTCTGGCGCGACCAGAAGCCCTACAAGGTCCGCGACTAGCGCGGCGCCGCGGCACGTTTCAGCCGATCGTTGATCGCCTCGCCGAGCCCCGTTGCGGGTATCGGTGCGACGGCAATCGGGGCATCGCCCGCGTCGTCGAGCATATGCAGTACCGAGAACAGATTATACGCCGCCTCGCGCAGGTCGCCGCTGGGCGACAAATTGGCGGCCGCCAATCCTGACGGATCAGCGCCGAAGCCGATATAGCGTTCGCCCTCACCGGGCGCATCGGCGTTGAGCCGCAATCGTGCGCGCGGCGCGTAATGGCTGGCGAGCATGCCTGGCGACGCAATGGCCGCCCCTTCCTCAGCCAACGGGATCGGCATGCCGATTTGCTGCTCCAGCGCATCGCGCGCCATTGCGCCGGCACGCAATTGCACCGGTCGGTCGCCGATCAAGGAAATGATGGTCGATTCCACCCCGGCTTCAGCGCGCCCGCCATCCAGCACCGGCACTTGATCGGCGAAGAGGCTTTTTACCTGTGCCGCCGATGTCGGTGACAAACGCCCGGACGGATTTGCCGAAGGCGCGGCCAGCGGTTCGCCGACTTCAGCGATCAGATCTCGCGCCAGCGGGTGCGCCGGAATGCGGATGCCCACAGTATCGAGACCCGCCGTCACAAGATCGGAGAGCCCTGCGCCCTCGGCCAGCGGCAATACCAATGTGAGAGACGCCGGCCAGACCTGTGCGAACCGCTCCGCCAATGGCGTAAATTGCGCGAAGCGGCGCGCCATGCCCAGATCGGCGCAGTGAACGATCAGTGGATTGAACCGCGGCCGCTGCTTGGTCTCGTAAATTGCGAGCACGGCGTTGCTGTCGCGCGCTTTGGCGCCGAGCCCATAAACGGTCTCCGTCGGAAACGCGCAAATGCCGCCGGCCCGCAGCAATGCGGCAGCGTCCTCTACCGTTTGCGGATGGTTGGCCATGTTTCGTGATCGCTCCGGCGTTTGCCGCTGTTTGACAAGGCCGGAGCGAGCCGTCAAGAAAGGCGTAAAGAAGGCTTGAGGGGTCGAATTTGACCACGCTGCTGGTAAGCCAGTCGAATTATGAGCGCCACCAAACCCCGGACGGGCATCCCGAAAGGTCGGATCGCATCCGCGTCGTCGAGGAGGCGCTTGCCGACGAACGGTTCGGCAGCCTCAAGCGGATGGATGCCGTGTCGGTCGATCTGGCGCTTGCCGATCTCGTGCACGGCCCGAACTACCTCGAACGCCTGCGCACTGCCCGCCCCGCCGAGGGCATCGGGCAACTCGATTCGGACACGTTCGTCTCCTCAGGATCGCTCGATGTGGCGGCCACCGGCCTCGGCGGCGCGCTTTCTGCGCTTGAGGCCGTCGTTCTGGGGGAGGCGAACAACGCGTTCTGTGCCATTCGTCCGCCGGGACATCATGCCGAGATCGACACCGCCATGGGGTTCTGTCTCGTCAACACCATTGCGGTTGTGGCGCGCCAGGCGCAGCGCCTGCATGGGGCTGAACGGGTCGCGATCGTCGATTTCGATGTCCATCACGGCAACGGCACGCAGGATATCTTCAAGGATGATCCGAGCGTTTTTTACGTGTCAACGCACCAGTTTCCGCTCTACCCGGGCACCGGTGCCGCCAGTGAGCGTGGTGTCGGCAATATCCTCAACCTGCCTCTGCCGGCTCGCACCGATGGCGATGCCGCCCGCGCAGTCTATCGTGATGTCGTGGTCCCGGCGCTCGATGCCTTCGCGCCCGATCTGTTGCTGATTTCCGCCGGGTTCGACGCCGATTATCGTGACCCGCTAGCCGATCTGTTGTGGGCGCCGGATGACTTCGCCTGGATCACGGAACAGTTGATGCAGGTCGCTGCCCGCCGTTGCAGTGACCGCATTGTCTCACTGCTTGAGGGCGGCTATGACCTCGACGGCGTAGCCGAAGGGGCCGCCCGTCACGTCGATGCACTGATGGGAAATGCCGGCCCCTGAGCCGCTACATCCGCAATCCCACGCTCGCTTGCAAGGAGGCCCCATGGCCGAACCCACCAATGAGGACATCAAGGCGCTCAGCTTCGAGGCCGCGCTATCGCAGCTGGAAGAAATTGTTCAAAAGCTCGAAAGCGGGCGCGCCCCTCTTGCGGAATCCATCGCCATTTATGAACGCGGCGAGGCACTCAAGCAGCATTGCGAGACCTTGTTGAAGACCGCGGAAGCGCGGATCGAAAAGATCACGCTGTCACGTGACGGCAAGCCTACGGGCGTCGAACCGCTCGACGCGAACTAGGCGATGCAGCAATCCAATCTGCGCACGCTGCGCATTGTCAGAATGGTTCTTTGGGCGCTTGTGGTGGTCGTCGCCATCGGCGCGAGCGCGCTCTATTTCCTGAGGCCGCCTGAGCGACCGTTGGGACTTAACGGGCAATCCTTCGCGATGACGTCGCTTGATGGCGAGCAGTTCACCGAAGCAGACTTGCGTGGCACGCCGAGCCTTTTGTTCTTCGGCTTCACGCACTGCCCGGATGTGTGCCCGACAACGCTCGGCGATACAGCCTACTGGCGAGATCGGCTGGACCTGTCGCAGGACGATCTGCGCGTCATCTTCGTCACCGTCGATCCGCAACGCGATACCCAGGAGCAGCTCGAAGGCTATCTCGCCGGCTGGGACGGCTCGGTCATCGGCCTGCGCGGCACCGAGGAGCAGACCGAGGACATCAAATCGGCCTTTGGTGTCTTCTCGGAAAGGGTCGGAGACGGCGACGAGTACACCGTCAATCACACCGCCTCCGTCTTCATGATCGACGATGATGGCAGCTTCGAAGGCACGATTGCCTATCAGGAAGATACCGAAACCGCGTTGGCCAAGATCGAGCGGCTGGTCGAGGGGTGAGCGAGCGGATCAGGCTTGACCAGGCGCTCGAGCAGCGCGGCCTTCTTGGGTCGCGTGCCCGCGCCCGCGATGCCGTCAAGCGCGGCACCGTCAAGGTCAACGGCATCCCCGCCAGCAAGCCACACCAGCCCGTCGGGCCCGACGATGTCCTGACCCTCGATGATCCGGCGGCGCAGTATGTCTCGCGCGCGGTGCTGAAGCTGATTGCTGGCCTCGATGCAGCGGGACTTTCGGATCTCGCCGGCTCGGTTTGCCTTGATGTCGGTGCCTCGACCGGCGGCTTCACCCAGGTGCTGCTGGAGCGCGGCGCATCGAAAGTCTATGCCGTTGATGTCGGGCACGACCAGTTGCATCCCAATCTCCGCGCCGAACCTAGGGTTCTCAGCTTCGAGGGTACCAATGCGCGTGAGTTGACGCGCGAGAACGTGCCCGATTCGATCGACCTGCTGGTCTGCGATATCAGCTTCGTGTCCGTCACCAAGGTGCTCGCAGCGCCGCTCTCGCTCTGCCGCGAAGGTGCGCTGGCGATCATCCTGTTCAAGCCGCAATTCGAGGTTGGTCGCGACAATGTCGGTCGCGGCGGCATCGTCAGCGATCCCAATGCCATCGCCGAGGCGCTTGCGGCAATGACAGGCTTTGTCGAAGAGCTCGGCTGGCGGCGCCTTCATGCCCTCCCCTCCCCGATGGCAACAGCGAAACTGTCACAGTCTTTGTCTATGATCGGATGGTCTGAACCGTCAGGGTCGATCATGCTGAGCTACCTGCTCACCCCGATGCTGGTCGTCATGTTTCTCGTCGGGCTGATCCTTGCGCCGACGCCGATCCCTATTGGTCTGCCGGTCATGGCTCTGGCGCTGGTCCTCCTGATCAGCACAAATCCCCAAGCCGCCAATCAGCTTCTGCTCTGGCGGCGGCGCTGGCCACGGCTCGATGCGGCTTTCCGCGCCATCGAGGATCGCGCCGGCCCGCGTCTCGGCGCAACGCTGCGACGAACACGGCCGCCGCGTCAGTAACCGATCGCGCCGTCGCGTCCGGTCTGGCCGCGATGCCGGAGCTTATGGTCGGCGAGGACACATGCCATCATCGCTTCACCAACAGGCACTGCGCGAATGCCGACACACGGGTCGTGGCGCCCTTTGGTGACGACATCCGTGTCTTCGTTGCTAGTCGTCACCGTCTGGCGCGGCGTCAGAATCGATGAGGTCGGCTTTACCGCGAAGCGCACCACCACCGGATCACCGTTGGAGATACCGCCAAGGATGCCACCCGCCTGGTTTGACAGGAAATACGGCGTATCGGCACCGGCCCGCATCTGGTCGGCATTGTCGATTCCGGTCAGTTCCGCGGCATCGAACCCCGCCCCGATTTCGACAGCCTTCACGGCGTTGATCGACATCATCGCGGAGGCCAGGTCGGCGCTGAGCTTGCCATAGATAGGGGCGCCCCAGCCCACCGGCACATTCTCCGCAACCACCTCGATGACGGCTCCGACGGAGTTGCCCTGTTTGCGCACGTCATCAAGGTAGTCTGCCCATAGTGCCGCCGCCTTTGGATCGGCGCAGAAGAACGGGTTCTTGCCAACCTCGTCCCAATCGAAATTCGCATAATCGATCTTGTGCGGCCCGACCTGCACCAAACTTGCCCGAATGCTGACGCCGTCGACCACCTGTCGCGCCACAGCGCCTGCCGCAACGCGCGCCGCCGTCTCGCGGGCCGAACTGCGGCCGCCACCACGATAATCGCGCAGGCCGTATTTTTGGTGGTAGGTATAATCGGCGTGCCCCGGCCGGTATTTGTCGCGGATCTCCGAATAATCCTTCGAGCGCTGATCGATATTCTCGATCATCAGCGAGATCGGCGTGCCTGTCGTGCGGGGACCGTCGGTACGCTCATCTTCGAACACACCAGACAGGATCTTGACCGCATCGGCTTCACGGCGCTGCGTCGTATATTTCGATTGCCCCGGCTTGCGCCGGTCGAGGTCGCGCTGGATCATCTCCTCGGTCAATGCGAGGCCGGCCGGGCAGCCATCAACGACGACACCAAGCGCAGGCCCGTGGCTTTCACCCCAGGTGGTGAAGCGGAACAGATGCCCGAAAGTATTGAATGACATCGCGTGTCTCCCTGGCGGCGCTAGTCCGCATCGCCCCATGTGTTCGCAGCGGAATACAGCGTCATTCGCTTGCTGGAAAAATGCGCCACGGCGCCCTGTGGCGGCGGCCAGTTTAGCACTTCGCCACGCGGCGCGCCCTCGACCAGATGCCGCAGCACACGCAGAATGCCACCATGCGCAACCACGACTGCGTGATGCGTCAGCACTTCGGCAAACTGCAGCAGCCGTACCGCGACATCGTCATAGTTCTCGCCGTTGTTCGGGCGAAAATGCCAATAGCTCTCGTCGCGATTACCGGGTGCAATCGCCATCTCCCGGTTGATCTCGGCGTGTAGTCGCCCCTCGAGATCGCCGAAGGAAATCTCGACAAGCCGCTTGTCGTAAATCACTGGTGGAAGATCGACGGAAAACGCTGCCCGCATTCGGTCCATAGTTTCACTGGCCCGGCTCAAAGGCGAAGCGAACCAGTTCAGCGATTGCGGGTCCACACCGTTGCGCTCGAACAGTTCGCGCAGCAACACGCCATTGCTGTCCGCCTGCTTGCGGCCAACATCGTTGAGCGGGATGTCTCGCGTGCCCTGATAGCGACGTTCGCGATTCCAGGACGTTTCGCCATGGCGCGCGAAGTAGAAGTCTGGCCATTCGGTGGCGGGCAAGGTTTCAGTCTGCACGTTCATTCCACTCCTCGCCGTCACTGTCGTTCAGGCTGCTCCGATGGCGCCGGTTTTGGCACAGGGGGCGACAACCGGCAAGGTCGTGACTTGCGTTCGCACCGGGCGCGGCTATGTTCCGTTTCATGAGCCAGGATCCGTCACAGACCATTGCCCGCCTTGTCGAAACGCTCGGTTCGGATAGCGTAATCTCCGATGAAGCCGGCATGGCGAACTACCTCAACGAGCCGCGCAAGCGCTTTCACCAGAAGAGCCCGGCGATTGCAGTACCGAAGGATGTCGCGGCTGTTCAGGCGCTGGCCCGGCTTGCCAATGCCGAAGGCATTCCGCTGATCCCGCAAGGCGGCAATACAGGGCTTGTGGGCGCCCAGGTGCCGCTCTTCGGCAATGAAGTGATTGTCAGCCTGGCGCGCCTCGACCGCATCCGCGACATCAATGCTGCTGCGGGCCACATGACGGCGGAAGCCGGCGCGATCCTTGAGAATGTCCATAAGGCGGCGGAAGCCGAAGGCGGCATGTTTCCGCTCTGGATCGCTTCGCAGGGGTCTGCACGCATTGGCGGTCTCCTGTCATCGAATGCCGGCGGGGTGAATGTCCTCGCCTATGGCAATGCGCGCGAGTTGTGTCTTGGCGTTGAAGCCGTCCTGGCCGATGGCCGCCTGTTCGAGGGCCTCAGCTCTCTCAAGAAGGACAATACCGGCTACGATCTCAAGGATCTGCTGGTCGGAGCCGAAGGCACGCTTGGCATCATCACCGCCGCGACCCTGAAGCTTTATCCGCTGCCACAGGCTTACGAGACGGCAATTGTCAGCCTTGAAAGCCCGGAAAAGGCGCTCGAGTTGTTCTACGCCATGCGCGACCGCGCCGGCTCGCGCCTCAATGCCTTCGAGATCGTGCCGTGGCTTGGTCTCGATTTCCAGTTGCGCCACGGGATGCTCGATCGCGACCCGACCGCAGACAAGTCGCCCTGGTATGCGCTGATTGAAGTGGCCCAGCCGAAAGGCGCCGAGGGCCATCTGCTGCAAGGCGGTCTCGAGGCAGCGTTTGAGCAAACCCTGATCACCAACGCAGTCGTCGCCGAATCCGAGGCCGAACGCACCCGGATGTGGGCATTCCGCGAGCAGATGTCGGAGTGCCAGTCGCGCGAAGGCGCCTCGATTAAGCATGACGTCTCGGTTCCGATCGCGGCCATTCCACAACTCATTCGCGATGGGTCACAGGCCGTCAAGCGGCTCGTCGAGGGCGTGCGCCCGATGCCGTTCGGGCATATGGGCGATGGCAATATCCACTTCAATTTCAGCCAGCCGGTCGGTGCCGATCCGAAGGCCTTCATGGCCGGCGCCGATCCGATACACGATGCCATCTATGAGACGGTGCTGGCGCTCGGCGGTTCGGTTTCTGCAGAACACGGCATCGGACAGTTGAAAACCGGGCTGCTGCGCAAGGTGAAAGACCCGGTGGCGCTTGAGATGATGCGCGCGATCAAGCTGGCGCTCGATCCCAACGGCATTCTCAACCCCGGCAAGGTGCTCGACTAGCCGCGCCGTTGTTGCCCACGGTCACCCCGATGTGCCTTCTTGATCGATGCCGGCAAAACCGCCATCTGTTGGCGCATGCTAGACGATATCGAATTTCTCGACGATGCCACCCGCCCGGAAGGCCCGAAGCTTGAGGGCCTGACCGAGGAGCAGCGCCTGCCCGGCATGCATCTCAAGATGATCCACAATCATCTGCGTGAGAACATGCATGTGCTGCGTACGCTTCTTGATGAGGCGGCGCGCGGCGAAGTGCCCCCCGAAGAGGTCGAAGCGCGCACCAGCGATTTGACCATGATCACCAATTACCGCCGTTTTGGCGCGTTGTGCGGCCGGCATTGCCAGATCGTCGAGATGCACCACTCGATCGAAGATGCTGCGATCTTCCCCGAACTCAGCACCAAGAGCCAGGCGCTGCTGCGGGTCACGCAGCGGCTGATCGATGAGCACAAGATCGTCCATGAACTTCTGGTGCGACTGGTCAATGCGCTGGGCGATCTGGCGCGCGATTCCAACCCTGAAACCTTTGCTGCCGCGCGCGAAGTCTATGTGGCGCTCGAAAGGGTGCTGAATTCGCACCTCAACTACGAGGAAGACTCGATCGGCGATGCGCTGGGCTATTACGGGGTCGGCGTCTAGCGCTTGCGCTTTTTCGTGCGGTTCAACGCAATCGCTTCCTGCACCAGAGCTGTCAGCGCGTCAGCATCGGGCGCCTCGTCCTCTCGAATATCGATGGCGCGGCGGGTATTACCCTCGAGGCTTGCGTTGAACAGCCCGGTCGGATCGGCAAGCGAGGCACCCTTGGCGAAGGTCAGCTTGATATAGGTTTTGTATCTCTCGCCGGTGCAGATAATGCCGTCGCACTCCCAGACCGGAACGCCGCGCCATTTCCAGGCCTCGGTCACCTCCGGATCGACCGACAGGATGATCTGACGAACACGCGCCAGCGCCTCGCCGCGCCAGTCATCGAGCGCTGCAATTCTCGCATCGATCTGTTGCGAAGCATCCATCTGGTCTTCAGCCATCACGCCCGCCCCTAAAGCTTTTCGCCCGGCAACTGGCTCGCCTGCCGCACCCAGTCCGAGAATTGCGCTTCATCCAGCGCGCCCTCATGAATGTCGTAGTAGCGCACAGCGGGATATTTCGAGGTTCCCTTCGGCTGCGGAACGAGTGCAGCGCCCTGAAAGAACGTCACCTTTATGTACTTCGTCATGCAATGATAGCTGACAAACCAGCTGCCACGCTCGACGCCGTAAAACGGCGAGTTCCACTTCACCGCTTTCTCCACACCCGGCACCGCTTCAACGATCAAATCGTCGAGCCGCCGGCCGATTGCCTGCTTCCAGCCGGGCATCGCAGCAATATAGGCCGCAACCGGCGCCTCGCCGTAGCCCTTCGGGATCTGCGGATTTCCGCCCGAAAGCAGTTTCGGTGCACTATCGACTTGGTTGATCGTTTCAGTCTCGCTCATGCCATCCTCCCAATTCTGCAGTTCTTCAGAACAGGTCGAGCTGTCCCCCCGCCGCCTTTTTCGGTTTTGCCTCCGGCTCGGCTTCGGGCGCTGCAGGCGGCTCGATGTCCACCGGCTTGATGAGGTCCGGATCATCGAACTTGGCCGTGTTGACGCGGCGCGACACCGGATGAAATTTCAGCGCCCCCTCGGGCAGCGGCAGCGCCAGCTGGCGAGCCTCCGCCGCGCGGATTTCGCGCACATCGAGCCAGCGGTCGATCTCATCACCACGGAGGATAGCCGGCATGCGGTCATGAATCTCTGACATCTGCCGGTTCGCTGGCACGGTGATTGTCGCGACGGAATCGATCTCTTCGCCCTGCGGTCCCACCCACGTTGCATAGAGCCCCGCAAGCGCAATCGGCTGGTCGTCCGAGCGTGTGATGTAATAGGGCTGCTTGGTCCTGTCGGGTCCGGTGTGCCATTCATAATAGCCACTGGCAGGGACGATACAGCGGCCATGCTTGAGCACATCACGGAATGCCGGCTTTTCTTCCATTGTCTCCGCACGGGCGTTGACGAGAAGCGGAAACTCGCGTGGATCCTTCACCCAGCGCGGCACCAGGCCCCAGCGGGCAAAATGCACCTTCCGGTAGCCGGCATCCTCCCAGATCGCGACGATCGGCTGCGTTGGCGCAATATTGTAGCGCGGCACGATCTCGAGCTGGTTCAGGGTGCGGAACAGCTCCTGCATCTGCTCGGGCGGCAAGGTCGCTGCATATCGTCCACACATCTGGCGCCTCCGTCTGATAAGCTCTTTTGATTGCAGCAACCGGAACGCCAAGGATGCCGGAAACGTCCCCACGCCCCAACAGTGCCAGCCTGGGCCTCGTCAGCCAAGGCACAATTCTGCTGATCCAGCGGGCCCATGCCCCCTACCAGGGGTTATGGACGTTCCCTGGCGGCCGTCTGGAGCCCGGCGAGACAGCCGCAGAGTGTGCTGCACGCGAGCTGTTCGAGGAAGTTGCGCTCATCGCGGAGGATCTGATGCCGGTCGAAACGCAATCTCTTGAAACCGACAAGGGCCACTTCACCTTGGCGGTGTTTGCCAGCACACGGTTCAGCGGAACCTTGAACCCGTCAAATGAGGTTCTGGACGCCCATTGGGTCGGGCTTTCGGATCTCGATCGGTATCAGACGACAGCCGATCTCGAGCTTGTCATCAAAAGGGCTTTCGCCGCCGTCGGCGAGACGTGCTAGAGCCATCACATGCCGTCATTCCCTATCTTCCGCGCAAAAATTCGACTCCTGGCTATGGTGCTGGCCAGCGCATTCCTGCTGCAGCCGGCGGCTGCCGTCGATCCGCCTTACCAGCCCCAGATGGAGCGGTTGTCCGAAATCATGGGCAGCCTGTATTTCTTGCAACCGCTCTGTGAGGCGGAAGGCGCCGATTGGCGCGCGCAGATGGATGATCTGATCACCCTCGACAATCCCGATGATGACAGGCGGCAGCGTTTGGCAGGCGCTTTCAACGGCGGCTACGAGGCCTTTGCCCGCTTTCACCGTATCTGCACCCCCTCGGCCAGAGAGGCCTACAAGCGGCTTCTGGTCGAAGCGCAATCGCTGGCGCGGACCATACATGCGCGCTTCGCAGAGTAGCGACCACGCAAACGTTAATAAGTTCCGGGCCGGTCGTTAACCTTTCTCAGAATTCATGCGCGCGTCGCGCAACAAGAAGTGTTAACGCTCGCCCCATGAGCATTTCCAAGTCCCAATTCATGCACTCCAGCCTCGACGGGCTGATCGAGCTCGAGCACGGTGAGCGGCAGATCGCGCTTGAATACCTCGCCGACGCCTGGAACATGGCCGAGGACGATGGCGTCAACACGCGCTCGCTCGCGCATGCCTCGCTATTCGCGGCGCTCGCCACGTTCGTGCGCCTTTATGGCGACGAGGCGACAGCGGAATTGCTGCACGATCTGCCGGACCGTATCCGGACCGGCGAGTACAATCTCGACAAGATCCTGCAATAGGTAAGACCCGGTTCGCTCGGCTCTAGTGCTCGGAGCCGAGTGATTCGAGAAACCGCATCGGCTGTCCTCTACCTGACGTCACCAGTTCGCCCTGCCACATCACCGTCTTGCCGCGAATGACGGTGCCGACAGGCCAGCCGGTTACGCTCACGCCGTCATAAGGGGTCCAGCCAGCTCTACTCGCGACCCAGTCATTCGTGATGGTTTCGCGGCGCTTGAGATCGACAATCGTCAGATCCGCATCGTAGCCGACAGCAATCCGGCCCTTGCCGGCAATTCCGAACAGGCGATTCGGGCCGGCGCTGGTCATGTCGACAAAGCGCTCGATGCTCATCCGCCCGGCGTTGACATGGTCGAGCATGACCGGCACCAGCGTCTGCACCCCAGTCATGCCTGAAGGCGATTGGGGATAGGGCTTGTCCTTTTCCTCGCGCGTGTGCGGGGCGTGATCCGAGCCGAGAATATCGGCCACCCCGTTATCGACACCGGCCCAGATGCCGCTGCGGTGAGCAGCGTCGCGCACTGGCGGGTTCATCTGCGCGTATGTGCCAAGCGTTTGATAAGCCGTCTCATCAAGCGTCAGATGGTGCGGCGTCACCTCGACCGAGGCGACGTCCTTGTGATCGGCCAGGAACACCATCTCCTCGGCTGTCGAAATGTGCAGCACGTGAATGCGCTTGCCGGTCTTGTGCGCCAGCGCAACCAGCCGGCGCGTCGATTGCATCGCCGCCTCGGGATCGCGCCAGACGGGGTGCGACGACGGGTCTCCGTCAACACGCAGATCCTTGCGCGACTCGAGCCGATATTCATCTTCTGAGTGAAACGCCGCCCGGCGCGAGATGGCGTTGAGAATCGCCTCGACCCCGGCATCGTCCTTGACCAGCAGCGATCCGGTCGACGAGCCCATGAATACCTTGACCCCGGCGCAGCCCGGCAGTCGCTCGAGCTGCGGCAGCTCGCCAACATTCTCGTGCGTGCCGCCGATATAAAAGGCGAAATCACAGTGCATCCGCCCGGTCGCGCGTCGGATTTTGTCCTCGAATGTCTCGCGGGTCACGGTGAGTGGTGTGGTGTTCGGCATTTCGAAAACGCCCGTGACACCGCCCATCACAGCGGAAAGCGAACCGGACTCCAGATCTTCCTTATGCTCGTTCCCCGGCTCTCGAAAGTGCACCTGCGTGTCGATCACACCCGGTAGAATGTGCAGTCCGGTGCAATCCTCCGTCCTGTCGGCGCTGTCATCGGCAAGTGAACCGAGCGCACTGATCCGCCCACCCCTCACGCCGATATCGGCCCGGTGCTGGCCATCCTGGTTGACCACGGTAGCATTCTTGAAAATCACGTCGTGGTGCGCCATCTGTGTGCCCGTCCGCTGATTATTGAGTGCCTTCGCTTCTAGGCGGCACGGTCACTGCGGGCAAGCCGTGGAGGCCCGATGACCCGACACCTCAGATCCGACCGTACCCTGTTCCGCTTCTCCGGTCCCGATGCCCATACCCTGCTCGAAGACGTTCTGACTGGCCCCTTCAAGCCCGATGCTACTGAAGCTGCCTGGTGGGCTTTGCTCTCGCCGCAGGGCAAGATCCAGGCCGAAGGCCTCGCCGTCTGGCGTTACGAGGCTTGGTGGCTCGATGTATCGACCAGCGTTGCCGAGAACTTCTTCAAGCGCATGCGCATGTATAAACTGCGCGCCAAAGCGGAAATCGAAGATCTCAGCGAATCTCATCGGGTCGGCTGGTCGAGCGAACCTTGTGAGGGCAGCGTTCCCGATAATCGCGGCGGCGGGCTCGGCCATCACGTGCTGATCGCAGCCGAGAACACCGAAGGCTGGGATACGGGCGAGGCCTATCATGAGCACCGGGCCAGCATCGGCATTGCCGAGTTGGGCCCCGATTTCGAGGCCGACTCGACCTTTCCTCACGATATCGCCATGGATCTTCTCGGCGGCATCGATTTCGCAAAGGGCTGCTATGTCGGTCAGGAAGTGGTCAGCCGCATGAAGCATCGTGGCACGGCGCGTCGTCGGCCGGTGCTGGTTTCAGGGATCGCTGAAGGCACCGCAGCCGGTACGTCCGTTGCGGCAGGCGGTCGGGATGCTGGTGCAATCGGCACGGTTCATGGCGGCAAAGCCGTCGGCATTCTCCGTCTAGATCGCATCTCCGACGCGTCCGCCGCCGAGATCGATGGCAAGCCAGCCAGCCTCGCCCTGCCCGATTGGGCCGACTACAGGTTTGGCGAATCGGCGCCCACGGAATAGCGTTCCCCGTCAGATCATCTTGGGGGCAAGAAACCATGGCGCGTGCCGCGCATCGGGCATGGCAGCGTATGCTGTCTGGACGTCGACTGGACATTCTCGATCCTTCGCCACTCGACGTCGAGCTCAGCGATATTGCGCATGGCCTGGCGCGGGTTGCCCGCTGGAACGGGCAGACGCAGGGGGATTACCCGTTTTCAGTGGCCCAGCACTCGGTGCTGGTGCTGGAGCTGTTTCGCGCCGGTAGCGCTGGAGCTTCCGCCGAATCCTGTCTTCACGCGCTGCTGCACGATGCGCCGGAGTATGTGATGGGTGACATCATTTCCCCCTTCAAGGCGGCGATGGGCGGAAACTATCGCGATGTCGAGGAGCGGCTGCTAGGGGCGGTCCACCTGCGGTTCTCACTGCCCTCGGCGCCGGCGCCAGCCACTGCCCGCCAGATCAAGCGGGCCGATCGGGACGCAGCCTATTTCGAGGCGACGCATCTCGCCGGTTTCGCGCCGGAAGAAGCCCGGCGCTTTTTTGGCGAGCCCGATACCGCCCAGTTCGAACTTGATGGCTTTGATACGCTGATCCGGCCATGGCCGACGCGTGAAGCACATGAGCGGTTCATCGCCGCATTCGAGTCGCTGGCGCAAGCAATCTCCTGATCGTGCCCTTTGAGCGTTAAGGTTAACGCAAGATGAACTTTGCCGTAGCCGCCCCGGCATGGTTGAGAATGCGTTAACAGCAGATCGAAAACGCATCAAAACGGGACAGGCGAGCATGTTCAAACGACCAAGCACCTGGCTGGCCGGTGGCCTACTCGCCCTGGGCTCACTTCTGATCCAGCCTGTCATTTTCGCGCAGGAAGACGGGCGCGACCGCGCCAACACGATCGATCCGATCGATCTGATTATTGCTGATGACCGCGCTTACCTGGTGCATCGCGAGCCGTGGGTCGATGAGACCGTGCAGAAGCGCGAAGTGGTCCGGAAAATTGGCTACGGCCGAAGCAGCTACGTCACCATCGACACCACCTCGACCGGCACATACTCGACCGATGGGCTCGTCTCCTCGCATGTTCAGTACCCAGGCATCGAGGTCGAGGATCTCGGCCATCCGATCTATTGGGTTGCCCGCTATCTCAGGGACGGAGCCTGGGTACGCCTGCCCTTCGCACGCAGTTCCTCGTTCGTCTATTACGACCGCAACGAGCGCATCGGCATAAGTTCACATCGTGGCGGCCCCACATGCGTGTGGACCAACAACCTTCGCGTGTGCTGAGCGCTAGCCGACGTGTGCTGAGCGCTAGCCGAACAGCCAACCGGACTTGAACTTGTAGAAGACGTGGAGGCCGATCTGCGTCACCTTGTTCATGCGCGGGGCCCAGGCGGGTCGCACATAGGTTGCGTGGTAGTGCGTCGCGTCGTTGACCTCGGCGAGGTAGAGTTCGCCGTTGACCACCTTTTCCGCGATCTCCTCGGCCTGCGTCCACGACTTGCGGTCATTGATTGTCTCGGGGATGCCGTCACAGGCGAACGAGAACTGGCAGGCATTGCGGCGATGCTGGTTCTGGAAGACGACGCCGCATATGGTCGAGGGATAGCGCCGGTCCTTGACGCGGTTCAAGACGACCTGGGCCACTGCCACCTGCCCGCGATAGATTTCACCGCGTGCCTCGAAATAAATCGCCGTCGCCAGGCACCACATTTCCTTTTCGCCGACGTTCATTGCTTCGCTGGTCAGGTAGCCGTCGCTTGCCGGCTCGTTAGCGCGGGCATAGGCGAGTTGTTCAGAAGCAATGGTGGGCAGCGGCATGTCGGGGTCCCGTGCTGCCTGGCGGATAGCGTCAAGCGCCGCTGCGCCCTTGCTGGTATCGATGGCGGCAATGGAAATGCGCGGCTCGTCCGCCTGCGCGTTGTCATCGGTCGCTGGGACTTCGACTGCAGATTGCGCGAGGGCGACGGAGTCTTCGCGAGCGGTCCGCAGCGCAGCGAGGCGCAACCGGACATCCTCAAAACCTCTGGCGAAATCGGCAATTTCGACGACCGGCTTGAAACGGTCTGTCTTTTCGGCGCGGTTCGGTCCGACAAAACTCCCTGATGTGAACAGGTGCCCCACCGAGCCGGTGATGATGGTGTCGCGGCCGGAATAGCTGAGACTTGCGATAGCCGTGCGCGGCTGCTCGACCTGCGGCAACTCGGCGACTTGCAGTTCCGATGCGGGACCAAGCGCCGATCCGGCCGAGGATAAATACCCTCCGACCGCCAGCACCGCCACAAAGAAGACGCCGGTCAGGGAATGGCGCTTGCGCAAGGGTCTGTCAGTCCGCCCAAGGGCGGCCGACCGGCTCTTTTTAGCCATGTACTCTACTCTACTCGACGCAACTAACACTGCTCGGCACAAGTGACGCTAAAATGCCGACAATTCAGATCATGCGCGATTAGGGTTATTCGAGAGTAAACGGCGTGGCGTTTTGCGCGAATGCCCCCGCCGCAGCTTTCAAGAGCGTGTGAAACAGCCTCAGCGGCAGGCGGCCAGCGTCGGTGCGAGCCGCTCGTCGAGGTCGTCGACATCGAAGCGGACCGAAAGCGAGCGGTTATTGGCGGGGGTGACCCGAACGGACAGATTGTTCGTGCCCCGCAGCCATTGCAGGAAGATCTCGACCTCCTCGGTCGGCTCGATAATCAGCTCGCGTCCGTCGGGGCTCGGCGGCAGAGTCAGGGTCCGGTTTCGCGTCAGATCACGCGTGAACGTCACCCCGGTATTGCTGTTATTCGCCGTGAGCAGCGTGCCGGCGAACCTGAATCGCGTTTCCAGTTCACCATCATTGCAGGCTATGGTCATCGTCGCGCGCCCGCGTCCGCTCGGCTCGGCCGGGATCAACTGCTCGGACTCGAGGATAAAGGCGGCATCATCGACAGGCGCGGCGCGGAACACCGAATCGTAGCAGGCCAGCCGCTCTTCATCATTACCGATTAGCGAGCACTCGGCCGGCGTTGGCTGAGAATACGCAGGTGCAGCCGTTAGCGTTGTCAGCAGAAGCGCTGCGAGGGCCCAGACTTTCAAGAGTGATGGCCTTTCAACAGATTACCGGTTCAATTATGCAGATGCCTGCGCGAGGGTCAGGCGCGCAATAGGTACACGATAGGGTGAACAGCTCACGTAATCGACGCCAAGTCGGCTGAAATAGGCGAGCGATTCCGGATCGCCGGCGTGTTCGCCGCAAATCCCGATCTTGAGGCCCGGATTACTCTCCCGGCCGCGCGCAATCGCCATCGTGATCATCTCCCCGACGCCTTTCTGATCGATCGAGACGAACGGGTCACGCTCATAGATGCCCTTGCGCTGATACGACGCAAGGAAAGTCGGGGCGTCGTCGCGCGAAATGCCGAAGGTCGTCTGGGTCAGATCGTTGGTGCCGAACGAGAAGAAATCCACCATATGGGCGATCTCGCCGGCCCGCAGGCAGGCACGCGGCAATTCGATCATCGTGCCGAACGACAGGCTCGCCTGCTGCGAGCGCAACAGCCCGGAACTCTGCGCGATCGCCATGACCCGTTCGCGCACCCAGGCGACTTCGCTGGCGGTCGAAACGAAAGGCACCATGATCTCGACAGGGATCGTACGCCCGAGTTTTTCGCTGGCAGTCCGCGCCCCGGCCATCAGCGCCTGGATCTGCATCTGCAGCACTTCCGGATAGGTGATCGCCAGCCGCACCCCACGATGCCCGAGCATCGGGTTGACCTCGGCAATGCGCTCGAGCCGCTGTCGCAAGGCCCGGACGGCGAGCCCGAGCGAGGCTGCCGTATCGTCGATATCCTCGTCGGTGCGCGGCAGGAACTCGTGCAGCGGCGGATCGAACAGGCGCACTGTCACTGGCCTGCCCTGCATCGTCGAGAACAGATCGGCATAGTCCCCGCTCTGGAAATCGACCAGCCCTTCGAGCGCCCGTGCCCGATCCGTCTCATCTTCTGACAGGATCATGCGCCGCAGCGCCACCATCCGCTCGGTGCTGAAAAACATATGTTCGGAGCGCGCAAGGCCAATGCCCTCGGCACCGAAGTTGAGCGCCGTCTGTGCCGATTCCACCGTTTCGACATTGGTACGCACCGCAATCGTCCGGCTGGCGTCGGACCAGCCCAGCACGGTCCCCAGTGCACCGCCGATATTCGGCTGGCTGAGTGGCAGCATGCCGAGATAGACCGAGCCATCAGTGCCATCGATCGTCACAGGATCGCCCGTCCGCACATCCTTGTCGCCAATGCGGCAACTCAGTTCCACCGCATTGACGGTGAGGTTGCGCACCCCGGCAACGCATGGCTTGCCGGTGATGCGCGCTATCACACCGGCGTGGCTGGTCATACCGCCACGGGCGGTGAGAATGCCGGTCGCCGCTTTCATGCCCTCGATATCGGCGGGGCCAGTCTCGTTGACGACGAGAATGCAGTGCTTGCCGCGGGCCCTCGTGCGCGCAGCATCCTCGGCGGAAAACACCACGACGCCGCTCGCTGCGCCCGGCGAGACGCCAAGCCCGGTGGCAATCGGCAAAGCGGTTTCCGCCGAACTCAGGCGCGGGTGAAGGATCTGACCAAGACTGCCGGGGTCGATACGATTGACGGCGTTCTGGCGCGTCCAGACGCCGGCATTGGCGCGCTCCACCGCGGCCTCGAGTTCGGCGCCAACGCTCGCCTGGATCGGGCGGGCAGAAAGAAACCTGACGCCACCGCGCTCGAGGGTGACGAGGCAGTTCATGTGCCGCCCCGCCTTGGCATCGAGCAGCGCCACGAGGTCAGAGCACTCATCTGGCAATTGCGGCAGCGGCGCGCGCCCGGTCGCCGCCGGCCCCAACGCACCGCTTGCCGGATCACGGGTCAGGAACTCCGCCAATTCGTCATCGATATTGGCCTGCACCAGGACGATCTGGCGGGCACGATCATCGCTCGAGCGCTGACCATGCCAGGGGCCGCGCTCATAGCCATAGGATTCGAACGCTTCCTTGATCGCCCGTCCCAAAGGGCGCGATGGATCAACGGAATCCCCTTCGCTTACTGGCGCAGGAATACCGGTGCGGGCGGGCATCAGCCCGCCATTGTGAACAGGCGCTGAGGTTCGAACCACCAGTTGCGGCGCCTGCCCGTCCGCGCCGACGAGGCGAAACAGGCAGGAGACCCAATGCACGCGCAGGCGGTTGTCGCGCTTCATGCGCTGGTTCTGCAGCGCTTCCCATGCCGCGCGAGTGATCGCAATCGAGGGAACGGTCGGAAATCCGGCTTCCGAGACGCGATAGATCCAGCGCGCCTTGCCGGCCAACAGCTTGAGCTGGCCCGACGACAGATTTGCCTTGCCCTTCGCCGGAGCGACCGCGAACATTTCCTGGGCGAGGCTCACACTGAAATCCTTGTGTCTTGCACGTTCGCCAATATGGCGCATTCAACCGCTTACCGGCAACACGGCTTGACTTGCCGATAGGGAGAAAGCATCTGAGCACTATGCAGACACGCCCAAAGCTAGAGATTGTCCTGTGTGCCCCGCGCGGCTTCTGCGCCGGTGTGGACCGGGCTATCCAGATCGTCGAACTGGCGCTCAAGAAGTACGGTCCGCCGGTCTATGTGCGTCACGCGATCGTGCACAACAAATTTGTTGTCGAAGGGCTGGAAGCGCGCGGCGCCATCTTTGTCGAGGAACTGGACGAGATTCCGGAGACCGAGGCCCCGGTGGTGTTTTCCGCCCATGGCGTGCCGAAAAGCGTTCCCGCCGGCGCCAAGGCGCGCAACATGTTCTTTCTCGATGCAACCTGTCCGCTGGTCTCGAAGGTGCATGTCGAAGCGCGCCGCCATTTCGAGGACGGCCACGAGATCGTCTTGATCGGCCATGCCGGGCATCCCGAAGTCGTCGGCACGATGGGGCAATTGCCTGAGGGCGCGATCACTCTCGTCGAGAATGTCGCTGACGCCGAAGCGCTCGAGCCGAAAGACCCCGCCAATCTGGCCTTCGTGACCCAGACGACGCTCTCAGTCGATGACACGCGCGAAATCGTAACGGCGTTGCAGCGGCGTTTTCCGGGTATCAACAGCCCGCACAAGGAAGACATCTGCTACGCGACGACGAACCGTCAGGAGGCGATCAAGGCGGTCGCGCCTGAGGTCGATGCCATGATCGTCGTGGGCTCGCCGCATTCGTCGAATTCGCAGCGCCTCGTTGAGGTGGCTTTGCGCTCCGGGTGTCCCACTGCAATGCTTGTCGATCGCGCCAACGAGATCGACTGGAGCCGCTACGGCGATATTGCTTCCCTCGGCATCAGTGCCGGCGCCTCGGCACCCGAGAGCCTCGTCGAGGAGGTGATCACGGCGTTCTCCGAGCGGTATGAGGTCTCCGTCACCACCCACGTTACGGCCGAGGAATCGATCGCCTTCAACGTCCCGCGCGTCTTGCGCGAACTCGCCGCCGAGGCCGGTCGTTGACAAACGCGCCGCTGATAGAGACCGAGCGTCTCGCGCTCTATGGCTGGCGCGAAGATCAGTTGGAGGATCTGATCCGTCTGCATGGCTACCCGGAAGTCAGCCGCTTCCTGCGTTCGGATGGCCTTCCATGGACACGCGAACAGTGCGAGACCGCCCTTGCGCTTTGGATGCAGCTTTACGAGACGCGGCGGCTCGGCAAACTGCGTATCGTGCGCAAGAGCGACGGCGTATTCATCGGACGGGCCGGCTTCGGCGTCTACAAGACCGGCGAGCCAGAGATCGGTTACGCCCTCCTGCCCGAACACTGGGGCAACGGCTACGCCTACGAAGCCGCGTCCGGTCTCAGGGACTGGATTTTTTCTGAAACCGACGAGCCGCATTTCATCGGCTTTGCCGATACCAGAAATGCAGCATCTCTGGCCATTCTCGCGCGCATCGGCATGCGAAAGACGCATGTTGAAACAGAACAGGGGCTCGGCACCCAGTTTCACGTCCTCAACCGCCCATGAGTGCAGTCATCATCCACACCGATGGCGCCTGCTCCGGCAATCCCGGCCCCGGCGGGTGGGGCGCGATCCTCGAATACGAGGGGCGTACCAGGGAGTTGAAGGGCGGCGCCAAGCTGACCACCAACAACCAGATGGAGCTGACAGCGGCAATTGAAGCGCTGCAAGCCCTCAAGCGCCCATGCACCGTCGAAATCCATACCGACAGCCAATATCTGCGAAACGGCATCATGAGCTGGATACACGGCTGGAAACGCAATGGCTGGAAGACCGCCGCCAAAAAGCCGGTCAAGAATGTCGAACTCTGGCAGGCACTCGACGAGGCGCTCAAGACCCACGAAGTCTCTTGGCATTGGGTGAAGGGGCACGCCGGGCATGATCTCAACGAGCGCGCCGATGCACTCGCCAATGAGGGCATGGCGCCATTCAAATAGCTGATGGGAATCAGCCTGCGCCGAACACGCCCTTCATCCGGTCGATAAGCGGGATCAACACATATTTCGCGAGAGGGATGAGCGCCGCACCGATTGCAAGCGCCAATAGACCCGATGCCACGGCCCCGGTGACCCACGCAACGATGCTTGCAGCCTGTGGAACGGCGTCGGCAGCGCTATGCTCCAGCGTCTCGATCGCGTGTTCGATGCCGGCAAAGCCGAAACTGGCGAGACCATGGACAATAATTCCTCCGCCGACCCAGAGCATTGCCGCAGTGCCAACCACCGTGAGCGCACGCATGAAGATCGGCATGGCGCGGACCAGCCAGCGCCCGAACGCGCGGCCAAAGCCGGTCAGGGCATTGCGCGCCATGAACACCCCGAAATCGTCGGCCTTCACAATCAACGCCACGCTGCCATAGACGGCGACGGTGATGGCGATAGCCACCAACGCCAAGACCAGGAGTTGCGTGATGAAATCGCCGGCTGGGATCTCGGCCAGCGTGATCGTCATGATCTCAGCCGAGAGTATGAAATCAGTCTGGATCGCGCCGGCGACCTTTTCTTCTTCTAGCGCGGCGGGGCTTACCGCCAATGCTTCCTTGCCGACATGCGCTTCCGAATGGTGCGGGAACAGCGATTCGGACACTTTCTCCGCGCCTTCGAAGGCCAGATAGGCGCCTCCAAGCATCAGCAGCGGCGAGATGAAGCCAGGCAGGAACAGGCTCAACAAGAGCGCAATGGGCAGCAGGATGACCAGCTTGTTGCGCACCGAGCCGATTGCGATCTTTCCGATAATCGGCAGTTCACGATCGGCGGAAAAGCCGTGAACATAGCTCGGGGCCACCGCCGCGTCGTCGATGACGGCACCAGCGGCCTTTGCGCCTGCCTTGGCCGCTTGGCCCGCGATATCATCGAGCGAGGCCGCCGCAACCTTGGCGAGCGCAGCCACATCGTCGAGCAGTGCCAGGAGGCCAACGCTCATAAAACCTACCCAGCAATTCGGGAGAAGTCGGCGACCAGATGCATCGTGTCGCGAAGGCGCGCCAGAAGGTTCAGCCGGTTCTCACGAACGGCTGCATCGGCATCGTTCACCAGCACCTTGTCGAAGAACGCATCGACCGGCTGGCGCAGTGCCGACAAGGCGGTCACGGCGCCTGCATAGTCGTCCTGCGCCAAGCGGTCGGAGACGGTTTCGGCAGCGGCGCCTACGGCGTCAGCCAGCGCCACCTCTTCCGGCTCGCGCAAAGACGTCTTTTCGACGCTTCCGGGATACGAACGGCCGTCCTTTTTCTCCTCGGCAACCAGGATGTTGACGGCGCGTCGATAGCCGGCAAGGAGGTTTTCACCATCTGCCGTGGCGAGCAGGTTGGACAGTGCTTCGACGCGCCTGGTAATCTCGAGGATATCGTTGCTGTCTTCGGCAATCACCGCGTCGACGAGATCGTGCCGTGCTCCGGCATCGCGCAGGCTCACCTTCAGCCGGTCGTGGAAGAAGGAGAGCAGTTCCGGTTCGACATCGAGCGGCAACCGTAGCCCGTTTTCGGTAACGATGCGGATCACGCCGAGCGCAGCGCGGCGCAGCGCAAACGGGTCGCGCGAGCCCGTCGGCTTTTCGTCAATCGCCCAGAACCCGGTCAGGAGATCGAGCTTGTCGGCAAGCGCGACAGCGATCGAGACAGGCTCGGTCGGCACCCGGTCCGACGGGCCGAGTGGCTTGTAGTGCATCTCAATCGCCGTGGCGATCTCGGTCGGCTCGCCTTGCGCCGCCGCGTAATAGCGTCCCATCAGGCCCTGTAGTTCAGGGAACTCGCCGACCATGCCGGTGACGAGATCGGCCTTGGCCAGCATCGCCGCACGTTTGGTGCGCTCGACATCAGCGCCGACCTGTGGGGCCAGTTCTCCCGCCAGCTTTACCAGGCGCTCGACGCGTACGAACTGCGTGCCAAGTTTTTGGTGAAACACCATGTCCTCAAGCTTGGGAAGACCGTGTTCCAGCGGGATCGCAAGGTCGTGCTTATAAAAGAACATCGCATCGCTCAGCCGCGCGCGGATGACGCGCTCATTGCCTGCGATGATCGTCTGTCCGCCGTCCTCGGCAATTGTGTTGGACGTGATGATGAAGTTCGGCGCCAGCTTGCCGTCCGCGCCGCGCAGGCAGAAGCATTTCTGATTGGCGCGAATGGTCGCGATGATGACCTCTTCGGGCAGTTCGAGAAAGCGCGGATCGAACGACCCCATCATCACTACGGGCCACTCGACCAGACCGGCGACTTCTTCCAGAAGCCCCTCATCGGCGATGACACTCAGTCCCTGCGCGAACGCCAAGTGCTCGGCATCAGTGCGGATCGTGTCCTTGCGCCGGTCGAGATCGATCACGACCTTGGCCCGCTCGAGCTCTGTCTGATAGTCGTCGAACCGGCGAATGCGGATCGCGTCGGGCGCGAGGAAACGGTGACCATAGGTGGTCTGCCCCGCCTTGAGTTCGCCCACCGTGAAATCGATGATCGCCGGGTCTTCGTTTTCCGGCCCGAAGGTTGCGGTAATGGCGCGCAACGGGCGCACCCAGTGCATGTCCCCACGGCCCCAGCGCATTGATTTCGCCCAGCTGAAGTCTCCGATGATCTTCGGCAGGATGGTTGCGAGCAGCGTTTCGGCATCGGCGCCGGGACGCTCGATGGTCGCAACGTAGAAATCACCCTTTTTCGGGTCGCTCGTGACCTGGGCCTCATCGATTGAGTTGAGCCCCGCTGACCGCAGGAACCCCTCGACGGCCTTTTCCGGCGCGCCGACTTTCGGGCCCTTGCGCTCTTCACGCGTATCGGGAGACCGTGCCGGCACACCCGAGACCGTCAGCGCCAACCGTCGCGGCGTCACGAACGCGCGCGCACCCTCGTAGACGAGGCCGGCATCCACCATCGCATCGGTAACCGCCTTCATGAGGTCATCGGCGGCGCGGCGCTGGAAACGGGCGGGGATTTCTTCCGAGAAGAGTTCGAGCAGCAGTTCGGGCATGAAGAGAACCAGCATTCAGTGTGGGCACGCCTGCCTAGCAAGCGCGGCCCGCCAAGTCTACTGGACGTTGCCGGGCCGCCCTGCCTCACTTGCTGCTCGCCCGCGCTATTCAGCGCGCTCCGCCAGCCGCTGGTAGCGGCCGAGCCGGAAGAACTGAACTTCGCGCCACAGCCGTATCGTTGGCTTGGCCGCGAACAGGATCGAGCCGATCAGGAACAGCCACGTCGCCGGTATCTGCGTGCTGTCGAAAAAGAACAGGATACTACCGACGACGAATGAGCCGGCGGCGCCGAAATCGACGACGGTGTACCAGAGTTCTGTCACGGCATATAGCCGCTGATGGTCCGGGGATTTGTTCCTGTGCCGGGGGTCAAACCAGCGCATGTGCTATCTCCTGTCTTGTCGGTTCAAATGGTGCGAGGCCCACTGGTCGTCACCAGCCGCCGCCGCCACCGCCGCCGCCTCCGCCACCCGAGAAGCCGCCCCCACCAACGCCGGAAGACGAGGAGCTCGTCGGGGCGGCTGCCGCCATCGCCGAATTCAGCCCGGCGGCGGTCGCAGCCATGCTTCCGGCAACGCGAGAGGGCGAATAGCTCCCTGTCCCGCTATACCAGCGCGGCCGATATTCGGCGCTGGCTCCCGTGTCGGAGGCCCGCGCCAACGCCGCGGAGAAATGCTCCGACCAGGGCTTTTCCACCCCGAGCGCGATGGCATAGGGCAAGAGTCGCTCAAACCGTTCCACCGTCATTGGCGGTTCGTCGCGCATGTTGAGGCGCTCCTTCTCGGCGGTCTCGAGATAAAGCTTCAGCCCGTCGATCTGATCCATGACCTTGCGGCCCTGTATCGTGGGTGCACGCATTAGCACCACAAATGCCACGGTGATCGCAACGATCGAGAATGCCGCGACGACGGCATAGGAAAGATCAATGCCGCTGATCATGTCCGCCAGCATGCTGCTGAACTGAACGCCGATGACCACGGCCCACACGCTGACGAAAATCGTCGCCAGGCCGGGGCGTTCGATCATGTCGGCGACCACCGAGAAGAACACGCCGACAAACACCCCGCCGACAAACGCGAAGATCAGCCATTCAAACGGCAAGTATCCGAGCCAAACCATGCCGGCGACGGCGGCGAGCGCCAGAACAATGCCGATGGTGGAATAGAGCCAGTTGTTCTTGAAGAACATGTCGCGGCTTTCCTGCGCAATGGCACTGGTGAACTCGCCGCGCTTGGTCACCAGTGTCTTGCCGATCTTCTTGCCGATGACGACGCTGCGCCGCGAATTGATGAACCGGTAGAGCACCGCTTCTCCCGGCGGCAACTCACCCTCGGGCTGATCGCCCGTCACCCTGAGGGCGATCTTGTCATCTGAATTGTCGACTGTGATCAGCCCCTTCACTCCGAGATTGAACGCCGCTGCGGTCAGCGCCAGCCAGCCGCCCTGCTTCCAGCCCCAGTTGTGCACATAGTGAACGAGAGCCGGCGAGAAGCCCTTGGGCGGGTGATAGAGCGGAATGATCGTGCCTTTCGGCGGGTCCCGGCCGACAGCGCTCCAACTGCTGAAGAAATAGGCGAGCACGGCCAAAACTGCCGCCAAAGGCAGGAGCAGGTCCTGCCGATCATAGAACCAGTAGAAGAGCTGCTGAGTACCATCGGGTCCGACAAGAACGCCCTTGTCGAAACTGACGGCAACGGTCAGGCCCTCGCGCGGCGCCAATGGACGCTGCGCTTCGAACAGCACCGTCCCATCGCCCTGCCGCGTTATATCGACCGACTGGTCGGTTGAGCCGCGCGGGCCGACAAACCCCGCTGTATCGAGAATTTCTGCCCCATCCGGCAGGTGCACCGTGGCTTCGGCATTCTCGATGAAGAAATCCCAGTAGGTGCCGGTAGCATTCCAGTAGATCTCGTCATAGTCCGCAAAAAAGCGGCCCATACGGTCCATCGTATAGCGAATGACGTAGCGGTGCGCTCCGGTGCCGATCCGCACATCCGGATCACCGATCCATAGCCGCATGACATCCTGCATGCGCTCCAGACGGAAATTTTCCGGCTCGCCGTCCCTCGTAACGCTCAGCACATCGATGGCGGAGCGCATCAGGTTACCGTCATCGTCGACCATGCTCAGCGGCACGTCGCGGAAGATGCCGCGCCGGATCTGCCGGCCCAGCGCGATGACCTCGATTGTCTCCACCACCTCGACCGAAGCATCGGGCCTCAGGGTGATGTCGCTGTGAAACTGTTGGATCTGTTCACGCTGCTGCGCCTGCAGCGGCTGCTGCAGGCAGACAAAGGCAACAATGGCGAAGAGCAGGCGGACAAGCATGAGCGTCAGGAAAACTTCACGTCGGGAACGGCGCGTTCGGCTTCATCGTCGAGTTCGAAATACTCCGCCTTTTCGAATTTGAACATGTTGGCAACGATGTTCGAGGGCACCGACTCGACGGCGACGTTCAGGTTGCGCACCGCACCGTTATAATAGCGCCGAGCCATCTGGATCTCGTCTTCGAGCGAGCGCAGCGTGTCCTGAAATTCGAGAAAATTGGTGTTCGCCTTGAGGTCGGGATAGGCCTCGGCGACGGCAATCAACCTACCGAGCGCCGCAGACAGCATGCCTTCTGCCTGGGCGCGTTGAGCGGGTGAGGCGCCTTGCGCGGAGTGGGCCGCAGCGCGGGCATTGGTCACCGCCTCGAGCGTTTGGCGCTCATGGCTCATATAGCCTTTCACCGTCTCGAGCATGTTGGGAACCAGATCGGTGCGACGCTTGAGCTGCACGTCGATCCCGGACCAGCCTTCCTCCACAAGTTGGCGCTTGCGTACCAAATCGTTGTAGAGCCAGATGGCGTAGACGACGAGGGCCACGACAACGAGAAGAACGATCCATTCCATGAGCTTCGTCCCAGTTCTTGAGCGGTCGCGCCGAACATTGCCACCGTTGCCGACAGCACACAACAACGACAATTGCACCAGTTTTCGCCCCAATGCGTGATAGTCGGGCAGTTGCGTGGGGCCAACGCGCATCCGCGTTGATCAAAGAGCGCCTCGCACTGCGCGCCGTAACCGGCATTGAAGGTCTCAGGCTCTATCAGGCGCATGAGAAAAGCCGCATCGGCCAATTGCTGCAGGTCACCGGCATGCAGGCCAGTACGCCCTATTGGGCTTATTGCTGGGGCGGAGGGCTGGCGCTCGCACACCATATCGGATGCCACTCGGACCTGGTTGCCAACCGCCGAGTGCTCGATCTCGGCGCCGGGTCGGGACTGGTCGGCATTGCCGCCTTCAAGGCCGGCGCCTCAACGGTTCTCGCCGCAGAGACTGACCCGCTCGGGCGCGTTGCGCTGGGCCTCAATGCGCATGCCAACGCCTCCACCATCACGCTGCTCGATGGCGACCCGACACTTGGCCCACCGCCCCCAGTGGACCTGATTCTCGCCGGAGACGTCTTTTACGCAAAAGACATTGCAAGCACGATGCTGGGTTGGCTTGCGCAATGCCGATCGGCGGGGATCGACGTAATAATCGGCGATCCAGGGCGCACCGATCTGCCTCTGTCCCGCCTCAGCGTCATCGCACGCTACGCGGTCGGTGATTTCGGTGTGAAGTCTTCAACAGACCGGCCGCACGCGGGTGTATATGGCCTCGACTGAGCGCTCTACGCAGCACCGAGCAGCGATGCGGGCGGGTCCCTTGGATCAAATCGCTTCGCTCTGCCCTTGCGCACGCTGCGCCAAACGAGCGGCACCGCAACGATTGCAATGATAATGGCGGGAATACCGGAGAGGTTGATTGACGCGACCTCTTCAAGGATGACCAACACCAGGACCAGAGCTACCCCCAGATAGATCAGCCCGACGCTCAGCCACATGATCCAAAGGCCAGTGCTGCCAGCGATGAACCTGATATCGTTTCTGTGCTCCAGCCGGTGCAGCAGCGCGCGGACAAACGCAGAATATCCCGTGCGTCTGTCCTCGAATGCTCCAAGGCTCACATAGTGCTGGGACCGAAATTTGAGCGGTTTGTGCCCGTGGGATTTGATCGTGCACTGATAGGCGGTGCCGTTCGGTGAGACGTAGTCGATCAGTCTGAGGCTGGTGATGGCGTCAAAGGCAAGTGAGCCGCTTTTCTCGCCCGCCTGCCAGTCGATACCGGTCGGCGTCAGCGTGTAGCGCGCCTCCTTGTCAGTCAGCCCGTTCCTGGCCTGATACTGCATCGACATGCCCGATTGCCCTCATGCACGTGCAGCATAGGAGCGACGATACCGGCTCGCGAGGTGTTTTAGCTCACTCACATGTACTAAGCGGTCAGGCGAAACATCCGCCAATCAGATCCATCAAGCAAAGCCTGCGATCTCATCCTCATGCCTGGTGAGATAAGACGTGTGCCAGAAGCGGTCGAAAAAACCGTATGACGCTAATGGCGGGGCAGATGCTGGCGTCTACAAGCTGGCCTGGTGATCGCTCGCTGCGACGCCCAGGAGCTTTTCCGGCGGATCGCGCGGATCGAAGCGGCTGGCGTAGCCCTTGCGCACGCTGCGCCATGCCAGCGGTAGGGCAGTGGCGACGACGAAGAGAGCCGGAATACCGGACTCGCTGATCGACATCATGTCGTCGAAGATGACCAGCACCAGTATCAGGACGAGGCCCAAGTTGAGGACGAGAACGCCGATCCACATCATCCACAGCGCGGTGCTGCCAGCGATGAACTTGATGTCGTCGCGGTCGGCAAGACGGCTCAACAGTTCGCGCACGAAGGCGGCGTATTGCAAGCGCCGGTCCTCGTAGGCACCTAGGCTGCGGTAATGCTGAGACCGCAACTGCAGCTTTTGGCCATTGGAACGAATAGTGCATTGGTACGTGGTGCCGCCCGGCGAGGCGTACCTGATCAGTCTAAGGCTCACGATATCGGCATAGGACATGGAGCCCCGCCGCTCTCCCATCCACCAGTCAATGCCGGTTGGCGTCAGAGTGTAGCTCTTGATTTGCTCAGTCAGGCCGTTCCTTGCCTGGTACTGATTGGACATGCTGCGTCCTCGTGACCGCCGCAAGCATAAAAGCCTTGGCGGTGCATGCGCGAGGCAGCCATTTGTACTAGCCCGTCATCCGGAACAATCGCCAATCAGCGCCGTCATATGCGACCGGTTCAGACACCGCCGAAAACGGCTCCAGCGCCTTTTGCCAGAAATTCAGCGCGGGTGCGTTCTCCATCAGGACCGGCACGTGCCAGCGGCCCGGATGCGCCTCGAAGATTTCCTTGACCGCCCGACTGCCAAATCCCGTCCTGCGATAGGGCCGCATGACGAAGAATTCTGCCATGAACCAGCAGTCCTCTTCATCCGTCAGCGGACAACCGCGTTTGACGAGAGCAAAGCCTCGAAGCTCGCCATCGCGCTGCAGCAGATAGGGCGTGTGCCAGAACGCCTCGAGAAACTCGTAGTCGTAAAGGCCATCGGCACCGAAGGGCGTGTGCCAGAACGCCTCGAGAAACTCGTAGTCGTAAAGGCCATCGGCACCGATCGGAAAATCGACAACTGCGGCGAGATCGTAGAGGTAGAGCTGAATGAGGCGCGCAACGAGCGGCTTGTCGCGGTCGGATGCGCGTCTCAGAAGGTTCGGATCACTCCGCACCGCCGCCAGCCGTTTGCAGCCATGCCTCGCCGCAGGCTTTCGCCAATTCACGGATCCTGAGGATATAGCTTTGCCGCTCCGTCACCGAAATGACGCCGCGCGCATCAAGCATGTTGAAATTGTGCGAGGCCTTAATCACCTGCTCATAGGCAGGCACCGCCATCGTCTGGCGATTGCCCTCTTTGCCTTTCTCGAGGATTGCCCGGCACTCGTTTTCGGCATCGGTGAAGTGCCGGAACAGGATCTCGGTCTCAGCGACTTCAAAATTGTACTTCGAGAACTCCTGCTCGTTCTGCAGGAACACATCGCCATAGCTGACACGATTTTCGCCGGTGCCGCCATTGAAGTTGAGATCGTAGACATTCTCGACGCCCTGGACATACATCGCAAGGCGCTCGAGACCGTATGTGATCTCACCGGGCACGGGCGAGCATTCAAAGCCCGCCACCTGCTGGAAATAGGTGAACTGGCTGACTTCCATGCCATCACACCAGCATTCCCACCCGAGCCCCCAGGCGCCCAGCGTCGGGCTTTCCCAGTCGTCCTCGACGAACCGGATATCGTGCATTTTCGCATCAAGCCCGATCGCCGCGAGGGACTGCAGATACAGATCCTGGATATTGGCCGGGGACGGCTTCAAAATCACCTGGAACTGATAATAGTGCTGCAGTCGGTTGGGGTTCTCGCCATAGCGGCCGTCGGTCGGGCGGCGCGACGGCTGCACATAGGCTGCGTGCCAGGGGTTTGGGCCCAGCGCCCTCAGGGTCGTCGCAGTGTGAAAGGTTCCCGCACCCATCTGCATGTCGTAAGGCTGCAGGATCACACAGCCCTGCTCCGCCCAGAAATTCTGCAGCGTCAGGATCAACCCCTGAAACGAGTTCTTGGGGTCCATGTGGGGCTTTATAGTGCTCATCGATGCGGTCCGGCTGTAGATGCGCGCGGACCGTAGTGTCGCACCGTGAAGCGGTCAACTGCTCTCGCACCGGAGGCAAGAGAATAGGCCATGCTTGCGCCTGACCATGAAGAGAATGTCATTCTGCGCCGGTTCGGCCTGTCGCAGGCAAGGCTCATTGGCGAAGGTGGCGAGGCGCGTGTCTTCGCCCTCGATGAAAACCGCGTTCTTCGAATTGCGCGTCCCGGAGCAAGCATGGACTCGCTTCGCCAGAGACAGGGTTTGGCTGCCGAGATCGCAAAGTCCGCACATCACCTTCCCTTCGCCACGCCGCATATCGAGACGGTCGAGGAGGTGGAAGGACGTGCGGTCGCGGTGGAACGCAGATTGGCCGGCGTGCCGCTGGCGCACCTGTTCGAGACGATCGAGGGACGGCAGCGGGAAGCTGTGCTCACGTCCTACCTCGATGCAAGTGCGGCGATCCAGACGATTATACCTGACAGACCATATGTCGGCGAGCTCGGTGGCGGACACCCGGTGCGGGCAGACAGCTACCAGCAGTACCTGGGAAAGAAGCTGGAGGCTATTCGCGCCGAGGCTCCCGAGACGTTCTTCGCCGCGCTTGGACCGGACATCGTCGACGCGCTGCCTGATTGCGACGCACCGGCCCTTGTTCATTTTGATATGTTTGCGGGCAATGTCCTGATCGCCGACGGACGCGTCAGCGCCGTTCTCGACTTCGGCGAGACGACCCTTATCGCCGATCCCGCGCTCGAATCGTGGTCAGTTGTTGCCTATCTCGATCCGCAGATTTCACCGAATGCTCGACCGGCTGACAGGGCGCTCGCAATGGCGTGGCTCGAACGGCGCGGCCTTGCAGCGGCCTATCCGGCGGCTCGGCGGTTCATCGCCGCTGCATGGACGCATGCCCATGATGATCCTGCCGTCATGGCTTGGTGCCGGTCGATCTTAATCGAGGGCCGCTAGCGACGGTCGTCCTCTTGATTCTTGTTACGGTCTTCCGGGCGATACGTGCCATCATCACTCCGCTTGAGGTCGATGACATCCGGCCGCTGACGCTCGCGCAGGTCGCGGGCACGGCGACGCGCCTTGTCTTCTTCATCGAGCGATTTGAACTGGCTGGTCCAGTCCCGCCAGATTCGGCGCGCGCCGAAAAAGATCATCAAGCCGATGACGCCGACAACGATCAGGCGCAGAAGCACTGCCGACATGGCTAAAGCCCCAGCCGCGCCCAGTATGCGCGATCTTCCACCGCGCTGTTGACGTCGGCTATGGCCTCGCGCGCCGAAAAACCGAACCGCGGAAGGTTGAGCAGCCCCCGCTTCGGCTCGATCACCCGGGTGCGCACCGTCTTGCCAAAGCGGGTACGCAGCGTTTCGTGCAGATCCCCTAGATGGTCGACGAGCCCGAGCTTGATCCCACGTACGCCGGTCCACCATTCGCCGGTGAACAACTCGTCGTCAGGTGCTTTCAGCCGATCGCCGCGGCGCTGCTTTACATGATCGATAAAGACCTGATGGATATCGAGCTCGAAGCCCTTGATCCGCTCAACGTCTTCAGCCTTTTCTGGAAGGAAGGGATCGAGCGTCGACTTGTTTCGGCCGGCGGTGTGCACCCGGCGTTCGACACCAAGCTTGGCGATGGCATCGACAAAGCCGAACGTCGCCATGATCACGCCGATCGAGCCGACGATGGAGGATGGGTCGGCGATGATCTCGTCGCCAGCGACGGCGATGAAGTAGCCGCCAGAGGCCGCAGCATCCTCGACGAACACCAGCACCGGCTTGTTGTGTTCGTTGGCCAGATCGCGAATGCGCTTCGAAATCAGCCGCGATTGCACCGGAGAGCCGCCCGGCGAATTGACGATGATCGCGACAGCCGGGGCCGACTTCATCGCAAAAGCGCGTTTCAGCAATGGCGCCACGGTCGCAAGGTTCAGCCGTCCCGGGCGTTGTTCCGCAGCGATCACGCCATGTAGCCGGACCACCGGCACCACCGGTCCTTCGCGCTTGAAGATCCGCCGGATGGTGTTGCCGAACCCCGTCGACTTTGACGCCATATCGCTCCCTTTCGTGTTTCGGCAGATTTAGGGGGTTGTCGGGGCAATTACCAGTCGAGCCGGGCTTCACCGCGAAAGATTGCCTCGAACTCGGGCATGAACGCCCGTCCCTCACGGGCGTGAAGGTAACGTGGTGTTAACATCCGAAGCGGTGCGCGTGAGCCTTTTCGGGCCCGGACCAGGATCCTCGTCGCATCCGCTTCCGGGCGCGGCGAAAGCGGCAACAGGCAGATGGCGCCGAAGCGCTGATCGAAGGCGCTGATCAGCGGCACCAGCCCCGCCGCCGGATAGATGAAGACGATTTCGCCGCCCGCCGCCGCGCATGTCGCCGCCGCCCGAACCCAAAGATCAAGCGCTTCAGCGGCCATATGTCGCGCATCGGCGCGCGCCGCTCCCGCCCGCGTTCCGGCCGCCTCATCGAAGAATGGCGGATTGGCGATCACCCGCGAAAACGCGTCCGGCTCGAGCCCTGCGGCCTGCCGATCCCGGCCTCTGGCGCAGACATCGACGCAGATTGCCTCGGCACGGGTGGAAAAACCGTTACGTGCGAGATTCTTGTGGGTCAGCGGCAGGATCGCCTCGTCGCGTTCCGCCAGCAGCGCGCTCAGCGACGAATTGTGATGCATCGCAACGAGGCTGGCTGTGCCAACACCGGCGCCGAGGTCCAGCAGACGCCCCTTCCCTGCCCCGACTGCCGCACCAAGGAGGACGCTATCGAGCCCGGCACGAAAGCCCTTCGCGGGCTGCAAGACGGCCAGCCGACCGCCGAGAAACGCATCCTCGGTCGGCTCTAGACGTTTTACAAAGTCTTCAGCGTGGTCTAGGGACATCGCACCTATCGGGCGTGTGGCATCCCTTATCTAGCGCCACCCACGGTCCGGCCTCAACCCGGATCGACACGACCCGCTCGAACGAGAGGACTTGATGGCGGTTTCGGTTCATCACCAGCAGCAAGAGACGGACGGCAATGCCATCGAGCAGTTGATCGCCGCGACGCGCGAGGACATGGACAATGTCAACACGCTGATCCTCGAGCGCGCGCATTCGCATGTCGACATGGTCCCCGAACTGGCCCGCTATCTCATTGAAAGCGGTGGCAAGCGCCTGCGTCCGATGCTGACGGTCGCGGCGGCGCGGATGTTCGGCAATAGCGGTGGCTCAGCCGTGCGGTTCGCCGCGGCCGTTGAGTTCATGCACAACGCCACGCTGCTGCATGACGACGTGGTGGATGAAAGCGACATGCGCCGCGGCCGGCCCGCTGCACGGATGGTGTGGGGCAACAAGGCCTCGATCCTTGTCGGCGATTTCCTGCTTGGCCAGGCCTTCATGATGATGGTCGAAACCCGTGACGTCGGCGCCCTGGCTGTGCTGGCCGCAGCCTCTGCCGCAATGGCTGAAGGCGAGGTTTTCCAACTCGCGAAAACCAAGGACCTCGATACGACGCCCGAGGATTATGCCGAGGTCATTCGCGCCAAGACGGCAGTGCTCTTTCGTGCTGCGTGCGAGGTCGGCGCCATGGCCGGAGGCGCGGACGAGGCCGGGCGCGAGGCGCTGTCGCGCTATGGCCTGGAATTGGGCACCGCCTTCCAGCTCGTCGACGACGTTCTCGATTATGGCGGCCAGAGCGGCACGCTCGGCAAGAACGTCGGGGACGATCTGCGTGAAGGCAAGATGACCTTGCCGATCATTCTGGCGCTTTCCGATGCCACGCCTGCCGAACACCAGACGATCGCCAACACGCTCGGCAAGGCCGATGCCAGCGAGTTCGAGGTGCAGCAGGTCGTCACGATCCTGACGCGCTACGACACGTTGAGCCGCACCCTGAGCAAAGCGCACGAGCACGCGCAGGCTGCAATCGAAGCGCTCGGGGGGCTTGCGGACTCCTCGATGAAATCGATTCTCGCCCGCGTCGTCGAGCACAGCGTCAGCCGCGCCTACTAAGCCTCGGGCTGGATCAACGGCGCCGCCGCGACCCAATAGTCCGGCCACAACGCGCGTAGTTCGTGTGCTGCCTGATGCGCTTGGGCGCTAGAGCCAAAAACCCCGAACACCGTCGCGCCGGAACCGGACATGCGCGCCAGCATGCAGCCGGGAGATCCAGCGATCCGTTCGGTGATGGCGCCGATCTGCGGCACCAATTCCATCGCGGGAGGCTGCAGATCGTTGCGTGTCTCGGTCAGCCAAAGCGCAAGCTGAACAGGACGATCCATCGCCTCGGGCAACGCTGGAAGTGGCGGGTTGTCTCGCGACAGGAGCTTTCGGAATACCTCGCCGGTCGGCACCTCGATCAAAGGGTTGACGAGCACCACGCTGGCCTTCGGAAAGCTCTGCAAAGGCTCCAGAATCTCTCCCGCACCGCGTGCCAGAAGCGGCGCTGACACCAGGCAGGCCGGCACGTCAGCACCAATCTGCGCTGCAAGATCAAGCAGGCCATCGAGGGGAACCTCGCCTGAACTCGCATCGCGCAGCAAGCGCAAGGCCGCGGCTGCATCAGCGGAACCGCCGCCAAGACCCGCCGCGACCGGCAGGTTCTTCGCCAGCGTAAACGCCATCGGTCCTGGCGCGATGGACGGCCAGCGCTCGCGAAAGCCAGCCACCGCGCGAAGAACCAAATTGTTCGGCCCGGCAGTGAGGCCGGTGCCAAACGGTCCGGTGATCGCAAGACTGTCGTTTTCAGCCGGCACCGCTCGCAATTCATCGCCGATCTCGGCAAAGACCATCAGGCTTTCGAGCTCGTGATAGCCGTCCTTGCGCTGTCCCACCACATGAAGGGCCAGATTGATCTTGGCAGGCGCGGCCTGAAGCATTTCGCGTGAGAACACGCGCTCAGACCTCCGGCAACGGCTCGTCGTCCTCCTCGGCCACCGGGTCAGTGGACGTTTCCTCGGTCAGCCCGTTCTCGAGCTTGGGCGCCACGCGCTCGCTGACATTACCTTCTTCATCGACGGATGCCGCGATGTTCCACTGAAACCGCGCTTCGTCGCGACGGCCGGCCTTCCAGTAGGCGTCACCCAGATGGTCGTTGATCTCGGGATCGTTCGGCATCAGCTGTACGGCGCGTTCGAGCGTCGCAACGGCCTCCTCGATCCGGCCGAGCCGATAAAACGCCCAGCCGAGGCTATCGACGATATAGCCATCGCGTGGCTGTGCAGCGACCGCTGTTTCGATCATGCCGAGCGCCCGATTGAGATGCATGCCCATATCCACCCAGCTATAACCGAGATAGTTGAGCACCTGCGGCTGATCCGGATTGAGTTCGAGCGCCTTGAGGAAATCGTCCTCGGCGGCTTGCCAGTTGTCGTTGCGCTCATGCGCGATACCGCGCACGTAATAGAAGCGCCAATCCGCCGGGCTCTCGCCTCCGCTCAGTTCAAGAGCCTTGGTGTAAGCGTTCGCGGCCTCGGAATATTGCTCGTCATAGCGCAGGATGTCGCCAAGAACGGAAACGGCGTCGAGATCTTCGGGGTTTGTGGCAACGATGTTGCCGAGGCGGCGCAGCGCCTCTTCACGTTCGCCCATAGCATCGAGATTCTGCGCCACGCGCACGACGGCGGTCGGCTTCATCTCCGAGGTTGCAGAGATAGCATTATAGACTTCGTTGGCAGCTTCGCGGCGCCCGGCTTCATCGAAAAGCTGCCCCAGAGCCAGCGACAGGACATCGGCCGATGAATCGAGGTAGAGACCGAGCCGCAAATAGATCAGGGCCAGATCGCGGCTGCCATCGCGCGCTAAGGCAACGCCGATGCCGTGGAACATCTCTGCCGCACCGATCTGAACGTTCGCCGCGAACACGCCGGGACGCTGGCCACGCTCGATCATTTCCGCAACATTGCGCACGACAGGATGCGTCAGCCCCTGGTTGAAATACGCGTCAATCACCTGCTGTGCTTCGTCGAATTGACCGGCATTGGCGAGGACACGGGCATAGACCTCGACGATTCGGGCGACATACGGCTCGTTCTCGTAGGCCTCCCCGGCAAGTCGGATGGCCTTGTCCTGGTCCCCGGATGCCTCGGCAATCAACGCGCGGTGGAATACCAGGAAGTCAGCGAGCCCGGTTTCCCCGAGCGTCACGAGTAGCTGATCTGCTTCGTCGGCGCGGTCCATGCCCACCAGCGCCCAGGCACGCATCAACGTGCCGGTGATGGCAGTAAAGCTGTCCTGGCTCATGCCGGCGAGCCGTTGGCTGGCGGCGGAATAGCGACGTTCCTTGAGCGCTTCGGCCGCTACCACCAACTGCGCGAGCTGGTTGGCATTATCAAGCGTAAGCAGGTGTTTCGCGGTTGCGGCGGCGCGTCCGATCTGGCCATCTACCGCCTGACCGATGAAGGCGCGCTCCACCAGTATCGGGTCATCCCACGCGGCTTCCGCTGCCGCCGTCAGGTAGCGCGAAGCCTCGGCGGTGCGAAGATCCGAGAGCGCCTGCTGGCCAGCGACGTAGTTGCCGGTGACGGATTGCTGATAAAGCGGCAGGAATTCTCGGTCGCCACTCTGGGCAAAAGCGCTTGTCGCGCCGAAGAGCAGAAGGGAAGCGGCTACGGGGCGCAGCAATTGGCCGAAGGTCATGTGCACGTGTAATGTCTCTCCCTAGAATGGCGACTGCGCGACGCTCTCGCGCGCGGTCACGACAGTGGCCAGAAGATGGGCCATTTTGCGGCCATCTCGCAAGTGCATGGCGTACCCGTTGCGGTCACATTCCGCTGTAGTTCGGCCCGCTGCCACCTTCAGGCGGCACCCAGGCGATGTTTTGCGCCGGATCCTTGATGTCGCACGTCTTGCAGTGGACGCAGTTTGCCGCGTGGATACGGAAGACCTTTTTCCCATCGGTTTCGCCGATTTCGTAGACGCCCGCGGGGCAATAGAGGGGCGCCGGCTCGCCATAGATCGGCAGATTGTGCTCGATTGGAACCGTCGGATCGTCGAGCCGCAAATGTACCGGCTGGTCCTCGTCATGCGAAATGTTGGCGAGGTGTACGGAGGCCGAGCGGTCTCTGGTGAGAACGCCATCGCCCCGCTCATAGGAAAGCGGCTCCACCTCGGAAAGCGGCTTCAGCGCCGCGAAATCCGGCTTGTTGTGGCTCAGGGTTCCGAGAGGAGACGCGCCGAACAGCGCCTGGCTCCACAACTCCATGCCGGACAACGCAACCCCCAGACGGGTTCCGAAGCGTGACCACAGTGGCTTGACGTTGCGCACCGGTTTCAGTTCGGCGGCGATGCCGGTTTCCATCACCCGGTCCTCGAGCCTGTCGATTTCATCGTGCTGGCGCCCATCGGCGATGGCGGCGCCGACGGCATCTGCCGTGGCGATGCCGGAGAACATTGCATTATGGATGGCCTTGAGGCGCGGCGCATTGAGGAAACCCGCAGAACATCCCATCAGCGCCCCGCCCGGGAAGGCGAGCTTTGGGATGGACTGCCAGCCCCCAGAGGTCAGCGCACGCGCGCCATATGAAATGCACTCGCCGCCGTCGAGCATGCCTTCAAGCCTCGGGTGCTTCTTGAACCGCTGAAACTCGTCGAAGGGAGAGAGCGTGGGATTTTCGTAGTCGAGATGAACCACAAGCCCGACGTAGAGCTGGTTGTTCTCGGCATGATAGACAAACCCTCCGCCCGAAGTTTTGTCGTCGAGCGGATAGCCGAGGTAGTGCTCGACGCGCCCGAGCTCGTGGCGGGTATCATCAACCTGCCAGATCTCCTTGATGCCCAGCCCGTATTTTTGCGGCGCCCTGCCCGCTGCGAGATCAAACCGCTCGATCACCATTTTGGCAAGGGATCCGCGCGCGCCTTCGCCGAGAAGCGTGTAGCGCGCCTCAATGCCAACCCCTTGGGCGTAGCCGTCCTTCGGGTTGCCGGCCTGGTCGACGCCGAGATCGCCGGTGATGACACCGGTCACCGCGCCCTCTGGCGAGGTCAGCACATCGACCGCAGCGGTCATTGGAAAGATATCGACCCCAAGCTCGGCCGCCTGCTCGCCGAGCCACTGGCACAGCCGGCCAAGGCTGATGATCAGCGCGTTTCTCGTTTTCATCTGCGGCGGCAGTATTTGATGCGGAAACGCAAAGGCCTTGCTGGGGGTGAGATAGAACATCTCATCGCGTGTCACATCCGGGCCGACGGGCGGATTGCGCTGGCGCCAATCCGGAAACAACGCCGCAAGACCCGCCGGGTCCATCACCGCGCCCGAGAGCACGTGACCGCCGATCTCTGCGGCTTTTTCGAGCACCGTAACCGAAAGCTCCGGCGATTTCTGCTTGAGCCTAATGGCGGCGGCAAGACCTGCAGGGCCTGCCCCGACAATCACAACATCGGTTTGCAGCATCTCGCGCTCGGCCGCGTCGGTCATGCCGTTCCTGCTCCTTGCAAAGCGGCTGTGACTGGCCGCGAGGGTGGGCATGTGACATAACAAACTCATGCCGGCCAACCAAACCCTCAATCGCGATCAACTGCTCTCGGTGCTGGAATGGTACAGCGCCGCAGGGGTCGATACGGCAATCGGGGAAGAGCCGGTCGACCGCTTTGCGCAGCAACGCCAGGCTGTCGAAGCGGCTCTCAAGCCGCGACAGCGCGCAGAAAGCGCGCCTGCGGCGACGCCACCCGTGCCGGCCAGCGATCCTTCGATGAGTTCAGATCCGGCTGAAGCGCGCGCCCTCGCCAAGGATTGCGCAACTCTCGAGGCGCTGGAGGCGACGCTCGAGGCCTATGATGGGTGCGGGCTCAAGCGCCGCGCCACGCAACTCGTCTTTGCGGACGGCAACCCCAATGCCGAGATCATGCTGATCGGCGAAGCACCGGGCGCGGAAGAAGACCGGCAGGGCAAACCGTTCGTCGGGCGCTCCGGCCAGTTGCTCGACCGCATGCTCGCTGCCATCGGCCTCGATCGAAGCAGCGTTTATATCTGCAACACCGTGCCGTGGCGGCCACCCGGCAACCGCACCCCGACCCCGGAAGAAATGGCGTTGTGCCTGCCATTCATCAATCGCCAGGTAGAACTGGTAGCACCGCGACTGATCGTGACGCTCGGAGGGCCTGCGATGAAGACCGTGTTCGATACCAGTGAGGGCATCCTCAAGCGCCGTGGGCACTGGGCCAACATCACTGTCGGCTCTCATCAGGCCGAGGCGATGCCGACCCTCCATCCGGCCTATCTGTTGCGAACACCCGGCGCCAAGCATCAGGCATGGCGCGACATGCTCTCGCTCAAGGCCAAGATGCGTGAACTCGGCATGAAAGCACCGCACGATTGATTTGAGGTTCAGCTTGACCGGCAGCGCGACGCACAGCAGTGTCGCTATATCTGGTTCGTTCAGGTTCTCGTTTCATACCAATGGCTTCAGTGATAAAGATTTATGCCCTGTTCCTGGGCTCCGCCCTCCTCATGTTCGGGGGCGGCCTGCAGGGGCTGCTTCTCTCCGTGCGTGGCGCGGAAGAAGGGTTTTCGCTGTTGGCGCTGGGCCTCATCGGCACCGGATGGTCCGTCGGCTTCGTTGCCGGTTCCATCACCGTGCCGATGGTGGTGCGACAGGTGGGGCATATCCGGGCCTTCTCGGTCATGGCAGCCATTGGCACCATCACCATCCTTCTGAACCTGCTGTGGATCAACGACGTCAGCTGGATCGTCCTGCGTGCGCTGTCCGGGTTCTGCTTTGCCGGCGCGGCGATGATCGTCGAGAGCTGGCTGAACGAAGTGGCGGACAACCGCAGCCGCGGCACGATCTTTTCGATCTATGTGACCATCAACATGGCCGCCTCGACCATGGGGCAGATCGCCATGTCGGTAACGGGAACGGCCGGATACCTGCCATTCGTCATCGGCGCCATAAGCTTTATCTGTGCGGTGATGCCGACGGCGCTGACCTCGAGCCCGCAGCCCAAGCCGATCTCGTCGGCAAAGCTTGATCTTCGCCTGCTCTATCGCACCTCGCCTGCTGCGGCTATCGCGGCGTTCTCCGTAGGCATGGCGAACGGAGCGTTCGGCACGCTCGCGCCCGTTTATGGTTATGAGCAGGGGTTCGACGCGGCGGGCATCGCCTTTTTGTTCGCGATCACGGCAATTCTCGGTGCCGTTGCACAGATCCCTGTCGGCCGTCTCTCGGACCGCATCGACCGGCGTATCGTGCTGATCGCCATGAGTGGCCTCGCGGCGTTGGTGGGGGCCCTGCTCTTGCTGATCAACCCCACCCAGGGCGCGCTGATGTTCGTGCTGTTCGCGGCCTACGGCTTTGCTGCCAACCCGATCTATGCTGTCGCGGTCGCGCATGCCAACGATTTCGCCGAGGATGGCAATTTCGCCCGTATCGCCGGCAGCATGCTTTTAATCCTTGGCACCGGGCTCGCGATCGGACCGGCTGTTGCCTCTATGGCGATGGGCATGTTCGGGCCGGTGGCTCTGTTCTCCATAACCATGGTATTTCATACGATCCTGGCCGTTGCCGCCTACTTGCGCATGCGGGTGCGGACTGCCAAGGATGCCTCGGAACGCGAACCGTTCCAGCCGATGACGATTCCGCGCGGCGGAAGCCCGGAAACGTTCATGCTCGATCCGCGAAGCGAGCAGAGTGCCGATGCCGAAAGCACTACCGAGGCAACAGGCGATGACCCGGTGGCTGATGGAGCGGAACCCGATACCTACCTGGCTGATCCGCCAGCCGACCCCGAAGCCTCCACTGCCCCCGAGGCAGAGCCGGAAGACAAGGACCAAACCAATGTTCAAGAGCGCCCGCAATCCGGATCGTGAGTTCGTCGCTCTCGGCATCGGCGTCATCGCGGTGTCCGATACCCGTACCATCGAGACAGATACCAGTGGTGCCTTGCTGGTCGAATTGCTCGAGGCGGATGGGCATCGGTGCGTGGGGCGCCAGGTCGTCCCGGATGACAAACAGGCGATCAGGGCAGCGGTTCAGTCACTCGTCACGCAAGATGATGTTAACGTCGTGCTAACCACAGGTGGCACCGGCTTTTCGGGACGTGACGTGACTCCAGAGGCCATCGAGCCGCTGTTCGACAAGCGCATGGACGGCTTTTCGGTGCTGTTTCACCAGTACTCGGCAACGACTATCGGCACCTCGTCACTACAAAGCCGCGCGACCGCCGGCCTGATCGACACGACGTTCGTATTCTGCCTGCCCGGCTCGCGCGGCGCCTGTCGTGATGCATGGGAGGGCATTCTCTCCCAGCAGCTCGATTACCGTCACTCCCCCTGCAACTTCGTCGAACTGATGCCGAGACTGACCGAAAGATAACGCCGGCATGCGCTCGGCTTTCGGGTGGGGCGGCAACACCCGATGCGCACCGATCTGGGGGGCGCCGGTATCGCTTGGTCTGCACGGCGCAGCAATCACTGTCCTGGGCCTGGCGCAGGCGACACAACCCGAGCCGCCACGGCCAGTGCGCAGCATTGCTGTCGAGATCCTGAGTGAGAGCCAGTTCCTGAGCCGGACAACACCGGTGGCGCCGCAGGTGAGCCAGCCGGACGCCCCGGATCTCGTTGCTCAACCGGAAGCAGCCAAGGATGAAGCACTCTCGCCCAGAACGGCTAAAGAGATAGCAGCCGCGCCCTCCGGCGAGCCCGAGATGATTTCAGCCGACCAGTTCTACGCATCCGCTGTTCTGAACAATTCGGCCAATACCGAGGTCATCAATAACCTGCCGCTCCTCGCACCAAGCGAACAAACCGTCCAATTATGCAACATCGAGGCTATCGAACAGGTCAATGCCAGCGAGTCGGCACTCGAAGCCGATATCGTGGTGGGCTACGCCTACGGTGAGATTCTCGTCGACGACACCACGGTCGAAGTCGATGGCGGGGCACTGCGTAGCGAGCGGGAATGGTATCATTTCCGCTTTCGCTGCGAGGTTGCCCCTGACAGGCGCAGCGTCAGCCATTTCGAGTATGCCATCGGCGAACAGATCCCTCACGAGGAGTGGGATAGCCACTACCTCAATTCCAACGACGACTTTCTCGATTGAGAACGCTGTTCTTGTTTTGTTCCGTCCTAAGCACTACATTGTTCTCGTTGTTCGCGGAGACGATTCGCCTCCGGTCGCGCAGGGAGAACGCAGATGCCAGCCTTTCACGCTCCGTCTTTCGAGACCCTCGAAAAGCTCAGCCGCAGCCGTGACGCGGATCTGGCGCGGCGCGAGCTGGTTGACCCGTCACGCAATCGTGGCCGTGGCGTACAGTCGAATGGCGCTGGACGATTCGAAACGCATACCCGCGAACGCTTCGATGATGGCTGGTCGATGCCGGAGCCGCTGCCGATCTTCGAAACGATCGAGCATAATGAGCGCGCCCGCACGATTATCACGCGCAACGAAAGCCCGGATATCGGGTTCGACCGATCGATCAATGCCTATCGCGGCTGTGAGCACGGGTGCTCTTATTGCTTTGCGCGCCCGACCCACGCCTATCTCGGGCATTCTGCCGGCATCGAGTTTGAGCGCGACATCTACGTCAAGACCAATGCTGTCGAAGCCTTGCGCGCCGAGCTCGGCGCAAAGGGCTATAAATGCCGCCCGATCGCCATGGGCACGAATACCGACCCCTACCAGCCGGTTGAACGCAAGCACCGGCTGACCAGGCAGATCCTCGAAGTCCTTCGGGAAACCAAGCATCCGGTCACGATCACCACGAAATCGGCGCTGGTCGTGCGCGACCTCGATATTCTGTCCGAGATGGCTCGGGACGGACTGGCCAAGGTTGCGATCTCCATTACTTCTATGGACAACAAGCTGAGCCGCAAGATGGAGCCTCGCGCGTCGAGCCCGGCGCGGCGGCTCGAGGCAATCCGCCTGTTGAGCGAGGCCGGCGTGCCCACGATGGTAATGGCCGCGCCGATGATCCCGGCGATCAACGACATGGAACTCGAACGCATTCTCGATGCGGCGGCGGCGCAAGGCGCAAGCGCTGCGGGGATGATCCTCGTCAGGTTGCCCAACGAGGTACGCGATCTTTTTCGGGAATGGCTGCTTCGGCACTTCCCGGACCGGGTGCGGCATGTGCTTTCGCTGATCAGAGACACCAGAAGCGGACGCGACAACGATCCGCGCTTCGGCTCACGGATGCGCGGTGAGGGGCCGTATGCGGCCTTGCTGCAGCAACGTTTCGAGCTTGCCCGGGAGCGCTACTGCCTCAACGAGCGGCTGTCGGCACCGCGTACCGACCTGTTCGAGGCACCGCGGCTGGAGAGCGCGCAGATGAGCCTGTTCTAAGCGCTTTCAAGTCGAATTGGTTAAGCCCTTATTGCGGATAAGTTTTATCTGGAGCCCCGCGGTCGCTCTGTTGAGAGTTGCAAGATAGTTCTCGCCTCGCCAACCCCCGTCAGACGCTTAGTGCTCCTGCACTATACTTTTTTCATTTTGACAATTTTACTTGCTGCGTCATCCATCCTCTGCCTTACTTGCTTCCTGGATGGGGAGTACGACAGATGCTGAGACAGATCCGGGTTCTGGGGGTCGCGGCCCTCACCAGCGCTTTGCTTTGCGGCACCGCCTTCGCCGATCACATGACCGGCGTCTTCGTGGACACCAAGAACGGGACCTCGTTCATAGATCTCGTGCAGTCCGGCAATTTCCTGGAAGGCCAGATCACCGGCGATGCAGTGGGATATCTCTATGCCCAGCAGGTTGGTCAGGATGCCGCTGAAGGAATGATCAATATCAACAGCCGCGGCGAGATGCCCGTTGAGATCATGCTAGATGGCGAGTTTCTTGATGTGACTGTTTATTCTCCCTTGGAGACCGTCACGATAGAATTCATCAACGTCGAGTACGCAGCGTCAGCGCCAGCGGAAACAGAGGCCGACGATGTCGAGCAAACCGATCCTCGAGACGATCAGCAGGATGAGCCTGAAGTCGATCAGCAGAATACTTTGTCTGATGACACAGAAGATGCCGAAGAGACCGATGACGGTCCTCCCCCTGTCCCGACGCAAGCAAGCTATTATTATGTTGGTGATGGCGCCCAACAGGGGCCGGTTTCTATCGAGGAGTTGACCTCGCTTATCGAAGAGGGCACGGTCAGCGCTGATACACTGGTGTGGAAGCGCGGCGAAGCCGATTGGGCTGAACTCGAGACCCTGCCGGAGCTTGCCGAACTCATCCCGCCGCCCGTCCAGTACTACGTCGCCATAGACGGCGCCCAGCAGGGACCGATGCCTGCAGAGGACGTGGCCCGCATGATAGAGGCCGGAGAAATAGGCCGCGATACGCTCGGATGGACGAGTGGAATGGCCGATTGGATGGCCTTCTCGCAGATCGAGGCTTTTGCCGATGCGTTTGGAGGTCCGGAGGTCGTCTCGCAGGATGACGAGCATTCGACCCCGGAGGCTGAAGACGCTGGTCACGGCGATGATGATCATTCCCACGAGAACGAGATGGGGGAGCCCAACGAGGATGACCCACCCTCTCGATCAGAGGACGAGGCAGACGCCGAAGCCGGACTCGACGCGTTGCTGAGCCAGGTGCGGGAAGAGTACAGTGTTCCCGAAAACGTCGCTCAGCCCTTCGATGCGTGCATGACGCGGGGCCTCGATGCACTGTCCGCCGAAGATACGGCCATGGTCAGTTCCGGCAGCTTCGGCGAGGACGACCAGTGGGACGCGCTTTTTGACAACTATCCAGGGCTATCCGAGGCCCTCAACAGCTGCGTCGACCGCTATGGCCAGGAGACCATACGGACGGCACTTCCCGACGGTCGCATGCTCATTGTATCCGGCAATGGCGAAATGGCGAGCAGTGAAGACGGTGACGCCCGCTCTGTTTCGGTTGACGGCAAGACGGTCCGCTATGCCGATGAAACCCTGACGATTGACGGCGAGAGTGTTGAATACCCGGCGTTCGAGTACGTCCTCGAGGTCACGTTCGCCCCCGATGGCAGTTACGAACTCGAAGCGGACGGCTAATCGTAGGTGGACAGACGCCTTGCATAGGCCTGCATGAAGTCGATCGAGGCGATCACGCCATGCATAGAAAACTCGACGGATTGATGTGAGTCTGCCTCGCCGACCGGTATAAGCATCGTGGCACGCGCCTTATCGCGCATGGCATCCAGCAGCACATCGAGTTTTTCGACATTACTGACGAAGAACTGATTGCTGGTGTTGTAACGCGTTTCCAGATCGCCCCCGAAAGCGAACTGCATTGGCACGCTGTCGCTGAAACGTAATGTCAGCGGGCGGGTCTGGTCGAGCGTTGAGCCCTCTGTCGGTGCGAAGGTAAACGCCACATCGAGATCCCCATCGAGCCGGTCGAGGATCAGAGTGATCTTATAGGCTGGCAGACCCGCGGCGTTGAGCTGCTGGCTTCCGGTAGAGGCAAAGCATGACGTGCCGTAATAGCCGGTTTCGCCCTCGACAATTTCATCGGGACAGGCTGCCAACCAGTCGCGATTGTATTCACGCCACTCTCCAAATGAGTGATGGAAAGGCTCTGCTGAAGCGGCGGCCGGAAATAGCAGCAGCAGACTCAGGCAGATAGACATGCGCAGCGACAGGGTCATGCCGGCCTCGGCTCGTTGTGATTGCGCAAGTCTATATCAGGCCTTGCCGTTTTGGCAGGCTGCTTGCAGGTTCGTGACATGCTTAGTGATTCCATCGATACCGTCGGCCCGACTTTTGCGCATGAGGCCGCAGCACTCGCTTCAGGTGCGCGGGTGGTTGCCGGCGTCGATGAAGCGGGCCGCGGGCCGCTCGCCGGGCCGGTGGTGGTCGCGGCAGTGGTGCTCGATCCGGCAAACATTCCCATCGGGCTCGATGATTCAAAAAAGCTGACGGAAGACCGGCGCGAGGCGCTGTTCGAGGACATTATTCGCTCGGCCAGCTATGCCATCGTGACCGCCCCGCCTTCGATCATTCTTGCGCGAAATATTCGCGGGGCAACCTTATGGGCGATGGCGGAGGCGGTGCACCGTTTGCCGCGCGTGCCGGGCCGGGTGCTTGTCGATGGCCGCGATATTCCGCCCGACTTGCCCTGCGAAGGGCTTGCCCTGGTGTCCGGCGATGCGCGCAGCGTTTCAATTGCAGCAGCTTCTATCCTTGCCAAGGTCACGCGCGACAGGATGTGCAGGATCATGGATTGCGACGCGCCTGATTTCGGCTTTGCAAGCCATAAGGGCTATTCGAGCCCCGCGCATATGACTGCGCTGAACACGCACGGACCCTGCCGGCACCATCGCGCCGCATTCGCCCCGGTTGCTGCCGCCCGCCTGTCACGCACGGTGACGGTCGAAGAGAGCCAGGGTGGGCTGGACTTGGCGATCGAGGAAACGCTCGAGATCAGGGTGCGTGAAGCCTCTTAACGAAGCGCTCACCATTTGAATTAAATGCGACTTAACCCTGTGGCGGTACAACGGAATTGTTAGTACTGCGTTAGGGTTAAGTGTATGTTGCGTAAGGCGCGTTCGGTCAGCTCGACCGCTGCGATGGGAGCTCGTAATCTCCCTCTCGACACCATTCTCGTGGGCGACAGTATCTCGCACATGAACGGCCTGCCGGCAGGATCGGTAGACCTCATATTCGCCGATCCTCCCTATAATCTGCAGCTCGACCAAGGGCTGACGCGACCGGACCAGAGCCGCGTCGATGCGGTGGACGACGACTGGGACAAGTTTGAGAGCTTTGCCCATTACGACACGTTCAGCCGTGAGTGGCTGGCGGCGGCGCGGCGGGTGCTGAAACCCGACGGGGCGCTATGGGTCATTGGCTCATATCACAACATCTTCCGGCTCGGTGCGGCGCTGCAGGACCTCGACTACTGGCTGCTCAACGACGTCGTGTGGCGCAAATCCAATCCAATGCCGAATTTCCGGGGCACCCGGTTCACCAATGCGCACGAGACCCTGATCTGGGCCGCGCGCAGCCAGAAGAGCCGTGTCACCTTCAATTACGAGGCGATGAAGCTCAGCAATGACGAGACGCAGATGCGCTCGGACTGGCTGTTTCCGATCTGCACAGGCGCAGAGCGGTTGAAAGACGAAGACGGCGAGAAGGTGCACCCGACCCAGAAGCCCGAAGCGCTGCTGTTTCGCATCCTCAATGCCACGACCAATCCAGGCGACGTGGTGCTCGACCCGTTCTTCGGCACCGGCACGACCGGTGCTGTCGCCCGCAAGCTCGGGCGGCACTTTATCGGAATCGAGCGCGAGGAAAGCTACGTTGCGGCAGCCCTCAAGCGGATCGCATCGATCCGGCCGGGCCAGCGCGAGGCGGTTCAGATCACGACGCCGAAGCGCCGCGAGGCTCGGGTCCCATTTGGGTCTCTCGTAGAACAGGGTTTGATTGAACCGGGCACGCAACTTTTCGATCCGACACGACGTTACTTCGCCATGGTTCGTGCAGACGGCTCACTCGTCTCCGGTCCGCACCAAGGGTCCATCCACAAGGTGGGCGCGCTGGTTCAGGGGGCCGAAGCATGCAACGGGTGGACCTTCTGGCATCACGAATCCCGGGGCCGTACAGCTCCGATTGATGAATTGCGGAGCAATATCCGGGCTCAACTGGAATTGCTCTCTGCCTGATCCCGACCTCCAATCAGTCAGGCATTTTATCGCCGGCCCTTAGTGGCCGGCGTTTTTTTTGGTCAATCGAGCGCCTGAGCGAGGACTTTCCTGAACAAAGACGGCAGCGCCTCCGAGCGCGCGTCGCGTGGATCGCTCCACCAGCCATCAGTGAGCTGCGAACGATCATCAAGAACAGTGCGCCAGACTTCGAGCTCAAGCCTGAAATGCGTGAAGACGTGCACAACGCGTCCGCTCGGGTGCCAGTCGGCCTCGATTGGATAGCCAGGGCCCGTCGGTTCCGGCAACCACTCGCTGGTCGGAACCTCGGTCATTGCGGCAAGAAGGCCGGTATCGGGTCTGGTGCGCAGATACACATCACCGTCGCGATCACAGATGACGTAGGCGTGCCCGTAGCGCACGGGTCGCTCTGCCTTGGCCGGCCTGACGGGATAAGCCGTCGGTTCACTCTGAGCGGCAGCACAGCAGTCGGGCTGCAACGGACACAGCGTGCACAGTGCGGTGCGGGGCGCGCAGATGGTTGCACCGAGGTCCATCATCGCCTGCGCGAAGTCCCCTGCCCTTGCCGGCACCGCGCGTTGCAATTCGCGCCGCAACAATGGTTTGGCATCGCGGACCGGGGTTTCGAGCGCCAGATAGCGGGCAAGGACACGTTCGACATTGCCATCGAGAACCGCGACGGGCTCATCATGGCAGATGGCAGCTATCGCCGCGCTGGTATAGGCGCCAATTCCGGGGAGCTTCATCAATGCCGCAGCATTGTCCGGAAAAACGCCCTGATGCTCGTCTACGACCACCTGTGCACAGGCATGCAGGTTCCGCGCGCGCGCGTAATAGCCGAGCCCTGCCCACTCGACGAGCACCGCCTCGCGCGGGGCGGCGGCGAGCGCTTCGACGCTCGGCCAGAGTTCAAGGAAGCGCAGATAGTAGCGCGTTGCAGCGCCGATGGTTGTCTGCTGCAGCATCACTTCGCTGAGCCAGACCCTATAGGGGTCGGGTCTCACGCCCTGCCGCCGAGCCTCGGGCGAAACTCTCCAGGCAAGCGTGCGGGCGTGCCGATCGTACCAGTCGAGGACACTGGTGGAATTTATCGCAGGTGGTTGAGAGGCATCCGTCATCATCGCGGATGTGATCCAGACGGGCGGCGAATGCAAGCGCTCTCGCCAGCGTCTAGGCGCGGATCGAGCGGAATGCTAGAGGAGTGGCGATGAGCAAGGCCCCAAAACAGATCAAGCGGCGCAACAAGGCGGTGGGCGTTGCAGAAGCGCTCGGCGGCGTGCTCGATCCGGCGCTGAAAAAGCGCGGCTTCGCCAGCCGGGACCTTCTTGAACACTGGGTCAGTATTGCGCCGCCTCCGTATGATCAGGTTTGCAGGCCGGACCGTCTGAGCTGGCCGCGCGGCGAACGCAGCGCTGAAGGAGCGACGCTCGTTCTGTGCTGCGCCGATGGGCACGGACTGGCCGTGGCGCATGACGGCGCGCGCATAGCGGCTGCCGTAAACCGTTACTTCGGGTATGTGCTTGTGCGCGAAGTGCGGCTGTCGGCGGCGCCGTTCATGCCGCATTCAAGTGACGGCGCCAAAACTGCAGAGGGTCCGAGCAGCGAGATCCGCGCCGCGGTGGGCCGAATGGTCGATGCGATTGAGGATGAAGGCCTGCGCGAAGCCTTGAGGCGGCTGGGGCATAACGTCATGACGAATGAAAAGTCGACACGCCGCTGATCGTTCACCCCTGTGTGAACAGTGTGCCTACTTGCGGACACCATGACCACGTGTAGTGTCCCGTCAAACAAAATGGAGCGTTACCCGTGAAGCTTACCCGTCGACACACCCTGGCCCTCGGGGCTGCCGCCACCGCGATTGGTCTTGTTGGACTGCCGGCAGTTCAGGCCGCGGAAGGCGATGTTGTCAACCAGGACGCGCTGATGAACCCAGCGGGGGGCCTGTCGGATCATGTGCTCGGGGAGGAAGACGCTCCCGTCACCATCATCGAATATGCCTCGCCGACGTGCCCGCATTGCGCGAGCTTTCACAACGAGGTCTACCCGCAGCTCAAGGAGCAGTACATCGACACCGGCGAGGTGAAGCTTATCGTACGCCCGTTCGTGCGCAACGTGCTCGATGCTGCGATCTTCATGCTGGCCGAGGCCGCGGGCGAGGACAGCTACCACAACGTCATCGAGACCTATTTCAACACCCAGATGACCTGGGCCACCTCGGAAGCGCCACGCGATGCGATCTTCGAGATCGCTCAGGACCTCGGGTTTACCCAGGAAAGCTTCGACGCTGCCTTGACGAATCAGGAGCTGTTCGTCGCCATGGAAGCCATGCGCGAGCAGGCGCTCAATGATTTCGGGCTTGAGGGCACACCGACCTTCTATATCAACGGCAAGACCCTGAGCGGAGGCAAGACGCTTGAGCAACTCACGGCGGAAATCGACCCGCTGCTCAACTGATCGGGTGCCGGTCACCGGCACGCGTCCTCTTGCGTCGTCCTATTGCACCCCGGTGTCCTGCACCGGGGTGTGTGCTTTTCCGGCCATGCGAACGCGCGAGGCCGGCGCATGAAGTTCCTGCGGCTCAAACTTGTCGGGTTCAAATCCTTCTGCGACCAGACTGAGCTTGTCACCGAGCCGGGGCTGACGGGGATCGTTGGCCCTAATGGCTGCGGCAAGTCCAATCTCGTCGAAGCCATGCGCTGGGTGATGGGCGAGAGTTCGTATAAGGCGATGCGCGCATCCGGGATGGACGACGTGATCTTTGCCGGGGCGGCGAGGCGGCCGGCGCGCAATTCCGCCGAAGTCACGCTGGTTCTCGACAATACGGACAGGACAGCACCGGCCGCTCTCAATAATGCCGACATTCTGGAAGTAACGCGCCGCATCGAGCGCGAGGCCGGCTCGGTTTATCGCGTCAATGGCCGCGAGGTGCGGGCGCGCGACGTGCAGCTGCTGTTTGCGGACGCCTCGACGGGCGCGCATTCCCCGGCACTTGTACGGCAAGGGCAGATCGGTGAATTGATCGCCGCCAAACCGACGCAACGGCGCGCGCTGCTTGAAGAAGCTGCAGGCATTTCAGGGCTTCATTCGCGCCGGCACGAGGCGGAATTGCGCCTGCGGGCAGCGGAACAGAACCTCGAGCGGGTCGATGATCTGGTGGCGCAACTGGAGCGCCAACTTGAGGCGCTGAAGCGCCAGGCGCGGCTCGCTGTGCGTTACCGCTCTCTCTCGGGCGACATAAGACGTGCCGAAGCGACGCTTTATCATATCCGCTGGGTTGCGGCGCGCGCCGCCGAGAAGGAAGCCGAAGCCGAGCAGGCGCGGCTGATCCGCGAGCTGGCCGACGCCACCCATACCGAGCGTATGGCACAGCAGCAGGCCGAGGCGGCGGACTCGAAACTGCTGCCTTTACGCGAGCAGGAGGCTGCGGCCGCGGCCGCATTGCAGCGCCTGACCATACTCGCCGAACAGCTCGAGGCCGATCGGCGCACTGCCGAGCGCACGCGCGCAGACCTCGAAACCCGACTGAAGCAGCTCAGCACCGACAGCGAGCGGGACCGCGCCCTCGTCAGTGACGCCAACGAGACACTGCAGCGGCTGGCTGAGGAGCAAACGCATTTGCTGGCTGAAGCCGCAAGAGACGAAGCCGCTATTACCGAGGCCGACACGAATGCGGCGCAGGCTGGTGAGCGGGTCGACGCCGCAGACGCAGCAGCCCAGGCTGCGATGGACGCGGCGGCGCAGGCGCGTGCGCAACGTCAGCAGGCTGAGCGCAACGCGGCTGACGCCGAACGACACGTGGCAAGGCTGCGTGAACAGCTGGCAAGGATGGAGCGCGAGGCCGCGAGGGTGGCGGATAGCAAAGGCGTCGAAGCACAATTGGCGGAAAAGGGCCGTGCACTCGAGGCGCGCCGGACGGAAGGCGCTGAAACGGAGCGCCTGGCGCTCGCAGCCGAGGACGCGAGTGCTGCCGCCCAGAGCCGGCTCGATGAAACAAGACCACGTCTCGAAGCGGCGCAGGCAGAACTAACCCGCCTTGAGGCCGAGGCGGCAACACTGGCTAAGCTTCTTGATGTTGGGACTTCGCTATGGCCCGCGATCGCTGACGAACTTGATGTGGAGCCTGGGTACGAGACCGCGCTCGGCGCTGCTCTTGGGGATGATCTCGAAGCCTCGGCGGATGCGGGGGCACCGCTACACTGGTCCGAAGCGCTTGATGCCTCCGATGACGCGGCGCTGCCACAGGGCGCCGAACCGCTCTCGCGCTACGTGTCCGGCAGTCCTTTGCTCAAGCGGCGGCTCGATCAGATCGGACTGATCGACAAGGTGGACGGGCCGGGTCTGTTGCAGGCGCTGAAGCCCGGCCAGAGGCTTGTGACCCTGGCCGGCGACATGTGGCGCTGGGATGGGTTCATCGCGGCGGCGGATGCGCCGAGTGCTGCCGCCCAGAGGCTGGCGCAACGCAACCGCCTCTCCGAACTCGACGAGGAGTGCGCGCGCATGCGCGCCGAGCGCAACAATTGGCGGCGCCAGGTGGACGATCTGAAGGCGACGCTTGAAGCCGCGCGGGCTGAGGAAAAAGCGTCGCGCGATCGTTGGCGCACCGCACAACACGCCATCGGCAAAGCACAGACAGAGCTCGAGGCGGCGCAGCGCGCTATGAACGCGCTCGAGAGCCGGCGCATCGCGCAAGAAGAGGCGCGGCATCGCCTCAGTGAGCAATTGGCCGAGGCAGAGCGTAGCGAGCACTCCGCCAGAACGGCGCTCTCGGAGGTGCCGGAGACGGAAGCCCTCCGAAAGACGGCAGAAGCGTTGAGAACGGAACTCGAGGAATTGCGCACACAGGCGGAAAATGCGCGCCAGACGCTCAACTCCCGACGCTCGACCGCGGAGGCGCGACGCAATCGACTGCACCAGATAGAGCGCGAACTTGAAGCCGCCACCAAGCGTGCAGCGGATGCCAGCGCGCATCTCGGTACGCTTGAGGACCGAGCCAATGATCTTCGAGGCCAGCTTACGGCGCTGACCGAAGCACCGGACAGCTTCATGGACCAGCGCAAGGCGCTCGAAGAGCAGATCGAGCAGGCGCGGATTGCTCACAAGAGCGCTTCCGACTCGCTGTCGCATGCGCAGTCGCAATTGCGCCAGACCGGTTCCGACCTCAGGGCGGCAACCGATGCTGTCGCTAACACCCGCGTCGCCCTGGGGCGCGTCGAAGAACGGATGAAGGCCGCAATCCTGCAACGCCAGACTATCGAGAAGCAGGTTGGAGAAGCGCTTGGCGTATCGGCACATCGTACGCTCGAGATTGCCGGCATCAAACCGGAAGAGGCACTTCCGCAGGAGACCGCGACAGCGCAGAAACTTGAGCGATTGCGGGCCGAGCGCGAGCGGCTGGGCGGCGTCAATCTTTCAGCCGAGCGGGAAGTCGAGGAAACCTCGGAGCGGCTCGACACGATGGTACGGGATCGCGACGACCTGATCGCGGCGATCGCAAAGCTGCGGCATGGTATTCAGACACTGAACAAAGAGGCGCGGGCGCGGCTGTCCGCGGCCTTCGAGCAGGTGAACGGGCATTTCCAGGATCTGTTCACAACGCTGTTCGGCGGTGGGCAGGCCGAACTCAGGTTTGTCGATAGTGACGATCCACTCGCGGCGGGGGTCGAGATCTTCGCGTGCCCGCCCGGCAAGAAGCCGCAGATCATGACGCTGCTGTCCGGTGGTGAGCAGGCGCTGACGGCCATGAGCCTGATTTTCGCCGTGTTCCTCACAAACCCGGCGCCGATCTGCGTTCTCGACGAGGTCGATGCGCCACTCGATGATGCGAATGTCGAGCGGTTCTGCGCGTTGCTCGACTCCATGCGACGACGCACCAATACGCGTTTTCTGGCGGTCACCCACAATCCGATCACCATGAGCCGGATGGACAGGCTATTCGGCGTGACCCAGGCCGAACGCGGCGTCAGTCAGCTGGTTTCTGTCGATCTCAGCACCGCAGAATCCTTTCGAGAGGCAAGTTGATCGGCCCGGGAAGTGCTGACACCTTGCCGCACCCGGGCCGATACTGAAAACCTCTAGCATTGTCAGTTAGTTAGACGTTCACACGGCGGCTTGACACCCTCCTGACGCCCCCTTATGTTGCGCGCGATCCAAAAAGGCGGCTCGGAAACCGAGTTAGCTGCCGGACGAGGAGCCAAGCGGTACATGAACGAACCGCGTGACACCGAAGGTTCTGGCGAGCGCGCCAAGGGAGTGACGGGCGACCTCGAGTCGCGTATCGCTTCCGCAAGACGGAGCCGCGAGGCAGGCGACAACAGATCGTCTGCGCGCAGTTCGGGGGAGATGACTGGTCTGGCGCGCGGGTTGCGCATCGGGTCCGAGTTCGTCGCAGCGATCCTGGTGGGTGCGGGGCTAGGCTACCTCATCGACCTGGGTCTAGGGTCAAGCCCCTGGGGCATGCTCATCCTGTTTGCGATGGGTTTTGCCGCTGGAATACTGAACGTCATCCGCGCGGTGACAGAAATGAACGCCGCCGCGCCTGTTGCGCCGCCGGGAACCGGTACGGGACCTGACGACAAGACGGGCAAAGAGCGGAATGAGACTAGATGACGTCGAGCAAGGGGCGGACACTTGGCTGGTACTGATCCTATCCACCAGTTTGTCATTGAAGACATTTTCCCGATCGCCACGATCGGCGGGGATGGTACCGAGGGCAGCGGGCTGCACTTCGCGTTCACCAATTCCGCGCTGTTCATGGTGGCGACGGTCGCCATCACGTTCCTTTATCTGGTCCTGTCCAGCAGTCAGAAGCGCCTGGTACCGAACCGGCTGCAGCTGACATCGGAGCTATTATACGAGTTCGTGGCCAATATGGTGCGAGGCAGCGCCGGCACCGAGGGGATGAAGTTCTTCCCGCTGGTGTTCTCGCTGTTCACCTTCGTGCTGGTCGGCAACATGCTCGGCATGATCCCGTACTTCTTCACGATCACCAGCCACATCATCGTCACCTTCGCGCTGTCGATGCTGGTTTTCCTCACCGTCATCATCTACGGCTTCATCAAGAACGGCCCGAAGTTCCTCGGCCTGTTCGTGCCCGCTGGCGTTCCCGGCTACATCCTGCCGATCGTGACACCGATCGAGATTATCTCGTTTCTCTCGCGTCCGATCAGCCTGTCGGTTCGTCTGTTTGGCAACATTCTTGCCGGTCACATCACCCTCAAGGTGTTCACCGGTTTCGTCGTCACCATGATCCCGATCGGGTTCTTTGGTGCCGCCGGCTCGATCCTGCCGCTTCTGATGGGCATTGCCCTGACCGGCCTCGAGTTCCTGGTTGCAGCAGTCCAGGCCTATGTCTTTGCGGTCCTGACCTGCATGTACCTCAACGATGCGATCCATCCGTCGCATTAATCTCAACCGCAAGATCAGGGCGGGTGTTCCGCCTGACAACCCGCTCAAAGCTCTGAAAGGACTACAAAATGGAAGCTGAAGCCGCAAAGTTCATCGGTGCCGGTATTGCTTGTTTCGGCATGGCCGGTGCTGCTATCGGCGTTGCCAACATCTTCGGCAACTTCCTCTCTGGCGCACTGCGCAATCCGTCGGCCGCATCCGGCCAGTTCGGTAACCTGATTTTCGGGTTCGCCGTGACGGAAGCTCTCGGCATCTTCTCGTTCCTGATCGCCCTGATCCTGCTGTTCGTCGCCTAATTGAGTATCTCGCGGTGGCCGCATGCGGCCACCGCCCCTGCCCCGCCGCATGGCCGGGCATTTGCATTCATGGGATCCTGTAATGGCCAGCGAAGCGACAGAAGCCGAAACACCAACCGAAGAGAACCTCGACGCGGCCGTTGACGCCACGCATGGTGGCTCGGTGGGTGAAACGCATGCCGCCACTGAAGACCATGGTGGCACGTTTCCGCCGTTCGATCCGGCCACCTTCCCCTCTCAGCTACTATGGCTGGCGATAACCTTCGCCGCCCTCTACCTGCTGATGAGCCGTATCGCGCTGCCGCAGATCGGCGGCGTGATTGCCGACAGACGCGCTCGCGTCGACGCCGACCTCAAGGCTGCGGACGAGTCCCGTCGCAAGACGGATGCCGCAATCGCCGCCTATGAGGAGGCCTTGGCCAGCGCCCGTGCGAAAGCCCAGGGGATCGCTAACGAGACCCGCGAGTCGATCCAGGCCGATCTCGCCAGCAAGCGCGCAGCAGTGGAAGCCGACCTTTCGGAAAAGCTCACCGCCGCCGAGGCTCGCATTGCCGAGACCAAGGCCCAGGCGCTCTCTCATGTCGACGAGATTGCTGCCGAAACCGCTCAGGCAGTTGCCAGCCAGCTGATTGGCGATGTGCCGCAAGAGCAGGCTCAGGCCGCTGTTTCCCGCGTGAAGGAGTAAGTCGATGCCAGAATGGATGGATAATACATTCTGGGCGATGGTCGCCCTCGTCCTGTTCCTTGCCCTGCTCGCTTTCTTTGGCGTGTTCGGGTCGATCGGCAAGATGCTCGACAAGCGCATCAAACAGATCGAGGACGAACTCGAGGAAGCTCGTCGCCTGCGCGAAGAAGCAGCAGGTCTGCTGGCCGAATACGAGCAGAAGCGTGCTTCGGCCGAAAAAGAGGCCGAAGAGATCGTCACCAACGCCAAGGCTGATGCCGAGCGGATGACGGACGACGCTCAGACTGCACTGCAAGATCTCGTTGCGCGCCGTACCCGCGCGGTCGAGGATCGCATTGCCCAGGCAGAGAGCCAGGCAGTGGCTGACGTGCGTGCGCGTTCGGCTGACCTTGCGATTGAGGCGGCTCGGGCAATCCTGCAGGAAGAAGTGCCAAAGCGGGGCGATGTTTTGATCGACCAAGCGATCCAGGATGTAGGCAAGCGCCTCAATTAGGCGTATAGAAAATGCGATATGCATGAAGGCGGGCTCAGTGGGCCCGCCTCTTTTTTTGTGAGGCAGCAATGGGAACGGCTCCGAACGAGAGCGATGCCGCTTCAGCCGCAAGGGATATTACCGGCAGGACACCCGCCAGCGTCCGACGCTTCGGCACGGGCTCAGGACACTATGTCTTTGAGGTGTTATTCGAAGATAGTGCACCGATCGTCATCCGGATGGGAGCGCCAGAACGCAGGGTGGCGCTTTCCGAGGGCGTAAAACTCCACAGTCAGCTCGTTGCTCATGGCGTGCCGCTGCCCGCCATCATCGGTCATGCCTTCGAGGCAGATTGGCCGTTTGTTGCGATGGAGCGGGTTGCCGGCACTGATCTGCAATATGTCCTCCATGCCCTGAGCTATGAACAACTGCGATCCATCGCCGCGCATGTGGCAGATGCCCAGACAGCGACAGCGCGCGTCGGTGTCTCGCAGCGCTATGGCTTTTCTGCGAGCGGTAAGGCAGCGCCGCATACGCGATGGTCGGATGTCGTCGCCGCCAGCCTGTCTCGCTCGCGCAGGCGCCTCGAAGCAAATGGTGTTTTTGAGGTTGAGACCATCGTCGCGCCGCTCGAAAGCCTTCTCGACGCACTTCGTGTGGAGCTTGATGCTCTACCGGCAACGCCTTTCCTCCACGACACCACCACGCGCAACGTGCTCATCGACGCCGAGGGCCGGTTCTCGGGTATTGTCGATGTCGATGATCTCTGCTTCGGCGATCCGCGCTACGCGCCGGCGCTCACTAGTGCAGTCATCAGGGCATATGGCGGGCCTCTGAGTTATATCGACGCCTGGATGGGGGCCGCTGGGCACGCGGACGATATCATCTTCAGGTTTTATGTCGCGCTGTTCGTCGCCGATCTGATGGCGGAGCAAGGCATGGCGTTCAATGGCAATGAAGGGCCGCGTGATCCGCAACGCGAAAGCCGCCTGCTGGAAACGTTCCAGCAGGCTCTGACGATTGTTACTCGGCAGCTTGGGCGCGGGCGTCGTCCGGCTCCCAGGTAAGGATCGGCTGGCGTGCTGCGCGAGTTTCATCGAGGCGACGCCGAGGGGCCGTATACGGAGCCCCCGAAAAGCGCTCGGTGTTGCCATCGCGCGCATCATTGGCAAGGTCGCGCATCACGTCACAGAAGGCATCCAGCGTTTGCTTGCTCTCGGACTCGGTAGGCTCGACCAGCATCGCGCCGTGCACCACCAGCGGGAAATACATCGTCATCGGATGGAAGCCCTCATCGATGAGCGCTTTGGCGAAATCGAGCGTTGAAACGCCGGTGCTTTCGAAGAAGCGATCGTCGAACAGAACCTCGTGCATTGCGTGGTGATCAGGGAACGAGACGGTGACCACATCCGCAAGTCGTGCCTTGATGTAGTTGGCGTTGAGAACCGCGTCCTTGGCCGCTTGCGCGAGGCCATCGCCGCCGTGGCTGAGCATGTAGGTCAGAGCACGCACATACATGCCCATCTGTCCCTGAAAGGCGGTGATACGCTCAAGCGACTGCGCCTCCGCGTGCTCGACAAGATCGAGGCTGCCATCGGCATTTCGCCGCACGAACGGCACCGGCGCGAACGGGGCAAGCGCCTCGGATAGCACGACCGGCCCTGCCCCCGGGCCACCGCCGCCATGCGGCGTCGAAAAGGTTTTGTGCAGATTGATGTGCATGGCGTCTATGCCGAGATCACCGGGACGCACCACGCCCATTATGGCGTTGAAATTGGCGCCATCGCAGTAAAAGAACGCACCGGCATTGTGAACCGCTTCTGCAATCGCAACCACATCCGGCTCGAACAGGCCACACGTGTTGGGATTGGTAAGCATGATCGCAGCCACATCAGGACTCAGCGCCTCGCGGACAGCAGCGACGTCGACGGTGCCATCTTCACGTGCTGGAATCGCCTTCACGCTGTAGCCGAGAAACGCCGCCGTCGCGGGGTTCGTGCCATGCGCGCTCTCCGGCACCAGAACAATTTTGCGGTGCGCTTCGCCACGCGCTTCCTGAGCGGCCTTGATCGTCATCATGCCCAGCAACTCGCCATGAGCGCCGGCCTTCGGTGTGAGGGCGACGGCAGATGTATTGGTCAGGGTGAGCAGCCAATGGCTCAGCTCTTCCATCACTGCCAAGGCACCCTGCACAGTGGATTTCGGCTGCAGCGGATGCAGATCAGCAAAGCCGGGCAGCCGCGCCATCTTCTCGTTAAGGCGCGGATTGTGCTTCATGGTGCACGAGCCGAGCGGATAGAAGCCGGCATCGATCGAATGGTTGAGCCGCGACAAGCGCACATAGTGGCGCATAGCCTCGGGCTCGGTAAGACCGGCCAGATCAAGCGGTGCAGTGCGCTCGAAGCCGCCGAGGCGAGCAGTCGAGATTTCCGCGTCCGGCAGGTCTACACCTGAGTGCTCGGTGTCACCGATCTCGAACAGAAGCGGCTCATCGGGTAGCAGCGCGGCGCCGTTGGCGGCGAGAGTGGAAGGCGTTCCGGCACCGGTGGGGCGCCCCCTGGTGTTCATGCTCATGCCAGCGTCTCCTTCAGAGCGGCGCAAAGGGCTTCGATGTCAGCATCCGAGGTGAGTTCCGTCGCGGCGAGAATGAGCAGGTTGTTGACCTGATCATCGTCCGGAACCAGCCGCGATGCGGGAACCCCGGCCAGAATGCCCCTCTGCGCCAACGCATCGACAACGCCGGAAGCCGGGCGATCGAGCCGTATTGTCATCTCGTTGAAGAACGTCTTGTTCAACAGCTCTACACCATCGATTTGCTCGAGCGCATCGGCCAGCGCACAAGCGCGTGCATGGTTCAGCCGGGCGAGCCGTGTGAACCCGGCGGCTCCAAGCAGAGACAGATGAATTGAGAACGCCAGCGCGCAAAGCCCGGAATTGGTGCAGATGTTGGACGTGGCCTTTTCACGTCGGATATGCTGTTCACGCGTCGATAAGGTCAGCACATAGCCACGCTTGCCCTGCGCATCGACAGTCTCTCCACAGATACGGCCCGGCATCTGACGGATAAATTTCTGCCGCGTCGCCATCAGTCCGACATAGGGGCCGCCGAAATTGAGCGCGTTGCCAATCGACTGCCCTTCGCAGACAACGATATCGGCACCGAGTGCGCCGGGCGCTTCGAGGACGCCGAGCGACACGACTTCCGTCACCACGGCGATCAGCAGGCCACCGACGGCGTGCACCGCCTCAGCCGCGCGCTTCAGGTCGCGTAGATGCCCGTAAAAGTCCGGGGTCTGGACGACGATGGCTGCGGTGTCCTCGTCGATACGATCAAGGAGATCGCCCTGCCCGCTTGGTGAAGCCGACAGGCACACGAGATCATCATCGTCACGCAGATAACCACGCACCACATCGCGATAGTGTGGATGAAGCCCACCGGACAGCAGCACCTTGCTGCGCCTCGTCAGCCGGCGCGCCATCAGCACCGCTTCCGCCGTGCCGGTCGAGCCATCGTACAGCGACGCGTTTGCCACTTCCATGCCGGTGATGCGCGCCACCTGAGTCTGGAACTCGAACAGCATCTGCAGGGTGCCCTGCGAGATTTCCGGCTGATATGGCGTATAGGCAGTCAACCATTCCGAGCGCTGAATGAGATGATCGACGCTCGCTGGCACATGATGCCGGTAGGCCCCGGCACCGAGGAAGAACGGCCCATCGCCGGCCGCGTGGTTCCGCCCGGCCAGCTGGCGCATATGCGCCTCAACAAGATATTCCGGGCTGTGCGGCGGCAGCTCGAGCGGCCTCTTGGCGACCAGATCTTCGGGCACTGCGCCGAATAGCGCTTCGATAGAATCAACGCCGATGACGCCGAGCATTTCGGCGCGCTCGGCCTCGGAATGCGGGAGGTAGCGCATGATGTCAGGGTCCTACTTCGCGTGTTCGGCGTACGCGGCTTCGTCCATGAGGGTTTCGAGCTCAGCGTGATCGCGGACGGTCAGCTTGAACAGCCATCCAGCACCAGCAGGATCCTGGTTGATCAGCCCCGGCTCTCCGCTGAGCGCCGCATTGACCTCGGTGACGGTGCCAGACAGCGGCGCATAAATTTCAGAGGCGGCCTTGACCGATTCCACCACCGCAGCCTCATCTCCCTTGCTGAGTTCACGGCCAACTTCAGGCAGCTCCACGAAGACGACATCGCCAAGCTGGTCCTGCGCGAACACAGTGATACCGACAGTGCCGGTGTCGCCATCGACGGTCACGTATTCATGGTCTTCAGTAAATTTGGTGGTCATGCGGCTGGTCCCTGAGGCTTTGTCTTGGAGTTGCGAACGTAACGGTGCGGTACGAATGGGGTTTCAACGACGGTGGCAGGCTGCACGCGGCCACGCAGCAGCACCTGCAGCGCTGTGCCTGGATCGCTCATATGTTCCGGGACGAAACCCAGCGCGATGGCGCGGCCGAGAGATGGTGAGAACCCGCCGCTGGTGACGACGCCGATCTTGTTACCCTCGGGATCTAGGATTTCGGCGCCCTCACGGGCCGGTGCCCCTTCGATATGAAGTCCGATGCGAACTCTCTCGGGGCCTTCAGTGCGCTCACGCAGGATGCGCTCCGCCCCCGGAAAATCTGCCGCTTCACGCCGACGCTTCGAGACGGCAAAGCCGAGCCCTGCCTCGATCGGTGAGGTGGTGGCATCGAGATCATGCCCATAGAGCGGCAAACCCGCCTCCAATCGCAGACTGTCACGCGCGCCAAGGCCAACCGGCTTCACACGCTCGTCGGCAGCGAGTTGGTCCCACAAGGCTCCGGCCGCGCTGGCGGGCACCAGCATCTCGAATCCGTCCTCGCCGGTGTATCCGGACCGCGCAATGCGGATGACTTCGCCATCGAACGAGACGAGAGCGTGGTTCATGAAAGAGAGCTGCGCCGCCTGCGGCATCAAGTCGGCAATCACCTCGGCTGCCGAAGGGCCTTGCAGAGCGATAAGCGCCTGATCGTCGGCGCGCTCCAGCTTCGCGGCCGCACCGAGCGCTTTGCCGATGCGCTCGAAATCCGCGTCTTTCGTTGCGGCATTGACGACAATGTAGAGCATGCCGCTGGCATCGCCCGCCGGCGGGCGCGCGATCATCAGATCGTCGAGGATACCGCCGGTTTCATCGAGCAGAAGCGTGTAGCGCACCTGCCCCGGCTTCAGCCCGGCGATATCACCGCAAACCAGCGGCTCAACAAGTGTGCTGATAGCGTGATGATCCTGATCGGCATCGCCCGTGGGGCTGCCAAGCGCCACGAAGGCCGGCCCCATGTGGGAGACATCGAACAGACCAGCGCTTTGCCGCGTCCACTTATGTTCGGCAATGATGCCTTCATACTGAACCGGTAGCGCATAGCCTGCAAAATCGACCAGGCGCGCCTTGGCAGCGACGTGCTGATCATAGAGCGGCGTACGAAGAAGATCGGTATCTTGGCGTTCGGCCATGAACTCGTTCCGGACATGAGGTGGCAATGCATGCATCAGGATGCACGCGCCCCCTCTGTCCTCTCACCTGAGAGATTTCCCGGCGTTCACCGGTTGCTCCTTCGGTGGGACGACACTCGCGCGTCATCCGCTTTCCAGAGTTCATTCCTGTCCGGCCCTAGCCGGACACTGCGGTCCTTTTGCCTGAGAGTTTCCGGGGCGGTTGCTCCTTCGGCGCCGGCCTAAGCCGATCTCTCCCGCAGTCCTTTGCACCATGCGCAGAATCTGCGCTGCAGTCAATTGCCCGGATCAGCCGCGCGTATCGAACCCGACCCAGATGGTGATGCTCTCGCCGCCAAGATAGGGAATATTGACGTTCTCCACCACCTTGAGGAATTCGCCGGAATTGCCAGCGACGGAAACGGGAATGTCGTATTTCTCGGTGAAGACGGCCTGCCCATTGCGCTCGACGGCAAAGCGGACTGGCGCCGTCACCTGCGACTGCGAGCCCTGAGGACCGAGAAGGATTCGGCCCGATGCCCCCATGGTCACCTGGATCTGCCCGTTCGAGGCCACGCAGTTGCGGCTGACCTCGTCGATCACGCCCTGGTACTGAAGCTGACTTGCAACCCCGACATTATTGCCGGAGTAACGGAACATGGCTTCGCCACCCTGGCGGACCTTGATCGGCGGGCATTCGGTGGCGATTGCAGGCAAGGCATTGGCCTGGGCCGCCGCTATCTGTTGCTGGCTCGGCGTCGCATTGGCAAGATTGGCGTCGGCGGTCGAATTGCCACCGCCAAACATCGAGCCCATCGAGCAGCCTGCAAGCGCGCTTGCTACAGCGACTGCCGAGAGGCCGCGCGCGATCCGTGGCCAGGTGAAAATGGTCGTCGGATGCATAAATCGTACCCTCTTGATCAAGCGCGCGCTGCTTCGAGCGCAATCAGAATAGCCTGCGCGCCGCTACCCGTCACGCCTCGCGCTTCTTCAACAAACAGATGTTTCACGACGCCATCCTCAAGGATCATCGCGGCGCGCGTGAATCGCGTTCCCATACCGCCGGTAGACATGTCGCGCGCAAGACCGGTCGCCTCGGCGAGTTCTGCATTGCCATCAGCGAGGAACGCGATGTCTGAGGCATCAGAGGCCTGCGCCCATGCCTTGAGCACATGTGCATCGTTGACGCTTGCGCACACGATCCGATCGACACCAGCGGCGCGCAGTTTCGAGGCATTGTCGACAAAGCTGGTCAGATGTTGCTGGTGGCAGGTGGGCGTGAACGCACCTGGAACCGTAAAGAGCACAACGCAGCCATCACCAAGTACAGTATGCGTCGAGGTTTCCTCGATCTCGCCGCCCGAAACAAGGCGGGTAGGCAAGTCGGGGATTGATTGTCCAGTTTCGATCATGCGGTCCGCTCTACTCCGAGGCGCGCCAGTTTTGGCGGAAATTGACTAAAACCCGATCGTGTTGTCGATATGCGGCTATCAGATGGCATGCAAGGCGTTGTGGATCAATCGGTGGAAAGTCTGGTGCGGTAGCGATATGGGCCGTTCGACGTATCGAAATCGATGTTGATTTCAGTGCCCAGAAGGTCGGGCCGTCCGGCATCAAGGATTTCTACCGTTATTAGATCCCCTGCCTTCGATGCGGGGCCAAACAGCGGCTCACCATCGGCTACGCTGACGAGCATGCTGGAAACTTCGATCGCCGGATCTTGCACCCGCAGCGTTAGCGCATTCGTTTCTGCATCATAAGCCTCGAGTTCGACAGGCGGCGTTGCGCCGTCCCACAAGATCGGCTCGTCCGCCAAAGCCTGACGAATGCGCAGCGCATTTCCGGGATCGGCCAGGCCATCAAGAGCCAGATCGAAATCCGCCATGACCGGCATGCACACTTCCGAGCAGATACCGAGTTGCACCGCGAGTGAAAGGCCGGTCACGCCTTCCGGAACAGAGACTGTCATCGGCACCATCACTGCACCACGATAGATGTAATCGACATAGCCCGAGATCGTCGCAACCTCCGGGTGTGGCCAGTGAATGAATTTGATCGTGGCGCCGCCCTCGGAGAGGGCAAATTCTGGGGCAAGGCCGGTTTCTCCGGGAATGCGCCAATATGTGTGCATCTCCGACGGCATGCGCAGTTCCAGAGCCACCTGCGTTTCGCCAGCCGTGATCGTGCCGGCGCCAACCACGCGCGTTTCAACGCCCGGGGCAATTTCTTGCCAGGGCGTTTCAGACGCTGATGCCAGGCTCGGCAGCAGCAAGGCGGCTATGGTGGACAGAACTGACGCGGTTCGGATCATGGTGCGTTATTAGCGCAGCATATGGTGAACAAATAGCTTCGCGTAGATCAGCGCTTCGTGAATTGCGGTGACAAAGCCGTGCGCGCCAACATCTTGGCAGCGTGAGGCGCAGACCCTACTATCAGGATATGAGCACACTTGAAGGCCAATTCCTGGTGGCGATGCCGGATATGATGGACGAGCGCTTCGCGGAGAGCGTGATCTATCTGGTCGGGCACGGCGAAGACGGCGCGATGGGGCTGGTGGTGAATCAGAGCGTGCCGGAGATGGAGTTCGGGGACGTTCTCGACGAGCTCAATCTTGGTGATCCGGACATGCTGATCAGGCTGCCGGACTCAATCAGGGGACGGCAGGTGGTGCGCGGCGGACCGGTTGAGCAAGGCCGGGGGTTTGTGCTGCATTCTTCCGACTATGCCAGCGAGAACACCTTCCCGGCCGCAAACGATATCTGCCTGACGGCAACGCTCGATATCCTCAAGGCCATGGCGTTTGGGCCGGCGCCGCGGGCCTCGCTGTTCGCACTGGGGTGCTGCGGCTGGAGTGCCGGCCAGCTGGAAGAGGAAATTCTGGCCAATGGCTGGCTGACTGTACCCTATTCCCGAGACTTGCTGTTCGATGTGCCGCTGCACAAGCGCTATACAGCAGCGCTCGACAGTCTCAACATCTCGCGCGCCAGCCTCAGTTCCGAAGCTGGTCACGCCTGACCGTTAGCTCTTACGCGCTGCCTGCGCCGCGATAAATTTGCTGAACTCGCTGGCCGGCATGGCGCTGCCAAAGGCATGGCCCTGTGCCAGGCGGCAGTTGAGTTCGCGCAGTCGATCAACTTCCTCGGTGGTTTCAACACCTTCGGCGATGACAGAAAGATCGAGCTCGTTGGCGAGCGCCACGATCGAACGGATGATCGGACCCTGTGTAAAGGAGCCGCCCGTGGTTTCGTTGATCTGCACGAAATCGGCGGGGATCTTGATCGTATCGACCGGGAAGCGATGCAGGTAGCTGAGCGATGAGTGGCCGGTGCCGAAATCATCAAGGGCAAGACCCAATCCAAGAGCCTTGAGAGCTTCGAGCATGTAGACGGAATGCTCGGGATTGGTCATCACCTGAGATTCCGTCAGTTCCAGCTTCATGTGACGGACTGCGCCGTGGTTCTCGCCGACCATTGTGCGGATATCGTTGAGAAGCGTTTCGCTGGTCAGCTGATTGGGCGACAGGTTGACCGACACGAAGAACTCCTCGGGCAGGTCCGGAACCGCCGCCAGCCAGTCTGCGGTGTGGTAGATCGCCTGCTCGAAGGCAATTCGTCCGAGCTGGTCGATCAGCCCTGCACGCTCCGCAAGGCGCACGAATTCCGAGGGCGCCACGGCGCCACGGGTCGGGTGGTTCCAGCGCATCAGAGCTTCAGCACCGGCGATCCTGCCCGAGACGATGTCCATGATCGGCTGGAACTCGACCTGCAGCTCGCCCTGGTTCATACCGCGCTGCAGATCTTCCTCATTGGCGCGATTATAGGCGCTGATCGAGCGCGCCGAGGCACGATACGCCTCGATGCGATCGCCGCCGAGCCGCTTTGCGTAGTACATCGCAAGCTCTGCATCGCGCAGCACATCCTCGGCACTGGCGGGATTGGAATCGTAAACCGTCACGCCTATCGAGGCCGAGAGGGTCAGATCGCGCTCACCAAAATTGAACGGGGCCTTGAGCGCCTTGCGGATCTGCTCGGCAACTTCAGCGATCTTGTTGGCGGCCTGATCCGATGCAAGCACCACCGCGAACTGATCGCCTCCGAGCCGCGCAACCGTATCGAGCGGGCGCATGTTGCGTGAGATCCGGCGCGAAATCGCCAAGAGCACGCTATCACCGGCAGAGTGCCCGATGCGTTCCTCGAGCTCCATGAAGCGATCGATATCGATCAGCAGCACGGCCGGCGCCACGCCGCCCTGCGAGCGGGCGCGCGCCAGTGCCGCATCAAGGCGATCCAGGAACAGTTGCCGATTGGGAAGGCCGGTCAGACTGTCATGCACGGCATCATGGAGAAGGCGTTCACGCGCGGCGCGATCTTCGGTGACGTCCTGAAGCGTGCCGACAATGCGGTTGGCCTGGCCATCGCCGCCCACAACAGGTTTCACCCGCATGCGGAACGAGCGATAGCTGCCATCATGACAGGCCAGCCGGATATCATTTGAAATCTTGCCGCGGCGGAGTTCGACGAGGGTGTCAAAAGCCGTGCGGAAACGATCACGATCTTCCGGGTGCACCCGATCAAGCCAGCGCTTGATGGCGCCACGCAAGGCGCCGCGCTTTTCGCCGAGCCGTGTCGCCAGTTCTTCCGAGACGGTCACCCGATCCCGCTCGATATTCCAATCAAAGACGAAATCGCCAGAGCCGGTGAGCGCCAATGCCCGTCGCTCGACTTCCGACAAGGCTCCGATCGACATCTGGCCTTCAGAGAAGGCGTGCTGAACAGTGGTGAACCCGAGCAGCATGACGATGAGAACGAGCCCGCCAGCGACAGCGGACTGCGCAATATCGTTCGAGACCTGCCCCGAGATCACCAGATAGCTGTAGAAGAGCCAGGCGATGACGATGATCCAGGTCGGCACCAGCAGGACGGCGCGATCATACCCGCGCAGCGCCAGCAACAGAATCAGCACAAGGCCGGAGAAGCCGAGCAGCAAGAGCACAAGCCTGGCAACCGTGGCGGCAATCGCCGGTTGGAAGAATGCAAATGCGAACAGCGCCAGGAAAAGCGCTGCCAGCCCGAGCGCCAGATGGATGAACCGCAAATGCCATCGGTGCAAGTTGAGATAGATGAAGAGAAAGCCTGCCAACGCCGTCGCAAGGGCTGCCTCGGCCGCAGCGCGCAATGGCTGCATGTTGCCGGCGGAGATGCCGAGCAATCTGCCCATCACGCCGAAATCGATCAGCAGATAAAACAGCGTCGCCCAGGCAAACGCCGCCGTGGCCGGAAAGACACCTCGCCCCTTCACCACGAACATGATGGTCAGGAACGTTGCCGCGAGCGAAGCGACACCGAGCACCACGCCGCGGAACAAAGTGAACGAGTTCACATAGTCACGGTAGGCATTAGGCTGCCACAGATAGAGTTCGGGCAGTTGCATGGAATGCAGCTCGGCCACGAAGGTGACGGTCGCACCCGGATCGAGCGTGATCTCGAAAACGTCGGCTTCCGCATCTGCCTGGCGTAGCGGGCGGATACCGGCGCTCGGCGTTAGGGCACGCACTCGTTCCTTGCCAAGATCAGGCTGGATGACACCTGAGCCTGGAAGCCTGAAGAACGGCGCCACCAGAAGCCGCTCTATCTGCTGGTCGGTATCATTGCGCAGGGCGAACAGCGCCCAGGATGGGTCCGCGTCTGGCTCGGTGGCCAGCACCTCGATGCGCCGGATAATGCCGGTTGCGTCGGGCGCGGTCGACAATTGCACGCGCCCGTTCTCTCCCGGCACCACGTCGATGGCATCAGTGAGATTGATGGCGTTGACATCTTCGGGAACAGTGATGACCTCGAAGGCTGTGCTTGGCCAAGCCGCAACAAGGGCAATGGCAATGCTCAGAGCGAAAACAAGCAGATGGCGCATTCGAGGCGAGTATATCCTGCGGTGGGCTTGATTAAGGCGAGCCGGTGGCGCGACGACGGTAGATCCGACATCGCACCGTCCTTCTTGCGGGACGGCGCCCTTGGTAGCCTCGATTGCGCGGCGCAGCAAGCGCCGGGGTGTGTGGCGGGAAAATCACACCCGCCAATCGTTACGATAGCGCCGGCTTTCGAACCGCTCACGCGTCAGCCCGAACAGCACGTGATCCGCCCAGCGGCCATCGATTTGCAGGTAAGCCTCGGCGAAGCCTTCTTCGACAAAGCCGTTCTTTTCGAGCACGCGTCTCGACGCCATATTGTGTGGAAGAAACGCTGCGTGCGCCCGATGAAGGCTCAGCGTATCGAATATGAAAGGCAGCGTGGCACCGACTGCTTCGGTCATAATTCCCTGACCCGCGAAAGGCTGGCCCATCCAGTAGCCGAGATTGACGTGCTGAGCGGCGCGGCGGCGGACATTTGACAGGGTGATGCCTCCAAGCAGTTCTTCCGCTCCATTGTTCATCCGCAGCACGAAGAATGAATAGTCGGTCCCCTCGACGGCTTCCTGCCGGCCGCGGCGCACCCTGCTGACAAAAGCGCTGCGCGCCAGATCAAGCTCGGTCCAGCGCGGTTCGAACGGGCGCAGGAAATCGCGGCTGGAGCGGCGCAAGGCGTACCACTGATCATAATCGCGTAGCTGGGGCAGACGCAGATGAACCGTGGTGCCTTCGAGAACGGGCGTCTCGGAGGACGTCCAGGGCCAGAACACGAGACTATTCCCCTCTAGCGGCGCAGACGCTCGCCAATCGTGGCGGTATCAGGCAAGTGATCGATCGGCCCGATGCCGGCCAGGGAAACGGTACCGGTGGTGAAGATGGCCTGGGCAATCTCCTTGACCCGGTCAGCGGTAATGCGGCTGATGCGGTCCACGGTCTCCTGCAATGCAATGGGGCGCCCCCACAGAATCTGCTGACGCGCCAACTGCCCGGCGCGGGCCGAGGGGCTTTCGAGCGACATCAACAGGCCAGCGCGGATCTGATTACGCACCCGCATCACCTCTTCGTCGGTGATCGATTCCGCCGCCCGGCGTAACTCATCAATCAGAACCGGCATCAGTTCGTTGACCTCGTCCTGACCGGTTGCCGCGGCAACGCCGAATATTCCGCTATCGGCGAACGCCCAGTGGAAAGCGTAAACCGCGTAGCACAGCCCACGCCGCTCACGAATTTCCTGGAACAGGCGAGAACTCATGCCACCACCCAACACCGAGGCCAGGATCTGGACCGCATAAAAGCCATCGGAATTATAGGCACGTCCCTCAAATCCGAGCACGATGTGCGCCTGTTCATGGTCGGAGACCAGGCGTTCCTCGCCACCTCTGTACTCGGCACGTTGCGGCGCCGGCGCACCGTTGGGCGCCAGGTCCGCGAACCGGCTTTCGGCGACCCGCACCAGATCATCGTGATCTACGTTGCCGGCGGCGGCGATGGTCATGTGATCACCGACATAATTGCGGCGCATGTACTTACGGATCATGTCAGGGCCGAATTCGCCGACAGAATCGACGGTACCGAGGATGGTTCGACCGATCGGCTGATCGGGAAAGGCGGCAGACTGGAAGAGATCGAACACGTGATCATCGGGATTGTCGCGCGCCGCGCCGATCTCCTGCTCGATCACGCGCTTTTCGCGCTCAAGTTCGGCCTCCTCGAACTTCGAATTCTGCAGGATATCGGCGAGGATATCGGCAGCGAGCACAACATCCTCCTTGAGAACGCGGGCAAAATAGCCAGTGTGTTCGATAGAAGTCGCGGCGTTCAGGTCACCACCGACATTCTCGATGGTCTCGGCGATTTCGATGGCGCTACGGGTGGTGGTTCCCTTGAAGGCCATATGCTCGAGAAGATGCGACATGCCATGCTCGGACTTGCGTTCGCAGCGCGAGCCGGCACGCACCCAGACCCCAAGCGAGGCGCTTTCGAGATGGGGCATGTTGTCCGTCAGGACCACCATCCCGTTCTCGAGGGTCGTCTGTCGTACGCTCAATCGGTCCTCCCGAGCCATGTCGTATCGGCCATTGCCGCCGCTCCGCTGGCTCCTTGTAATACTCAGGCGCGGGTTCGCGCCAAAATGAAGTCCTCGACCTGTTTCTGGTCGTTGGGCAGAACGCTAAGCCGTTCTTCCCGCTCGTGCAAATCCGCAAGTGCTGGCGGCAACGCCGGCGAGACGCCGCTGGCTTTCGATACGGCCTCCGGGAATTTCGCCGGATGCGCGGTGGACAGGGTGATCATCGGGGTGGGGCGCCGAAGATTGGCTCGCGCCACCTCAACGCCGACCGCCGTGTGCGGATCAAGCAGATAGCCCGATGCCTCATGCACGGAGCGGATGACCCGCGCTGTCGACTCTTCGCTAGAGGTGCCGGCCAAGAACTCCGAGCCGATTGTTTCGAGAGCTTCCGAGGGCAGTTCGAACCCGCCAGACTGCTTGAGCCCGTCCATCATTCTCACCACGGCTTGCGGATCGCGCCCGACAGCCTCGAAGAGCAGCCGTTCGAAGTTTGAGGACACCTCGATATCCATCGAGGGGCTTTGGGTCGCAGTGACGCCTGACTTCTCATAGCGCCCGGTTTCAAGCGTTCTGCGCAGAATGTCGTTGGCATTGGTGGCGATCACCAGACGCTCGATCGGCAGACCCATGCGCTTGGCACAATAGCCGGCGAATATGTCGCCGAAATTGCCGGTCGGCACGGTGAAGCTGACCGGACGATGCGGCGCACCGAGCGACACGGCTGCGGTGAAATAGTAGACGATCTGGGCGACGATCCGCCCCCAGTTGATCGAGTTCACGCCGGACAGATGCACACGATCCCGAAAGCCGGAGTTGGCGAACATGGCTTTCACGATTGCCTGGCAGTCGTCGAACGTCCCCTCTATTGCGATGTTGTGGACGTTCGCATCGAGCACAGTGCTCATCTGCAAGCGTTGCACGCGCGAGGTGCGGCCATGCGGGTGAAGTATGAAAATGTCTGTGGTGTCGCGGCCCTTGAAAGCCTCGATCGCGGCAGACCCCGTATCGCCCGAGGTGGCGCCGACGATCGTCGCGCGGCTGCCGCGCTCGGCGAGGATATGGTCCATGATGCGGCTGAGGAACTGCATCGCCACGTCCTTGAACGCCAGCGTCGGGCCGTGAAAAAGCTCGACGAGGAAGTGGCCCGGCTCAAGCTCGACAAGCGGCGCAACCGAAGGATGGCGAAAGCCGGCATAGGCGCCATCGATGATTTCACGCAGCGATCCGGCGGGGACGTCATCGCCAACAAAGCGGCTGATGATATCGAAGGCGATCTCCGCGTAGGGTTTGCCGGAGAAAGCCGCGATCTCTTCTAGTGTCAGTTGTGGCCAGGTCTTTGGAACGTAAAGACCGCCATCAGAGGCGAGCCCAGCAAGAACGGCGTCGGAAAAGCCGAGCTTCGGGGCCTGGCCGCGGGTGGATACAAACTGCATTACGTGGAGTGCCTTCGAGAAACCGCCCTGCAACCTATGCGATCCTTTGCCCCAACCGCAAGAAAACTTGCTGTTCAGGCGTTGGAAGTTTTCCGCTGACGCCATAGCCACGCGCCGAGCAGAAACGGGGTGATCAGCGCGAAGCCGAACCAGGTCATGGCATAGCCGAGGTGGTTGTTGGGAAACTCTATCACCGTTTCGCCACCCTGCGGCAGCGTGCCTTCGGGCCCCGCTGCGAGATCGAGTGTCATCGGTGCTATGGGCGAAAGATCGTCTTCGGCGAGGGCGGCGAGTTGACCCGGATCGCGCACCCAGGCCAAACGCCGCTCCGGATCGGGCTCCGGGGTGAACAGGCTTGCCGCTTCAGGGGCCCGCAGGACCCCCTCGATCGTCACTTCGCCGGCGGGAAGGCTTTCGGCGGTCATATAGTCATCGATCAGCGCATCCGGAACGAAGCCACGATTGACAAAGACAGTGCCGCCTTGCTGTAGCGCGAACGGTGTGACCACCCAATACCCGGGCCCGCTCGCCGCGCCGCGAGCGGTTGTGGACGCAAGGCTTGTGAAGATGCGCACCGACTGGCCAGGCAGGTATTGCCCCGTTATCTCGACGGGCTGAAAAATCAGGTCGGCGGGGTCAAGGCTGGCCCAATCTTGAGCGGGCGGAAAGGCGACAGGCTCAGACGTATATCGCTCCTCGACTGCAGCGATGAGGGCCTGCTTTTCGCCAAGACGCTCGACTTGCCAGAACCCGAGCGCGATGAACACTGCCATCAGCAGCAGCATGATGGCGACGAACAGCCAGTTGCTCCACTTCACCGGTCGTCTCCGCGGGTATGTCCTTCATGGGCATCGTGCCGATACTGCATGCCGACCATCACGCCCTTGAATGGCGGCAGAAGCGCGAGGCAGAGCACCAGCGTCGTCGGGATCCAAAGCGCAAGATGGACCAGCGGCGACGGGTTGAAGATTGCACCGACCGCCAGCGCCAGGACTACGACGATAGGACTGACGAGAAAAATGACGAACACCGCCGGGCCATCGCCACTATCGGCAAATGCCATGTCGAGCCCGCAGGCGGTGCAACGATCGACAAGCTTGAGATAGCCGCGAAACAGCTTGCCCTTGCCGCATCGTGGACAGCGGCACCGGATTCCAGTCACTACGGGATTGAGCGGGGCTTGTGATGTCGACATTCACGGCACTCCTGAAACGAAGAAGGCGCGGCATGCGCCGCGCCCTCGAATTCTACAATGCCAGTGGTGGCTAGTGGGCGATATCGACGCCCCAGGCGCCCCACACATAGACGGAGGCGAACAGGAACAGCCACACCACGTCGACGAAGTGCCAGTACCAGGCAGCAAACTCGAAACCGAGATGACGCTGCGGGGTGAAGTCACCCGCTTCGGCGCGGATCAGGCAGACCGCCAGGAAGATGGTGCCGATCAGAACGTGCGCGCCGTGAAAGCCCGTCGCCATGAAGAAGGTCGCGCCATACATGTTGCCGGAGAAGGAGAAACCGGCCTCGGTGTATTCGATGAACTGAACGACCGAGAACAGAGCGCCCAGCAGGATTGTCAGCACCAGACCCCAGCGCAGTCCCTTGCGGTCACCTTCCAGAAGGGCATGGTGCGCCCAGGTAACGGTAGTGCCGGAAGTCAGCAGAATGATGGTGTTGAACAGTGGCAGATGGAACGGGTCGAACAGCTGCACGCCTTGTGGCGGCCAGACGCCGCCGGTTGCGGCAACACGCGCCACCTGCTCCACGTCATCGAGACGGAAGAAGCCGTCGAAATAGGCCCAGAACCAGGCAACGAAGAACATCACTTCCGAGGCGATGAACAGGATCATGCCGTAGCGGTGGTGCATCTGCACGACCGGCGTGTGATCGACGCCGTTATTGGCTTCCTTGCGGACATCGCTCCACCAGGCGAACATGACGTAGAGCACGCCAATCAGGCCGATGAAGAACACCCAAGGGGTCCAGTTGTGCATCCAGGCGACGCCGCCAATGGCAAGGATGAAGACCGCAACCGAAGCCACGAAGGGCCACGGGCTGGGGTCAACGAGATGATAGTCGTGGTTCTTGGCGTGGGCGGCCATCGGTCAGCTTCCCTCTTGGTCCGAAGCGAAAAAGGAATATGAAAGCGTGATCTCGTGTACTGTGTCGAGATCATGGTTCTGGTCAAGCTCGGGATCGACGAAAAACGTCACCGGCATCTCTACCGTTTCGCCCGGCTGCAACGTCTGCTCGGTAAAGCAGAAGCACTCCATTTTGTTGAAGTAATAGCCGGCATTCTCGGGCGTGACGTTGAAAAGCGCCATGCCGGTGATCGGCCTGTTCGTGAGATTGGTCGCGGTGTAGCTGACTGTCTCGCTGGCACCGATGCGGTCGGTCACTGCCCTCGCCGGCTTCACCGACCATGCCAGCCCCCGATCGACGTTCGAGTCGAACCGAACGGTCATCTCGCGATCGATGATCCCTTTGGGTCCGGAAGACACCTGGGTGGTCCCGCCATAACCGGTGACCTGACAGAAGAGGCTATAAAGCGGCACCGAGGCGAAGGCCAAACCGGTCATGCCGAGGACGATGAACAACAGAGTCATCGCCACCTTTTCATTGCGGTGGATAGAAGCGGCAGCCATCACAGCGCCCTGTCAAACAGGCCTGGACCCATCTTGGCGATGGTCAGGACATAAAAGATGACCGCGAAGCCGAGCAGAGCAAGGGCCAATGCAATCGAGCGTGCGCGGCGGTTTTTGCGGAAGACCTGCCCCTCGGTTTCGGGCTGTTGGTGTTGGCCGTCTTCGGTTTGCCGGTCAGTCATAGCATCCCTCCCAGCATTTGCGTTGCAACACGATCAACCAGAAGCGCCATGAAGACCACAAACAGGTAACTCAGCGAGTAGCGGAACAAAGCACGGGCCCGGCGACGCATTTCGGCACCATCGGAGGCCTGGCGCAGGCGCAACGCGTACCAGACAAATGCGAGGCCTGTTCCACCCGCGACAATACCGTAGATCGGTCCGGCAAAGCCTGTCGCCAGCGGTGCCATGGCAATAACGGCCAGGATCACAGAATAGGCCATGATCTGATTTCTGGTTGAAGACTCGCCGACGACGTTGGGCATCATCGGAACCCCGGCGGCGCCGTAGTCACCCTGCTTGTAGAGCGCCAGCGCCCAGAAATGCGGCGGTGTCCACAAGAAGATGATTGCGAACATGATCACGCTTTCGAGGCTCACCGTGCCGGTGACGGCAGCCCAACCGACCATGGGCGGAAACGCGCCGGCGGCGCCGCCGATGACGATGTTCTGAGGCGTCGAGCGCTTCAGCCACATCGTGTAGATCACGACGTAAAAGAAGATGGTGAACGCAAGAAGAGCGGCGGCGGCCCAGTTAGTTGCGAGGCCCATGAGCGCCACTGAGGCAACAGCGAGGAACAAGCCGAAAGCCAGAGCCTCCTCGCGACTCACCCGACCACGCGGGATAGGCCGGTTTGCTGTTCGGCTCATGATGGCGTCGATATCGGCATCGAACCACATGTTAAGGGCACCGGAAGCGCCCGCGGCGACTGCAACGCAGAATACGGCAATGACAGCCAGAACCGGGTTCAGATTGCCAGGGGCCAGCACGAGACCGACAAATGCCGTGAAGACCACCAGCGACATGACGCGCGGCTTCAACAGGGCGAGGTAGTCCTCGACCCGAGCCTGTCTTCCTGTCAGCGCTGAACTGTCTTCGATATACGTCAAGGCGATATCCCTGCGCCGGGGGCACTGTGTTCGAGCGGATCGCGGGCATGCCCGCGATCCAGATGGTCTGCCCTTTAGTGGGCGTTGGTCGAGTCGATCTTCGGCAAGGTCGAGAACGAGTGGTACGGCGGTGGCGACGACAGCGTCCACTCAAGCGTCGTTGCACCATCGCCCCACGGATTGTCAGGAGCTTTACGCTTCTTGCGAACCGAATCGATCATGACCCAGAAGAAGATCAGCAGCGAGATGAACGTGATGTAATACCCGATCGAAGAGACCCGGTTCCACATGCCGTACGCATCCGGGTAGTCGATATAGCGACGCGGCATACCGGCAAGCCCGAGGAAGTGCTGCGGGAAGAAGATCAGGTTCACGCCAACGAACATCACCCAGAAATGCGCGTTGGCCAGCTTCTCGTTGTACAGAAGGCCGAACATTTTCGGGTACCAGTAGTACCAGCCGGCAAACATCGTGAAGACAGCGCCGAGCGAGAGCACGTAGTGGAAGTGCGCCACGACATAATAGGTGTCGTGAAGAGCACGGTCGGCACCGGCATTTGCCAGAACCACGCCGGTGACACCACCAACGGTGAACAGGAAGATGAAGCCGATCGCCCACAACATCGGGGTACGGAAGCTGATCGAGCCGCCCCACATCGTCGCGATCCACGAGAAGATCTTCACGCCGGTCGGGACCGCAATCACCATCGTGGCGGCAACGAAGTAACGCTGCACGTCGAGGCTGAGGCCGGTAGTGTACATGTGGTGCGCCCACACGACGAAGCCGACAAAGCCGATGGCAACCATCGCATAGACCATTGCGAGGTAACCGAAGATCGGCTTGCGCGAGAAGGTCGACACGATGTGGCTGACGATGCCGAAGCCCGGCAAGATCATGATGTACACTTCCGGGTGACCGAAGAACCAGAACAGGTGCTGGAACAGGATCGGATCACCACCGCCCGCCGGAGCGAAGAACGTGGTGCCGAAGTTGCGGTCAGTCAGGAGCATGGTGATACCGCCAGCCAAGACCGGCAGCGCCAGCAGAAGCAGGAACGCAGTCACCAGCGTCGCCCACGCGAACAGCGGCATCTTGTGAAGCGTCATGCCGGGCGCACGCATGTTGAAGATCGTGGTGATGAGGTTGATCGCGCCGAGAATGGACGAGATACCCGCAACGTGCAGCGACAAGATCACGAAATCCATCGCCGGACCCGGCTGACCGGAGGTCGAGAATGGCGGATAGATGGTCCAGCCGCCACCTGAGCCATACATGCCGGCCGGGCCTTCGAAGAACAGCGACATCAGGGTGAGCAGGAATGCCGGCGGCAGAAGCCAGAACGCGATATTGTTGATACGCGGGAAGGCTGTGTCGGGGGCCCCGATCATCAACGGTGCAAAGTAGTTACCGAACCCACCGACGGTTGCCGGCATCACGGTGAAGAACACCATGATCAGCGCGTGCGCAGTGGTGAAGACGTTGTACATGTGCTTGCCGGCATCGAGTGCGGCATCGCCCTCAAGCCCATAGCTCATGGCCGCCAGACCGTGGAAGATCTGGATGCCCGGCTCCTGCAGTTCCATGCGCATGAAGCCGGAGAGCACACCGCCGATCACACCGGCGATGATCGAGAACACCAGGTACATGATCCCGATGTCCTTGTGATTGGTCGAGTAGAGCCAGCGCCTCCAGCCCGTTGGGCCATGATCATGCTCTGCGGCGCTGTCATGCCCGGTTGCATGGGCCTCTAGATGAGCTGCGTCTGCATTTGCCATTACTGTGGTCCCCTACTCTGTCTTACCGGGCCGCCACGAGAGTGGCCTGGGCGTCATCATAGCTGCCGTTTTCGAATGCAGCTATGAACGCATCATATTCCTCGCGCTCAACGACGCGGATAGCGATCGGCATGAAGGCGTGATCCTTACCGCACAGCTCCGAGCACTGACCATAGAACATGCCGGTTTCCTCAGCATTGAACCAGGTCTCGTTGAGGCGTCCCGGAACGGCATCGATCTTGATACCGAAGGAGGGCAGCGCAAAGGCGTGGATCACGCCGGTCGGCGCTGCGGTCACCTGAAGACGGACGGTCGTTCCAACGGGCACGACAAGCTCGTTGTCGACCGCGAGCAGCCGTGGCTGCACGACTTCTTCCGCCAGACGCGCTTCCTCATTGAGCATGTAGGAATCAAAGAACAGGCCCTGATCGACATATTCATACGTCCAGAACCATTGCTCACCGGTCGCCTTCACCGTCACTTCCGGCGCCGGCACCTCGACCTCGCCGAACGAGAAGATGTTGGAGCCAAGATATTTGCGCTCGCCATCCGGCACGGTGATCTGATCGGCCAAAACGCCGAAAGACGGCACGGCGATAACGATGAGGATAATGATCGGCACAACCGTCCAGACCACCTCGACAACGGTGTTGTGCGTGAAACGCGACGGCACGGGATTGGCTTTTGCGTTGAAACGCACAACCACAATGACCAGCAGTGCCAACACAAGCAGCACTATCGCAGTGATCGTCCACATCAGAACGCCATCATGGAAGGCGACAATCGAATCCATGATCGGCGTCACGGACCTTTGAAGTCCGAGCTGCCCATCATGGGCATAGCCGCCTTCTTGAATGAGCGTTGCGCCGGCATCCTGAGCCATTGCAGCACCCGGGAAAGCTGCCATGAGGCCGATCGCCGTCAGCGCCAAACGCTTGAGTGTCAGTGCGGTCACCTCATAACCCCCTGTATTCGGTTGGTGGATCGCAGTCAGGGAGAGGCAACTGTGCGGCATAGCTTACGCCGCCCCGACTCAACCCCGGAGCGTCATCTGTCTCGTGACTGCTTAACCACATCGGCACGCGCAAGTCCATCGCAAGCACGATCAACACCTGTGCGGCAAATCGCGCGTTCGGCTTCTGCGATCGACACAGAGGACGCAGCGTTGACAGCGTGTGTGGGCATGGTCGAAACAGGAAACGTGCCCTGTTGAGGTCGATTCGAGTAAGTGGAGCGCATCGTGACTATAGGATTGAAGCGGCTTCTTGCAGGCCTCACCTTCGGGCTGTTCGGCGCCATCGCATTGACCAGCGGCGCCAATGCGCAAAGCGTCGTACGTGGCGAATACGGCGACTGGCAGATGAGTTGCGACACCCCACCCGGCGCGAGTTCCGAGCAGTGCGCGATCATCCAGAACGTGACGGCCGAAGACCAGCCAAATGTCGGCCTGTCGGTCATCGTTCTCAAGACAGCGGATCGCGAAGCGCAACTCCTGCGGGTGCTGGCACCTTTGGGAGTGCTTCTGCCGAACGGGCTGGGCCTCAACGTCGATGGCGAGGATATGGGGCGTGTGGCATTCGTCCGTTGCCTGCCGAATGGCTGCATCGCCGAGGTTTTGCTCGACGAGGAGCTGATCAGCACCCTGTCCGAGGGGAACGATGCAATTTTCGTGGTCTTTAGGACGCCCGAAGAGGGCATCGGCATTCCCGTCTCGCTTTCCGGGTTTGCAGACGGCTTCGCTGCGCTCCCCTGATTGCCTGACAGACGGGCCTTCTGGCCAGAAAAAAGCCGGACACGCGCCTAAAACGCGGTCCGGCCAGTTGGTCAGGAAACAAGGCCGGCAAAGCCGACCTGGGTGATGATCCGTGCCGCTCCGCCTCAAGCGCGAGAGCACGAACCAACAAGTGGGCGCAGCAGGCTGCGCGAACTGTTCGTCCTCGGAAACGGCGTTGGACTACCCCGTCAGGCCGCGGGCGCGGCGCGCACGGGCCATAGCGAAGTCGAGCCCGATCCGCGCTTTCGGATTGCGCATCGCCTCAAGCACGAGGCTCCTGTTGATACCGAGATCATCGAGGCGCTCTTCCTCGAGCTCCAGCAGCGCCACCAGCGCACGGCGGCGACGGCGCGCGTCGATCCAGGCTTTGACAAGGCGGGCCGGAAAAGAGCGAACGTGAGGTTGTGCTGCGGCCGCTTTGGACCGCTCGCCCGAAAGCAAGAGGGTCATCGTACTGTCCATTTCTGCTCTGCCGGCAAGCCGCCGGCGGCGCCACCACAGGAGGATGCGGCGACATTGGGAAACTAGGGAGTGGACATCCATTCGTCCAACAAATAGATTTTATCTTGTCGATCAAAAACCGTGATGAGCTTCAATCATGTCTTCTCCTCTCGATCTCGACCAGTTGAAGAGTTTCTGCGCCATTGCCGATTGCGGCAGTTTCACCGAAGCAGCACGGCGCGTTCACAAGACACAATCGGCTGTCTCGATGCAGATTAAGCGCCTCGAGGACCGTCTCGGCTACCCGCTTTTGACGCGCGACGGCAGAAGCGTCGCGACGACCCAGCATGGCGAGGCGCTCTATGCGCGGGCGCGCCAGATGCTTCGGATTAATGCGGAGATTCTCGATTACTTCGCCGATGAGGATCTATCGGGTTCCGTCCGGTTCGGCGTGCCGGACGACTACGCGGTGCGGCTGCTGCCGGTGATCCTTTCGAGCTTCAAGCGCACCCATCCGCGCATTGCTGTCGATGTGGCAACGACATCATCGGAAGAACTGCTCGCCGGAATGCGCAGCGGCCAATACGATCTGATCGTTTTTACGCAAGGCACCAGCAACAGTTATGGGGAGCTGTTCCGGACCGAAAAGATGCACTGGGTCGCGTCACAGGGTGGCGATGCTCTGAGTGCGCCGGTGCTGCCGGTTGCCTGCGGTACCAGCTGCTGCATCTGGCGTCTGGATGCGCTCGAGGCACTGAACCGGACTGGCCGGGATTATCGTGTCGCCTACACATCATCAAACGCCACGGCGATCACCAGTGCCGTTCTGTCAGACCTGGCTGTCGGGTTTCTGCCAGAAAGCGCGCTGCAGCCCGGCATGAGGCTTGTCGATGAGGGCTACGGGTTGCCACGCCTCGCCGACGCGCAGATTGCGCTCATGCGCGGCAGCCATGCCTATGGCAGCATTTATGATGCGCTTGCCACGCACATCATCAATAGCATGGGTAATCTTGATCGCTCCCGGCACATGGAAGCAGCTGAGTGATGGACGAATCCGTATCAAGGCCTAGTATCCATAACCGACGATGATGGCCGGCTGCGACGGAGCATGAATACCGATGGATAACGATCAGCCCAATGTGACAGCTGACGGCCAGATCATGATCGAAACGAAGGGCCTCTCCCGGATCTACAAGACCCGCGGGAAGACGGTAGAGGCTGTTCGCGGCGTCGATTTTTCCGTGTCATCGGGCGAAATCGTCGGCTTTTTGGGGCCGAATGGTGCCGGCAAGACGACGACGCTCAAGATGCTGACGACCTTGCTGACGCCGACGGGCGGCAGCGCCCGGGTGGCCGGGTTTGATCTGCGTAAGGATCCGGTCGGGGTGCGCCGGGCTATTGGCTATGTCAGCCAGGCGGGCTCTACGGCATCCGAGGCGCGGGCTGGGGAAGAACTTGTGAGCCATGCTCGCTTCTACGGCATCGACAAGCACACGGCGACGCAACGTGCCCGCGATCTGCTGGCAGCGCTCGATCTTGCCGACATCTGGGAGCGCAAGTGCGGATTGCTCTCCGGCGGACAGAGGCGGCGTCTCGATATCGTGATGGGGTTGATCCACCAGCCTAAGCTGGTGTTTCTGGATGAGCCATCGACCGGGCTCGACCCGCAGAGCCGCGCCAATCTGTGGACGCATATCCGCAAGCTTCGCGACGAAATCGGCACCACCGTCTTTATTACCACCCACTACATGGACGAGGCAGATGCGCTCTCGGACAGGCTGCTGGTGATCGACAAGGGCGAGATCGTTGCCGAGGGCACGCCATCCGAATTGAAGCGGCGTGTCTCGGGTGATGCAATCACGCTGACTTTCCGCGACGATGCCGATGCGCGCCAGGCCGGCGATGCAGCAGCAAAGATGCCGGGCGCCGAAACGCCTGTTGTCGAAGGGCATTTGGTGCGTGTTCACGTACCGGATGGCGCCTCGGCCTTGCCGGCCCTGCTTGCGGAGCTGGCGCGTGCCGATATCACGGCGACCGGCGTCGAAGTGAAAAAGCCAACGCTCGATGACGTCTTTCTCAGCCTTACCGGTCGCTCGTTGCGGGACTGACCGACTGCAGGACAATGCTCATGCCGACAATCCTATCCGATACCTGGACCGTCTTTTCGCGCGCCATGCTGCTGTCCGTACGCCAGCCGCTGTGGGTGGCCATCGGTATCTTGCAGCCAATCCTTTATCTGACGCTGTTCGGCCCGCTGCTTGAACGCGTGGCGAGCGTACCCGGGTTTCCGCCCGGCGATGCCTGGGTTGTCTTCGTGCCCGGGCTTCTGGTGCAGCTTGGCATTTTCGGGGGACTGTTCGTCGGTTTCGGCATCATCGCGGAATGGCGCGCCGGTGTAATCGATCGAATGATGGTGACGCCTGCCAGCCGTGTCGCCCTGATTTCCGGCCGGGTTCTGCGCGATGTGGTGGTGCTCGTGGTCCAGGCGATCATCCTGACAGGTTGCGCGTATTTTTTCGGGCTGCGCGTGCCGATCTGGGCGGTGCTGATCGGCCTCGTGCTGATCGCAATGCTTGGCGCCGCCTTCTCCTACATTTCCTATGCCGTCGGCCTGATGACGAAAAGCGAGGACGCGTTTGCACCGCTGGTCAACACCGTAGCCCTGCCCGTGCTGTTGCTGTCCGGCATCCTGTTGCCGATGAGCCTCGCGCCCGCCTGGCTGCAGGTGCTCTCGGCGATCAACCCTTTCAAGCACATCGTCGACGCGCTACGCGCGATCTTCCGCGGCGAGGTGCTCTCGCCGGTGGTTGCTCTTGGGCTGGTGCTCGCAATTGCGCTGATCGCGCTCGGTGCGTGGTTCGGCAACCGGGTCTTTGCCGCGCAGACCAAGTAATGCGCGGCACTCGCTCTTTGGTGACGGCTAGACCTTGGCTTCCTTGAAGATCTGCGTCAGGTCGCCTTTCCAGGCGTCCCGATTGCGCTTCAACCAGTATTGCGCACGGGTCTCGTCACGCTGCACGATTTCTTCAAGCGGCGCAATGTGGATGGTTTCGTCATTGCCGTTCTCATCGAGAATGGCGCGGCGAGCGAGGCCGGCACTGGCGATACCGACGACTTCGCGGGCTGCGTCCTGCACTTCACCGAAACGCAGCACGTCGTCTGGCCAGACCGTCTTCAAAGCGGTCTTTGGGACTTCGCGACGCAGGATCTGGCGGGTTTCCGGCTCCCATTCCATCACAAGCTCGTAAGCCGTCTGCAATGCAACATCGTCGTAAAGCAGCCCGACCCATAGCGCAGAAAGCGCCGTCGCCATCTTGGGTTCGCCCATGTCGGCGCCGCGCATTTCGAGGAACTGTTTGAGCCGGACTTCCGGGAACAGTGTCGAGAGGTGATCCTCCCAATCGCGCTGCGTCGGTTTTTCACCGGGTAGCTGCGGCAGCCTCCCATCAAGGAACGCGCGGAAGTCTTCGCCTGCCACGTTGACGTATTGGCCGTCGCGGACGACGAAATACATCGGCACCTGAAGAGCATAGTCGGCGTAGCGCTCGAAGCCGAACCCGTCCTCGAAGACGAAGGGCAGCATGCCGGTCCGGTCTGGATCGGTGTGTTCCCAGATATGCGATCGGAAACTCTGATAGCCACTGTCTCGCCCATCGACGAACGGGGAGTTGGCGAACAAGGCGGTCACGATCGGCTGCAGTGCGAGGCTGACGCGCAGCTTCTTGACCATGTCAGCTTCAGAGCTGAAATCGAGATTGGACTGCACCGTGGCGGAGCGGAACATCATCGACCGCCCGAGCGTGTCGACCTTATCCATATAGGGCGCCATGATCGCATAGCGCGATTTCGGCACAGCCGGGATTTCATCGACCGACCACAATGGTGTCACGCCAAGGCCCAGAAAGTTGATATCGAGCGGCTCCGCTACCGATTTGGTAATGCGCACATGTTCGGCGATTTCCGCGGCGGTGCCGTGAACCGTTGCCTGAGGGGCGCCCGAGAGCTCGAACTGGCCGCCCGGTTCCAGAGTGATGCCGCCAGCGACCTGGTTGTTGCGCATACCGATGGGATTGTCGCCGTCATAGAACATGTCCCAGCCGCGCGCCTTCTGAACGCCTTCAAGAAGCGCGCGGATGCCCTGCTCGCCATCGTAACGAACCGGACGCAGCGGATCCGTGTGAAACACGTGCAATTCATGCTCGGTGCCGACCCGCCAGTCTTCGCGCGGTTTGGCACCTTTCGCCATGGCCTCGATCAGGTCGGTGCGCGATTCGATCGGCGGGGAGTATTGGTCGTCACCGGCCATCAGGCCCTCATGGCTTGGAAGTAATAAAGTGGCGGCGACCATATATATTGAGGCCGCGAAATCAAATCCCTTTTATCGCCAATCACCGATGGTGGCTTGGAGTACGGCCAGAGCAGCTACAGCCGCGGTGTCGGCACGCAGGATTCTCGGCCCGAGACTAATGGTTACAACAAATGATTGCGCCCTGAGAAGTTCGCGTTCGGCGTCGGAAAATCCGCCTTCCGGTCCGATGAGCAAACCGACGGGGTCACTGTTGAGTTCCGACAGTGCACCGACCGGCGATGCCGAGGCACGTGCTTCATCGGCAAGGACGAGCCGTCGGCTGCCGTGGCGCTCGGGCCACTGCTCGATCAAACTCTTGAGCGCGATTTCCGGCTCGAGCCGGGGTACGCTCAGCACCTCGCACTGCTCGGCCGCTTCGATGATGTTCTTTTCGAGCTTTTCCTGCTTGAGCCGAGAGACCTGGGTAAACTCGGTCAGAACCGGCTGCATGGTGCCGACGCCCATCTCCGTGGCCTTTTGCACGACATAGTCCATGCGCTCATTCTTGAGCGGCGCGAAGCCGTACCAGAGATCGGACGCAGGGCTCTGCTCGGCTATGCGCTCGACCAGTTCGAGTTCGACCGCCTTCTTGGAATCCCGTGTGAGACGCCCAAGGAATGCCCCATCGCGCCCGTTGAAGACCACAGTCTCGTCGCCAACGCGCTTTCGCAACACGGCCGCGAGGTAAAGGGATTGATCCTTGCCGAGAGAGAGGACGGCTCCACTCGACATAGGGGCGTTGACGAACAGGCGCTGGAGATGGGCGAGGGTACGAGGCATTGACTTGCACTGGCTGACGGCTAGCTTGCCGGCCTTAACACGGATCCCCTAGCCAACGAAGGCTCTCATGCCCAAACTTCCAAAGCCCGGTTCACTCGTGGACGCACCACGGGGCAACTGGGTCGACAGCTTCGCGCCTGACTGGCTCCTGCCTTATGCGCGATTGGCGCGATGGGACCGGCCGATCGGTTTTTGGCTGTTGTTCTGGCCCTGCGCCTTCTCCCTCGGCATGGCAGCTGTCGCCGATCCGGGAGCAGGATTTGACTGGGTCGCGCTCATCCTGATGTTCATTGGCGCGATTCTGATGCGTGGTGCCGGCTGCACCTTCAATGACATTGTCGACCGAGACATCGATGCGAAGGTCGCGCGGACTCGCCTGCGTCCTATTCCATCCGGACAGGTTACGCGCACAAACGCCGTGGCGTTCATGGTTCTCCAGGCGCTCCTCGGATTCATCATCCTGTTGCAGTTTAACTTTTTCACCATCGGGCTCGGCATTGCGTCGCTCGGACTGATTGCCATTTACCCGTTCATGAAGCGGATAACCTGGTGGCCGCAGCTCTTTCTCGGGCTGGTGTTCAGCTGGGGCGCGCTTGTTGGCTGGAGCAGCCAGATGGGCAGTCTCGGATTGCCGCCGATCCTGCTCTATTTCGGCACGATCTGCTGGGTGATCGCCTACGATACGATCTATGCGCTGCAGGATCGCGAGGACGATGCGCTGATCGGAGTGAAATCCACAGCACGCCTGTGGGGCGACAGCGCCAAGGCTTGGGTCGGTGCCTTTTACGCCTTTGCCGCGTCGCTGTGGCTGGTGGCGGGGCTTCTGGCTGGCGGCAGCGTGGTCTTCATTGTTGGGCTGCTGGTGGTGGCGGGGCTGTTCACCTGGCAGGTGGTTTCCGTCGATCCGGCAAACCCGGGTAATGCCCTCGCACGGTTCTGGTCGAATTATTGGGTGGGGCTGATCTTCACGCTCACCTTCATTGCCGAGTGGCTGATTTAGACAGAGCCAAGCCCCAATGCGCAAGAGGGCCGGTCGCACCACCGACCGGCCCTTTTGGCTGCTTTGGAGGAGCAAGAAACTGTTGTATCAGCGCGTGCCGTTCTGGCCGGGCTTGCGCCGGTTGAGGAAGCGGGCGCGGCGGCCGGATTCGCTCGCCAGCCTGCGCCGTTCCGTGTTGTTGCCGAGCATGACGCCATCGACCTGCTGGGAATAGGGCAGATAGCTGCCGTCGCCCGCCTTGATCAGCAGTGGCAAGCGCAGCTTGCGGCCCCAATTCTGCCACTCGGCGACGACGCTCTGATTGCCGACTTCCTCAAAGACCCGGTAATTGAGCTCATCATCGTCGTGCACCAGCTCAATCATCGAGCGAAGGACACCGTCCTCCGAAATCGCGGTTGCAACCGCGACGCCGACAAACTCATCGACCGGCACTTTGATCTTGATGGCAACGCCGCTCTTTTCGAGCTTGCGGCGCACTGTAACGGTCTTGACAGGCTCACGCGGGCCATTGTCGTTGGCTGCCACGAAGCGCTTTCCCGCGACATCGGGCCTGCCGAACGCCAACACGACACCCGCGCCCTCGATCTCCACGCCACGAACCATTTGCGAATACCTTCCTGTGAACTTTCGAGAGCTTTTTTTGCGCTCTGCTTATGGACCCAACCTAGCGCCTCGCGATGCTGGGCGGCTTAAGAAAGTCGGTTAAGTTTGCGTTGTTTTTCAGCAGGGTTAGCGGGTTCTGACCGGGTGTAAGAGGCAGTTAACACAGGAAAATCGTTGACTGTTAACCAGTACGGGCGGCCACGCCGGAACGGCGTTGCTGCGATGAGCCAGCATGGGCAGCGAGCGCACGAGATACCGCCAGTGAACATGCTTGCTAGGACCTGCGCGCAAGCCTACAAGCCCCAAGCATGAATTCGCCCTGGCCCTCCCTCAAAGACGATCTCGAGTTACTGCGATCAAGCGCAGTGGCTGGCGGGATTCTGGCCAGCGGCTATTTCCGCCAGGACATCAAGCGCTGGCACAAGGCCAACGACTCCCCGGTAAGCGAAGCTGATATCGTCGTTGATCAGTATCTGCGGGCGAGCCTTATGGCCGCGCGTCCCGACTATGGCTGGCTGAGCGAGGAGACAGCGGATGATCCGGACAGGCTTTCACGCCGTCGGGTGTTCATTGTCGATCCGATCGACGGCACGCGCGGGTTTCTCGCCGGCCAGGACAGTTGGACGGTTTCGCTGGCGCTGATCGAAGACGGTAGGCCGATCGCTGGCGTACTTTATGCCCCCGCGAGAGATGAACTTTACGAAGCCAGCATTGGCGGCGGAGCGCGCATGAACGGCGAGCCGCTGACGCGCAATCGGCGAAGTGGCGCATTGCCGCTCATCCCGGCGCCCGGCGCGGTGCACCAGGAGTTGCAGGCGGCTGGGCTCGACTACAAGAGGGGCCCCGCCTATCCTTCGCTGGCCTACAGACTCGTGCAGGTCGCGACCGGCAAGCTCGATGCCGCGGTGTCGCGGCGCGGTTCACAGGACTGGGACATTGCAGCCGCAACGGTCATTCTGAGCGAGGCCGGGATCGGCATTGAGGATGTGTGCTGCGGGTTTCCTGTTTTCAACAAGGCAGAGTTGCGCCATGGCGCGCTTGCGGCGCTGAGCGACATGAGCCTAAAACCCCTCATTCACAGCGCACTGGTCAAGGTTTACGGGTGTCCTGAACCGCAAGACAGTGCCGAAATCTGATACCCTTACGGAGCAGAAGCGATGGCAAGCACCGAGGAAACGCAAAAGCAGTTGCTGCATCTGGTGATCGGCGGAGAGCTCTCCGATCTCAAGGGCGTGACATTCGCCGACCTCAAGCAGGTCGATATCGTCGGCGTCTATCCCAACTATGCCGCGGCCTACGATGTTTGGAAGCAGAAGGCACAGCAGACCGTGGACAACGCGCAGACGCGCTACTTCATCGTGCATCTGCACCGGCTGCTGGATCCGGAAGAGCGCGGCGCCTGACGCGCCACTAGGCCTCGACGGCGGGCGGGATCTGGCCGGCGGTCTCGCACAAGACTGCCACGATCTCTTGCAGGGCCCCCGGCCCGCCAATGCGCTCACGACCGATCGCGGCGCGCCGCTGGCGATCGGCATCGTCGTTCAGGAGGGTCCGCAATGCCTTTCCGACGCTCGACGCATCGGGCGTGGTGACAAGCCGCGCATCCCCGAACAGCCCCTGCTCATCGCGAAATCTCGAACGGCGATCTCGCGGGTTCATGAACGTGATTGCCGGCCGACCTGACCCCAGCGCCTGAACGGTGGCCGTGCCGGCTTGCGACATCACGAGGTCCGAGGCGGAAATCAGTTGCCCGAGTGCGGCGCCGCGAGCCATGTGGATCGTCAGATCGCGATCCTGCAGCGCGCCGAGATCTCCCGGCTCGGCAGTCGGCCAGATGGACTGGCTAAGCCCAGTGGCTTCGGCAAGCGCTGCAACATCGACACCACCAGCAACTGCCAGAAAGACATCCGGACGCTCTTCATCAGGAACCGTTCGCAGCGCTTCGACCTGAACCGCGAAACTCTCGACCGTCAGCGCCCGGCTGCCCGGCAGCAGCGTCAATCCCAGGCGCTTGCGGCGCCGGCCCGCGGCATCATAGGCAAGCGTTGGAATGGTATCCATCATCACATTGCCGGCAGCGCGAGCGTCGATGCCCAGGCGCCGCAACGGAGAGGCGAGACTTTCGGCCCGACAGAAGACCGTGCGGCAGGTGCGTTTTATGGCTCGCCTTTCCAGTGGGGAATAAAGCCGCGCAGCACCCGTCTTGTAGACATCGATGTAGAGCAGGTCGCGGTGACCAGTCGAGAGCGCCGCGAGGATTCCGACCATATCGCCGACGACCACGACTGTTTGGTAGTGGTCGCGTACGGCACGCAGGAAGCTCAAAGCGGGCGGCACCGTCGCCAGGGCTCCACCCATAATGTCACGGCGCCAGGACCCCTTGACGTTTCTCCAGCCCTCCGAAGCCACCTGAGCCCGCGGCCCCACGATCGGGCAGATATCGGCATAGGCACCACCGGTGCCGACCATCGGATAGGCATCGATCTCAAGACCCGGCGGGAGCGCGCGGACTATCGCGGCTGCGATCCAATCCTCTCCGTGCCCATTGGAGACAAAGAGGACGCGGCGGGATCGCAAGGCGGCAGACACCGGAAACTAGCTCCCGAGACCGTAGCGCTCAAATGCCTCATTGGCGGCCTTCACGTCGACATAGGCCTCCTGCCGGTCGACATTCCAGTACGCCAGTTCATCAAGTGGAATCGGCCGACCGGTGACGGCGCAGCGTACGAATGTTCCCGGCTTCACGACAGCATAGTCACCATCGAGATAACGGAGCTGGGCCTCGGAGGGCGCGAAACTCTTGTCGAAAATGTTCATCGGCATCCCCTTGGATCACGCGTTTTACGCTTGATATAGAGGCGACAGCGACGCGTCAAAAGAGGCTTTCCTGGGGATCGTCATCGTCCGAGCTCGCTTTAGGCCGCCGGCGCTGGGTCGGCGGAGCTCCCGAGATCGTTGCGCCGACCGTGCCATCGGCAAAGTCGAGATTGACCCCCTGCCCCGGTGCCAAAGATGCAGCGGCGGAGATCACTTCGCCATCGGCATCCCGGACCACTGCAAATCCGCGCGCCACCACGCTTCGATAGCTGAGCGAGTTCAGCAGTTGCTCCATGGAGGCGAGGCGACGGTGCTGCTCGTCTACGATGCGCTCTGCCGCCGGTTGCAGGCGCTGGGCGAGCGGGGTCAACCGGTTCACCGCCTGGCGCAGATCGGCCCTGAGCACCTGAGGAGCCAGGCGCGCCGTGGCGCCAGCCAGAACGTTCGCCTTGCGTTCAAGGAGGCGGCGGTTGGCCGGGATCAGTTCACGCGACACCGGCGAAAAAGTCAGGCGTGATTGTTCGACCCGCGTCCGCAAGGCGGCTTCCGCCCGTTGCGACAGGGCCTCAAGGCGCTGCGCGCGATCTTCGTTGCGTTGACGCAGCAACCGCGGATCGAGGCGCGGTGCGATGCGGGAAAAGCGCACATGCCGCTCCTGCACCGAATGGCGCAGGCAGCTGAACAGATTGCTTGCGGCATGATCGAGGCGCTGGCGATGTGTCGCAACAAGATCGTAGGGGCGCGGCAGACCGGCTCGGGCCGCACGCAGCCTGTCAGCGAGACCGGTCGCTGTGCGGCGGGCAGCGTGACGCTGGCGCTGCGCGAGATCCTCGACATAACCGATAAGCTCGCCCCGAACAGGCACCGCAGCCTCAGCGGCAGCAGTGGGTGTTGGCGCCCGCATGTCTGCAGCGTAGTCGACGAGAGTGGTGTCGGTTTCGTGTCCCACGGCTGAAATTACCGGGATCGCACTGTTCGCGACGGCGCGGACCAGTGCTTCGTCATTGAAGCCCCAAAGATCTTCGATCGAGCCGCCGCCGCGCGCGACAATCAGCAATTCCGGACGTGGAATAGCGCTTCCCGCTTCAAGCGCATTGAAGCCTTCGAGAGCGTTGACGACTTCAAGGGCGCTGGTTTCGCCCTGTACCCTGACGGGCCAGACAAGCACGTGGCTCGGGAAGCGATCATCGAGCCGATGGAGGATATCGCGAATCACGGCGCCTGTCGGCGAAGTGATGACGCCGATAATACGCGGCAGGTATGGCAGCGCCCGCTTGCGCTCCCGTGCAAAAAGTCCTTCGGCGGCGAGCCGCTTGCGGCGTTCCTCAAGCAGAGCCATCAAGGCCCCGGCACCTGCTGGCTCGATATTGTCGATCACCAACTGATATTTCGAGGCACGGGCAAAAGTCGTCAGCCGCCCGGTGGCGATGACCTCGAGACCTTCCTGCGGCTTGAAGCTCAGACGCGAGAACGTGCCTTTCCAGACCACCGCGTCGATCGAGGCACTTTCATCCTTGAGCGTAAAATAGGCATGACCCGAGGCATGCTGGCCGCGAAAACCAGAAATCTCGCCACGCACCCGCACATAGCCGAACTGATCTTCGACGGTACGCTTGAGCGCCTGGGAAATCTCCGTAACGGAGAACTCCGCGACATTGCTGAGAAGGTCGGACATATGCGTCTGGTGCGCCATCGCGCAAGCAAGGTCAAGACACGCCGTGTTGCGTGGTTGGGCAAGACTTGCAATGCTGGGGCCAACGCCCTGTCGTTAAACACGAACACGACGTGCCCTTGTCAGCGGTTCCGCGTCATGAGACAGGCACTTCCGAAGACTTTCCGGCACTTTCACTGGCGGAGGCCCGCATGCGCGTATTGGTTATCGGATCCGGCGGACGCGAACACGCCCTTGCATGGGCAGTGTCGAAATCGCCGATCCTGACCCATCTGTTCATCGCGCCGGGCAATGCGGGCACCGAAGCGCTCGGTGACAACGTGGTGCTCGATCTCAAGAACCACGGCGCGATCATCGATTTTTGCCGGCTGATGGCGGTGGATTTCGTCATTGTCGGGCCGGACGCGCAGGTTGTCGCCGGGCTCGGCGACGATCTGCGTGCCGCTGGTATCAACGCATTCTGTCCCTCGGCGGCCGCCGCGCAACTGGAAGGCTCGAAGAACTTTACCAAGCAGCTTTGCGCGGAGATGAACATCCCGACGGCTGCCTACGCGCATTTCACCGACGAGCAGTCAGCGCTTGAGTATGTCCGCGAGCAAGGTGCGCCGATTGTTGTCAAGGCAGACGGGCTGGCAGCTGGCAAGGGCGTCACGGTCGCTGCTACAGTTGCAGAGGCCGAGACCGCAATCCATGAGTGCTTTGCGGGCGCATTCGGCGCCTCGGGCGCAGAAGTCGTCATCGAGGAGTTTCTCGAAGGAGAAGAAGCCAGTCTCTTTGTCCTTTGTGACGGCGAGAACACCTTGATGCTGGCCTCGGCGCAGGATCACAAGCGTGCCTTTGATGGCGACACCGGCCCGAATACCGGAGGCATGGGCGCCTATTCACCGGCTCCGATCCTTACCGATGCGCTGACGCGAGAGGTGATGGAGACGATTATCCAGCCGACCGTCGAAGGGTTGCAGCGTCGAGGAACGCCGTATCAAGGCGTGCTCTATGCAGGACTTATGCTGACTGCGGACGGTCCCAAGCTGATCGAATACAATGCACGGTTCGGCGATCCCGAATGCCAGGTGCTGATGATGCGTCTGCAGTCCGATATTCTGGAGCTGCTGATCGCCTCAGCCATGGGAACACTTATCGGCAAGTTCGCCGAGTGGCGAGATGACGTTGCGCTGACCGTGATCATGGCAACAAAAGGCTATCCCGGCAGCTACGAAACTGGTTCCGAAATCCACGGAGCCGAAGAACTCGACACGAGCAGTACGCGTGTCTTTCATGCAGGAACCCGTCGAGCTGACAGTCGTTTACTGGCCAATGGTGGACGTGTTCTCAACGTAACTGCGCTGGGCGCCACCGTGGCCGAGGCGCAGCGCCATGCTTACCAATGCATTGAGCAGATTAATTGGCCCGAGGGCTTTTGCCGAAAAGACATCGGCTGGCGCGCCATCGAGCGCGGCGAGTAGGGTCATCAAGGTGTCAGAGCGGCCGGCCAGAAACAATGTCCAGGCAGCAACTGGCGCCGGACGACGCAGAGTGGCAGGCGATCTGGTTTCAGCAGCGGATAGCCGCCACGAAACCGAGAAGGAGCGTGGTGGGCTGCCACGCATCGGCGTCGCCCTTGGTGGGGGATCAGCGCGTGGGCTCACCCATATCCCCTACATCGAAGCCATGGACGAACTCGGCCTAAGGCCCGATGTGATTGCCGGCACGTCGATCGGCGCGCTGATCGGCGCGGGGTGGGCCAGCGGCATGAGCGGCGCCGAATTGCGCGATCATGCCAATGAGACCCTATCAACCCTTCGCACGATCACCGGACGGCTTTGGGCACACCATATTCGCGGGATTGGTTCGCTGTTCGAGCAGGGCCTTTCAATGCAGCTCGATGCCAATCGTATCGTCGAGGCGTTCACCCCTGAGAGCTTCCCCGACAGTTTCGACGCGCTCGATATTCCGCTCTACGTGGTGGCGACGGATTTCCAGTCCTGGCATCAGGTGGTCTTCAACTCGGGGCCACTTCGCCCGGCCATAGCCGGCTCGATCGCAATTCCAAGCCTCTGCCATCCAGTCAAGTTTGCCAACCACATCCTGGTGGACGGCGGTGTCGTCAATCCGTTGCCGCTCGATCAGGCGGACATCGACACGGACTTTCTTATCGGCATTGACGTGAATGGCGACCCTTCACATGGACTTCACAAGGAAGACCATCGTCCTCTCGATGTGTGGTTCGGTTCGGCGCAGATCATGATGCACTCGCTCACGGCGCACATGATGGCCGCCTATCCTCCCGATATCTATATCCGCCCGCATGTCGCCGCGTTCGGCGCCCTCGAGTTCTGGCGCGTGAAGGAAATTCTCGAGCACGCAGACCGCGAGAAAGACATGTTCAAGCGCATGATCGACGAAAAGCTGGAAAGCTGGCTGCAGAACAAGCAGCAGGTCGTCGGAACGTAAGGGCGACGTTTCAGCGCAGGCGGGCGAAAAACTTTCGCAAGAGTTGAGCTGCAGAGTCGCCGGCTATGCCCCCCAAGACTTCCGGCCGGTGATGACAACTCCGCTGATCGAAAAGCCGCACCCCGTTATCGACCGCGCCCGCCTTGGGGTCCTCCGCACCATAATACACGCGCCTCAGTCGCGTATGGGCGATAGCGCCCGCGCACATCGCGCACGGCTCAAGCGTGACATAGAGATCGCAGCCATCAAGCCGTCCCGTTCCGCGCGTGGCGAGGGCGGAGCGCATGGCAAGCAGTTCGGCATGTGCCGTGGGGTCGGCAAGCGCCTTCATGCGGTTGCGCTCAGCCGCGAGTAGTCTGCCATTCTCGACGATCACCGCCCCCACGGGCGCTTCGCCCGCTTCTGCGGCCTCCTGTGCAAGAGCGAGCGCAAGCTGCATCGGCGGTTGATCTTGCTGGGTCATGATGCTCTTGCTTTAGCGTGCCGATCTCGATGCGCGATCTGCATATGGCGATGAACTTCACCTTTAGCAGCGGGTTGGCGCAAGGCAATGCAGTGGCTTTCTGAACATACCGATACGATCAACCTGTTCGTCAACGTGGCGATGCTGATCGTCTGGATTCTCTATCTGCACTTGCTGTTCACCACCTTTCGGCAACAGAACCGGCCTAATATTCTTATTAATCGTAGCGCCGGGTACGACGCGGACAGCCGCTGCCTGATCAGCAATATGAGTTCGAGCCCGATCTACATTCAGGCCATTCTCGTGCAGTTGATCAAGGGCGAGCACATCTGGCAGCGCACGATTTCCGACACCATAAAGCTGACCGACGAGCAGGCGGCCAGCCAACCAATGGCGTCGACCCAGCAGGGTCCTCTACGCGACGGCGAGTTCCTCGATATCGGCACCTTCGGAAGGCTGGCCGAGCGTGTCATCAACTACCACCAGCGCGAGGATAACGTTCCAGACTCTATCGCCGATGCCGACAGGATCAAGGTAACGGTGATCGCGGTGTTTACGGCTCGCAATCACCTGATCGGGGCTCAGAGAAGCTTTGCCGTCAACAAGCGGCGCAACGTGGTCAGCCTCGTGCCGGACACGGTGATGGCAGAACAATTGATCGGTTGGCGGCAGCGCCGCGCCCTCGCCGCCGCCTTCACCTATTCGGCGTCGGGCGTGTCGGAACTACCCGAGGATCCGACTTCGCCTACGACTTGAGCCGATAGCCGGTGCGGAAAATCCAACCGACAACGCCGATGCAGGCGGCGAGGAATATACCAATCATCACCAGGCTGACGGAAACATCGACATCTGAGATGCCGTAAAAGCTCCAGCGGAAGCCGCTAACCAGGTAGAGCACCGGGTTCGCCAGCGAAATGGTCTGCCAGATCTCCGGCAGCACGTTGATCGAATAAAAGGTGCCGCCCAAAAAGGTTAGCGGCATGATCACCAGCAACGGTACGGTCTGCAACTGCTCCATACCCTTGGCAAGAATGCCGATGATGAAGCCAACGAGACTGAATGTCAGCGCCGTGAGCACCAGGAACAGCGCCATGAACACAGGATGTTCGATGCGTAGCGGCACGAAGAATCCGGCCGTGAGCAGCACGAGGATCCCGAGGATCATCGATTTGGTTGCGGCCGCACCGACATACCCCAGCACCACCTCGAAGTACGAAACCGGCGCCGACAGCAATTCGTAGATCGTGCCAGTGAACTTTGGAAAATAGATACCGAACGAACCGTTTGAGACGCTCTGGGTAAGAATCATCATCATGATCAGACCCGGCACGATGAAAGCGCCATAACTGACACCTTCGATTTCTGTTATGCGCGACCCGATGGCCGCACCGAACACGACGAAATAGAGCGAGGTCGAGATCACCGGCGCGATGATCGACTGCAGGGGCGTGCGAAAGGTGCGGTTCATCTCGAACTTGTAGATGGCGCGTATGGCTTCGAGATTCATTTGTCTTCCCTGACGAGGTTGACGAAAATGTCTTCAAGAGAAGACTGGCGTGTCTGCAGATCCTTGTAGCGCAGCCCGGCCTCGGACAAGGCTGCAAGCAGGGCCGCTATGCCGGTGCGCTCGGCATGGGCATCATAGGTGTAGACCAGTGTTCCGCCGCCTTCGGACAATTCAAGTCCCTGCTTCGCCAGGGCGTCCGGGACGGCCTCGAGCGGCTCCTGTAGTTGCACGATGAGCTGCTTGGAGCCGAGCTTGCGCATCAATTCGCCCTTGTCTTCGACAAACAGCAACTGACCGTGATTGATAACACCGATGCGGTCCGCCATCTCCTCGGCTTCGGCGATGTAGTGCGTCGTCAGGATGATGGTCACGCCTGACTGGCGCAGTTCGCGAACCAGCGCCCACATCTCTTTGCGCAGTTCCACATCGACGCCAGCGGTCGGCTCATCGAGAAACAGGATACGTGGCTCATGGCTCAGAGCCTTGGCGATCAGCACGCGCCGCTTCATGCCGCCTGACAGCTCACGCAGGCGATTGTCTTTTTTGTCCCACAGCGAAAGATCGCGCAGGACTTTTTCGATATGGGCGGGATTTGGCTTCAGCCCGAACAGGCCACGGCTGTGAGAGACTGTCGCCCATACCGTTTCAAACGCGTCGGTAGTCAACTCCTGCGGCACGAGCCCGATCTGGCTACGGGCGGCGCGGTATTCGCGCACATTGTCATGCCCATCGACAGTAACAGTGCCGCCGGTGGCATTGGTGATGCCGCACACAATGCTGATCAGCGTGGTTTTTCCGGCACCATTGGGGCCGAGCAGCGCGAGGATTTCACCGCGCTCCACATCGAGATCAACAGATTTCAGCGCTTCGAAGCCGTCATCATATGTCTTGGACAACCCGGCGATCGAAAGGATCGGCTGCGGCATGGAGAAGCTCCTGCAAGAAAGTGTACGGTATCGTGCCGGGCGGCAGGCGGGACCGGAGATGTGTGCTCTCACGCGCCGGATAGCAAGAGCAAGACGACAGGAAAATGACGGGGAGCGGCTGAAACACCCGGGTCGGCATCGTGATGCCGCTGCATTATGCTTGGCCCAAGGAGAATCGCCACATGCCGATCCGGCAATTGCCAGAACCGCTGATCAATCGCATTGCTGCCGGCGAAGTTGTCGAGCGGCCAGCCAGCGTCGTCAAGGAACTGGTCGAGAACGCTATTGATGCCGGCGCACGGCGCGTGCTGGTGACAACTGCGCATGGCGGCAAGAGCCTGATCCGCGTCGAGGACGATGGCTGCGGCATGAACGAAGCCGATCTGGCTCTGTCGGTCGAGCGGCACGCGACCTCAAAGCTCGATAGCGATGCACTGGACGATATCCGTACGCTTGGATTTCGCGGCGAGGCGCTCGCTTCTATCGGTTCGGTTTCGGAGCTGAGGATCTCATCGCGCCCCGCAGACGCCGAGAGCGGCTTTACTCTCACGGTTTCCAACGGACGGAAGCGACCGCCAATGCTGCTGGCGATGAACCGGGGAACCAGCATAGAAGTGCGGGATCTGTTCGCGCAGGTGCCGGCGCGTCAGAAGTTCCTCAAGTCGGACAGGGCCGAAGCCAACGCAATAACCGACGTCCTGCGGCGCCTCGCAATGGCCAACCCGGCGGTTCATTTCCGCATCGAGGGCTCGGACCGTTCGGGGCTCGACTGGCCGGCCGTCGATGGAGACGGCGCTCTCGCGACGCGGCTGTCGCAGGTGATGGGCGGGGAGTTCGTCGACAATGCTGTGCCGCTCGCCATGGCACGGCATGGCGTCGTCCTTGCGGGCATGGCCGGGCTGCCGACATTCACCCGTGCGAACTCGCTCAATCAGTACGTTTTCGTCAATGGCCGCTCGGTCCGCGACAAGCTCCTCACCGGGGCCGTGCGTGCCGCCTACGCGGATTATGTGTTCCGCGACCGGTTTCCGGTGATCGCGCTTTATCTTTCGATCGATCCGGGCGAAGTCGACGTCAATGTGCATCCCGCGAAGGCGGAACTGCGATTTCGCGATACAGGCGCCGTTCGTGGCGCGGTGATCCGTGGCATTGGCGAGGCGCTGCACGCTGCTGGTTTCAAGGCATCAAACACGGTCGCCGAAGATATCCTTGATGCTTTTCACGCGCCGGCTTCGGAGGCGGGCCCAATCGCGGCGGAGACGTCGAGCACGCGATTTGGTCTCGCCGAACCCGCCACGCCATTCCAGTACGCAACCGAGCTTACCCAGAGATCTTACGCCCCTTCCCTCGCCGAGCTGTCGCTTCCGAGCGCCCGTGTCGAGCCAGTGGGCGATGCTCTTCCCGATGACACGCACCCTCTTGGCACCGCCCGGGCGCAGATTTTCGAAAACTACATCATTGCGCAAAATGCCGAGGGGCTGCTGCTTGTCGACCAGCACGCGGCGCATGAGCGTCTGGTCTATGAGCGGTTCAAGGCGCAGTTGGCATCGGGGCCGGTTGCGAGCCAAGCACAACTGATCCCGGTGATCGTTGAACTGCCGGAAGACGATTGCGAACGGCTCGAAGATGTTGCGCAAACGCTCGAACGGCTCGGGCTTTATCTCGAGCGCTTCGGACCACGCGCCATCGCGGTGCGCGAGACCCCTGCCCTGCTTGGCCGCGCCGATATTGAAGGCCTCGTTCGCGACATCGCCGACCAACTGGCAGAATGGGGCTCAACCTCGGCCGTATCGGACCGGCTCGAGGCGATCATCGCCCGCATGGCGTGCCACGGTTCGGTGCGTTCCGGGCGACGTCTGCGGGTCGACGAAATGAATGCCCTGCTGCGCGACATGGAGGCGACCCCGCACTCTGGCCAGTGCATTCACGGCCGCCCCACCTATGTCGAACTCAGCCAGCGCGATATCGAACGGCTGTTCGGCCGCAGCCGGTAACCCTAGCTAAAAACGCTGGCGCCCTGATCGGCAGCGCCGACAAGGCTTCTGAAGCCTGCGAACAGTTCGCGCCCCATGCCGTAATGTTCTCGGCGCAAATCTTCGGTCGCCGGCGTACGTGCGAAAAACTCGCGTTCGTCCCCGATGAAATCCAGCGTTCCGCTCTCAGCATCGAGGCGGATGATGTCGCCGTCGCGGATCTTCGAGATGGCGCCACCATCGACAGCTTCAGGCGTCATGTGGATGGCAGCCGGCACCTTGCCCGAGGCACCCGACATGCGTCCATCGGTCAGCAACGCCACCTTGAACCCACGATCCTGAAGGACACCGAGAGCGGGCGTCAACTTGTGCAGTTCCGGCATTCCGACGGCGCGCGGACCGGAGAACCGAACGACAGCGATGATGTCGCCGGTCAATTCGCCTGCCTTGAATGCAGCCTGTAAACCTTCCTGTCCGTGGAAGACGCGCGCCGGCGCCTCAACGAAACGGTGCTGTTCTTTAACGGCTGAAATCTTGATGACCGACGTACCGAGATTGCCCTTGAGCCGCTTCAGCCCGCCTGTCTTCTGGAACGGGGTTTTCGTCGACGTCAGCACCTTTGGAAGCGCCGATTCAGCCGGTGACGGTTCGAACTGCAGTTCATCGTCGATCAGCTTCGCCTCAACGGCGTATCGCGACAGCCCGCCACCCCACACGGTCTTGACGTCCTCGTGCAGATATCCGGCCTCGAGCAGCTCGCGGATCAGGTATCCCATGCCGCCTGCAGCGTGGAAATGGTTCACGTCGGCGACGCCGTTCGGGTAAACGCGCGCCAGAAGCGGCGTCACATCCGACAGGTCCGACATGTCGTCCCATGTTACCTGCAGACCGGCGGCGCGGGCAATCGCGATCAGGTGCAGCGTATGGTTGGTGGAACCACCCGTCGCATGCAAACCGACGAGGCCGTTGACGATCGCCTTCTCGTCGACGATGTGCCCGATAGGTGTATAGTCATTGCCGAGGGCAGTCAGCGACAGTGCGCGCTTAGTGGCTTCCCTCGTCAAGGCATCGCGCAACGGCGTGCCTGGATTGACGAAGCTGGCGCCTGGCAGGTGCAGGCCCATGATTTCCATCAGCATCTGATTGGAATTGGCGGTGCCGTAAAAGGTGCAGGTGCCCGGCGAATGATAGGAGCGGCTTTCCGCCTCAAGCAGTTCGGCACGCCCGACCTTGCCCTCCATATAAAGCTGGCGGATCTTGCTCTTTTCGTCGTTCGGCAGGCCCGACGGCATCGGCCCGGCCGGGATGAACACTGCCGGCAGATGTCCGAAGCTCAGCGCGCCGATCATCAGCCCCGGCACGATCTTGTCGCAAATGCCGAGAAACACTGCAGCGTCGAACATGTTGTGGCTGAGCGCGATACCGGTCGCCATGGCGATGACATCGCGGCTGAATAGCGACAAATCCATGCCGGGCTGGCCCTGGGTGACGCCATCGCACATCGCCGGCACACCGCCGGCGACCTGCGCCGTCGCGCCGATGTCGCGCGCTGCCTGTTTGATGATATCCGGATAGAACTGATACGGCTGATGCGCAGAGAGCATGTCATTATAGGCAGTAACAATGCCCAGGTTGGGCACTGAACCGCCGGCAAGTGATGCCTTTTCAGACGGACTGCATGCAGCAAAGCCGTGTGCAAGGTTGCCGCAGCTCAGGGTCGAGCGATGAACGCCGTCCTGCCGGGCCTGTTCGAGCCTGTCGAGATAATCGCTTCGCGTGGCGCGACTGCGCTCCGCGATCCGGTCGGTGACATCCTGAATTGCTTTTTGAACGGACATATACGCTCCTTTGCTTCCTCCAGCCTACCGACTGGAAGAACCGCCATGGGCGCGGATGCACACCGCCAGTCCAGCGGCGATCCGCGCCTTCGCCGATGTCCGTGAGCCAGACCGGTCGATTGGGGACCGGCCCAGGTCAGCCTATGGACACCAGTAAACTGTCATCGGACGCTCGGCGCGCAGAACCGCGCGCACCGGCATGTCCTCTACCGGACCGTCGGCGAGCGCCTTTTCAAGCGTCTCAGCCTTCTCGTCGCCCTCAATGTGCAGATATAAACCGTCCGTTGCGAGGAGCCGCGACAGGGTGAACGTGATGCGCGGTTCGCCAGCGCCCGGCGCCCTGATCGCCACAACAGGCCCTTCGCCGTTCAGCGCATCCTCGAGCGCGTCGCCACCGGGAAAGAACGAGGCAGTGTGACCGTCATTGCCCATGCCCAACACGACTGCCGCGAAGGTCTGCGGCAGCGGCTTGAGCGCTTCGGTAGTGCGCGCCAAGGCCTCGGCGTCCGGCTCTTCTCCGCCGGAATAAAGCGGAATGAAGCGCGCCGTCGCGGCCGGGCCCTGCAACATCTTGGTGTTGACGAGGTTGGCGTTCGAGCGCTTCGAGAGTTCATCGACCCAACGTTCATCGACGAGCGTCACCAGCACTTTTTCCCACGCGATATCCTTGCGCTTGCCAAGAACAGCGAAAAATCTGGCTGGCGTCGATCCGCCCGAGACCGCGACCGAGGCGATCCCGTCGCGTTCAATCGCTTCGTTGATACGGGATGCAACGGCTTCAGCGAGTTCGGCTGCAAGCGTATCGCGGTCGGCAAAGCTCTTGCGATCGAGCATCAATTGTCATCCTCGTGCCAGGTGCGGCCATCGCGCTCGATAAGAGCGATAGAGCCCGTCGGGCCCCATGTGCCCGCCGTATAGGGCTGAGGCGGCTCCGAGGCACGATCCCAGGCTTCACGGATCGGATCGACCCAGCACCAGGCGGCCTCAAGCTCGTCGCGACGCATGAACAGCGTCTGGTTGCCGCGCACGACGTCGAGCAGCAGACGTTCATATGCCTCGGGCGTGCGCTCGCTAAACGTTTCGGCAAAGCTGAGATTGAGTGGGACTTCACGCAGGCGCATGCCGCCCGGACCCGGGTCCTTGATCATCATCAACAGCTTCACACCCTCGTCAGGCTGCAGACGGATGATCAGCTTGTTGGACTTCGGCGCGCCTTCGGCGTGATCGAAGATCGAGTGCGGTATCGGCTTGAACTGGATGACGATCTCGGAAACACGCTTCGCCATGCGCTTTCCGGTCCGCAGGTAGAACGGCACGCCCGACCAGCGCCAGTTCTCGATTTCAGCCTTCAGAGCTACAAACGTTTCGGTACGCGAACCCTTCTTGTCCTCCGGCAACTCATCCTGATAGCCGGCAACCGAGGTCGTCTCGGACGCCACGCCGCGATACTGGCCACGCACGGTGACCTTGCCGACATCACCATTGGCGATGGGCTTGAGGGAACGCAGAACCTTGAGCTTTTCGTCACGAAGGGCGTTGGCATCGTCCGAGGCCGGCGGCTCCATCGCCACAAGGCACAAGAGCTGCAGCATGTGGTTCTGGATCATGTCGCGCAAAGCGCCCGATTCGTCGTAATAGCCGCGCGTCCCTGCGCCGACGGATTCCGCCACGGTGATCTGCACGTGGTCGATATGCGCGGAATTCCAGATCGGCTCGAACAGCGTATTGGCGAACCGAAGCGCCAGCAGGTTCTGGACCGTTTCCTTGCCGAGATAATGATCGATCCGGTAAACCTGATCTTCCTTGAAGATCTTGGCGATGCCGTCGTTGATATCTTCAGAGGATTGCAGATCGTGTCCAAGCGGCTTTTCCAGCACGACACGCGCATCACGGCGGTAGTATTTGCGCTTGCCGAGATAATCGGCGATCGGACCGAAAATATCCGGGGCAACGGCGAGGTAGAACGCGCGCACGACCTTGGTGTCGTCGCGTAGCGCCTTGCCGAGGTCCCCCCAGCCTTCGCGGTTCATCACGTCATTGATGACGTAGGAGAAGATGGAGACGAACCGATCGATCGTGTCCTTGTCCTGATAGTCTTTCTCGACGAAATCGGCGATGGCCTTGCGCGCAGCCTCCTGAAAGTCCTCATCGGACAGGGGCGAGCGCGACACGCCAATAATGCGCGAGTTCTCATCGAACTGCCCGTCTAGGAAGCGATGATAAAGCGCCGGGATCAGCTTACGCTTGGTCAGGTCGCCTGTTGCGCCGAACACGACGTAGTCAAAAGGCTGGACCGGAATGATGCGGCTGGACAATGTGCGTCCCTTTCAGCAGGTAGTCAGGCAGCGGGGAAGTGTTGCTTGGCGAGAATCAGTGCCCCGTGCAGCGGTTCATAAAGAGAGCGTCGAACGAACTCTCCATAGCGGTCCTCGAACTGAGGGAAAAGACGCTCGCCAAATCCGCCAACGATTGCCATCGTCGAGATTGAGCAGGATTTGAACCAGCGAACGTAGGTATCTACGTAATCAAGTTGGATCCTGATCATCTCGTGAGCAACCGGATCGTCCTTGTCGAGATAATCAAACAGCATCGGCATGAAGCGCGCGAATTCTGCCGGTGCCCGACCGATGAGAAGATCCGAGTGCGATTCTCCCGCATCATCCGACACGACACGTACATTGCTTCCGGTGCCGAACGACCAGCTCATCACGGCCTGGTTGTCGCCGCCGAGCGCCTCGATCACAGCGCGGGTCAGCGGCGAGTGCTCGCGCAAACCGTCTTCCGCCTCGACAGCATAGCGCACCAGTTCACGGCCAAGAATGGCGCCAGACATCTGGTCGCCAATCTGGAAGCCCCAGCCCCCGGCCTGGTAGCGCTTGCCATCGACAATGCCGAGTGCTGCCGAGCCGGTGCCGACGATGATAACGCCACCGTCACTGCCGCCAAGCGCCCCGGCATGCGCTATATCGATATCGTCAAACACCTTGACCGCAGCGAACGGCCATTCGCGCGCCTCGAAGGCAGCACGGGCCGAGTGCATACGACCACCGGCCATGCCGAAAACCGCAAAGGTGTTCGCCGTCTCGGCAAAGTCGATGCCGGCTTCGGCAAAGGCTTCGCGCGCGCCCGTGGTGATCGCGTTATAGGCCGGCAAGCCTTCGTCAATCTGGAGGTTGGACCGGCCACCCTTGACCTCGGCCAGAGTGTTCAGATCCTTGTCAGCCAGCCTGACGCGGCAGTTGGTGCCGCCACCATCGACGCCGAGATAGTAAGTGGGCACGCCGGCGCCTCCTTGATGCACAAAGCGTTACGCGGTTGCGGCGGACCATAATGGCAAAGCCACTAAGACGAAAGTAGGATAGGCCGGTATTTTGTATTGGCAAATCGGGTTTTTGCATGCCTGACTTGCGGCAGACGCGGCGCAACTGCACCAATGGGTGAAACGCAATTCGAGGAGGTCTTTGATGGCGCGGCATGTCTTGATCCTTGGCGGCGCACGATCGGGAAAATCGGCACTGGCAGAAAACATCGCAACGTCGCTCGGTTCGCGCCCCGCCTATATCGCGACAGCGGAAACGCTCGACGAGGAGATGAAGGAGCGGGTTCGTACGCATCAGCGGCAGCGCCAGGGTCGGTTCGAAACCATCGAAGAGCCGATCGACCTGGTGGAGAGTCTTCATGCCGCCGCCGCGCACCACGATGTCATTTTGGTCGATTGCATCACCCTGTGGATCACCAACCTCTTGATGGTGGAGGCCAACGTCGCCGGCGCCGTAGAGGAGTTGACGCAGGCACTACGCGAAATCGAGAGCACCATGGTCGTGCTGGTGTCGAACGAGGTGGGCCTCGGTATCGTCCCCGAGAATGCAATGGCTCGTAGTTTTCGTGATCTCGCCGGTTCGGCGCACCAGAGATTGGCGTCAGTGTGCGACCACGTCTATTTTGTTGCTGCCGGCCTGCCACTGGTGATGAAGGGACAAGCGCTCTACAGCCGCTAAATCATAGCGCCGGCAGCGCCAATGCCACGATCAGCGCAGCGCCCAGCAAGATGTTGAGCGTGCCGCGATAGAGCGTCAGGGCCTGCCGGATATCCGCTGGGCCGAGCGTCTTGCGCCCATCACCCATTGTCGGCAGGTCCACCATCTCGCCGTCGTAGCTGCGCGGTCCTCCGAGGGCCATCCCGAGAGCGCCCGCCATTGCCGCCTCCGGCCAGCCGGCATTCGGCGACTGGTGCTTTGAAGCATCGCGCTGCGCCGTCTGCCAGGCGCGCGGCGGGCTGGCCCCGGGCATCAGAATCGCAGCGATCACGATCAATCCGGCACTGAGCCGCGCCGGCACGAGGTTCACCAGATCATCGAGCCGGGCCGAGGCCCAGCCGAACTCGGCATAGCGCTCATCGCGGTGCCCGACCATTGAATCAGCGGTGTTGATCGCCTTGTACAAGGCGATGCCCGGCAGGCCGAAGATGAACAGCCAGAAGAACGGGGCGACGACACCGTCCGACGTGCTTTCAGCCAGCGATTCGACCGCGGCGCGACTGACCCCGGCTTCATCCAGCCGCTGCGGATCGCGCCCGACAACGTGGCTGACAGCCTCGCGCCCGTCGGCAAGAGAGCGCTCGAGCCCATCGGCCACTGCGGCGATGGCGCGACCGAGCTCCTTCTGCGCCAAAAATGCGGTCGCAAGGATCGCCTCAAGCACCCAGCCGAACGGCATGGCGCGCAGGATCTGCTGTATGGCGAAACTTGGCACGAAGACCGCGACAAGCACGACGGCGAGACAGACAACGCCGCGGTCACGACGCTTTTGCGGATCGAGCGATGATTTGTTGAACCGCCGATCGAGCATTGCGATCAGCGCGCCTACCCACATGACCGGATGGCCGATGGCGCGCATGACGCTATCGGGATAGCCCCAGATCCGTTCCACCAGAAGGGCCAACGGTGCCAGAAGCAGGCTCATTCGATAACCTCGCCGGCAAGCGACAAAAGCTGGTCGAGGTCGACGCAGTGTTCGAGATGAGCGGCCAGATCATCAAGCGCCTGTTCGACGCCCGATTCATAGCTCTGCCCCTTGGATGGATCGAGGTGCAGAAATGCGCGGCGGAAGCTGTCGCTCGCGAACACGCCGTGCAGATAGGTGCCGGTGACGCGGCCATCAGCGGATTGTGCGCCCTCCGACACACCGGCCAGTTGCGCGAATGGATTTGAGATGTCCGGGCCCCTGCTGACGCCCATATGCATGTGGTAACCCGAAAGCGGCGTTCCGGTGATGACGTGCGTGCCGGTTTCGAGACGAAGCTGTTTTTGCGGCTCGATGATCGTATCGATGTCGAGCAGGCCCAGCCCCTCGCTAGTACCGGGGTACCCCTCGACGCCATCTGGATCGGCAATAGTGCGGCCCAACATCTGGTAGCCACCACAAATACCAAAAATCCGGGTTCCGAGGCGGTACAAGGCCCGGATATCCTCGTCCCAGCCTGCGCTTTTCAGCGCTTCGAGGTCGGAGCGGGTCGCTTTCGAGCCAGGCAAGACGACGATATCGGCGTCACGTGGAAGCGGGTCGCCTTGATTGACCATGACAAGGCGCACATCGGGTTCCGACCGCAGCGGATCGAGGTCGTCGAAATTGGCGATGCGCGGCAGTCGCGGCACCGCGATGGTGATATGCCCTACGCTCGCTTCAGCAGGAGCATCGAGAGCGAGCACGTCCTCTGCGGGCAGTTTGCGCGCATCGGCGAAGTAGGGCACCGGGCCAAGAACCGGCCGTCTGGTGGTTTCGGCAATGAAGGCCGCACCGTCGCTGAAGAGGCTTGGATCGCCCTGGAACTTGTTGATCAGGCTGGCTTTGACGAGGTCTGCATCCTCGGGAGCGATCACCGCGAAGGTCCCGACAATGGCGGCAATGACGCCGCCGCGCTGGATGTCGCCGACCAGCACGACGGGGACGTTGGCAGCGCGGGCAAAGCCGAAATTGGCAAGATCGGCGGCGCGCAGATTGATCTCGGAGGCGCTGCCGGCGCCTTCGACCAGAACAAGGTCAGTTTCTGTTGCGAGTTCGTGAAAAGCACCGAGAACCTCGGGCATGTATTCTGCGCGGCGCTTGAAGTAGTCGCGGGCGCTCATCGAGGCCACGCGCTTGCCGCGCACGATCACCTGGGCGCCGGTTTCCTGTTCGGGCTTGAGCAAGACCGGGTTCATCGCCGTGATAGGAGCCAGACGCGAAGCCCTGGCCTGAAGCGCCTGAGCGCGACCGATCTCTCCACCATCTGCGGTGACTGCGGCATTGTTGGACATGTTCTGCGGTTTGAACGGAGCGACCTTCAGGCCGCGATTTGCAAAGGCACGGCAAAGGCCAGCGACGAGCATTGATTTACCGACATCCGATCCGGTACCCATGAACATAAGCGCCCGGGTCATTGTGATGCCCGATCGATGACATGGGCGTATGAACCCATCACCCGGCCAACGACGGTGCCCATTGGCGGCAGTTGCGTGCCCTCGGCATCGCTGGCGCCGAACAGCGGATCGCCGCCAAACGCTTCGACACTGGAATAATGGAACTCGTGCCCTCTGAGGGCAGGGGGCCAGACCAACGGGCTATCGTGGTTCAGGACACGATATCCGAGGGTTCGGCGTGGCCTGTCGATGCGCGTCACGACGGGGAGCAAGCCGGCCATTTGGTGCGGGATGCCAGCCTTGTCGATCAGCGCTTCGCCCAGCGCCATGAAGCCCCCGCATTCGCCGTAGATCAGCGCGCCGCGGGCCTGCGTTGCGGCGAGCCCCGCCTTGAATGTGCTGGCAGCGGCCAGCGTCGCGCCGTGAAGTTCGGGATACCCGCCCGGCAGGAACACAGCATCGGCCGATGAATCCGGCGCTTCGTCCGCCAGCGGCGAAAACGGCATCAACTCGGCCCCAGCCCGCCGCCAATCCTCAAGCAGATGCGGATAGACGAACGCGAATGCACCGTCCGTTGCAATGGCAATGCGCTGGCCCAGCGGCGCAAGGCCTGAGACAGCGTCTTCGGGCTTTGGTAGCGCCAGAGCAATCGCTTGCACCCGACTGAGATCGAGGTGATCCGTGACGATCCCGCCGGCATCAGCGACGACGCTGTCGAAGTGCGCGATCTCGGCTGGAAGCACCAGCCCGAGGTGTCTTTCGGGCAGCGCGAGGCCAGTGCGGCGGGGAATGGCGCCGAGGCATTCAATGCCGGTCGCGGCAAGCGCCCTCATCAGCATGCGTTCATGCCGGGTGGTCGCGACGCGGTTGAGAATGACGGCGGCGACGTTCACATCGTCGCGCCAGCGCGCAAAACCGGAGACCAGAGCGGCGACGGACTGGCTTTGACGCTCGGCATCGACCACCAGAACCACCGGGAGCCCCAATGCTGCGGCAAGGTCTGCTGTAGAGCCCTGACCATCTGCGGCGCCATCGAACAGCCCCATGACACCTTCGACGACAAGCAGATCGCTGCCGTGAGCAGCGGTGCTTGCCAGATGCTTTAACCGATCCGGCGGCATTGCCCACGGGTCGAGGTTGACCGCGGGGGTGCCGGCCGTGTGGCCGAGAATGGCCGCGTCGATATAGTCGGGTCCGGTCTTGGCGGCGGCAACGTTCGTTCCGGCGGCTCTGAGTGCTGCCAACAGCCCCAGCGTCAGCACGGTCTTGCCGGAGCCCGAGCGCGGTGCGGCGATGATCACGCCGCGCGGATCACCCAAAGCCATGCTCCCGTGCTGCCCCGACATACCAATCGAGCGACTGCCGAAACCCGCTGACAGGGCCAAGAACGACAATCGCCGGCGTTGGAACAGATTCGAGCGCGCCTGCAGCACCCAGCGTTGTTTCGATCACCTGCTGTTCGGGCGCAGCAGCATTTGAAACGATCGCCAACCGATCGTTGGGGTCGCGGCCAGCAGCTAGGAGGCGCTGGGTGATCGAGGACAGGTGCTTGACGGCCATGAACATGACGATGACCGGCGCTGCTTTTGCGACCGCCTGCCAATCGACCGACTGCGGCATGTTGCCGGTATCGTCGTGCCCGGTCAAAAAGATCACCGCCTGGTTGGTATCGCGATGGGTGACCGGGATGCCGGCATAGGCCAGGCCGCCAAGACCGGCGGTGATGCCGGGGACGATCCTGAAGCTGATGCCCTGTTCGACGAGCGCTAGAGCTTCCTCGCCGCCGCGCCCGAACATGAACGGATCGCCGCCCTTGAGGCGCAGAACACGCTTATTGGCGCGCGCATACTCAACGAGCTTCAGGGTGATATCGACCTGCTTGGCGCTCGGCTTGCCACCGCGCTTGCCTGCAAAGACGCGCTCGGCGCGCGCCGGCGCGCAGGCCAGCAGTCGCTCCGAAACCAGCGCGTCGTAAACGATAACGTCGGCCTGCCCCAGCGCATGGTAGCCGAGCAGCGAGATCAAACCCGGCGCACCCGGACCTGCACCCACAAGCCAAACGGAGCCCGGCTCGAAAGGCGGAAAATCCGCCTTTTGCAGAGCCGCGAAATGCCCGCTCGGAATCAGCCGTGACAGCAGTCGTCGAAACATGCGTTTCCCCATTGCGACGGAGCTTATATACGTCCTGACGATGAGTGAAACCGGCGATGCGCAGCAGATGACAGGAAAGGCGTTGCGGCGCGGCTGGACAACAGGCGCCTGTGCGACGGCGGCGACGAAGTCGGCGCTCTACGCGCTGCTCGGCGCCGACTTCATCGACCCGGTGACGATCACTCTGCCAAAGGGCGAAACACCCGCGTTTGCGCTGGCACACGAGGACCGGGGCCCTGACTGGGCCTTGGCGGGAATCATCAAGGATGCCGGGGATGACCCGGACGTCACGCACGGCGCGCTGGTTAGTGCACGTGTCGCGCGCGGCGAACCGGGGAGCGGGATCGTGTTTCATGCCGGCGACGGCGTCGGGATGGTGACGCGACCGGGGCTGCCGATCGATGTGGGCGAACCAGCGATCAATCCGGTGCCGCGTAGCATGATGCAGCAGGTCGCGCTGGAGAGTGCCGAAACGTTCGGCGTATCGCCCGACTTTTCGATCACCATAGGGGTTCGTGACGGCGCAAGGCTTGCGGAAAAAACCTGGAACCCGCGGCTCGGTATCGTCGGTGGGCTGTCCATTCTCGGCACGACGGGTATCGTCGTTCCGTATTCCTGTTCGGCGTGGATTCATTCCATTCATCGCGGAATCGACGTGGCGCGGGCGATGGGGCTGAGCCATGTCGTCGGCTCGACCGGCGATCGATCTGAACAGGCTGCGCGCGCAAGGCTTGGCCTTCGAGAAGAAGCTTATCTCGACATGGGCGATTTCGTTGGCGGGATGCTGAAATATCTCCGCCAACACCCTGTCGAGACCGTGACGATTGCAGGCGGTTTCGCCAAGATCAGCAAGCTGGCGCAAGGGGCATTGGACCTCCATTCAGCGCGCGGTACGGTCGACCTCGAGACGTTGGCGCAGATGGTTCTGGCGGCGGGGGGCGGCGATGAGCTGGCCACTGTGACCCGTGCGGCAAACACCGCCAACGAGGCGCTGCAACACGCCCGCGACGCCGGCATCCCGCTGGGAAACCTTGTGGCTGAAGCGGCGCGCAAGACGGCCCAGCATGTCCTGAGGGGCGGCGCGGCGGTAAGCATTCTGGTGGTTGACCGACGTGGTGCGATTGTTGGCGAGGCTGGGCTGTGAAGGTTCTGATCCTCGGTGGGACCGGGGAAGCCCGCGCCCTCGCCTCGGCGCTCAGCGGGGCCGGGCATCAGCCGACGACGGCGCTTGCGGGGCGGACCAGCGCCATCGATGCGCTCGCAGGAGCGGTGCATATCGGGGCATTTGGCGGGGCTGAAGGGCTTTCTAACTATCTGAAATCCGAAGGTTTTGAGCGGCTGGTGGATGCAACGCATCCTTATGCGGCGCAGATCTCCGGCAATGCCGTTGCGGCGGCCGAGCTTTGCGGAATTGCGCTAGTGCGGCTGGTGCGACCATGCTGGGAGCCGGCTGATGGCGATGCGTGGGTGCGGGTCGCCGATATCGCTGAAGCGTCACACATGCTGCCAGCTAATGCTAACGTCTTGTTAACAACCGGGCACCGCGGGCTCGAGCAGTTTGCCGAGCGCTCTGACTGCTCATTTACGGCGCGCCTGATCGAGCCGTCGGATGTCTCACCGCCGGAGCACATGAAGGTGCTGCTGTCGCGACCGCCGCACGCTTATGAAAGCGAATGCGCCTTGTTGCAGCGCCTTGGGGCGACGCATCTGGTGACGAAGAATGCCGGTGGCCGGCAGACGGCGCAAAAGCTGGTGGCGGCGCGCGATCTGGGTGTTGAGGTGGTGATGATCGAGCGCCCCGTACTTGCCGCCGCCGACGAGGTGGAGGATGTCGCGGCGGTTCTCGCCTGGATGGGCCGCTAGGCGGAGCGGCTGCGCTTCTTGCCGGCATTGCGCAGGATATGCGCGTAATCCGGCGCGTAAAGGCGCGAATCGTTGAAACGGGTTTCGCCAAAGACATGACCAACGAACACCAAAGCGGTGCGTGTGATCTTTTCGGCCCGCACCCGCGCCTTCAGTTCCGACAGCGTCGTGATGATGATCTTCTCGTCCGGCCAGGTGGCGCGATAGACAACGATCGCCGGGCAGTCGGCGCCGTAATGCGGCGTTAGCGCTTCCTCGACATAGGCGAGGTTGCGGATGGACAAGTGGATAGCCAGTGTTGCTTTCGATGCGCCGAGCTGTTCGAGGCGCTCGCCGTCCGGCATGGCGCTGGCCTTGCCCGATGTGCGCGTCAGGATCACGGTCTGCGCGATTTCCGGCAGGGTCAACTCGGTGGCCAATGCCGCGGCGGCCCCGGCGAAAGCCGGCACGCCGGGCACAACCTGATAGTCGATCCCGAGCGCATCGAGGCGGCGCATCTGTTCGGCGACCGCGCCATAAAGCGATGGATCGCCTGAATGCACCCGCGCCACGTCTTCGCCGCGCGCATCGGCTTCGGCCATATCAGCGATTATCTCATCGAGATGCATCGGCGCGGTGTCCTTGACGATGCCATCCTTAGGCGCGGACGCCACGATCTCTTCGGGCACGAGCGAGCCTGCATAAAGGCATACCGGACAGCGTTCGATCAGCCTGAGGCCGCGTACGGTGATGAGGTCTGCGGCGCCCGGACCGGCGCCAATGAAATAGACTGTCATGAGTGCTTTCGCTCGTAGCCGCGCGGTGTGAAGGCAAGCGTACGCCCATCACCGCGCGTGAGTGTTCTGGTGGTGCTGGCGCCGAACAGCACAACCGTCAGCATATCGATTTCGGTCGGATCGAACGCTGCAAGCGTCGTCACCCGGACATGTTCTTCGGGTCTTCCCACATTGGTGCCGATGACCACAGGCGTAGTGCCGGGGCGATGCTCAAGAAAGATCGCCTTGGCCTTTTCGATCAGATCAAGGCGGCGGCGCGAGCGCGGGTTGTAAAACGCGGTGACGAAATCCGCCTCGGCGGCGGCCTCAAGGCGTGACAGGATCGCTTCTCGCGGGGTCAGCAGATCCGACAGCGAGATGGCGCAGAAATCATGCCCAAGGATGGCGCCGGCGGCAGCGGATGCAGCCTGCATGGCTGAGATTCCCGGATGGCTTTCGACTATTACGCGCCGCGCGCTTTCGGAGACCGCGCGCTCGCCTTCGGCATCGAGCAATTCATAGACAAGCGTCGCCATGGCGTAGATCTGCGCGTCGCCGGAGCAAATCAGCGCAACGCGGCGCCCCTCGCCTGCCAGCTCAAGTGCGTGGCGCACCCGCACCTCTTCATCGCCCAAGTCGAACCGGTGCTGGTGCTGGCCATTTTCGAGGTCACTAGCCAGATCGAGGTATAGGCCGTAGCCCACCCAATCCTCGGCTTGCAGCAGCACGGCGCTCGCATCGGCGCTTCGCTGTTGCGGATCACCGGGCCCGAGACCAACGATGTGCACCACACCGACGGCGCGCCCGAATTTTGCGGCGTCGATAGGCGCTGACGCCTCACCGACGGCGCAGGTGGCGCGGCGCGATTTGTGTTTGGGAACGCGCATATCCCCAGCCTTGCAGGCCACGGCTTCTGCAACGCCGGGTGTGCCAACTTCCGCCGCGACGATGCTCGACGGATTGAGCAGGCGATGGCTTTCCGCTGCGAGGGCTTCGGGGGAGAATACGCGGAAAGGCACGCCGAAATGCGCGGCTGCACGATGCAGCGCAGTTTCGTCTGCCTTGACATCAATGCTGCCGATGGCGGCCAGCGCCATCTTTGAAAGACCGGCCTCTGCAAGCGTTGCTTCGAGCAAGCCGATGACTTCGGCGGCATCGGTGCCGCGCTCACAGCCGACACCGGCAACCAGAGTGCGCGGCCTGATGACCAGGTCTGCGACAAGGCTGGTTTCCGGGCCGATTGCGACGGTGAGCGAAGACTGCGGATCGATCGGATATCCCGCGTCGGCAAGCAATGTGGCATCACCCGCAACTTGAAGCGCTTCGCCCGACAGAACACGGGCCATCACGTGTTTGGCCGCACTCCGGTCCTCTAGACGATAGCCGTCCGGCAGATCGTCTAGGGCATGCGCGAAGCGTTCGTCGGACGCGGTGGTGAGGGCAGCGCTGCCGCCCAGGGCTTCTGCGATTTCGCGTGCCAGGCGGTTGGCCCCATGGTGACCGCCTAGAAGCGGCACGGCGTGGGCACCATTCTGGCTGACTGCAATGACGGGCGGTTCAATGTGCTTGTCGCCAAGCAAGGGCGCGAGCACCCGGATCAGAATGCCGGCGGCGCAAACGCCGATGATGGGACGGCCTTGAGTGAATGCGAGGCGCACCGCCTCGGCGCTGCCGGGCACCTGTTCGGCACCAAGCGCCTCGACGATGCGCGCTGCCGTCGCCTCCCCGGTTGCGGCAAATGTCAGAACCAGTGGCTTCAAGGCGTGCGCCCCCAGGGTTCATGACCACGATAGCAAAGGATGATCGAGAAATACGGCCGCTCGTCATGGCGGAAGGCCGAGAGTGGCGAGATGCGCTCACGGCCAGAGCTGGCGTGTTCGACGACGACGGCATTGCCGGCGTGGCCGGTTTCCATCAACAGGGCCCTGACCCTGTCGAAGTGGCGTCCGACCTTGATAATCGCTGCGGCAGGCGCATTCGCGAGCTCTTCGCGTAGCGTTTCATCCGGCAGCGGCGCCGGCAGAACCTTGAGGACCTCATTGCGCGCCGCGATTGGTCGCCGGATGGACGCTGCGGCGGCAGTCAGCGAACTGACGCCGGGGACAATCTCGATTGGGGCGTGCGACGCGATGCGATCAACGAGGTACATTGCCGAGCCATAAAACAGCGGATCGCCTTCACACAGATAGGCTATGTCGTCACCGGCATTGAGGCGCGTCAGCATGGCCGCTGCGGCACGATCGTAGGCGGCCTTTGCCGGTGCGCGATCGACCCGCATCGGGATGGTAATCGGCATGCGCTCGGCATCGGGGTTGAGGTGCGGGCTGGCGATTTCGAGGGCCAGCGCCTGATCCTCGACCGTCGCCGGATAGGCAACGACCGGGGCCGTTCCCAACAGCCTCGCGGCTTTCAGCGTCAGCAACTCCGGATCACCGGGGCCGACGCCAATTAAATGCAGAGTTCCCGTCATGGCTTGATGACCAGCCATTGGGTTACGGCCATTTTCGGCTTCATCACCCGGTGCGTGCCGACATGATCAAGGCTTGAGACGGCGATACGCGCGATATGGCCGCCAAGGCGCGCCTGACGCTCCATCACCGCCTGTTCGCCATCGATGGTGACGGCATTGGCGACGAGCCGGCCACCGGGACGCAAGGCGGCCCAAGCGGCCTCGAACACCAGATCATTGCCAACATCGCCACCGAGAAAGATCGCATCCGGTTCAGCCCGGTCAGCGAGCGTTTCCGGTGCGTCGCCAGCGACAATCTCGAGAGCAGGCGCGCCGAGCGCCAAGGCGTTGGCGCGGATCATTTCGAGACGCTCCGGATGGCGCTCGAATGCAATGGAACGGGCATCGCGCGCGGCGCGCATCCATTCGATTGCAACCGAACCGCAGCCGGCCCCGACATCCCATAGCAAAGCTCCGGGATAGGGCGCGAGCTTGGCAACGCTTGCGGCGCGCACTTCGCGCTTTGTCAGCTGCCCATCAGAGACGAACGCGTCGTCAGGCAGACCTGGCAGCGGCGGCAGGAGCGCTGCCGAGTCGGCGGATGCGCAATCGAGCGCGAGAACATAAAAATCCGAAAGATCGCCCGGCTCGTAGCCTTCGGCGTCCTGACGGCAGATGCGCTCATCGGTGCTGCCGAGGTTTTCGAGGGTGACCATCATTGTGTCGCCATAGCCGCGATCGACCAGCAGGTCGGCGACAGCTTGAGCCGTCAGCCGGTCCGATGTGAGCGCCAGGACGCGATTGCCGGGCAGAACGTGCGGGTGCAGCCTTTCGACCGGACGGCCATGCAGCGAAACCATCGCCAGATGCTGCATCGGCCAATGCAGCCGTGCGGCCGCAAGCTGGAACGAGGATGGGCACGGGTGCATGCGAAACTGTTCCGTCGGCATACGCCGAGACAGGGTCGCGCCGATGCCGAACCAGTTGGGATCGCCCGAGGCCAGCAAGACCGTCGGGGTCTGGCGGCTTTCGAGGATCTTTTGGACCATTTCTTCGAGCGCACCGTCCCACTCGACGCGTGTCTGGCCGTCGCGCTTTGGAACTCCATCGAGGCGGCGTTTGACGCCAATGACGGTGCCGGCCTTCTCAATCAGGGCTTTGGCGCCTGTATCTATTCCGTCAACGCCAGATTCCGGCACGCCGATGATATCGAGCCAGACGCTCATCGCGACTCGCCCTTTGCCAGCATGGCAATGGCGTTCACCGCAGCCGATGTGATTGCGCTGCCACCGAGGCGGCCAACCAGCGTGATGTAGGGAACGTCGAAGGTTTCAGCGATGAGTTCGCTTTTCGATTCTCCGGCACCGACGAAGCCGACCGGCAGGCCGAGGATCAAGGCGGGGCGCGGTGCCCCCTCCTCCAGCAACTCGAGAAGCCGGAACAATGCGGTTGGGGCGTTGCCGATGGCGACGACGGCCCCCTCCATCCGGTCGCCCCAGAGATCGACAGCAGCAGCAGAGCGCGTGTTGCCGATTGCATTTGCGTGGTCAGCCGTTTGTGGATCATTCAAGGTGCAAACCACCGGATTGTCTGCCGGCAGATGCTTTCGGGTGATCCCCGATGCGACCATTTCCGCATCGCAAAGGATCGTCGCACCCGCCTGAAGCGCGGCGACGCCACCCTCCGTGGCGTTGCGCGAAAAGATCATCCGATCAGCGATCTCGACCATGCCGCAGGCATGAATCATGCGCGCCGCAACCGTCGCATCGAACAGCGAGAAGCGCGCAAGATCGGCCTCCGCCCCAACGATTTCGAAGGAGCGCCGATAGATCGCTTCAGGGTCGCGCAGATAATCCATCTAGCGCTTCCGCAGGCTACGCGCCAGACGACCGGGGACCGCGGGTAGCGTCACTGGCCCCAGCGGGTGGTCGGCATGCGGATATGGATGATGGTGATGATCGTGCGCATGGTCGTGATCATGTTCATGCGGGTGGTCGTGATCATGGTGATGATGATGCTCATGATCGTGGTCGTGATGATGATCCGCGTCGTCATGCGCGTGGGTGTGCAGCGGGGTGAACGGCAGGCCGTGGATGCGGCAGAATTCCTCGTCGCGACACGACGCATCGCAATCGCCGCCGCATGGGCAGTTTTCGAGCCCGCCACCAATCCCCTCGACATGATGGTGGTGACTTTCCTGGGCCATCCCGACTTCGGCCTCAAAGCCGAGAACCTGCTCTCGGTATTTGCACATCGAGCAGTTCATCAGGTTTTGGCCGACAAGCGTTTCGCGGATGCGATCGACGAAGGTTTCTATGACCAGATCATGGTCGTTGAGGTACGGCGCCTTGACGAATTCGATGCTCGGATGGCGCGCTGCGGCATCGGTCACCGCATCATAAATGCGGTTCACCAGAACGCCGGTGAACATGAAATACGGGAACACCACAACCCGGCGGTAGCCGAGCTTGACCGCGTGTTCGAGCGCCGGGGCGACGAGGGGGAAGGTGACGCCGGAATAGGCGACTTCGCCCCAGCCGAAGCCCATGCCTTCCCACAGCATGCGCATGACCTTGGCAACGTTGGAATTGGCATCGGGATCGGAGGCGCCACGGCCAACGACCACCAGCAGGGTTTCAGCGCGCGGGATGTCACCGCCAGCGGCGGCGAGCCCCTGTTCGACACGATCGCCCGCGGCGCGCAGCATCTTCAGATCGACACCGAGTTCGCGGCCATAGATCACCTCAAACCCCTCATGCGCTGCGGCATAGGTATTGAGGACGGACGGGATATCGTTCTTGGCGTGGCCGGCGGCGAACAGCATGCCCGGCACGGCGAGCACGCGCTTGACGCCTTCGGCGCGCAGCTTGTCGAGGCCCTGGTGGATCACCGGATTGGCAAATTCGAGATAGCCGTATTCCACCGGCACGTCCGGCAGGCGCTCCTTGAGCCGGCCGGCGAGGACCGAAAATTCATCGACGGCGCGGATGTTGCGGCTGCCATGGCCGCACAGCATGACGCCGGTATCGGGGGGTAGAATCAGATCGGACATAAACGCCTCGTGTCTTCAAACAGGAGGCAGGTTCGCGAAAACCGTTGCAGCCCCGGATCTGGTCCCCGATTTGGGTCGACCGCACCGGGCTCTGTTTCAGTTCCTCAAGGAACGCTGCGCAATGGCCGGCTTGTACGGCGTTCGCCGGGCCGGGTCAACGAAGCTCAGGCGGCGGGCCCGGCCGGCAGGAACTCGCGGCGCACCGCCTCATCGAGAAGCCCCAAGACCAGCTGATGCAGCTGGCTTGAGCCATCAGCGATGACCGCCATGCGCTTGCGCACCTGGGCGGCATTCACCCCGTGCTCGCGCCACATCGCACCGCCGGTAAAGATGTTGTGCAAGAAGGGCTGCAGGCGATCCATGGTGCGGGCAAAGCGCGCGGTTTCGCTCTCATGCGCCTCGAACTCATCCCAGAGGGCGCGCAGGTCCGTGCCCTGCTCGGCGGGCAGCATGCCGAACAGGCGATCGGCGGCGCGCTGTTCGCGCTCATCCTGATCCTCTTGGCCGGTCTCGTCATAAAGGAAGGTATCGCCGGCATCGATTTCGACGATGTCGTGGACCAACAGCATGCGCAACGCCTTGTCGACGTCGACGCCCGGTGACGCGAACTCGCGCAGCAGCATTGCCATCATCGCCAGATGCCAGGAGTGTTCGGCATCGTTTTCGCGTCGCGAGAGATCGATAATCGGGGTGCGGCGGAGGATGGTTTTCAGGCGGTCGATTTCGACGACGAAGCGAAGCTGTGCGGATAGCCGGTCAGAGGTTAGCGAGCCAATGAGGTCGAACAACTCGTCGCGCGTGGTCTGGGGAATCATCGAAGGCCCTTTCTCGTTGAACCGCACCATGTCATTTGGCGCCCGACCGGTGCACGAATTTTCTGCGAGAACTTCGGGCAGAAATTGAAAAGCGGCCTATCGATCAATGGCTTGCAGAGCGCTCGCGCTGATGCGAATGCACTTGCAAATCATTGGCGAAAACAATGGGTTGCGTCGGTATGGCGTCCGGGATATGCCGCCGCTTCACCGCTCCCCGCCAAAGCCGACAGAGGCCGATCATGGACAGACGCACCGTCTGGATTTCCGCTGCCAGCGTATTGGTGGCGGTGGTTGTGCTGGCAACGAAAGTGCTCGCCTGGCGGGTCACCGGGTCGGTAGCACTGTTTTCGGATGCGCTCGAATCGATCGTCAACGTGATGACGGCGATCGCCTCGCTGACGGCGGTCAGCATCGCGCAAAAGCCGGCTGACTCCACCCTGCCCTATGGATACCACAAGGCCGAGTACTTTTCGGCCGTGCTGGTGGGCGTCCTGATCATCGTCGCGGCCGCATTGATTGCGCGCGAAGCCTGGGAGGGGATACTGAATCCGCAGCTGCCCGAGGCACCGGTCTTGGGCCTGGCCATTGGCGGCGGCGCGACGGTGCTCAACTTCGTGTGGGCGCGCGTTCTCATCCGGCATGGCCGGAAGGCCCTTTCGCCGGCGCTCGAGGCCGACGGCAAGCACCTGATGACCGATGTCGTCTCGACCGTTGGCGTCATTGCCGGGCTGGTGCTGGTCTATCTCACCGGATGGGCGGTTCTGGATTCGGTGTTGGCGGCGCTTGTGGCGCTGAACATCATCTGGTCGGGCTGGGGTGTGATCCGCGAGAGCGTCGGCGGGCTGATGGATGCGGCTGTGTCTCCGGAGCAGCAGACCAGGATCCGCGAAACGATCTCGAGCAATGCCGATGGCGCCATCGAGGCGCACGACATCCGCACACGCCAGGCCGGCAAGATGACCTTCATCGACTTCCACCTTGTGGTGCCGGGTGCGATGAGCGTTGGGGCTGCGCACGAAATCTGCGACCGGATCGAGGCGAAGCTGCGCGAGGCCGTGGAAGAGGTGACAATCACCATCCATGTCGAGCCAGAAGAAAAAGCCAAGCATTCGGGCATTGTGGTGGTTTGACTGGACGACGCCCCGGGCGCATTCTGAGGCAATGCTGCGCTTTGTCCTGACCGTGATGTTTGCCGTTTTCGTGCCTGCCCTTGTGGCGGGACAGGAAGGCTACACCAACCAGCGCTTCGGCTATGTCATTCCTGTTCCTGAGGGGTTTTCCGGCGCAGGCGAAAGTACCAATGGCGATGGCCAGGTCTTCACCGGTCGACGCGGTGAAACGCTGACCGTCTGGGGCGGAAACCTGCTGCAATCGTTCGAGGCGGAAGTGGCAGAGCGCCAACGCTCGGCGACGGGCAGCGGCTGGCACCTGACCTATCAGGCGACGACGCCGCGGTGGGCGAGTTTTTCAGGCGTCGATGGCGGGCGCATTTTGTACCAGCGCATGATCGCCTTGTGCGACGATGCCTATGCCAGTTTCCGGCTCACCTACCAGCAAGCCGAAATCGAGCGCGTCAGGCCAACCCTCGAGCGCCTGGTCAGCCAGTTGCGCAGCACGCGGCGCTGCGATTAGCCGGGCCTAGAACTCGATGCCGGCCTGCGCCTTCACACCGGCGCGGAATGGATGCTTGATCTCGGTCATTTCGGTGACCAGATCAGCGATCTCGATCAACTCATCCTTGGCGTTGCGGCCTGTGACGATGACGTGGGTATCGCGCGGCTTGTTCCTGAGGGTTTCGACGACTTCGTCGAGCGGCAGGTAATCATAGCGCAGGCAGATATTGAGTTCGTCGAGCAGCACCAGCTTATAGGTCTCGTCGGCGATCATTGCCTTTGCGGCGTCCCAGGCACTGCGCGCAGCCGCGAGATCACGCTGACGGTCCTGCGTATCCCAGGTGAAGCCCTCGCCCATGGCGCGAATGGTCACCTGTTCGGGGAATTTCTCCAGCACGTCGCGCTCGCCTGTCCCCCATTTGCCTTTGACGAACTGCACAATGCCGACGTTGAACCCGTGGCCGATGGCGCGAAACACCATGCCGAATGCCGCTGTCGACTTGCCCTTGCCCCTGCCGGTGTGAACGATCACCAGCCCGCGCTCTTCGGTCTTGGTGGCGAGAATCTTGTCGCGCGCCGCCTTCTTCTTCTTCATCTTTTCGGCGTGATACGCATCGCGCTCCGCCTCGGTCATGGTGTCGGTCTTTTTCGGGCTGCGCTCGCTCATCGACAGGTCTCCGCGTGGTCAATGATGATCCGGGCCGCCTGTTCGGGCGGCAGGTGTGTCGTATCAATGTCGATACGGTTCGGGTGCTCGATTTGTATGAGCCTGCTATTTCGGCGCTTCTCTGCCGCTGCCGCGACATTTGTGGCTTTCAGACGGGCGCGGCGATCTTCGGAGTCGATACGCGCTGCATGCGCTTCATCTGACGCGTTCAGCAATACCGGCACGAACAGCCGTCCGGTCCGCGCGGCTAGCGCCTGCACCTTCTCATAGGCCGCCCAATCGCCGGGATCGTCATCCATGAGTGCGTTTGTCAGAACGTAGCTGAAGTCCGGAGGCGCAAGAGTTTCTATTGAAGCAAACGCCTGATCCTTGATGACATCAATATAGTCCCAGACTTTTTCCGGGAGCCCTGTGTTGCCATCCATCCTGATCAGCGAGAAGACGACGTTGTTAACCAGATGATTGTCGAACAGACGGGCATCCGTCATCGCGCAGATCGCCTTGGCGATCGTAAGCTTGCCGACCCCGTAATGGCCGATCAGATAGATGATCGTCGATTGCATGCACCCTTCCCCTCCGCCTTGGTCTTTGTCAGATCCTGATCTTTTCGGCTGCGGTCGCTGCGTCGCCGGTGTTCGGTTCACCAGCGGTCTCAATCAACAGAACATGCGCCTCTTCGCGGGCGACCGGGCGGTGTTGGACCCCTTTGGGGACAACATACAGTTCGCCTTCTTTCAGCGGGACATTGCCATTTTCAGTCTCGATGGTGATCTCGCCTTTGACGACCAGAAAGAAATCATCGGTGTCATCATGCTTGTGCCAGGGAAACTCGCCTTTGAGCTTGGCCAGCATGATGTCGTGACCGTTGAAGTCCGCAACGATGCGCGGCGACCAATGTTCGGAGAACAGGGCCAGCTTTTCGGACAGATTGACTTGTGTCGGGCTCATTCGGGGCCTCCAGTTTTGGCATCATCAAGAACAGCATGCACCGAGTTGGAGCGCGGTTGCCAGAAGCCGCGGGTGATCGCATCGCGGAATTTGGCCAGCAGTTCGTCATAGCCATAGCGGTTGTTGGCGACGAGAAAGTCACGCACGTCATCGTTTTCGACGAATGCCTCAAAGGCGAGATCGAAGTGGTGGCTTTTGACGGCGCCGGTGGTGGCGGCGAAGGCGAACATGTAATCGACCGTGGCGATGATTTCGAAGGCGCCCTTGTAGCCGTGACGCCTGACCCCATCGATCCATTTCGGGTTGGCGACACGGGACCGCATGACGCGTGAGATTTCCTCATCGAGCGTGCGGGTGAGCGGGCGTTCGGGACGCGAATGGTCGTTGTGGTAGGTCGCGGGCTTGCGGCCCGTCAACGCCTCTGCGGTGGCCGTCAGCCCGCCCTCGAACTGGTAATAATCATCGGAATCGAGCAGATCGTGCTCGCGGTTATCCTGATTGTGGACAACAGCCTCAATGTCACCAAGCCGCGCCTTCAGCCGATCGCGCTCCGGGGTGCCGCTGGCGTGGGCGCCATAGGCGTACTGACCCCAATTGAGGAAGGCTTCGGCGATATCGCCCTTGGTCGACCAATTGCCGGAATCCATCAGCCCCTGAAGGCCTGCGCCATAGGCGCCAGGCTTTGAGCCGAAGATGCGGTGGCCGGCGGCGAGAGCGGCCTGCTCTTCGCTTTGGCCATCCTTCATCAGCCCCAATGCATCGGTTCGCATGCGCGCAGCGATGGGGTTTTGATCTTCGGGTTCATCGAGTGCGCCGATAGCACGGACAGCCTTGTCGAACAGCGCGATCTGCGCCGGGAACGCATCGCGGAAAAACCCGGAAATGCGCAGGGTCACATCGACGCGCGGGCGGCCGAGTTTCGCCATCGGGATGATCTCGTAGCCGGAGACGCGCAGCGAGCTCGGATCCCATTTCGGCTTTGCGCCAATCAGCGCCAGCGCCTGGGCGATATCATCGCCGCCGGTGCGCATGTTGGCGGTGCCCCAGACCGACAGCGCGATCGAGCGCAGATAGGTGCCGTTATCCTGCATGTGCCGGAGGACGAGGTTTTCTGCAGATTTGCGGCCCAGTTCCCATGCCGTCTGGGTGGGCACGGCGCGATTGTCGACCGAATAGAAGTTGCGCCCTGTCGGCAGGACATCGAGCCGGCCGCGCGATGGTGCGCCGGACGGACCGGGGGCGACGAATCTGCCATCAAGACCATCGAGGAGAGCTTTGATCTCGTTGGGACCGGACGCGGCGAGACGCGGACGCACAATGGTCTCGAGCGTCTCAAGGACAGCGCGCGTTGCACCCCACTCGGCATCCGGCAGGCGCTCGCCACTGACCAGTTCGCCAGCCAGCGCTTCGAGCGCCTCGACAGCATCGCCAAGGGTTCGGCAGGGCGTGGCATTGACCGCGGGGCCCGACCATTGCCGCGACAGGATTGCCGTCAGCGGATCAAAGCCGAGCTTGAGATCATCGGCGAGAGCGCGGATCAGGCTGGCATCGGCAGCGTTCTCCTCGCCGCGTGGGACGCGGACCATCGCAAGGGCAAGATCGCGCTCCAGCCGTCCGGTCGGCGACTGACCGAAAATGTGGAGGCCATCGCGGATCTGCGCTTCCTTGAGTTCGCACAGGAAATTGTCGATCTCGACCAGCGCGGCATCACCATCGTCGGGCAGTGTAATGTCGCGATCGAGCCGAATGTCACGGGTGAAAGCGAGGATGCGGCGCTTGAGATCGACAAGGCGACGGCGATCCATGCCCGAGGCGGCGTAATACTCGTCGAGCATCGCCTCGAGATCCTTGAGCGGCCCGTAGATTTCGGCGCGGGTGAGCGGCGGCACCAGATGATCGATGATGACAGCGCCGGTGCGGCGCTTGGCCTGCGTGCCCTCGCCCGGATCGTTGACGATGAACGGATACAGATGCGGCAGATGTCCCCACAACGCATCCGGGTAGCTCGCTGCATCGAGCGCGGTAGCCTTGCCCGGCAGCCATTCGAGATTGCCGTGCTTGCCGTTGTGGATGAGCGCGTGGGCGCCGAATTCGTGGTGCAGCCACAAATAGGCGGCGCAATAGGCATGCGGCGGCACGAGGTCTGGATCGTGGTAGCTCGCGGCATCATCACGATCATAGCCGCGTGCCGGCTGCAGCAGGATCGCGACATTGCCAAGGATCAGCAGGGGTAGCTGGAACGCGCCATCGCGCACGAACGGATCGTCTTGCGGCGCGCCCCAACGGGCGGACACCTGCTCGCGGATCGGTGCGGGCAGCGTTGCGAACAGCGCCTGGTAGCGGGCGAGCGAGAGCGGCGCCGGGCTATTGCCGCGGCTTGGTGCGGCGTTGGTGGGGCCGGCTTGCAGGCGCTCGATCAGCGCGTTGCCGGTATCCGGGGTCTTTTCGAGATGATATCCGGCAGTGGCCAGCGCCTTGAGGATTTCGACGCTCGATTGCGGCGCGTCGTAGCCGACCCCGTTGGCGAGGCGGCCATCGCGAATGGGATAATTGGCGAGCACCATCCCGACTTTGCGCCCGGCACGATCCGTAGTGCGCAGGCGCACCCAGTTCGCTGCAAGGGTTGCAGCACGGGCGATGCCGGACGCATCGGGGGCATAGGCGGTGAGCGGGCACTGAGTGCGCTCATGCCAGATGCCTTCGCGTTTGTGACCGACCAGCAGCATGCCGATGCGGCCATCGAGTTCGGGCAACACCACCTGCATCGCCAGATCGCGCGACCCGAGGCCCTGCGTATCCTCTCGCCATTGCGCTTCGGGCCGGTTGTTCTGCAGCAATTGCAGGATTGGTGCATCGGTGCCGGCGAATGGATTGGCCTTGTCGTCAAGATCGGCAAGACCGAGGGCGAAGCCGGTAAGATTGAGAATGACCTGAGGTGGAAACGCCGAAAACGCGCGTTGCACGAAGCGCACGCAGGCGGATTCCTTGAGCGTTGAAATCACCAGAGGCAGCGGCTCGATGCCCTTATCGACCAGCGCTTCGCAGAGTTGGCGCAGCATCGCCGCGCCGCCGCCTTCGAGAAGCGAGCGGTAAAAGAGGATCGGCGCGATGGCACGTGCTGGATCCGGCGAGAAGCTGTTCAGTTCCGGATCAATCGTCCCCTGTTGCCGGTCCCAGTGGCCGAAGCGCGCAAATGCGCTGGGTTGGTCGTCAGCGAGTGCCTTGCCATCGGCGCTCCGGCCAAAGGCATCGAGCAGCGCATCGGCGTTTTCGGGGCCGCCGGCAGTGAACAGCGCATGAAGGCGCGACCAGGTTTCCGGCGGCACGCTCGAGCGCTGCATCAGGATCTGATCGGGGTTGGCATCGCCGGGCAGCAGCACCAGAGCGATATCGTTGTCGGCGCACAGCGTCGTCAGTTCATCGACGCCATACTGGAAATAGGCCGCGCCGCCGAGGAGGCGCAGTACCACCAGCCGCGCGTGGCGCACGGTCTGGTCGAGCCAGAGATCGACCGACATGTTGTGCGTGAGGCGCAGCAGATTGGCGAGGCGGAGGTCCTCCGCCCCAGCGCGGTCGGCAGCATCGGCGAGCATTGCCAGCTCGCTATCCGCCGCCGAGGCGAAGACGATGCGCCCCGGCGCCTGGCCGAGGTCGATCGCCTCGCCTTCCTGCTGCAATGCGCCGGCCTGTGCCGAAAGCAGGTGCATATCAGGCGGCGGCGCGCTCGAGGCTTGCGGTGATCGCGGCACGATCGAGCGGCGATTCCCCAATCACCACCAGCGCGGTTTCGCGTGCCTCGCCGTCTTTCCAGGGACGATCGAAATACGCCGTGACGCGTGGCCCGACGGCCTGAATGGCAAGCCGTGCCGGGGCGCCATCGACAGCGGCGAAGCCCTTGAGACGCAGCACGTCGTGGGTACGAATGGTGTCTTCGATGGTCTTCAGGAGCGCATCCTTGCCGGCGATCTTCTCGATCCTCATCGAGAAGGAGTCGAAATCGTCATGCTCATGCGTGCCATCGCCGTGTTCGAGTTCGTGATGGCTTTCGCGCCCTTCAAGATCGTCCTCGGAGCCGATGCCGAGGCCGAGCAGTGCTACGACATCGACCTGCCCGTTTTCGGCGCGCACGACGCCGGTGCCGGGGCGCAGTTCGGCGCGGACGCGGTTCTCGATGCGGCCGAGATCTTCGACACCAACGAGATCCGCCTTGTTGACGATGACGAGATCTGCGGCGACCAGCTGGTCTTCGAACAACTCGCCGAGCGGGGTTTCATGGTCGAGCATGTCGTCGGCCTGACGCTGTGCATCGACGGCGGCCTCGTTGCTGGCGAAGCGACCTTCGGCGAGCGCCGATGCGTCGACAACGGTGACGACGCCATCAATGGTGACGTGGGCCTTGATCTCGGGCCAGTTGAACGCGCGGATCAGCGGCTGTGGCAGAGCGAGGCCGGAGGTTTCGATGACGATGTGATCGGGCCGGTCCTCACGCTCCAGCAACGCCTTCATCGTCGGCACGAAATCGTCGGCCACGGTGCAGCAGATGCAGCCATTGGCCAGCTCGATCATATCCTCCTCGCGGCAGGTTTCATCACCGCAGCCGGCGAGGATGTCGCGATCGACGCCGATATCGCCGAACTCATTGATGATCAGCGCGATGCGCTTGCCCTTGGCGTTCGCCAGCATGTGGCGGACGAGCGTGGTCTTGCCGGAGCCGAGAAAGCCGGTGATCACCGTGGTTGGAATCTTGCTCATGCGAGGGCTCCCTTGCCGGCATATTGGGTTGCGGTGCGGTCGGCGAACAAATCATTGAGCCGTCCGAATACGAGGCCGAGGACCGCCCAGAAGACCGCAGCAGTGCCCAGCGTATTTGCGGCAAAGGCGGTGGCGAGATGCGCGGGCACTGCGCTTGCCTCCTCAGGAGCGGCAGGCGCCCCGATGACGTGCGGTGCAATGATCAGCAGAGCAGCGACAGCAAACGCCCAGCCGGCACGGGTCTTTGCAAGCAGCAGCAAGGCGGCGCCGGTCATCACGGCGGTTGCGATCCACCAGATCTGGCGCGCCATCAAATCGCCGGCAGGCATGCCGGGAAGCTCTGGCGGCAGGCCATAGGCCGGTGCGAGGGAGAAGACGACAAACCCGGCAGCGCCCCAGACGAGGCCGTTTGCGAAGGTGATCGGCAGGCCGGCAAGCATCGATACCGCGCCAAGAACCAGCGCGAAGCCGGCGGCGACCAGCAAATTGGCGAGAACGGTGTATGCGGTGCGCTCGAAACCATCCTGAGGCGCCCAGTCACCGCCATGATCATGGCCAGCGGTTGTGGCGGCAGCGGCGTCCTCATGCACGTGGCTTGTGCCATCGGCATGCTCGTGAACGACAGCCTCTTCGCCATGCGAATGGCCAGCGCCTTCAAAGCTCTCGGCGTGAAGGATCAGCGGGGTGACACGGAAATGCTGGATGGCCGACGTGAGAAGCCCAGCGCAAAGGGCTGCGAGAACCGCAGCAAAAAACAGATTGCGAAACATTGATGTGTCCCTTGTTCACCCGCTCAGTGGCAGGGAAACCCCATGGCGTGGCGCGTGTCATGCGCACCGTTGTGCAGGCGATAGTCGCCGGCAAAGCCAGCACCGCCCAGCAGCAGAAGGCCCAACATCAGGGCCAATCCGCCAGCGATCAGGCGCTGCGACAGGGAAAGGGAATGAATGGCCACATGGGCCGGAGCATTGGTTGTTGCATCGGTATTCATGGCGACACCCTCCGTGCGCGTGAAGTATCGGGGCCAAAACCCCATCGACGTGCTGGCAGGTCTCCTGGCTCGCGGTGTCTTTGACGCCGTCTCCGCCTTCCCGGCCGAGGCCAGTGGCAAATGGAGGCGACTCACCGCTTACAGTTGCGGGGGCAGCCACGGATTTGGTCCCTGATGGGTACGCCTCACCGTGTTCCCTTTTGATCCCCTTGCCTTTGCAAGCTCGGGGAACCATCACGCCCTTGATGTGCCACCGTCTTCGGTCGCGGTCAATCGCTGCGCGGCACTGGCGACTCTGCGAACCATCCAATACGGTCCGGCAACCCTGACCAACACCGGAGCACAGCGCATGAAGCCGATCACCTTTTCACGCGAGGAGACCAAGGCGATGGTGGCCGACATCCAGGATTATTTCCGTGATGAACTCGACCAGTCGATCGGTGACATTCCGGCGGAGATGCTGATGCGCTTTTTTGCCGAGCGGATCGGGCCGTATTTTTACAATCGCGGGCTGTACGATTCTCAGGGCATCCTGATGAAGCAGATGGATACGCTGACGGATTCCATCTATGGGCTCGAACAAAAGACCGCCTTCGTTCGATAGCACTTGCACGGTGAGGGCGGCGGGAGTGATATCCGCCGCCGCCCCGTTGAGGGCATTGATTCTTCCGGACACCGCATGGGACTGAACTTTCCAACATTGGCCCCAATCGCGCTGCTGATCGCGTCCAATGTCTTCATGACCATCGCCTGGTACGGACACCTCAAGTTCCCGATGGCGCCATTGTGGGTGGCGGTGATGGCGAGCTGGGGACTGGCGCTCGTCGAGTACTGGCTGGCGGTGCCGGCCAATCGCATCGGCTACGGCACCTATTCCGGGTTCGAACTCAAGACGATCCAGGAAGTCATCTCGCTGAGCGTTTTCGTGCTGTTCGCCGTGAGCTTTCTCGGCGAACGCTTCACCTTTAATCACCTTGTCGGCTTTGCACTGATCGCGCTCGGGGCCTTCTTCATATTCAAAGGCCCGTTTCGCTGACTCACTCGGTTGGTGTGAGACACTCGACCAGGGACCCGGCCAAGCCCTGGAGCAGCTGATTGTAGAGGTCCGCGCCGGGCGTCAGGGTGCCGCCTTCGGGGTCGAGAACGCCGGTGCGCGCATCAGTGCCCTCGACGATCGCATCGACAATGGCCGGCTCGAACTGCGGCTCTGCAAACACGCAGGTGGCCCCAAGATCCTGCACCCGATCGCGCAGCTCACCAATGCGACGGGCGCCCGGCATCACCTCGGGTGACACGGTGATCGATCCGGCAACGGTCAGGCCAAACTGCTGCTCGAAATACTGATAAGCGTCGTGAAAGACGATAAAGGGGCGATCGGCCACCGGCGCGAGCTGCGCAGCGAGTTCAGTTTCATGCTGTTCGAGCTGTGCCGTTCCGGCCTCGGCATTGGCGCGATAGGTCTCGGCATTTTCCGGGTCGACGTCTGCCAATGTGTCGGCGATCGCGGTCAGCATCACCGCTGCGTTGTCTGGATCCAGCCAGACGTGCATGTCCATGCTGCCGTGCTGATGATCGTGGCCCTCGTGTTCATGGGCGTGGTCATGCTCTTCATGTTCATGCTCATCGTGGTCATGCTCTTCGTGCTCGTGCGCATGGTCATCGTGATCTTCTGCGTAATGGTGATCCTCGGCATGATCATGGTCTTCGGCGTGATCATGGTCATCATCGCCATGCTCGTGGGCATGGTCGCCATGGTCGTGCGCCTCACCGTGATGCTGGTGCGCCTCGAACGAGCCGCCCTCGCGCACCGGCAGTAGCGCAATACCGTCGACTTCCGACAACTCTACCGAAACCGCGTCACCGGCGAGCGTTTCAAGCGCATCGACGAGGAACATTTCGAGCCCCTCGCCCGTCCAGAAGACGACGTCCGCTGCCTCGAGCGACTGTGCATCGGAGGGGGTGAGCGCGTAGGTGTGGGGCGATGCGGCGCCATCAAGCAGCAGATCGGGCTCTGCCACACCATTCATGACCAGCGAGACCAGCGCGTGCACCGGCTTGATCGAGGCGACGACATTGGGCGCGGCGGATGCCGGGGCGACGAGTGCCGACGCCGCGAGCAGTGTAGCGATAGAACGGGAGAACTGCATGGAGACCCTATCTGCTATGTTATGACATTACGGTGTTGCGGCGTTATGCTATAACCCTTATCTAGCCGTCAACGGCTTTCGACAGGTGAATATCCAGATGCGCGAACTCGATGGAGCATCCAACCAACTGGTGCGGCTGAACGGCGTGGCGGTCGCGCGCGGCCGTCGAACGTTGGTTAGCGGCATCGATCTGAGCATTGCACGCGGTGAGATCGTGACGTTGATCGGCCCCAATGGATCGGGCAAGTCGACAACTGCCAAAGTCGTGACCGGCGTACTGCGTGCCAGCCGTGGGCAGGTGTGGCGCAAGCCGGGTCTCAGGATCGGCTATGTGCCGCAGAAGCTCAGCATTGACTGGACTCTGCCGCTGACGGTCGAGCGACTGGTAACGCTGACTGCGGCCTTTGCACCGCATGAAGTTGAGGCGGCTCTTAGGGCCGTGGGTGCCGCTCACCTGAAGCGCGCGGCCGTGCAGGATCTCTCCGGCGGCGAGTTCCAGCGCGTGCTGTTCGCCCGTGCGATGATACGGAAGCCAGACCTGCTGGTGCTGGATGAGCCGGTCCAGGGGGTCGATTTCGCAGGTGAAATTGCGCTTTATGAACTGATCCGCGAGATCCGCGACACGACGGGCTGCGGCATATTGATGATCAGCCACGACCTGCACGTGGTGATGGCGGAAACAGACACCGTGCTGTGCCTCAATGGCCATGTCTGCTGCCGCGGAACGCCCGATACAGTGAAGGCAAGCCCGGAATATCGCCAATTGTTCGGTGCGCGGGCGGCGGAAACGCTGGCGATCTACCAGCACGACCACTCTCATGATCATGGTCATCACCATCACGAGCACGCGGAGGTTGATGCCGATGTTCGGTGATTTCTTCTCACGTGCGCTGATAGCCGGCATTGGGCTTGCCGCAGTGGCTGGCCCTCTCGGCTGCTTCGTGGTCTGGCGGCGCATGGCCTATTTCGGTGATACCATGGCGCACTCTGCCCTACTCGGGGTGGCGCTTTCATTCCTGCTGTCGATAAACGTGACACTTGGCGTGTTCGGGGTAGCAGCGCTTGTGGCGGCGAGCCTGATCCTGCTGCAGCGCCAGGCAAGCTTGTCGACCGATGCCCTCCTGGGAATTCTCTCACATTCAACGCTTGCAGTGGGATTGGTACTGGTGGGATTCCTCACCAATATACGGATCGACCTGATGGGATTCCTGTTCGGTGATCTGCTTGCCGTATCGAGCACCGACATGTTCATTATCTACGGCGGCGGCGTGGGGATTCTCGCCATGCTGGTGATGTTCTGGCGGCCGCTCCTCGCGGCAACCGTCAGCCCCGAGCTGGCGGAAGCCGAAGGTCTGCGCCCCGAAGCGAGCCGCATCGTACTGATGCTGTTGATGGCAATGGTGATCGCCATCTCTATGAAGCTCGTTGGCGTGCTGCTGATCACATCGCTTCTGATTATCCCGGCGGCGACGGCACGTCGGTTGAGCCGCACACCCGAGGCGATGGCGGCGATTTCCGCGGCTCTCGGCGTCCTCGCGGTAATCGGTGGTCTCTATGGCTCATTAAGTTTGGACACCGCGTCCGGACCGTCCATTGTGGTCGCTGCCCTGATGCTTTTCGTGTTATCTTTGTTGGTGCCGGCTGAACGTCTTGTCGGCGGAAAGGGACTTGATGGCACACACACATGATGGCGCACACGACCTGACCCGCAATCAGTCTCTGGTGCTGGAAACCCTCAACGCTCAACCCTCTCCATTAAGTGCCTACGACATCCTCGACCGGCTTCGCGGTGCCGGACTGAGGGCACCGCTGCAGGTCTATCGGGCGCTCGACAAGCTTGTTGCGATGGGGCTGGCGCACCGCCTCGAGTCGCTCAATGCGTTCGTCGCCTGCGCCGATGCGCAGTGCCACCGCAAGGGGCTGATCGGGTTTGCGATCTGCGAGAATTGCGGGCGCGTCGACGAATTCGCCGATGAGGTCATCGAGACTCAGCTTGGCACATGGGCCGACCGCACGGGCTTTTCGATCAAGCAGACGACGATGGAAATTCGTGGCCGCTGCGCACTGTGCCGTGAGGCGGCCTAGGCTTCGCGGCTCAATAGATGGATGGCTGCGGCGCCATAAAGCCTGCGGTCTTCGAGACGAAACCCTGTTGGCGCATCGATCTCGGCTTCACTCGCTTCTTCGAGAACGACGGTGCAATCTGGTGCGCACCAATCTCCCTCAAGCAGCCCTGTTAGCGCCTTCTCGCCCAACCCCTGACCATAGGGCGGATCGAGAAAGATCAAGTCGAACGGCTTGATCGAGCCGCGCGGACCGAGTGACGTGGCATCGCGGCGCAGCAGCTTGGCAATCCCCGCAATGCCGAACGCTTCAATATGATCGCGAATGAGGCCACGCGCTTCGGCACCGGTATCGACGAAAATCGCAGCCGCCGCGCCACGGGAAAGCGCCTCGAGCCCGAGGGCACCGGTTCCCGCGAACAGGTCCAGCACCCGCACCCCGTCAAACGCTGGGCCGAGGCGGGACGACAGAATGTTGAAGACGCTCTCTCGTACCCGGTCCGCCGTGGGGCGAATCGACTGATCGCTTGGTGTCTTGAGCTGTTTGCCGCGAAACCGGCCGCCTACAATGCGCATCAAGAGTTAGCGGCGCGGGCCGCGTGTCTTGTCGCCACCACTCCTCGGCGGACCAGAGCGTCCGCCCGGACCGCCGCGTCCGCCAGAGCCGCCACGGCCTGGGGGGCCGCCACGGGAGGGTGCATTGCCGCGCGCCGGAGCACCGCCACGCGAGGGACCGCTACCGCGCTGCTGCGGGCCGCCATCACTGCGCTGGGGCCGATCATTGCGGGACGGGCCGCCACCTGAACGAGAGAACTTGCCTTCGGGGCGTCCGCGATTGCCGGGCGGACGCTCACGCGTGTCTTCGGATCGGACGGTCGGTGACTTAACTTGGCCGGGCCCGCGGCCCCGACGTTCGTCGCGGTCGCCAGTACGCGGCTTGAAGCTGCGCGGTGCGTCATCGCGCGGACCACGTTTCGGGCCGCGGTCAGGGCGTTCGGGCCGATCTCGTGACGGCGCATCATCGCGTTGATTAAAGCGGGGACGGCGCGGCGCGTCTTCACCTGCGCCCGGCGCACGGCGGCCACGCGCGGGGCGATTGTCGTCATCGCGCATGCGATCGCCGCGCCAGGGGCGCATCTGCCGCCCGTCCGCCTGACCACCGCCTTCACTGTCGCGCCGGTAGGGCTTGCGTGGAGGACGAGCATCACCTGGACGCTGGTCAGGACGCGCCTCAGCGGGCTTGCCATCGCGTCGACGATCGCCACCGCGGGCGGGACGATCCTTATCGCCGCGCGCAGGCCGGGGGGTGAACTCGCCCTGGCTGCCATCCTCAAAGTGGATACGACGAGGCGGGGCTGTTTCCCCCTCATCGCGGAACCGGGTTCCACGGCGGGTCTCCGGACGCCCTGCAAAAGCATCGCGATCGCCGCGGGTCTTGTGGTGCGGTACGTGCCGGCCTGGACGGTCATCGCCGTGACGGCTTGGTCGGTCACCGCCGCGCGCGGGTGGCCGCGACCGGGCTGGCTCAGGCATGTCGCTTTCGAAATCGGCGCCAGAGGCTTCGGCAAGCCGTGCGCCGAGCTGGTCACGAAGCACACGCGCCTTGACCGTTTCGACGGAGCCCGGTGCGATCTCGCCAAGCTGGAATGGCCCGTAACTGACACGGATCAGCCGGTTGACCGTCAGGCCAAGCGCCTCGAGAACGTTACGCACTTCGCGGTTCTTGCCTTCGCGCAAGGCCAGCGTCAGCCAGACATTGGTGCCCTGCTCACGTTCGAGCGTCGCCTCGATCTCGCCATAGCGGATGCCATCAACATCGATACCGTTCTTGAGGCTGTCGAGATCCGCCTGGTTGACCCGGCCGTGCGCCCGAACACGATAGCGCCGCAACCAGCCGGTCTCGGGCAATTCCAACACCCGCTTCAAGCCGCCATCATTGGTCAGCAGCAAAAGGCCTTCGGTATTGATATCGAGACGGCCAACGCTAAGGACGCGGGGCAGCCCGAGATCTTCCACGGCTTCGAAGACCGTCTGGCGACCCTCGGGATCCTTTTCAGTCACCACGAGACCAGCAGGCTTGTGGTAGAGCCATAGCCGCGTACCCTGGCGCGCGGCCAAGGGCGCGCCGTCGACCGTAACCTTGTCGCGCTCGGTGACGTTGAAAGCCGGCGTCAGCACTTTCTTGCCATTGACCGAGACGCGCCCTGCCTGAATCCAGTTTTCGGCATCGCGCCGGGAGCAGAGGCCAGAGCGGGCGATCACCTTTGCGAGGCGGTCGCCTGCAGACGGTGCGGTACGGCTATCAGTCATTGAAGTGCCTTTACATGCGGAGCCAGCAGGCGGCGCAAAGCTGTGTTGTGGGGCAAGCGGGCGTACTGCCCGCTTCACCCCTATGCCATCGAAGTGGCCTAGAGGCCGGAGCCGATCATATTGGTCCCGAGCATGCCACCGCCGGAGCCGGCAATACCCGGTCCTGCATCGCGCACGGCATTGCGCACTTCGCTCGGGCAGCGATTGTCATCGAGCGGTACAAGTTCACCCTGTGCAGTGCGGCAGACCATGTTGCGGCCGCCGACAACGGTAAAATAGCGCTCGGGCGGCAGATAGAGCGGGCGCTCGCCCTGGGCGCTGACGTTCATGCCGGCAGCGGTCATGCGAGCGGTGAGCGTACGCGCCTCTTCTTCCGTCAGAGGACGGCCGGAGAACGAGCGCAGATCGACCACGCGGGCATTTCTGAGATTCTGGATATCTGCCTCGCTGAGGCCTGCAGTATTGATCTGAGCGGTGTCGCGATTCTCCGGCAGGGATTGCGCGACGGACTGGCTGGGCTGCGGCAGGGACTGCATGTCACGCGGTAGCGCGAGCGGCGCGCGCGGCTGCGGATCGGCCTTCTCATCGCCCTTGGGAACGAGGCCGAGCCCCTGAGCCGTCGAGGTCATGACCTCGCGCTCGAAGGTGCCGACATCGGTGAGGGCGTTCGTTCCTTCGACGGTCGTACAGGCTGCCAGCGCGCCAACAAGCAACATGCCGCACACGGCATGCCCGGCGCGCCGTGCGGACACTGCGATTGCAGGCAGGATCGGGGCCATTCCGGCCGGCTTGGCAATCCTCATGTAGCGTCCTCTTGGATTAGGCTTGGTGCTTATAACGTATCGGGCGCGGTAAAACCAGATTCTGGCAGCATTGCGTTCACGTCTTCTTACTGGCGCCGATCCCGAACAGATCGAGGATCAGCAGCAACACACCGAGCGTGATGGCGACATCGGCAATGTTGAAGATGTAGAACGACCAGCCCTGCCAGTGAAAGTGAAAGAAATCCGCCACGGCGCCATAGATCAGCCGATCGAGCGCATTGGACAGGGCCCCGCCAATACAGAGGGCCAGGCCGGCCCGGATCAGCATCGTATCAGCGCGCCACCACCAGATGGCGAGCGCGATCATCGCTACCAGCATGATAAGGCTGACGAGCCAGACCGGCAGATCGCCAAGCAGCCCGTAAGAGACGCCGGTGTTCCAGACGAGGACATAATCGAAGAAGCTGGTGACGGTAACGATTTCGCCACCGCGCCAGCCAGTCATCTGAAGCGGAGTGTAGGGCGCGATCGGGGTGATGCAGCGCGCCGCGCCCATCCCGATGCAGTCGGCGGCAACCTGAATGTGCTTGTGTGCCCTATCGAGGCCGAACGCCAGAACGGCCAGCATAAGCGACACCAGCACCGAGGCGTTAAGCCGCGGCGCCGGTGTTGGAGTTTCGCCGCTCAACTGGGCAGGCCCGCCGCCCGGCGCTCGCGCAGGGCCTGAGCATCGCGTGGAGTGACGTCCGGGTATTCGGCATCGCTGCCGACATCCTCGGAAACCTTCCAGGACCGAGCGCAGCGCCGTCCTTCGGCCAATGCCGGGACAACCGTCACGCCAGGCACCTCATCGAGCCTGAAGCCCTCGGCCGGCCCTTCACCCTCGATGAACACGATGCCCGAAGTGATGACGATATCGGCCATGTCATGACCATCCAGGGCCGCCATCAGCGTGGGGTCGGCGATGTAGACCTTCGGGGCGGCTTCGAGCGAAGCGCCAATACGCTTTTCGCGCCGCTCGATCTCGAGCGCGCCGGTGACCACACGGCGTACAGCACGGATTTTCTGCCACTTGGCGGCAAGCGCATCGTCGCGCCAGTCGCCGGGGACATTCGGGAACAGGCGCAAATGCACGGAGGAATCATCCTCGGGGTGCCGCTCCAGCCACACCTCTTCCATGGTGAAGACCAGGATCGGGGCGAGCCAGGCCGTCAGGCAGTTGAACAGCGTATCGAGAACCGTCAGCGCCGCACGCCGGCGTACCGACGAGATTGGATCGCAATACAGCGCATCCTTGCGGATATCGAAGTAGAAGGCCGACAGCTCGATATTCATGAAGTTCGACAGCGTCGAGACGAGCTTCTTGTAATCGTAGTCGCGGTAAGCCTGGCGAACGGTCTCATCGAGCACCGCCAACCGATGCAGGATCAGCCGCTCAAGCTCCGGCATTTCCGAAGGCTGCACCGCATCCTTGGGATCATAGTGCGCGAGATTGCCCAACAACCAGCGCAGCGTGTTGCGCAGCTTGCGGTAGCTGTCGACGGTCGTCTGGACGATCTGCTTGCCGAGCCGCAGATCTTCCGAATAGTCAGAGGATGCGACCCAGAGCCTGAGGATATCAGCGCCATACTGCTTGATGATATCCTGCGGCGCGACCGTATTGCCGAGTGATTTCGACATCTTGCGGCCCTCGCCATCCATGGTGAAGCCATGGGTGAGGACGCTGTCATACGGGGCATGCCCGTTGGTCGCGCAGCTTTCCAAAAGCGATGAGTGGAACCATCCGCGGTGCTGGTCCGAGCCTTCGAGATACATCGAGGCAGGGAATTTCAGGTGCGGCCATTTCTGCTTGTTGCGCAGAACGAAGGAATGGGTCGAGCCCGAGTCGAACCAGACATCGAGGATGTCGGTGACCATCTCGTAATCGTCGACGGAATACTCGTCGGCAAGGAACCGCGCGGCGGCCCCATCGGCGAACCACGCGTCCGCGCCTTCTTCCTCGAAGGCCTGGCCGATGCGGTGATTGACCGTCTCGCTCTTGAGGAGTTCACCAGTCTGCTTATTGACGAAGACGGTGATCGGCACGCCCCAGGCGCGCTGACGCGACAGCACCCAATCGGGCCGGTCCTGCATCATGGCGCGCAGCCGGTTCTGGCCCTGCGGCGGCACGAAGCGTGTCGCATCGATTGCCCTGAGCGCGCGAGTGCGAAGGGTATCGCCCTCGGCACCACCGATATCGCGGTCCATATAGACAAACCATTGCGGCGTGTTGCGATAGATCACCGGCTTCTTCGAGCGCCATGAATGCGGATACTGGTGCTTGAGCCGGCCACGCGCGGCCATTGCACCTGCTTCTGCCAGCGCCGTGATGACGCGCTGATTTGCATCACCCTTCTTGCCGGAATCATCGATCACCCGCGCCCCATCGAGGCCCGGCGCATCCTTGGTGTAGAACCCGGCATCATCGACGCAATATGGGATGTGCGTATCGATGCCGCGCTCTGTCAGTTGCCGGCCATTGGCCATCCATACCTCAAAGTCATCGAGGCCGTGACCGGGCGCCGTGTGCACGAAGCCGGTACCCGCATCATCGGTGACGTGCTCACCAGCCAGCAGCGGCACTTCGAACTCATAGCCACCGGCGAGCCCGCGCAGCGGATGGCTGCACGAGGTGATGTTTGCCGGATCGACATCGCCGATGCGCACAAATTTGTCGACGCGCGCCTTCGAAAACACTTCTTTGGCGAGAGCGTCTGCGATGATGTATTTCTCGCCGCGCGCCGCCCAGTTGCCATCCGGGGCCTCGGCGACCTCGTAAAGCCCGTAGTCGATGCGGGGTGAATAGCTGATAGCGCGGTTGGCAGGTATGGTCCACGGCGTCGTGGTCCAGATCAGGACCGACGCGTTGAGATCATGAAAGGCGCCCGAGCTGATATCGCCGCCGCCTGAGCGAACCGGAAACTTCACCCAGATCGCGTCCGACTCGTAGTCCTGATATTCGATTTCGGCTTCTGCCAACGCCGTGCGCTCGACCACAGACCACATGACCGGCTTCGAGCCGCGATAAAGCTGGCCAGAACTGGCAACCTTCATCAGCTCGCGCGCGATCTGAGCCTCGGCATCGAAGCTCATGGTGAGATACGGGTTGTCCCACTCGCCGAGAATGCCGAGCCGCTTGAATTCGTCGCGCTGCACATCGACCCAATTGGCGGCGAAGCGGCGGCACTCAGCCCGAAACTCGTTGATCGGCACCTCGTTCTTGTCGAGGCCCTTTGCGCGATACTGTTCCTCGATCTTCCATTCGATCGGCAGACCGTGGCAGTCCCAGCCCGGCACATAGGCCGAGTTGTAGCCGAGCATCTGCATCGAGCGCGAGACAAGATCCTTGAGCGTCTTGTTGAGCGCGTGACCGATATGAATGTTGCCGTTGGCGTAGGGCGGGCCATCATGCAGGGTGAACAGCGGCCTGTCCTTCGCCTGCTCGCGCTGGAGGGCGTAAATGTCCATCTTCTCCCAGCGCTCGAGCCATACAGGCTCCCGCGTCGGCAGGCCGGCACGCATCGGGAAATCAGTCTGGGGCAAAAAGAGCGTGGCCGAATAGTCGGTTTCGCTCGCGACGGTATCGTTCATCTCGGCGGCATCGCTGTCTGGAAAAGTCGCGCGCCTTGTAGCAAGCGCCCGGCCATCGAGCAAAGGGTAATCACAATTGAGCCTTGCCACGAGTTTGACGTTGACGAACGAGCCATGCGGGCGAATTCTCTGTTTGGGAGGGGCGCCGCCAAAAGACGGGCCTTTGAATGAAACACTTTTTAGCGACGTTATTGTGTGCCGGCCTTGCTGCTCTTCCAGCAGCCGCGCAGGAGACAGACGCTACAGATCAATCCGTATTCATCTTCGGCGGCCGCTATCATAGCGGCCACCAAGAAGATATTTTCACGCCGCTCGGACCCTTCGGGTTCGATTACGAGGACAATTACGTCTTCGGCGCCGGATATCAGCAGTTCTTCTACACTATGGGTGATTTGCGGTTCGGCCTCGAGGCCGGCACAGCGATCGGCGTGGGCGATGCGGTGCGGGGCGAGATCTGGGGTGGTGTGGTCGGACGCTATGACGGCATTGATCTCGGTCCGGTAACGGTGTCGCCTGCAGTGACGTTCGGGCTTTCAGCGATAACCAACACGATTGGCATCGAGTCCAATCGCATTGCGCCGGGAGCGGACCCGACACTACTGTTCTACGTCGCGCCCGAGATCAGTGTCTGGCAGAACGACCATCCGGAACTCGAGTACTTCTTCCGCATCCAGCATCGTTCGGGTGCTGGCGGACTGCTCGGAGGCATGGGGGATGGTCACAACGCGGCAGCAATTGGCGTGCGCTACAAGTTTTAAGGCTTTCAACCAAAGAACCCCAGCGACCGGTCGAGCTCTGTAAGCGGCTCGGCTTCCGCCAGAGCCTCTCGGGCACGGCGGCAGTCGCGGTCCATCGCGGCGATCAGTTCATCGAGGCCCGAAAACACTTCCTGCCCGCGCAGATGCGAGACGATCGCCACATCGAGGGTCTTTCCATAAATGTCCTCATCGAAATCGAACAGATGCGTTTCGAACGGGGGCAGCTGGTTGTCGAACATCGGCTTGCCATAGGCCGCAACGCCATCGAAGCGGCGATCTCCCATGCGGGCACGAACGGCATAGACGCCTTGCGCCAAGGAAAAGCCGGGAGCCGTTGCCATGTTTGCGGTGGGATAACCGAGTTCGCGCCCGCGTTGATCGCCTTTGACGATTTCGCCCGAGATGAACCAATGATAGCCGAGGAGGCGATTGGCGGCGGCGACCGCACCTTCGGACAGGGCAGCACGGATGCGCGACGACGAGATCACCTCGTCGCCCTCGTCCATCAATGAAACCGTTTCGACCGTAAAGCCGCGTTGCTCGCCTTCAGCTTGCAGGAAGGTCGGGGTGCCACGGCGCTGACGACCGAAATGAAAATCCTTGCCGACAATCACGCCGGAGACGTTAAGCGCACTCACCAGAAAGTCTTCGACAAAGGCCTCAGCCTCTATCTGGGAGAAGTCACGGGTGAACGGCATGACGATCAGCCCGTCAAGACCGAGCGACCTGGCGAGGCGCGCCTTGGCAGCGGCGCCGGTGAGCCGGAACAGGAACGGACTGGGAGCGAACACATCGCGCGGGTGCGGCTCGAACGTCATCATCAGCGCCGGCACGTTAAGCTCTTTGGCGCAGCGCTTGAGTTTTGACAGCACTGCCTGGTGCCCGCGATGCAGGCCATCGAAATTGCCAATGGCGATTAGGCCACCGCGCGCCTGCTCGGGGATATGATCCAGCCCCTCGAAGTATAAAAACTCAGTCACGGATATCGCGCGCCCGACATGGCTTGAAGCTGGCGGCAACCTGCCCGCTCGCGTCTGTCTTTGCAAGCGGCCAAGCAGCTTACCAGGTCAGCCGCGGGAGGAAGCCGACCATGCGTGCGCGGCTCGGGGCCACCAGCTCGGCGATGGCCGAAGGATCGGGATTGCCGAACGCGTCGAGTTCGGCGGCGTGGATCGAGCCGGTGATGAAGAGCAGATCTGTATCGAATTTGGCGGCGCCGGTGGCGTCGGTTCGCACACTGTCGCCAATCGCCAACACGCGCGATTTTTCAAACGACGTCCCCGCCGCCTGCTCCACCTGGCGAAACGCCTCTTCGTAGATAGGCTGGTAAGGCTTGCCAGCCATCAGCACCGCCCCGCCCATCGCGGCGTAGAGATCGCCAAGCGCGCCGCCGCAATAGACGATGCGGTTGCCATGTTCGACGACGCGATCGGGATTGGCGCAGATCATGGTGAGGTTGCGCGACAGCCAGTATTCGGCACGCTGACGATACATCTCGGGGTTATCGTCATCGGTGTCGAGATCTGTCACGACGACTGCCGTCGCCTCCTCGGCGGGACCGCGGGTGATATCGAGCCCTTCATAAAGCGCGTCGTCTATGGTTTCCGGGCCGACATGGTGAATGACCTTGCCGCTATACTTCGCGATCATCGCGCGGGTGACATCGCCCGAGGAAACAAGGGTGTCGTAAGCCTCGCGTGGAACGCCCATCTCGTCGAGCATTTGCATGATGGGTTCGGCAGGGCGCGGCGCATTGGTGATGAGCCCCACCCTGCCGCCATTCTCGCGGAATTTGACGAGCGCTCCATAGGCCTCGGGGAAGGCGTCGACGCCGTTGTGGATGACTCCCCAGACATCGCTCAACACAGCGTCATAGTTCGGGGCGAGCTCGGAGAGTCCGGAAATCATCAAGGCGATCCTAGGCTTGGGCGACGCAATCAGGTTTCGACGCGACGGAGGCGCTGCGTTGCCTGTGGGCGATCGGAGAGAAACTGTGCCCAGGCCGGCGCCGCAGGCGAAAGGTGATCCCCACTGGCCAGCGCGATTCCGTCTTCGAGAAGCTCCAGTAGCTGATTCTCGGCAGAGATGTCGGTGGCGATCAGTTCGACATCGAACCGTGACAAGTACTTGACGATATCGGCCGTATGGAAATCGGTATAATGCTGAGGATCGGCGAGGAATATGTTTGCATCGACGCGTAGCGACTGGACCCCATCGGCCGCCATCGCCCCGATTGCGCCACGCAAATTGTCAGCCTGTTCGAGCGAGAAGGTAACGCCCGTGCGCACCAACTGGCCGGCAGCAGCGCGCTGCGCGCTGTTCATTGCAATCCAGTCGGCGAACGGGGTGCGCAGGGTGAGATAGCGCGATACGGCGCGATTGGCCTCGAGCAGTGCCACAGTCTTTTCGACGGTTCGCGTATCGGTAAGGCTGGCGCATGAGAACGGCGCAAACAGCCGAGGGGGCTGTTCGGTTGCCAGCGCACGCCGGGCGAGCGTGATGGACTCGAGTATGCCCGCCGCTTCGATCTGCCGGAACAGGTCTGCGCCTGCATCCTCCGGCATGAAGACCGCTTGTTCGTGCACGGTACCATCATCTTCGACAAGCCGCGCTACGAGGTCGTAGCCATAGGTGCGCCGCTGTGGCAGCCGCATGACCGGGCGCAGATGGTGGACGATCCGGTCCTCCTCAAGCGCTCTGCGAATGGCGGCGGTGGAAAAGCGGGGGCGTACCGGTTCTTCAACAATCGGCTCTGGTTGCATCGGTGCCGGCTGCGGCTGCGCCTGCTTCTCCTCGATCTCGGCAACAGCTTCCGCGACCTGACGAATCACCGTGCCAAGGATCGACACGTCGGCCTCGACGACATCCAGCCGCCGACCAGCATCTTCTCTTGCGAGCGCATTGACACGCTGGCCGAGGACATCAGCCGCCTGTGCATCCGTCGACAGCAGGTTGCGCAAATCCTCGAGGCTGTTCTCAAGGCGACGTTCGGCGCGCTGACGCAGGACTCGCTCCTGCGCAACAACGGCCGCCGAGCCGACAACGACCACCATCAGGATCGCCTCGGCAAGGGTCAAGCCGAGCCCGAAATACCCCGTTGCGCCGGCGGCCAGCGCAGCAACGCCCATGAAGATGTAGACCATTCTCTGCACGGATGCTGTCGTGCCTCATCTTCTTTGGGTGAATCGATCGGCTATTTCTAGCATCCGGAGGATCGCGGCAAAAGCTCCGCAACTCCGCAGCTTGCCGAAAACGCTTTATTTACCGTGACGCGCAAGACTGAGGATCTCAGCCGAGTGATCGCCTCCGGCCGAAATTGCCATAGCGACAGGAACGAATATGGGAATGCAAACGACGCGGGAGTCAAACCTGCGCAGCCGCATGCTATTGATCGACAAGGACGTCGATAGCGCCGGTGAGCTTGCCCGCTCCGCGCTTTCCTGCCTCGCCAGCCAGCCTGAAGTCATCACCGCGCCCAGCGGACGATCCGGCTTCGACTCGCTGCGGGCAAACCGCTTCGACATCGTCGTGGCCGATCTTTCGAGCCTCACCGACCTTGCAGAGAGCGCCGAGGAAGCAGTGGGACGATTGGCGCGCGTATCTGAAGGCGCGCTTGTGCTGGTGCTGTCCGAGGCAAGTTCCGTGTCCGCCGCCGTTGCAGCGATGCGGGGTGGCGCACACGATTACCTCGCCAAGCCAGTCACCGGACAGGCTTTTGCAGCGCGTATCGGAGAGCTTGCGGAACGACACGGCAAGACGCGGGCGCTGGCCCTTGAGGCACCGTCTGGCGCCGCGATGGAGGGCTTCGAGGCTTTTGTCGGCCGCTCGAGCGCCATGCAGTATGTCTACGAGCAGATCGCTCGCATCGCGCCGTCAATGGCGCCAGTATTCATCACCGGAGAGAGCGGTACCGGCAAGCAGCTTTGCGCCGAGGCCCTTCATGCACATGGCCCCGCCGCCGACGGGCCGCTGGTTACCGTACGCTGCGCCGCGATGCCTTCGCGCCAGCTCGAGGCCGAGCTGTTCGGCATTGTCAGCGACGCGCATACCGGGCTGTGCGAAGCCAAGCCGGGCGCCGCGGAACTGGCAAATGGCGGTACACTGTTCGTCAACGAGATCGCCGAACTCGATCTTTCGATGCAGGCGCGGCTGCTTCGGTTCCTGCAAACCGGGGCCGTGAGCCGCGTGGGCGAGAGCACAAGCCGCCAAGTGCAGGTGCGGGTGATCTGCGCCACGAGCCGCAACTTGATGCAGATGATCAAGGAAAAGGCGTTCCGCGAGGACCTGTTCTACCGCCTGCATGTGCTGCCCATTCATTTGCCGCCGCTGCGCCAGCGTCCGTCGGACATCATGGTGCTGGCGCGGCACTTCCTGACGCTCTACGGGCGCCGGCAAAGCAAGATGTTCACCGGCTTCTCACCCGATGCCGAAGAGGCGCTGATGCAGCGCGACTGGCCTGGCAATGTGGGTGAGTTGAGCGCACTGATGCGCCGGGTGGCGCTGACGCAGGACGCCGGCATTGTTACGCGCGCTCTGCTTGAAAGCTGCGATACCGGCTGCGACCAGCCGACAACACGGCTGGCGCAACGCCAGCGTCCTTCTCCGATCTTGCCAATGTGGCAACAGGAACAGCGCATCATCGAGGAGGCGATCAGCGCCTTCAATGGTAATATCTCGATGGCTGCGGCGGCGCTCGAGATCAGTCCGTCAACGATTTACCGCAAGCGCCAGAGCTGGGCGAATAGCGGGGCCGCCTAGCGCCTGCCCCGCCCTCGATGGTTCAGTACGCAGAGCTGTCGAAGGAGTAGGACAGTCCCGCGGCTACGTGGTGGCTGACAAAATCAGTCGAGAACGAACTGGAGCCGTCGGATAGTTCGGCGGTGATCGGTGCATAGCTCAGCTTGTACTGGCCGAACAGGCGCAGATTATCGAGGACCTCGAAGCTCGCGCCGACGATACCCTGCAGAGCCGGGCCAGCCGCCTGATACTCGAACGTGCCGCTATCGCCGACTATGCTGCTGGCGCGCGTCTCGATCTCGACATGCGGGACCGCAACGCCTGCACCGCCGCCGGCGTAGAACCTGAGCCCCTGCCCTGTTTCCCATTTGCGCAGGACATTGGCCGTCACGAGATTCAGCCCATGCGTGAATTCTAGCCGCGAATAGTCAGCGGCGATGTCCGGGTCGCTGAAATCGGCATAGGCCTTGGCGTGCGTGAAATCGAGCTGAAAGCCCCAATCAGGCATCGCATCCGGCCAAAGGGTGAGATTGGCGCCATAATAGATCGGCGCATCGAATGACAGGCCTTGCCAGTCGACGTCATAGTCCTGCTCAACCACACCGTTGCTCAGCGTGCCGGTCGAGGACAGGCTTTCGTTCAGCCCGCCATAAACGCCGATCTCCAAAGAGCCTGCTAGCGACCAACCGGCGGTCATCATCGTTGCGGCGACGACCGTCACCCCCAAGAGTCGGTAGCGCATCGAGCCCTCCAGAAACGCTATGGTGAGCGAAAGGTAAACGTGTTCGCCCGCTGCCTCAACCGCAATCTCTGTCGGTTTTTGTCATGCAGAGGTGCTCTCGCGGGCCGACTTGCGGTCGAGGCCCAGCCGGTGCTCGCGCAGAATGACGAAAATTCCGGAGGCTACGACAATCAGACCACCGATGAGCATCTGGATTGTCGGCAGGTCACCGAAGACGGCAAAGCCAATCGCGATCGAGATCAGCATCGACGTATACTCGAACGGCGCGATGATCGACATGTCTGCGTGACGATAACTTGAGGTCAGAAGAATCTGTCCGACGCCTCCGAGAAAGCCCGCAGCGATCAGCATTGCCGCTTGGCCGGGCGTGGGCATGACCCAGCCGAACGGAATGGTGAAGAGGGCGATGACGCTACCGGTAATCGAGAAGTAGACCACGATCGAGGTCGTGGTCTCGGTTCCCACCAGCCGCCTGACCTGCATCTGTGCAAAGGCGGCAACGATTGCGGCGGCAAGCGCAGCGAGCGCGCCGGCCATTTCTCCGCCGCCAGCACCGCCCCCCGAGAACAGCGTCAGACGGGGCCACATGATGATCAACACGCCACCAAGGCCGATAACCACAGCCGACCATCGGTAAAGCCGCACCTGTTCCTTGAGAAGGAAAGCGCTCAGGACCACAATGAACAATGGCAAGGCATAGCCGATGGAAATGGCTTCGGGCAGCGGCAATTGCGTGAACCCGTAAAAGCTCAGCCCCATCGCGGTGACGCCGCATAGGCCACGGATAACGTGACCCCAAGGGTTGCGCGTCGTCAGCCCCTCCCGCAGTTGCCCGCGCCAGGCCAGGTAAAACGCAACGGGAAATATGGCGAAGAAGGAGCGGAAGAATACCAGCTCGCCAGGCGGTATCCCTTCAGCAGCCTTGATCATGCTCGCCATGATGACGAAGCAGGTGACCGAGGCGACCTTGAGGCCCACCCCGCGCATGACATTGCCCGGCGGCGCATCTTTGATCGGGGGTTGAGAGGGAGACGTCAAGAAAAAGCCGTTGCCTGCGTCCGGCACAAGCACCGCACCTAAACTGAGTAGCAGTGCTGTGCCGCGCTGTCACCTGACGTCAGATTTCGCTGCGCTCGAACCGGACCCGATCGCCATAAAATGCCACGTGGTGGCGGATATCCTCAACCAGCGGGCATGGCTCGGGGTAATACCACGCGGCGTCCTCAGCCGTGGCCGTAGCGGAGCGCAGATTGAAGTAGTTGGCCTCGCCCTTATAGGGACAGGTTGTCTTGGTATCGGAATCGAGCAGCAGGTCCGGGCGGATGTCCTCGAGCGGGATATAAAGCCGGAGGGGGCAACCTTCCTCGTCCAGTTCCAGCGCGCGCGTCGAACTGATGATCTCGGCATCATCAAAGAAGACGTGCACGCGCCCCTCGGCCGGGCGGATTTTGATGTCCTTATCAAGGCACTGTTGTTGGGCCATTTGAGACTCGCTGAACTGGTTTCGATTACAGCCTAGACGCTAGATTGCGACATTCGTTCCGCTTCGTCCGCCAAGATCGCTTGCGAAGCTAAATCGGGATTGAAATTTCATTTGCGGATAACCACTTATAGGCTGTCCAAGCAATTTTCGAGAAATCGCCGTTCACGGCTTCTTGACACCTAATCACCCCGCTCCTATATCCCGTTTCGCCGTTAGCACTCACCCAAAGAGAGTGCTAACAGGACCCAGTTTTTGTGAGAACGTATCCGTCTTACTCAAGGAGCAAACATGAGCTTCCGTCCCCTGCACGACCGCGTTGTGGTCCGGCGCGTCGAAAGTGAGGAAAAAACCGCTGGTGGCATCATCATTCCTGATACCGCCAAGGAAAAGCCCTCCGAAGGTGTCATCATTTCTGTTGGCCCCGGCGCCCGCGACGAGAGCGGCAAGGTTAATCCGCTGGACGTCAAGGAAGGCGATCGCGTGCTGTTCGGCAAGTGGAGCGGCACCGAAGTCAAGCTCAATGGTGAGGACCTTCTGATCATGAAGGAAACCGACATCATGGGCGTGATCGCCTAGCTCTTCACGTCACCGCCTTTGTTCGTAACCCGTTTCTAAGGAGCCACAAATGGCCGCCAAGGAAGTCAAGTTTTCTACAGACGCGCGCGATAAGATGCTGCGCGGCGTCAACACGCTCGCCAATGCCGTGAAGGTCACCCTCGGTCCGAAGGGCCGCAACGTCGTGATCGAAAAGTCGTTTGGCGCTCCGCGTATCACCAAGGACGGCGTCACCGTCGCCAAGGAAATCGAACTTGAGGACAAGTTCGAAAACATGGGCGCGCAGATGGTTCGCGCCGTCGCCTCGAAGACCAACGACACTGCCGGTGACGGCACCACCACGGCAACCGTGCTGGCTCAGTCGATCGTCAACGAAGGCGTCAAGGCTGTTGCTGCCGGCATGAACCCGATGGACCTCAAGCGCGGCATCGATACAGCCGTTCTGGAAGTTGTCGCCAGCCTCAAGTCGCAAGCCAAGAAGATCACCTCTTCGGGCGAAGTCGCACAGGTCGGCACCATCTCCGCCAATGGCGAGAAGGCCATCGGCGACATGATCTCCGAGGCAATGCAGAAGGTCGGCAACGAGGGTGTCATCACCGTCGAGGAAGCCAAGACCGCCGAGAGCGAGCTCGATGTCGTTGAAGGCATGCAGTTCGACCGCGGCTACCTGTCGCCGTACTTCGTGACCAATTCCGAGAAGATGACCGCGGTTCTCGATGATCCGCTGATCCTGCTTCACGAGAAGAAGCTGTCGAACCTGCAGGCACTGCTGCCAGTGCTCGAGAGCGTCGTTCAGTCCAACCGCCCGCTGCTGATCATCGCCGAGGACATCGAGGGTGAAGCCCTCGCGACCCTCGTCGTGAACCGCCTGCGCGGTGGCCTCAAGGTTGCGGCCGTCAAGGCACCGGGCTTCGGCGATCGCCGCAAGGCCATGCTGGAAGACATCGCCGTGCTGACCGGCGGCCAGGTTATCTCCGAAGAACTCGGCATCAAGCTCGAGAATGTGAACATGGACATGCTCGGCACCGCCAAGCGCGTCGAGATCACCAAGGAGAACACCACGATCGTTGACGGCGCTGGTTCGCAGGAAGACCTGCAGGGCCGCGTTGCGCAGATCAAGGCGCAGATCGAGGAGACCACCTCGGACTACGACCGTGAGAAGCTGCAGGAACGCCTGGCCAAGCTGGCTGGTGGTGTTGCCGTGATCCGCGTTGGCGGCTCGACCGAAGTCGAGGTGAAGGAGCGTAAGGACCGCGTCGACGACGCGCTGAACGCGACCCGCGCCGCTGTTGAAGAAGGCATCGTCCCCGGTGGCGGCACCGCGCTTCTGCGCGCTTCTGCCAACATCAAGGCACAGGGCGAGAACGCCGACCAGACCGCCGGCATCAACATCGTACGCCGCGCTCTGCAGGAGCCCGCTCGTCAGATCGCTAACAATGCCGGTGCCGAAGGCTCCGTGGTTGTCGGCAAGGTCCTCGAGAACTCCGCTGCCGAGTATGGCTACGATGCGCAGAACGGCACCTATGGCGACCTGATCCAGATGGGCATTATCGACCCTGTGAAGGTTGTGCGTACGGCCCTTGAGGATGCTGCTTCGGTCGCATCGCTGCTGATCACGACCGAGTCGATGATCGCAGAGCTGCCGAAAGACGCGGCTCCGGCTGCCCCTGGCGGCGGCATGGGCGGCATGGGTGGCATGGACTTCTAAGAGTCCTGCGCGCCACACGCGCTCAGAACGACCGAGGGCGGCCGACTGGCCGCCCTTTTTTTGTTGTATCGCCGCCCTCCAGCACGAATTTGCTCTGCCGAGCCCATAATCGCGCCGCGCATTCTGCTTAAATCTCTACTTGTTCGATCGACTATAAGATACCATCGCGTAATCATCGCATTCGAGGAGAGATGCCGATGCTTAGCGATTTCCTTCTTTTCGCCGCAGTGGGGCTTCTGGCGCAGTTGGTGGACGGGGCTCTCGGCATGGCCTATGGCGTCATCAGTTCGACGATGCTGCTCGCCTTCGGCGTCACGCCGGCCTACGCCTCTGCGAGTGCCCATGTCGCTGAAGTTTTCACCACCGCGGCTTCGGCAACCAGCCATATCCGCAACCGCAATATCGACTGGCGGCTGTTCTGGCGGCTGGCGCCCGCGGGCGTTATCGGCGGCATTCTCGGCGCCTATTTGCTGACCAGCATCGATGGCAATGTTATTCGCCCCTACGTCACCTTCTACCTGACACTAATGGGGCTCTATATTCTTTTCCGGGCCATCAGGGGTGTTCCGGCCAGCTTGCCTGCCGACACGCCACTGGCTCCGCCGCTCGGCGTTGTCGGCGGCTTTGCCGATGCTGCGGGCGGCGGCGGGTGGGGGCCGGTCGTCACTTCAACGCTTGTCGGAGCTGGCGGTACGCCGCGCTATGTCATCGGGACGGTCAACACCGCGGAGTTTCTGCTGGCCGTCACTGTCTCCGCCACATTCCTCATTGCTCTTCTCTCCGGCTACTGGGACGAGGTCAACACGCTTCAAAGCCATCTTTGGGCCGTCTTGGGCCTGATCGTCGGCGGTGTTGTGGCAGCGCCATTCGCCGGGGTGCTGGTGCGGCGCATTGCTCCGAGAACACTGATGTTCGCAGTTGGCGTACTGGTGATGGCGCTGGCCGGCTACCAGACCTGGCAGCAGCTCGCCTAGCCGAAGAACAGCAGGCGGATCGCCAAGAGGATCGAGACCACTACGACGAGAGGCCGGATAAGCCGCGCACCATAACGGATGCTGGAATGCGCCCCTACAAACCCACCAAGGATCTGGCCGGTCGCCATGACAGCAGCCACCGGCCAGACAACATCTCCGGCGGGGATAAAGATGGCGAGCGCAGCAAGGTTCGAGGTCAGGTTGAGCATCTTGGTGTGCCCGGCTGCCCGTGTCAGCCCGAGCCCGAACAATGTGACGAATGCGACAGTGAAGAACGATCCGGTCCCCGGTCCGAAAATGCCGTCATAAAAGCCGACACCGAAGCCCAGCAGCGGCACCCCGAGCCGGAACGGCAGGCGCGCTGCACGATCGGCATCCGACAAGTTCGGCGCGAACAGAAAGTAACAGGCGATTGCGATCAAGGCGATCGGCACCATCACCGACAGCGCGCTGGTATCGATCTGCTTGACCGATAGTGCACCGACAAGAGAACCGGCAAAGGTCACAAGGATGGCCGGCAGCAATTGCCGGAGCACCACAAAACCGCGCCGCCAGAAGGTGAAGGCAGCAACGCAGGTACCGATGACGGATTGCAGCTTGTTGGTGGCGAGAGCGGAAACCGGCGGCAGCCCGACCGACAACAGCACCGGCACCGCGACCATGCCGCCGCCGCCAGCCACCGCATCGACAAACCCTGCAACGAACCCCACGCCTGCCAAGAGCGCGAGGACAAATGGATCAAGGATCATCGATCAGGCATCGTCGTGACGACGCCGCGGGAGCTCATCGGCGGGCGCATCCGAGATCCGGTTCTCATAGAACGGTATGTTGAGGAGCGATGCCATGAAGCCGGACATCATCAGCTGAAAGCCGACGACGAGGCTGGTGGCCGACAGGATCATTGCGCGCATCGTGCGGTTGGCGTTGAGCGGCCCGAAATCGCGCTCGGCCCATTCTAAAATGCCCCAGCCAAGCGCGCAAAGCCCAATGACCATGAGGATGAGCGCAATGACGAGGACGCGTTCGAGCGAGATCCATTCCAGAAGGCGATTATAGCTCCCCGAGGGTGGAATAAACCCGTAGCGACTGGCGAAACGGCGGCCGATCAGGGCGAAGCTGATCGATTGCATGCCGACAATGATGCACAGCGCGGCAACCAGAAAACTGTGAATGTCGAGGACGACGTTTCCGACCTGCACCGGGCCGCCTATCAAAATCGCGCCGACCAAGAGGCCAATCCCGACCAGCGTCATGCCCGGATAGAGAAACAGCCATCTGGGCGAGAACAGAAGAAGGAACCGCAGGTGCCGCCATCCATCGCGGAACGAGCGCAGATGAGGCGGGCGCGAGCGGCCATCCTTCTTGAGCGTCGTCGGCACTTCGGTGACCCGCAGGCCCGAGAGCGTTGCCTTGACCACCATTTCGGAGGCGAACTCCATGCCGGTGGTGCGTAGCTTCAGTCCGCGTATGGCATCGCGATTGAAGCCGCGCAGCCCGCAATGAAAATCGCCAATTGGCGTTCTGAAGAACAGACGCCCCAACGCCGACAGGACAGGATTGCCGATGTAGCGGTGATGCCAAGGCATGGCCCCCGGTGCGATACCACCGCGAAAGCGGTTACCCATCACCAAATCGGCGCCTGCCCGCAATTGTTCTACAAAGGCCTCGAGAGCGGAAAAATCATAGCTGTCGTCGGCATCGCCCATGATGATGAAGCGGCCTTCGGCAGCGGCTATTCCGCCTGCGAGGGCCGCGCCGTACCCGCGCCGTTCGACCGGCACGACCCGGGCGCCATGCTCCGTGGCGATCTGTTGCGAGCCATCGCTCGAGCCGTTGTCGGCAATCAGCACCTCGCCGGCAATACCTGTCCGATCGAGAAACGCACGCGCCTTGTCGATGCAGGTCGCGAGCGTCTCAGCTTCGTTGAGACACGGCATCAGTATTGTCAGTTCAACCGGCTGGTGCACGTCGTCCCCGCTTAGCCCCGCTGCATTCTTGCCGCGAATCAGAGGTGATGCGCAATCGCCGACTAGTCCCGCAACCGGCTCAACAGCGTGTCGCAGAGAGCGCGTTGGTCGGCACTCCACGCGACGGTCTTCGAGACGATGAGGTTTGCCTGGCTTGCCAGCAGCACGCCATCCTCCAGCACCCGCAACTGATTGGCCGTGAGGGTCGAGCCGGTGGTGGTGATATCGACGATGATATCGGCAGCCCCGGATGCCGGGGCGGCTTCGGTGGCGCCGAGGCTCTCGACGATACGGTACTCGGCGATACCGGCCCTGGCGAAATGCTGGCGGGTGATGGTGATGTATTTGGTTGCGATGCGCATCCAGCGACCGTGACGCGAGCGGAAGTCACTGGCGACATCGGCAAGGTCGTGCATGTGCGTGACATCGATCCAGGCTTCGGGGACTGCCACGACCACATCCGCTTCACCGAATCCGAGCGGCCGTGCGAAATCGACGCTTGCGGGGCCATGCTCGACCGTTTCGTGAATCAGGTCGCGGCCTGTGACGCCGAGATGAATGGTGCCACGAATGAGTTCTCGCGCAATTTCAGAGGCGGGAAAGAACCTGACCGTTACATCTGGCATGCCTTCGATGGCGCCCAGATAGGATCGGGCCCCGCCAGGCCGAGTAATCTCGAGGCCGCGTTCTGCGAAGAAATCGCGCGTGAGTTGTTCAAGCCGCCCTTTGGAGGGCACGGCAAGGGTCAGCCCGGTCATCGTGCCGCCTCCGCTTCCAGCCGATCGATCCACAGGGCGCAACCAGACGCAGCGATCGGCGCGGTGGCGCCGAGCCGCTCTAGCAGCCGGTCATACTGGCCGCCCGAGGCAAGGACCTGGCCCTCGGCGCTTTGGATCTCGAAGACTATGCCGGTGTAATAATCGAGCCGAGGCGAAAATCCGGCTTCGAAGACGATCTCGATCTCAGGCGGCAAGGCATCGATATGGCGCTTGAGGCTGGCCACGGGCGCGCGTAGATCGAGCCCTTCGGAGTGGGCGATGGCTTCAACAAGGCTCAAGGCTTCGAGCGCAGGCGCGCTGATGGCAAGAATTCGGCGTAAGAGGGCAAGCGTTTGCGGCGAGACATGCGCTGCGTCCAGAGCCTGCTGCTCGAGATAACGGTCAGCGATCTCTGAGGGCGTACGGCTCTCGGTGAGGCTCAACCCCGCTGCGACCATCTGTTCGGTGATGTCCTCAATGAGCGCGTCGCGATGCGGCTGCTCAGCGCGGGGTACGTCCGGCGCTGCCTCAAGCCGTGTCAGCAATCGATCCATCGCCTCATCATGTCCGAAGCGATGGCGGATGCGCGGCCGCCACGCATCGGGCATTTCAAGCTGCGCCAGCAAGCTTTCGAATAGCGCAACGCTGCCGAGGCGAATACGGGGCGCTGCGACCTCGTATACCGTAAGCGCATCGCGCGCGAAGGCCAGAACCCTGTCGAGCGCCAGATCCGCATCGCGCTGCGCCAGCAGCTCAAGGCCCGCCTGCGTGAACTCCGCCGGCCCATCCGGCCGCTGCCGGAAGATCGGACCGTGATACGCAAAGCTCGCCGGCTCGCGAGTTCCATTGCGGATATAGTCGGCAACGATCGGCAGCGTGAACTCTGGCCGAAGGCAGTACTCGGCCCCATCGCTGCCCGTCGTCAGCAACAGGCGGCGGCCGAACTCCTCGCCGGCAAGATCGAAATACGGGTCCGCCGGCAAGAGCAGCGGCGGATTGATGCGCGATGCCGCCTGCGCCGTCAGCAGGTCTTCAAAGGCTTGCTTGCGGGCGTCGGCGCTCATTGCTGATCGGCCAGGAGGCGCTTGATGCTGTTAACAAGATCCGCCCTGTCGATCTCAAACTGGCCGGGGCGCTCTGCCTTCCATGCGGTGTTATCGGAGATTGACTGTGCGGCCTGCTTGCCGGCGACGAGATCCTTGATCTGCAGGACACCGCGTTCGCGCTCATCGGAGCCCTCGATGACAACTGCGGGGGCATTGCGCTTGTCGGCGTAGGCAACCTGCTTGCCGAAATTCTTGGTCTGGCCGAGGAACATTTCGGAGCGAATACCGGCCTGGCGCAGCTCCGAGACCATTGCCTGGTAGCGTGCGGTCTGGTCCTTATCCATGACGAGGACGACCACCGGACCATCGGCGTTGGCACTTTCCAGATTGCCAGTGAGCTTGAGCGCATGCGCGAGACGGGACACGCCGATGGAAAAGCCGGTTGCCGGCACCGGCTCGCGGCGGAAGCGCGAGACAAGGCCATCGTAGCGACCACCACCACCGACAGAGCCGAAAACGACTTCCTGGCCCTTTTCGTTGGTGACGGGAAAGGTCAGCTCGATCTCGAATACAGGACCGGTGTAGTATTCAAGGCCGCGGACCACTGAAGGGTCGATCTTGATCTTGTCGGCGCCGTAGCCCGCTGCATCGAACAGCGTCTGCATCGACCCTAGTTCTAGAACCCCGGCATTATCCGGCGGGGTCTGGCCGTTGACATAGTCGAGAACGGTGCGGTCCTGCTGCGCGGTCAGTCCGGCACCCTTCGTGAAGTCGCCGCTTTCATCCTTGCGACCCTCGCCTAGAAGCGCCGCAACCCCTTCGATCCCGAACTTGTCGAGCTTGTCGATCGCCCGTAATACGGTGAGCTTTTGCCCCTCGTCCGCAACGCCGGCGGCTTCGAGAACGCCATCCAGAACCTTGCGATTGTTGACCCGCACGACATATTTGCCGGCGAGCCCGAGCGCATCCATGACGTCGGCCATCATCATGCACATTTCGGCGTCCGCTTCCGGGCCGGGGGCACCGACGGTATCGGCATCAAACTGCATGAACTGGCGGAAGCGGCCAGGGCCCGGCTTTTCGTTGCGGAACACCCAGCCGCACCGGTAGGAGCGGTAAGGCTTCGGCAGGCTCTCGAAATTTTCGGCAAAGTGCCGTGCGAGTGGCGCTGTCAGGTCGTAGCGCAGGCTCATCCACTGCTCGTCTTCATCCTGTAGCGAGAACACGCCGGCGTTGGGCCGATCGGTATCGGGCAGAAACTTGCCGAGCGTTTCGGTGAATTCGAAGAACGGGGTTTCGACCGGATCGAACCCGTAGCGCTCATACACCGTCCTGATCTTGGCGATCATGGCGTCGACGGCGCCGATATCGCCAGGCGCACGGTCTTCAAATCCACGCGGCAGGCGCGGGGCGATCAGCTTGGCTTTTTCATTCATTCTTGCGGTCCTGAAGTCGTGGCGTTCCTAGCGGATCACGCACAGGGTGACAACCGCGCTGCCGCCCACGTGGAGCGGGCGGCAGCCGGCATGGCTAGAGGCGACCTGCACGAAAGCGCGGCAGGTTCGACGGGTTGATCGGGATATCGTGCCACGTGCGCTGCTCTGGCAATGGATCAAGCCCGAGATCCCGCCTCAGTTCCGGAGGAATTCCCGGCGGGCGTCTTGGGCGGTGCAACCAGGCGCGCAGAGCCGCGAGAATGCGGTTACGCCGGTTTCCCCGCGTTGCAGTTTCGCTGTTTGAAAGTACGTCAGGCAGCAAAGCGCTGCCAAATGCCTTGTCGGTCATGTGACTATCCGGACGCGCGAAAGCGCACCGGCTCCTGTCGGGTTTGAAGGGCGTGACGAATTGCGGGCGACGCCGAAGCGTCACCGGTAAGCGTCACTAATGGATGGTGAACTGTCCGCGCCGAGCGTGTCGGCTACAGAGGCAAAACCCGCTGGCTAGAGGCAGCGATGGTGGTTGCCGAATACACCCCATACGGAAGCGAGCAGATTGATCATCATGTAGCGTCTCCCTGGTGTGCGGTTGCGAACGATGCGTCGGTAGCTCACGCTGCCGTGATTAGCAAGGGTGATGTGCGTCAGCATGACGCAGCTCTGAGCAATGTTGCCGTTCGGCCACAGATCAGGCAGGGCGCAGGAAGTTCCGACGCTGCTGCTCGACCTCGTCACGGCAGAAACAGGTCTCGATGTGATCATTGACCAGCCCCATCGCCTGCATGAAGGCATAGCAGGTCGTGGGTCCGACGAAGGTGAACCCATGCGCTCGCAAGTCCTTGCTGAGTGCGGCAGATGCTGGGGTCGATGGCATCGCCATGACAGCCTCGTGGGTGATACGCGCTGGCCGCTCCGACTGGCCTGGTTCATGACGCCAGACGAAGGCTGCGAGGGAGCCATAACGCTGCTGAATGTCGATGGCCCTGCGGGCGTTGTTGATGGTCGAGACGATCTTGCCACGATGCCGGATGATGCCGGCGTCTTTGACGAGGCGTTCGATGTCGCTCTCATCCATCTGAGCCACGCGCTCCATCTCGAAGCCATGGAAGACCTCGCGGAAGCGATCACGCTTGCGCAAGATGGTGATCCAGGACAGACCTGCCTGAAACCCCTCGAGGCACAGCTTTTCATATAGGCGCGTATCGTCAGCGACTGGCCGCCCCCACTCCGTGTCGTGGTAGGCGCAATAGAACGGATCACTGCCTGCCCACTGGCAGCGCTGCGGTTGTTCAGCCTCAGTGGACATTTCGCGGTCTCCGGCTATTTTTCGTTAACCAAGTCTGTTGACTGCGCCTTGGCGATTTGCCGCCACACTGCATTGAACCGCAGCAGTGGAGGCACGCGATGATGCGCCTAATCGGCAAGCTTACAAGCATTTTGGCCATGGCTCTTGCGAGCCTGGCATTTGCCAATGCCGCAATGGCGCAAAGCTGGCAACCGGGTCCCATGGGCTGGCACTATACGCCGGCGCCGCACCTTGTTGAGCCGCGCGACCACGTCGTCGTTCGCGACACATCCGTTGCCGCGGATATCTATGTTCGCCAGGTTGTTTCATATCCGGGCCATGAGGCTCCCGGGACGCTTGTCGTCGATACGCGCGTCCACTTCCTGTACTATGTGCTGGGGGACGGCAGAGCGCTGCGCTATGGCATCGGCGTTGCCCGCAACGGGTTCGAATGGCATGGCAGCCACCGCATCACCCGCAAGGCGGAGTGGCCGAGTTGGACGCCGCCTGCCGCGATGCGCCAGCGCGAACCGCACCTGCCGGCCCATATGCCGGGCGGCATCGACAACCCGCTCGGCGCACGCGCGCTCTATATCGGGAACACGCTCTATCGCATCCACGGTACCAACCAGCCATGGACCATCGGTCATGATGTCTCTTCGGGCTGCATTCGCATGACCAACGATGACGTGATCGACCTTTACGGCCGGGTGACAATCAACAGCCGGGTGATTGTCCTTTCCTAAACATTTCTGCGCCACAGTGCCGACGTCCGACCGCTGCGTCGGGCGGGATTTGTGGAGCCGGGCATGACGATGCTGATCCACCTGGTCCGACGTTTTGCGCGCGACGACCGGGGTGTTTTTGCGGTAATTTTCGGCCTGTGCGCCATCGCGATCATCGCGCTGGCGGGCTCGGTGGTCGATTTCGTCAGCATGCAGCAGGCCCGCAACCGTGCGCAGATCGCGCTCGATGCCGCAACGCTTGCGCTGCAGCCGGAGATCTTCCGCACCAACCTAACGCAGGCCCAGATCCGCGAGCGCGCCCAGGCGCTGGTGGTGGAACGGCTGGCGGACAATCGCATCACCGCAGAGATCGACACAATCAATGTCGATGTGCCGAACGGTTCGCTGTTCCTTCAGGGCACTGTCGACGTGCCGATGATCTTCGTCTCGCTGGTTGGCGTGACGCACATGGAAGTGCCGATCTACGCCGAAGCCACACGCAAGAACCTGGCGCTTGAAGTGGTGATGGTGCTGGATAATTCGGGGTCGATGAACGACCAGAACCGCATGACCTACCTGAAACAGGCCGCCTCATGCGCGACGCGGATTTTGTTCTACGACGAGGTGAACTCCACGACGTGTCTTCCGATCAATGGGACCGAGAAGAAAGAGAACGTGAAAATTGGCATCGTGCCCTTCACGACGATGGTCAACGTGGGCAGCCAGTATGCCAATGCCAGCTGGGTCGATCGGCTGGGACTTGCCAGCAAGACGCGCGATAATTTTGATAACGATGACAATATGTTTTCGACGTTCAACGGCCCCGTGGATCGCATTGCGCTATTCGGAAGGATTGGCACCAGCTGGAAAGGCTGCATGGAAGCGCGAGACTACCCGTTCAGCACGAACGATGCGGCTCCAAGCGCCGCCGATCCAAGAACGTTGTTCACCCCGGCATTTGCCGTGGACGAACCAGACGGGGATAACAGTTACAGAAACAGCTATTTAGATGACAGCCCCAACAGCTGTCGCCAAATGATAGATGCGACGTGTTCCTGTACTGTGACGGTACAGCGCGTATGTTCGTGGTTTGGTTGTTGGAACGACACCGTGCGGAACTGCTCACTGTCCGCTCTCGGAAGGACGCAGTCCAACAGCACTTGCAACTGCGGCAACCAAAATAGTGGCACTCGCAACTGCACCATCCGCGTAGACAAAGTAGAACTCTTGTATCCTCGCGAACGCCAAGAGCGGCTTTGCAAGTACAATCCAGGAAACGTGATTTCGGGCAACGGACCAAACGACGGTTGTCCCGCGGCCCGCATTCTAGCTCTCACTACCAATGACAGCTCAGTCGTATCCGCAATCTCCGCGATGGAAGCCAATGGCGGGACCAACATTCACCAAGGCACCATTTGGGGCTATCGCGCGCTATCGCCGACCGCGCCATTCACGGAAGGTGTTGCCTATAATGAGGACGCCACTTCTAAGGTCATGATCGTCATGACTGATGGCGAGAATACCTTTTACACCGCCAACAACATAAACAACGCTCGCTTTAACCAAGCTTATGGTTTCCCTGCCAATCAGCGAGAGGGCGATGGTTCTAGCTCCGACTATTCGATGGCGCGTCGGATGGACACTCTACTGCTAGAAAGCTGCACCAACGCCAAGAATGACGGCATCAAGGTCTACACAATCGGGCTTGCCACCGGCAGCACATCAAACCCGACGGCGATCCGGCAGCTATTGCGCAACTGCTCGTCGGGGACGGATTATGCGTACTTCCCGAACCAGCCAAACGAGCTTCAGGACGTATTTCTGTCGATCGCCGGGCAGCTGGCGCAGCTGCGGCTCGCTCAATAGAGAACGGGTAAGGCAACCAGCAACTCGCTCAACCGTTCAGCGCACAACACGTTGGATGGGAGAATGAGATGCTATTGAAATCCGCAGCCGTTGCCGCTCTCGGTGCTGGACTGGCGTTTGCAGCGCCAGCACCCGCAAGCCTTGCACAGGACCAGTCGATTTATGCGTGTACGAGCCAGCAGGACCTGCAGCAGACAATCGAGTCTGATGGAAGCATAGTGCCTGACAGCTGCCGCACCGTGAACATCAGCACCCTTACTAACGATTCCGGACAGCTTTGCCTCGTCGAGTTCGGCGACAGCGGCGGTGGCATCATTTCGCAGGTGCAGGATTTCGCGGGACCGCAGCAGTTGTGGTTCATCTGCGAAGATCTTCAGGCGGCAGCAGAATAGATCCTGCGCGAGAAGTCCCGATCATAAAGAGGCCGGCACATGTCGGCCTTTTTTGCGTTCTGGGGCCTCGGAAGTTTGAAGGTGGTACCGCCTCCCCGGATTGAACGGGGGACCTCTAGATCCACAATCTAGCGCTCTAACCAACTGAGCTAAGGCGGCATATGCGGCTCTGCCGCAAACGCAAACGCTTCAAAATCGCGCGGAACATAGGGCGAGTTGGCTTCTATGACAAGGGCGCAACATGCATCTTTTCACTGCTTGTGCGCAATGTTGCCGGCGACGCCGATCTTAACCATTCCGGCCATCACGCTGCCCGAAACGTCCACTAGTGATGGACCGATGCCCAGCCAGATTATATTGAGAAAATGTTAAGGAGGCTGCCGCGAGTGTATCGAATTGGCACGCGTCGGCCACCAGAGTTGAGTTTGAGTTGATTGTCGGGCGCCATGAGTCTTGAAAGTGCCATCACAGCAAGTGCCGCGCGCGTTTTGCAGCACCGGGGGGATCCTCGGCCTGCATGGTTGTTTGCGACCAATGGCCGGCTGATCTGGCGCAATCTGGCCGCAGCCTATTTCAAGGCGCGAAGCAAAAAGCAAGGCATTGCGCTGCCGGGTCCGACGACACCGATCGATGGACAGATTTCGCGGGTCCTCCGCCTCGGCACAGCGGGACGCACCAGCCTGTCCCGCGTGCAGTTCATGGTGGGTGCCAAACCCGCATCCGCGACGTGCGCCTGTACGCCGCTGGAATGGGAGGACGGCTCGACGGCATTGCTGATGGTCGCCGTTGATCCTGTGGACCAGGAAACGCTCGATAGTGGGGTCGCCGATCTTTCCGAGGATTTTGCGCTATGGCGTGGCGGTGCCGTAGGCGACGAGCCCGCAGAAGGTGAGGCCGTAGTAGGCGAAACCGTCGAACCGACCACTTCCGACGGGGCACCGCCTGAGGAGGTCGTCCCAGACGATATCAGCCCCAAGGCCGAGCCGCTGCCGGATGAGGCGCCGATCGCGGAGCCCCCTCCCCGCTCGCTGCAAACGAACACTGATTCCGATGTGCACCGGCAATTGGCGGATCAGATGGCGCGGCTCGTCGCAGAACAACCCAGCGAGGCCGAAGCGCAAGATGATGGGGACGAACTCGGCGAGATCGAGGCTCTGGCTTCTGAGACAGCGGTAGAGCTGGAGCTCGCCTCTGCTGAGCCTGAGCCCGAGACGACGGCGACGGACAATGCCGAGCCGCTGCTGGAGGAGCAGACGGAGGCGCCGACAGAGCCCGCTAAGCCTGTAGCGGCGGACGCAGCGGAAGAGGCTACGATTGACGAGCCGGTGGAAGAGAGCGACGCGGCTTCGAGCGCCCCGGCGCCAGCCCCCGCTGGGCTTTACCGCATCATCGGCCGCTATCTGCGTGATGTCGATGTGCCGTTGGACGGAGCGATGCTGCGCGAGCAAACCGAGGCAGATCGCGACATTGGCGCCCTGTCGCAGTTGGACGGCATCGATATTGACGCCCCCGAGGAGGAGGACGAGGCCGGCGAGGACCATATCGACCAGCAAGCTCCCGAAACCGAGCAGTTCACACAGGAGGAGAGCGCTGACGAGCCGGGGGCTAATGCCGGCGCCAGCGCGGCCGACTGGGAGGACGATGCGGAAAAAGACGCGCCGGCAGGGCGCGATACCTATCTGCCACGCAATGATCGCGGTGCGCTGGAACGGGCCACGCGCTACAATTTCGATGAGTTGTCGCGGATACTCAACGATCGCGTCGGCGAGTTGACGCCACCAACCGCAGAGGAAGCCGAAAAACTGGCCAATGCCCCGGCCGGATCGGTTCTCGCGCAGCAGCGGGAAAGGCCGTCATCGGCCTCGTTGATCAATCTTGGCGGCGAGACGCTGGTGCTCAACCGCCTGCCGCTCGGCATTCTGGTGTTTCGCGACCAGGACGTTCTGTTCGCAAACCGTGCGATCACGGAAATGACCGGCTATGATTCTGTCGAGAGCCTGCGCATGGCTGGTCTCGGCGCGATCTTTCCCGGCGATGAGGGCCAGGACGCCGGGCCGGTCAATCATTTGGTGCAGCAGGACGGCACCCTCGTTCCGGTGACTGCCCGCCTGCAATCCGTCTCCTGGCAGGGGCGCCCTGCCCTGATGCTGTCGGCGAGTACCACTGAAGTACGCACGGGCCATGAGGGCGCAGTAAAGGCTTTTGCGCAGGCTTTCGCCGAATCACGCGAGGAAGGGTTCATCGAGACCAATCGTTCCGGACTGATTGTCTCCGTCAGCCCACGCGCAGAGGATATCGCCGGGATCGATTCCGGATCTTGGGTCGGCAGGCCGATCTCCGAACTGGTGAGCGGGGAAAACCGCATGGCGCTGCGCGAGTTTCTCGAGCGCCCCGCCAGGTTCGCGGAGACCGAGCGCCCGAGCTTTCACGCCCGGATCACAGGCAGCTCGGCGCGCCTGTCATTGTTTGCGCAAGGCCAGGCGGGAATCATTTCGGGCTATTTCGGCGTCATCGATGCGTTGGCAGCTGGTGGCGCGACGCGACTGAAGCCGGGCGAACCGGATCCGGCATTGCTGGCGCGGGTCAGCCGGGGCGTGCGGCGTCCGTTGAACAGCATAATCGGGTTTGCCGACATGCTGGCGCGACAGGCAGCGGCAGGAATCGACCACCGCACGGATTATGCCGAGGACATTCGCACCGCCGGACTGGAAATCGCAGCGCTTGTCGATGAACTCGACGACTATGCGCGCCTCAAGGAGGGCCGCTATCTCGCACAGCGCGTGTCGATGGATCTGATGGGCCTGCTCGAATCCTGCGTGCTGCGCATCCGCAAGCAGGCGGGCGTGCGCCGGGTGATCGTTCGCAACGCGATTTCAGAGAAGCTTCCCCGTGTGACCGCCGATCGCGCCTCGTTGGCGCAGGCGGTGCTTAACCTGCTCGCCAGCGCTATCGAGCAGACGCCGATGGGTGGCGCCGTGGTCATTTCAGCACAGCGCACCGACGAGGGCGGCATCGCCATTCACGTGCGCGACAATTCCGAGAACAGCACCGATCTGTCGGAGCGCTTCGTGGTGTTCCGCGACGGCACCACTCAGGACGGTCGTGCGCTGGCGCCGGTGCGCTCAAACGTTGGCTTGGCGCTGACCCGCTCGCTCCTTGCCGTCAATGCGTTTTCTCTGTCGGTCGACCCCGCAGGTGCGAAAGGCATGCTGTTCACCATGCTCATTCCCGCAGAGCTGGTGGCGGAGGAGCGGCGGTAAGAGCGCGGACCGCTAGCAACGCTTTGACTGAGTGAAGCTTGTGGTGCCCAGGGGCGGAATCGAACCACCGACACGCGGATTTTCAATCCGCTGCTCTACCAACTGAGCTACCTGGGCATCTGCCGGGCGAAGCGCCGGGCTGTTGGATGGGCGGGTTATAGGGGATGGATTCGTGGCGCGCAAGAAGTCTGATGGTTTTTCCCCACAGGCGAAAGCCGGGTTTTGCACTTTGCCTTGTATCCCTACTTGCCGGTGCGATACTGCAGCAAAATCAATGCGCGATGGCGCTTAGGGAGAGACTTCATGCTGAATGATTTGAAGGGCCGCCGCGCTCTTGTAACCGGATCCTCGACGGGTATTGGTGCCGCAGTGGCGCGCGAGCTTGGCAAACTGGGAGTCAAGGTGGCCGTTCACGGTAACAAGAACGCCGATGCGGCGAATGGCGTGCTCGAGGACATTCGTGCAGCTGGCGGCGATGGTGTCGTGGTGCTTGGCGATGTCAGCAACTCGGCGGAATGCGAGCGCATCGTCAACGAGGCTGTGGAGGGCATCGGTGGCCTCGAAATCCTGATTAACAATGCGGGGGCGATGGTCGAGCGGGTCACCAATGCTGCGTTCAAGGATGACGTGTTCGACCGCGTTTATGACCTCAACGTGCGCTCTGTGCTGGCGATGACGAAGGCGGCCTATCCCCACCTAAAGGCAAGTGGCAGCGGCGCCGTGATCAATACCGGTTCTGTGGCCGGCCGCTTCGGCGGATTCGGCGGCTCAAGCGTTTATGCATCGGCAAAGGCGGCGGTCCATTCGATCAGCCGCAATGCTGCACGCGAGTTCGCGCCGGATAATATCCGCGTCAATACGGTTGCGCCCGGTTTCATCGTCACACCTTTCCACGACGAGACGCCGGAAGCCGCGCGTGAAGGCGCTCGCTCGCAGATCGCCATGGGGCGGCTCGGCACGGCCGAGGAATGCGTTGGCGCCTATGTCTTCTTGTGTTCGGAGCGGATGAGCGGCTACATCACCGGGCAGATCATCGACGTCAATGGCGGCCAGTACATGGCCTGACCACGCGTTGAGGGGAGGAGGCCCTACCCCTCCTCCTCGTCGAAATCATCAGGATCAGTCGCAGGCTGTCCGGCAATAACATAATTGCCACTCAGCCAGCGATTGAGATCGATATCTGCACAACGGGCAGAGCAGAACGGGCGGACCTCGGCAATGGCTGGCTTGCCGCAAATAGGGCAAGGCTTGGCCTTTTGGGGCTTGTCCTTCATCAGACCGACGCGTTGGTAGACTGGTTCAGCCACGCGAAGTGAAGCGGATAGCCCTCACCGACCAGCAGCGCCGCCGTCTCATTGAGCGGCAGGCCGACGACCGAAGAGTAAGACCCGACGAGCTTGACGACGAAAGCGCTGGCCAGGCCCTGGATCGCATAGCCCCCTGCCTTGCCGCGCCATTCGGCGCTGGCGAGATAGGCCTCTATCTCCTTTGGGCCGAGGCGCTTGAACCGGACCCGGGTTTCGACCAGCCGCTGCCGCTTCTGGCCGGAAGGGCTTAACAGGGTAATGCCCGTAAACACCCGGTGGGCGCGACCCGACAGGAGAGCCAAGCACTCGCTGGCTTCCTGCATGGTCTCGGTTTTCGGCAGGATCCTGCGGCCAACGGCAACCACCGTATCGGCGCCCAGCACGAGTGCCTCGCGACCATAGCCGGCCTGCTGCGCCTTGCGCTGCGCCGTCTCTGCCTTGAGGTCGGCGAGGCGCTGCGCGAGCTTGCGAGGCAGCTCTCCGCGTTCGGGCGTCTCATCGACATGCGCCGGCACCAGATGGTCCGGCTCAATGCCGATCTGGTTGAGCAGCGCGAGGCGCCGCGGGGACGCGGAGGCGAGAATCAGTTCCGAGCGGCCGGCCATTGGCGTCTCTTACTTGAACCGGTAAGTAATCCGGCCTTTGGTGAGATCATACGGTGTCATTTCGCAAAGCACCTTGTCACCGGCCAGCACGCGGATGCGGTTCTTGCGCATGCGTCCTGCAGTGTGTGCAATGATCTCGTGTTCGTTTTCCAACTTCACCCGGAACGTTGCGTTCGGCAACAACTCCATGACCACGCCCGGGAATTCGAGCACTTCTTCTTTCGCCATTGTGTCTCCTGAAAGGCCTGCCGCCGGCGCTCGATTGGCGCGGGGCCGGCTGGAACGGCGCGAACCTATCCGAATAGTTCAGCTTTGTGAACCACCGGAAACGAGGGGCGCCAGCCGTGTGTGTACACGCTGGCTCAACTCGTCGCGCAGTGATCTGTATGCACTCAATATTGTATCCCGTCCTGCTTCCACAAGGGTCGGATCGGAAACAGGCCAATGCTCGGTTGCAGCGGCCTCGATCTCACGCTTCGGCACCGCCTCGCGCGCATCCTCGGACAGGGTCACCACAAGATCGAAGCGGTTTGCCACAAGCTCGTCCATGGTATGCGGCGTGTGCACCGACATATCGATGCCGAGCTCTTCCATGACATCATGAACGAACGCGTCCGCTTTGCCGCCATTGACGCCGACGGAGCGCGCGATGAGCTGGCCGGGAAAGGCATGGCGTGCGAGTGCGGCGGCGATCGGAGACCGCACCGAATTCATTGAACACACGAACAACACCGTCGGCAGGGCGCTCTGGCGTTCATCGATGCGCGTCGCGTAAGGCTGGACCGCGCAGATCAGCGTAAACAGACGCCGCGCGGTGTTGAGATCAATGCTGAGCTTGTTCTTGAGACGGGTGCGCAACAGCTCCGCCGCCTCGTTGTGGATGCCACGCCGCGCCATATCGACGGTTTCGATCTGGTAGGGCTGCGCCGAGCGGATGGCTTCGTAATAGCTGTCGCGGATGCGAAAATAGTCGCGTATCAGACGGCGGAACGGCGTCAGCGACAGGTAGTGTGCCGTGATCGGCCTGAAGGTATTCGGATCACGGACATCAAGGACGATGGAGTTGCCGACGATCGAGACGTGAAGCGCGAATGGGCCCTCAGCCTTCACCCGCGCTGGCGCCAGGGAATTGTCTTCCAGCAAATCGTAGATGGCGATGCGCCATTCATGCACCTCGTCCGGATCGACAGAGGTGATGGTGTTGGGATCCAGTGTCACCGTGACCAGACGATCGGTTTCGGCAAACTCCGGCGCCATCACACTGCTACCGATTGAGGCGCAGTGAGACAGAGCGGCCATGCCCGTCCAGCTGCTCGATTTCGGCAAGTGTTATCGCCGCCTCCGACAGCGCCGAAAGGCTTGAGGGGGTGCACCCGAGAACCGATGTCCGCTTGACGAAATCGAGCACGCCAAGGCCAGAGGCAAAGCGCGCGGAGCGAGCCGTCGGCAGCACATGGTTCGAGCCACCGACATAATCGCCGATTGCCTCTGGCGTATGGTGCCCAAGGAAAATGGCGCCGGCATGCCTGATCTTGCGCATCAACGGCTCCGGATCGTCGACAGCAAGTTCGACATGCTCGGAGGCAAGCTGGTTGGCCAGTTGAACGGCACTATCGTGGTCAGGCACGGTAATGATGGCGCCGAATTCTTCCCAACCATCGCGCGCGATCTGCTGTTTGGGCAGCAGCTTAAGTTGACGGTCAACTTCCGCCGCAACGGCATCCGCCATGCGTCCATCGGTGGTTACGAGAATGGACTGGGCGCCCATGCCGTGCTCGGCCTGGGCGATGAGGTCTGCAGCAACCCAGGCGGGATTGGCGGAATGATCTGCGATCACCAGAACCTCCGACGGACCGGCGATCATATCGATTCCGACCTGGCCGAAAACCTGGCGCTTGGCTGCCGCAACGAACGCATTGCCGGGCCCGACAATCTTGTCGACGCGCGCGATAGTGTGCGTTCCGTAAGCAAGCGCCGCCACCGCCTGAGCGCCGCCGACGCGGTAGATCTCGCTGACGCCGGCGATGTTCGCGGCAGCAAGAATGGCATCGGACAGTGCGCCATCGGGGGTCGGCACCACCATGGCGATGCGCTCGACGCCCGCCACGCGCGCCGGGATGGCGTTCATCAACACCGAGGAAGGATAGGAAGCGAGGCCGCCCGGCACATAGAGCCCGACTGCTTCGAGGGGCGTCCAGCGCGTGCCGAGCGTCACCCCGATTTCGTCCTGATAGATATGATCCTGCGGCAATTGCTTTTGGTGATGCGCGCTGATCCGGCGGTGCGCGGTTTCAAGGGCGGCACGCACCTCGGGAGAGACCCGATCGCTCGCAGCAGCGATCTCCTGTTCCGTTATTCGCAATTCGCCTGGCGCGTAGCTGGTTCTGTCGAAGCGGTTGGTGAGCTCCACCAGCGCCTCATCGCCACGTTGGCGCACATCTTCGATGATCGACCTGACCGCATCGCCGACCTCGACAGAGGCTTCCCGCTTGCCGCCGAGCAGATCGCCGAACCTTGTGGCAAAGTCCGCTTGCTGACTGTCGAGACGCATCGGCATGCTTTGTGTCTTTCGTGCTTTTTCAGTCGAGAGCGTGTTGTGGACGCCCGCTTGCGGACCATGCGGCGCCGAGATCGGCCATGCGGGCCTCGAGGTAATCGACATGCAGGCGCACGGTCGCACCACCGGCAAAGCTCAGCTCTATGACACCCGACGGCAGATCTGTAGGCGAAAAATGGATCGCCAGAAGCTCGAGCACGCCGTCACGGGCGTTGACATCGAACCCTGCGCTTGAAGCAGACCGTACGGCATCGAAGTGCAGTGCCGCCCGCTTGCGGAGGCCTTTTTTGCGAGGCTGGTCACTCTCCCAATCGAAGCGGTTGAGCAACATTGCGAAACGCCGGTCCTTGCGCGCAAACCCCATATCGCCGACCCGCACAACAGCATCCTGAAGATGGGCAGAGACGACTTCGAGGTCTTCTGTATCGAGCGCGATCAGCTTGAGGTCGGTCATGTTCAGCAGGCGGTCCGGTTCGAGGCTTGGGGCGGCCTCAGCAGACCGCGCCCAAGATGTGGGCAGCTCGATACGGCTCTACAAGCTTACGCTGCCACCTGCAACGCATAGCACCACAAATCAACCGGACGCGGCTGTCCCTATCAGCCGGCCAGACGCTCGATTTCGGCTCCGCAGTTCTGCAGCTTCTGCTCCAGGCGCTCAAATCCGCGATCAAGGTGATAGATGCGGTTGACGATGGTCTCGCCGCTGGCAGCGAGCCCGGCAATGATCAGCGACACGGATGCGCGCAGATCCGTTGCCATCACCTGCGCGCCTTTCAGCTGCGACTTGCCATGAACTGTCGCCATCTGACCATCGACGACAATATCGGCACCGAAGCGCGCAAGCTCGGCAACATGCATGAAGCGGTTCTCAAAGATCGTCTCGCGAATATGCGAGGTACCGTTCGAGCGTGTCATCAGCGCCATGAACTGTGCCTGCAAATCGGTCGGGAAGCCGGGGAAAGGATCGATCTCGACATCAACCGGCATAAGCCCATTGCCGTTGCGCTTGACGCGAATGCCGTGCTCTTCGGTCGAGATGGCAGCGCCGGCTTCCACAAGCACATCGAGCGCTGCCTGCAGGTGATCCGGACGCGCGCCGCGCAGCAGCACATCGCCACCGGTCATTGCCGCAGCCATGGCGAACGTTCCGGTCTCGATGCGGTCCGGAATGACCTCGATCGTGGTGCCGTTGAGCTTTTCGACCCCTTCAATGGTGAGGGTGCGTGTGCCGATACCGGCAATCTTCGCGCCCATCTGGTTGAGGCATTGCGCGACGTTGTCGATCTCGGGCTCCATGGCGGCGTTTTCGATCACCGTTGTGCCGCGTGCGAGCGTCGCTGCCATCATGATGGTGTGTGTGGCGCCAACCGAGACTTTCGGCAACTGCACAAGGCCACCGACGAGGCCGCCCTTGGGAGCGGTCGCAACAACATAACCGTCTTCGATATCGATCTCGGCGCCAAGCTGCTTGAGCCCATAAAGGAAAAAGTCGACTGGACGCGTGCCGATGGCGCAGCCGCCAGGCAACGAAACCCGCGCCTTGTGCTCGCGCGCCAGAAGTGGGCCGATTACCCAGAAGCTCGCGCGCATCTTGGAGACAAGATCATAGGGTGCAGTGGTATCGACGATATCGGCGGCGTGGAAGGTCATCCGCTGACCCACACCCTCTGCCTCGCCACGACGACGCCCGTGAACCGCGATATCGACACCATGATTCTCGAGAATGCGCTCGAGCTGCTTGACGTCGGCAAGACGCGGTACATTGTGCAGTACAAGCGGCTCGTCGGTGAGCAGCGAAGCGATCATCAGCGGCAGCGCGGCGTTCTTGGCCCCGGAGATCGTGATATCTCCGTTCAGCGAGTGTCCACCGACCAATCTAATGCGATCCATCGAAAATCCTTGAGTTGCTGCGCGTGCAGTCTGGTGTGCGACAAACGCGGCCATTCCGTGACGAATCGCCGGCGCATCACCTGCACGGTGAGCGCAGAGTCACAAAATATGGTTTATTTAGTCTTGCTGTCAGACGGTGTGGTTTCGCTTGCGCCGGTATCCTGCAGCGAAGCGCGTGCTCGGGCCTGGGATTTGCGGCGCTTCAGGTTTTCTCGCAGCTTGGCCGCGAGCCGTTCCTCACGGGCAGTCTTGCTTTCAGTCTTGCCAGCTGTCATTCGAGACGCACTGCTTTCCGTCGGTAGAGATTGGCCGCGTCATACGCAGTTTTTGCCCTTGCGTCGAGCCGCCCCCTATGGCAGTAGAGCGCCCGTTGTCGGCAACCCCTTGCCGGGCATTACCTGCATGCTGCCGTAGCTCAGTGGTAGAGCACTCCCTTGGTAAGGGAGAGGCCGTGAGTTCAATCCTCACCGGCAGCACCAGTTCTTCACCCATGTTCAGCGCCTGCTGCACGCAATCACGCGGTTATGCCGGGTTAGCGCGGAGAAGTCTTGTCGGCCCCGCAGCTATCGAGGGCGCGCTTGAGTTTGTCTGCCAGTTGCCTCAATAAGGCGGCCGCCGACATCTCAGGAGAACCATGGCCAAGCCCGCTCTAGACAAGGACCTCAAGAAGTTCACGCGGCTTGAGAGCGCGACGCACGATCAGTCCCGGCACATCGCGCCATACGGGCTTGTTCTCGTCTTTCTCGCGGCGGCGTTCGCGGTCGCCATTCTCGCAACCCCGATGGGCCCCACCAGCTACCTTGTCGTGCTTGGTGCCATGATTGCGGGCTACATGGCGCTGAATGTCGGGGCCAATGATGTTGCCAACAATATGGGCCCGGCAGTTGGGGGCAAGTCGATCAGCATGGTCGGCGCCATTGTCATCGCTGCCATTTGCGAGGCGGCCGGCGCGCTGCTGGCGGGCGGCGACGTGGTCAGCACCGTTTCGAGCGGACTGCTGGTGCCGGGCGCGGACCTCGCAGCGCTCGACTTTATTCTGGTTATGTTGTCGGCATCGCTGGCCTCAGCGATGTGGATCCACCTCGCAACCTTTCTCGGCGCCCCCGTCTCCACCACGCATTCGGTTGTGGGGGGCGTTCTCGGAGCCGGCATGATGGCGCTCGGCATCAATGCCATTGCCTGGCCTACAGTCGGCACGATTGCTGCCAGTTGGGCAATTTCTCCACTCCTCGGTGGCGCGATTGCAGCGGCGCTGCTGCAGTTCGTCGAGTGGGCGATCTTCCGCCGCGCCGATCGCGTCGTGGCCGCTGGCCGCTGGGTGCCGATCCTCATTGCGCTGATGAGCGGCATCTTCGCGATGTATCTTGCGAACAAAGGGCTAAAGCGTCTGTGGAGCCCGCAGCCGATGGTGACCCTCGCGCTCGGCGTCGGCTTCGCCGGCCTCGGCTGGGTGTTGTCCGCACCGTTCATCCGTCGTCAGGCGGTCGTCGCACTTGGCGATCGCCCACGGGATCTCGCGCGGCTATTCCGCCTGCCGCTGATCTTTGCGACGGCGCTTCTCTCGTTCGCGCACGGCGCCAATGATGTTGCCAACGCGGTCGGCCCGCTCGCCGGCATCGTTGCCGCTGTCTCGGGCACCGATACTACCGACACCAGCGTCGCTCTGCCGATATGGGTGCTGCTGATCGGCGCGGTCGGTATATCGCTCGGGCTGTCGCTGTTCGGCCCGCGGTTGATCCGAACCGTCGGCGAGAAAATCACGCGGATGAATGAACTGCGCGCCTATTGCGTCGCGCTTTCGGCGGCCGGGACAGTGCTTGTCGCCTCGGCGCTCGGACTTCCGGTGTCGTCGACACACATCGCTGTCGGCGCGGTGTTCGGTGTCGGTCTATTGCGCGAGTATTCCTCGAACCGGGGCGTGCGCAATCCTGCTGTCCAGCCCTACACGCTGTTCCTCAAGACCGATCAGCTCAATGCGACGCCGCGCGAAGCACTCGAGAATTTTCAGGTCCGCGAACGGCGCAGGCTTGTGCGGCGAAAGCATGTTGTCGGGATCGTTGCCGCCTGGGTCATCACGCTGCCTTTTGCAGCAAGCCTTGCCGCGATGCTCTACGCCATCATGACGCTATTCGTGAGCTCATAGCGCTCTGACTCAGCTTGCGGTGATAGCGTGACACGATAGTGGTCAGCTGGCGCTGGCCGAGCAGGCGACGCGCCTCCGGCATCAGCACCCAGTGACGATGACGCTGACCTTTCTCGTCCCAGCTATCATGCTGATGCGTGACCAGCAGCGGGAAGACGTGCACCTGCGTGCGTCGACCCTTCGAGATGGTCATGTATGAGCCGATCGGCGTGCTGCCGATCTCACCCTCAACACCGGCCTCCTCGAACGCTTCGATCGCGGCACTTTCAGCCCAACTGCGGCCTTCCATGAGGTTGCCCTTCGGCACGATCCAGCGGCCACGCCGGCGAGAGGTGACAAGAAGAAACGCGATGCGGCCGTCAACGATAGCATAGGGCAGCGCCGCAACTTTCGTGCGGAGTTCCTCGCCGTGGACCAACCGTCCCCACAATTCAACAAGTCTCAGAGCCAATGTTCTTCCCGGTCCGGTTGAGTGTGCAAGGCTGACCGCTCGACCTGATTCTCACAAGCCACACGAGAAGGTGAGCACTAGGAGAATTACTCGGCGCAGCCAGCATCTGCTGATAGCTGAATCGCCCACGAATCCGCAGGTCCCTCAGATGATTTCAGGGCGGCGGAACAAGCGAACCAGACGTGCCACAGTCACTTCATGGCAAATCTGTGGTTGAATATTGGCCGCGCCTCGCTTACACAAGGAGATAACACACGTTAGCTTCAGATGCGGCATCGTCGGATTTAAAGAAATTCCGGCGGCGCGTCTACTTATTTGTCTTGATTGGCAAGTAATACGCACTCGAAGCATTTGTGTGTCGGCGAAACAACGCATTGAGGGCTGATGACGGCCAAGTTACGGGTTCAAAACGTATACAAGGTGTTCGGCGACGCTCCCCAGGAGGCGCTTACCCGCCTCGAAAAGGGTGAGAGCAAAGAGCAGATCTTTTCGGAAACCGGCCTCACCGTCGGCGTGCAGGACGCAAGCTTTGACGTTGAGGAAGGCGAAATCTTCGTCGTCATGGGGCTTTCGGGTTCTGGCAAGTCGACGTTGGTGCGCATGCTCAACGGGCTCATTCCCCCGACATCAGGCCACATCCTCATCGACGACGATGACGTTGCCAATTGTACACCCGAGCAGCTGCGCGAAATTCGCCGGCAGAAGATCACCATGGTCTTCCAGCACTTTGCGCTGTTCCCGCACAAGACCGTGGCAGACAATGCGGGCTATGGGCTCAGAATCAAAGGCGTCAATCCCAAGGAACGCCGTGAGCGAGCGGTGAAGGCCTTGGGCCAGGTTGGCCTCGCTGCCCATGCGGACAGCTTTCCCTCAGAACTCTCGGGCGGCATGCAGCAGCGCGTCGGCCTGGCGCGCGGTCTCGCGACCGATCCCCAGATCCTGCTGATGGACGAGCCTTTCGGCGCGCTCGATCCGCTTATCCGGCGTGAAATGCAGGACGAACTGATCGTTCTGCAGCGTCAATTGAAGAAGACCATCATCTTCATCACTCACGATCTCAACGAGGCGCTGATCCTTGGTGACAAGATCGCCATCATGAAGGACGGCCAGTTCGTTCAAGTGGGAACCGCGCAGGAGATCGTTTCCAATCCGGCAGACGATTATGTCGCGGCATTCGTCGCTGATATCGACCGCGGGCGCGTATTTACTGCTGACGACGTTTCTAACGAACCGGCGCCGGTCAAGCTCGGCCAAGATACGGCCCAGGATGCTATGCGTTCGATGGAAGAGCTAAACAGAAACGCTCTTTACGTGGTCGACGGCGACCAGGTCGCAGGCGTTGTGACCTATCGCGATCTGGCGGGTGCAGGCGATCAGCCTCAGGATCTGGCAGACGCGATGGTTACCGAGTATCCGACGGCAGATGGTGATGCTCAGTTGCACGAGCTTTATGCCGCTGCCAGTTCCGGACTGCCCATCGCCGTAACCGACGAAAACAACAAGCTCGTGGGCGTCGTGGAGCCCGAGGCCGTGTTCGCACAGCTTTCGGGCGAAGAAAGCGCCGCGCCAGAGCCCCCCAACGCGCCGGACGAAACAGGCGCGACAAAACCAGGCGCTGCGTAAGCCGCCTTCAGCTCAGGAGACCGTTTTGAGTCCAGCTGACTTACTGACCATACCGTTCGACGATTGGGTGAATTTTCTGGTGCGCGATATTCTCGTGCCGAACTTCCGCCCGTTCTTCCGCGCGATACAGGTGCCGATCACCGGGGTGCTGAACGCACTCGATGCCTTCTTCGCCTTCGTGCCCATGCTGATTACCACTGCCGTCTTTGCGCTGCTTGCATGGCGTTATGTCGGTCGCGGCATGGCGATATTTACCGTTGTCGGCTTCTTCTTCATCGACATGATCGAGCTGTGGCCCGAGACCATGACCACGCTGTCAATGATCATCACCTCGGTGCTGTTCTGCACAGTCATTGGTGTGCCAATTGGCATCCTGGTGGCGCGTGGGGACAGAGCGTGGAAGATCGTCCGGCCAATCCTCGACGTCATGCAGACCGTTCCGTCATTCGTTTATCTGGTGCCGATCGTCATGCTGTTCGGCGTCGGCATGGCACCTGGCATCATCGCGACAATCATCTTTGCGTTGCCGCCGATCATCCGTTTGACCAATCTGGGCATCCGCAACGTTCGCGGTGACCTGATCGAAGCCGCCGAGGCGTTCGGTTCCACCACCTGGCAGATGCTGTGGGAGGTTCAGTTTCCATTGGCGCTGCGCACGATTATGGCGGGCCTCAACCAAACGTTGATGCTGGCTCTGTCGATGGTGGTGATTGCGGCTCTGATTGGCGCCGGTGGTCTTGGACTCGTGGTCAATACCGGCCTTGGACGGCTCGACGTTGGCGGCGCCACAGCCGGCGGCGTGGGCATTGTGATCCTCGCTATCGTCCTCGATCGCATCACCCAGGGTTTGGGTGAAGACAACGGAGTGGCGACGATGTCGCTTCGCCAGACTTTCCTATCCCTCTTCCGCCGCGGCTCCTCGACCGTCGGCGAGACCAAGAAGGCGGGATAACCGCCTCAAGGATCGGGGCGCGAGCCCCGGTTTTCAAACGTGGCGGGCCAAACGCCCGTCCGCTTCCCACAACGAAGAAAGGAGACAAGCATCATGTTCCGTCTCAACAAGATCGTTTCGACCCTCGCCGCTGCCGTGCTCATCAGCACCAGCTCGATTGGCATTGCCGCTGCACAGGACATGCCGGGTGAAGGCACCACGGTGAACATGGCTCAGGCCACCTGGGACACCGGCTTCTTCCACGCCGAAATCTATCGCCAGCTGCTTCAGGAGCTTGGCTACGACGTGCCGCAGATCACGACGCTCGACGCGCCGGCTTTCTATCAGGCCGTTTCGCAGGGTGACATGGACCTGTGGGTCAATGGCTGGTTCCCGCTGCACGCAACATATCAGGACACTATCGATCAGGGTGCAGAGCAGGTCGGCGCCGTTGCCCGCGGCGGCGCGCTGCAGGGCTACCTCGTCGACATGGCCGCCGTTGAAGAATTCGGCATCGAATCGCTTGAAGACTTCAAGCGTGACGAGGTCAAGGAAGCCTTTGACCGGAATGGCGATGGCCTGGCCGATCTCGTTGCCTGCCCTCCGGGCTGGGGCTGCGAAGTGACCATCGAGCAGCACATGGATGATTATGATCTGCGTGATCATATCAACCCGATCAAGGCTGGCTACTCCGCGTCGATGGCCGATGCCATCGCCTCCTACGATGCCGGCGAGCACATCCTGTTCTACACCTGGACCCCGAACTGGACAGTGAATGAGCTGATCCCGGGCGAGGATGTGATGTGGATCGAGGTGCCGGAAACCGAGGGCGTTGAAAGTCCCGAAGCTGCCGAAGGCATCGAGGCATGTGTTGCCGATCCGTGCAGCATGGGCTTTGTCGCCAATGACATCGTTCCGGTGGTGAATTCTGCGTTCCTCGAAGAGAACCCGGCCGTCAGCACGCTGCTGAACGCTGTTGAGGTTCCGCTGTCGGATATCTTCGCCCAGAATGCAGCCATGAACGAGGGTGACGACGATATCGAAGCCCAGGCTGCTGACTGGATTGAGAACAACCGCGATGCAGTCGATGGTTGGCTCGAGGACGCGCGCTCTGCCGCGATGTAATCGGCATTTAGCCTAAGATCAGGGGCCGGGCTTCACGCTCGGCCCTTTTTCGTTTCTACGGGTGCCCGCAAAAAAAGCCGGCACCCTCGGCGCCGGCCACATTTCAGAGCTTGTCTCGCCCTCAGATCCAGTAAGGCGGGACTCCGTAGTAGTCATACACGCTCCGTCCGTATTCGGGGGTGTATGTAGCTCCCTCATCTCGGGAGTGCCGAGGAGCGCCCTCAAGCTGCTCCTTGTTCAAATCCACCCTATAGCCCCCAAGCTCTGTGTCATAGTCCAGCTTAGACCAGGGCAGAGGGTAGTGATCGTCTCCGATCCCGAAGAAACCACCAAAGCTAAGAACGGCGTAAGAGGCCTTGCCCGAGCGTTTTTCCACGAGGAAGCGCTCTATGCGACCGATATGCTCGCCGTTCAGGTCGAATACCTTGGTGCCCTCGACCTTGTCCGAGGCAATCAGATCATGGCTCTCTTCGACGTCAGGATTTTTTCCAGTGTCCGTTGCATACGCCATTTGGCCTCTCCTTTCAGAGGAAATTGCGTGTGCTGATAAACGCGACACATCGCGACCCGGGTTCCGTTTTTCAACCCAGGATCGGCAAAGACACGGCAAGACCGGAACCGCCGCAGGTTTGAAACATTTGGATCATTAACGGGTGCCAATAGTGGACCACAAAGCACGGAGCGGTAGCTTGGCAGATACCCCCGATCAGCAGGCCGAACAGTCGTTGATGCCGATGCAAATCGCCCATCATGCTCTGCTCACTCCGCGCGAGAAGCTTGATTTGCTGCACGCGCTTAAAGGTCAAAGCCAAGGCGTTCTCGAAGATGGGGCCGAGCTAGGGTTCTCAATCGACGAAATCGACGCCGCTATGGCCGAAGTCCAGAACGAGATGGCGCAAGGCGCGGGCTCGTTTGAGAATCTCGAAGGAAAACAGAATGGCTAGGCCAACCCAGACCTCCGGAAACGGGTCTATGGACCCACCCAAGAACGAGCATATCGAGCCCTCGCTGGAAACGGCGGATACGCCAACCGACGAGATGCTGAAGGCACAGGATAACGCAGATCCTGGGCCGACACCGACCAGCCCGGCGAGCTGGTGGCTCTACGGGCTGATCGGGTTAGCGGTCGTCGTCGTCATCCTGTTCGCAATGCAAGCGATGACCAATGCGCCGGGGACTGCGGTCGAGCCAGGCTCGCCAACATCAGCCCCAGTGAGCGAAAGCGTCGAGTAAGAGCCTACCCACGAACCGGGGAGAGCTTGATTTCAACGCGCCGGTTCTGGCTGCGCCCGCTCTCGGTCTCGTTGGAGGCAATCGGGCGGGTCTCGCCCAAGCCTTCAATATAAAAGCGCCGCTGATCCACACCCTGATTTGCGAGAACAGTCGCCACCGATACGGCGCGGCGCTGCGACAGTTCGAGATTGTAATTATCGCTGCCGGTCGAGTCCGTGTGACCATACACATCGACTATGGTGCGGTTGTATTCGCGCAGGACAAGGGCAACCGAGACCAGCGTATTCATGAATTGCGGCTGAACTTCCGCACGATCGGTCTGGAAGGTGATGTTGGACGGCATGTTGAGGACAATCTGCTGTCCGACACGCGTGACGGAGACGCCGGTACCCTGCAGCTGTGCGCGCAGCTTGGCCTCCTGGTCGTCCATGTAGTCACCGATCGCAGCGCCGGACAAACCACCAATACCTGCGCCAATCAAGGCGGCAAGCCGTGGGTCTCCCCCCGTTGCCGCGCCAACGATGGCACCTGCGGCAGCGCCACCACCAGCGCCGATCAACGCCCCGCCTGTCATGTTGGAAACCTGCGTTTCCCCGGTGAAAGGATTCGTGGTGGTGCAGGCGGCTAGCGCGAGCGTTGCGCATGTGGCTACGAGCAGATTGGACTTCATCGGGAAACCTCTGGCAGTAAATCGGGCGCGCAGACTTGGCTGCGGCGTGTCGCTTGTGCGGGCGTCTACATGAACGGCGGATGAAGGCAAACGCTATACGCTTGCCCAGCCACCATCGACAACAAATTGTTGCGCCGAAATCATGGCACTGTCGTCGGCGCCGAGAAACAAAGCCATTCGCGCGCAATCGTCTGGCTCGACATAGCCTGCAAGCGCCTGTGTCTCTTCGATCTGCCGCTTCCCTGCTTCATCGAGCCATAAGGTCTTTTGACGCTCGGTCATCACCCAGCCGGGCACGACTATGTTCACCCGGACGCCGGATTTACCGAGTTCGCGCGCCATGGCGCGGGTCAGGCCGTGGGTTGCGGCCTTCGCGGTCTCATAAACTGGAAGGCGCGGCGACATGATCATCCAGCTGATCGAGCCAAAATTGATGATCGAGCCGCGACCGGCTTTCTGCATGGCGGGCGCAATGGCCTGGATCGCGAAAAAACTGTGCTTGAGATTGACCGCCATCCGCTCATCCCAGATTTCCGGGGTCACCTCGCTCCAGTCATGACGCTGATCGTGGGCAGCATTGTTGACCAAAACCGCCGCATCGCCGTGCGCCTCGGCGAACTCGGCTATCGCACTTTGGTAGCTGGACGTGTCAGTGATGTCGCAGGCGGCGAACATCGCCGTGTGGCCGGAATCGGCGAGCTCTTTTGCAAGCGCTTCGCCAGCATCCTCCGCGATGTCGACGAAACCGACAAGAGCACCCTGTTCGGCGAAGGCGCGGACGATCGACGCACCGATGCCGGAAGCGCCCCCGGAAATCACCACAGGCCGTCCGGCAAGGCTCGGGTATTTGGCGTAGTTGGTCACACTGGTCTCCCATTTCGCGCGAGCAATACTGCAAGCATGCCGAAAGCCGCAAGCCAGCCTAATCGCAAGCCGGAGTGAGGCTATGGCGGACGAAAAGTCGCAGCGACGTGATTGGCACGGAAGGTTAACTACCTTAGGATGACTCTAAAGTACGAGGCATTCTCCCGCTGAATTTGCGGGGGGCTTTTGCAGAAGTTTGACCGAGGTCAATGCTGCTTGTTTGCAAACGGGTTTGATAAGCGCCACTGGCCGAGCGCTCGCAACCCGAGAAGGACAAGACACTGATGGATTATCGCGGTATTTTCGAGGACGCGGTGGATGCTCTTCGCCAGGAGAAGCGCTACCGAGTATTCGCTGATCTGGAGCGGATTGCCGGGAAGTTTCCTCGTGCCCTCTATCGCGACAGCGCCGACAATGCGCGTGAGATCACCATCTGGTGCTCCAACGATTATCTCGGCATGGGCCAGCACGACAGCGTTGTGAGCGCCATGCAGCAGACCGCAGGGCGGCTTGGCGTCGGCGCGGGTGGCACACGCAACATCTCGGGCACGAACCGACCGCTTGTCGAGCTTGAACGTTCGCTCGCCGATCTGCACCGCAAGGAAGGCGCGCTGGTTTTCACATCAGGGTTTGTTTCGAACGAGGCCGCAATCTCGACCATTGCGCGCCTCATGCCGGACTGCGTGATCTTTTCCGACCAGTTGAATCACGCCTCGATGATCCAGGGCGTGCGCCAGTCCGGCATGCAGAAGCATATCTTCCGGCACAATGATGTGGCGCATCTGCGAGAATTGTTGGCAGCTACCGATCGCAAGCGGCCGAAGCTCATCTGCTTTGAATCGGTCTATTCGATGGATGGCGATATTGCGCCAATCGCCGAAATCTGTGATCTGGCCGAGGAATTCGGCGCGCTGACCTATATCGACGAAGTGCACGCTGTCGGCATGTATGGCGAGCGTGGCGGCGGCATCTGCGAGCGCGAAGGCCTGATGGACCGCATCGACATCATCGAAGGGACCCTTGCAAAGGGGTTCGGTGTGATGGGCGGCTATATTACCGCCAATAAGGCCATCATTGATGCCGTGCGCTCCTATGCGCCGGAGTTCATCTTCACAACGGCCCTGCCCCCTGCCCTATGCGCCGCAGCACGGGCCTCAATCGAGCATCTCAAGAAGTCGAGCGTCGAACGGCAGCAGCACAAGCGGCAAGCGCGTCTCACCAAGGCGATACTTGCCGATGCCGGCCTTCCGGTGATGGACACGCCTACACACATCGTGCCACTCATGGTGGGCGATGCTCGCTTGTGCAAGGCCGCCAGCGACATGCTGATGGACAAGCACAACATCTATATTCAGCCGATCAATTATCCGACCGTGCCGAAGGGCACGGAGCGGCTGCGGATCACCCCGACGCCGCTGCACACAGACGAAATGGTGTTCGAACTCCGACACGCTCTCGTCAGCGTCTGGGCGAGCCTCGAGATCCCGCGCGAACAGGCCAGTGCCGAGATCACCGCGAGCAAGCTGACGTCCGGGGATCTTACCCTGCCAACGGTCGGCGGCTGAGCGCAGCATCCTCGATCACCTGCCGCATGTACCTCATAGTCTCCTCGTGGCGCAGAGTCGGGGAGGCATAGGCTGAACGGACGCCGGGGCAGTGCGCTCGGAGCAGCAGTGCCTCGTTCAGTATCGCTGCATGCGCCGGGAACCGCGTTAACGCGATGCGCCCTGCGGCAGATTTCGATACGCAGCCATCGCCACAGATTGCAGCGTGAAGCCGCGAGATGCCGAGGACACCCCAGCTGACGTTCTCGTCAGATAGGGGCCCCGAAGTCCCGGGGTCTCGTTTGTCGACCCAGTTTGTCCAGTACGTCTTTAAATTCTGCCGGCTGAAATCGACCACGTCACGACGATCTACAGGGATGCCATAGCGATCCGGTCCCGGGCCGCGCACGGCGAGGCCGTGGTCTTTCAAGATCATCCAACTGGGCGCATGCCGCTCCGAGCCGCTTTGTGAGAAAACCCGGGCACCCTGCACATAAATCCCGATCCCATTCGGGTATTGCGCCAGCTCCTTTGCGGTAACGTATATGCCGTCTACTCCTGGCGACGGCTGCTCAGCAACCAGCTCGGCATGGACGGCGGCGATGGCGTCCAGCTCTAGGATCGCGTTGCACACCGCGACAAAGTCAATATCACTCCGTCCTGGCTGGTAGTCTCCCAAAGCAATGGATCCGACAATGAGAAAGCCGACGCATTGCCCGGGCAAATGGAAATCCAGCCCGCGAAGCAGACGCGAGACCGCAGACTGGCAGTCTTCTGGTAGCAGGGCAGTCCCGGCGTCGATGTCCGGCATCCTGCACTCCAACTCAAGTCGTCAGAACAATCCGCATGAGATCGGCAGTGTTCTTGGCGCCGAGCTTTTCCATGACGCGCGCGCGGTGCACCTCGATGGTGCGCGGTGAGATTCCGAGTTCACGGCCGGCTTCCTTGTTGGATTGACCGTTCGCTATCAATTGCAGAACTTCGCGCTCACGCGGGGTCAGCTGGCTGAACCCGCGAGACCCGACCGGCCGGAAATTCCCCTGCTGCTGATCGTGGCCGTTCTGCGCCCGTAGCCGGAGGGCCTCGAGAACGGATGACAGCAAATGCTCGTTGTCGATCGGCTTGGCAATCACATCTGCAGCGCCTGCCTTTATGGCCTGCACCGCCTCACGCACCATAGGGGCCTCGGTGATCACGAACACCGGCACCCCTGGGCACCGCTGCTTGATGCGTTCCAGGACGGCCAACCCGCTATCCGCCCCAAGCCGCAGATTGGTCACGACAGCGTCAGGGCATCGCCGTTCGCTGCAGGAAAAGAACTGACCAAGCTCATGAGAGAAGCTTGTTTGAAAGCCCTCTAACCGGAAGAGGACGCTGAGAGATTCACAGACCGTGGGATCCGGGTCTACAATATGGATCAAACGATCTCTGTTCAGATAACTCTGATAATATGCTTCATCATTCATTGGTTTACCTGTTGCCCGAACCACGCCCAATGGTTCAGCCCTCCAACCCGGCAATACATTCTTTGTCCAGCACGCTGGGCCGATATTGCGGCGACCCGATAGTAGCGTAGGTGAACACGCTTACGTCAGTAAAACTATGTAGGAAGTACTACCTACCGATATCTATGCTTAGGTATAAAAGCCTAATCGTTTCTGGTCAAGCGTTTGGTGGCGGGTTTTGAATGCTATCTGTCGTGCGGCCGGCGCGAAGCGCATCGCGGATCTCGGTCAACAGCACTTCCTGCTTTGAGGGAGCGGCAGGGGAAGGATCCTGAGCCGCCTGGCGCTTCAGAGAGTTGATGCCCTTGACGAAGATAAAGAGTACGGCAGCAATGATCAGGAACTTGACGACTGCATTGATGAACAGGCCGATGTTGAGGGTCGGGATGCCAGCTTCCTGTGCGGCCACCAGCGAGGGAACCGCGATGTTTTCAGGATTTGAGAGGACAATGAAAAGGTTGGAGAAATCGACGCCTCCCAGGATGAGGCCGATCAGCGGCATGAACAGGTCATCGACGATCGACGAGACGATCGCTCCGAAGGAGGATCCGATGATCACGCCGACGGCCAGATCAATCATATTGCCCTTGACGGCAAAATCCCGGAATTCCTTGAACACACTGGCCACTGACTTCTCCTGCCTCAGATCACCTTGCTGCTGGCTTGCAGCGCAGAGCACTATGCCAGCAAATTTTAACGCAGGTTATTGTTTTTTGATCTCTCCGTCGCACGGTCCTCGGCACATATGAGCTGGAAGGTGAGCGATAGTTGTCTTGCCCTGGCGCTGGCCAGTATGCCTCAGGGGGTGGCGGTGTTCGACGACTCGCTGAGCATGACCTTTTGCAATCAGCGCTATATAGACCTCTTGGGGCTGCCAGCGGACCTTCACCAGCCGGGTGCGAGGCTACACGACATCGCTCTGTTTCTAGCGGATCGAGGGGATTACGGCGAAGGCGCCGTCGAGCAGCTCGCCGCCGACAGAATTGCGTCGATTACCGCTGCACCGCAAACCATTACCCGGCGTTCCGACAACAAAGGAAAAGCGCTTGAGTTTCACTCCAGCCGGCTCGCCAACGGGGGGCTAGTCATCAGCCTCACTGATGTCACCTCCCGCCTCGAAACCGAGAGGGAACTGGCGCGCGTCAACCAGACACTCGAACGACGCGTCAAGGAACGGACAGCTGCATTGACGCGGGCTAACACCGAGCTCGAGGCGGCGCGGGCGAAGGCCGATGCTGCCAATCTCGACAAGACCAGATTTCTGGCCGCAGCCAGCCACGACCTTTTGCAGCCCCTTAACGCGGCGCGGCTCTACACCTCCACCCTTATCGAGCGCGCGAAAAATACAGGTGTTGCCGAACTGGCGGATTCCATCGAAGCGTCGTTGTCGGCGGTCGAGGAGATTATGTCGGTCCTGCTTGATATCTCGCGGATCGACAGCGGGGCTGTGCGTCCCTCCCCCAAAAGCTTCCCCCTCAGCGACTTGCTGCGCAAGATCGAAGTCGAATTCAGGCCGATGGCCAGGGAGCGCGATGTATGCCTGCGCATCCTGAAGTGTTCGGAAACCGTGGTGGCAGACCGGGCGCTTCTCGGGCGGATCGTGCAGAATCTCGTCTCCAACGCGCTGAAATACACAAGGCCCGGCGGCAGGGTGCTGATCGGCGTAAGGCGGCGCGGCAATCGGCTGAGGCTCGACATCATCGATACCGGAATCGGGTTCAGTCGAGACCAGCACAAGCTGCTCTTTGCCGAATTCTCGCGTCTGGAACAGGGCGCGCGCATGGCCCAAGGGCTCGGGCTTGGACTGTCGATCGTTCAGCGCCTCGTCGCAACACTCGGTCTTTCACTTGAGCTCGACAGCGCTGAGGCTCGCGGATCAAGATTCTCGCTTATTCTGCCTGCTGCACGTCGACGTCCCTCGCCTGCCGAGCCTCCCGAGACCCTGCCGGATTCTCACGCCGGCGTGCTCAATCTACGGGTCCTCTGCGTTGACAACGAGCCGCTTATTCTTGAGGCGATGCAGGGGCTTCTGGGTCACTGGGGATGCGACGTGCGCTGCGCACTGTCGCTAAAGCAGATCGACCGCGAATCGATGCTGGAGGGCTGGTATCCGGATCTCGTCCTGATGGATTATCACCTCGAGCAGACGTCCGGCCTAGATGCCATCGAATGGCTGCGCCACAATCTCGGCGGGCACCTGCCTGCGGCTCTCGTCACCGCGGACCGTAGCCCTTCGGTGCGGGCGCTTGCCGAAGATCGCGGCATCCCGGTTATCATGAAACCAGTGAAACCCGCTGCGTTACGGGCCACCATCACGACGCTGGCCAATCAGAGCCGGCGCGGAGTCTTGCGGCGCCCGCAAGGCTGAGTTTCAGCTCGCGCGGCCGGATGAGAAGGCGGCTTCGAACTCGCCCTCCTCGATCCTCGATGCGGCGATGACGGCCTGCGTACGGCTGTCGACATCGAGCTTTTGCAGGATTGCCGATACATGCGCCTTCACCGTCGCCTCGGTAATCGAGAGTTCATAGGCGATCTGTTTGTTCATCAGCCCATCCGACAGCATCATCAGCACGCGCACCTGCTGCGGTGTCAGTGTTGAGAGGCGACGCATGAGATCGGTCTGGTCGTCCGCCACTTCGAGCTGCACGTCGTCCGGAACGAATACCTCGCCGGCAAGCACGGTTTCGATGGCGCGGCGTATCTGAGTTGGCCCGACGGATTTGTGCAAATAGCCGATCGCACCGAGTTCGAAGGCGCGCCTGACCACGGTTGTGTCCTCTACCGCTGAAATGATCATCACCGGGATGTCGGGATACTGCGCCCGCAACAGCAATAGTCCCGAAAATCCGCGAGCGCCGGGCATGTTGAGATCAAGGAGCACGAGGTCGCAATCACGATCAGCATCCAGCGCTTTCGCCAGACTCTTCAGATCCTCGGCCTCGTCTACCGTCATCGCCGTGTCGCCGCCGGCCAGTGTGTGATGAAGAGCCGAACGGAACAGCGGGTGATCATCGACAATGATGATGCGGCGGCGCGTCAATGCTCAACTCCTGTTCCTGATCATCCCTGAGTATGCCCGCCCGGTCCCAATGAAAAGCCCGCTGTAATGCAGCTGGAATCAGATGAAGCGATTTTTGCACATTGCGACAGGGTTTAACCGGTTCTTTACCATGTTTTCTCAACAGTAAAGCTTGAGCCCTCGGCACCCGAATCGCCTGGGCGCCTGAACACCAGCGATTGGGACGCCCATGGCCCGCGCCTATTCCGCCTCGACAGCATCCGACGCCTATGCCAGCGAATGGCAAGCCCTGCGCGGAGAACTTGTTGCTCTGCTCGACAAGGTCGAGGGACGCTACGGGAACGAGACCGGTAGCGATGATCGAGAGTATGATGGGCTTGCACGCCGGGTCCGAGACCTGCGCGAGCAGGTGGTCTCAACTGAGCCCGGCAACCGCAAGCGCGAAGCACTGCAGTCGGTCAAGCGCGCCGTCGATCGCTTCAACGATCGTGATGAACGCACGGAACGCGATGACGACCTGCATAGTGCGATCGCGCAGATCCGCAGCCGCCAGGGGCCGCAACCCGCTGCCGCAAGGGTGAGCAGCGTCAACGGCGCACAGCTTGTCGAACTGACCGGTCTGGTCAGCGGGATCGGCAAGCGTCTCGAACGGCTTGAGGGCGAGATCAAGACCCGCAGTGGCGACTCTGCGCAACTGCGCGATGTGGGCGGGCAGGTTGAACAGCTTGCTCAGGTTGTCGAACTGTTGGCCGGCGCTGTCGGCGAGACAGGGCAGGTCAAGCGTCTCGAGATGCAGATCGGCGCTTTGACCGACATGGTGCAGACGCAATCGGGCGCCGACCTTGAGATGTTGAATCGGCGGCTGGACGAAGTCTCCGCGACGATCGACAAGCTTGCAGAACTGCAGATGCAGCAGATGCAGCGGGAAGTGGCACGCGAGGAGCGCGCGGCCGAATCCCCGGATCAGGGCGCGTTGATGCGCGACATAGAGTCCGGCATGCGTAGCGTCTATGACCGCATCGATGCCATTGAACGTAATGTCGGCCTGTCGCAGGGGGATCTCGACCGCCTGACCGGCGAAATGTCAGCGCTCACCGGCATGATGCAGGATCAGCAGCTCCAGCCCGATGAAATCATGGCGCGGTTCGATCTGCTGCAGCAGGATGTTGCCGGGCTGTCCGGTGGAAACGCCGATCTTGGCGAACTGCGTGAAGATCTGGCCGCATTAAGGGGCAGTATTGCGCGTACTCTCGAGCCACGCTTCGAGCGGATCGAAGAACAGTTGGGCGCAATCGGCGAACACCTCGCCGATGGACGCGACGACGGTGGGATCCGGCGTATCGAAGCACAGCTCAGCGACCTCATGGCGCGCATGGACGAGACCGGCGCGCAGCTGGGTACACTTTCGCGGCTCTACGCCGACACTGCCGAGGCAAGCGCTCCCGACTATTCCGCGCTTGCCGATCTCGTTGCAGAGCGCACGTCGCAAGCTGTACAAAAGGCCAGCAGGGCCAGCCACGACGACGAGGTTTTGACCCGCATCGAACGGCGCCTGTCCGACATGTCGCAGCGCGCCGAAGAACGGCCCGACACATCGGCGGCAGCGTCCGCGCTGAACTTCGATCAGGATGCTCTGGCAGATCTCGTGGCACTGAGGACATCAGAGGCAGTCGGCAAATCATTGCCGGTTGTCGAAGAGCGGCATGTGCCAGACACCGCTGCAATGGACGAGATGGAGCAGCGGCTTGTCACGCGCCTCGACACGGCAGGACGGGAGACGGCGGAACGACTGGCTCGTCTCGAGGAGACGTTGCGGCGTCGTTCGGAAGCAGCGCCGAGTAAGCCGGCAGCCGCCCAAGCGCCTATCGACGAGGCATCTGAGCACACCATATATTCGGACATACCAACGGCTGGAGTCGAGCCGGATCTGCAGCGGGACGACGATCAGCCTGGTGATGATCAACTCGATAAAGCGGCCGCAGCTCAGGTTGAGGATATCTCGGCGAAAGACGATACTCGCGATCTCGAAGCCATGTTTGCCGCTCTCGCTCAGGATCGCGAGGAAACGGACACAAGCAGCCGCATTGTGGACGATGAAGACGACCGGATGCCCAGCAGTCCGGACGAAGACACGCCTCTCGTCGACTTAAGCTTTTCCCCGGCCCGTTCGCCCGAGCCTGCGCCCCCCGCAGCCCCTCGCGAACCCCTGCCTGCGGTTCCGACTGCCGCACAGACCGAGAGCGCGGCAGAGAAAGAGCGCCCGCAATTCGACCCGACATCAGTTGAACGTCCGCCGCGCCCTGTCTCCAGTCTCGGGCTCGATGACGGCGAAGACCCGTTTGTTGTACCCTCAAGCGCGCCCGCTGCTGCGACGCAGTCTGCACCGGCAACATCGCAAAGCACATTCATTGCTGCCGCTCGCAAAGCGCAACGCAGCAAGCAGGCCAGTGCCGATGCCAACGCGAACAGCGTAATCGGACGCGCCCTGGCGCGTGTCCGCCCCGGCTCGGACCAGCAGCCTGCCCCCGAAAGCGCTCCGGCGCCAGCAGAAGCGCAGGACGAGCCAGCGCCATCGCGCCGCGGCCTGTTCAAGCGCGGCAAGAAGGCCGAGCCAGCTTCAGACAAGTCTCAAGAGCCTAACGCAGCCAAGCCTCATGAAGAGGCGCATGACGAAGACGCGGCTGAACCGGGCTTTCTGACCAAGCATCGCCGCCCGCTTCTGCTTGCGGCAGCGCTTGTGGCCGTGTCTGCGCTCGCCCTCAACCTTGCAATGCAGCGCATGACGCCGGAAGCCGGCGCACCGACTGCTCCAGCCGCCACAGCACCGGCGACCACGACCGAGGCACCAGCGCTCGATGAACCCGCGCCGGCCAACAATGACGCAACGGACGTTTCGACACTGACCGCGCCCGATGATACGGCAGCTTTCAGCCCACCGACGTCCAGCGGTAGTGCCGATAACCTGGTGATCGGACCGCAGAGTCTCGAGACTGCCTCGCGGTTCGAACGCCCCGCGCTTGAAAGCCAGCAGGTCCTGCCGGAACTGCCGGCGGGTACTGATCTGGCGGACGTTTCGGCGGGCCTCCAGCCAGCAGGCTCTTTCCCGGCGACCCCGGTTGAGGAAGACGGCATCACCACAAGCGCCATTCCGGAAGCCACCAGCCCGGTCGAGTTCGATCTGCCGCCGGAGCCGATCGGCCCTGACGTGATGCGGCAGGCCGCAGCACAGGGGGATGCGCGCGCACAGTTCGAAGTGGCGGCGATCTATACCGAAGGCCAAGCCGTGCAGCAGGACTATGCTGCCGCCGCGACCTGGTACGAGCGCTCTGCAGCGCAGGGTTTCGTGCCGGCGCAGTACCGGCTCGGCAATCTTTACGAGACCGGAAACGGCGTCGAACCCGACCTCACCGTTGCCAAGCTGTGGTACCAGCGCGCCGCAGAGGCCGGCAACCGCATGGCGATGCACAACCTTGCGGCGGTATATGCGGGGGGCGAACTGGGCGAGCAGGATTTCGATTCGGCCGCGACCTGGTTCGAGCGGGCTGCCCGCCAAGGCATGACCGACAGCCAGTTCAACCTCGGCATGCTTTATGCACGAGGCCTTGGGGTCGAGCAGAACCTCGAAACCTCCTACAAATGGTTCTCGATCGCTGCCGCCAATGGCGATCCGGATGCGGCGCAGGCGCGCGATGACATCGCCCGCTCACTTGGCGCCGAAGCTGTTGCGCAGATTGGCGCCGAGGTTGCCGGCTTCGAGCCGGAGCCAATCGATATCGCCGCGAATTTCGCGCCGATCGGCACCTGGAGCAAAAGCTTTGACCCGGGCGACACCATCGTCAATGCCGATGTCATCGGCAAGGTACAGGCAGCGCTCAACAAGCTCGGCTATGAAGCCGGTCGGCCTGATGGCCTGATGGGTCCGCAAACTCGCGAGGCGATCAGCGCTTTCGAGGCCGACGCGGGCATGAGCACCAGTGGTTCGGTGAACCCTCGGTTGCTTGCCGTTCTTGGCAGCCAGCCGGTCTAGCAGGCCATCGTTGCGGCATGTTTCACCATGCCGCTACAGATGGTTTGACACGGACCATAGGGACCCGTAAGTCCCTAAGCATACGAACACCCCTTCGCCTCCTCCCCGTCAACGGGCGCGGAGGCGAAACGCTATTGTCTTCAGGCACATCCTCTTGGCCCCGGGTCAAGTGGGGTGGGCCATATCCGGATCAGGGCCTTGCAGATCTATCTGCCCATTGCCGAGCTGTCCGTGAACCTCTTTTTCCTCGTCGGAATCGGAGGCGCGGTCGGGTTTCTGTCGGGCCTGTTCGGCGTCGGCGGCGGCTTTCTGCTCACGCCGTTGCTGATCTTTTCCGGGGTCCCCTCTTCTGTCGCCGTGGCATCCGTGACCGGCCAGGTTGTGGCGTCTTCGACGTCAGGCGCCCTTAGTCACTACAAACGCGGTGGCGTCGATCTGCATCTGGCGCTTTATCTCGTGGTGTCCGGCATCATCGGGGCGTTCGGTGGTGTTGCCACGTTCTCGCTGTTGCGGGCAGCGGGTCAGCTCGACCTGTTCATCGCATTGGGCTTTTTGGTGCTTCTCGGATCCGTTGGCACGATGATGCTGATCGAATCCGTCCAGTCGCTATTGCGCAGCCGCTCTGGCGTCGTTGTCCGGGGGCGGCGCGCGCAGCAGCACAACTGGATGCACGGCCTGCCCTGGCGCGTCCGCTTTAAAAAATCACGGCTCTATATCAGCGTGCTGCCGGTGCTCGGCATTGGCGTCATCATCGGCTTTCTCGGCTCGCTGCTAGGCGTTGGCGGCGGCTTCATCATGGTGCCAGCCCTAGTCTACCTGCTTCGGGTGCCTGGTAACGTTGTCATCGGCACATCGCTCTTGCAGGTGGTGGCAATGATGGCCGCCACGACCATTCTGCATGCGGTGCAGAGCCAGAGCGTCGACATCCTGCTGGCGTTCTGCCTGATGGTCGGCGGCGTCGCCGGAGCACAGTTTGGCGCATCGGCGAACAAGTACCTCCGCGGAGACCAGCTACGGGCGCTTCTGGCGTTACTGGTGCTGGCTGTCGCAATCCGCTTCGGCCTGTCGCTGGTGCTGACGCCGGATGACATCTACTCGATGGCCGTCTTGACGCCGGCAGGTGCGCGATGAACGCGTGGCGCCTTCTCGTTGCCGTCCTGGGCTGGACGCTGTTCACTGCGGGCGTTCAGGCGGAGCGGCTCGTCAGCCAGCTCTCGGACGATCTCATCGAGATCACGTCGAGCTATGATGGCGAGCGCATAACGTTTTTCGGCAACATCGAGCCGGATGCCGGCTCCGAACAGCCTTATGTCACCGGCCCCTATAACGTCGTCATCGCCGTCACCGGCCCGAGCACCGACCGGGCCGCGCGAAGGATGTCGCGTCAGTTCGGCATATGGCTGAACACCGAGCAGGTGACCTACGAGGACTTTCCGAGCTTTTTCAAGGTGCTTTCAAGCGACGCGCTGCTTGACGTGACAAGCGCAACGACCCTTGCCGTCGAAGGCATCCTGCCAGAGGCCCAGCCGGACATTTCGGACGAGGCCGGTTGGTGGAAATCCTCGATCTTTGGCACAGAACTGGTGCGGCTGATGACCGAGCGCGGGTTCTTCGAACTCAACGAGCAAGGCGTTCAGTTCCTCTCGAACACCGCCTATACCGCCGAGATGAGCCTTTCCAGCGACGCCGTTCCCGGCGTCTACCTGGCGCAGACCTACGTCTTCAAGGACGGGGAAATCGTCGCGCGCCGCGCCGAGAGCTTTTCAGTGCGCAAGACCGGCTTTGAGCGCTACCTGGCGACGAGTGCCTCCAACCAGCCGCTGTTTTACGGCATTGCCTGCGTCGTGCTGGCGGTGTTTACCGGCTGGCTCGGCGGCGTGATCTTCAAGCGTTGATCAGCCGTCGACCAGGCGCCCTGGGTGAACCGGATAAACGCGCTCGCGGCCCAGCATGGCGACCGCCAGACGCGTACGGTCAAGCAGGCCTTCAAACGCTGCGGACAGGATGTTGAGAGTGCCCGTCGAGGCGCCATAAGCCGGCATCACCATCAAGTGCTGATCGTGAACAAAGCAAGGGCGACGTTGGCTACGCCCGCCTATCAGGACGCGTGCGGCAGGGTGCAGATGCCCGGCAACGAGGCCAGGGCGGCCACGTCGTGGTTCGTGCGTAAGCCACAGCCCATCTAGCTCGAGATAGGGCAGACAGCGGCCCGCCAGCTTGTGTGGAGCCGGATCGTGATTGCCAGACAGCCAGATCCACTCAAGCCGATCCGTAAGCGCATCAAGTCTAGCCCGATCAACATCCTGAAGCGTGCCCACGCCTTCGTTGCGATGAAAGCTATCGCCCAGCGCGATCAGCAATTGCGCGCCGGTGCTGTCGACGTCGCGTGTCAGCCGGTTCAGTGTCATGCCTGTATCGTAAGGCGGCAGCATCTGGCCATGGCGCGCGAAGGACGACATCTTCTCGAAGTGAAGATCGGCTACCAGCAGCGCGTTGCGAGACGGCCAGTACAGCGCGCCGGATGGCTGCGCCACGAATCGCTCACCGGAAAATGCTATCGCATGCGCATCGCCTTGGATGGGTACGGCGGAAACGGTCACTGGCGGCCCATTGCCTCGCGGATCAGTTCATCTGCAGCTTCGGCCATCGCGGACTCGCGCGCTTCGCCGAAGATCGGCTCCTTGCCGATATCGAGCATGACCGGTACCGCAAGCGGCGAGATTCGGTCCAGTGGCTTGTGGATCACATGCTGGCGAATGCGCCGCAGGCACTGGCCGAGGCGTTCGATGTCGAGCAGTCCCCGCGCTGCGTCGTGCCGCGTCGCCTGAATGAGGATATGGTCTGGCTCGTGCTGATAAAGGACGTCATAGATGATGTCCGCCGACATCGTCACCTGCCGGCCGGTTTTTTCCTTGCCCGGATGCCGCCGCTCGATCAGGCCCGAAATGATCGCGCAATTTCGGAAGGTGCGCTTCATCAGCGCCGACTCATCGAGCCATGCTTCGAGGTCATCGCCAAGCATGTCTTCGGAAAACAACTCGTCGAGCGATAGCCTGCCGGTGCGGATCAAGCCGGAAAGATCGGCCAGTCCCCATATCGCCAGTGCATATTCCGAGGCTACAAACCCCAGGGGCCGCGCCCGGGAACGTTCGAGACGCCGGGTGAGGAGCATGCCGAGGGTCTGGTGTGCGAGGCGGCCTTCGAACGGGTAGCATACGAGGTAGTGCTGGTTGCCACGTGGAAAGGTCTCGACGAGAAGGCTGTCCGCGCCCGGCAGTACCGAGACATCGTGCTGCAGGCGCAACCAGTCCGCTGTCTGATCCGGCAGGTGCGACCAATTCATCGGATCTGCGAGGATCGCCCGCACCCTTTCGGCGAGATAGGTCGAAAGCGGGAACCTGCCGCCCATATAGGACGGGATTTTGGGATCTGCAGCCTGCGCTCTGCTGACGAACGCCTCGTTCTCGTGCATGCCCTCGAAGGCGACGACCTCGCCGCCGAACATGAAGGTGTCACCTGGCACGATCGTCGTGAAGAAATACTCTTCCATCTCTCCGAGTACGCGACCGCCGCGCGCGATCGGTCCGGTGGTGCGTCCCTTGCGGAAGCCCCGCCCCCTGACGAGCCGCACCTTGACCATCGGTTCTTCGATGATGGTGCCGACGTTAAGCCGGTATTGCTGGGCAACTTGCGGGTTGGCGATGCGCCACAGCCCCTCCTCGGTGCGCTTCAACCGAGCGTAGCGTTCATAGGCGCGCAGCGCGTACCCACCGGTGGCAACGAAATCGAGCACCCGCTCGAACTGAGGTCGCGACAGATTCCTGTATGGCCAGGCTCGGATAATTTCGGCGTAAAGCTCCTCCGGATCGAACGGTGCTGCACAAGCGCAGCCCAGAACGTGCTGCGCCAATACATCGAGCCCGCCTTCGGTGGGCGTCTCACTATCCTGATGGTTTGCCGAGACGGCATCCACTGCTGCCTCGCATTCAAGCACCTCGAAGCGATTGGAGGGGACCAATATGGCGCGCGAAGGTTCGTCGAGCCGGTGGTTCGCGCGACCGATGCGCTGCAGCATGCGTGACGACCCTTTCGGCGCACCCACCTGCACGACGAGATCGACATCGCCCCAATCGATCCCGAGGTCGAGTGTCGAAGTGCACACGACGGCCCGTAGCGCGCCACCGACCATTGCGCTTTCGACCTTGCGGCGTTGCTCGACTGACAAGGAGCCGTGATGGAGGGCGATCGGCAGCATCTCATCGTTGACGCTCCATAGCCCCTGGAACAGCATCTCCGCCTGGGAGCGCGTGTTGACGAACAAAAGCGTCGTCTTGTGTTGGCGGATTGTCTCGTAGAGCTGGCCCACCGCATATGACGAGGAATGTCCGGCCCATGGAACGCGGTCGTCGGATTTCAGAATGCTGAGTTCCGGAGGCGCCCCGCCATCCGCCTTTATAAGATGTGTCGGCCCGTTGGGGACAGGACGGGCGATCCAGTCACGCAGGGTTTCCGGCTGGGCGACCGTAGCGCTCAGCGCGGTCAGCCGCATCTGGGGCGCCATGGTCGCGAGCCGCGCGATCGCCAGCGCCAGAAGCTCGCCACGCTTTGAGGTGACGAGGGCATGCAGCTCATCGAGAACGATGCGCTTGAGCGAGCCGAAGAGACGTGCCGCATCCGGGTGGCTGAGCAGCAAGGCGATCTGTTCCGGGGTGGTCAGCAGGACATGCGGTGGATCAAAACGTTGACGCTGCCGGCGGCTGGAGGGCGTGTCGCCGGTTCTCGTCTCCACCTTGATCTTGAGGCCCATCTCGGTAATCGGCGTTGTGAGATTGCGCGCGACATCGACCGCCAGCGCCTTCAGCGGGGAGATGTAGAGTGTGTGGAGACCTTGATGGGAGTTCCGCGCCAGATCATCGAGCGTCGGCAGAAAGCCCGCCATGGTCTTGCCTGCGCCGGTCGGCGCGATCAGCAAAGCTGAGGCGCCGGCCTGCCAACTCGCGAGCACATCGCGCTGGTGCTGCCGCGGCTGCCACTTGCGTGCGGCAAACCATTCGGCGATGACTGGATCAATCTCGGTGTTCAAAAGAGTGGCGGGGCCCTTAGGATATCGAGGTGAAAGCCTATATGATTGTGCAGCAACACCAAAGCTGGCACGGAGGACGATTGATGCAGGATGAGGCGAGAATTGAACGGCGCCGCCCGAGCACGCTCGAACGTGTTTTCGGCGGCAATCCGCTGAGCGTTTGCGTCCGCCTCGCTGTGGTCTCGGTCCTTGTCGGCTTTGTGCTGACCATGCTTGGCCTCGATGCCGAATCGGTCTTCCGCGGTGCTGCGGAGTTCATCGCCGAGACCATCCGCGACAGCGGCGGGCTGATCCGCACCATCGGCACCTATTTGCTGACCGGCGCAGCGCTGGTCATCCCGATCTGGATCTTCATGCGCCTGACGATGTCGCGCAAATGAATGAGGTTGCTCTGACGCCGGAACAGGCGCTGTCGCGTCTTGTCGCTCATATCATGCAGCTCGCCTCCGAGATGGACGGGCGGGTGATGATCGGGATCGCTGGTGGTCCGGGTGTTGGCAAGTCCACGATGGCGGGCGGGTTGCAAACAATGCTGAATGCGCTGCATCCCGGCCAGGCGGCAATGGTGCCGATGGATGGCTTTCACGTTCGTCACGCCATTCTCGAAGAGCGTGGACATACCGAGCGCAAAGGCGCTCCACACACGTTCGAGGGCGAAGCGTTCTACAATTTTCTCGCCCACCTCAAGGCTGCCCGCGATCCCGTGAAGGTGCCGGGTTACAGCCGAGAGATCGAGGACGTCGTCGACGACGCGTTCGCGGTGCCGCCTGAGGTGCGCATCGTGATTGTCGAGGGCAATTACCTGCTGCTACCGGATCCACCGTTTTCGGGCATCAAGCCTTTGCTTGATTATGCTGTGTATCTCGATGTTCCCTGGGACAAGGTGGAACAGCGCCTGATGCATAGGCATGCCGAGCACGGCCTGTTCACGGACGAGCGTAACCGCGCGCATATCAACCGAAACGACCTGCCCAACTACGATCTGGTGCGCGAACACCGCTCCCGCGCCGATCTGATCATCAGCCTTATCACCGAGAGTTAAGCATTGTGAGTGCAGTCGCGGAGGCCATGCGGCCGCAATATCCCTTCCGGGTGCGGCATGCGGATGTCTGGCGTATTGCTCTACCCGCCTGCATCGCTTTCATCACCGAACCACTGGCCGGGCTCGTAGACATGACGGTGATCGGCCGGCTCGGCGATGCCAGCTTGCTGGGTGGCGTGGTGCTCGGGGCGCTGGTGTTCAACATCATTTTGTCGCTCGCCTATTTTCTGCGGATCGGAACTGCAGGGCTGACCGCGCAGGCGATTGGCGCGCGTGATCCGGCGGACGGGTTGCTGCATGCGGTGCGTGCGCTGCTGGTCGGCGGCCTGATCGGCATTGGCATGATCGTCTTGGCGGTACCGCTGCTGATGCTGTCGGGTTGGCTGCTCGCTCCCGGTGACGGCGTGCGTGAGGCCCTGGCGGACTATTTCTACATCAGAGTATGGGGTGCGCCATTCTCGCTCATTAACTTCGCGCTGCTTGGCTGGTTTTACGGTCGGGCCGAAGCGACAACCGGAATGATCCTTCAGTTCATCATTCACGGTATCAACATCGCCGGCAGCATCGTTCTGGTGCAGGGGCTGGGTCTTGGTGTTGAGGGGGCGGCACTCGGCACCGTTCTCGGACAGATCGGCGCCAGCATCATTGGCCTGATGCTGATGTTGGGGCATTACGGCGGTCTCGGCCAGATCGTAGACCGCGTGCGTCTTGGCGAGCTTTTTCAGCGCGTGGCGCTGAAACGCATGTTCGGGCTCAGCCGGGACCTGATGATACGCTCGATCGCACTTCAGGCGACCTACGCCTATTTCGCTGCGCAAGGCTCACGCATGGGCGACATAGAGCTTGCGGCCAACGCAATACTGCTCAACCTGCTGTTCATCATTGGCTTTTTCATGGATGGCATCGCCCAGGCGGCAGAACAGCTCAGCGGCAAAGCGCTGGGGGCGAACTGGCAGCCGGCTTTCGAGGAGGCCTACAGGCTCAGCATGATCTGGGGGCTGATCATCGCCATCGTCATGGGCTTCGGCTGGTATTTCTTTGGCCCCTATATTATCTCGCTGATGACGACGCGCGCGCCAGTCCAGGCTTATGCCGTGCAGTTTCTGGGGCTCGCAGCGCTGTGCTCCCTGACGTTCATGCCAGCCTTCGTCTTTGATGGCATTCTCGTCGGGACGACCCAGAACGTCGTGATGCGCAACGGCATGATCGCATCGCTGGTCGTCTTCGTGGGCGTTGCCTGGCTGGCGCAGCCGCTTTACGGCAATACCGGCCTCTGGTTGGCGCTTCATGCGTGGTTCATCGCGCGCGGCATCATCTATTGGTGGGCTCTGCGGCGCATTCGCAGCCGCATGTTCGCACAATAGGGATTAGTTCGCCGTGCCGGCGGCCCACTCGTCAGTGCGTGAGCCGACGCACTGGGCAATGCTGGTGTGTCCCGCCATGCGCAGGCGCTCGGTCAACCCGGACTTGATGTCGTCCAGTAGATCGACGCCCCCGAAAACAAGGGCGGAATAGAGCTGAATGGCATTCGCACCAGCCTCAAACTTGGCATAGGCGGTCTCGGCGTCATGCACGCCCCCAACGCCGATGATCGGCAACTCGCCCACCCGCTGGCGCATCTGAGCAAGCCGTCTTGTGGCCAACGCAAAGAGCGGCCGACCGGACAATCCGCCGGTCTCGTCAGAATGGGCCAGACCCGCGACCGTATCGCGCCCGATCGTCGTATTGGAGACGATCAAGCCATCAAGGTCGGTTTCCGCAACGACGGCTGCGATGGCATCGAGCGCCGCTTCGTCGAGATCCGGGGCCAGCTTGAGGAACACCGGCACACGCACCGATGCCTTGCTGCGCGTCGAAAGCACCGCCCCCAGCAGCCGCCTCAACGCCTCATCGGTCTGCAGATCCCTCAGACCTGGGGTATTGGGAGACGAGATATTGACGGTCAGGTAATCGGCAAGTTCGGCGAAGCGCGTTACGCCCAGGACGTAATCCGCGACGAAATCCGGGCTGTTCTTGTTCGCACCTATGTTGACGCCGAGTGCCGCGGGAACGCGATTATTCTTCAGCCTCTCGAAGATCGCGGCGTGCCCATCATTGTTGAACCCCATGCGGTTGATGACGCCCTCTGCCTCCGGCAGCCGGAACAGCCTCGGGCGCGGATTTCCCGATTGCGGGCGCGGGGTGACAGTGCCGATTTCGACCATGCCGAAGCCCATCTCGGCGAGCGGCCGGGCGACCTCGGCATTCTTGTCGAATCCCGCAGCGATCCCGACCGGGTTTGCAAGCGAAAGGCCCGCTATTTCCGTCGCCAGTTCCGGGGCATCAGGCCCATCGGGGCGCGGCGCGAGCCCCAGCCGCAATGCCGAGATGGTCGCGAGATGAGCCGTTTCCGGCTCGAGCTTGAGCAAAGTATCGCGGCTGAGCGTGCGCAGCGCGCCAAGCTTGAGCAACGGAGACAGACGCGACAGGATCATTGCACTGCCTCCGGAAGATCAACGTTGCCATCTTTGCTGACGGATATCTCCTCGCTCCAGACGACAGCCGACAAAGGAAGCGGACCATAAAGATGCGGGAACAACGCGCCGCCGCGGGAGGGCTCCCAGCGTAGAACCTGCGCCACCGTTGACGTCTTGACCGCAAGCAGACGCAGGTCCGACTGGCCGGCGAAGTGTCGCCTGAGCGTCTCGGCTAATTGCTCTGCCGTCGAGAAGTGTATGTACCCATCATCGAGATCGACTGGCATGCCGATGAACGAATTCCCCTCGGCTACCTCTGACAGCGCCTCGTTGGTCACGACCTTGTAAATGAATTCCGGTGCCTGCTGCATGCCGGGACCCTAGAGCGGGCGCCGGGCCGCCGCAAGAGCCGAGACGGTGCACTTACGTGCGGCTTTACATGGGCATTCGACGTGATTAAATTAGGACAAGTTTCCGCGCGATATGATCCTTTTCCTTTTGCAGGACGTCCATGCTGACACATCAGGCGATCTGGGCCGGCATCGATGCCCTCGCGAAGCGGCATGGTCTCAGCGCTTCTGCGCTTGCGCGCACGGCGGGGCTTGATGCGACTGCCTTCAATCCCTCGAAGCGGATCAGCCGGGATGGCCGGGAGCGATGGCCGTCAACGGAAAGTCTCGCCAAGATTCTGGATGTGACAGGCGAAAGCCTCAGCCAGTTTCTGCATGATACTGGCAGTTTCGAGCAGACGGGGCGTGCCCCTTCCAGCCGCACGGTGCCCTTGCTGGGACTGGCGCAGGCCGGCGGGGGCGGTTATTTCGACAGCTCCGGCTTTCCCGCCGGCCAAGGCTGGGACGAAGTGGCATTGCCGGTGGCTGGCGATAAGACCGTTTACGCACTTGAAGTGCAGGGCGACTCCATGGAGCCGCTCTATCGCGAAGGCGACAGAATCATCGTTTCGCCGACTGAACAGGTACGCAGGGGCGATCGCGTTGTGGTTCGCACGCGCGGTGGCGAGGTGATGGCCAAAATTCTCCACCGCCAGACGGCGCGCCAGATTGAGCTTCACTCGGTCAATCCGCGTTACGAACCGCGCATACTTGATGTGCAGGATGTAGATTGGATGGCCCGCATCATATGGGCGAGCCAGTAAAAGGCCGGACACACTTGGACACCAGCACCGCACATGTCGAAGTCCGCCCAGCTGCAGCAGCAGACTTGCTGGCCTGGGCCGATATGCGCGCGGCACTATGGCCCGACACGTCCGCTGACGACCACCGCTTGGAGATCGAAGCAATCGTGACGAGAGGGCATGAGCAGGCCATCTGCTTGCTGGCGCTTGTCGAGGGAGCTCATCGCGGCTTTGCCGAAGTTTCGCTGCGGCATGATTACGTCAATGGCTGCGATACGACGCCGGTCGCGTTTCTCGAAGGAATATACGTTGCCCCAGAGGCGCGTGGGCGTGGCGCAGCCCGTGCGCTGGTGGCAGCGGCTGAAGCCTGGGCGGGCGGGCGAAATTGCAGAGAGTTCGCGTCAGACGTTTCGATCGAAAACACCGCCAGCGCGGCAATGCACATGGCGTTGGGCTTTGAAGAAACCGAACGCGTGGTGTTTTTCGTAAAGAAGCTTTGCGCAGATTAGGCCGTGCGCCGCGTGGCAGGCATCGGAATTAGCGCGGAAGCGGAAGATGCATCAGTACTTCTTCGTCAAACCGTTCGGCCCCGAGACTGCGATAAAACAGTTCGGCGGTGCTGTTCTGCCGCCAGACCGTCCACATCATACGTCCCGCCCCCTGCGAAATCCCGATCTTGCGCGCTTCGGCCATCATCGCACTGCCGATACCCGAGCCGTGACGTGCGGTTTCAACGAAGAGATCGGCAACATGCAGGCAAGGCGCGAGGTCATCCATCCAGACGCCCATGTAGTAGACTAGGTAGCCGACCGCTTCGCCATCGAGTTCAGCGAGCAGGACGCGGCACAGCGGTGTCTCTCCGAATGCCAATTCCTCGAACCGGTCAAACGCCTTGCGTTCCACCGGCTCGGGATCGGCGATGGCATTGAGCCACGCTTCGAAGGCCGACCATAGCTCGGCTAGAACCGGCAGATCCGCGGGCGAGGCCTCGCGAACAACGAGTCCCGCGATGGGTTCTACCGGTACCATGGTGTCATGCTGCTTTTGCAGCGAGTTCACCGGCCAGCGCCTCGCCAATCAACCGCCGTGTCTCCTCAACGCCATAGAGTGCGATGAAGGAGCCGAAACGGGGGCCCTGATCCTGTCCGAGCAGTACCTGATAAAGAGCCTTGAACCAGTCCCGCAGCGGCTCGAACCCATGTGCCTTGCCAACTTCGAACACGATGTTCTGCAGTGCCTCGGCATCGGTCGAGCCGGTATGGTCCGCCAGTTGATCCGACAGATCCTGCATCGCTGCGCGCTCTTTGTCGTCGGGCAAACGAAAGCTCTTGGTGGGCTTCACCATGTCGTTGAAGTAGGCCACGGCATAGCCGGCGAGCCGATCGAGCTCGGGATAGCTCTGCGGCGTCGCGCCATCCACATAGCGTGAGATAAAGCCCCACAACACTGTCTTGTCTTCGGCATTGGCAGCCGACACCAGATTCAGCAACAGCCCGAAGGTGATCGGCATCGCCGCTTCCGGAGGATTGCCAGTGTGGATGTGGAATACCGGGTTTTCCAGGCGCTGTTCCGCGCTCTGGCCCTGATAGGCGTTGACGAACTGATAGTAGTCGTCGACAGCGCGCGGAATGACATCGAAATGGAGCCGCTTGGCCGCACGCGGCTTGCCGAACATGTACTGCGACAGACTCTCCGGGCTGGCATAGGTCAGCCACTCGTTGATGGTCAGGCCGTTGCCCTTGGACTTCGAGATCTTCTGGCCGTTCTCATCGAGGAACAGCTCATAATTGAAGCCTTCTGGCGGGTTGCCGCCGAGCGCCTTGACGATCCGACCAGCGAGACGCACGGAATCGATGAGATCCTTGCCGGCCATTTCGTAATCGACGCCGAGCGCAAACCAGCGCAGCGCCCAGTCAGGTTTCCACTGGCACTTGACCGCACCGCCTGTTACCGCGGTTTCGTACTTCTCGCCATCTTCAGGATCGACATAGACAATTGTGCCAGCCGAGACATCGCGCTCGATGACCGGCACCTGAAGAACGTTGCCGTTGACCTTCGAGATCGGCAGGAACGGCGAGTAGGTCTCGCGGCGCTCCGGGCCGAGGGTCGGAAGCATGATGTCCATGACGGCATCGTAGCATTCCAGCATCCGCAGCAAGGCTTCGTCGAACCGCCCTGACGAATAGTAGTCCGTCGAAGAGGCAAACTCGTACGAGAACCCGAAACTATCTAGAAACGCCCGCAACTTGGCGTTGTTGGCCGCCGCGAACGAAGAATATTCGTTCGAAAACGGATCAGGCACCCGCGACAGCGGCTTGCCGAGAAAGCTCGCCATCATCTCCTGATTGGGGATGTTGGTCGGAACCTTGCGGAAACCGTCCATGTCGTCGGAGAAGGCCAGAAGACGCGTAGGCACCTCGTCGCGGGTCAACAGCCGAAAGGCCGTTCGGACCATGCTGGTGCGGGCGACCTCACCGAATGTGCCGATATGCGGCAAGCCGGATGGGCCGTAACCGGTCTCGAACAAGACTTCACGCGCGCCGGTTTTCTCGAGCCGCGCAACCAACCGTTTTGCTTCTTCGAAGGGCCAGGCACGGGCGGACTGGGCGGCTTCGAAAAATGCCGGATCGAATTGTGGCAACGAGGCGGGGGACACGGCGAACTTGCCTTTCTTGGCTGAAGTGTTCTGAGCCGGACTGTGTTGCATCCCCACACCGTGCCGTCAATGCTCGTACAGTGGCTTGCGCGAGCCGGCACGCGACCCTAGGTAGGTCGAAACGAAACCATAGCCGCGAGTTCGACATGGCCCTGCCCGCCCAAGACGCACTAATCGATCTGATGATCATGGCCGCTTCCTCGGACATGATGATGACCGAGGCCGAGTTGCGCCGCATAGAGGGGCTGGTGCAGCGGCTTCCGGTTTTCGAGGGCTTCGACGGCGACCGGCTTGCGGAGGTCGCCAATGAGTGCGTGGACCGGCTGAACGCCGGCCAGATGCTCGAGGATGCGGTGCGTGAAGCATTGGCCGCTGTTCCTGAGCGGCTGCAAGATACGGCCTATGCACTTGCTGTCGATGTCATTGCGTTCGATCTGAAGACCAGCCAGGAGGAATTGCGGTTCCTCGAGCTCTTGCGTGATCTGATGCCGCTTGACCGGCTGACGACCGCCGCGATCGAGGCGGCGGCACGTGCGCGGCATCGGCGGCTTCCCGACTAGGCTAGTGCGGCTCAGATCTGCGCGTGCGCAAATGGACCTGACGCAGCGCGAGTATCGAAAAGCCAATCAGCAGCCCCCAGAATGCCGAGCCGATACCCCAAAGCGATACGCCCGAAGCGGTGGCGGCAAAGGTAAGGATCGCCGCCTCGCGATGCTCGGTAGCTTGCAGCATTGAGTGCAGAGCATTTCCGAACGGGCTGATCAGCGCCACGCCGGCAATTGCCGCGATCGTTGTGGCCGGCATCGCCAGAAAAAGCGCGACAAGCGGCGCGGAGAACAGCGCCAGCAGCAGGTAGATTGCTGCATAGATGATGCCGACCTGCCAGCGCCTGCTCTTGTCCGGATGCGCCTCGGGGCTGGTACAGAGCGCAGCGGTAATCGCCGCAAGGTTGACGCCGAACGCGCCAAAGGGCGCGAAGCCGAGCGTTGCAAGCCCGGTCACGGACAGGATCGGCCCTGGTGGCGCTTCGTATCCAGATGTGCGCAGCACGACGAGCCCGGGAAGGTTCTGAGAGGCGAGTGTCACGAGGAACAGCGGGATGCCGATACTCGCCATGCTCTGCAGGTCGAAGCGCGGCATAGTCGGCTCAAGCGCGCCGAACAATTGCGGGGCGTTCATCTGCGCAATGTCTCCGCGCAGCAGCACGAGCATGAAAGCGACGGCCAGAACCGTCAGCATGGCGTATAGCGGCAGCCACTGCCGGGCCAGCACGTAGCTGACAAGTATAATTCCGGCGAACAGCAGGTCGCTGCCGAGCGTCTGGAACAGGGCTAGGCAGAACGGCAGAAGCACGCCGGCCAGCATGGCCGATGCGACCGCTGGCGGTATCCTGGCAGCGAGCCTGCCAAGGGCCGGTACCAGTCCAAGAACGATCATCAAAGTTGAAGCAGCTATGAAGGCGCCGATCGCGGTTGCCCAGTCGAGATGCAGGGCGCTGGCCCCGAGCAGCGCCGCTCCGGGGGTGGACCATGCCAGAACGATCGGCATGCGCATCACCAAGCTAAGGATTCCACCGGCCAGCCCGATTCCGAGGCACAGCGCGGTGACGGTCGAGATCGTCTGCCCTGTGGTCGCTCCCATCGCCTGCGATGCCTGAACCACCAATGCAACCGTGCCGCCAAACCCAATCATCGCCGCAATGAAGGCGGAGGCGAACGCGGTCGTGGGGGGAACCATACGGGGCACTGGCAGCTTGCACTCCGAACTAGGACGCGCGGACAGCAGAGCTTGTGGCTCGCAGCCGAGAGTGATGACAGTTTGATGACAGTGCTGCTAGATTAGGGCTGACATGCTGTTCCCCGACGCACACCACTCTCTAACAACGGATTTACGGCTGCACCTGGAACGGATGCCGGATCAGTCGCCGCGTGTCGTAGACCAGATTGTCGACAGCCGCCAGTCGATTGGCCGGCTCTTCACGCCCTATCGCGCTACCGCGCGCCGCGTAGAGCGCCCCCTTGCCGATCCGTTCGCGCATCCAATGCGCGTCGAAGAGGTGGTGGCGCGGCTTAATGAATTCCCGCAAGCGAACCAGCAAGCCTTCGAGCGCGCGATGGCGGATTTTCGCGACGAACGACACATCGAGCTGGTGGTGCCAGCCTATGCGCTCGAGAATGGCGACTATCTGCTTCTCGACGGCAATCATCGCGTTTGCGCGCTTTTCGCCCTTGATGCTTCAGCCACCGTGCGGCTCAGAACACTCGTCGGCCCGATCGACCGCCGGATTCTCATCGACCTCAAGCATTGGGACGGAGGTTACAAGCGGTTCATTAATAGAATCCGACGGGGAACCAGCGCAGGTAAAGCTCATCAAGCGCGCCGTTCTCCTTGAGGCGCACCAGTGCCCAGTTCAATGCCTGCCGCACTTCATCGTCGCCCGCGGGGACGGCAATGCTCATTCCCTTGCCGAAAAGCTCCGGCCGAAAGTAGGGCTCGCCCGCAAAGCTGCAACAGGCCGTGTTCTCGTTAAGCCAAAACGACGCGCGCATGGCATCGCCAAAGTAAGCGTCCGCCTCACCGGCCTTCACTGCCTCGAGCGCAGCAATTTCGTCAGGAAACTCCTGGCGTGAAAGCCCAGGCAAATAGCGTTGGAGAAACTCTTCGTGACTGGTCCCCGCGCGCACTGCGACGGGCCCGGTGAGTGTTGACGGCTCGAACCCCGCTGCCGCTTCGGCACGGGTCACGAAACGCCCTGGCAGCATCAGGTAGACCGACGAAAAGTCGAAACGCTCGCCGTTGTCCACTGACATCTCGATGCCAGCGAGAAGTGCGTCCCCCTGGTTATCCGCCAGCGCATCGGCAGCCTGGCTCCATGGCCATGCCTGAAGCGTGCAAGGCACATCGACAAGACCGCAGATGCGCCGTGCCAGGTCGATATTGAACCCGATCAGATCACCCGACGGATCGCGAAAGCTGAAGGGCGGGAAATCCGACGTCGTCAGGAACCGGATCGCCGGCACGCTTTCCTCTCCCAACAGGATTTCGCGCGCGCTCGGATCCACATGATTTGGCAGGCTTTGCGCTACCGACGGCAGTGCCAGCGCCGTAAACAGCGCCAGCACCCAACCGAAGCGCGATACGCCGGCCATGCTGTCAAACCTGATCGAGCGCATACATAAGATCGGCGATCAAATCCTCGGGATCCTCGAGGCCGACAGACAGGCGCAAGAGGCCGGGACGGATGCCCATATCCAGCCGCACTTCTTCATCGAAACGCTGATGCGTTGTCGTTGTCGGATGCGTGATAATCGACTTCGCATCGCCGAGATTGTTGGAAATCAGGATGACCGCCAGCGCATCGGAGACCGCGAACGCATTCGCCTGTCCGCCCTTGACTTCGAAAGCCACAAGGGTCGAGCCGGTTTTCATCTGCCGTTGCCCGAGATCGACCTGCGGATGATCTTTGTGGTGAGGATAGAAAACCCGCTCGACCTTTTTGTGCTGCGCCAGAGCTTCAGCAATTTGCGCGGCGCTGCGGCTTTGCTTTTCGACGCGCAGTTCGAGCGTCTCCAACCCCTTGAGGAGGGTCCAGGCATTGAACGGGCTCATCGAGGGGCCGGTCTGGCGGATGAAAGTATGGATATCACCGCCGATCAGTTCCTGACTGCCGAGAATGACCCCGCCAAGCACCCTGCCCTGACCATCGATGTGCTTGGTTGCGGAATAGACGACGAGATCGGCCCCAAGCTCGAGCGGCGACTGGTTCATCGCCGTGGCAAAGACATTATCGATGATGACCTTGGCGCCATGCGCATGCGCGATCTCGGAAACGGCTGCAATATCGACAAGCTCGAGCGTCGGGTTGGTCGGCGACTCGAAAAACACCACCTTTGTTTCAGGCCGCATCGCATCGGCGAAATTCTGCGGGTCGCGGCCATCAACGAGCGTCGAGGTCACGCCCCAGCGCGGCAGATATTCCTCGATGACGTAGCGGCATGACCCGAATAGCGCCCGCGCCGCGACCACGTGGTCGCCGGCCCTGACCTGGCTCATCAATGCCGTAGTGACCGCTGCCATGCCGGTGGCGAGGCCGCGGGCCGCCTCGGCGCCTTCGATCAGCGCCATGCGGTTCTGGAACATCTCGACGGTCGGGTTGGAGAAGCGACCGTAAATATGGCCCGGCTGCCGGTTCTTGAACCGTGCCTCCGCATCGGCGGAGGTTTCATATACGAAGCCCGAATTGACGAACATCGCTTCCGAGGTTTCCCCGTGCTGGCTGCGCTCGGTACCACCATGCACCATCTGCGTTGACGCAGCGCGCCGTTTCGGATCGAAGAGCGGATTGTTCGACTTTGTCATCGGGGACCCTCACAAACAAAAAAACCGGCGCGAAGTGGCCGGTTCTTCGGTCGTTTAGCACTTTGGGCATGTGCCCACTCCGCCAAAGCGGAGCCGGATGGCTGCAATCTGACCGGCCAACTCACCATCCAAGCGCGATCTACGACCATTTCCAGCTTGGCGTCAATTGTGTGGGTTGGTATCGGAGGCAGGCTGAAAGGGGCAATGCATGAGCAATGACGGCTGGCCGAGCGGTCTTTATCCATCGCAGTTGATTGAAAGGCTGTTCGAGGAGGGCGCGATCACTGCCGCTTCGTCCCGCGACGATGACCAGATACAGCCGGCGAGCCTCGACCTGCGGCTCGGTGATATCGCCTATCGTGTGCGCTCGAGCTTCCTTCCCGGGCCACATCACTCGGTCAAGGACCGGATCGATGATCTCCGGCTGCACGAGATCCCGCTTGGACGGGGTGCCGTACTCGAGCGCGGGTGCGTCTATATCGTGCCGCTGCAGGAAGGTCTGCACTTGCCTCCCAATGTCAGTGCCTCAACGAATCCCAAGAGTTCCACGGGCCGGCTCGACGTCTTCACCCGCGTGATCGGCGATTTTGCGCGCAGCTTCGATCAATTGCCCGCGGGCTATGACGGCCCTCTTTATCTCGAGATCAGCCCCCGCACCTTTCCGGTGCTCGTACGCACCGGCTCTCGCCTCAGCCAGATCCGGTTCCGTTCGGGCCACAGCACCCTCGATATCGAGGCACACAGGACGCTGCATGCGGAGCAGGTTCTCGTCACCAACGCGACCCAGGAAGTCGGCAACGGCGTTTCGCTGTCCATCGATCTACACGGAAACGGGCGCGACGGATTGGTCGGCTTTCGTTCGAAGCGGCACACGGCCGTTGTCGATGTCGACAGGAAAGCGGCGCTCGACGTGCTCGACTTCTGGGATCCAATCATTACCCGCGGCCACGATGAACTCATCCTCGATCCCGACGAGTTCTACATTCTGGTGAGCCACGAGGCCGTTCACGTACCACCGGACCATGCAGCGGAAATGGTGCCGATCGATCCGCTGGTGGGAGAGTTCCGTGTGCATTACGCCGGGTTCTTCGATCCCGGTTTTGGGCACTCCGAAGCCGGAGGCTCGGGCAGTCGTGCAGTTCTTGAAGTGCGAAGCCGCGAGGTGCCGTTCCTGCTCAGTCATGGGCAGACTATCGGCCGGCTCGTTTATGAACGCCTGGCTGAACGCCCCCAAACGCTCTATGGATCGTCGCTCGGCTCGAACTATCAGGCCCAAAGCCTGAAGCTGTCGAAGCACTTCAAACCATATCCATAGCCGCGCCGGCAAAGGTGGCGTTTGAGATCGCCGCCGGAAGTTTGCGCTTGCGATAAAGCGAGACGCAATGGTAATCGAGACGACGCAGGCGGGTGTAGCTCAATGGTAGAGCAGAAGCTTCCCAAGCTTACGACGAGGGTTCGATTCCCTTCACCCGCTCCACTCTGCTTTCTCCTATACTTTCCAGCGCGCGAAAGTTCACTGGTCGCGCACTGATGCTGCTTGGGGTAAAAGAGCCCGCTCAAAGCCGGGGGCGTGTATTAGCCCTTCGTTAGGGTGGAATCCCTAAGTCTGAGAGCATGGCATGGATTGTTCCCAAAGAGATTGCGGCGCCGCCGCTCAGCATTGACCCGCAGCGTCTGGCTGCGCTTGAAGCGCTCGATATTATGGACACCCCGCCGGAACCTGAATTCGATCAGGTTACTGCGCTGCTCAAGATGATTTTCGACGTCGAGGTAGCGTTCGTTTCGATGATCGATGCGCACCGCGTCTGGTACAAATCGATCGATGGGGCGAGTGTTTCCGAGGCAGCCCTTGACGGAACGTTCTGCAGGGCGACCCTCGAGAGCGATGCCCCGGTGATTGTGCCGGATGTCGAGAAGGACTCCCGGTTCGAATGGTCCGAGAGTGCAGCAAAGGCTACCGACTTTCGATTTTATGCGGGCGTGCCCGTGAGGAGCGACGACGGACATATCGTCGGGACCCTGTGTGCGCTCGATACACAGCCACGTGCGTTCAGTGAGCGCGACCTAGACGTGCTGATACAGCTTTCGGGGCTCTTGACGCGCATCCTGCACCTCCGTCAGTTCGCGACGACCGATGCTCTTACCGGAGCGCTAAATCGGCGCGCCTTTCGTGAAGATGCAGTCAAGCAGATCGCTTTGGCGCGTCGCCACCGCCAGCCTCTGAGCTGCGTTTCGATCGATCTCGACCACTTCAAGACCATCAACGACACCTATGGCCACGCAGCAGGCGATCACGTTCTGGCTGGCACTGCCTCCTGTCTCAAGGCGGGCTTGAGGGAAACCGATCTGCTGGCGCGGATGGGTGGTGAGGAGTTTGTGGCGCTCCTTCCGCAGACCGATTCCTCGACAGCGCTCGAGGTGGCCAACAGGCTGCGCACGAGCATTGCCCGGCTTGGCTTTCCCGGCAGCCGTCCGCCCATTGCAGTTACGGCATCGTTCGGCACGGCGGGTTTAAGCGATGGCGAGGATCTCGATGGACTGCTCATGCGGGTCGATCAGGCGCTTTACGAAGCCAAACGCACCGGACGCAACCGGGCCTGCATTGCAGCTAACCCTGGCAACGCCAACCAGGTTCGGCGCCGCGTTCTCAAAGCTGCAACCATCGTCCTCGACAATGGGCGCTCGACGCTGGACTGCACGGTACGGCGCCTCTGGGATGGCGGTGCGGAACTGACGTTGCCGCTGCCAACCAGCGTTCCGGATAGTTTTCGGCTGGTCTTCAAGTCGAGCGATGAGAGCTATCCTTGCAGATTGACGGCGCGCTCCGCCGGAGCGATCGAAGCGACATTTGTCAGCTGAGTTGTCTTAAAAACCCTCGGCTGGGGTGACGCCGCTCAAGGCTCCGTCTCTGGTCGATACCGACGAGACGGGGGTGTGGTCCGACTTTGCCCAGTGGAATGGGTCAAAAAGCAATTCGCCCAGTGCGCGCAGAGTGGCCAGCGCCAGCAACAACCAGTAAAGCGGCAACGTCAATTGTACCCATAAAAGGCTGAAGCGCCGCAATCGCGAGAGCCCGGTAAACTGCGCGACGACGGCTGCGACATTGCCGAGTACGAAGAGCACGAAATAGCCCACCGCCCACAGCCATGCACTCGGCGAGACCAATGGCATATCGAGTGCGAGGCGCAGCACTGCCGTGCTGAAAAAGAAGACGTGCAGGATGGGTGCCAAGATCATGCCGAGCACAACAAGTTCGAAGAACAAGAAGCTACGCCAACCGAGATCACGCAGCAGAGCGCGCGGGCGCCGGTTGTGAACGATGAACGTCAGCATCCAGCCCTTGATCCAGCGTCCGCGCTGCGCCATCCACCCTTCGAGATCCGATGGAGCCGCTTCGAGCGTTCTGGTGATCAGGGTTTCGACGCGCATACCCTTGCGCGCCATACGAACCCCAAGATCGGCATCTTCGGTGACATTGAAGGCGTCCCAGCCGCCGATCTCGATTAGGCTCGAAACGCGGAAATGGTTCGACGTTCCGCCCAGCGGCACCGGCACACGCCAGCGCGCATGCGCCGGAAGGACGATGCCGAAGAGGGCTGCGTATTCGCCGGCAAACATCGCCGTCAGCCAATTGTCCTCGCCATTGTCGATCACAAGTTCGGCCTGGAGGCAGGCCAATTGCGGGTTGTCGCGAAACCGCAGCGCCGCGCGCCACAACTGATCAGATTGCGGACGATCCTCGGCATCAAAGACAACCAGATGCTCGCCAGTGACGAACGGCAGCGCGTAATTCATCGCCTTGGGCTTGGTGCGCGGCAAAGAATCCGGCACCACGATGAGCTCGAAACGCGGATCACGCAGGTAGGGCCGTACAGCCGCGATGGTCTCGGCAGAAGCCGACTCAACGAGAAACTTCACCTCGAGCTTTTCGGGCGGGTACTCCAGCCGAGAGATTGCGGAATAGAGCTGCGGGATCATCGAAGCCTCGTCCCGCAAGGGTAGCAGCACGCTGTAGCGCGGCAGCTCCGCGGCGTCCGGGCAGCGCCCGGCGGCGGCTTCGGCCTTGGGAACCTGTTGGAGGGCGAAAAGCCTGATAGCGGCGGGAGCGGCGACAATCATTAAGGCGACACCGCCGAGCAGCGGCTGCGAGACGAATGGGGCGAACGAGACGCCAAAGATCAGCGCCACCAGGAACACTGCGAACGACCATCGCACGAGGCCGCTCAATTCGAGATGCGCGCTGGCGTGCGGCCATTTTCGCGCGAGACGTTGCCGCGCCTCAAGCGTCAGCCTGCTTGCCGCCTGCTCAGCCATCGCCTCGCGCAGCTGGGCCGGCGGCATGATGCAAAAACGGTCCTTGAGGTATCCGGCGCCAGCCTCGACGCGCTTGCGCAAATTTAGCAATGTCTCGAAGTCGGGGGCGCAGACGTGAAACGTTCCGTCGGCCACATTGACGCGAAGCGCGGCACGGCGACCCAAATCCTCCAGATAGACGTGGTCGACCCCGCACGCAACGATGGCGGCACCCGCGCCAGAAAGCTCATGCCTACCCATTCAGCGGCCCGCTCCCAAACAATCTCGGGCGCAAGGCCCCGGCGGTGAATGCAGTACTCAAGCGGGTCGATCTCGAGCAGCAGCGCCGCCTCGAGGGCGTGACGCGCACCAGCGTCGTCAAGCTCCTCCTCACGAAGAATGACGCGGATCAGATCCAAAGCAGTCGACATCGTGCCCCCCGACCGGTCAGCCGGAACTCTGGGCAGGCCTAGACCTTGACCGGTTCCGGCGCGCCACGGAGCCCCCTCCGTGGCAGCCAGCATAGGCACACTTTATCGCAATGAGCTGATAATGGTGAAAAAAATCGCCTAGTTCGGCTCAAACCGGTGCGGATCGAACTCGTAGTGCGTGGAGCAGAATTCACACGTCACTTCGATTTTTCCGTCAACGACCATATCGTCACGCTCCTCCTTGGAGAAGCTGTTGGCCAGCATCCCCTCGATCCGCTCGGCTGAGCAGGTGCATCTCTCCTCGATCGTGAGAGGATCGAAAACCCGTACACCCGTCTCGTGGTAGAGCCTGTAGAGCATGCGTTCCGGTGACAGATCGGGGTCTGCCAGTTCAGAATCCTCAAGAGTCGCGAGCAGGGTCTTGGCACGTGTCCAATGGTCTGCCTCGACAAAGTCCGGATCAACCATGTCCGGGTTGTCGAAGTCGCCGTCGCCCGGCAGGTCCGGCATGGTATGGCCGCCATGATCCGGCAGATGCTGGATCAGCACGCCGCCAGCCCGCCACCGCGGTGTCGGGTCCCCACGCTGGCTGAGTTCGCCAACGGCAATCCGCACCAGGGTCGGGATCTGTTCCGACTGCATGAAGTAAGTGTGGGCGACCTCTTCGAGCGATTCACCCTCCAGCGCAACGATGCCCTGGTAGCGCTCCATATGCTCGCCCTGATCGATGGTCATCGCCAGATGGCCATGCCCAAGCAACTCGCCCGGACTGGTGCGCCCCGCCGCCATTGCGACATCGAGATCGGCCTGCTCGAAGCGGGCGTAGCCGCGCACACCGTCGGGCGCGTCGAAATCGACGACCAAGAGGTTCACCGGCCCATCGGTCTGTGTCTGCAGAATAAATCGGCCCTGGAACTTCAAGGAGGAGCCGACCAGCGACGCGAGCACAACCGCCTCGCCCAGCACACGCGCTACGGGCTCGGGATAGGCATGGCGCTTGAGGATGCGATCGAGCGCATCCCCGAGCCTGATGGCACGCCCACGTGTATCAAGCCCGTCCAGGGTGAACGGGACAACGGCGTCATCGCCGGTTTCGGCTCTGTCGAGGCCAAGGCTCGGGGTCTCTACCATAGTGTGCTCTCAAGGCTGGCACCCCCACGGCCAGCAACAGGCCGCACCGGAAGTGCGATTCAGAGGGATTCAATCCCGAACGCCCATGCCAGGATGGCCTTTTGGGCATGCAGACGGTTTTCCGCCTCATCGAGCACCACCGATTGCGGCCCGTCGATGACCTCGTCGGTCACCTCGTCGCCGCGATGCGCGGGCAGGCAGTGCATGAAGAGAGCGTCGGGATCGGCTTTGGACATTAGTTTGGTGTCAACGCGGTACGGTTTCAAGACCCGGCGGCGCTCGGCTGCATCCGTGTCGCCCATCGATACCCAGGTGTCCGTGATCACCAGATCCGCGCCGCTCACGGCTTCGTTCGGATCATTGATCAGTCGGGCATTATCGCCGGCCTTGGTGATGTCGTCCATCAGGTCCTTTTCGGGACTGTATTCTTCCGGAACCGCGATGGTCAGGTCACAGCCGAACAGTTCTGCAGCATTGACCCAAGAGTGCAGCACGTTGTTGCTGTCGCCGACCCATGCCACTTTCTTGCCTTCAATCGAGCCACGATGCTCCTCATAAGTCATGAGGTCCGCCATGACCTGGCAAGGATGGGCGCGACGCGTCAGCCCATTGATGACAGGAACACTTGCGCCGCCGGCCAGTTCAACGAGGTCCGCGTGGCTGAGAATGCGGATCATGATGGCATCGACGTAACGCGACATCACCCGCCCTGTGTCCTCGAGCGTCTCCTCGCGGGCCAACTGCATCTCATTGCCGGACAGCATGATGGTTTCGCCACCAAGCTGGCGCATGCCGACGTCGAACGAAACGCGGGTGCGCGTCGACTGGCGCTCGAAGATCATCGCCAGCACCTTGTCCTTCAACAATTGCGGCCGATTGCCTTGCTTGAGACGGCTCTTGAGCGCGTGCGCCATGTCCAGCATGCCGCGCAGCTGCTCGTGGGTGAAATCATCAAGATTGAGAAAATGTCTAGGCGTGCCGGTCATGGCTGTAATCTTCCTGTGACGCTTCAGGGCCGGGAGGCGATCAGTCGGCAGCGATTGTGCCGTCGGCTTCCCGATCTATGGCGGTGAAAGCCTCGGCCAGCTTTTCGATCGCCTGCTTGATATCATCTTCGGAGATGATGAGGGGCGGCAGCAAACGCAGGACGTTATCGCCGGCCCCAATCGCCAGAAGATGATGATCATCACGCAACCGCACGACGAAGTCTTTCACCGGCGGCTTGATCTTGATGCCGGCGAGAAGGCCCTTGCCGCGCACCTCGGTGATGTGGTGCGGAAACCGCTGCGCAAGCTGGCGCAGGTGCCAGTGAAGGCTTTGGCCGGCATTGTTGACGCTCTCGATGAAGCCCGGTGCAAGAATACGATCGAGCACGGCATTTCCGACAGCGCAGGCAAGCGGGTTGCCACCATAAGTCGAGCCGTGCGTGCCTGGCACCATCGCGGCCGCCACTTCGGCTGTCGCCAGGCAGGCTCCAAGGGGAAAGCCTGCTCCAATACCTTTTGCCACGGCCATGATGTCTGGCGTAATGCCGCTCCATTCATGGGCGAAGAACATGCCCGTACGGCCATAGCCGCACTGCACCTCATCAAGGATCAACAACATGCCGTGCTCGTCGCACAGCCGCCGCAGGCCCTGCATGAATTCCGGGGTCATCGCGGTGACGCCGCCCTCTCCCTGAACCGGTTCGATCAGGATGGCGCAGCTTTGCGGGCCAATCGCTGCCTTGACCGCATCGAGGTCACCTGGCGCGAGATGCTTGAAGCCCTCGAGCGGCGGGCCGAACCCTTCGAGATAACCGGGATTACCGCCGGCAGCGATGGCGCCCATGGTGCGGCCGTGGAACGAGCCATTGAACGCGATGATCTCGTAGCGATCCGCTTCGCCCTTCGCATAAAAGTGCCGCCGCGCTGTCTTGATGGCGCACTCGATCGCTTCTGTGCCCGAGTTGGTGAAGAACACCGCGTCAGCGAACGTGGCTTCGCATAGCCGACTGGCGAGCTTTTCCTGCTCGGGGATGGTGAAGGTGTTGGAGGTGTGCCAGACCTTTTCGGCAGCAGACTTTATTGCCGTCACAATGTGCGGATCGGCGTGGCCGAGCGCGTTCACCGCGATTCCGGAATGAAAGTCGAGATACTCAGTACCGTCCTGCGCGAACAGTCGCACGCCCTCGCCCCGCTCGAAAGCGAGTTCGGACCGGGCATACGTGCCATAAAGCGCAGACATTTTGAGTTCACCTTCTTCGGGTCGAGTGTTGCAAGGATGACTCACACAGCAAAAACCAGCGATGCAGCCACCAAAAAATCAAAAACGCGCTACCCTTTGGCGGCGCGTCCACGCCCTGAATAAGGGGGAATTTGCGCAAAAAGTCAATCTGGGGCGCAGCAAGTGCCTGAAGTGACTCTGGAATTTTTAACGCCGTTTTAACCATGGGTTTTCCCCGCCAAATTCGGCCCCGACTCTTGATCCCGATTCCGTCGGTAGCGTACTATTGAACTCGTTGGGGGCGCGATATATCGCGCGGCGGACCCCTGTAACACACGATATGTAGCTATCCGGGCTGCCGTGTCTGCGCGCAGCGCGAAGAAGGATTCTGTTTGCGATGGTTTCAGGAGCACAACCAATGGGCTGGACGGACGAACGCGTCGAACTCCTCAAGAGGCTCTGGATGGAAGGCCTCAGCGCCAGCCAGATCGCGGCAGAACTGGGCGATGGCGTCACGCGCAATGCCGTGATCGGCAAGGTCCACCGGCTCAAGCTTTCCGCACGGGCAAAGCCGACGAGTTCGACGCAGCGTTCGCGTCCGACACCGCGCGCCTCGGCACCGCGTCGATCCTCTGGGGTATCATCCTCCAGCGGCGCTGGCAGCACGGCGTCAATGGCCAATCGCCCGACACCGCGGCAGAGCATCATGCGCACCCACACGGTTGGCGCGACAGCCCTCGCCGCCACCCCCGAGGCCGAACCCGAGACATATCGGGCGCCGGTTCAGGAAATGCAGGTGCCGGAAGGCCAGCGCCTGTCTTTGCTCGAACTGAACGAACACACCTGCAAATGGCCGATCGGCGATCCGCTGAGCAAGGATTTCTACTTCTGCGGCCAGCATTCTGGCGAGGGTCAGCCTTACTGTGAGTTCCACTCGCGCCGGGCCTACCACCAGATGGAAAAGAAGAAGCGCTAAGCCGCTTCGCACCACCGGACTTGAATAAGGGGCGATGCATCATCGCCCCTTATTCTTTGCGCATCTATTCAGCCGGCGCTGTGTACTCCGCGTCGTCGGGCGCCTTTGGCATGAAGCGACCGACGAACCGACCAAACTGATCGATATAGGTCAGCATAACCGGCACCACGACCAGGGTCAGCGCCGTCGAGCTCAGCAAGCCGCCAATAACAGCGTGTGCCATCGGCGCATTCTGGCCCGTACCCTCGTGGATGCTGAGCGCCAGTGGCAGCATGCCGAAGATCATCGCCGTCGTGGTCATGATGATAGGGCGGAAGCGGATCGAGCCGGCTTCGACCAGCGCATCATAGAGGTTCATGCCGTCCCCGACGTGCTGATTGGCATTGTCGACCAGCAGGATGGCGTTTTTCACCACGAGGCCCATCAGCATGATGAAGCCGATCATCGAGAACATATTGAGTGTCGAGCCGCCGACCAGCAGCCCGAGCATCACGCCGATGAGGGCGAGCGGCAGCGACGCCATGATGGCGATGGGCTGCAGGAAGCTGCCAAACTGGCTGGCCAGGACCAGATAGATGAAGATGACCGCGAGCAGCAGGGCCGAGCCTGCAGCACCCGCTGTCTCGGCAAGCTGCTCGGCGTCGCCGCCCGACCCCGCCCGATAGCCCGGTGGCATATCGAGACTGTCGATAGCCGCCTGTACATCTCCGGTTACCGCCCCGAGTTCCACGCCATCAAGATTAGCGGTCACCGTCACCTGACGAGACAGATTTTCTCTCAGGATTTCGCCAGGGCCGGTCGACGGCACGATCTGGGCGACCTGATCGAGACGCACCATTTCGCTCGACCCCGTCACACCCGATTGGGTGATCGGAAGGGAGCCCAGCGCTGAGGCATCTTCTCTTGCCCACTCCGGCAACCGCACGGAGACCGTGTAGCTTTGCCCGTTGGGCGTCGTCCACTCCGTGACCTCTTCGCCACCGAGCATGGGCCCGAGAGTCGCTCCGATCTGGGTCAAGCTTACGCCAAGGTCGCTTGCCTGATCGCGGTCAATGCGAACGCCGATAACCGGTTGGGCGGCATCGAGGCTCGACTCCACATCAACGAGCCCCTCGACATCATCAAGCCGAGCGACGAGTTGGTCGGCATAGCGCTCGAGCGTGTTGAAATCATCGCCATAGAGCGTCACCGAAATGGGCGCTGCGACACCCTGGCCGAGCCCACCGGCTGCACCGACATTGTATTCGGCTCCAGGGATCGACGCGAGCATGCGCCGGACGGGCTGCGTCATGTCCTGCGGCGTGCGGGTGCGCTCTTCCGGCGGCACCATCGAGACCACGATGGTGGCCCGGTTGTCGCCCGTGGTGGTGCCGGCATTCAGTGTGGCGTAAGTGCCCTCGACTTCCGGCAAGCTTTGCAACAGGGCATCGACCTGGCGCACCTTGCTCGCGGTGTAGTCGATCGAAGAGCCTTGCGGCGTCTCAAGATCGACCTGGAACTCGCTCGTATCCGTTGCCGGCACGAACTCCACACCGACCAGCGGGAATACGAAGAACGTGCCGATGAACGACAACAATGCGACCGCCAGCGTCGACTTGCGGTGCTTGAGGCACCAGCGCAGCAATCCGCGATAGCCATGCGCGATCCGTTCGAACAACCGATCAAATTGGGCAACAGCGCGGCCGATTGGGCCTCGCTTCTTGCCGGGATGCGCATCCGGATCATACCACACGCTCGACATCATCGGGTCGAGCGTGAACGCCACGAACAGCGAGATCAGCACTGCAACTGAAACCGTAACGCCGAACTGCAGAAAAAACCGCCCGAGAATGCCTTCCATGAAGGCAACCGGCAGGAACACGGCAACGATGGACAATGTGGTGGCGAGAACCGCTAGGCCGATTTCATTAGTGCCTTCAAGCGCTGCCTGGCGGTGCGTCTTGCCCATATGCAAATGGCGCATGATGTTCTCGCGCACCACGATGGCATCGTCGATGAGGATACCGACCGCCAGAGACAACGCCATCAGCGTCATCATGTTGAGCGTGAAGCCGAGGAAGTAGAGGACGATCATCGTGCCGATGATCGAGATCGGCAGGGTTAGCCCGGTGATCACCGTCGAGCGCCACGAATTGAGGAAGACGAAGACGATCACCACCGCCAGGATGGCGCCTTCGATCAGCATGTTCTGGACGGCGTGGAACGAGTCCTCGACCGGCACCGCGTTGTCGCGAACAATTTCAAGCCGGACCGTCTCGGGCAGCTCTTCTGCCATCAGCTCATCGACGACGGCGCGGATCTCTTCAGCGACAGCGACGGTATTCGCACCCTGAGTCTTGACCACATCGATCGCCAGCGCCCGCTGACCATTGAGAATTGCCAGACTATCGGCTTCCGCCTGTCCATCCTCGATGATAGCGACGTCGCGCAGATAAACGGGTGCACCGCCCTGGCGGGAGACGACAATATCCAGGAACTCGTCCGCATCGGCGATCCGTCCCTCGATCTGGATGGACTGGACCTGCGTTCCCTCGGTGATCGAGCCTGCAGGAAGGTTCTGGTTCTCCTGACGCAGCGCATCGATCACCTGGCCCACACCAACGTTGAAGGCATTGAGGCGGTCCGGATCAATCAAGACGTTCAACTGGCGTGGCACACCGCCGACAACCGTTGCCCGGCCCACGCCAGCGATGTTGGACAGCCTGCTGACAATCACGTCTTCGGTCAGCGTCGTGAGATTGCGGGCCGTCATGGTGTCTGAACTGACCGCAAGCGAGACAACAGGAAGTTCTGCCGGATCGAAGCGGAGAACCTGCGGATCTCCGGCATTGTCCGGCAACGAAGCCTCGACAGTCGCCAGGCGGTCGCGCACGTCCTGGGCGGCAACGGCGGAGTCGACGTCCATGTCGAACAGGATGATCACCATGGCCTGGCCGGCCTGCGACGTCGATTGAATGGTATCGAGGCCGCTAAGCGTGTTCACCGCCTCTTCAATCGGCTCGACAACATCGCTTTCAACAGCCTCTGGCGATGCGCCAGGATAACTGACGACAACTGCGACGACGGGAAAATCCACATCGGGCAATTGTTCAATCGGAAGCCGTTGATAGGAATAAATGCCGAAAACCAGCAATGCCACCATGATCATGGTGGCAAAGACTGGATGATTTACACTGATACGCGTCAGAAACATGGATCAGGGCTCCATTACTTCGACCGGATCGCCCGGTTCGACCTGGGCAAGCGGCGCGGTCACCACGCGATCCCCAGCAGAAAGACCGGCAGTGACGGCAACAAGATTGCCCTGGTTCCACTCGCCGCCAGTCTCCACCGACTGACGCTCAACCACATTCTCGACGAGCTTGAGAACATAAAGCCCCTGCGCATCTTCGCGCACAGCGTCGGGCGGCACGGCGATGGCCTCATCCAGCGTCTCGACGATAATCTGGCCGGTTGCGAACATCCCGCCGCGCAGCAGACCATCCTCGTTGTTGAGTTCAATATAAACGGGGATCGACCGCGTACCGGCCGTGGCCACCGGATTCAGCCGTTCGACAGTGCCGACGAACGTGCGGGCCAGCCCTTCGACTGAAACGTTGACGCGCTGTCCGGATCTGATCCGCGTGCTCTGGCCGACGGGAGCGGAGCCCTCAAGTTGCACGGTGTCGAGATCCACGAGGGTCAACAAAGGGCTGCCCGGCTGGACCACCTGTCCCGGCTCGACGGCTCTATCCGAGATCGTACCGGTAAAGGGCGCGCGCACCGTCGCATTGTCGATAGCGATCTCGGCGGCCGCTACCTGAGCCTCAAGCGCTGCCAGATTGGCCTGCTGGGCATCGACACTCGACTGCGCCTCGTCGAGACCGGACGTCGGCGACAGACCGCGCTCGATCAGGTTTTGCGTACGCTCAAGCTGGCTCTGCGCCAACTGCAGCTGAACGCGTGTTGCGGCCGCAGTGCTTGTCGCCTGCTCAAGCTGGTTCTCGAGCGTACGCGTCTGCATCTGAACGAGCGTATCGCCCTGCTGCACTTCATCGCCGGGCCGGGCAAGCACCGCGACGACGGGCGCCGACACCTGCGACGACAATTGCGTCTGGCGCTCAGGGTTGAGTGAACCAGTGACCTTGATCGTGTGTTCGAGCGTCATCGGCTCCAGTTCGGTCACTTCCTGCGGCAGCAATTGCAGGGCCAATGCGGCCGTATCTTCGACCGGCTGAGCCTCTTCCGCGGGTTGCTGGCCTGCAATGACAACGCCTGCGATGATTGCCGCCAACACGATAAGGACCAGCACGATCCAGGGCCAGCGACGGCGCCGCGGCTTCTCGCCTGCGGCGACACGCGCCGCGTTTTCCTTCTCACGCTTCGACTTTGCCCATTCCGGCTTGTTGCTCATTATTTTCCGCCGCCATTCTGGTTTGCCAAGACGTCCGTGTCCTCGTTCTCGTCATCGAGATGCGCGGCCCAGCGCCTCATGAGTTTCGTTGAACTCGCATAGAACCGGCGCAACTCCTCGACACGGGCCCGCCCCTCGGGATCCTCGTCGCCAAACTGCTCACTGACCTGCCCGATCTGCTCGGCGGCGCGGTGCATGCGGCCGGTTATTGTTTCCAGCATGTTCTTGAAGGGGTCGGGGCCGATCTCGTAGTAGTCCTGCCGATCACCAGGCTTGGTGGTGAGCCGCAATATGCCCGAACTCAACAGTTGGCGCGCATTCGTGCTGGCGCTGGCCTTGCTGATCTGCAGGCGTGCAGCGATGGCATTGAGCGTGAAGGGTTGGCGCTCGATGATCATCAGCCCAACCATTCGGCCAGCAATGCGCGGCCCACCGTCGGCCTGAACAATCAGACCCATGGTCTCAATAAAGTTCTCGCGTGGCGTGATACCGTCGTCCGTCATCATGCGGACTTAAGCAAAACGCATCGTTCAGTCAATACTGAACGTACCTAACGCGGTTAACGATCAGCGTGCCGGCTTTTGAAATCTCTCGTCGAACGCGTAGCCGGCGCCCCGCACGGTGCGGATCGGATCGCTTACACGGCCCCGATTTATTGCCTTGCGGAGGCGCCCGACATGCACATCGACCGTACGCTCATCGACGTAGACATCGCTGCCCCAGACGCCATCGAGAAGCTGTTCGCGTGAGTAGACGCGACCGGGATGACGCATCAGATACTCCAGCAGGCGGTATTCCGTCGGGCCGAGGTGGACCTCCCTGCCCGAGCGGCGCACGCGATGGCTGGTGCGATCAAGCTCGAGATCACCGGCCTTCAGCACAGCGGTGACAAGTTGCGGACTCGAGCGGCGAAGCAATGCGTGAATACGCGCCATCAGTTCGGGGATGGAAAACGGCTTGACGACGTAGTCGTCGGCACCGGTCGCGAGGCCGCGGACGCGCTCTTCTTCCTCGCCGCGCGCCGTGATCATGATGATTGGCACGCGGCTCGTCTCTTCGCGCGCGCGCCAGCGACGGCACAGTTCGATGCCGGACAGTCCCGGCAGCATCCAATCGAGCAGGATGAGGTCGGGAACGCTTTCCTTGAGCAGTTCAGCCGCCTCGTCACCGCTTTCGGCTGATTGCACCTCGAACCCCTCGGCCTCGAGGTTGTACCGCATGAGGACGGACAGATCGGCCTCGTCCTCCACCACAAGGATAGTCGCAGGCATAGTCTATCAACTCCTCGAACGCTCAGACCCGGATCTGGGTGCGCTGCAGTTCCTCGACGTCTTCGGAAAGCTGCTTGCCGGTCTGCAGGTAATAGGCACGCTCAGCGATGTTGGTGGCGTGGTCGCCAATACGCTCGAGGCTCTTGGCGCAGAATAGAAGGTGGGTGCACGGCGTGATGTTGCGCGGGTCTTCCATCATGTAGGTCAGCAATTCGCGGAACAGCGAGGTGTACATCGCGTCGACCTCGTCATCGCGGTTACACACCTCGATGGCTTCCTCCGCATTGCGGGCGGCATAGGCATCCAGCGCGTCCTTGAGCTGGCTCATCACCAGCGCCGTCAGGTTTTTCACACCGTTGTAGAACCCGGGCTGCAGGTTCAGCCCCTCGATCTTGAGCGAGCGCCGGGCCAATTGCTTGGCCATGTCGCCGACACGCTCCAGATCGGAGGCGACGTGGATCGACGTGACGATGGCGCGCAGATCGGATGCCATCGGCTGGCGACGCGCGATCATAGAGACAGCCATCTCGTCGATCTGGCGCTGCATCCCATCTATGCGGCGGTCGGCTTCCACGGTCTTGTCGGCCAGCTCGCGATCGAGCTTTAGAAGAGCCGCAGTGCCATCCTCGATGGCGACCTCGACCTGTCCGCCCATGCGGGCGATTGTCTCAGCGAGTTGAATCAGTTCATCGCTGTAGGAACTGACGATATGATCGCTTGGCATGACACGAATCCTTGCGTTGCAGCGGATCTGGATGGCGGGCAATGCGCCTAGCCGATCCGTCCCATGATGTAATCCTGGGTCTGCTTGTGAACCGGGTTGGTGAAGATCTGCTCGGTCGGGCCTTCTTCGATCAGCTTGCCGAGATGGAAGAACGCGGTCTTCTGACTGACGCGGGCCGCCTGCTGCATCGAGTGCGTGACGATGACAATCGTGAAGTTCTCGCGCAGTTCGTCGATCAGTTCCTCGATCACCGCAGTGGCGATCGGGTCAAGCGCGGAGCACGGCTCATCCATGAGGATGACTTCCGGGCCGACTGCAATCGCACGCGCAATACACAGGCGCTGCTGCTGGCCGCCCGAAAGCCCGGTTCCTGGCTCGTGCAGGCGATCCTTCACCTCTTCAAACAAACCGGCCTTGCGCAAGGAAGAGACGACAATCTCGTCAAGGTCTGATTTCGAATTCGCCAGGCCGTGGATCTTGGGGCCGTAGGCAATGTTCTCGTAGACCGACTTCGGAAACGGATTGGGCTTTTGAAAGACCATGCCGATGCGCGACCGCAATTCCACGACATCCAGCGAAGGATCGTAGACATCGTCGCCGTCGAGGTCGATCTTGCCGGTCACCCGTGCGCCCTCGATCGTGTCATTCATGCGGTTGATGCAGCGCAGGAACGTGGACTTGCCGCAGCCGGAGGGACCGATGAAGGATGTGACCGCACGATCCGGCACATCGATCGAGACGTCGTAGAGAGCTTGTTTCTCGCCATAAAACACACAGACGTCGCGGGTCGACACCCGTACGCGACGGTCTGAAAGTGTATCGACCTTCGCGGCCTTGTCAGTGTTCTGTTCTGCCATGTTACCTCTGCCGGCAATCATATCCATTGGTCATGCTCCAAATCATCTGACGGGCGTTAGCCACGGCGTTCAAGACGGGTGCGCAGGAAAATCGCGATTGCGTTCAGCACCAGCATCAGGCCGAGCAGCACGATAATGGCAGCAGACGTGCGCGCTTCGAAGAAATTGCGATTCTCGTTGCCCTGCCAAAGATAGACCTGCACAGGCAACGCTGTTGCCTGGTCGAGCGGGCTGGCGGGCACCGATGCCACGAAGGCGTTCATGCCGATCAACAGCAGTGGAGCGGTTTCTCCCAATGCCTGCGCAACGCCGATGATCGTCGCGGTGAGGATCGAGGGAAACGTCACCGGCAGAACATGCTGGAACACCATCTGCGTCTTGGAGGCGCCGAGGCCAAGGGCGGCCTGGCGCAGTGAGGGCGACACCGCCTTGAGCGCCGCACGGGTCGCAATGATGATCGTCGGCAGTGTCATCAGTGTCAGAACCAGGCCGCCGACGAGGGGCGCCGAGATCGGAAGGTGGAAGTAGTTGATGAAGACGGCAGCGCCAAGGAGGCCGAAGACGATCGAGGGCACGGCGGCCAGATTGTTGATGTTCACCTCGATCAGATCGGTAATGCGGTTCTGCGGCGCAAACTCTTCGAGATAAATCGCACTCGCCACCCCGATCGGCACCGCCAGGACGATAACGATCAGCATCATGTAGAGCGATCCCATGAAGGCGCCGGCGAGACCTGCCGATGCCGGCGCGGTACGGGAGTCCACATTGGTGAAGAGGTGCCACGCAAAGTCCATCGTGATCACGTCGTCGGCGCGCAGCTCGTCTAGCAAGTTGCGGGTGTCGGCCGACAATTGCTGGCGCTCGTCCGGCAAGTCACGGTCAATCGTGCCCTTCAGCCAGTTGTCGCCATTGGCGGATACCAGCAGATCCATCGGTACGGTCTGTCCGAGCAGATCCGGGTTGTCCTGGAAACGGCTGCGCAGCACGAGTCCGGCATTGTTATCGACGAGCGCACGGACATCGCCGCCGTCGATCTCAGTACCTGAGACATCCCGGATGGCGTTCGCGATCAGCTCGTTCCAATTGACGAGCGCAAGAGCACGGCGCCAATCGAGATAGGCTTCTTCATACTCAGCCGGTGAAAGGCCTGACCCTGCCTCGGGTGCCGGACCGACCTCCACCACCTCGGGATCGAAGGTGATATCGAGGTGAAGAGTAGACTGGAACAGCGACGGCGTGCCCTTCGAGAACACCTGCCAGAACAGGGTGCCGACCAGCGCCAGCGCGAGCACGATGGCAGCGATCCCAAGACCCTTGAAGATTGCTTCGGCGCGGTGCCGGCGTGACAGACTCGCCCGAATGATCTCGAGGCGCTTGCGGCTCGCTTCGGAGCCTGTCTGCTGCATGTTGATATCGGTCATTATTCGTACTGCTCCCGAAACCGCCGCACGATGAGCAGCGCAGCAACATTGAGGACGAGCGTCATGGCAAACAGCGTGAGGCCGAGCGCGAAGGCAACCAGTGATTGCGGGCCGGCGAAATCAGTGTCGCCAGTCAGCTGATTGACGATGGTGACGGTGACGGTCGACGTGGGCTCGAACGGATTGAGCCGCAGGATCGGGCTGTTGCCGGCAGCAAGCACCACGATCATCGTCTCGCCGATGGCCCGCGAAATAGCGAGAAGAAAGGCGCCGACAATGCCCGGCAATGCCGCCGGCAGGATGACCTTACGGATGGTTTCGGAGCGCGTCGCCCCAAGGCCCAGCGAACCGTCGCGCAGCGATTTCGGGACCTGACGCAGGATGTCGTCCGACAGCGAGGAAATGAACGGGATGATCATGATCCCCATCACGAGACCAGCCGTGGCGGCGCTGGTCGCCCGGATATCGAGGCCAACCGCATTGCCGATACCGGACAGGAATGGGCCGACGGTGACCAGGGCAAAAAAGCCGTAGACGATGGTCGGAATGCCAGCCAGCACCTCGATAATGGGTTTAACGGTGCTGCGCAGGCGCGGATGGGCGTATTGAGACAGGTAGATCGCGGACATCAGGCCAACAGGCACCGCAACGAACATGGCGATGAACGCCACCATAACCGTGCCCCAGAGCAGCGGGATGAGGCCGTAATCGCCCTCGCCGCCAGTCCCCGTAGTGGAAAAGCGCGGATTCCAGACCGTGCCGAAGAAGAAGTCGACAGGGCTGATGAAGGTGAAAAACCGGATGGCCTCGAACAGCAGCGAGACGACAATGCCGATGGTGGTCAGGATCGCCACCGCCGAACATGCGACGAGCAGCGCGTTGACCACGGCTTCCACCTGATTGCGGGCGCGCAATGCCGGCGTAATACGACGGCGCGCAGCAAACAGCGCCAGAACCCCGAGACCTGCGGCTGCCGCAATGACGATGAGAAAACTAATGAGCTGAAACTGGCGTAGCGCCTGGCCGGCCTGGTTCTCGAATGGCTGAGGCTCTCCAAGCACGCCGTAGCCGGAGGCGATTGAGCGAATGCGCGCCATTGCGTTGTTCAGTTGCGCGGGCTCAAGACTGGCGGCCACGTCGGCGGGGATCTGAGAGCGAATGTAGCTGTCGGTGACGCCGGGGCCGAACAGCGCCCAGAGGCCGAGCACGAGAGCCACAGGCACAAGTACCCAGATTGCGGCAAGCGTTCCGTGATATGCGGGCCGCGAATGCAGGCGACGATCCGCGCCAACTGCGACCGTGCGGCTGCGCGACCAGCCAACCTGATAGGCAAGGCCCAAAAGGACCAGCAGTACAGCAGCCACCACCAGGGAATTCATGTGCGCGCCCTCTTTTGGCCGGGGGATCGGCCCTGTGCCACAAGACGGCGCCCGGACTTATCGCCCGGAGGCCGGATTACAGAGCAGCAGGCGCAAGAGGCGCCCACTGCCGGCTAATGCCTTACTCAGCCGAAGCTTCGAACTGGGTGCCGTCCATGAAGTCGGAAACTTCGGTGGAACGGAATTCTTCCGAAGCCGGGATCAGGCCAGCTTCTTCAAGACGACCACCAGCACCGGCGATCTGGTCCGAAAGGAAGAACTGCACATACTCCTCGAGGCCAGGGATCACGCCGATATGGGCGCCCTTGACGTAGAACTGCAGCGGACGAGAAACCGGATAGTCACCGGCTGCAATGCTGTCCATGGTCGGCTCGACGCCAGAGACCGTTGCAACCTTCAGGGTGTCGCGGTTCTGGTCGTAGAAGGACAGACCGAAAACGCCCATGGTCGAAGGGTTAGCTTCGAGGCGAGCGAGGGTCTCGGTATAGTCACCGGCGATCTCGGTCACGACATCCTGACGGAAGTTCAGGCAGGCTGCTTCCATCTCGTCTTCGTTCATCTCGGGCAGCTCGGCAGCTTCACAGCCCGGCAGCACGACGTTCTCTTCAAAGACTTCACGAGTGCCGTGGTTAGAGGCAGGGATCGCAAGAGCGATGTCCTGATCCGGAAGCGAGGAGTCGATTTCCGACCAGTTGGTGTAGGGGTTGTCGACCATTTCGCCGTCCTGCGGGACCTGAGCGGCGAGAGCCTTGTAGACGTGGATCGGCTCGAGAGCGAAATCGCCCTGATCAGCACCAACGGCGAAAACAATGCCGTCATAGCCGATGACGATCTCACGGATGTCTTCAACGCCGGCTTCGGCACAGGCTTCGACTTCGCCAGCGCGCATCTTGCGCGAAGCATTGGCGATATCGATGGTGTTCTCGCCGACGCCTTCGCAGAACTGGCGCAGACCGCCCGAGGAGCCACCCGAACCGACGACCGGGGTGTTGAACTCCGGATATGCGGCGCCGAACTCTTCAGCAACGATCGATGCGAACGGCAGAACCGTCGAGGATCCGGCGATCTGGATGGTATCGCGGGACTGAGCCACGGCAGCAGTGGTGCCGAGGGCCGCAATGGTCAGCGCGGCTACGCTGGTAACAAGAGCGAATTTCATGATGGTTTCCCTTTCGGAGATCTTTCAGATCGGTACGGTCATTCTCTTCATGACCTGGAGACCGGCTGGACCCGCCCCCTGTCTGACGGGGGCACCCTATGACTCGTTAATTGGGGTTTTATGTCACTTGAGCTACACTTATGTGACAGCGCAACCGCCTATAAAATAACGATTTTCTGAAAAGCACCCTGCAATGATGTCGATTCCGCCGCGATGCCTGTAATGGTTACGGAGCGACGTTTGCGGATTCAACCGGGAAGCTGCACGTCGATCCTCAGGCCCTCGCCGGGCCGGCTCTTAATGGTCATCAGCCCGCGGTGCCGCTGGACGATATGCTTGACGATGGCAAGCCCCAGACCGGTACTCTTCTTGCGCCTGCTGGCTTCGACATCCAGCCGATAGAACCGCTCTGTCAGGCGCGGCACCTGATCTTCCGGGACGCCAGGGCCATAATCGATGACGCTGGCCGTATAGGCGTAGTTCTGCCGGTTCGATGGCCGCAGGATCATGTCCACGCGCTTGCCCGAGGCTCCATACTTTATGGCATTGTCGACGAGGTTCTCGAACACCTCGTAGAGCTGCTCGCGGTCCGCCGTGACCTTATGCGTCCCAGCAGGCACCTCGAGGCCGAGAACAATGCCGGCCTCTTCGGCGCGGACCTGCAGCCCCTCACGCACCTCTGCGAGCAGCACGGCGAGATCAACGCACCCCGTCGGGCGAACGTGCTGGTACATTTCGATGCGCGACAGTGACAACAGGTCGTCAACGAGGTTCGACATCCGCCGAGCCTGCGACTGCATGATATCGAGAAACTTCACCCGTGCCGCGGCGTCACGCGCCGCCGGGCCCTGCAAGGTTTCGATGAAGCCGAGCAGCGATGCCAGTGGCGTTCGCAACTCGTGGCTGGCATTGGCGATGAAGTCGCTGCGCATGGCATCGACGCGCTTGAGTTCGGTGAGGCTGGAGAAGGTGATTACCAGCATGCGCTGCGGATCCTCGAACCACTCGTGTTCCGGCAGATGAAGCGGTGTGATCAGCACCCGGTGCCAACTCTCGGACGGCAGGGTTTCGTGCAGTTCCACCATTTGTGGGCGCGCCGTGGCGAAGACGGCATCGACCGCACGCAGCAGGTCCGGGTTGCGCATTGAGAACGAAATCGGATTGCCGGCCTGCACACTAGGGTACTGGCGCGCAGCAGCATGGTTGCGATGAATGACACGGCCGCTTCGTCCGAGCAAAAGGCACGGCTCGTTCAGCGCGTCCGCGAATGCAAAGACGTCGTCCATGCCGCCGCTTCGGATCGGGAGAGCCTCGCTGGCAAGCTCTGCATCCGCGCCCTCCCGAGCCGTTAACAGGGTAACGGCTGCAATTCCCGCAAATCCGGCGATTGCCCACACCGGTGACAACTCGCCGACAATCAGCAGCCCGGCAAAGACGAGACCACTCACAAGGAGTATGAGGCTAGTCCGCGTCACGACGCTTTGCCAGCGCTGGCGCGAATCCATTGATCGTCGAGAAAGTGGGAGTTCCGTCATAGAACAGTCGCAGTGTGTCAAACTCGTTGAACTGTCATAGTTCTAGCACGTTCGATACGACAAAGGAGCGACACTCATGAGCGACTTGCTTTCAACGTTCGACATAGACGATCCGGAGTTGCCGGAAGCAATCGACAAGGTGGCGCTCCAGTCGGGCGGGTACCCCTATGATGAGAAGCTCGACAGCAAGCGCTACAAGCGCGAACTTGAGGCGCTGAACCGTCAGCTTGTCCTGCTGCAGGCCGACATGGCAGCTACCGGACGCCGCATTGTCGTGATTTTTGAGGGGCGCGATGCCGCCGGAAAGGGTGGCACCATCCGGCGGTATCTGCGCCATCTCAATCCACGCTACAACTATATCGCGGCCCTGCCAAAGCCCAACAGCCGTGAAGAGACACAGTGGTATTTCCAGCGATACGTGCAGTGGCTACCAGCGGGAGGCGAACAGGTTCTGTTCGATCGATCCTGGTATAACCGTGCCGGCGTCGAGCCGGTGATGGGTTTTGCAACGCCGGCAGAAACGGACCTTTTTCTTGAAGAGGCGCCGGAGTTCGAGAAGCGCCTGACGCGCGATGGTATTGAGATCTTCAAGATCTGGCTCTCCATCGGGCGCGAAATGCAGCTCAAGCGATTTCACGCGCGCCGGCATGATCCATTGAAGCAGTGGAAGCTTTCACCGGTCGATCTCGCGGCGCTGGCAAAATGGCATGACTATTCAGCTGCACGTGATGAAATGCTGCGCCGCACCGATACGGAACATGCGCCATGGACCATCGTCCTGGCCAATGACAAGCGGCGCGCGCGGCTCAATGCCATCCGCAGCGTCTTGACCCGGTTGGCTTATGAGGGCAAGGACCTCGCTGAGATCGGCGAGATCGACACCAAGATCGTGATGAGCGGACCGGAATTCCTTGAATGGAATACGTTGCAGTAGACAGTGAAGAACCGGCCTTTCGGGTTGGCAACCCGGAGGGGGCCTCCCCTTTCGTAATCGTCTGCGATCATGCATCGAACCGCATACCTGATCGGTATGGAAACCTCGGGCTTTCGCTGGCCGAAAGACTGACACACATCGCGTGGGATCCCGGCGCGCTCTCCGTCAGCCGCCGCATCGCTAACAGGCTCGATGCACCATTGGTCTCATCCACGGTGTCCCGTCTGGTGATAGACACGAATCGGGATCTCGATGCACCTGACCTGATCTGGACGCTTTCCGAATCCACGCGGATCGAGGCGAACGAGAATCTGTCCGATGATGAGCGCCAGTTCCGTATCGATAATTACCACGAACCCTTCCACCAGGCCCTGGGCGAGCTTCTCGATCAACGCCTGATGCGCGATCAGGAGACGATCCTGGTATGCGTCCATTCATTCACGCCGGTTTTTCATGGGGTGGAGCGCCCCTGGCCGATCGGCATACTTCACGGCCTCGACGACAGGTTCAGCGACGCCGTGCGCCAGCATATCCAGTATGAGGACCCGAACCTGCTGATCGGCTGGAACCAACCCTATGCCGCGATGGCCGGCGTAACCCTGACCATGGAACGGCACGGCGACGGACGTGGGTTGACCAACACGATGATCGAACTGCGCAACAACGAGATTCTCGACGAGTATGGTGCGCAATTATGGGCCGACCGCCTGGTCAGGGGCCTGTCCACGGCGCGGATCAATCTTCGCGATTGATCCACGCCGGTGATGATCGCTCAGTCGTCCTCCTCGATAAGATCGGCAACCGTCGCCGCAGCGCCTTTTTCGAAGAGATTGGCGAGGTGTTGAACGACCACCTCGCGGAAGGCCGCATTGCGTGCCAGATCGGCAGCGAAGATCTCATTGATACCAACGAGCCCGTCGAACAGGGCCTCGGGATCGCGCCCGGCCTCATCTGCGATAGCGCGCAGTCGATCTGACAGTGGATCCTTGACGTCGATAGCGTTGCCATTTTCGTCAACGCCCGTCACGTAGCGCATCCACGCCGCAACACCGAGTGCCAGACCATCGAAAACGAGCTTCGCCTCGATGCGATCGCGGATGGTTCCGAGCAGACGCTGCGGCAGCTTCTGACTGCCATCCATCGCGATCTGCCAGGTGCGATGCTTGAGGGCCGGGTTCTCGAAACGCGCCAGCAACTCGTCGCGATAGGCGTAAAAGTCGACATCGAGGGACGGCAGCGTGGGGACGATTTCCCCGGTCTGCATCCCTGAGATCATCATGCGGAATGCTGGATCGGCCATCGCGTCCGAGACATGCTCGTGACCCGCGAGATATCCGAGATAAGCAAGGGTCGAGTGCGCGCCGTTGAGCATGCGCAGCTTCATCAGTTCATACGGCTCGACATCTTCGACGACCTGCACACCGACAGATTCAAAAGGCGGGCGGCCGTCACAGAACGTGTCCTCTATAACCCACTGGGTGAAGGGTTCCGTCATGATCGGCCAAGCGTCCTCGAGGCCCAGCAGATCGCTGACACCTTGGCGGTCGGCATCGGTAGTCGCCGGCACAATGCGGTCGACCATCGTGGAGGGGAAGGCCACATGCTCTTTCACCCAAGAACCCAGGTCCGGATCTCGCAGTTCAGCGAATTTCGCGACGATCCGGGCTGTCGTCTTGCCGTTGGCGGGCAGATTATCGCAACTCATCACCGTGAACGGCTCGATACCGGCTGCCTTGCGCCGCGCCAGCGCTTCAACGATGAGGCCGGGCGCGCTGCGCGGAGTGCCGGGCTCTTCAAGGTCATGGACAATGTCAGGGTGATCTTCGTCGAGATCGCCGGTGGATGGATCGTGGCAGTATCCTTTTTCGGTCACCGTCAACGAGACGATGCGGATCTTCACGTCGGCCATCAGGGCCAGCAACTCCTCGCGTTGAGCATTGGCATCCATGACCTCTAGCACGGAGCCGATTATACGCGGCTTGGTGCCGGAAGCATCGCGGACGGCGATCGAATAGAGCCCGTCTTGTGGCTCCAGCGCCTCCTTGGTGTCGGGCCGGCGCAGGCTTGCACCGACAATCCCCCAATCGGGGTGGCTTGCCAGCAGATCATCGACATAGACGGCCATATGTGCGCGATGAAAAGCACCAATACCAAGATGCACGATGCCGGGCGTCACACGCGCACGATCATAGCCTGGGCGCGCGATATCGGTGGACAGGTCGGACAAGGCGGCATTGCTCAAGCGTGTCATGGGGATGCTTCGTCTCCTCAAAAATCCGGGCGACCATAGTGGTTCACTATCTTGTATGGAAGGGCGATTCGCGCCATTCAGCCGGTGAAGAGCCAATCTTGCCAATTCGCCGGGCGATCCGCATAAGCGGGGCAAGGGAACGGGAGAGTGATTGTGGCCGCAAAACGCTTCGTGAGCATCGGCGAATGCATGATCGAGATGTCCGGCGGCGAGGAGCGCCAATACCGGCTAGGTTATGCCGGAGACACGCTGAATACCGCCTGGTACATGCGGGCTCTCTTGGGTGATGACTGGCAGGTGGACTACTGTACGGCGCTCGGGAGTGACCGGTACTCAGCCGATATCCGGAACTTTCTCGAGGCCAACCATATAGGCACCACGCATATCCAGACGATCGAGAGTCGGCGCCCCGGGCTTTATCTGATCCATCAGGAAGCAGGCGACCGCCATTTTACTTACTGGCGCGATAATTCGGCGGCAAAGCTGCTGGCTGACGATCGCGATGCGTTGTCGCGTGCGCTTCATGGCGCCGATATCGTCTATTTTTCCGGCATCACCATGGCGATCCTCGCACCACGGGCTCGTGGCCGGTTGATCGGCGCGATTGTTGCAGCGCGCGACGCCGGTGCGCGGATCGTTTTCGACCCGAATATCCGCCCTGCCCTATGGTCGTCGCAGCGCGTCATGGGATCGATTCTCACGGCTGCAGCTACGATCGCCGACATTGTGCTGCCAACTCATAGCGACGAAGTTCCAGTCTTCGGCGACAAGAACGCGGAGCAAACTGCCGAGCGATATCTAGAGCTGGGCGTGGAGGAAGTTGTGGTCAAGGACGGGTCTGGGCCGGCTCTGGCGGTAAGCCATAGCGGGAGAAGTGAGGTCCCGGCAGAAAAGGTGGAGACCGTTGTCGATGCGACTGGTGCCGGAGACTCTTTTAACGCGGCTTATCTCGCTTCTCGCGTCGCTGGAGCCAGCCTTGAAGACGCTCTCAAATCAGCTCACGCCATGGCGTCAATTGTCATCGGAGAGCGCGGAGCCCTGATCGACCCCGCCCGCCTTAAACGCTGAAGGTCTCAGCGCTCCTGATCTTCCTTGCGATACTCCTCATGCACTCCGGCTTCAGTGCGCGCTTTCTCCTGCGGCGTACGCTGGCTTGATCGGCGCATGCCCCAGGCAATGGCGAGTCCTAGAATAATTGCTCCGCCAAGCGTAGCGATCAGCCATCCATAGGGACCGAGAAATTCCATCGTCAAACTCCTTTGCACTCACAACGTCTGGGCAATCCGGGAGTTGCTCAAACAACCAGTGACTGCGCACCATCGATCCACACAGGGGTTCCGGTGATGTGGCTTGAGCGATCTGACACAAGGAAGCTGACAAGATCAGCGACCTGCTCGCTTTTGCCCTTTGCTTCGCCGGTCAGCGGGATCTTGCCCTCGGGGTATTCGACGGGGAACTTGGCCTCATCCTGATCCCGTGTCTGGGTGTTCTCCGAAATCTCGCTTTCGATCGCGCCAGGGCAGATGACGTTGATACGGATCTTGTGCGGCGCCAATTCGACTGCGAGCATCTGCGCCATCGCCACCTGCCCAGCCTTGGTGGTCGAGTAGGCGGTCGCGCCTGGAGTGGTAAAGGTGCGCGTGCCGTTGATCGAGGCGGTGATGACGATCGCGCCCCCATTGCGCTTGAGCATCGGCACGGCATAGTGCAGCGTCAGATATGTGCCGCGCAGGTTGACGGCGATGGTTTTATCCCACTCTTCCGGCTTCAACTCGTCAATAGGCGCCCACATGCCATTAATGCCAGCATTGGCGAAGACGATATCCAGCCGACCGAACTTTTCCTCGATCGCCTTGAAGACCTTGCCCATATCGTCTTCACTCGAGGTGTCTGCAGCGACGGGCAGCGCCTGCCGGCCACCTTTGCCGATCAGATCCGCCACTTCGTCGAGTTCACTCTGGGTGCGGCTGACGAGAACGACATCTGCACCTTCTTCCGCCATGCGGATGGCGGAAGCGCGGCCAAGCCCCGAACCTGCGCCGGTTACCAGCGCGACTTTGTTGGAAAGGTCCATCGATCAACTCCATGATTCATGGAGGCAATGCGATGCTGGAGAGGCGGTTCCCTAGAACACCCGATCGGCGTGTTCCTTCATATAGGCAAGCTCTTCCTCGCTCGACGACCGTCCCAGCGCCTCGTTGCGGAAGGGATAGCGCCCGAACCGGCTTATAACGTCGCGGTGGCCCTCTTCGAACTTGAGCACCTCAGGATCGCCGAGCGACGTGAAGAGCTGCATGGCCTGCTCGTGCACCACGAGGGATTCTGAATGCATGTAAGGCATATACAGAAACATGCGTCGCTGCGCTTCAAACGCTTGGTCGAGGCCGCGCGCAACTGCTTCCTGTGCCAGCGCCAGAGCCATCGGATCCTGAGCAAAAGCGCGTGCTTCGCCTCTATGCAACTGACGCGAGAACTGATCGAGGACGATGATCTCGGCTAACCGTCCGTCCGCCGAGGTTCGCCACTCATAGGCTTCGCCCATGGCGACCCGACGATGGATATCGGCGAAGCGCTCCGCAATGGCGCGGTCGAACGCCTCGTCACCGGCGAACCAGTCGTCCTTGTCGTGCTCCACAAACCAGAAGTTGAGGATCTGCGCGTAGTCGTGCATGGGATCTCCTAGACGGCGATGATCGCCTTGATCAGGCCTTCGCGTTGTGTTGCCCACCTTGCCAGATCGGCGGGCACCTGATCGAGGCCCGTGCTGTGCGTCGCAATGCGCTCGGTCGGCACTTCGCCGCGGCGCATCGCCGCCATGACATGCTCGAAATCTTCGCGCGTGGCATTGCGCGACGCCCTGATGGTCAATTCACGCCGATGGACCTCGGAATCGGACAGGACGAGATCATCGTTGATTACGCCGACAAGCGTGTAGTCGCCGCCATTGCGGACGTGCAGAAAGCTGCGGTTCATGGCAGCGATGGAGCCAGTCGCATCAAGCACAGCATCAAAACCAGTCCTGCGGCGCGCTGCGAAGGCTTCACTTTCAAGATCATCGAGGCCGAACGCCGCAAATCCGAACTCTTCCGCTGCAGCCCTCTTATCGGCAGCGGCATCGAGAACGCTGACATCAGCGCCCGCCACGCGTGCAAAAATCGCGACCCCGAGGCCGATCGGCCCACCGCCAACCACCAGCACCCGCTCGCCGCCCTTAAGGCCGGTGCGGCGAACTGCATGCGCGCCAATCGCCAGAAACTCGACCATTGCCGCATCACGCGGCGAGAGCCCCTCCGCCTTATAGCAATTGGCTTCCGGCAGGGCGAGCCGCTCGGTCATGCCGCCATCCGAATGGACGCCGAGAACCGAAAGATGCTCGCAGCAATTGGTCCTGCCCTCCAGGCAGGCCGGGCACGCATAGCAGGGCAGATAAGGGTTGATGGTGACGGTGTCGCCCTTAGCCAGAGTGTCGCTGCCATTGGCGTCGAGCACGGTGGCGCTGAGCTCATGCCCGAGAATGCGCGGATAAGCGAGGAACGGGTGTTTGCCTTCGTAGATATGGTAGTCTGTCCCACAAATGCCGATATGCGTGATGGCAAGCAGCACCTTACCCTGCTCGAGCGCGGGTTCGGGCACATCAATTATGGCCAGTTCACCCGGTGCATTGCACGATACTGCACGCATAGAAATCTCCTCCCATCGACGGCGCGAGAGTTAACACGCGGGTAACGCGGCGGTCTAGTGAAGCACAAGGCGCAAATGGTTGCCGTCGGGATCGCGCACTAGCACCGCATCTGCAGAACGCTCGTATTGATGGTTTCCTTTCGCGAGACGGTCAATGACTGCCTCCAGAGCGGCCTTTTCGGGCAGCGCGATTGTGAACCAGCGCAATCCCGAGGCGTCAGCCAAGGGCTGTTTTGCATGGGGGCCGGCCCATGTATTGAAGGCAATGGTGTGCGGCATATAGTCGAGCCCCACATCACCCATGCAGAAGGATCTGATCAGCAGAAAACCGCCAAAGCCGAGCGCATCGCGATAAAACGCCATCGAACGGTCGAGATCGGTAACGTGCAAATGAACGTGTCCGATGCGTGTCCCTTCCGGAAGGCCATTCCGGATAGCGTGGTCGCCGTCAAGTTCAGCGAACAGGCTCTCGAGATCGATCGGCTCGCGCCCCGAATGCGGTCGGCCGTCCGAGGTGGTGGCGTAGTGGCCTTCGTCTGGGTTCGCCAGGGATCCACGCCACGGCGTTTCGTACGTGATCTCGATGCCATTGCCATCAGGGTCCCACAGATACGCAGCTTCAGAGACCAGATGATCAGTCGGTGCCACGCGCACGCCCTGCTGGAGCGCACGGCCGACCACCGCGGCAAGATCACGGCGCTGCGGCACATGAAGCGCGAGGTGATAAAGCCCGAGACTGGCCGGCTGCACTGGTGCACGCGCCCCGGTTTCCAGAATGACGAGTGGCAAGAGGCCGGCGCCGAGCGTAATTTCGTTCTCGGCCTCGTGCAGCAGTTCCAGCCCGACTATATCACGCCAGATGGCCAGCGCACGGTCCCGCTGGGTCACGCCAAGGCGTACCGGGCCAAGCGTCGTCGAAAGCGGCAGCAATGGCTGGCTGCTGACGTCGGTCTTATTTCGCGCGTCGATCATCGGTCGCTCCTTTTGTGCTCAAGCTAGGCAGGTCGCAGCCGCAAGATAAGTTCATCACTGTCGAAGGCAGTGTTCACCGGCAGACGCTCCGGCACTGGTCCGCCGCATCGAGATGTGGTCAATTCGCCGGCGCGTCGGGCCTGGCACCTCATGAGGAGCGGGAACCTCGGCGTGTGACGCACATTGTGGCAAATCGGCTCGCACGGTGAGCCGTTCGACCTGGGGGCCGCCTATCACATACGAACAGATTACGCTTTTCAGCCTGCTGGCATTGGTCCTCGGGCTGCTGATGTGGGGCAAGTTCAGATTTGACCTTGTCTCGTTCGCCGCACTGGTTGCCGCCGTGGTACTTGGTGTGGTGCCTGCCGACCGGGCATTTTCCGGCTTTTCCAATGATGCGACGATCATCGTCATCCTCGTTCTGGTTGTCAGTTTCGGCCTGACACGGTCGGGGGCGGTGGAGCTCATCACGCGCCCGCTTGTCAATTCGCCGCGGCCTGTTCCGGTGCATCTCGGCATGCTTGGCGGCATTGCCGCCGTTCTTTCAGCCTTCATGAACAACGTCGCCTCGCTGGCCCTGACAATGCCCGTCGACATCCAGGCGGCGCAGAAAGCGGGCCGATCACCTTCGCTAACGCTGATGCCGCTGGCGGCCGCCACCATTCTCGGCGGGCTGGTGACGCTGATCGGCACGCCACCGAACATTCTCATCGCCTCCTACCGCGAGCAGGCGACGGGCGAGGCGTTCAGGATGTTCGACTATGCACCAGTGGGGCTGAGCGTGGCGATTGCCGGCCTGATCTTCACCGCGCTCGTCGGTTGGCGGATCATCCCCGTACGCGCATCCAACGCTATCGCCGAGCTCGCAGCCATCGAGAACTATGTCAGCGAGCTTGTGGTCAAGGCGAAGTCACAGGCGATCGGCCAGAAGGTCGCAGATCTCGACAAGATAGCGGAAGAAAACGATACGCAGATCCTCGGGCTGGTTCGCAAGGCCCGGCGGCTCCCCGGCCGGGCACGCACCGAAACCATTACTGAAGGCGATTTGCTGGTCGTCGAGGGGAGCCCCGAGGCGCTTAACAGCTTTTCCGCGGCACTCGGGCTGAGCTTTCAGGGCAAGTCCGGCGAAAAAGCCGATCTCGGTGCAAACCAGGGCTTTATCGAGGCTGTCGTCAACCGCGAGAGCCGGCTGGTGGGGCGCTCCGCCAACGAAGTGCAGATGCTGCGCGGGTATGGCGTTTCGCTGCTCGGTATTTCCAGGCGCGGCCGCACGGTGCGCGAGCGGGTTCGCAGAACACCGCTGCAGGCGGGGGACGTTCTGCTGCTCCTCGGTGCACGCGAAAACATGGAAGATGTGCTGGCACGGCTCGACTGCCTGCCCCTGGCGCATACGCCAGCGCTGACCCGTTATGACAAGGCGGTGCTCGCGATCGTCCTGTTTGCCTCTGCCATCGCGCTATCGGTCTTCGGATTGCTGCCTCTGACGATCGGGTTGTCGATCGTGGTCATAGCGTTCGTTTTGGCCGACATCGTGCCGATCCGCGAGCTCTACGAGGCCATCGAGTGGCCGATCATTGTTCTTTTGGGAGCGTTGATCCCGATCGGTGAGGCGCTGGAAAGCTCCGGCGGCACGCTATTGCTCGCAAATGGCATTGCGATGTTCACGCAGGCGTTGCCGGCCTGGATCGCGCTTACAGCGATGCTTGTCGTGACAATGTTCCTCTCGGACATTCTCAACAACGCCGCGACTGCTGTTATCGCCGCACCCATCGCCTATGGGCTCGCCACGGCGATGCAGGTCAATCCGGATGCTTTTCTGATGGCTGTGGCAATCGGTGCGAGCTGTGCGTTCCTGACGCCGATCGGGCACCAGAACAATCTGTTGATCATGGGACCGGGCGGCTACCAGTTCTCGGACTACTGGAAGTTCGGCCTGCCGCTCGAAGTCGTTTGCACCGTGGTGGCGGTGCCGATGATTATTCTTGTGTGGGGCCTGTAGAAGCGTGTGAGCGGGATGGGCGCCATAAGGTACCCATCCCGTGATTTATCAGGCGACGTTGAGGTTGAGCCCTCGTGTCAGTTCAAGCGCCTGGCGCTCGAACAGGCGCCGGTAGATGCCGCCCTCAAGACCGATCAGCGACCTATGATCGCCTTCCTCGACAATCCTGCCACGATCGAACACCAGAAGCCTATCGAGCGATTTCACCGTCGACAGCCGGTGCGCAATCACGAGCGTCGTGCGGCCGATCATAAGCCGTTCCATCGCCTGCTGGATCAGCACCTCGCTTTCCGAGTCGAGGCTGGATGTCGCCTCGTCGAGGATCAGTATCGGTGCATTTGCAAGGAACGCCCTCGCGATTGCAACGCGTTGACGCTCACCCCCCGATAGCTTCACGCCGCGCTCGCCAACAAGGGTTTCGTACCCTTTGGGCAAGGTTGAGATGAAATCATGCGCACTGGCGAGTGAGGCCGCATGCTCAATCTCTGCGCGGGTCGCGCTCGGCCGGGCATAGGCGATGTTCTCCGCCAGGGTCCGGTGAAACAGGATCGGCTCCTGCTGCACGATGGCGATCTGGCTGCGCAGCGAAGACTGCAACACGTCGGCGATATTCTGCCCGTCGATCAGGATCTGGCCGTCCGTGACGTCATAAAGCCTTTGAATCAGCTTGACGAATGTCGTCTTTCCGGAGCCCGAGTGCCCGACCAGCCCGACGCGCTCCCCGGCCCTGATGGCGACCGAGAAATCCTCATAGAGCGGCCGGACATGCGAGCCGTACCGGAAGGTGACGTTGCGGAAGGCGATCGCGCCAGCCCCGATCCGGATCGGCTTTGCCCCTGCCCGGTCATCGATGCCGATCGGCTGGGCATGCAGATCGACCAGTTCTTCCATGTCGTTCACCGACTTTTGCAGATTGCGGATATGCATGCCGACATCGCGCAGATGCCCCTGAAGCATGAAGAACATGGTCAAGACGAAGGTGATGTCGCCGGCAGAGGCCGCACCCTGGGTCCAAAGCATCAGCGCCACCCCGAGAATCGAGGTTTGCATCACCACCATCAGCACGCCCTGAACGGCCCCGTTCAGCGTTCCGCGCTTCCAGGTACGGCGGGTACGGTTGCGCCATTTCCCGACGACCTGCCCGAGGCGGCTTTCCTCGCGCGTTTCGGCGCCAAACGCCTTGACCACGGCATTGCAGCCAACGGCATCGGCCAGCGCGCCGCCGACGCGCGTGTCCCAGGCATTGGAAAGTGTCGCGGCCGGCGCCACGTAGCCGACCGACAGGGCGACCGTGACACCGACATAGATCAGCGACGCCACGCCAACGACGAGGCCCATGACCGGCCAGACAGACCCGAGCACAATTGTCGCGCCGACCAGCATCACAAACGAAGGCAGCAGTGCGACCAGCAGCGTGTCATTGAGCAGATCGAGCGCCCACATGCCGCGCGTGACCTTGCGTACCGTCGATCCGGCAAAGCTGTTTGCGTGCCAATCTGTCGAGAAGCGCTGGACCCTGACGAAGGCGTCACCGGCGATTTCGCTCATCATCTTCAACGTCAGCGTGATCAGGTTGACGAAGGTGAAGGTGCGCATCACCACAGAGGCCAGATACAGCAGCGCCAACAACCAGAAAGCCATCAGCGCGGCACCAAATGCGCTCTCCTGGCTGGCCGGTCCCGAGGCGATCGCATCGACCAGACGCCCGGCAAAAATCGGGGTCAGAACCTCTGCAATCGTTGCGCCCATGACAAGCGCGATGATGATGCCGATGCGTCCCGGCTGCTTGCGCCAGTGACGGAAGGTGAAGCCGAGGACGTTGGAAAACGCCTCGGAGCGGAAATCGAGCTTCTTGCGAGCCATTATAGTATCCGGCCACGTTGACCGCGCACCGGTCCTGAAAAGGAGAAGAATCAAAGGCCACAGCGGGAGGCAGAAAGCGCTCCGAAATATGAACATGCTGTGGAAAGCGAACACGAGCGACCCAGGTGGGTCGCGGGGGAGACAGGCCTATCGGCGTGTCGGCCCGTGGGAAGAAACGAACTGTGCTGCTGCCATGTAACGCCTCCCCGTGGTTCGTGTGGTGCGAAGCTTGCTCTTAGCCGACCGCATGCGGCCTGCCAAGCCGCACTGCGACACCCGGTCACAGGATGTTGCTGATCCGCCACAGTAATTCAGAGCCAAACCTGAAGGTGATCGGCAATCTGGCGTTTCGGCACTGGTCGAGAGCGATCACGCCAAGTAGGTTCGCGCCAAACCAACTGAGAGTGGACGCGATGACACAATCCCCCATCGATCCGGTCAAGCTCGACCGCCTGGCAGAGGTAGCGATCAAGGTGGGCCTCAGGCTTGAGCCGGGCCAAGACCTGCTGATGACTGCACCAATGACGGCTGCACCGCTGGCACGCCGCATCACCGAAGCCGCCTACAAGGCCGGCGCGGGCCTCGTGACCACTATTTATTCGGACGAAGAGGCAACGCTCGCGCGCTACCGGTATGCACCGGACGAGAGTTTCGATCGCGCGCCAGGCTGGCTCTATCAAGGCATGGCAGACGCCTTCAAAGCGAACACGGCACGGCTGGCGATTGCCGGCGACAATCCGATGATGCTGGCAGGCCAGGACGCGGAAAAGGTCTCGCGCGCCAACCGTGCCAACTCGACGGCCTACCGGCCAGCGATCGAGTTGATCACCGGCTTCGACATCAACTGGAACATCGTCTCCTACCCAAGTGCCGCGTGGGCAAAGCTGGTGTTTCCGAACGATGCCGAGGACGTTGCGGTCAACAAGCTGGCTGACGCCATCTTCAGCGCCAGCCGCGTCGACGTCGATGACCCGATCGCCGCCTGGGAAGAGCACAACGCGAATCTGCGCAAGCGCCACAGCTGGCTGAACGAGAAGAAGTTCTCGGCCCTGCATTACACCGGCCCTGGCACCGATCTGACGATCGGGCTCGCGGACGGGCACAAGTGGAAGGGCGGTGCGTCGGAAGCCAAGAACGGCATAACCTGCAATCCCAACATCCCGACCGAAGAGGTTTTCACCACGCCGCACAAGGATCGTGTCTCGGGGCATGTCCGCTCGACCAAGCCGCTGTCACACAACGGCACGCTGATCGAGAACATCGAGGTACGGTTCGAGGACGGCAAGATTGTCGAGGCACGCGCATCGAAAGGCGGCGACGTCTTCAACAAGCTGATCGATACCGATGAGGGCGCGCGCCGGCTGGGCGAGGTGGCGCTGGTGCCGCACTCCTCACCGATCTCGGCTTCAGGGCTGTTGTTCTACAACACGCTCTACGATGAGAACGCGGCCTGCCATATCGCGCTCGGCCAGTGCTATTCGGATTGCTTCGAAGGCGGCACCAGTCTTTCCCGGGAGCAAATTTCTACGCAAGGCGGCAATACCAGCCTGATTCACGTCGACTGGATGATCGGGTCCGACCAGATCGACATCGATGGTGTTCATGCCGATGGCTCGCGCGAGCCGGTGATGCGCAAGGGCGAGTGGGCCTGAGACATTGGTGCGGCTGCTGCACTGGCTGGAGAGCGCGCTGGCGCTCGTGGTGTGGCTGGCCGCCCTCTGCTCATTGGTGATCGCGGCTGACGTCGCACGATTTGGCAATGTCGAGATGGAAACCGACGCGCAGGCCGACGCTGCGATGGTGCTAGGGGCCGCCGTTCTCTGGGACCGGCCCTCGCCGGTCTTCGAGGAGCGGCTACGGCACGCGGTGACGCTTTACGAACAGGGCCGCGTGCAAACAATCGTCATCACCGGGGGGCTGAGCCCGGAAGACGAGTTGACGGAAGCGGAGGCCGGGCGGCGCTGGGTGATGGCGCAAGGGGTGCCGGATGCCGACATCCTGATCGAGCCGCAATCGCGCACGACGCTCGAGAACTTCCTGTTCGCGCGCACCATTCTGGCCGAGAACGACATCGCGACGGTGCTGGTGGTGTCGGACCCGTTTCACATGCGCCGCGCCATGGCGATCGCCAACCGCGCCGGCATCTCGGCAGTCCCCGCACCCACGCCAACTTCGCGCTTTGTAAGCCTCGAGACGCAATTGCCGTTTCTTGCGCGCGAAACATGGTTCATGACACAGCATCTGCTTGGCTTTGACTAGGAGTCGACCCGCCATGAGTACCGATCGCATTGCCGTATCCAGCTGGTCCCTGCATCGCAGGCTTGGCGTGACCTTTCCGCATGATCTCGATACGCGGGCGGTCGGGCCGCGACAGGAGACGTTCGGTGCGCCTGCGATTGCGCTTGTCGAACTGCCGCAGGAGGTTGCCAGGCACGAAATCCAGCGGCTGGAATTGTGTTCGTTTCACCTTGCGGAACGTGGTGCCGGCTATCTGGACGATTTGAGGGGTGCTCTTGCCGATGCGGGTGTAGCGCTACAAACGCTGCTGATCGAAGCCGGCGACATCAGCGATGCCAACACGACGCGCCGCGACCGGCGCTGGATCACCGACTGGGTGGAGACCGCAGTGATGCTCGGGGCGGAGAATGCCCGGGTGATTGCCGGCAAGCAGAAGGCCGGGCCCGACACCCTAGCGCGCTCGGCGGAAGCGCTTCTGGAAATCGCGAACAATCATGCCGGCGCACCGATCAACATCGTCACGGAGAACTGGTTCGACCTGCTTGCGACGCCGTCCGACGTCCTCGACCTGCTTGATCGCACAGAGGGACAGATAGGCCTCAACGCCGATTTCGGCAACTGGCAGGGTGCCGGCAAATACGACGACCTGGCGGAAATCTTCGGGCGTGCGAGCCTTTGTCATGCAAAGGCGTATTTCGCGGGGGGCAAGCTCGATGAGCGCGATTACGGACGGTGCATCGAGGTCGCCGAAGAAGCCGGATATACCGGCCCCTATACGCTGATCTTTGACTCCGAAAGCCCGGCGGAATGGGACGGCGTCATCCGCGAGAAGGAATTCGTCCTCAGCCAGCTCGGCGCCTAGCTGGAGAGTGGTTCGAGCTTGCCGAGGAGCGTCGGCAGCAGTTCGGTGACAGTCGGGTGGATTTGCATGGTTTGGGTCAGGACCGTGTAAGGAACGTCGCTGGCCATATAGGCCAACAGGGTCTGCACCACTTCGTCGCCTTCGATTCCGAGAATGGACGCGCCAATGATGCGCTTGCTATTGGCATCCACCACGACTTTCATCAGACCTTGCGTTTCGCTGCGTTCCTTGGCGCGCGATACCTGCGACATAGGCATCGATGCGACAAGCACCTCGCGGCCCTGTTCTCGCGCCTGGGTCTCGTTTAGACCGGCACGACCGAGCGGCGGGTCGATATACATTGCATAGGTCATGATCCGGCCGGCGAGTGACCGATTGCCGCCCGAAAGCAAATTGTCCTTCACGATTTCATACTCGTTGTAGGAGGTGTGGGTGAAGGCTCCGCGCCCGTTGACGTCGCCGAGCGCGAAGATGCCCGGGACATTGGTGCGCAGGTGCTCGTCCGCCGGAATATGACCGGATTTGTCCATTTCGATGCCGGCCGCCTCCGGGTCGAGCGCGTCGGTGTTGGGAACCCGACCGATGGCGAGCAGCAGGTGCGAGCCTTCGAGCTGGCGTTCTGCACCGCCCACCTTCAGCGTGAGCGTGAAGCCGGTGCCGGATGGTTGGAGCGAAATATCCGAGGTGTCGTAGAGCACCTCGATATCCTCGTTGGCGACAATATCAGCGATGGCGCTCGAGATATCCGGGTCTTCCTTCTTCGCCAACCGATTACCGTGCTCGATTACCGTGACCTCCGAGCCGAACCGTCGAAACATCTGAGCAAACTCGAGCCCGACATAGTTGCCGCCGACGACAACGAGATGCTCGGGCAGTTCATCGAGGTCCATTATCGAGGTATTGGTCAGATAAGGGATGGTCTCGATCCCTGCCCAATCGGGAATGCGGGCTCGGGCACCGGTATTGATGAAAATCTTCTCGGCCGTCAGCGTCTCACCATTCACCGTGATCTGCTTGGTGCCAGTGAATTTGGCTTCGCCCTCGATGAGCGTCAGGTTTTCGGGGCCGCCGAGCCAGTTCGACAAGGAGGTCACAGAGGCGTTGACCACTTCGTCCTTGCGACGTTTCACAGCTTTCATGTCGACAGATATCGGCCCCGGCACGTTCACGCCGAAATCACCGCCGCGCCGCGCCAGATGCGCTGCCCGCGCGGAGGCGACCATCGTCTTGGTCGGCGTGCAACCATCGTTGACGCAAGTTCCACCAAGATGCGCCCGCTCGATCAGGGCGACCTTGTGTCCTGCATTGGCAAAATCGGCGGCCAGAAACGGGCCCGACTGGCCGGCGCCGATAAAGATCGCGTCGAAGGTTTTGCTCATGCTCGGCTCCAATCAGGACTTTAACTGAACACAGTGTTGCACGCTGCGCTGCTTGCTGGGGAGATGAAACTACCCAAATGTATAGGCAGTCGTTTTGTTTCGAGGATGATTCCTATGTCCTGGGTACCAGATCGCGACCCGATACTCGGCGATGCCGAGAGTACCGATGCGATAGAACTCGTAGTCGTCCCTCGCGTTCGCGATCTCGGCGATGGTTTCGCCGTGCGACGGGCCCTGCCGCATGGCAAACGGCAGATGGTCGGGCCGTTCATCTTCTTTGACCATTTCGGGCCTATGCAGTTCATTGCAGGGCAAGGCATGGACATCAAACCGCATCCGCATATCGGCCTTGCGACGGTCAGCTATCTGTTCGATGGCAGCATCACCCACCGTGACAGCGAAGGGCATATCCAGCAGATCATGCCCGGCGCGATGAACCTGATGACTGCCGGGCGCGGCATTGCGCATTCCGAGCGTACACCCGATGCCAACCGTGCTCGACCGCACAGCCTGGTCGGGCTGCAAAGCTGGATTGCCCTGCCGGAAGGACGCGAGGAAATCGACCCGAGCTTTCAGCATTTTTCGGCCCACGATCTGCCGCTGGTCGAGGATTCAGGCATCTCGGCGCGGGTGATCGCTGGCAGCAGCTTCGGTCGCCAATCGCCGGTCGGAACCGTGTCGGAGTGGTTCTACGCTGAGGTAAACCTGCTGGCAGGGTCGAGCGCACCGCTCGATGCAGACCATGAGGAACGCGCGATTTATATCGTTGAAGGCGAAGTCGAGATCGCCGGCGACCGGTTCGAAGGCCCAAGGCTTGTTGTGTTCCGGCCGGGGGATGCCATGCAGATCAAGGCGATCACCAAGAGCCGGATGATGTTTCTCGGCGGCACCGCGCTCGAAGGCCCGCGCTATATCTGGTGGAACTTCGTGTCCTCAAGTCGCGAGCGTATCGAACAGGCCAAGGAAGACTGGCGGCAAGCGCGGTTCGGTGAGGTGCCGGACGAGAGCGAAATCATTCCCCTGCCGGAAAAAAGCTATTGATCACTCGGCCGCGCGGGTACGCGGCATGCGGTTCCACGCATCGAGAGCGGCAATCTTGTAGGCTTCGGCAAGGGTTGGATAGTTGAAGGTGTTCTCGACGAAGTAATCGAGCGTACCGCCGAGGTTGAGAACAGCCTGGCCGATATGAATGAGTTCGGTTGCACCTTCGCCAACGATCGAGACGCCCAGCAACCGACGATCGTCGAGCGAGAAAATCATCTTCATCATGCCGTTCTGCAGGCCCATGATGTGGCCACGCGAGGTCTCGCGGAACCGGGCGATCCCGGTTTCATAATGAAGCCCCTGCTCGCGCACTTCCTGTTCCGACAGGCCAACCGTCGAGATCTCCGGCACGGCATAGATTCCATAGGGAAAGAACTGCGGGGCCGGCGGCATGGACGAGCCGAAGGCATGTAGCGCGGCAATGCGGCCCTGCTCCATCGACGTCGAGGCGAGCGATGGGAAGCCGATAACGTCGCCAGCGGCATAGATGTGCGGAACCGACGTCTGGAAGGTCACAGGATCAACCTTCAGCCGTCCGCGCTCGTCGGCAACGATGCCGCAATTCTCGAGCCCGAGTTCAGCCGTGGCGCCGACGCGGCCGGCGGCGTATAGCAGCATTTCCGAGCGAATCTGGCGGCCATCGCTGAGCGTTGAGATGGTCCAGCCCTGATTGTCGAGATGAACCTTATCGACAGTGGCACCGAGCCGCATTGTCATGCCACGCTTGCGCAGCTCGTGCGTAAACTCTTCGATGATCTCACGATCGATGAACTCAAGAAACCGCTCGCGCGGTTCGACCAGGGTGACCGGCACATCCAGCGCCGAGAAGATCGTTGCGTATTCGACGCCGATAACGCCCGCCCCGACGACAGTGAGGCTTCGCGGCACACGCGGCTCACTCACGACGCCATCGCTGTCAACGACGGCATGATCGTCGAACGGGATGTGCTTCGGACGGTAGGGCGTCGTCCCCACGGCAATGATCGCCTTTTCGAAGCCGATGCGTTCGGCATCGCCATCAGGCGTTTCGACGATGAGGTGCGAGGACCCGACAAACCGGGCCTTGCCGGCCATTGTGCGCACGCCATTGCGGGCGAACTGGTGCTCAAGGACATCGATTTCATGATCGAGTGTCATGCGCAAACGCGCGCCAAGGTCCTTGCCGCCAATGTCCTTCTTGACCCTGTAGGCCAGGCCGTAAAACCCCCGCTCGCGCCAACCAGACAGATTGAGAACCGTCTCGCGCAGGGTCTTCGAGGGGATAGTGCCTGTGTGAACCGAAACCCCGCCGACCCTCAACCTGCTCTCAACTACCAGAACAGAATGTCCGAGCTTTGCCGCCTGGATGGCTGCACGCCGGCCGGAGGGGCCTGAACCGATTACGACAAGGTCATAGGTATCCATGCATTCTCCTGGATTGCGCCGCTTGGGGCCAACTCTCGACGAGCCCTAGGGTTCGCAATCGGCTATAGCAGTCGCGGCGTTAATCTCATGTGACACCCGCCCGGCTCGCAAAGCAACGCCCCGAGCCGCAAAGCGCCCATGCGCGGCGCATCATTCGGCATCCTCAAGAACAACTTCCGGCAAGTTGTAGGCCTTGCGGACAACCGCCCAACCCTCTTCTGCGCTATCGACGATGGTGAACAGATCCGGATCCGTGGGGGCGATGGTTCCAGCCTCTGCAAGCGCTTCGAGATTGATGACCTTGCCCCAGAATTCTGCCCCGAACAGCAGGACCGGGATCCGATCCATACGTCCTGTCTGGATAAGCGTAAGCGTTTCGAAGAATTCATCAAGCGTGCCGAAGCCGCCGGGAAAGATCGCCACCACCCGGGCGCGCAGCAAGAAATGGATCTTGCGCGTTGCGAAATAGTGGAAGTTGAAGCTGAGTTCGGGCGTGACATAGATGTTCGGTGCCTGCTCATGCGGCAGGACGATATTGAGCCCGATGCTCGGCGCCTCGACATCCATGGCGCCGCGATTGCCGGCCTCCATGACCCCGGGCCCGCCGCCGGTGACGACGACAAAATCAGTATTGTCCGTGGCCTTTGACGTCAGCGAGGCATATTGGGCGAAGCGGCGCGCTTCAGTGTAATATCTAGATGCGGCCTCGAGGTTTCGTTTCTGGGTCTCGTTCTTTGCCGCCCAAGCGGGCTTTCCCGGTTCGGGAATGCGCGCGCCGCCGAACAGCACCACAGTCGAGTTGATCCCGCGCTCGCGCAGGTGAAACTCCGGCTTCAGATATTCCAGCTGGAAGCGGACACCGCGGATGTCCTCGCTGGTCATGAACTCGGCATCAGCAAAGGCTAGCTGGTAAGTGGATGACTGGGTCTGCGGCGTTTCCGGCGCGCGGCGGGCGGCATCGACGTCCTCAACGGATGTACGCAGCGGTGTGTGACGACGTTTGGCCATACAAACTTTCCTTCGAATCTCTTCTAACACTCGCAGAGACGACGCGCCGCGCAAGTCCTTAGCGTGCCCGACAGCCGCAGATGCGTGCAACGCGCGAACAATTGACAGCCGGCCCGGCCCGGCTATGGTCCCGGCCAAGCTCCAGATGACCTGAGGACCCGTTTGCCAATGACCGATGCCGCGCTGCAATCAACCATCGAGACCGCTTTCGAGAACCGCGCCGATATCGGCTTCAAGACGGGCGGGGAGGTGCGCGAGGCAGTCGATACGGCGCTGGACCTGCTCGACCGTGGCGAAGCGCGCGTTGCAGAAAAGGATGCCGACGGTTCGTGGCGCGTCAATGAATGGCTGAAGAAGGCCGTGCTGCTGAGCTTCAGGCTCAACGACATGACGACGATCTCCGGTGGTCCGGGCGGCGCCTCATGGTGGGACAAGGTGCCCTCGAAGTTCGATGGCTGGGGCGAGAACCGGTTCCGCGAGGCCGGGTTTCGTGCCGTGCCAGGCGCGATTGTTCGCCGGTCCGCGCATATCGGGCGCGGTGTCGTGCTGATGCCGAGCTTTGTCAATCTCGGCGCCTATGTCGATGAAGGGGGGATGGTTGATACCTGGACCACCGTCGGTAGTTGCGCGCAGATCGGCAAGAATGTTCACCTGTCGGGCGGGGTCGGCATTGGCGGTGTGCTGGAGCCGCTACAGGCGGGTCCTGTGATCATCGAGGACGATTGCTTCATCGGCGCCCGCTCGGAGATCGTCGAGGGTGTGCTGGTGGGCCAAGGCTCGGTGATCTCGATGGGCGTGTTCATCGGCGCCTCGACAAAGATCGTCGACCGCAATACCGGCGAGATCCACATCGGTCGGGTGCCGCCCTACTCTGTCGTGGTTTCCGGCAGCCTGCCCGGCAAGCCGCTGCCGGACGGCACTCCCGGGCCGAATCTCTACTGCGCCGTCATCGTCAAGACAGTGGATGCGCAGACCCGCTCGAAGACGGGCATAAATGATCTGCTGCGCGACTAGGCAATATGGCGGGGCAGAGCGCCCCGCCTTTTCACTTCAGGTGACGTGCTTCGGCGGCGGGCCGTACTTGTTTTCCTCCGGCTTGGTATCGATCACGCCGATAACAATGACCGCTATGCTGCTGAGGAAGCCGAGATAGGGGATGAGTCCCAGAATCACGATGATCAGTACCAGCCAGCCGGACTGACCGATGTCGTGCAGACGCCGGACCAGCAGGGCGAGGCTGGGCAGCAATGACGCAAGAATGAAGATGCCGCCGAGAATGAAGCCGATCATCACCAATGGCGCCGAGGACAAGTCACCGGCCTCAAGGGCCACCGGGTCGGCGGTGGCGGCACCTGCTGCCACGATGATGCCGATAATGATCAATGCGATCGTGTAAAAGAGATAAAAGCCCCAGTATTCCTTGCGGCGCGCCCGGCCCTTGAAGTTCGCGTAGTTGGCGGTGAACGTGCGCATGAAGTATTCGAACAGTCCGCGGTCCGGCTCGACGGGGCCAGTGTAGCGCTTTGGCCCTGAGTCATAGGCGGGACGCGCGGCATCATTGACCACGTAGATGTCGTGCGCCGCCTTACCCTCGAAATCGAAATCCACCTCCGTGCCGTCGCCGATCGGCACGAGTTGCTTCAAGTCGGCGCGCGTAAAGTTGTAGCGAATACCATCATCGCCGGAGATCTGACCGACGCCCGACTTGTCGTCGTAATGTAGAACTTGACCCTTCATTGTCCTGCCCCTCACAAAACATGCATTTTTTATAAGAGGCTGGTGCAGTGCTGGCAACCACCGCAAATGACGGGGTTGCATTGCTGCCGAGAGCGCGCAACAAGGCGCAGTTGCGTTGCCTTTATTCAAACGAGACCCCAGCATGGCGAGCAGCCGAGCGATCTCAATCCTCTCGCGTCTGATCGATTGCCCGTCGGTAACACCCGCAAATTCGGACGTGCTCGATCTTGTCGAAGAGGTTCTCACACCGCTCGGCTTTGAGATTACGCGCAAGGTTTTCGAGGGTGGCGGCTCCTATCCGGTCGAGAATCTCTTCGCCTATCGCCGGCGCGGGCCGCGCTGCCTGCTGTTTTGCGGGCATACCGATGTGGTGCCTCCCGGCGATCCCGATAGCTGGACCTCCGATCCGTTCAAAACGAGAATTGCCGATGGGCGCGTTTACGGGCGCGGTGCCGCCGACATGAAGAGCGGCGTTGCGGCGATGCTCGCAGCGGTTGAGGCGGCCATTGCGCAAGGGGATGCAGAGACGGCAAGCATCGCGGTTGCGATCACCAATGACGAGGAGGCCGACTCGATCAACGGCATAGACCGTTTGATGGCCTGGGCGGCCGATGAGGGCTATCGCTTCGATTTCGCGATTGTCGGTGAGCCGAGCGCGACGACGACGCTTGGCGACAGCATCAAGATCGGACGGCGTGGTTCACTGTCAGGCCGCATTACTGTCAACGGCAAGCAGGGCCATTCCGCCTACCCGGAGCGGGCACTCAATCCGCTGCCGATTCTCACCGAGATTGCCAATGCGCTGGTGGCGGAACCGATCGATGCCGGCAGCGCGCATTTTCCGGCAAGCAATCTCGAACTGACCACGATCGATGTCGGAAACACCGCCACCAATGTCATCCCGCGCCAGGGACGGATGGTGTTCAACATTCGCTACAATGATCTGTGGACGCCGGAAAGCCTCAAGGATTGGGTGCAGCAGAGAGTGCAAGCCGTCGATCCGCGTGGCGCGACCGTTGCGTTTGAAGTCCTCGGGCGGCCATCGCGGTCGTTCCTGTCGCCGCCCAGCCCCTATCTCGATCTTCTCGACGCGGTGATTGAAGAGGTGACTGGCAAGACGCCGGTTCATGCAACATTTGGCGGCACGTCGGATGCGCGGTTCATTGCGCAATATTGTCCCGTGGTCGAATGCGGCCTTTATGGCCCGACGATGCACCAGGTCGACGAGAACGTTTCGGTGGCCGAGGTCAATGGGCTCGCGGCGCTTTATGGCCGGTATATCGCAACATTCGGCTCGGCGGCTCGCCAGCAGTGAAGCTCGCGGCAACTCTTATAGGCGCGGTACGCGGGTGGGGGGCGTTGCTCTCCAATGCGCAATGGCGGCAGCATTTCAACCTCACGTCAGCCGGGTTCGTTGCAGCGCTCGCGATCTACTTCTTGTTCGCTTTTCTCGCATTGAGCCTTGGCGGCCTCGCAACAGGCGGCACCAGCACACATGCACTCGTCATTGGATTAGCGGTGTTTGGCCTTTACCCCTGCGCCCTGGTGATTGCGACGTTTGGGTTCCGCATCCTGTTGCGGCGCGGTGCTCCGGTGCTCGACCTGTTAGTGCCCGGGACATACGCCCTGGTATTTCACCTGCTCCTCGGCGGCCTGCTGTCGCTCGTCGGTCCGCCGCTCGTGATCATCGCAGTGGTATTCACCGGTTTCCTGCTGGTGCGGCTTGCGCTTGCCGCGAGCGGATGGCCGGCCCCTGCGTCGGTTGGCTACGGCGTTTTCACGTGTGTTCTTCTTGTCGGCATGCCCGTGACGCTTTACATGCTGGCAGACACCTTCACAGCGTCCTTTTGACGGAACCCGCCTGCCCGTGCCCAATTCTCCAAGCCTGTTCGATGAACTGAAGGCCGCTGCCCGCGGTTTTGTCGCCCTTTTGACGGGGGATCGCCAGGCATCGGACTATTTCGATTTCTCCCAGCGCGGGCTCGTCGGCAGCTTCATTGCCCTGATCCTTGCGACGGTGACCACTTCGTTCGGCCCCGGTCTGTTTGGAGTGCCTGGTGAGGCTGGAGACGCCACGCGCTCGGTCATTCTTGGCGCCGGTCTTTATGGCATCCAGGTCGGTGTGATCTACCTTCTGCTGCGTCAGCTGGGACGCAGCGACGGGTTTGTGCCATATCTCGTTGCCGATAACTGGATCAGCCTTTTCATCGCGATCTTGACGCTGTTCATGGTCCTGACGTTCGGGGCCAATGAGTTCGCCATTCTCGGCATCGGACTGGTGGCGATCGTCCTCGAGGTGAACATTGCGCGCCTGATCGTCACGCTGGCCCCGATGCAGATCGTGATGTTCATCATCGCCCAGCTCGTGGCACAGTTCGTCGGGATCTTTCTTCTGGCAGCGATCGTGCCGGGAACCGGCGCCCCGCCGCCCGTCTAGGGATAGACGACCCGCGTCAGATACAGCCCGTCTGGCGGTGCCATCGGCCCGCATCTGCTGCGGTCACGCGCATCAAGCGCATCGCGCATCCGGCGTACCGGCCATTTGCCTTCGCCCACCATTTTCAGCGACCCGACCATCGAACGTACCTGATGGTGCAGGAAGCTGCGGGCCTCTGCGATTACCACCACATATTGCCCCTCGCGACGCACATCGAACCGGTCGAGTGTCTTCAGCGGTGATTTTGCCTGGCATTCCGCGGCACGAAAAGTCGTGAAGTCGTGGTGGCCGAGGATCGAGCGTGCAGCTTCGTCCATCGCTTCGCTATCGAGCGGCACGGGGACATGCCAGACCTGATGGCGCTCGAGCGCCGAGGGCGCGCGACGGTTGAGGATACGGTACTCGTAGTGCCGCTCTATCGCCGAGAACCGCGCCTCAAAGCTCTCGTCAACCTGCTCTGCCAGCACCACAACAACGGGCGCCGGCCGCAGATGATAGTTCAGCGCTTCGCGAATGCGGAAAGCGTCCCACTGCCGCTCGAGATCGAAGTGTACCACCTGCCCGGTGGCATGAACGCCTGTGTCGGTGCGCCCGGCTGCATGCACAACAGGCGCTTCGCTGGAAAAGCGCGCAATGGCTTCTTCAAGCGTCTGCTGGACCGTCGGCAGGTCGCGCTGGCGCTGCCAGCCCTTGAACGGCGAGCCATCATATTCAACGACCAGACGGTAGCGCGGCACTAGAGAACACGGTCCGGCTTGGTGCCGACGCCACGCAGGAAGGTCTCGGCGTCCATCGGACCACGGCCTTCGCGCTGGACCTGGACGAGGCGGACAGCGCCAGTGCCACAAGCAATCGTTAGCCCATCGAGTATGGTGCCTGGTGCAGCATCGCCGGTCGCGATCTGGGAGCGCAGCGCCTTGACCCGTACCGGCTTGCCGCCGATCCCGAGCTCGAACCAGGCGCCGGGGAAAGGTGACAGTCCGCGGATGTGATTATGCACCTCTTCGGCGGGGCGCGAGAAATCGATCCGGGTTTCGGACTTTTCGATCTTGCTGGCGTATGTCACGCCCTCTTGCTGCTGCGGCGTGAATTCAAGGCTTTGACGCTCGAGCGCTGCCAGGGCCCTCCCCATCAGATCGGCCCCAACCCGCATCATCGCATCGTGCAACTCGCCGGTTGTCATGTCAGGACCGATCGGCATCTCGTCGACCAGTCCGACGGGTCCGGTATCGAGCCCCTCATCCATGTGCATGACCATAACGCCGGTGCGCTCATCACCGGCCATGACCGCACGCTGGATCGGCGCTGCACCGCGCCAGCGCGGCAATAGCGAACCGTGAAGATTAAGGCACCCCATGCGGGGTGCATCGAGAATTGGCTTGGGTAGCAACAGGCCGTAGGCGACAACCACCGCGACATCGGCCGCATGACTGGCGAAGACGTCCTGTTCGGCAATGCCCTTGAGGCTTTTTGGCGTAAAAACCGGCAGCCCCAAACTCTCCGCCTGTTCATGCACGGGCGAGCGGCGCTCCGATTTTCCACGTCCAGCGGGCTTGGGAGCGCGCGTGTAGACGGCAACAATTTCATGGCCGGCAGCCACGATCTCCGTCAGAGTCGGCACCGCGAAATCCGGTGTCCCCATGAAAATGACGCGCATGAAGGGCTCCGGGGCCGGGTGTGACAGATCAGCTGGCGGCGCGCTTGGCGGCCTTCTCGAACTTCTTGATGACGCGATCGCGCTTCAAACGAGACAGGTAATCGATGTAGAGAACGCCATCGAGGTGGTCGAGCTCATGCTGCACGCAGATCGACAACCGGTCATCGGCTTCCCGTTCGACCGTCTTGCCGTCGAGGTCGGTATAGCGCACCGTTACCTTGGCCGGGCGTTCGACATCGTAATAGAGTTCCGGGATCGACAGGCACCCTTCCTCGGTCACAACCGTTTCGTCGGACATTTCGAGGATTTCCGGGTTGATCAGCACCATCGGGGCGGCCTCTTCGCCTTCCTTGGCGAGGTCCATCACCACGACGCGCTTCATCACACCGATCTGAGGCGCCGCAAGCCCGATGCCCGGTGCGTCGTACATGGTCTCGAGCATGTCGTTGGCGAGCTGGCGAATATCATCGTCCACCTGATCGACAGGATCGGCAACGGCACGCAGCCGTGGATCTGGAATGACGAGGATGGGGCGAATGGCCATCGCGATCTGTCCTTGGAAACTGTTTGGCTCTCGATATGGTATTTCCGCTTGGCGGGTCAACTGCTGCACGAGCCGGCGCTGGATGAGACGCTGAACACATTGCGAGGACACAGGGGTTATGGACAAGATCTACGAAGGCGGCTGCCGCTGCGGCGCAGTACGCTACAAGGTTGAAGGGGCGCCGCAGATTGTCGGCCTCTGTCATTGCGCCGAGTGCCGCAAGGAGACAGGTAGCGCGTTTCTTCACTATGCCGACTGGCCGATGGATCGATTTTCCGTCGAAGGCCGCTATGAGACCTACGACGGCCGGAGTTTCTGTCCCCGATGCGGTGGGACGCTGTTTCATCTCAGCGAGGAAGAGAGCCGGGCAGAGATTGCAATCGCCTCGCTTGATGCGGCGCCGAGCGCCTTTACCCCGCACCGCGAAGGCTGGATCAAGCGTCGGGAAAGCTGGCTGACCGCTTGTCCAGAAGCAGAGCAGTTCAAGGAAGATCCCGTCTGACCCACCAGAACATTAGGTGAACTGGTTTAGCGAATCGTCTAGTGTTGGCAGATGGATACCGTTTTGTTCATCGCTGGCGGCACACCAATCACCTTGGGCCTCGCGCTCATGGCCGGCTGCATCCTGCTTTTTCTTGTTGCCTGCGGGGTCTTAATCCAGACCATCAGGGCGAATGCCCGCCAGTCTGTTGCTGCCGCGGAAGCCTATACACAAAGGCTGCGGGAAAGCTTTGATGAACGCCTGGCGGAACGCGATGCACGCATCCAGGATCTCGACGCCCAACTCTATCGCCAGCGCGAGGCCAATTCCGACCTGATGGCCGAGGCCGCAGGGCTGAAAGCGCGAATGGGCGAGCAGACCCGCCAATACGAACTGAGCCTCAAGCGCTTCGAGGGCGCCCGCCAGCAGATGACCGATGAGTTCAAAGCGGTTGCCGGAGATATTCTCAAGAGCCAGAGCGAAACCTTCTCGCGCCAGAACCGCGAGCAGGTTGACGTTCTGCTCAAGCCTTTGCGCGAGAAGATCGTCGAATTCCAGACCGGAATGGTGGCGGACCGCTCGGCAATGCGTGAGCAGATCCGCGCGCTTGCAGAGAGCAATCTGCAAATCACCACTGAGGCCAACAACCTCACCCGCGCGCTCAAGGGAAACTCACAGACCCAGGGGGCCTGGGGCGAGATGATCCTGTCGAGCATTCTCGAGCGATCTGGCCTGCGAGAGGGCGAGCAATACCTGACCCAGCAGACCCATAGCGGCGATGACCGCGCGCGGCTCCGCACCGACATCGAGATCCTGATGCCGAATGCCGACCGTATCGTCATCGACTCCAAAGTCTCCCTGACCGGCTTTGAGGCCTATGTAAACTGCGAGGACGAGGAGGAGCGTGCCCGCCATCTGCAGGCGCATCTGACGTCCATCCGCACCCACATCAAGACGCTTGGCGAGAAGGATTATCATCGTCACGCGCGCAGCAGCCTCGACTATGTGTTGATGTTCGTGCCGATCGAATCCGCGCTATCGGCGGCAGTCAATGCCGACAGCAGCTTGTTCGAATACGCCATGGGACGCGGCGTGATGCTGACGACGCCAACGACACTGATGACGATCCTGCGGACAGTGCGCAACATCTGGGACATCGAGAAGCGGCACCAGAATGCCGAGGAGATCGCGGAACGCGCCGGCAGCCTCTATGACAAGGTTGTGGGGTTTGTCGGCAATCTCGACAAGCTGGGAACGCATCTCGACCGCGCTCAGCAAAGCTTCGGCGAAGCCAAGACTCAGCTTACCTCGGGACGCGGCAACGTAATGCGCCAGGTGGAAATGTTGAGGGAGCTCGGTGCCAAGACGGGCAAGCAGATGCCAAGTGGCTGGGAAAGCTCGGAGGTCGAGCCGCGCTCAATCGGGCAGCGCGAGACGGGCATGCTGAACTTCGATGAAGAAGAGACTGCGCCGCAGCGCCTGGCAGGCGAGTGATCAGGCTTTCTTGAGTTCCGTGTGGCTCTTGAGCACACGGTCGCCATCGTCCTGCTCAATCAGGTAGGCGGGATCATCCTCGGTCGCGTTACGGGTGATCTCTTTGCCCTTGATGGTGCGGGTGACCTTATCGGTGAAGTGATCCACCACTTTGCCGGTGCCCTCACCCTGCCCCACGACCAGCTGACCTTGGAGTTCTTGGCGTATTTGTGCGTCATTCATGCCTCCTGCAAGCGCCATCTAAACGCCGGTGCACAACGGCTGTTCCCGATCTCACAGAAACCGAGTGGCTCACACGGCGTTATGCAGCCAAAGGAGTTTGACCATGAGCAATCCCACTCAACACCGTGGCTCGATCCTGCCGCAGGACACCGATTTCGACAGTGGCGCCGATCAGCCAGGCATCGCGCAACCGATCAGCCAGACCGAGATCGAAGACTTGATGTATACCGACGCGCGTCCGGTCGAAGATCGTCTGGCGCGGCTCCGCGAGATGCGTGAGGAGGCTGCAGCCCGGGTGCACGCTGACCTCGGCGAGCAGGATGCGCGCGATCTGACCGATGAAATCGATGCAGCAATCGAGACGCTTTCGCGCGATGAGCAGTTTGCCGACGACAATGACGACCTTGCGGGGCTCGATCCGGCCTATGAGGCTGACCCGGCAGATCACCTCGATACGCTGTCGCCCGACGACGACGAAGCGCGAGACGCCATAGAGGGTGACGAGGCAAGCGAGGAGGAGCGCGAAGCCTCCTATGAGGAAGACCTGGAATCGCTCGATGATGCCGTTCTTAACGAGCACCACCGAAAGAGCTAGGCGGCAAGGCCCTCAAAGTGCAGTGCGCGCCTTGAGGGCCTGGCTCAACGTGCCTTCATCGAGATAATCAAGTTCACCGCCGACCGGCACGCCGTGTGCGAGGCGGGTAATCTTGATACCGCTCGGTCCGAGACGGTCAGTGATGTAATGCGCTGTCGTCTGACCTTCGACCGTGGCGTTGACAGCGAGCACCACCTCCTGGAACTCAGGCGCGCGCGCGATTAGCTCATCAAGCAAAAGCTCTTCCGGCCCAATACCATCAAGCGGCGAAAGCACGCCGCCAAGAACGTGATAGCGGACTGCTCCGACGCCTGCCCGTTCCAGAGCCCAAAGATCGGCGACATCCTCGACGACAACCAGAATGCCGGTCTCGCCTCGGCGCGGGTCGGAACAGATGGCGCAGGGAGATCGGGTATCAACATTGCCGCAGACCTCGCAGGTGCGCACAGCCTCAACGGCGCGATCTAGCGCTGCCGAAAGCGGTATCATCAGCTGCTCTTTTTTCTTGATCAGCTGCAGTACTGCGCGCCGAGCCGAGCGTGGCCCGAGCCCCGGAAGGCGGGCCAGCAACTGGATCAGCTGATCAATCTCGGGACCGCCCGAACTCGCCACGAGCTTGCTGCCTGCTAGAACGGCAGGTTCATGCCGGGGGGAATCGGAAGGCCCGATGTCAATTCACCCATGCGCTCCTGCATCTCTTTTTCCGCCTTCGACTTGGCGTCGTTATGCGCGGCGATGATGAGATCCTCGAGCACCTCGACCTCATCCTCCTTGAAAAGCGATGGGTCGATCTTGAGGCCCTTCATCTCGCCCTTGCCGGACAGTGAAACGTTGACCAGACCGCCGCCGGCACTACCTTCGATGACCATTTCCGCCAGCTCGGCCTGCAGGGCTTCCATCTTGCCCTTCATCTCGCTGGCGGCCTTCATCATTCCCATGATGTCTTTCATTCGTCGTCCTCTTCAGGCTCTGGTGGCATGGTCTCTGCCACATCTGGTGTCGGGTCTGTGTCGCGCACGGTTACGTTCACGAGCTTGGCCCCCGGAAACGTCTCGAGGATCGCGCGGACCAGCGGATCTTCGCCGGCAGCGTCACGCGCCTCTTCGCGCTTTTGCTCGGCCTGCTCGCGCAGTGTTGGTCCCGCAGGCGCCTTTGATGACACCATGACCAACCAGCGTTCGCCAGTCCATTGTTGCAGCCGCGCCGACAGCGTCGAGATGATACCGGGGTCGGCGCCATCGCGCAGCGCAACCTCGATTCGTCCATGACTAAACGTCACGGGCCGCATATCGGCCTCGAGCGCATGCTTGACAAGAAGGTCCCGCTTTGCGCCGGCCAGCGCCACAAGCTCGCTATAGCTTTCAACGCGTGAGAAGGCCTGCGGCTCTTTCGGTTGAGGCTGCGCAACAGCCACGGATTGCGTCTCGGGATCCGGCGCCGGCTGGCGCATGGCCTGCCCCCCACCGCGCGATTGCGGGCGTGAGAGAGCGTTCGGGGGTGAGCTTGTTCCGGCTGCAGGTGGAGCCGGCGTTTCGACCGGCGCCTCGATCGCCTCGGGCTGGCTCGTCAGCTTTGCGATCACTTCGTCCGGCCCGGGCAGGTCCGCAGCGTAGGCCAGACGAATGAGCACCATTTCGGCGGCCTGCAAAGCGTTTCCGGCCCGCGCCACCTCGTCAAAGCCCTTGAACAGGATCTGCCAGGCGCGCGAAAGCGCCCGCATTGCGAGGGCACCGGCAAGATCACTGCCGCGCTGGCGCTCGTCGGGTGTCAACGCCATGTCGTCGGCGGTTGCCGGCACGACCTTGATGCGCGTCACAAGATGAGTGAAATCGGCGAGATCAGCGATCAGTGTTTGTGGGTCTGCGCCCGCGTCGTAGAGTTCGCGCACGATGGTCAGTGCTTCGGCCACTTGACCGCCAAGCACCGCCTCGAACAGATCGATGGTGCGCGCCCGATCTCCGAGCCCCAGCATGGCCTTCACGGTATCAGCAACGATCGTACCGCTGCCGTGAGCGATTGCCTGATCGAGCAGCGAAAGGCTGTCACGCACCGAACCTTCGCCGGCGCGCACGATCATTGCGAGAGCCTCGGGCTCGGCGCTGACACCCTCGCGCTCCAACAGCCCGTTGAGGTAATCCGTCATCACTTCGGCGCCGACCCGCCGCAGATCGAATCGCTGGCAGCGCGACAGGATGGTAACGGGCACCTTGCGGATTTCGGTCGTGGCGAAGATGAACTTGACGTAAGGCGGCGGCTCCTCGAGCGTTTTCAGCAGCCCGTTGAAGGCTGCCGTCGAGAGCATATGCACCTCGTCGATGATGTAGACCTTATAAGGCGCCGAGACCGGGCCATAACGGACAGAATCGATGATCTCGCGGATGTCGTTGATGCCGGTATTGGAGGCGGCATCCATTTCGACGACGTCGACGTGCCGCCCTTCAATGATGGCCCGGCAATGTTCACCCTCGCGTTCGAGGTTCAGGGTTGGGTGACGACCGCTCTCATCTTCATAGTTGAAGGCACGCGCCAGGATACGCGCGGTCGTGGTCTTGCCGACGCCGCGGACCCCGGTGAGAATGAAGGCATGGTGGATGCGGTTCTGCTTGAACGCATTGCCAAGCGTTCTCACCATCGCATCCTGACCGATCAGGGTGGAGAAATCGACCGGGCGGTACTTTCGAGCGAGCACCACATAGGGCGCGGGTGCAGCGTCAGCCATCCTGCCCTTTCAACCCTCGTCTTTTGGAAAACCCGCCTTGCGCCATAAGGCCATCATAGGCTGTAGAAGGAGGCTGGCAACGACCCGTGAAGGTCTCGTTGGGGCTGCTTCCTTCCGGACCTGACCCAGTTGGCGAGGAACACGTCCGCACCAACCTCCCGAACCCTATTTGACCCATGCGATTTGAGATTTCAAGGGGCGCTATTTCGGCTCCGCCGCGCGATAGACGCCGAGCAGGCGGAACTTGTCGGTGAAGAAGCCCAGCTCCTCGAAGGCATTCTGCACGCTGACATCGTCGGGATGGCCTTCGATATCTGCGTAAAACTGTGTGGCAGTAAAGCTGCCATCGACCATGTAACTTTCAAGCTTAGTCATGTTGACGCCATTGGTGGCGAAACCGCCCATGGCCTTGTAGAGCGCCGCCGGAACGTTGCGGACCCGGAAAATAAAAGTTGACTTGATGCGCCCGTCATTGCGGGCGGCCTGGCGCGGCTCGCGCGACAAGACGAGAAAGCGCGTCGTGTTGTGGTCGGCATCCTCGATGTTCTCGGCCAGCACATCGAGCCCGTAGATTTCGGCGGCGAAGCGCGATGCGATTGCAGCGATTTTCGGGTCGTTGCGCTCGGCGATCTCGCGTGCTGAGCCCGCGGTGTCGACACCATTAATGGTGCGCAGGCCGCGCTCCTGAATGAATTTGCGGCACTGCCCAAGCGCGACCGACAGGGACTGGACCGCCTCGATCTCGTCAAGCGAAGCACCCTTTACGCCGAGCAGGTTCATCTCGACGCGCAGATATGTCTCATCAATAATGTGAAGGCCGCTTTCGGGAAGCAGGTGGTGAATATCGGTAATCCGCCCGTAAAGCGAGTTTTCGACAGGCACCACCGCCAAGTCGGCGCGGCCAGACTGCACCGCATGAATCGTTTCCTCGAACGTGACGCACGGGAGAAACTCGCGGTCCGAAAACAGGTTATTCGATGCGGCGTGGCTGAAGGCGCCGGGCTCGCCCTGGAAAGCGACAGGTAAAGACATTGGTTCGTTCCGTTGGTCGGCGGCGGCACGCAGAAGCGCGCCGCAAGGAGCAGGGTTGTCATGACGCCGTGGCGATACGGAGTCAATCGCGCGCTTTATTGCCCGTATTCTCGGGGGAATTGTCGCACCCGGGGTCTGCGCGGTTGCGCGGCAAAATGCTTGCGACTATCTTCCGCCGTCACCGGGCCCGGGTTGCGACAATTGTTGTTGCGGGATAGGGACGGTGCGGGGATGACGCCCAAGGCAGTTTGGGGACTGGCAGAGAGACCAAATGAATTCTTTTGAGCTGAACAAGATCATGGGCGCCGTGCTGGGGACGCTGCTCTTCGTCATGGGCATAGGCTTTCTGGCCGAGGCGATCTACCACCCGATCGAGGATCGTGGACCTGGCTACGAGCTTCCCGAGCCTGAAGTCGGTGAAGGTATGGCAGCAGCCGAACCTGAACCCGAAGTGCCGTTGCCGAACCTGCTCGCAAATGCCAGCGCCGAAGCCGGCGAAGGTGCTGCGCGCAAGTGCGTTTCCTGCCACACGTTCGAAGAGGGCGGCGCCAACAAGACCGGGCCGGGCCTTTACGACGTCGTCGGTCGCCCGATTGCAAGCCACGAAGGGTATGCCTATTCCGAAGCTCTTCTTGCGCACAGCGAAGAAGACTGGACGTACGAGCACCTGTTCGACTTCCTGCATGGCCCGCAGAACTTCGCACCGGGCTCCAAGATGCCGCTGGCGGTTCCGCGCCCTGAAGAGCGCGCCGACATTCTCGCCTACCTGCAGACACTCTCTGCAAATCCGGTTCCGTTCCCTGAACCTGTCGAAGTGAGTGCGGACGAAGAGGTGACCGAAGCCGACGAAGCGGCAGCGGCCGAGCCAGTTCCAGAGGGCGACGAAGTGGCCGAGCCGGTTGGCGAAGCCCCGGCGCCAGAGCAGGTCATCGAGACGCCGACCACGCTGCCATCTGATGACGCCATCGAAGGGATGCCGACGAGCGGAGGAAACCCGACGATCGAAGAGACACAGACTCCAGACGCTTCGGGCGAGACTGACGCGACCGCAAGCGAGACGGAAGTAGCTCCGGCTGACGAAGGCTCTGCCCCGACGACGAACGCAGCCGACGAAGAAGGCGCTGCCGAGGCCCCGGTCGATGATACCGACGCCGAAGCGCCTGTCGAGGAGAGTGCGCCTGTTGAAGAGCCTGAAGCAGACCAGCCTGTGGCTCAGTAGAGCAGATGCTCCGCTATCACTAGATCAGTTCGGGCCGCGCGAGAGCGCGGCCCTTTTCCTTTCGGGAGGAGGCAATCGTGCTCTTGCTGCACCTGAGCGATGTCGATGAAGCAAGCTGGGCCGAGCGTTTTCGGCGCGCCCTAGGCGACTATCCGGTCGTTCGACGCGGCGATCGGTTCGATCCGGCGGATGTGCGCTACATCTTCGTGTGGAAGCCGAAACAAGAGGCGTTCGACAATCTGGGCAATCTCAAAGCAATCCTGTCGCTTGGCGCCGGGGTTGACGCATTGCTGCAGCATCCCGGCCTGCCCGACGCCCCGATCGTCCGGTTTGTGGATGAAGACCTAACCCAGCGCATGAGCGACTATGTGATCGCACATGTGACTATGCACCATCGTCGCTTTTCGCGGTTCCAGCAGGACCAGAAAGCGCGTCGCTGGACACAATACTATCCTCCTGCCGCCTCTGAGACCACCGTGGGCATTCTGGGACTGGGCGTACTCGGCCAGGATGCGGCAAAAAAGCTGAAAGGGCTGGGGTTTACCGTGCGCGGCTGGAGCCGCAGCGCCAAACAGCTCGACGGCGTTGAATGCTATAGTGGCGAAAGCCGATTTATCGACTTTCTCAATGGCACGGACATCCTCGTCAATCTGCTGCCGCTGACCCCCGAGACCACCGGCATCCTGAATTACGAGACCTTCCTTCAGCTTCGCCGCGACGGCCTTGATGGTGGCCCGGTGATCATCAATGCGGCGCGCGGGCGCCACCAGAAGGAGGCCGACATCGTGAGGGCCCTTAAAGACGGGACGCTTGGCGCAGCAAGTCTCGATGTATTCGAGGTGGAGCCGCTTCCTGAGGACAGCCCGCTGTGGCAGATCGAGACCTGCTACATCACACCGCACATTGCCGCCATTTCAAGCGAACGCACTGGCGTTGAGTATTTCTCGCGCATCATTCGTCAACACGAGGACGGCGCGCCGCTGATCAACGTCGTGGACCGCACGCGTGGCTATTGATGACGGCTAGAGATCGATCACCCAGTATTGTCCGTTAAGGTTCACGCCGAAGGAGTGGTGCGGCTCTTCGCGCTCAAGGGTAAACCCTGCTGCTTGATAGACGCGCCGGGCTGACACAAGGCAGTCCTGCGTCCATAGGCGCATGCCTTTCCAACCCGCATTTCGCGCGAAGTGAACCGCCTCAGCAACCAGCCTCGTGCCAATGCCATGGCCGCGATGTTCGGGCTCGACGTAAAGCATGCGCAACTGCGCCATCCCTTCTTCTTCTGAGGGGACAACGAAAATCGAGCCAGCGATCTGCCCTGCCCGCTCGGCCACCCAGAGCGCCTTAGGGCTCTTGCACAGCGAGAACTCACCATAGATGCGGGCGATCAGAGCCTCGAACTCCTCGTTCCAGCCATACTCGCGATTGTAGAGACGCGCCTGACGCTCGATGAGCGTACCAAGTTCGCCCAGCCGCGGGGCCCGCAAGCTGACCTGGGTGTCCTCGCTTTTCATCGAAAGCAGGCCTTCTACCGTTTCCATCGCCGTGACGAGGTGCTGCTTCTGCTCCTCAGACAGATCGGCGATCATCGCGCCGACAGCGGCGTCGCTCGCGGATTCAAGTTCTTCATAGGCATGCTGTCCGTCGTCCGTCAGCGCGAGGACGTTGCGGCGACGATCACCGACATCGGGGCGCGTAGCGACGTGTCCTTCCTCGGTCAGTTTCCAGATCAACCGGCTCATCTGCCCGCGATCCATATCGAGAACTGCAGCGATCTCCCCGGCAGTGCTGGGGCCCGGCCGGCCAAGCTCATGGACGACCCGCGCTTCAGCCAGGCTGAAATGGCTCTTGTGCATGCCCTCCCGCAGCAATCCCAGAATGCGGGTATAAAAGCGATTGAACTGCCTGATCCTTGCGACCAGCGCGTGACCATTCTGCGTCATGAATACTCCATCAACAGATTGTTGACTTAATCAACTAATCTGATGACAGAGTCAACCATCTAGATCAGGCGTAACGCTGCTTCAGCACCTGATAGACGGCACGGATGCCCTGGTCGGTTCCACCCGCGGAGCGGCCGGGTTTGGCGTCCGGCGACCATCCATAGATATCAAGATGCACCCAGTTTTCAGGCTTTTCAACGAAGCGTCTGAGGAATAGCGCCGCCGTAACGGAGCCAGCGAAGCCGCCGGCACCGGCATTGTTGATGTCCGCAACCTTCGACGCCAGCATGGCTTCATAGGGAGTCCACAAGGGCATGTGCCACAGCGGGTCTCCGTGAGGCGTCCCAGCGGCCATGAGCGCCGCCGCAAGTGTGTCATCGCCAGTATATAGCGGCGGAAGGTCCGGGCCGAGAGCCGCGCGCGCTGCGCCTGTGAGCGTCGCCATATCGATAACGAGCGCCGGGTCTTCTTCACACGCCAATGCCAAGGCATCAGCGAGGATCAACCGGCCTTCAGCATCAGTGTTGCCGATCTCGACCGTGATACCCTTACGCGACATCAGGATATCGCTCGGACGGAAGGCATTTGCAGAGATCGCGTTCTCGACCACAGGCAGCAAAACCCGCAGGCGAACGTTCAGTTTTGCACGGACGATGGCATGGGCGAGCCCGAGGACGTTAGCGGCGCCACCCATATCCTTTTTCATCAGCACCATCCCGGCAGCCGGCTTGATATCAAGCCCCCCGGTGTCGAAGGTCACGCCCTTTCCGACGAGTGTCACCTTGGGCGCGTCCTCGCTGCCCCAGGTGAGATCGATCAGGCGCGGCGCCTGCCCGGCGGCGCGACCCACGGCGTGAATCATCGGGAACCCCGCGCCGACGAGATCGTCGCCGCGCGTCACGCGCACCTGCATATCGTCGCGCGCAGCCTGTGCGCGTGCATATTCTTCCAGCGCGTCCGGGCCGAGGTCGTTCGCGGGGGTGTTGATGAGGTCACGGGCGATGAACGCAGCCTCGACAAGCCGGTCTACTTCCGCAGCGTCAGCGTTCTCGGGCAGTTCGAGTTCTGGTGCGTCATCCAACTTGCGATAGCGGGTAAAGCGGTATCCGCCGAGCCGAAACGCCAACGCTGCAAGTGTCGGGTCGTCGATCTGACCTGCGAGGCGGTAGCGGCCCGGGGCCAATTGGGCCGCGGCGGCCCCCACGATCAGCGGCTGCCGGTCCGCCTCCGCACCGATGCCGAATAGGTATCCGGCAACATCGCCATCGTCCGCCGGCAAGGCCAACAGGCGTCCGGACTGGCCATTGAAACCGTTCGCTTCGGCCCAGTGGCGATGGCTCTCAGACAATTCGGCGCTGGCAAGCCCTCCCTGCGCGACGAGCGTTACAGCACGAGCCGTCAAATCAGTCATAAGGACCTCCTCTTTGCTCAAGACCTACCCCGAGGGGCGGGACAACGGCAATGGCCGACGCATCGCTTAACACGACGTTAGGGTTAACGATCTATTGTAAAACGCGTCTTTGGGTGCGAATTGACGAGAGACGTCGATGGTCAGTTTCCTGTTTTCGATGAACCGTTTCCTGGCCGGTGCAGGCGTGGCCCTCATGCTGGCGGGGTGCGCCTCAGCGCCGGTCGATGACCAGACCGTCACCGGCTCGACCGCAGGCACACTGTCGGTGTCAGGTCTGGCAGAAAGGTATCGCGACAACCCCAACGATCGCGGTATCACGCTCGCCTATTCCAAGGCGTTGCGCGACGAGGGTCTGAACGCGCAGGCCGCCAATGTTCTCGAGCGTGGGGTGGCCAGCAATCCGCGTGATACCGTAGTGCGCATCGCCTACGCGAAGGCGCTGACCGCCGAAGGGCGGTTCTCGCAGGCCCTCAACGTGATCGACGCGGCCATCGACCCGACGCTGCCGAACTGGAACGCACTGTCGGTCAAGGGCGCGATCCTCGACCAACTCGGCAATCACCAGGCAGCACGGCAAACCTATCGGGAAGCTCTGGTGATTGCGCCCGATCAGGCATCTCTTGAGGCCAATCTCGGGCTTTCCTACTCATTGACGAACGAGTTGGAGACGGCCGAGGAGCACTTGAGAAAGGCTGCGGCGATGAGTGGGGCCACATCGCAGATCCGCCAGAATCTCGCTCTCGTTGTCGGCCTGCAGGGCCGGTTTTCGGAGGCCGAGCAGCTTTATGCGCGAGAACTTTCGGCGCAGGAGGTAGAGGCCAACATGGCCTATGTCCGTGGCCTTCTGAGTGAGAACAACCGCTGGCAGCAAATCGAGAACGGCGCCAGCTGAGGCTGAGCCTGCCGACCCAATCAGCCGCCGGCAAGCATGCCCGATGAGAATATCTTGATCATCGCCGGCGCCATGATCACGATGAACAGCACCGGCAGGAAGAACAGGATCAGCGGTACGGTGAGCTTTGGCGGAAGAGCCGAGGCCTTTTTCTCGGCGTCGGTCATCCGGGTTTCGCGGCCCTCTTCCGCCATCACGCGCAGTGCCTGACCGACAGATGTACCATAGCGGTCAGCCTGAATCAGCGCCGTCATCACCGAGCGCACCACATCGAGCCCGGTGCGGTTGGCGAGGTTTTCATAGGCGCGCGTCCTGTCCTCGAGAAAAGACAGCTCGGCGGTGGTCAGCGTCAGCTCTTCGGCCAGCTCCGGGCTTTCTTCCGCCATTTCCTTGGAAACGCGCTTGAAGGCGTGCTCGATCGACATTCCGGACTCTATGCACAGCAGCATCAGATCGAGGCAATCGGGCCATGCCCGTTTGATGGAGATCTGCCGCTTGGTGATCTTGTTGCGCAAGAGGATCACCGGCAGATAGGTGCCGATCAGCCCGATGCCGACCGCGTAGGTGATGTTCATGAACAGCGGTCGGTCGCCGTCGAGGACGAAAATGAAGTACAGTGCCGAGATTACGGCAATACCGATCGGCGTCACGAAGCGCAGGAACAGATAGGTCGTCAGCGGGCCCTGGCCGCGATAGCCGGCCTGCGTCAGGTGAATGACGGTATGCTCGTTGACGAAGGCCTTTCGCAGCGAGAAACGCTCGACGACCTTGCGCATATAGGTGCGCGTTTCACGGCCACGGATTGAGCCTCGAGCGCCACTGCCTTCGCTGCCGCGAAGCCGCGCCAACTCCTCCGCACGCATGCGATCCCGCTCCAGGGCGACGCGACGGATACGGGACTTCATCTCGGACCGGCCGATCAGGCCCATGCCGAAGGTGAACACCACGGCAGCAGCGGAGATCGCAGCAAGGGCGCTGATCAGGAAGTCGCGGTTGACGATTGTCTCGATGAAATCCATGGCCGCGGTCCTAGAAGTCGAAGGTGATCATGCGCTTCATCACGAAGATGCCGGTGGCCATCATGATGAATGCCACGCCGAGCCAGAAATAGCCGATGGTGGTGGTAAACAGGGGCTGCAGGTATGTGGGCGAGACAATGCTGACAAGGCCCGCCACCGCGAAAGGCAATGAGCCGATGATGCCTGCAGACGCCTTGGCTTCCGAAGACATTGCCTTGACCTTGGCCTTCATCTTCTTGCGGTTGCGCAGAACGCGCGCGAGATTGCCCAGAGCTTCCGAAAGGTTGCCGCCAGCCTGCTGCTGAACGGTAATCACGACCACGAAGAAATTGACCTCTGGCAGCGGCACGCGATCGAGGAGGACCTGCACGGACTCGGTCATCGACTGGCCGAAGGCCTGCTGGTCAAGAACACGCTTGAACTCGGAGCGGACCGGTTCCTTCACTTCCTTGGCCACAAGCCGAATGGAATCATTGAGCGGCATGCCTGACTTGACGCCGCGCACAATGGCTTCAACCGCGTTGGGAAGCTCATCAAGAAACTTGTCCTGAAACCGGCGCCGTCGTTGCGCCAGATAGATGCGCGGCAGCAAATATCCGCCGGCAACACCGAAGACGGCGGCGAACATAGCCGGAATCTGCAGCAGGTACAGAATGACAAAAACGATAGCGCCAATGATGATGGCGTTGCGGATATAGTCGCGCGGACGCGTATCCAGCCCAGCCTGGAAGAGCCGATCTTCGAGCGAGAGTTTGTGGCGTTCCTTGCGCTCCTCGGATTGCGCCTTGAGCGCCTCCTGAACCGACTTGCGGCGCTCGTCGCGTGTGCGCGAGGCACGCGTTTCACGCCGGTTTGCCTGAATGTCGCCCTGGAAAGCCCTGCGACGCTTTACGGCACGGCTGTCACCCAGCGCAGCCGGAACTAGAGCGAAGCCGGCTGCGCCAACGCAGACAACCGCGAGTATGGCAAGCAGCATCGGGTTCATTTTCTGGTGCTCCCCATCTAGCGGCCCACCATCTCGTTATGCTCGACATTGGACTGCTCCAGCGCCTCGATAAGGTTTGCCTCTTCGTTGAAGTAGCGCGCACGCTCGTTGAACTGCGGCTTGGTGATGCCAGTCGAGCGATGTGTACCAAGCAGATTTCCGTTCCCGTCCTCGCCAGTGATGTCATAGAGAAAGACATCCTGGGTAACGATCACGTCGCCTTCCATTCCGAGAACCTCGGTAATGTGGGTGATGCGGCGAGAGCCATCGCGCAAGCGCGCTGCCTGAACGATGACATCGATCGACGAGACGATCATTTCGCGAATGGTGCGGCTCGGCAGGGAATAGCCGCCCATTGTGATCATAGATTCAAGACGCGACAGAGCCTCGCGCGGAGAGTTGGCGTGTAGCGTGCCCATCGAGCCGTCGTGACCGGTGTTCATTGCCTGAAGCAGGTCGAACGCTTCAGGACCACGCACTTCGCCGACGATGATGCGTTCAGGGCGCATACGCAGACAGTTCTTCACGAGGTCGCGCATGGTGATCTCGCCTTCGCCCTCGAGATTTGGCGGGCGGGTTTCAAGACGAACCACGTGCGGCTGCTGCAGCTGAAGTTCCGCCGAGTCCTCGCAGGTGATGATGCGCTCGTCCTTCTCGATGAAGGCGGTGAGGCAGTTGAGCAGAGTGGTCTTTCCCGAACCGGTACCGCCCGAGATCAGGACGTTGGCGCGCACGCGACCGAGAATTCGCAGGACTTCCGCGCCCTCGGAGGAAATGGAGCCGTACTTCACCAGCTGGCCGAGTGTCAGCTTGTCCTTCTTGAACTTACGAATGGTCAGCGTTGCGCCATCGATAGAGAGTGGTGGCGCGATGACGTTGACGCGGCTGCCATCGGGAAGGCGCGCGTCGCAGATCGGGGACGATTCATCGACGCGGCGGCCCACCTGGCTGACGATGCGCTGGCACACATTCATCAGGTGCGCATCATCGCGGAACCGAACATTGGTCAGCTTCACGCGGCCATTGACTTCGATGTAGCAGCGCTGTGAGCCGTTCACCATGATATCGGCGATGTCGTCGCGCGCCAGCAGCGGCTCGAGAGGACCGTAGCCAAGCACGTCGTTGCAGATATCCTCAAGCAGGTCTTCCTGCTCCGAGATCGACATGACGATGGACTTGAGCGCAATGATTTCCGAGACAATGTCACGGATTTCCTCGCGCGCTGCAACCTGATCCATGGTCGCGAGCTGGCTGAGATCGATAGAATCGATCAGTGCATTGAAGATCGCCGACTTGGTGCGAAAGTACTCGTTGTCCCGCTGCGCATCGGCCGGGGTTCTGACATCCACCACCTCTTCGCGCATCGAGCGCGCACTGGGGGGCTCAGGCGCAGCCTTTTGGACGCGCTGGGTTTCGCGCGCAGGCTGTGCCGGCCGCACAGGCTGCGGAGCCGCCTGGGTATTGCCACCGAAACTCGTACGCTTACCAAACATGGTTGTCCTATCGTCTCAGAACGCCGGAACTCAGGCGCGCTTCTTGAACAAAGACGGCAGTTTGCGCAGGCCCGCCCCGCGCGCCGACTGAGCGGGCACCGCGCGTCCGGAGACGTGCATGCCGATGGTGCGGAAGTGCTCGTTGATCTTGTTGCTCGCCGAAATCTCGGCGATCATCTGCCCGTTATTGGCAGCGGTGCCGAACAGTGCCGCGTCAAAACCGATCTGGGAAAGCAGCTCGCACTCGATCGAGCTCGCAAATTCATCGGAACTGATCTCCGGGCGCCTTGGCACACCGACCTTGTTGAGCACCAGTTGCGGTGCGCCTTCTGTCGGACGCAGAGCCCGCATCGCATCTGCCAGGTTCTTGGCATTGCGAAGGCTGGCGAGATCAGGCTCGGCGACGATAACCACCTCGTCCACCGTTGCCAGCGTATGACGGACCCAGGCATTCCACGCGTGTGGAATATCGAGCACGACAATCGGCATCGACTTCTGGCTCATCTCAACGATCTGCTCGAACTCGCGCTCTTCGAAGTCGAAGGTCTGATCGAGAGCGACGGGCGCCGTCAGCAGATTGATGTGATTGGCAGCCTTCGACATCAGCCGGTCGAGCATCGTCTGGTCGATCTTCTGGTTCGCCAAAACGGCATCTGCCAGACCATGCGGCGGGTCCTGATTGAAGTTGAGACCGGCGGTGCCGAAGGCCAGGTCCATGTCGAGCACCAGGCAATCCTGGCGCAGAGTCTGGGAAATCGCCCAGGAAACGTTGTGCGCGATCGTCGATGAGCCGGCCCCGCCCTTTGCGGCGACAAACCCGATCGTGCGACCGATGGGCGCTGCATTGTCAGACGCGAAGATGTCTGTAATCGACGCCACGACATTCGCGGCAGTGCTCGGCAGAACTATGTATTCAGAGATGCCGGAGCGGATAAGATCGCGATACAGCCGCACATCGTTAACGTGTCCGAGCAGGATCACCCGCGTCGAGGCGTCGCAAACCTCTGCAAGTCGCTCGAGAGCATTCGGAATCTCTTCGGGTGCCGCACTGGTCTCGACGATAATCAGGTTCGGCGTCGGGTTGGACCGGTAGGTTTCGATCGCCCCTTCCAGCCCACCATTGTGTGTCGTGAGCGCAACCTTCGACATACGCCGGTCGTGAACGGCGCTTTCGATCAGTTGCGCGGTCTGAGAATGCTCGCAGAACGCCTGGATAGTGATCCGCGGCAGGAGGCGCGCCCCCTGCGCGACCTCCGACACGGCCTCCGGCGCTACCGGCTCCGACTCTGAATTCATGAAACGCATTTACTCAATACTCCCCGCGCCATGCCCTGTCTCAGGTGCTGACGCCCGTTAGTCGAGAACAAACCCCACGGATCCCGAGATCGAACCGCGCATGCCCGAAGTGCCGCCGACCCCGTACATCTTCTCAAGGTGGCCAAGGAAACTCGCCTCGGCGTCGCCGGCCATATCGGCATAGTCTGTCGGGATCGGCACGTTGCCATTGATCGGTTGCGCAATCATCGGGGTGACGAGCACGACAAGTTCGGTCTGCTCGGTGACATATTCACGCGAGCGGAACAGGGCCCCAAGTATCGGCACGCTGGCAATGCCCGGCAGTTCATTGATCTCGTGGCGGGACCGCTCATCAAGCAGGCCAGCGATTGCCAGCGTCTGGCCTGCGCCGAGCTCTACACTGGTCGACAGCTCACGCGTGTTAAGCGAGCGATCAAGCTGCGGCTCGGAAACCCTGGTTGCGATATCCATGGCGATCAGGCCGTTCGAATTGATCGTCGGCGTGAACTCGAGTTCAACGCCATACTGGCGGAAGTCGACAGTGGCGATGCCGTTGTCGTCATATCCGGTGATGTAGGGGATTTCGCCGCCCGCAAGAAAGTTTGCTGGCTGTCCAGACATTGTGGTCAGAACAGGCTCGGCGAGCAGATGCAAAGCACCGCGTGTTTCCAGCGCGCGCAGCGAAGCGTCGATCTGAACATTTGCCAGGTCCAGCCCGGCACTGATGCTGTTGTTGGCGGTTGCAACCTGGTTGTTGAAGCCGAAATTAACCGCCCCGACCTGGAAGCCTCCAGACAGGTTGATGCCGAGCTGCTTTGCCACATCGCGCTTAACTTCGGCCACGGTCACCTTCAGCGCGACCTGCTGGCTACCCGTTACCTCGATAAGATTCGCCACATTCTCGGGATCGCCAGCAAACTGGCTGGCGATCAGCATGGCCTTATCACGGTCGGCGCCGGAGCGAACGGTCCCGGAGAGGACAACGCGCTCGTTGTTGCCGGTAAGCGTGATCGACTCCACCCTGACTGCCGAGCCCGGAATGATGCGCGCCAATGCGGACTGCAGCGCGCCGCCGATCGGCGATGATCCTTCGATCTGTACGTCGATCACCGAGATCGTGCGACCCGCGGCATCGAGGAAAAAGATGTTTGTCGAGCCTTCGCTTACACCCTGAATGATTGCCCGCCGCGTGGTGCGCATGATGGTGCCAGCGACATTCGGCTCGGAGACAATCACCTCCGCCACTTCGGCCGGCAGATCGAGGATCACCGATTTGTTGAGATCGAGCGAAAACTGCTGCGTGGTACCGAAGCCTTGCGCCGTCAGGTGTGCCTGCTGAACCTCAGTCGCCTTTGCGTGGCCCGCCAGAGGCACGGACAGAAAGAGCGCGCTTACGCCTGCGCGCAGGAGGAGGCTGCCCAGGCTCGTGATGCGGATGTCGAACATGTTATCGAATCTCGATCGAGGGAAGAGAGGAGTTTGCCGCCTGGCTTGGTGGCGACGCTGAAACCATTTGAGACGCATCGAGGCCTGAAACCGAAGAGACGCTCTGGTTGAAATTTGGGGCGGCGGTGCTGCCTGCAGGGTTCGCCGAGCCAGCAGCACCGCCGCCCTGCGTGCCGGGGCGTACATTTGTGGCGTTGCCGTAACGGATCATTGTGACCGAGTCTGACGACTTGCCGCTTGCGAGGATTGCATCGCCATCGAAATCGGTAATCGAGCGCAAAGTCAGGGAAAGAGCGCCTTGTGACTGAGCATTGATCAGCACCTCTGCCTGCCCGGGTGTCAATTCGAGCGTTGCGATTGTCTGGTTGACGAACATCTGCGCCTGCGGGTTCTCGCCTGCGGCAACCTGTTCGTCGCCTCCGGTTGCGCCGACTTCGCCCAGTCTTTCGCCTATGGCCAGCACACGCACGTTTTGCAGGACCGTGTCCGAGATCATCACGCCTTCATTCTCAAGGGCGCGGGTGAGCACCACATCGACGCGGTCATTCGGCACGATGAAGCCGCCCGCTCCTGCCGCTGCGCTCACCGGCACCGATACGCCGCGCTTGCCCTTATCGAGTACCGCTGACAAATATCCCTGGTCGGCTCTCACCAGCTTTTGCTGACGGATTGGTTCACCGGGAAAAATCTCGAAGCGGACAAGTGCACCGGAAAGTTCTGCGCGTGCATCGGGCTGCGCCTGCTCGGTGACGTATTCCGCCCGGACCGCGCCCTCCGGCCAATCGGCCCATTCCAGATTGCCAGAAGACAGCTTCTGACCGATCCCTATTGCAGTACTCGCCACCAGCACGCGTGCCCTGGCTTCTTCCCGCACGACTTCGGTCACCACCGTATCGGGTGTGGTCTCGCCGCCGCCGCGCATAACGAGAAATGCCGCAAGCAAACCAGCGACCAGGGCCACCACCAACAAAAGGATACGCGCCGGATTCATCCGCCAACTCCGGTAGACCACAAATACTTGTCAGAAAAACAATCTACTGACCCGGACGGCATGCGCCCGCTATGTTGAATTATCGGAGCAAAGGGTCAAGTTTTGGTTAATCGCTGCTTTTCAATACCGGTTAACAAGACGTTTACAATTGATTTGACCACCAGCACCGCACTCAGAGACAAGTGTGCAAAGATCCGGCGTCTTGGCCGTCAAGATCCACTGGCAAGGGTCTGGAATATTGCCGAATTGCTGTAGGTCATCAGTCCCGCAATCGCGAGCGCAATACCATAAGGAACTCCGGCCTTGCGATCGTGCAGACGGGCGAACCATGAAATACGGGCGAGCAAGGGGATGAGCGGCATCCGGCGAAGGATCAGGATGACCAGCGTCAGAACGCCGCCTGCAAGCGCTGCATAGACGAGATACGGTAGTGTCAAAGCGAACCCGAGCCAAAGCGTGGTTGCGGCAGACAGCTTGGCATCGCCGCCGCCGACCCATCCAAGCGCAAATAGCACGAACGCCACGACAAGGACGACGCTAGCGGCCGCAACATGCATGGCAAACTGCTCAAGCGGCATGCCAATGGCTAGAGCGATGATGACGAAGCCCAGCGCCAGGGCGAGCACCAGCTTGTTGGATATCCGCATTGTCAGTAGGTCCGAAGACGCTGCCAGTGCCATTGCAAACGGGAAAAAGAACAGCGCAACCGTTGCCATCATCGCCTCCATCGGTGCTCAGGAAGATGCGGCAATACGGTAAACAAAACAAAAAGGGGGCCGCAGGCCCCCTTCTAGTTATTCTTCGATTTATAGTCGCTTAGCCGGCACTGGGCGCTGCTGGCGTAGCGTTCGTCAGCGTGTTGCCGATCGAGTTGAACAGGCCGCTCAGGCTATTGCCCAGCAGCCCGGCAGCAACGATGATACCGACGGCAATCAGTGCCGCGATAAGGCCGTATTCAATAGCTGTCGCACCGGACTCGTCCTTTGCGAAGCGTGCAAAAATCTTCATATCTCCAGCTCCTTGCTCACGTCTCAGTGACGTCGGTTCGACACGTCACACATCGAACTTAGCGTCACGCTAGGCCTGACATCTTGAAATTGCGTTAATTGCTTGGAAGTTGCCCGTGCCGGGCCGGCATAGATTGACGTTAGTTTACAATAATCTAACTGATGAATTACGTTTTTATTGATTGCTTTGGCGGGCCTTTCGCTGATCGATACTTTGACCATTGTAGATGCTGCGTGGCGCAGCTCGTGGCCCATGAGCAGGAGCTACGACGACTTCCCATTTCCCAATTGTTCACCATTTCCGGCGAAACTGCCCACAACGAGTATTTGAGTTTGTGAGGCATCGATGAGATCGCTGATTGCCGCCGTCGCGCTTAGCACTGCTTTGAGCACGCTTTCCGCACCATTCGCAGTTGGCGAAGAGTCCACCATGCCGATCAGTGTTACCGTGAACATGGCCCGGGTCCTTCGGATCAGCGAACCGGCTGCCACGATCATAATCGGCAACCCTGCCATCGCAGATGTCGTCATCCAGGATCCGCAAACATTGGTGCTGACTGGCAAGGGGTTCGGCCAAACCAACCTCATCGTCCTCGATGCGGCTGGTGAACCGATCGCCGACACCCTGTTGGAGGTGGTAACCCAGACAGCGGACAATATCACGGTCTTTCAGGGCCGCGAACCGACGACACTCGCGTGTAATCCAACCTGCAAGCCGACAATCATGGTCGGGGACTCGACCAACTTTACGTCGAATGCGATAGCCTCGTCGCTCCTAGTGCAAAACGCCACCGGACAATGATGTTTACTGAGGCTTAACCATATCCTAAGCCGTGCAGAGCACCAGTTGTGTTGCTAACCATCACTTAGCGCTCGCTCTTTAGTCTGGACCGAGAGGGATATCCAGGCATGGCAGCGGACACCTTGAAAATACAGCCGACGAGCAAGCGCCCCGGGTTGCTCCGCTCCGAATCTGGCGCGGTCGCGATCGAGTTCGGCATTCTGGCGCTTCCGTTCTTCGCGCTCTTGGGGGCGATCATGCAGAGCGCCGTCGTGTTCCTGACCGCAGAGGTTTTTGACAGCGCAGTCAAAGATGCCAGTCGGCAGATCCGTACAGGACAGGTCCAAAATGCCGGCTTCGATCTGGACCAGTTTCGTGGACTCGTCTGCGATCACACGTTCGGGTTGATGGATTGCAGTGCCATTTTCTTTCGGATCGATAGGGTCGACAGTTTTTCGGTGGCCGATGCCACAGTCCCCATCGAGTGTGATGAGGACGAAGGTGAATGCGAATGGTCTGAGGCACAGACATTCAAAGCTGGTGGTGGCTCCGATGTGATATTGATCGAAGCCTATTATCGCCAGAGCATCCTCGTCGATCTCGGCCTCAACAATCTCGGTAATCTGGCAGACGGGACACGCCTGTTGTCCTCAGTGCATTTGTTCCAGAACGAGCCGTTTGGCGGGTGAGCATGCGCGCTATCACCTGTCTGAGACGGGCACTTATCCGATTTCGCTCTGACTCTCACGCGGCCGCTGCAGTAGAGTTTGCGCTGGTTCTGCCGATCATGCTGCTGCTCTATGTCGGCACCATCGAAGCAACGTCTTTGATTAGCACCGATCGACGCGTCCACACGATTTCCGGCGCCATCGGCGATCTGGTCGCGCGCAAGGACGGCTCGATTGAAGCATCCCAACTCAACGATTATTTCCGCGCTGCGGAAAAGATCCTGCCACAGGCAGATACCACCGGCCTTACCCAGACTGTGACGATGATCCACATCAAGTCGAACGGGGATACCGAGGTTAAGTGGAGCCGCAAGTTCGTGAGCGGGGCTTCCGGGAGCACGCCTGGACGCGTTGCCTATTCGCGATACCCGTTGCCCGCCGAAATCGTCAATCTTGCACGCGATGGCTATGTCGTTGCCGCAGAGGTAAGTTTCCCGCACACTCCAATCCTCGGCATCGTTTTCGACCAAGTATACAATCTTTACAGCGAGAACTTCTTCATTCCGCGCTTCGATGAAGAAGTACGTTACGTTCCCTAAACACCGCGGCTTGCACATGGCGATACAGCATGCCATCAGCGCGCAGCCACCATCGCTGTTGGAGACCCGCCCATGACCGAACCCCTCGTTCCCGTTTTCGATCTGGGCGGCGTTTTCGTCGACTGGAATCCGATGTACCTGTTCCGCAAGCTCTTCGACACAGAAGAAGAAGCGGAATGGTTTCATCGCCACATCTGCACTCCGGCGTGGAATCTTGAGTTCGATGCTGGCGAAATCTACTCTGAAGGCGTTGCGAAGCTGATCACCCGGTTTCCGCGCTATTGGCGAGAGATCCAGGCTTACGATCTGCGCTGGAAAGAGACCTTCAACGGGGTCTATCAGGGCACCGTCGACATCCATGACGAATTGATCGCAGCCGACATGCCGACCTTTGCGATCACCAACTTCTCATGGGAGAAATGGGTGACCTGTCTTGAGGACTGGCCGTTTCTTGAGAAATTCGACGGCGTGGTGGTCTCAGGCCTCGAACGCCTGGTAAAGCCGGACATGCGGATCTACCAGCTGTTCTGCGAGCGCTACGCGCTGGCACCCGAGAGCTGCGTGTTCATCGACGACAGCGAGCCGAATGTCATTGCCGCGCGCAAGGTCGGGATGCATGCCCTGCACTTCACCTCACCAGAAACGCTGCGCAGCGAGCTGATAGAACTCGGCCTGCCGCTCGAGCCTCGCTAGAACGCAGAAGGGCTATTTCGTTCCGTACATGCGGTCGCCGGCATCGCCGAGGCCCGGGACGATATAGCCTTTTTCGTTGAGGTGACTGTCGATCGCGGCAGTGAAGACCGGCACATCGGGATGGGCGTTCCGGAAGCGTTCGACACCCTCTGGTGCCGCCAACAGGCAGAGAAACCGGATGCGGTTGGCACCACGTTCCTTCAGCTTGTCGATTGCCGCCGTTGCCGAGTTGGCGGTCGCCAACATCGGATCGACGACGATCACCAGGCGATCCTCGAGATTCGATGGCGCCTTGAAATAGTATTCGACCGGTTCGAGCGTTTCATGGTCGCGGTAAATGCCGATATGGGCGACACGGGCCGCCGGCACCAGATCAAGCATGCCTTCCAACAAGCCATTTCCGGCGCGCAAAATCGAGGCAAAGACGAGCTTCTTGCCCTTCAGGGCGGGCGCTTCCATTGCCTGCATTGGCGTATCGATAGGAATGTTCTCGAGTTCGAGATCGCGCGTGACCTCGTAGCACAGCAGGTGCGCGATTTCGCGCAGCAACCGCCTGAAGCTCGCGATCGAGGTCTCCTTGTCGCGCATGATCGTCAGCTTGTGCTGGATCAGCGGGTGCTGCACGACGGTGACGCCCTCAAGAGAGACAGGTGCCATGGGGCGACCTCCGGTTCGGCCTAAAGAAAACTGCGCCCGTGCTGGCCGGCGCCGAGACCGAGCCAATGGGCGATACTCTCGCCAATATCGGCGAACGAATTGCGAATGCCAATCTCGCCTGGCGCCAGCGCTGGGGAAAAAACGAGGATCGGGACCTGTTCGCGCGTATGGTCGGTTCCCTCCCAAGTCGGGTCGTTCCCGTGGTCGGCAGTGACGACGAGCAGGTCATCGTCGCGCATGCGCGAGATGAGTTCCGGCAGGCGGCCGTCGAACTGTTCAAGCGCATCGGCGTAGCCCGGAACGTCGCGGCGGTGTCCGAATTCGGAATCGAAATCAACGAAATTGGTGAAGATCAAAGCGCCGTCCGCGGCCATCTCCATGGCGTCGAGCGTCGCGTTGAACAGCGACATCAGCCCGGAGGCCTTGATCTTGTGAGTGACCCCGCGCCCGGCATAAATGTCGGAGATTTTGCCTACAGCATAGACCTGATGGCCGGCGCCGCTGGCTCGATCGAGAAGGGTCGGCTCGGGGGGCGGGATGGCGAAATCGCGCCGATTTCCGGTGCGTTTGAAGGTTTCCGGATTTTCGCCGACGAACGGACGGGCGATGACGCGGCCAATCTTCAATGGCTCGGTGAGCTCGAAGGCGATTTCGCAGAGATCGTAGAGCCTTTGCAGGCCGAAATGTTCTTCGTGCGCAGCAATCTGGAAGACGCTGTCGATCGAGGTGTAGCAGATGGGTTTTCCGGTGCGAATATGCTCTTCGCCGAGTTCTGCGATGATCGTCGTACCCGAGGCGTGCTTGTTGCCGAGTATCCCCTCAAGGCCCGCACGCGTTAACATCTCGTTAACAAGTTCGTCCGGGAAGGTCGGTTCGGTCTTGGGGAAATAGCCCCACTCAAACGGGACGGGAACGCCAGCGATTTCCCAGTGCCCGGATGGCGTGTCCTTGCCTTTCGAAACCTCCCGCCCGACGCCAAACCGGCCGCCCTTGGGCGTTGTCGTAAGGCCCGGCGGCGTCTGACCTACGGAAAGGTTGACGGCGGCGCCGAGCCCCATGGCATCGAGATTGGGAACGCGCAGCGAGCCGCTGCGCAAACCCTCGCGATCACCATCGCCCGCAGCGCAGGCCTCGGCGATATGTCCGACGGTGTTGGCGCCGGTATCGCCGAAAGCTTCAGCGTCCGGGGCGCCGCCAATCCCGACGCTGTCCATCAGGCACAAGATGACGCGTGGCATGTTCAGTCCTTCCCGCCAGTCGGCGCGATATGCTTGGCGATGAGCGGATGCGTCGGCACGCTGTCGCCGATGCGGTAGGCCATCCGCAGACGGCGGACGGCCTCCTCGACATCATCCTCGTCTCTGGCGTGGACACGCGCGACGGGCGTTTGCGGGTCGAGCCGTGCACCGAGGCCCTGCAGCCGATCAAGTCCAACCGTGTAATCGATCTTGTCGGCGGGCGACACCCTGCCGCCGCCAAGCGCTACGACTGCCATACCGATGGCGCGCGTGTCGATGGCTGCCACCTGCCCTGTCTGCTCAAGATAAACATCTCGAATGATCGGGGCCGCGCCGAGGTGATTATCCATGGCATCGACGAAATCCGCAGGCCCTCCAAGCGCCGACACCATGGCCGAGAACCGCTCTGCTGCGCGACCGCTATCAAGGGCGTCGGTGACAAGATCGAGCGCATTCTGCGATGCCGCAAGCCCGCTATACTCGATCGCTGCAGCGCACAGGGCGAGCGTGACCTCGCGAAGCCGGCTGTCCTGATGGCTGCCCGTCAGGAACTCCACGGCATTGCGTACTTCGAGCGCGTTGCCGGCAGCGCTGGCAAGAGGCTCGTTCATGTCGGTGATCAGCGCGCCGGTCTTCATGCCGGCGCCATTGGCGACGGTAACGAGGCTCTTCGCCAGGCTTTCCGCATTCTCAGGCGTTTTCATGAAGGCGCCGGAGCCGGATTTGACGTCGAGGATCAACGCATCGAGACCCGCTGCCAGTTTTTTCGAGAGGATAGACGCGGTGATCAGCGCAATCGACTCGACGGTTCCGGTGACGTCGCGGATGCCGTAGAGCTTCTTGTCCGCTGGAGCGAGATCCGCCGTCTGGCCGATGATGGCGCAGCCGGCCTGGCGTACCACTTTGCGGAACAGCTCGATATCGGGGCTTGTCTGGTAGCCGGGAATAGCATCGAACTTATCCAGCGTACCGCCGGTGTGCCCGAGCCCCCGGCCTGAGATCATCGGCACGAACGCGCCGCAGGCGGCAAGAATTGGCGCCAGCATCAGCGAGACATTGTCACCGACACCGCCGGTTGAGTGCTTGTCGATTGCCGGACCATCGAGATCGGACCAGTCGAGCACGGTGCCGCTGTCGCGCATGGCAAGGGTCAGTGCGACGCGCTCATCGGCAGTCATGTCCGTAAAATAGACTGCCATGGCGAAGGCCGCGGCCTGCTCATCCGACACCTCGCCGGAGGCGAAGCCGCCTATGAAGCGGGCGATTTCCTGCGATGTCAGCGTCTCGCCATCGCGTTTCTTGAGGATCGTTTCCTGCGGTAGGTAGGCCATGTGCTCAACAATACCCTGGTCGCTGCGGCTCAGGCGCCATAGGGCACCCAGACATTCTTCACTTGCGTGGCGCGCGCGAGCCAGAACTCTGCGCCATACCGTTGCGCGTCCATCAGGTCATAGGCGAGCCCGCGGCTGGTCCAGGTCTGCTTGAGGTTGCCGATGGAGGCCTTTTCGAAGGCAGTCGACGTCTCCTGGCTGGCGAACGCCCAAAGGCCGTCGACACCATCGTGCTCTGCCAGAACCTTGCCGAGGACGGCCGGATCGCCGGTGACGATATTGACGACGCCGGCAGGCACATCCGAGGTATCGAGCACCTGATAGAGATCCGTTACCGACAATGGCGCTGTGGCCGATGGCACCACCACAACGGGGTTGCCCATGGCGATGGCCGGCGCAACGAGACTGAGCGTGCCGAGAAGCGGCAGTTCCGGTGGCGCGACGATGCCGAGAACACCGAGCGGCTCGACCATCGCGGCTGCGATTGCGCGCATTGGCGGGCTGTGCACCGCGCCGTCGTATTTGTCGGCCCAGCCGGCGCAAACGAAGACACGCGCGACAGTTGCGGCCACCTCTGCCGCTCCATCGGCGCCGGTCTGCGCCTTGATGCGCTCGGCGAACTCGGTGCGACGCGCATCGAGATTTTCTGCGAGATAATAAAGGATCTGGGCGCGGGTATGGGCGGCGGTCGTGCCCCAACCGAGGGCTTTGCGCGCAACCTCGACGGCGTTACGAATATCCTTGCGGTTGCCCTCGCCGACTTCACCGACAAATGCGCCGTTTTCTCCCAAGACGGGCCGGGAGTATCCTGAATCCGGGCGTGCCTGCTTGCCGCCGATATACATCTTGGCGGTGCGGTCCAAATGCTCGGCATCGAGCGGGTTGGTTGCGCGATCGGAGCGCTTTGGCTCTGCCGGGGCGGGTTTCAGGTCCTTCATCCAGACCGGTTTGAGATAGGCGGCCATGCCTTCGCGCCCGCCTTCACGGCCAAAACCGGATTCCTTGTAGCCACCGAACCCGACTGCGGCATCGAAATTGTTGGTGCCGTTGACCCAGACGACGCCGGCCTTGAGCTTTGGAGCGATATCAAGCGCGAGGTTGACGTTCTCTGTCCATACGGTTGCCGCAAGCCCGTATCTGGTATTGTTGGCGAGCGCGACAGCCTCTTCAGGCGTGCGGAAACTCATCGCCACCAGGACCGGCCCGAAGATCTCTTCGCTGACGAGGCTGTTGGCGGGCGAGACATTTGTGACGAGGGCCGGCTTTACGAAGCAGCCGACGCTGGGCACCTCACCATCCGGCTCATAGATGGTGGCGCCTTCGGCGGCGCCGCGCTGCATGAGATCACGCACGCGCTCCACCTGAACCGGCGCCACCATGGCACCGATATCGACGGCCTTGTCCATAGGATCGCCGAGCCGCAGGGTCGCCATCCGCCGTTTCAGCCTTGCGATGAACAGCTCTTTTATTGATTCCTGCACCAGAAGCCGCGAGCCGGCGCAACAGACCTGGCCTTGATTGAACCAGATGGCATCGACCAGCCCTTCAATGGCGCTGTCGATATCTGCGTCCTCGAAGACGACATAGGGGCTCTTGCCACCGAGTTCGAGTGACAGCCCCTTGCCGGTGCCGGCAGTGACAGAGCGGATGGCCTTGCCGACCTCGGTGGAGCCGGTGAAGGCAATCTTGTCGATATCGTCGTGCGAAACCATGGCTTCGCCGGTTTCGCCAGCGCCGGTGACAATGTTGACGACGCCCTTCGGCAGACCGATCCGCTCGCAGATTTCAGCGAACAGCAGCGCGGTTAGCGAGGTGAACTCGGCGGGCTTGAGAACCACGGTATTGCCGGCGGCCAATGCCGGGGCGATCTTCCACGCCAGCATCAGGAGTGGGAAATTCCATGGAATGATCTGCCCGCAAACACCATAGGGCACGTGGCTTGGGAACTGAGTGTCAATCAGCGGCGCCCAGCCGGCATGGTGGTAGAAGTGCCGAGCCGCGAGCGGGATATCGAGATCGCGGCTTTCCCGGATCGGCTTGCCGTTATCGAGTGTTTCGAGCACCGCGAACAGGCGCGCATGCTTTTGCAACGCCCGGGCGATGGCATAAAGATACCGCCCGCGCTCAAAGCCAGAGAGCGCACTCCACTCCTTGAGCGCCTTGCGCGCGGCCTTGACCGCCTTGTCGACATCGCCAGCATCGGCAGCACTGATCTGCGCCAATATTTCGCCGGTTGCCGGGTTGTCGGTGGTGAAGGTGTTGGCAGGCTTTGTCCACTTGCCGCCGATGAAATGACCAAACGCGCGACCATGGCTATCAAGCCAATCCAGCGCCTGATCGGGCGCTTCGGGCGCCGGGCCGTATTCGAGTGTCTCGAACACCTGTGCGATCCTGTTCATATCAGTCCTCCCGGGCCTGGGCCCGCGTCGTCCGGCGCAATGCGTGCGCCCTGGTCACACCATCGGGTGACGGTAATCTGCGGAATAGCGCCCGGTCAGCCCGTGTTCGAGCTGGCGCTCGATATCGGTCAGTAGCGAGGAGGCCCCGAACCGGAACAGATGCGGCTGCAACCAGTGCGTGCCGAGCTCTTCCTTCATCAGCGCCATGTAATCGAGCGCACTTTTGGCGGTGGAGATGCCGCCGGCAGGTTTATAGCCGATCTCAATGCCGGTCTCGTCGGCGAACCAGCGGATCATGCGGATCATCGACAGCGAGGTGACAAGGTCGGCATTGACCTTTTCCTTGCCGGTCGAAGTCTTGATGAAATCGGCGCCGGCCATCATGCACACGAGCGAGGCTTTCGCGACATTGGCCTGAGTCGCCAGTTCGCCTGTGCCGAGAATGGTCTTGATATGGGCATCGCCGCACGCCTTGCGGAAAGCCTGGACCTGCTCGTAAAGGCCCTGCCAATCCTGACGCAACACCATGCCGCGTTCGATGACGATATCGATTTCCCTGGCACCGGCGGCAACCGACGCCTCGATCTCCGCGATCTTGGTTTCGACGGGGGCGAGCCCGTGCGGAAACGCGGTCGAGACTGCTGCGACCGGAATACCGGTGCCGCCGAGTGCCTCGACGGCAGTCTTGACGAAGCTGTGGTAGACGCAGACGGCGCCCGGCACGATCTTGAGGTGCCCGACGCCAAGGCCTTCGAGAATGTCATGCCGCACGGGCTGGCGCGCCTTGGCACACAGGCGTTCGACGCGCCCATCGGTGTCATCGGAATTGAGCGTTGTCAGATCGATCATTGTGATCGCGCGCAACAGCCAGGCCAATTGATGGTCCTTCTTGACCGAGCGGCGCGCACCGATCGTGCCGGCACGCCGTTCGAGCGCCGAACGGTTCATGCGCACCCGCGCCACCCAGTCGAGATCCAGCGGGAAGCCCGGATTTCGCTTGTGCGGCGTCTCAGAAACCGCCTGCCTGTCTACAACCCTGAGGCTCATAACTCCTCCACCAGCGCCGGTATCAGGCGCTTGAGCTTTTCCGCGCCCAGACGTGCCACGGTCTTGGTCTGTGTGTGGGAGATTTCCTCTCCGCTTTTAAGCCCCGCGCCCATATTGGTGATGGACGAGCAGGCCCAGACCTTGAGCCCAAGGAAGCGAGCGAGGATCACTTCCGGCGCCGTCGACATGCCGACGGCATTGGCTCCAAGCCGGATAGCCATCTGGATCTCGGCCGGCGTTTCAAAGCTCGGCCCGGAGTACCAAAGATATATGCCCTCATTGAGCGCCACATCGAGCCGCGCTGCAAGCCCTTTTGCCAGATCGCGCAGCCCCGGATCATAGGCATCGACCATGTTGACGAAGCGAGCATCGCTCTCCTCGCCGATCAACGGGTTCATGCCTGCGTAGTTTATGTGATCCGACAGCATCATCAGTTCGCCGGGCTCGACTGCCGGATCGAGCGAGCCGGCTGAGTTGGTCAGCAGCAGCGTTGCCGCACCGAGCGCTGCAACGGTCTCGAGCGCGGGACGCATGGCTGCGGCATTGCCGCGCTCATAATAGTGCTGACGTCCGGTGAGAACAGCGACGCGCCTGCCGGACATCTTGCCAACCAGCAACTCCTTGCCGTGACCGGAAACGCCGCCTGAGGGAAAGCCCTCGAGATCGCCGAACGGGATGATCGTGCGGTCTTCCAGCAGGTCGCCGATATCGGAGAGCCCGGAGCCAAGAACAATTGCCGCGACGATGGGTTCGTCGCCGGCCCGTTGCCGAATGACGTCGATTGCTGAACTCACAAGATCCTCACAGTTTATTCCGGCTCGAAGGCCCCTAGCCTCAGCCGTTCAGATAATCAGGCCCGAACGAGTGCGGCAGCAGTTCGGCCAGTGTCGCGTGCAGGGGCTTGCCTTCGACGCCGTGGGAGATGATGGCCGCGTCCGGCTCCGCAAACTCACGGATGCGCTGGCGGCAGCCGCCGCAAGGCGTGACCGGTTGATGGCCCGGCCCGGTGACATAGATGCGCAAGATGCGCTTGGCACCAGCCGCGATCATCGCGGAGATAGCCGATGCTTCGGCACAGTTGCCTTGGGGATAGGCGGCATTCTCGATATTGCAGCCCGCATAGATCTGCCCGTCATCGGCCAGAATGGCAGCGCCCACCGCGAAATGCGAATAGGGCACATGCGCCTTCTGGCGGATCGCCTCGGCTGCAGCGAACAGATCCTCGTCCGACACCTCACTCACGCTCTAGCGCTCCTTGACATAGGGCACGCCACCAGCGCGGGGACCGACAGCCTTGCCGATGAAGCCGGCCAGCAGCACGACAGTGAGGATGTATGGAAGCGCCTGCACGGCCTGAACCGGCACCTGCCCGACGATCGGCAGGTCAACGTTCTGCATGCGGATCTGGAGCGCATCGAGAAAGCCGAACAGCAGGCAAGTGAACATTACGGGGACCGGCCGCCACTTCGAGAAGATCAAGGCTGCCAGTGCCACATAGCCCTTGCCGGCGGTCATCTCGTTGCCAAAGCCGGCTCCCTGCGCGATCGAGAAATAGGCGCCAGACAGGCCAGCAAGGATGCCGGTGATGAAAATGGCCTGATAGCGCTGCATGGTGACGGAGATACCGGCGGTATCGACGGCCTTGGGGTTTTCACCGACAGCCCGCAGCCGCAACCCGAACCGGGTGCGATAGAGCACGTAAGCGGTTAGCGGCACGGCGAGAAACGCGACGTAAACAAGGATGTAGTGGCCCGAGAGCACCTCGGAATAGATCGGCCCGAGGATCGGCACGCCGGCGAGCTGATCAGCGAACGGCAGATCGATCTGTTGCAGGCGCGAGTCGCCGCGCAGTTGCGGGGTGCGTCCGCCCTGGCTGAACCAGGTCTGGCCGAGAAAGGTCGTCATGCCGGCGGCCAGCATGGTGACGGCAACACCGGCGATCATCTGGTTGCCCTTGAGGGTGATCGAGGCGAAGCCCTGCAGCATGGTGGTGAGGATCGAGACGATGACGCCGACCAGCAGCCCGAGCCAGACATTGCCCGTGACTGCCGCAACGGTCGCGGCAGCGAAGGCCGAGGCCAGCATCTTGCCCTCGAGCCCGATATCGAAAATGCCGGAGCGCTCTGAATAGAGGCCGGCCAGCGCCGCCAGCAGTAGCGGCGTTGCGAGGCGCAAGGTGGCGTTGGCCATGGAGAGGATAAGATCGATATCCATATCAGCTCTCCGAATCGACGGTTGCGCGGGCGGTGGCTTCGGCCTTCTGCTCGACCGACATGAGGACGAACCCGCGCTCGAGCGCCGGGCGGAACAGCCCTTCCATGGCACCGGTGAACAGGATGATCAGCGCCTGGATAACCTCGATCATCTCGCGGGTCACGGCCGGGATGACGAATTGCAGTTCCTGACCGCCCTGATAGAGCGCGCCGAACAACACGGCCGCAAGCCCGATACCGATGGGGTGATTACGCCCGATCAGTGCCACGGCAATACCGACAAAGCCGGCATCGGCGACGAAATCGAGCACCAGACGGTTCTGGACCCCAAGAACCTCGTTGATGGCGACCATGCCGGCGCAGGCACCCGAGAGCGTCATGGCGATCATGATCAGCTTCGAGTTCGACATGCCGGCATAGCGAGACGCCACCGGGTTATGCCCGAGCGTGCGCAGCTGGTAGCCGAGCTTGGTGCGCCAGATGAGGATATAGGCGCCAACGAGGAAGGCGATGGCGACAACAATGGTGAGATTGACCGGCGAATAACCGAAGAACGGAATGAACTCACGCAGCTGCGGGACACGTCCGCCGATATCAAGCGTCTCGGATTCAGGCGCCATGGTATTGGGCGCCTTGAGCACGCGGTTGAGCATGTACACCATCAGCGCCGCGGCGATGAAGTTGAACATGATGGTGGTGATGACGACGTGGCTGCCGCGCTTGGCCTGCAGATAGCCGGGGATCAACCCCCAGATGCCACCGAAAACGCCAGCCGCGATCATCGCCAGCGGCATGGTGATCAGCCAATGGGTCTGATCGAGCGCCAGCGCCACAAGGATGGCCCCGAGCCCGGCGACATAGGCCTGGCCATTGCCGCCGATATTGAACAGACCGGCATGCGCCGCGATGGCGAAAGCGAGGCCCGTGAAGATGAAATTGGTGGCGTAATACAGCGTATAGCCGACGCCATCGCCATAACCGAAAGCGCCATAAAGAATGACCTGGACCGCATAAAGCGGGTTCTCGCCGATCATCAGAACGACGAGACCGGAGATCAGGAAGGCCATGGCAAGGTTGATCGCCGGCAAAAGCAGGATGTCGGCCCAACGCGGCAACGGACGGCGTGCACTCATTCGGCGGCCTCCGCCTGTTCGACACCGGCCATCATCATGCCGAGATCCCTTTCGCTTGCAGTCTGCGGATCCGCCTCGCCGACCAGTTTTCCATCGAACATGACGAGGATGCGGTCCGACAGCGAGCGGATTTCGTCGAGCTCGACCGAGACGAGCAGCACGGCCTTGCCGGCATCGCGCATCTTGATGATCTGCTTGTGGATGAACTCGATGGCGCCGATATCGACACCGCGCGTCGGCTGGCCGACGACGAGCACTTCGAGGTCGCGATCCATCTCGCGCGCCAGAACGATCTTCTGCTGGTTGCCGCCGGAGAAATTGGCGGTCTTGAGCTTGATGTTGGCAGGGCGGATATCGAACATCTCAATGCGCTTTTGCGCCTCGGCCTGCGCGGCGGCGCTGTCGAGGATCGCGCCCTTACCGTAGTTCGGATAGGTCTCGTATCCGAGAATGGAGTTCTCCCACTCCTCGAAGGTAACGACGAGGCCCATGCGGTGGCGATCCTCGGGAACGTGGGCGAGCCCAGCGCGGCGGGCGCGGGCAGCGCCATCATCGCCGCGCATGTCGAGCGTCTGTCCATTGATGCGCACGCTGCCGGAATGCGGGTCGGAAATGCCGGAAATCGCCTCGAGCAGTTCGGACTGGCCGTTTCCTGCTACACCCGCAATGCCGACAATCTCACCGGCACGCACGGAAAAGCTGACATCCTTGACGCGGTCGACGCCGAGCCGGTCCCTGACAGACAGGTTCTCGACCTCGAGCACCACGCCGCCCGGCGTTGCCGGCTGCTTTTCCACCTGCAACAGCACACGGCGACCGACCATCAACTCGGCGATCTGCTCGGGGTTTGTGTCTTTCGTCTGCAGCGTCTCGACCATCTCGCCCTGGCGCATGACCGAGACCTCGTCGGTGATCGCCATGATCTCGCGCAGCTTGTGGGTGATCAGGATCACCGTCTTGCCTTCCGCGCGCAGCGTTTCGAGAACGCGGAACAAGTGATCGGCCTCGGCTGGCGTCAAGACGCCCGTCGGCTCATCGAGAATGAGAATGTCGGCGCCACGGAACAGGGCCTTGAGGATCTCCACACGCTGTTGCTGGCCAACCGAGATGTTCTCGATCAAAGCGTCGGGATCGACTTCAAGGCTATACTCTTCGCCAAGCTTGATCAGCTGTTGGCGGGCGCGCGACAAGGTCTTGTTAAGGAATGGGCTGTCTTCAGCCCCGAGAATGACATTGTCGAGCACGGTCATATTGTCGACCAGCATGAAGTGCTGGTGAACCATGCCAATACCGAGCGCCAGCGCATGCCGGCTATCGGTTATGGCGTGGGGTTCGCCATTGACGCGGATGGTGCCGCTATCGGCGGTATAAAAGCCGTAAAGGATCGACATCAGCGTCGACTTGCCGGCACCGTTCTCGCCAACGATACCGTGAATCGTGCCGCGCCGGACCTTGAGATCAATGTCCTTGTTGGCGTGCACCGCGCCGAAGCTCTTGTTGATCTTTTCAAGCTCGATCGCCCACTCTGAACGGGCGCCGGGCCGAGCAGCGGCCGAATCCGGCCGCTGCTGCTTTTCGTTATCTGCGCTCATCAGCCTTCAGCTTAGGCCGGGCAGGAGCTGTCAGTGGTGTAATCGTGCACTTCGATTTCACCATCGATGATCTGCTGCTCGAGGCTTTCGAGCTCGGACATCTGCTCATCCGAAATCTCGGATTCGTTATTCTCGTCGACAGCGTATCCAACGCCATCCTCGGCAAGGCCAAGAATCGTCAGGCCCGGCTCGAAGGTCTCGTCGTCACCCGAATTGTTGAAGGAATCCTGGACGGCGGTATCAACGCGCTTGACCATCGAGGTCAGCACCGAACCGGGATGCAGGTAGTTCTGGTTGGAGTCGACGCCGATCGAGTAAACGCCTTCGTCGTCTGCGGTCTGCAGAACGCCAAGGCCGGAGCCGCCAGCAGCGGCGAAGATGACGTCAGCGCCGCTATCGATCGCGGCCTGGGTCAGTTCGCCCGCAGTTACCGGATCGTTCCAGGCGGCAGGCGTGGTGCCGGTATAGTTTTCGATGACGTTGATGTCCTCATCGACGTGATTGGCGCCCTGCGCGTAGCCGCAATAGAACTTGTGGATCAGCGGAACGTCCATGCCGCCGATGAAGGCGACGGTGCCGGTTTCCGACTTCATCGCAGCAAGCGCACCGACGAGGAATGAGCCAGTGTGCTCGTCAAACAGGATCGACTGCACGTTGGGCTGATCGACGACAGTATCGATCACGACAAAATTGGTATCGGGAAACTCTGGCGCGACAGCTTCAAGCGCTGCGGTCCAGGAGAAGCCTGCCATGACGATGGGATTTGCGCCCTGCCCGGCAAAGCGGCGCAGCGCCTGCTCGCGCTGGGCGTCATTCTGCAGTTCGAAATCGAGGTAGTTGCCGCCGGTTTCTTCGGCCCATGCCTGGGCGCCGTTGTACGCAGCCTCGTTGAACGATTTGTCGAACTTGCCGCCGAGATCGTAGATGATGGCCGGATCGGCAAGCGCCGCGCCGGTCGCCATGGCCACAAACGCCACGCCGCCGAGAACGGACTTGCTGAGGGTCTTGAGGTTCATTGATTGTCTCCCTGTCCTGCACCGGTTCGCCGCGCCATGTTGCAGCGGCGCCCGGGCGCTACCCGGATACAATCGCGCAAACGCGCTCCCGGCAAGAGGGAAAGGGGCAATTTTTTCCGAATGGTCAAAAAATCCCGTGAGTTTCCTCAGGTGACGGCGCTTCAGGGATCGCGAGGCGGCCCGAGCGGTTCCACATTTGCACCCATGGCATCGCCAAAATGCTCGAAGAAGCCATCTATAACCTTTTGCGCGGACTTGCCGACAATGGCCTTACCGAGCTTCATCACCTGCCCGGATGCACCGCCATTGGCGGTGAACATCAGCAACGTGTCCTCGCCGATATCCTCAAGAACAATGTCGGCGCTGCCCTCGGCCTTGCCGAACAAGCCGCCGCGTCCCCTGCCGGACAGCGTATAGCGCTCCGCCGGCACGATACCGCTCAGCCACAGATCGCCGGCGAACACGGGTTGCACCACACCGAGATTGACCTTGATCTCGAGATCGAGCTGATCCTGGTCCGCCCACTCTATGCGGTGGCATCCCGGAATCGCGTTTTTGAGAACGCTGGTATCGTTGAGCGCCGCCCAAACTTTCATGCGCGTGGCTGAGACCCTGTATCGTCCACCGAACTCCATGCAGTCCTTCGCTTTTTCCTGTGTCGGCTGCGGCTTTTTCGCACCATAGCGGGCAAAATAGTGGTGCCGATGCTCTCCTGCAATTGTCAGCGAGGACTTGAGGGGCAATCTATTGGCACAGATCAGACCATTGTTGCGGAGGCGCCGATGTCCGAAAGCCCCACGAGCACCCCTGCGCCCACAGTAGCGCCAGCCACATCCGATCCATCTGCATTGCAGTATCTGGACCGCGCGATTGCTGCGATCCGCAATCTCGGTGTGTGGCCGGAGCAGCAGGGCGAACAGCCTATCACCGGGCTTCTGGCCGAGATCACCGCGCTCGACGAGACGCGCGTATTGCTGATCGCGCGCACGCTCGGGCAGGCCAGCGCCTTCAACGAAGTGGTGCGCGAGCAGATCAGCGCAATGAATATCGGCGAGCGCTACGAGGACATCACCAAGGGTTTCGATTCCATCCGCGACGACGCCAAGATGCTGGTGGATCAACTAGACGACAACCGGCTCGATGTCGGCGAGCGCATCCAGAATATGTGGATGAAGGTTTCGCGCGGCGATATCGCCACCCGCTTCGATTCGATCCGCGACACCTATCTTTCGGTGACCGCTGACACGCGCGACCAGATCCAGCGCGAGCACACTATTCTGGAGGCCTATCGCGACTTTCGCGGTGCGCTGAAACAGGCGGAGGTGATGGCGCTCGAAGTGCTCGAGACCGCTGAAAAGCGGCTGGCGGAACGGCGGGACGATCTCGAACAGGCGGCGGCAACGCTTGCAGGGTTTTCAGGAGAGACGGCGGCGGACCGGGCACGGCTGGAGCTGCAGCGCGACGAGAAACTGCGCGTGATGCAGGACGAGGAGAAGCGTTACCAGATCGCCAAGGACCTGTCGGACAACCTCACCATCTCCTACAACGCGTCCGAAGTGGTGATGGCGCGGCTGATGCAGACCACCAACGCCAAGGAGCGGGTCTACCAGCAATCCATCGCCTTCTTTTCAACCAACGAGACGGTGCTGACAGCGCTGAGCGCTTCGTTTACCGGAATGTTCGGCCTGCATGAATCGACCGAAACGCTCAATGCGATGAAGGAGGGCATGTCGAAAAGCCTCGAGACGCTGGCGGAGATCGGCGACAGCGTTCAGCAGGAAGCGGTTAAGGCCGGGTATGGCCCGACAGTGCGCGCCGATGCGGTGCGCAAGCTTGTCGACAGTGTCGTGACCTATCAGGAGCGCTCGCGCGAGATCATCAACGAGATGCGCGTCTCTTCGACCCGCAACTCGGAAGAAATCCGGGATGCCGTAGAGAGCGGCAAGCGGCGCCTTGCCACTCTGGCTGCCGAGGGTAACGCGCTGCTGCTGGAAAAAAGCACGCCCGAACAGGCCGGACGCTGATCAAGACCGACCATGAATGAGACGACGGCTGCCAAGGGCGCACCGCTGGATGATGTGATGCTGGCCATGGACGTGGTGGACACACTGCGTCATCGGCGCGATTTGGCTATTCGCGAACTCGACGGAAAGACCCGCGAAGAGCAGCTGATTGAGCGGCTGCGCAAGATTTACCACGAACAGGGCATCGAGGTGCCCGACCACATTCTGCGCGAGGGGGTCTCTGCGCTGGCAGAGAGCCGGTTCGTCTACACCCCGCCCGAACGCAGCCTGAAGACGCGGCTGGCCGAACTCTATGTCAGCCGCGCACGCTGGTGGCGGCCGCTTGTAGGAATTGCGGGCGTTCTATTCGCAGTGATCGTCGGGTTCTTTTTCATCTACCAGCCCTATCAGGCGGCGCAGCGCGAAAGCGCCCGGCTGGAACTGGCCGAGCATTTGCCCGAGGAGATGGACGCGCTCTACCAGACCATCTACGAGGAGACCAAGGTGCAGCAGGCGGTCGTTCAAGCGGAAGACCTGCGCACGCTCGGCAAGGCCTATGCCCAGGAAGGCGATCGGCAGGGCGCGCAGCAGATCGTCGAGCGGATGACGACGCTGCGGGACCGGCTTCGGCAGGAGTATCGCCTGGAACTCGTCAATCGCCCCGGCGAGGAGACGGGTATCTGGACCTTCCCAGACAGCAATACCGATGCGACGAACTATTATCTGGTGGTCGAGCCCGTGGGGCTCGATGGCGAAATCCAGCAATTGCCGATCGTAAACGAAGAAACCGGAGACACCGAACTCGTCGAGAAGTTTGCGGTGCGCGTACCTGAGCGTGTCTATCGCTCAGTGCGCGAGGACAAGGCGGATGACGGCATCCTGCAGATGCGCGAGATCGGCCGCAAGTCATACGGGTTCCTCGATGTGGAATATGCCGTGCCAGTGCTTGGCGGCACGCTGACACAATGGTGAGCCGGCGATGAGCGTACGTGGACCTGAAGCTCTGGCCTCGATCGAGGACGCGCTGCGCGATATCAGGCGCGAAGAGGACGATCTTTCACGCCGGCTCGCCCGTTCGGCAGAAAGGCTTGGCAAGTTCCGAGAAACCGAGAGCGAACTTTTCCGCCAGCTGGCGCGCATCCGGCTGGCGCCGGACGTGCAGGCGGAGATGGATACGCAGCTGTCGCATGCAGAGGCCGAGGCACGGGGCATGCTGACGAACCACAACAAGAACCTCGAAAGCGCTGAGGCGCGGCTCGAGGATCTCGAAGCCGATCTGTCGCGCCTGGCAGCCGTGCGGGCCGAGGCAGCAGCGGACCTTGCAACGCGACGGGCGGAACTGACAGCGCTGGCGCAAAAGGTCGAGGCAAGCGTGCGCCAGCAGCCGGACTATCAGCGGGCAGAAGCGCGGGCCCGGGAGTTGCGCGCGATCGCCGCGCAATCGCTCGGCAAGACGGCGCAGGCGGAGACGGACGAGCGCGAGAAGGGACAGCCCTATCGGGACGATCCGCTATTCATGTATCTGTGGGAGAATGGCTACGGCACCACGGAGTATCGCGCCGGCAATGTGACGCGCATGCTCGATGGCATGGTGGCCAGGCATATCGGCTTCGCCGAGGCGCGCCCGAATTACGTGATGCTCGGCGAGATTCCCAAGCGGTTGCGCGAGCACGCAGCGTATCAGCAGGACGCGGCGGAGGCGGCGGAGGCGGAACTCGCACAGCTCGAGCAACAGGCGATCGAACGCGCAGGCGGCGGGCCGATCCAAGAGGCTGTCGCCGAGATCGAGGCGCATCTGGCGCAGATCGACGACGATATCGTCGACGCCGAGGACCAGCGGGACGACGCCGCGAACACGTTGAGCGGGCTCGCGGAGGGGGCCGATCCGGCGTTCGAGCAAGCGCTCGAGCTGCTGGCGACAGGATTGCGGCGCGAGGACGTAAAGGCGCTTCTGGCAGATGCGCGAAAAACCACGACCGGCCATGACGATACGATCGTCGCGCAGATCGACGATATTCGCGCCCGCGCCAAGGACGAGGACACGGAAGCGCGCCAATACAAAGAGCGGCTGAGGGTGCTGGCGGCGCGACGGCGGGAGCTCGAGGACATCCAGTGGGAGTTCAAGAAATCGCGGTTCGACGATCCGCGCTCAAGCTTCAAGGAAGACAAACTCGTCGGCGACATGCTCAACGATTTCCTGCGGGGCACGATCAGCGCGGCCAGCTATTGGGAGCATTGGCAACGCAGCCAAAACTGGAGTGGTGGTGACTGGTCGGAACGGCTCGGTGGGCCACTGCCAAAGACCAGGGAACCGGCGAAAAACTCGGAATCGGACTGGCCGGAGGCGAGCTTTGGCGGGGGGCGCACCCGCCGGCGCCGCACCGGACTGCGCGGCGGCTTCGGCGGTGGCTGGGGCGCGCCGGGCGGCACCAGCGGGCCCTCCGGCGGCCGCCCCGGAAGCAGCGGCACGCGCGGACACACCGGATTCAAGACCGGCGGCGGGTTCTAGCGGGCTTCCTCGTGACAGGCGTCAGTTGACGGTTTCGCCGCCGGCTGCCGCCAGCACTTCCCAGATATTGCCTTCGGTATCGGCGAAATAGCCGGCATAGCCCCATTCCGACTCGATCGCCGGCAGGTGGATTGCGCCGCCGGCGCGCACAGCCTCCGCGAGGACCTCATCGACCTCCTCACGGCTGCTGGCTGTATGGCTGAGAATGACCTGCGCTGTACCCGCGCGCGCCTCCCCCTGCCCCGCGGTCGCGGCAAGATTTTCCATCGTCAGCAGGACGAAGGACAGATCATCGTCGAGAAAGAACGCGACATGATCCGGGCCGGCAGAGATCCGTTCATCCGGCAGCGCAAAAAGCACGCGGTAAAACTCGAAGGCCCGCTCGAGGCTGGTGACACCGATGGTGACGATATTGACCTTGGGACGCATGACGAAGCCTCTCTTTCGAATAAAGCGCGGCGCGCTATTCGTAGAACAGGCTAACGCGCCGACCGCCGATCTCGTGCACCGTGATATCCATGTCGTAAATCTCTGCAAGCACGGACTGGTTCATGATTTCCTTGACCCGACCCTTGTGGCAGATCCGACCATCGCGCATCGCAACGATATAGTCCGAGTACCACGAGGCGAAGTTGATATCGTGGAGGACAAGGACAACCGTCTTGCCGAGTTCGTCCGCGGCCCGGCGCAGGATCTTCATCATCGACATGGCGTGCTTCATATCGAGATTGTTGAGCGGCTCGTCGAGCAGCACGTAGTCCGTGTCCTGGCAGAGGACCATGGCAACGAAAGCGCGCTGGCGCTGCCCACCGGAGAGTTCATCGAGGAACCGGTTCGACAGGTCCGACAGGTTGAGATAGTCGATCGACTGATCAATAATCTTCTTGTCGGCCTTTGTATTGCGGCCCTTTGAGTGTGGAAAACGACCGAAGGCCACGAGATCACGGACCGTGAGGCGGGCGGCGATGTGATTGTCCTGACGCAGGATCGAGAGACGCCGGGCCAGTTCGTCCGAGGGGGTTTTGGTCACATCCATACCGTCAACGGTGACGGAGCCGGCACTCATCTTGAGAAGACGCGAGACCATGGACAGGAATGTCGATTTCCCGGCGCCGTTGGGACCGATGATCGAGGTAATGCCGCCCGCCGGCAGTTCCAGGCTGACACCGTCGACGACGAGCGTATCGCCATAAGCTTTCGAGACATTCTCGGCGCGGATCATCGCACATTCCCTCTCAGGAGGATCACCAGAAAGACCAAACCCCCGACAAACTCGATGATGATCGACAGCGCCGAGTTGTAGCCGAAGACGCGTTCGAGGACGACCTGCCCACCGACCAGACAGATGACCGAGATCAGCGCTGCGGCGGGAACGATCAGTGCATGCTTGTGCGAGCGGATCAGCAGGTAGGCAAGATTGGCCACCAGCAGACCGAAGAACGTGACTGGCCCGACAAGCGCCGTCGACACCGATACCAGGATCGAGACCATCATCAGTATCGCGGTGACGGTGCGCTTGTGATCGACGCCGAGGTTGATCGCCTGCTCGCGTCCCAAGGTCAGCACATCGAGAGTCGGCAGCATGCGCAAAGCGGCGATACTGACGCCTGCCACGGCGAGAGTGGCGACCAGCAGCAGGGTCGGATCGACAGTATTGAAGCTTGCGAAAAGCGCGTCCTGCAGGATGGCGAAATCATTGGGATTGATCAGCCGCTGCATCAGCCCCGACAGCGAGCGAAAAAAAACGCCAAAGACGATGCCGACCAGCACCAGCAGATGCAGGCTGCGCGGCGCTCCGGAAAACAACCAGCGGAACAGCAGCGTCGAAAAGAACACCATCGCCGCCACCTCGATGACGAAGCGCAACTGAGGGTCGAGCGTTGCGAAGGCAAAGCCGCCGAACATGAACACGATGATGGTCTGAATGAGCGCATAAAGCGCATCGAAGCCCATGATCGAGGGGGTGAGGATGCGGTTGGCGGTGATGGTCTGGAACAGGACAGTTGACAGTGCGATGGCGTAGCCGACGACCACCATCGCCCAGATCTTGGTGCCGCGAAACGGCAGGATGAAATCCCAGGAGCCCCGCGCGCCGACGGTCATGAAGGCAAGGATGGCGGCGAAGGCCAGAAGGGCGAGGATCGCCAGCACTTGTGGCGGCGACAGTGGCACGCGACGGCTGCCGGGCGGACGCCTGAAGACGCGGCGGGTTCTTTGGACTCCAGTGTCAGCCAAGGCGGGTTCTTCTCCCCAGCAGGAGGTAGAGGAAAATACCGCTGCCGACGACACCGAAGACCGTGCCAATCGGGATTTCGTACGGAAAGCGGACGAGCCGCCCGACGATATCGCAGGTGAGCACGAACGCCGCACCGGTCACCGCGATCCACGGCAGCGAGCGCCGGACATTATCGCCCATCGCCATCGAGACGAGGTTGGGCACGATGAGGCCAAGAAACGGGATCGCGCCGACTGTGACGACAACCACGGCGGTGACCATGGCGACGATCGACAGGCCGAGCGCCATGACACGGCGATAGTTGAGGCCGAGATTTGTGGTGAAGTCCTCACCCATGCCGGCGACAGTGAACCGATCGGCAACGAAGAAGGCAATGCCGGTCAGCCCGGCTGCAAGCCACAGCAGTTCGTAGCGGCCGCGCAGGACCCCGGAAAAATCGCCCAGCGTCCAGGCGCCGAGCGTCTGCAGCAGATCGTAGCGATAGGCGAAAAAGCTTGTGACGGAGGCGATGATGCCTCCGAGCATGATGCCGACAAGCGGTACCATGAGCACAGAGCGCAGCGGGATCTGGCGCAGGATGCGCATGAAGATGGCGGTTCCGGCGAGGGCAAAGGCACTGGCCACCAGCATCTTGCCGATCAGCGGCATGCCGGGCGCGAAGATTGTGACAACAAGAATGCCCATGCTGGCGGATTCCACCGTGCCAGCGGTCGAAGGCTCGACAAACTGGTTACGGGCCAGCATCTGCATGATGGTGCCGGTGATGGCCATGGCCATGCCGGCGAGAATCAAGGCGAGGGTGCGTGGGATGCGGCTGATCAACAGCACCTGCATCGGGCGGTCGCCAGGCGCTGTGGAGAGCAGTGCGGGCAGCGAGACGTCGCTGACGCCGATGAACAGACTGATTCCGGCCAGCGCCAGTACTGCGAGTATTGCGGCGGCAAGCTTGGTCAAACGATCACGGCGCTCAAATTACAAGAATGCAAAAGGCCCGCCGCCGAAGCGGACAGGCCCGAAAGGTGCCGACCCGACGGGCCGGCACCACTCTATGGAAGCTTAGTCGCCAGCCAAGGCGTCGCCAATCTGTTCGACCATGGCGTGAAGAGCCGGCAGTCCGCCATTGATGATGTAGGCGCGGACGGGGTCGATATAGACCACCTGATCCTCCGACCATGCCGTTGTCTGTGCCATCAGCTCATTGTCAAGCACCTGCTCTGCCGCTTCGCCACCCGAACTGACAGCTGCATCGCGATCAATTACGAACAGCCAATCGGGGTTGGTTTCCAGGATAAATTCGAAGGAGATGGCATCGCCATGGGTCGCGGCCTCGACATCTTCCACAGCAGGGGTGACGCCAGCAGTCGAGTGCACCCAGCCAAAACGTGAGCCCGGACCATAGGCGGTGACTTCACCACCTGAGGTGAGTACGACGAGCCCGGTGCCAGCATCTGCTGCGGCTTCCTGAGTTTCAGCTTTGGTCTCATCGAAATCGGCAATCATCTGCTCGACTTCGTCGGTCTTGTCGAAGATCTCGCCGAGGATACGGGCATTGTCCTTGATCGAGCCTTCGAAATCTTCCCAATCGTTGGACAGGTCAACGGTCGGGGCGATGGCGGCCAGTTCCGAATAAACGCTGGAAGAGCGGCCTGCGACAATGATCAGATCCGGCTGGATCGCGTTGACAGCTTCATAATCCGGCTCGAACAGCGAGCCGATCTTTTCGTAGTCTTCGCCTGCATATTCGCTGAGGTGCTCAGGATATGTGGTTTCGGGCACGCCGGTCACATCAATACCGAGCGCATCAAGCGTATCGAGTGCTGCAAGATCGAAGGTCAGGACTGTCTGGGGCGTTTCCGGCAGTGTGGTTTCACCCTGAGCGTGCTCGACGGTGATTTCCTGCGCCTGAACGGCAAGGCTCATTACGCCGAAGGCGGTGGCGGCAAGGGCTACGCGATTGAAAAGCATCGTGCGCTGCATCCAGTATGTTCGTTGATCTCATCCAGCCAAATATGACTGTATGAGTCAGCTTCTAACCACCACTGGTCGTGAGGTCAAAAGAAACATGACTAAATTTGACATGTTTTATGTTCGGGATGGAACATAGGTTGCATCGCACAGCGCGATGAAATCGGCGATTGCGCGGGAAGTGGGTCCACTCCTGCGGCGCGCCAAAAGCAGCTTGCGATGCGCCCACTCATTGGACAGTGGCGCGCAGACAAGGTCCGTCCCTGCAAGCAGGTGGAGGCTGGTGGCGCGCAGAAAGCCGATACCGAAACCGGCTTCGACAAGACGCACCAGTGCCGCAAAGCTCTCGACGCGCAAGCGAGCGCCTATGACATGGCCGAGTTTGGCAGCGTGCTCGTTAAGGAGCCGGTCCAGCGCGCCGGAATGGTGAACGCCGACGCTTTCATGCGCCACGACATCCGCGAAGGCAACGGGCCGTGCGGGAGACAACAGTGCAGCGAGCGGGTGCTCGGGCGGGGCGATGACCCATACCCTGTCATCTTCGAAGGGCCGGGTTTCGAAACGCGAAAAATCGTAATTATCGGAGACGACCGCGACATCGGCCAACCCGTCCTCGAGGGCCGAAAGGCCCGCGGCCGCCGACGATTCTCGCAGATCGATCGCCACATCGGGATAGCGCTCCGCAAACCGCGCCAGAAGTTCGGGCAGCCTGCCAGACAGCGCCGCGCTAGTGCAGGCAAGACGCAGCGAACCGCACTTTCCGGCGGCATGCTCACCCATGACGAGATCAAGATCCGCTATCTCGCGCATCACCCGCCGGGTTCGTTCGAGATAAGCATCTCCGGCAATGGTGGGGCGCACGCCCTGGGCCGAACGATCAAACAAGGCGACACCGAGCCGCGCTTCGAGATCACTAAGGCGTCGGCTGACGGCCGAGGCGGCAATGTGCTCTTTTTCAGCGGCGCGGCCGATAGAGCCCTCTTCGGCCAGAACAAGGATCAGACGGGCCGTGACCGGATCGAATGAAGACATGGATGCACCGACAGACCGGAACGGGTGGACAGGTGTGAATCTGCTCAGACGACAAGCAGAATGCCCTGCACCAGATACACCAGACCGATAGCGGTGACGATCCAGCGCGTCCAGAATCGAAACTGCAGATTGCTCATGCGGTGCAAGATTGCGGCGCCAAGCCGGGTGCCGGCCACTGCGAACGGCGCTGCAATGGCGATCGCCATCCATTCCGCGGCATCAAAGCTAGCGACGGCACCGGCATAAAAAACGACCTTTGCGGCATGGGAGACGACCTGGGTCGCGGCCTTGGTGGCAATTACGGCGCGTCTGTCCATCTCGGTTCTGATGAAGAATACATCGGTTGTGGGCCCGGACACCCCGACGGTCAGATTAAGACCACCCGAGAGAAAGCCGCACAGCAACGCATGGTGCGGTTTTGCAGCATCGAGGCCGAGCCAGTGCTTGGGGATCCAGACTAACGCCGGCATGAGACCGATAACGAAATATACGACCAGCACGTTGGGCTGATAATCGACCGCCAGTAGGACCAGCGCCGCGAGGGCGAGACCGCAGACGATTGTCGCGAGGCTTTTCCACGCAATGTGTTCTCTCGCGAGAACCGCACGGGCGCCGTTGGCAATCACCTGTATGGCGCCATGAACGGCGATTGCGGCTTCAACCGGAAGCAGCAGCAGCAATATCCAGAGCAGCACCAGGCCACCCGCCATGCCGAAGATTCCGGACAGGGTCGATGTGCCGAAGACAGCGGCGGCAAGCGCAAAAATCAGCAGTGCATTCATCGGCCCCTCCGGTTCGAACCAGTCTAGTACAGGTGCAGGCAGCGAGCTGCTGACCGATCGGCAAGGGGGCTTCGCCAAACGTGCCGTTACCCTATCACTCTTGACCTAGACATTTGAATAGCTGTTCATGTGTGCAGAAGTACGCATCAGTTCCGAGGCAGACGCAATGACGAACGAGCACCACGGCGCGGGGCACGGGAGCCACAAACACGATCATGGGCACGGTCATGACCATGGTCACACGCACGATCACGCGCATGGACACGCGCCGAAGGTGAGTGCCGACAATGAACGGGTCGTGCTGATCGGCTTCGTTCTCACCTTCGGGTTCATGATCGCAGAAGTTGTTGGCGGCCTGTTGTCGGGTTCGCTCGCTTTGATCGCCGATGCCGGTCATATGCTGACCGATTCCGCCGCGCTTGCTCTCGCCTGGGCAGGGTTTCACTTCGGCCGCAAGGCCTCGGACGACAAACGCACCTTCGGCTATTTGCGGCTCGAGGTGCTGGCAGGGTTTATCAATGCCGTGACCTTGTTTGTGCTGGTCGGCTGGATCCTGTGGGAGGCTGTGCAGCGACTGATGAGCCCGCACGAGATTCTCACCGGCCCGATGCTGGCGGTGGCGGTGCTGGGGCTTTTGGTCAATGTCGGCGTTTTCCTGGCGCTGCAACGCGGCGATACCGATCACGTCAACATCAAGGGCGCGAGCCTGCACGTTCTAGGCGATCTGCTCGGCTCGATCGCTGCTATCGCTGCTGCCATCATCATCTGGCTGACCGGCTGGACGCCGATCGACCCGATCCTGTCGGTGCTGCTATCGGCGCTGATCCTGCGCAGCGCGTGGATGCTGCTGAAGAACTCACTGCAGATCCTGATCGAGGGCGCACCGCCCGATATCGATGTCGAGAGCATTGGGCCGGCGCTTTGCCGGCAGGTCGAAGGGCTGGCGGGGATCGAGCATCTGCATGTGTGGTCGATCACCTCGGGCAAGACCGCCGCGACGATGGACATCACGCTCGTGCCGGATGCCGATCCACGCCTTGTGGTGCCAGCGGTGAAGCAGGTGCTGCGCGACGACTACGGCATCGCGCACTCAACGATCGAGATTGATTTCGGCGATGCCGCCACCGCACCGTGCCCGATTACGCGACCTGATGCAGAGGTGGCGTGATGAGGGGGGAACCAAACATCACGATTCTCGCCGAGACCTTTCGGCTGCTCGGCGATCCGACGCGGCTGAAGGTGATGTGTGCCTGCCTTGAAAAGCCGATGCCGGTTGCAGAAATCGCGCGCTCGATCGATGCCTCACCATCGCTGGTCAGCCACCATTTGCGGCTGCTTCGAGCAGCGCGGCTGGTGCGCGGCGAGCGGCGCAACCGGCAGGTGTTCTATGGCGCTGACGACGATCATGTTCGTCGGATGCTGACCGATATGCTAGCACATGCCGACGAGGTGGACGTGTCTGGAGACGACCACGGCGAGGCAGCGCCTCGCATCTGAACTTCGAGCGGGCGGCATGAGAATAGTCATTATCGGAGCCGGTATCATCGGGCTTTCGACGGCGTGGCAACTGGTGCGGGATGGGCACCATGTGACGATCATCGACAAGGCCGGCTCTGCCGGGCAAGGCACGAGTTTCGCCAATGGCGCGCAGTTGAGTTATTCCTACGTCGCACCCCTGGCAGACCCGTCGGTGTGGGCGCAACTGCCGAAATTCCTGAGCGACAGCCAATCGCCTGTGCAATTCCGCCCCGGGCTTTCGGCGTTTCAGTATCGATGGCTGCTGCAGTTCCTCGCAGCCTGCACGAAACGGCAGGCGGAGGAAACAATCGAACGGCTGGGTGAACTGGCCTCGCGCAGCCGGAGTGTGCTGCACAGTTCCGGGTTGCTGGACTCGACGCAGTTCGCATGGCGTGCATCGGGTAAACTCGTCGTCTATTCGAGCGAGAAAAGCCTTGCTGCTGCCAGCCGACAGGCGGAACAACAAATGGCGCAGGGCGTCAGCAAGCAGGCGCTGTCGCGCGATGCGGTGCTTGCGCTCGAACCGGCGCTGGGCGGCATTTCGCAGCGCCTCGTCGGGGGCATCTTTGCGCCGAACGACGAAACCGGAGACGCGTTGCTGCTGTGTCGAGAACTCGAGCGGTTGATGGCCGAGAGCCCAAACCCGCCAGTCTTCGCCTATGAGACCAGCGTCCGCCGGATCGTCACCAAGAGCAAGGTCGTCGAGTGCGTCGATACGGACAAGGGCCGCTTCGAGGCGGATCTCTATGTGCTGGCGGCGGGTGCCTACTCGCGGATATTAGGGCGAACTGCGGGCCTTGACCTGCCGATCTATCCGATCAAGGGATATTCCCTGTCTGCGCCGATTTCCGACCGGTCTGCCGCGCCGGATATCAGCGTGACCGACGCGGCCCGCAAGATCGTTCTGGCCCGTCTCGGCGGCACGCTGCGGCTGGCGGGCGCAGCGGATGTCGTCGGTGAAGGGCTCGATATTGACACGCGACGCACCGACAAGCTGATCGCCGATGCGCGCGCGGATTTTCCTGATGCTGCGCGCTGGCAGGACGCGACACTATGGGCCGGATTGCGCCCGGCGACGCCCACCGGACAGCCGATTATCGGGCAAACAAGGCTTGAGAACCTGTTGGTCAATGTCGGCCACGGCTCGCTCGGATTCACGCTGGCGCTGGGATCAGCCGAAAGGCTGGCGCGTGTTGTGGGCGGTCCGAGCCGCTAGATATCCTGATTTCGCTCGATTTCGCGCAGGAAATCCGGCCCGTAGCGATCGAGCTTTGCCTTGCCGACGCCGGGCAGGTGCATCATCTCAGCAATGCTGAGCGGCCGCTGCTGTGCCATCGCCCGCAAGGTGGCGTCGTGAAACACCACATAGGGCGGAACGCCCTGCGCCCGCGCCAGCCGCAGGCGGACGCCTTTCAGGGCATCGAAGATTGCCTGATCGGCAGGCGGCAGGACGGCGGCGTTGGCGAGCGAGCGGCGCACGTCGGCAGCCTTTTTCGGGCGATCGCGCCGCAACGTTACCTGACGTTCGCCACGGAACACAGGCCTTGCAGTCTCTTCCAGCACCAGTGCGCCATGGGCTGAGTGGTCAGTCCGCATGAACCCGGCAGCCGTCAGCTGGCGCACCACGGACTGCCATGTGCGCTGATCAATATCGCGACCGACGCCGAAGACCTTGAGGTGCTGGTGGCCGAAGCGCGTGACCTTCTCGGTCTCGCGCCCCGTCACCACGTCGATGACATGCCCGGCACCGAACCTCTGGCCGGTGCGATAGACTGCCGACATCGCCTTGACCGCCGCGTCGGTGCCATCCCATGTATCGACGGGCGACAGGCAGGTATCGCAATTGCCGCAGCGGCCCGGATGCTCTTCGCCAAAGTGGGCGAGGATGGATTTGCGTCGGCACTCGACGGTTTCGCAGAGACCCAAAAGAGCGTTGAGCTTTGTCAGTTCGACGCGTTTGATCTCGTCGGGCGCCCCACCCTCCTCGATCATTCGACGGCGCTGGACGACATCGGCGAGGCCATAGCTCATCCAGGCTTCGGATGGCTGGCCATCGCGGCCGGCGCGCCCGGTTTCCTGATAGTAGGCCTCGATCGACGAGGGTAGATCGAGATGTGCGACATAGCGCACATCGGGTTTGTCGATCCCCATACCGAAGGCGACGGTTGCGACGATGCAGATGCTCTCCTCCTTGAGAAAGGCATCCTGATTGGCGGAGCGTTGTTCGCTCGGTAGGCCAGCATGGTACGGTAGCGCTTGTATCCCCTGCCCGTTCAGCCAATCGGCAATGTCCTCGACCTTGGCGCGGCTGAGGCAATACACGATCCCCGATTCATTGCGGTGCCGGTCGAGAAAGCTCAGCAATTGCTTGCGCGGGTTATCGCGCTCGACAATGGCATAACTGATGTTCGGACGGTCGAAGCTGGTCTCGAAGACGCGCGCCTCGCCGAGTTGAAGCCGTTCGATGATATCGAGCCGCGTCGTCGGATCGGCCGTGGCGGTCAGTGCGACACGCGGAACGCCGGGGAACAGTTCGGTAATCCGCGCCAGATCGCGATATTCCGGCCGGAAATCATGGCCCCATTGGCTGACGCAGTGCGCCTCATCAATGGCGAACAGCGCGATATCGACGCCGCGCAGCAAATCGGAAAAGCTCGGCGTTGTCAGCCGTTCCGGCGCGACATAGAGCAGATCGAGTTCGCCCGTTAGCAGTGCCCGGCGAACCTCGCGCGCTTCGTCTGGAGACAGCGAGGAGTTGAGTGCTGCGGCGTTGACACCTGCCTGGCGCAGCGCCTCGACCTGGTCGCGCATCAGCGCAATCAGCGGCGAGACGACAATGCCGACGCCTGGTCTGCAGATTGCGGGGATCTGATAACAGATCGACTTGCCGGCACCCGTCGGGAACAGCACCACCGCATCGCCACCCTCTGTCAGATGGCGGACCACCTCTTCCTGCTGCCCGCGAAAGCCGGTGTGCCCGAAAACGCTGGACAAGACATCCAGCGGCTCGCGCCAGCGTTCAACGAAAAGATCGGGGGCAGACAGCAATGGGCTCAACGACTCTTTGCGGGTGAGAGTATCCCGCTTGAATCACGCAAGGTCGTTCGGTGCAAGCTGTGGAGCCGATCCGTCCCCGACTAGTGATCGCGCGCAGCCCACAACAAGCCACGCTCCAGGATGGTGCGCACCTGCGGGATGTCGAGTTCATCGGCAGTGTGACCAAGGGAGGAGTAGAAAACGCGACCCTCACCATGATTGGTGGTGAAGACCACTGGCATCACCACGTTCGTCCGCCAGGGATGATGCTCGCCCGAAAACGTCGTGGTAGCCAGCACTTCGACCGCCGGATCATAGTTCAGATAGTATTGTTCCGAGGTGTAATCGAAGCTTTCGATACCGGCCATGATCGGGTGGTCGGGGCGGGTGACGTCAACGCGATAGGTGATGATATTGCCCGGATGCGAGACCCAGTAGCAACTCGCAGCGTAGCGGAACGGCACGCTCGCCCGGAAGCTCGTCGCAAGCCCCATATGGTAGCCGGCAAGACCGGTTCCGGCCTGCACAGCATTGACGAGATTCATCATCTTGTCGCGTTCGAGTTCGCCATCGGTGATGACCGGGACCACGAGTGCGTATTTGCCGACATCTTCGGCGCCGAGCGCCTGATAATCATCGGTAACCGTCACCTCAAAGCCATGCGGCTCTAGGATCGCCTTGACGGTTTCCGCGCCCCGTTGAGGCGTGTGAAGCTCCATGCCGCCATAAACGACGAGTGCCTTGCGCTGGCTGCTCATGCAGTTCTCCTTCTTTCGGGCGCTTGCTATAGGCCGAGGCCCACAGCCTTCGTGCGATGAACGCCCTTGGGCACGAACGAAAACCCATCCTCGATACCGAGCACTTTTGCCGCAAGATGGATGACGGAGAGCCACATTTCTGTGCCCTGCAGGCTGGCCGGCTGACCATCAGCGAATGCAAAGCCCTCCCCGTCTATCCAGCGCTCGGGGGCCCGGAGGATGATGTCCGCAGCGATGGCTTCCGCTTCGGCCCGACGATGATCGGTCTGATCAAGGCACAGCATCAGCGGATGGATGGTGTCGAGCAGATTACAGGCGGTGTAGGTGCGCCCTGAAAAGCCGGCATAATCGCGATAGTTCTTGAGAACGGTGTCGATTGCGGCCTCGGCGCGCGGCACCGGAAGGCCGAACTGGGCATAGGTTCCACGGGTCAGCCGATAAAAGCCGTTGACCGGCTGAACAAGCCCTTCAGCGGCAGTCGGAGAGCCCCATACGCCCATGCTGCGGTCTACGTTGAGTGCGAGCCAACCGAACAGAGCCTCACGCGTGCGACCGGTTTCAAAGTAGCGTGCGTTGAAATAAAGCCCGGTGCCGATGGCATCGATCGCCGCTCCAGCGCCCCAGGCGCGCTCGCGCCAAGGCAGGGATTCCAACCATTCGTAAAGATCCGGCGCCGAAAGCTCGACTGCGGTGATCTTGTGCTGCGGACGGCTGCCGAGCACTTCGAGCGCATAGCCAACAGCGAGGATGTTGTAGAGCGCCAGACCGTCATCGCGCAGCGGACGGTTCGGATCGGGCGTCCTGAAGGGATCGGGAAACAGACCGGTTTCCGGGTCCTGCACGGCTTCAAGACGTGCCAGCGCCTCAGTTTCCGAAACTTCTTCGGGGCGCGCGTCGAAGGATGCGGCAATCTCAACGGCATCACACAGATGCCTGATACTGTCGCGCTCGGTCCCATCGCCCTCGCGCGAGACGTAGCGTTCTCCATTGAAGTTGCGCTTAAGAACATCGCGCCACTGGCTTGCAGCCTTCTTGTCCAGCGACCCGAGCGCCGCCTCCGGATTGCTGACCGATTGTGTCTGCGCGGACTGCTGACCGCGCAGGCGCACCACCTTGGCGGGCACGCCGGCAACGATGGCATTGTCCGGAACGTCACGGCTGACGACAGCACCGGCCGCGACCACAACGCCGTGCCCGATAGTCACGCCATCGAGGATCACAGCATTAGCGCCGATCCAGGCATCGCCTTTGATAGTAATGCCCTGGCTGTCATGCGCCTGGGTGTAGATCGGCACGTTCTTGTCTTCAAAGCCGTGATTGAAGCCGACAATGGTGACGTGCGAAGCAATGCGGACACCATCGCCGCACCTTACCTTGCCAGAAATGCAGGCGAAGGAATTGACCGTGCAGTGCGCACCGAATTCGACATCGCCGCGCACCAGAGCATGGCCGGCGATCCAACTGTTCTCACCGAGGACCAGATTATCGGTGAAGACCGCTGCATCCGCCGCGACATAGGCGCTTTTGGCGAATGTCGCACCGGCACGTCGCTCAAGCTCGGCCCGACGCGCAAGATGCGCAGGATCCTCAATATCGGACTGCTGGCGCTCCCATGTGAGATACTGAAGCCGATGCTGCCAGAAGCGCTCATCCTCGTCAGTCATTTGGGCGTCGGCGTCAATACGGTGAGAGACGGCAGAACTCATGCCAGACGCTCCAGAAGTTCGGGTTCAATGGCGTATTCCAGCGGCTGGCCTTTGGCAAAGCGCTCGACTTCGGCAACGGCCATTTCCCCAAGGCGTAGCCTTTCGGTGCCGGCAGCACCAGCGACATGCGGCGTCAGGAACACATTCGGAAGGGTGTAAAACCGGGAGTCGTCGTCCGGAATTTCAGGGTGCGTGACATCGATGATGGCGTGGATACGGCCGCTCTCAAGTTCATCCAGCAGCGCATCCTCATCGACCAGCATGCCGCGCGCGGTGTTGATGAAGGTCGCGCCGTCCCGCATCAGGCGGAACTGGCGGCGACTCAGCATGTGATGCGTCGACGGCAATGCCGGCGCGTGAAGCGAGACGATGTCCGATTGTTTCAGGAGCGTCTCGAGATCGACCAGCCGCGCCTGTTTGGTGACGGGATCGTCCTGCGTCACGAACGGGTCGGCCAGCAGCACATCGACATCGAGTAGTTCCAGCATGCTGGCGACGCGCCGACCGATGCGGGAGGCACCGATGAGGCCGACCGTGCGCCGATAATTACCGATCGGCTCGTCCATGAGCTTCCAGCTGCTCTTGCGGCTATGGTCCGCCTGGTAGCAATCGCGAAGCTCGAAGACGCGCTTGTTGGCAAAAATGATCGCAGCCAGCGTGTATTCCGCCACAGGCACGGCATTGGCCTCGGCCGCGTGGCAGACGCTTACCCCGGCGTCGTAGACTGCCGGGTCGACCATATATTTGACGGTTCCCGCCGCGTGGGCGATCAGCTTGAGGCCGGGCGCCATCCGGAGAACGTCCGACCCGATATAGCCGCACCCCCAGCCAGTCACCAGAACATCGGTCTTTGCCAGTTGCTCACGGGCTTCAGGTGCCTCGAAGTCCTCGATCGGCACGCGCGAGAGAACCTCGCAACATGCGTCGAGACGAGCGAGCGCCGCGTCGTCAAAGACGTGCCTGGTCTTGCTCGCTTGCATGGCGAAACTCACGCGCGGTCGCATCAGAACCTCTCCGCTACCTCGATGGCACTTACCGATATTCCGTCGCGAGCGAACTTTTCTTCGAGCGCGGCGAGATCGGGCGCCTGCGGTGGATCTGCGAGGTCTGCACCGGCGGGCACGGCAGTGGCGGCGGTCATCAGAACGGTGGTGCCCGGTTCGATCTCACCGGTCAGTTGCGGAACGATGGCCTTGCTGACGATCAGATTGGTGTTGGGCAGCGTGCGCTGGGCGCGTCCCTTACGCTTGCCGGCCAGATCGCGAATGCGGCTGACATCAGTTTCGCCATGGGCTTCAGCAACGCCCTCCCCTTCCTCGCAGCGATCAGCATTGAGATCGGCGCGCAGGATGGCAAAACCGCCTTCGGTGCCGTGCAGCGGGCGTGGGGTATCGATACGGTGGACGCGAATGTGCCAATCGCCAGCCGGGATCAGCCATGTCTCGACAGTCACATCTGCCCACGGCTTCCACTTTGCATAAAGATTATCGCCAGCGATCAGAGCGGTCTCGTTGCTCTCACGGACGCGGTAGTGCCGACCGTCGTCGCTGAGACCGAGCATGCCGTCGAAGGCACCGGCGCGATAGGCGCGCTCATCGGATTCAACGGAGAAGCCATAGCGCGAGGAATACACGAACTTGGCGTATTTTTCCGCGCCGTGGCGCATCTGGTAGTTCTGCTGTCCCGAAGACAGCGCCACCACATTGCCCTTGGTGTGCTGCATCACCATGCCGGGATGCTTGAGGGCAACAGCGCCGCTGGGACGTTCCGCAGGAGTTTCTTCCGCCTGCCAGAAGGGATGGTCCTCGGGCAGAGCGAGCGGGAGAAACGCCTTGAGGGCCCAGTACGGTGAGCCGGCGGAGTTATAGTTTTCGGACATCAACAGGTTCGGATACCCGTAACCGACCGACAGGACGCCATCGCGATCGGCAATCGGCAAGTTGGACCACCAGCGCAGATGACGCATGAACTGCCCTTTGATCTCGCCCCACGGGAGGACGTCGATATCGGCGAAGGCCAGGGCGCCCCAGATGCCGCCGCAGGCAAAACGGTACGTCAGGCTGCGTCCGAATGCGAGCGTACCACCATCCTCGTCGAACCAGTGACGAATGTCCTTGGCGAACTCGCGGGCGCGTTCACGATATGCCTCGGCACGCTTGTCGCCGGGCTTGGCAAGCTTGGCGTAGATCAGCCCGTAAAAGTGCATGGCGAAGGGGATGTAATGATCGATCCGGCGCACATTACCGTCGCGGTACCAGCCATCGCCGAGATAGAACCCGTCGAGTTCTTCCAGATACTTCTCGGTCAGCGAGCGATCGAAGTCGACGCCGCATTCCTCGAGCCCAAGATCGACGAGGATACGGAAGAACTTCCAGTTGTTTGGCGCATAATCGTACTGGCGCAGATCGGTGAGATAGCGGGCGATATTGGCTTTGGCGCGATCCGATTGCGGCTCCCATACATGCTGCGGCAGCATCTTGAGTGTGAACCCGATGGCAGCCATTTCGACCATGCGTTGGTCGGTGTGCCGGACCTCGCCCCAATATTCGGGGTGATCCGGGTCCATGCCGTTGGCGAGGCCCTCGCGGTACTTGTCCCAGTGATCAAAGCTGCCACCACCGGCGCCGAGCGGTGTCAGGCCCCAGAGCGGGCGGGCAAAGCCTTCAACATCTGCAGCAATGCGATCAAAGTGCGCTGCTGTACCGCTGAGACGAACGCGAGCATTGCCCTCAGAAAAATATGGCAGAAGCGGATTGAACAGGTCGTGTAACGCCTTTTCGACGTCGGCCCGTGTCTTGAGCGGGTTGCCGGCAAGCGGATTGGCGCTGGTGGGATCGTAAGTCATTCAGGCATAGGTTCCAGTTGCGGGTGCGTCGTCGTAAGCACCCTTGAGCTCGATCGTTTCCGCGAAATGGCAGGCCGCATAGGTGGGCCCGCCGTTGATTGGCCGCAGTTCCGGTTTTTCGGCGCGGCACTTGTCTTCAGCGAAGCGGCAGCGCGTATGGAAGGGGCAGCCTTTCGGCCGGTTGCCGAGGAAGGGAATTTCGCCTTTCACCGCCTCGTGGCGCTGAGCGCGTCTTGTCGGATCAGCGATGGGCAAAGCTTCGAGCAACACTTCCGTGTAGGGATGGCGCGGCCGCTCGAACAGTGCTTCCGTCGGCGCGGTTTCGACGACATGGCCGAGATACATCACCGCCACACGGTCGGCGATGTAGTTCACCACGCCGAGGTCGTGGCTGATGAACAGATAAGTCAGGCCGAAATCGGTCTTGAGGTCCTCCAAAAGGTTCAGGATCTGGGCCTGGATGGATACGTCGAGCGCCGAGACGGCCTCGTCGGCAATCACCAGCTTCGGGTCGAGCACGAGCGCCCGGGCGATGCCGATACGCTGGCGCTGCCCGCCGGAAAAAGCGTGCGGAAACCGCTGCAGCGCGTCGCGCGGGATGCCGACCTTATCGAGCGCGGAAACGACGCGCTGTTCCAATTCGGCACCGCGTGCAAGCTTGTGGATGCGCAACGGCTCGGCAACGAGATCGAAGACGCGCATATAGGGATTGAGCGAGGACATCGGATCCTGAAAGATCATGCGGATATCCTGCCGCCACGGCTTCAGCTCACGCTTTGAGAGGCTCGACAGTTCGATGGTCTTGCCTGGCTCCGGCGTATAGCTCACGCTACCGCTTGTCGGGTCGAGAGCCCGCGCGATGCAACGGCCCAGCGTGGTTTTGCCGCAGCCGCTTTCGCCGACGATGGCGAGTGTCTCGCCCTTCTCGACCTTGAGATTGATGTCCACCAGCGCATCAAGCGTGATCGTATCGCCAAACATGCCGGAGCGCATGCTGAAGGTCTTCGTGAGGTTCTCGACTTCGAGCAAGGCGGTCATGTGCGATCTCCCTGGTAGGCATCAGAGCCGCCTTCGACCTTGGGCTGAATGAGGCCATCGACACGCGGCGCTTGCGGATCGGTCAGAAGATGACAACGCGCCCAATGGTTCTCGCTCGTACCGGTCGGCTCCGGACGCACCGCCGCACACGGCTCGAAGGCGTGCGGGCAACGGGTGGTGAACGCGCACCCGCTGGGCCGGTTCTTCGGCGACGGCACCGTACCCTGAATTGGATTGAGCCGTTGGCGATCGGCGCGCCGGGTCATGCGCGGAATGGAGCTCATCAGAGCACGGGTATAGGGGTGCTGCGGCGACTTGAAGACATCGAAGACGTCCCCCTGCTCCACAACGTCACCGAGATACATTACCGCCACTTCGTCGGCGATCTCGGCCACCACGCCCAGATCATGGGTGATGAACAGCATCGCCATGCCGAACTCATCGCGAAGCGAGCGCAACAGGTCGAGAATCTGCGCCTGGGTGGTGACGTCCAGCGCAGTCGTCGGCTCATCGGCGATCAAGAGATCCGGCTTGCAGGCCAGTGCCATGGCGATCATTGCGCGCTGGCGAAGGCCGCCCGAAAGCTGGAACGGATAAGCATCGGCACGCTGGCGTGCGCCGGGAATTCCGACCTGCTCGAGCAGCTCGATCGTGCGGGCGCGCGCGCCTTTCTTGTCGAGATTCTCGTGCAGCAGGATCATCTCATCGATCTGCGCGCCGATGGTGTGGACCGGCGAGAGGGAGCTCATCGGCTCTTGAAAGATCATCGAGATCTTGTTGCCGCGGATCGAGCGCATGGCGGTGCTGTCCGGGTTCAACGTCGCGATGTCGGTCGTCTCGCCATCACCGGGCGAAAACAGGATCCGGCCCGAGGGAATGCGCGCGTTCTTGTCCAAGAGCCGCAGGATGGTACGAGCGGTAACGGACTTGCCGCAGCCGCTCTCCCCCACAAGCGCCAGCGTTTTGCCGCGCGTCAGGGTGAAGTCGACCTGGCGAACCGCCTCGATGTCGGCCTCGTCGGGGGATGAGAAGACGATGCTGACATCTTCCATCCGCAACAGGGTTTTGTCATTTGCCATAGGGGTCTGCGGCATCACGTAGGCCGTCTCCTAGAAAATTCATGGCAAGGATCGCCACCACGACGACCACGCCGGGTGCCAGAAGCCACGGGGCGCTGGCGAGGGTACGGATGTTCTGTGCTTCCTGCAGCAGCGTGCCCCAGCTCACGATCGGCGCCTGAAGGCCGAGCCCGAGGAACGACAGCGCCGTCTCCGCAAGGATCATGCCGGGAATGGCCAGTGTCGTGGCCGCAATGATGTGGCTCATGAAGCTCGGAACCATGTGTCGGACAATCACGCGATAATCCGAGGCACCATCAAGCTGCGCGGCAGTGACGAAGTCTTCAGTTCTAAGGGCAAGGAAGCGACCGCGCACCACACGGGCCAGCTCGGTCCAGCCGAGAAGCGAGAGGATCACGGTAATGGCGAAGTAGTTCTGAAGCGCCGACCAGTTCTGCGGCAGCGCTGCCGCCAGGCCGAGCCACAACGGAATGGTGGGCAGTGAGCGAATGAACTCGATGGTTCGCTGCACGGCCGAGTCGAACCATCCGCCGTAATAGCCGGAGAACCCGCCAATGATGACGCCGAAGATAAGGCTGAGCACAACGCCGACGAGGCCGATGGACAGCGAGATACGCGTACCGTGGATCAAGCGGCTGAGCTGGTCGCGGCCAAGCCGATCTGCGCCGATGACGTAAAGGGGTGCACGCGGCTCGATGGTGCCGAACAGCTTGTGGCTCATCGGAATGATGCCGAGCAGCATGTAGGGTTCGGATTCAACGAAGAAGCCGAGCGGGTGCCGCACCTCCTCATCGATGGTGAAGATGCGCCGCATCGCCTCAGGGTCGATTTCCGTCCCGTAGCCGTTGACGTATGGCCCCCAGGTCCAGCTGCCGTCCTCTTCGACGAAGACAAATTCAATGCCCTGCGGCGGCGCGTAGGTGTAGCGCGGGTTATAGTCGCCCGGATCGAACGGCGCGAAGAACTCTGCGAGCAGGGCCACCAGGTAGAACGCGACAACGATCCACAGGCTCACAAGAGCGAGCTGGTGCTGCTTGAAGCGGCGCCAAGTCATCGCGAACTGGGATTCGCGCCCGGAAAGCGTAGGCTTGCTGGTCTTCGGCTGGGCGACCGGTTTGGTCAGATTCTGGGTATCAGTGGTCGCCATGATCACATCCCTCCGTGGCGGATGCGCGGATCGATCCAGGCAAGGATCAGGTCAGAAATCAACGTTCCGAGGATTGTCAGAATGCCGAGCAGAAGGATGATGGCGCCCGCAAGATACATGTCCTGTGTTGTCAGAGAGCGCAGCAGCAATGGGCCGGCCGTTGGCAAGTTCATCACCGCCGAGACCACGACAGAGCTGGACACGAGGGTGGGCAGCAGCCAGCCAATGGTCGAGACCAGCGGATTGAGGGCGACGCGCACCGGGTATTTCAGCACCACGCGCCATTCCGGCAGCCCTTTCGAGCGCGCAGTGACAACGTAGGGCTTGCTCAGTTCGTCCAGAAGATTGGCGCGCATGACGCGGATGAGTTGCGCCGTACCGGCCGTGGCCAGAACCAGGATTGGTGCCCAGGCCCGGGAAAGGAAATCGAGAAGCTTTGCAATGCTCCAGGGGCTGTTTGCCATCTCGGGCGAATACAGGCCGCCAAGCGTCTGGCCGAAATAGACGTACCAAAGATACATCAGCACCAGAGCGAACAGGAAATTCGGGATCGCAAGGCCGATGAACCCACCGACGGTCGCGAGATAGTCGCCGAGAGAGTACTTGCGCACAGCGGCATAGATGCCGATCGGCAGGGCGACGAGCCACATCACCAAGACGGCGAGGCCTTCGAGAAGTACGGAATTGCCCATACGGCCCCAGATGAGCTCCGAGACAGGCGCGCTCCATTCGAAGCTGTCGCCGAAATCCCCTTGCACGATGCCGCTGATCCATTTGAAGTACTGGACAATGAAGGGATCGCCGAGGCCATAGCGCTCGCGCAGCGCCTCGATCGTTTGCGGATCGATACGATCGCCGGCAGCGCTCAGCTGAGCCACGTAGCTGGTCAGATAATCGCCCGGTGGCAGCTGGATGATTGCGAAGGCGACAAAGGAGACGGCCCAGATGGTCAGCACCATCGCGATGAGCCGCCGGACAAGAAAGCCGAGCATAGCAGCCAACTCCGGAACCTGTGGGAGACGCTTCCGCGGCGTGGCCGCGGAAGCTGGTCGTTAGTTCAGTGGATTACTGGCCGGCGTCGGCGTAGTACCACTGGAACGGATCGTATGGCGCCGGGGTCGGGAAGAGCCATGCCTGGCTCATCTGATCCGGCACATTGCGCAGGTTGTTCTTGGCAATGTAGTAGCCATCCGGGAACAGGCCGATGCCGATGAGCGGGAACTCTTCCTTGGCGATCGCCAGGATTTCTTCCATCAGGGCGTTACGATCCTCGGCTTCAGGGCTGGCCTTCAGCTCATCGTAAAGCTCCATCTGCCGCTTTGCCCAATCGACCGGTTCGGACGCGATCTCGGGATCTGTGCCGTTATACCAGGCCTGCCATTGGAAGGCCCATGCGGACTCGCCGTTAGCCGGGAAGTAATAGCGCGGTTCCTGAATGACATCGAGACCGCCATCGCCCTGCCAGATCTGCGCGTCGTAATCGCCGCTCGGGCGCTTATCGTAGAACAAGGTCCGGTCGATATTATTGATCTCGACATCGACGCCGATTTCTTCGAGCTGAAGCTGGACGAGTTCGAGGACATCGATCCACTCCGGACGCAAAGCCGAAATGACATCAATGGTCAGAGTCAGCGGTTCACCGTTTTCCATCAGCCGGATACCCTGGCTATTGGTTTCCGTGAGGCCGGCTGCTTCGAGATGCTCGATTGCCAGTTCCGGATCGTACTCGGTGTACTGCTTCGCCATTTCCTCGTCGTAGAACTGCGACTCGGGACGGGGGGCGACCTGGAAGGGCTCACCCTGGCTGGTATAAACCGCGTCGATGATTTCCTGGCGGTTGATGCCGTGCGACAGGCCGATGCGGAAATCCTTATTGTGGATCAGTTCGCGCATCGCTTCGTCAGGGTGGTTGAAGTTCAGCTGCAACACCGTGGTGTTGGAGAACGCATAAACTTCCCTGCCGAGCCGGTAGTCACCTTGCTCCTGACCGTCAAAGAAAATCGGCTGGTTGGCGACGGTGGTGATGTGGCGGTCGCTGAAATCGATCTCGCCGTTAAGCGCCATCAACGTGATTTCTTCGGTGCTTTCGCTGACGCGCATTGTCAGACGATCGATATAGGGCAACTGATTGCCTTCAGGATCGACCTTCCAGTAGTAGGGATTGCGCTCGAAGACGACCTGGCTGGCATTGGCAGTCCAGGGCTCGCTAATGACCCAGGCGTTCATGAACGGCAGGTCGGGATTGGCCCAGCGCTCGATTTCCTGACCCCAGGCGCACTTGTCCTCCATCATGAAGGCCCAGTTGTCGTAGCCTTCATCCTGCGCCAGTTGATCGGCGTTCTCGTTCACACCGGGGAAAAACTGACCGCAATAGGCCTTTTGCAGCGAAACGACGGTGATACCGTTGACGCTGGCGAGCTCATCGAGCAGCAGCCCTTTTGGCCTCTCGAAGATGAACTTGAACGTGGTTTCGTCCACGACTTCGGCCGACATGGGGTTGTTCGGATCGGTCATGAAGGTGCCGCCAACCGGATAATCCGGGTGCTGTACGAGCTCGACGGCAAAGGCGACGTCTTCGCTGGTGAACGGCGTGCCGTCTGACCACTTCAAGCCCTCGCGCAGGGTGAAGGTGTATTCCGTGCCGTCCTCGTTGGCTTCCCAGGATTCGGCCAGGTTTGGGATAATCTCGTTCCACTCGCGATTGTAGCGAACAAGTCCGTCATAGTTCAGTGTACGCGAGATCCAGCCGGTATCACCGGTGCCGCGAAGCGCCGAGCGCCATGTGCCGCCATAAGTGCCGATGCTATCGACCGGCTCGACGACGAGTGGATTTTCCGGCAGCCGCTCCTCGACCGGCGGCAGGCTTCCATCCTCGACCATTGAATCCAGCATTGGCGCTTGCTGCTGTGCCGCGACAGGCGCGACGGACATGGCAAAGGCCGCGCTCATCGCAGCCAGGATCAGGCCGGGGCGCACGACCGCCCGATCCGCCTGAAGAGTGTGGTTGGGCATACTTGTTCCTCCCTTAGACGCTAGGTCTCGTCCAATTGCCCTCGCAACGTACCGCAAATTTGCGCTGGGTCAACCTCATTGTAAATATTTGCGTTTTTTGCGCAATTTGGCGGATTCTCCTGCTTCGCTGACTCGGAAGAGCGTGGGACAGCAACCCGACGCGACCGCCAGTTTTTCAACTAAACCATTGATGTAGACTAACTTTAGCTATCCAACCTGATAAACGGTGCCGCCTGGGACGAGCGACAATCCGATCTGTAGATGGCGCACTGAAGTCTCTTCATCCATCGATTCATGCAGCAGCCGGATTGCTGCACGCCCCATCGCTTCTCGATCGACGCGAATGGTGCTGAGGCGTGGCGAGGTCATGCTGGCGAGCGGCAGGTCATCGAAGCCGATGATAGAGAAATTTGGCGGCAGCCGGAGATCTTCGCCATGCAGACCCTCGATCATCTCGATCGCCGCAATGTCGTTCCAGCTGAACAGGGCTGTGGCCCCGTGCGTGCCGGCCACGATCTCGTGCAGCAATTGCGAGGTCGAGTAATCCTCCGAGTTGACTATGATCCCTTCAACATCGGGATTATCCGCGATTGCAGCCTCAAAGCCCCGCTTGCGCTGCAGGATCGTGGGGCGAAGCTTACCATGGGTGTAGTGCAGGATGCGTCTGTGCCCGGCATCAATCAATCGCTTGGTGGCCATATAGCCGCCGTAGAAATTGGCGGGCGCCACCGAACTGAACCGCATCAGCGGATCGACGCCATTGACGAGAATCACCTTGATTCCCGCCTCTTTGCACCAGTCGGTCAAATCGTCCCACGGGTCTATGCCAGCGAGCAGTATGGAATCAGCCTGCAATTGTCCGAGCATCTGCTTGATGAAATCGAGTGTGATCATCGATTCATTGATCAGCCGGACGTCGAGGTGCATTCCGGAGTTCGCCGCCTCCGCTCGCATGCCTTCGACAATGCCGACGTAAAACCCGGATATGCCGCTGGTGGCGCTGCCAAGGGGGACCAAAGCCACTGCGCGGCGCGCGAGTGAGACCGATGCGGCAAGGTGTTTGCTGCGATAGCCTAGAGCGCGCGCTACACGCTGCACGTCGAGGCGAACAGATTCGCTGATGCCCGCCTCATTCGCCAGCGCACGCGAGACCGTGCTGATCGAAACGCCCAACTCTGCCGCGATATCAGCTTGATTGGGCCGGCGGACGGCAGTGGACATGGCGGGCTGAGCCTCCTGAAACGATGACTCACACCATAACGCAATATTTGCGTTTTTTGAAAGCCGGAATTTATCTAGCTGCAAGGCCGGTTAGGCCTCTGCTGTACTGTCAGGCCATCGCCATCAACTGGGCATTGCCGCCGGCCGCCGCAGTGTTGGTGCTGACGGAAACCTCCCGCAGCATCAAATCGAGACGGTAGCGCCCAGATATAGGAGCATCAAGCGTTGCGACCGGGCCTGGCCATTCGGCGATGCGCGGGGCGTCCTGCGCAGGATCGTCGCTCAGAACGTGTGAGACGCGTCCCGAGGCTGTCGAGAAGTCACAACGCGCGATGTGTTCGTCCAGGGCTTCAGGCAGCCCATCGAGCGTCACGCAGACATCGTCGGGCGCTGCAACGAGCGCACGATTCCCGGTGACAAGAATGGCGCCGATCTGTCGATAAAGCGCCACCCGGCTACGCGCGCTTGCGAGAACGGCGCCGCGCGGCACTATGCAGTAGCGATTGCGCTCTCCCACTGGCCCCGGCAGGTTCTTGTCAAAATGCTCCGGCGCCGAGCGCGGCAGAGCCTCCAGGTCCATGGCGGTGTCGAACTGGCCGGTAGCTCTTAGCCAATCGAGGAAAGTGGCAAATGCCAATGGCGCATCGTTGTCATTTTCTACGTCCGGTGGATCAGCCAGAAACCGGCGCACATAGTAGTCGCCGCCAGCCTTGGGCCCGGTGCCCGACAAACCATGCCCGCCAAAGGGCTGAACGCCGACGACTGCACCCACCTGGTTGCGATTGACGTAGATATTCCCGGCAGACCCTGCAGCGGTCACCTCTTCAATCGTGGTGTCGATACGGCTGTGAATGCCAAAGGTCAGTCCGTAGCCAAGAGCGTTTATAGCATCGACAAGCTCGGCGCGCCGGGCGCTTTCATAGCGCACCACGTGCAGGACCGGCCCGAAGACTTCGGGGCCCAAATCTTCAATGTTGTCGAGTTCAATGATCACAGGGGCGATGAAATGGCCTGTGAGCCCCATGGGCATCTCTGCTTGCGTTACCGCGTGTCCCTTGGCGCGCATAGCCTCCACATAGTCAGCAATCACCGCACAGGCATCGGCATTAATGATTGGCCCGATATCGGTAGCGAACTGGGCTGGATCGCCGACGCGCAGTTCGGCCATTGCGCCCTTGAGCATGTCGAGCACCTGATCGGCGATGTCGTGCTGCAGGCACAATACGCGCAGCGCCGAGCACCGCTGGCCGGCGCTGTCGAAGGCCGAGGTCAGAACATCTGCGACCACCTGCTCGGGGAGCGCCGAGGAATCGACGACCATGGCATTCTGCCCGCCTGTTTCTGCGATCAGCGGCACAGGCTGGCCATCTTCAAGGAGGCGGCTCGAAAGCGTTTTTTGGATGCTGCGCGCAGCATCGAGAGAGCCGGTGAACACAACCCCGGCGATACCTGCGCATGCGACCAGCGCCGCGCCAAGCTCTCCGTCCCCCGGCACCGGCAGCAGGGCATCCTCCGGCACTCCTGCTTCATGCAGAAGAGCGGCAGCCTCTGCGGCGATTAATGGTGTCTGCTCTGCCGGTTTGGCAACAACCGTGTTGCCTGAAACGAGGGCTGCAGCGATCTGGCCGGTAAAGATCGCCAGAGGGAAGTTCCACGGACTGATCGCTAAAACCACCCCGAGCGGGCGCGCTCGCTCGCGACAGTCGACTTCCGCCCGCTCAGCATAGAACCTGAGAAAATCGATCGCCTCGCGCACCTCTGCGACGGCGTTGGCGATCGTCTTGCCTGCCTCGCGAATAGCGAGACCTGCAAAGCGATCGAGACGCTCCTGCATGAGGTCGGCCGCTCGTCTAAGACAATCGGCGCGCTGTGACACGGGAAGGTGGGCCCACGCCTCGCCAGCGCGCCGCGCCCGTTCAATCGCTTGCTCCGCAGACTCTGGCGCGGCCTCTTGTACCGGGCCGATAATATCTGCGGGATTGGCAGGGTTGACGATCATTCTGGGCGGCGCCGCGATTTCGATGGGCGGTCGCGCGCGATACTGTCCTAAAGCCGCCGATGCGAGGTTTTGCGACAGTGTTTCGAGCACTGGCTCTGACGCAAGGTCGAGACCCTTTGAGTTCTCCCTTGCCCCAAGGATCCGGGCTGGCGCGACAATACGGGGATGTGGCGCACCGAGGGGGTGAATGGCAGAGGCAATCTCGACCGGGTCTGCCGCGAGTTCCTCCAACGGGATGTTCGGGTCAGCGATGCGATTGACGAAGCTGGAATTGGCGCCATTTTCGAGCAGGCGCCGCACCAGATAGGCCAATAGGGTCTCGTGGCTGCCGACCGGCGCGTAGATCCGGCACGGCGCCTGAAACTGTGTCAGCACCTCGTCATAAAGGGCTTCGCCCATTCCGTAGAGGCATTGGAATTCATAATCACCTGGGGTGAAGTCCGGGCCTGCCAGCACCATTATAGTAGCCAGCGTTTGCGCGTTATGGGTGGCGAATTGCGGATAAACCGCCCTGCCCGCCTTCAGCAGTCGCCGGGCGCAGGCGATATAGGCCACGTCGGTATGAACCTTGCGGGTGTAGACCGGATAATCCTCGAGTCCCGCGACCTGCGCAGCCTTGATCTCGCTGTCCCAATAGGCGCCCTTGACCAGCCTCACCATCAGGCGATGCCCGCTCTGTCGGGCAAGATCAATGAGGTGATCGATCACAGCAGGGCAACGGCGCGAGTATGCCTGGGCAACAAAGCCAATACCGTGCCAGCCCTCGAGCTGGGGTAGCGAACACAGCATCTCCAGCGCTTCGAGAGAAAGATCGAGGCGCTCGGATTCCTCGGCGTCGATGTTCAACCCCACGGCGTGCCGTCGCGCCAGCACCGCCAGATCGGCCAGCCTCGGGAAAAGCTCGCGCCGAACCCGATCGATCTGCGCACGCTCATACCGGGGATGAAGCGCCGAAAGCTTGATGGAGATACCGGGACGCTCATAAAGCTCGGAGGCGCTGGCGTTCTCGCCCACCGCGCGAATGGCGCGTCGATAGTCTTCGAGATATCGTTCGGCATCGGCTGCGGTCATCGCAGCTTCACCGAGCATGTCATAGGAATATCTGTAGCCGCGCGCTTCACGCTGGCCGGCTTTTTCAAGCGCTTCGGCGATCGTCTTTCCGGCGACAAACTGCTCGCCCATCATGCGCATGGCATAATCGACGCCGGCTCGGATCACCGGCTCTCCCGATCGAGCCAGCAAGCGGCTGAGCGCGCGCCCCAGGCCGCGGTCGTTGACGGGTGTGACGAGCCGGCCGGTCAGAGCCAGCCCCCACGTCGCAGCGTTGACGAACAGCGAGCGATCCCGGCCGACGTGCTGACGCCAATGGCCCGGAGCGATCTTGTCCCTGATCAAAGCATCGCGCGTCCCGTCATCGGGGGTGCGCAACAGCGCTTCGGCAAGGCACATCAGTGCCACGCCTTCTTCGCTCGTCAGATCGTACTCACGCATCAATCCATCGACGCCACCGACACGTGAGCGCGCGTGCCTGTGGCGGACCCGCGATGCAAGGCTGATGCTCAGTTCGCGGATCTGCCGCGACAGCTCAGGATCAACACGCGCCTCTTCAATCAAGGGCGGCATGCACACGGTCTCAGGAGTACGGTGCAGCGCTTCGATCGCGGGGCGGCGGCGCGACCGGGACCCGGCCGGGCCGAGAAAACAGGAGAATGGCGAGGCCTGCGTTGCCGGGTCGGGTCTGGTGTCGGTCATCGTTGCGCCTTTGGCTTATCTGCCAATCTAACGCGCTTCGAGGTATGCAGTGCAACGGCGCAAACAAAAAGAGCCGCGCCTTGGGGCGCG
>NZ_BMZE01000003.1:501267-704998 GCF_014652635.1 Devosia pacifica
GATGCCGGCGCGGACGACGCCGAAATTGTGACCGGCATCGACTGAACCGCCCGGGATGGTGGTGTAGGTCTGCGAGCCGACATCGTGATAAAGATATTCGGCCTTGAGCGTGATGTTCTCGGCGGCCATTGCCTCGAGACCACCACCGACGACCCAGCCAACGTGCGTGTTGCTCTGCGAGGTTGTGACCCCGGCAGGATCGGTGATGCTGGCCGTGCCACGGGCGACGGCAACACCGCCGGTGACGAACGGCATCACCTGACCGAAGGTCGCGCCAGCGCGCAAGCGGGCGGTACCATAGCCATCGAGTTTGGCATTGAGTTCGCCGATTGCGCCAAGGTCCTGGCTGTAGCCGAGATCGGTCCACTGCAGGTCGCCTTCAGCGCCGAGCACGAAGCCACCGAAATCCATGTTGTAGCCGGCCTCGGCGCCGATCTGCCAGCCACCGGTATTCTCTTCGGTGGTGGGGCCACCCGCAGCGGGCGTGGTGGACAGGGTGCCCCAGCCATAACCGCCGGTGGCGCCGACGTAAAAGCCGGTCCAGTTGGAGACGGGCATCGGGTCATAAACGGGAGTGCTGGCCGGTGCTCCGCCCCAGCCGAGATCGGCCGCCTGAGCGGGGGCCGACAGGACCAGTGCGCAGCCAATGAGGGTTGGGATTGCGTATTTCATTTCAGGCTCACCAATTAGCAAAGGTAGAGCCTTCAATGCGACCTATCCCGTTAAGGAAGTGGCAAGCAATAGGGTTAATGCGAGAGTAAAGCCGGGCGAATGGCTGTCCGCCCGGCACCTGAGATCAGTCCCAATCGGGACCCCAGTCAGGATTGATGCGACGATCGCCCCGATCGATTGTGTCGATCAACTCGATGTCATCGGGGCTGAGCGTGAGGTCCAGCGCCTTGAAGTTCGAGCGAATGCGCTCCGCCTTGCTGGAGGTGGGGATTGCGGCGTAGCCGCGGGCAAGCTCCCAGGCCACCGCGACCTGCTCGACAGTTGCATTATGTCGCTCGGCGATCTCTCGCAACTTCGGCTCATCACCGAGGCGTCCCTTGGCGATCGGCAGATAGCAGGTGATGCGGATATCCTTTTTCATGCAGTAATCGGCAAGCTTGCGGTTCTGCATGAACGGGTTGAGTTCGACCTGATTGGTCAGCAGGGTGCCGGGCCCGAGGATTTCCTCGGCTTTATCGATCAGGGCGATGGTAAAGTTCGACAGGCCGATATGCTTGGTGAGGCCGCGCTGTTGCGCTTCAGCAAGCTGCGGCAAGTATACCTCAGGGGCGATCTCGCCATTTGGCGATGGCCAGTGAATGAGGGTGAGATCGACCTGATCGAGCTGCAGCGCCTCGAGGCTCTTTTCCAGCGAGGGAATAAGCGTGCCGTCGGCGAAGTTGGAATGATCGATCTTGGTGGTGACGAAGATCTCGTTGCGCGCGATACCCGAGCGGCGGATTGCTTCGCCGTTTTCGCGCTCGGTGTTATAGACCTGAGCGGTATCGAGGTGCCGGTAACCGGTCTCGAGCGCAGTGGTGATTGCCGCAATTCCCTCGTCTCCGGTCCGTCCGAATGTTCCGAAGCCCAATCCCGGCATGATGTTGGTATCTGGCATAGCGCGCCTCCTTTTTCCTCTCGCGTCTTTAGGGACTTAAACGCCAAGAGGACCGATGCAAAGGTGCGCGTGGGAAAAACTGAGCCAGGTTAAAGGCTTGCCAGCTCCGATCTGACCTTGTCGAGAAATCCGTTGAGTTGCGCCTCGCCATTGTTGTTCATGTCGTAGAGCGCCAGGTATTTCGGAGGCTGCTGGGTGCGGAACGTCGCCCAGGCCCAGCGCCGTGCGAGCCGGCGCGGCGGATCACCCATCAGCATGGTGCGCCATCGATTGCCGCCATAGGTGGTAACGAACGCGACTTTCCTGATGTTCTTGAGGTTCGGCACGAGCGTGCCGGTTTCATTGTTCTTTCCGCCTGTGAGCACGAAGCTGACACCCGGAAGGTAGATGCGATCAAAATAACCCTTGAGGATTGCCGGGTAGCCGTAGTTCCAGACCGGATGGACAAAAACCAGCGCTTCGGCGGCCCGAAGACGCTCGACATAAGGCGCCACGGCCGGGGTCAGGTTGCCTGGCACTTCATGGTAGTTCAACCGCTCCTCGCGGCTCAGGACGGCATCGAACCCTTCATCATAAAGGCTAAGGGCATCGACTTCGTGCCCTGCCTCGGTCAGCGTTTCAACGGCTGCATGAAACAGGGCACGGTTGTAGCTGGTCTCAACCGGGTGAGCGTGAACGACGTGGACCCGCATTCACGCAGCACCCTTTGCCGGTTCGAGGCCGGTGAAGAGCCAGGCACGACCGGAATTCAGATCGAAATCCGGATCGTCCCAGGCGATCATCTTGCCGGGATTGAGCAGCCCCGAGGGGTCAGCATCGTGCTTGAAAGCAAGTTGGGCCTGATCGGTCCGCTTCATGCCGCCTTCCTCGAGGGTGAAGCGGTGCGGGTTGAACACTAGGCAGTCGTTTTCCTCGTGGATGCGGATGATCTCTTCGAGCCGCTCCTCGCTCGTGTAGCGCACGATCGGCAGGCCCGAAAACACCACGCGGCCATCGAACCGGGTCATCTCGATATGCATCGGCATCTCGTCGCCCAGCATCGAGACGATCCGCTCCACGTGCTCGAGGGTGGGATATTGGGTCTGCAGGTAGGTAATCGAGGGATCGACCTTGAGGCCGCGCAGGGTCGTGTGATTCCAGGCGAGCTCGTAGATCGGCGGCAGGCGGCGCTTTTCGGTCTCACCGATCTTGTCGGCACGGTAGAGAAGTTCGCCACCATGATGGCCGAGATGCACCAGCAAGGGGTCGACGGCGACAGGCGCCGCCATGATCAGCACCACCGATTGCCCGTCCTTGATGTAGGGCTTGTGGCGATTGAAATAGTCCTGCGGAATTGGTGCTGCGCAGGGAGAGAGTTCCTTGAGAAGCAGCGAGTCCTGGCGTCCCACCGCCTCGGCGAAGCGGCATGCGTCGATGAAATCGTCGAACCCGACCATCATGTCGACCCACTCATAAGCCGGCGCCAGCGGCATTTCGGCTTCGACGATGATGCCATTGGTGCCGTAGGCGTGCGCGACCTTGAGGATGTCCTCGCCGGTCAGTTCGAGTTCACGCGGTTCGGCTTCGCAGGTGATGACCTTGAGCCTGAGGATCGAGCCGAGATTGCGCAGGCCGCCCCAACGGATCGATCCGACGCCGCCGGAACCGCCGGCGATGAAGCCACCAAGGCTGGCCATGCGATAGGTCGAGGGGTGAAAGCGCAGCTCGCCGCCGACGGCGGCTTTTGTCGCTTCATCGAGCTTTTCGAGAACGATGCCGGCCTGCGCACGGACGCGTTCCGGCGTGATCTCGATAACCTTATCGAGGTTCATCAGGTTGAGCATGGCACCACCTGACAGCGGCATGGCCTGGCCGTAATTGCCGGTGCCAGCGCCGCGCGGGGTGATCGGCACACCATGCCGGTGCGCCTCGCGCAGGACGGTCTTGACCTCTTCGACGCTGCGTGGAGACACGACGATTTCAGCCGTCACCTGATCGAGACGGGCTTTAAGAATGGGCGAATACCAGTAGTGGTCGCGGCTGCGCTGCTGAACGATCCGCGGATGATCCTCGACCGGGATATCTCCGAGGGCGGCACGGAATTCTGCAATGCTCATTGGCGGGCTCCCATAAGGTCGTCGAGTTCACGGTAATCGGGCAGGCTGGTCTCGATCGGCAGGCCGTCGCGCAGGACGAGGCGATTGGACTGCGGACGCGCCATCAACTCGCTCCAGTTGCGGGCGCCGAAGACGATCAGGTCTGCCGGCTGGCCGATGGCAATTGTCGCAGAGTGCGCAAAGCCGCATTGCTTCGAGGCGTCGGCGCCGATGGCGCGCAACCAGGTCCAGGCCTCGGATTGCGGATGATCGAAATGGGTGATGCGCGCGGCCTCTCGCAGGACTTCGAAACCGTCGAGATCGCCATAGGCGTAGAATGGATCGCGCGTGTTGTCGGAGGCGATGGTGACCGGGACGCCGGCAGCGCGCAATTCATTGACGAGGGTGACGCCGCGCCAACGAGGCGTGCGAACGGCGTTGCCGCCAGGCGTGCGGTCCTGCAGATACATGTTGCACATGGGCAGTGACACCACGCCGATGCCAGCCTTTGCTGTCAGCTCGATCGTTTCCTTGGCGACATCCTCGCCCTGCATCGCAAGAACGCAGCAATGCCCAGCCGTGACACGGCCCTGATAGCCGGTTTCGGTAACGGCTTTGGCCAGCGACTTCAGCGCATCTGCCGATGGGTCGCCGGTTTCGTCTGTATGCAGATCGAGGTCCAGCCCGAGTTCGCCGGCAGTCTCGACAAGGCGCAGCATGATTGTACGGTTTTCAGGGTGGACGCCAGACGATCCACCCAATACGCCGCCGGCTGCCTTGGTGCGTGTCGCGACGGCTTTGAGCGCATCGGGATCAAGAATGGCATCCGGCCCCAGAAGCGCTACGCCTTGCAGTTCGATCTTGCCGGCCCAGGCATCACGGGTCTTTTCAAAGACATCCCAGCTGATTTCGTGCTGAGGCGGGGCCATATCGAGATGCGTACGCAGGGCTGCGGTGCCATGCGCATACGCGCAGCGCAAAGAGAAATCCATGCGGCGTTCGACATCTTCTGCCGCCCAGTTCGCCTCGCGATCTGCAAGAACAGCGCCGAGCGCGCCCGCCCAAGTGCCATCGGGGTTTTGCCTGCGTGGCCAGATATGGCCCTTGTCGATATGCGTGTGCATATCGGTAAAGCACGGCAACACCAGCCCGCCGTCATGCTCGACGCGGCCAAGGCGGTTGCGTGTGGTGTGGGCCGGCGCGATGTCAGCAATCAGACCATCGCGGATGGTGATGTCGCAGCGCGTTAACGCACCTGATTGTGGATCGTCGTAGACGGCCTTTGGAATACTGACATTCGCCAAAACCAGATCGGCGCCTGTCATTGGGGTCTCTATCGTCACAGTCTCAATTCTCCCGCTTGATGGCGCTTTCATGCCATTTGTGGAGCGTCAGCCAGGAGATGAAGGACGTCAACGCGAAGATGGCGATGCCGGTGCAGCACAATAGGATGAGCGCTGCGAACAGCCGCGGCAAGTTCAGCCGATACTGGCTCTCGAGCAGGCGGAAGGCGAGCCCAGACCCCTGCCCGGCCGAGCCGGCAGCAAACTCGGCGACCACCGCAGCGATCAGCGCCAGCCCGCCGCCAATGCGCAGCCCCGCCATGAAGTAGGGCATCGAGCCGGGGATCTTCAGAAACAACAGGGTCTGCCAGGACTTTGCGCCGTAAAGCTCGAACAGGTTCATCAGGTTATGATCGACGCTCTTCAGGCCCTGCGCTGTATTTGACAGAATGGGAAAAAAGGCGACGAGGAAGGCGCAGATCATCAATGCGGTCGGCGTATCGGGCGCATAAATGAGGATCAGCGGCGCTACCGCGATGATCGGCGTGACCTGTAGAATGACGGCGAACGGAAACAGGGCCAGTTCGAACAGGCGCGACTGCACGATGAGAATGGCGAGAATAACCCCACCGATCAGTGCGACAGCAAGGGCCGAGAAGGTGATCCTGACAGTGACCCAAAGGGCCGGCCAGAGCGTTGCGGAATCGAACAGCAGCGCGTTCACCGTGTCGACGGGCCCCGGCAGAATATAGGTCGGGACCTCGTTAAGAGTGACGAACAGGTGCCAGGCAAGAATGCCGAGACCGAGCGCGACGATGGGCACGACGATCTGAAGGATCTTTTCGCGGTTGGTCATCCGCGGGCGCACAATGGTGACGGCGCTATCGGTGCCCTTGGTTTCGGTTTCGACGGTTGCCGGGGTCGCGGGCGCCTCGGCTTCGCGCCGTACACGCTCCTCGCGGATATGGTCACTGGCTGTGGCTTCGCTCATCTCAGCTCTCCGCGGAATGAATGGCGGTCTGCAGCGAATCCGACACCATCTCGCAGATTTCGCGATAGGCTTCGGACGTGCGATAGGCGCTGTCGCGCTCAGCGGGCTGGTCAATTTCAAGATCGGAAAAGACCTGGCCGGGACGCGCGCGCATGACGACGATGCGGTTCGACAAATAGGCAGACTCGTAGACCGAGTGGGTGACGAAGATCACCGTGACGCCGGTGCGCGCCCAAAGATCGAGCACGTCATCGTTGAGTTTCTGACGGGTGATTTCATCAAGGGCGGCGAACGGCTCGTCCATCAGCAGCAGCTTCGGGCGGGTGACCAGCGCCCGCGCGATCGACACGCGCATCTTCATGCCGCCGGACAGTTCACGCGGATAGGCCTCAGCAAAATCGGCAAGCCCGACACTTGCGAGATTCTCCATGACCTTTTCACGCGCCGCCGATTTTGACACGCCGCGCAGCTTGAGCGGCAGGTAGACATTGCCGAACACAGTCTGCCACGGCATCAATGTCGGCTCCTGAAAAACGAAGCCGACATCGCCTTCCGGCAGGCCCTTGGAATTGATCTTCGAACTCGGCCAATCAATGGTACCGGTCGAGGCCTGCCCAAGTCCGGCGATGATCCGCAATGCCGTCGACTTTCCGCAGCCAGACGGGCCGAGTAGGGAAATGAATTCTCCGGGCCGGACGTCGAGCGACATGTCCTTGAGGGCCAGAGTGCCGTTCGAGAACATTTTCGAGACGTTCTGCATGGTCACGACGAGGCGGCGTGGCGGGGCCTGTTGCGCGGCTGGCGCTTCGGCGAAGGCTGTGTCTGTCACGTCAAACTACCCGGGTTAGGGTGAAAACGGCGCGGATCGCATATCCGCGCCGAAAGACCAGCGCGAACTATTCGGCGCTGGCAAGATCGGTGCCGACACCATTGCAGACGAACTGCGTGGTGTAGGCTTGCGAGATATCGATGCCCTCTTCGTAAAGACCGGCCTCGATCATATCGTCGTAAAAGGTCTGCCAGCGCTCATCCGTCATGCAGCCGATCCCCTGATCGATGGCTTCACCGGAAACGGCGATCTCGTATTCCTTCATCTTTTCGAGGGAATAGGCGAGCTGTCCGTCCGTCATTTCCGGATTGTCGGTCTTGATCAGATCGTTCGCTGCGGTGTTGTCGCCGTAAAGGTAATTGTACCAGCCGATGATCGAGGCTTCGACAAAACGCTGCACCATGTCGGTCTCGTTCTCGACCAGTTCGGTGCGGGTCTCGATCGTCGTGGAATAGGGCGCATAGCCGTAATCGGCGAGCAGGAATACCTTCGGTGCCCAGCCGGCCTGGCGCTCAATCTCGTACGGCTCGGAGGTAAGATAGCCCTGCTGCACCGACATTTCGTCGGAGATGAACGGTGCGGGATTAAACGTGTAGGGCTCGTACATGTCGTCCGAGAAGCCCTCGAAATTGGCCTTCATCCAGGGAAAGAAACCATCGAAGAAACTGGATTGGCCAATGATGAGCTTCGAAGCATCGGCGAGATCCGCAACGCTTTCGAACGGTGCGTCGGGATGCGCGAGAAGAACTTGCGGATCCTTCTGGAAGATGGCGGCGACGGTGACCACCGGGATGCCCTCATCGACCGCGTCGATTGTCGACATGCCGCCCATGTAGAATTCCACCTGGCCCGCTATCAACAGCTGCCGGCCCGGGGATTGCGGCCCGCCGGGGCGGATGGTGACGTCGAGGCCATATTCCTCGTAGGTGCCATCTGCCACGGCCTGATAATAGCCGCCATGCTCTGCCTGGGCGAGCCAATTGGTGGCGAAGGTTACCTGGTCGAGTTCCTGCGCCTGCCCTTGGCTGGCCAGACCGGCCAGAGCCATCACCGGCAGGACTGCAAGGCTGCGTGATAGGTTCATACTGGGCGTCTCCCTGTTGGCAGGCCCTCCGCCTGCTGAATTCTTGTGCGCATCAAAGCGACTGCCCAATCTTTTCTTTTTTCTGCCCCGCTTGTGAAGCCAAAAAATTCGTCATATGCACATTTTGCTCATCACGTGTGCAATTGCCGCATGGCAAGAGGGTTGTCTCATGCCCGCCAACTGGCTCATATGCCTCTCAAAAAGGAAGCCGACATTATGGGCACTTCCCTCAATCCCGCGACGATCCACCCGCCTTTTGCACCGTATAGCCACGGCATGACGGTGCCAGAAGGCCAGCAATTGGTGTTCTGCTCGGGCCAACTGGGGATAACGGCCGACGGCACGGTGCCGCCAACCTGCGGCGAACAAACAAAGGTCTGTTTCGACAACGTCGCCGCAATTCTTGCGGAGGCCGGCATGGACCTTTCAAACGCCATTCGCATCAACGCCTATGTCAGCGGGCGCGAGCACCTGTCAGAGTACATGGCGGTAAGAAACCGGCTGTTTGCCGAACCCTACCCCGCCTCGACCCTGATGATCGTGTCGGGCTTTGCCCGCCCCGAATTCGTCGTCGAGATTGAAGTCATCGCCGCCGGCCCAGCCTGAAGGAAAACTCATGCCCCGCAAGATCTGGTGGACAGAATTCACCGCGCCCGAATTTGCTTCGCTTGACCCCGAAAAAGCCATCGCCATCCTGCCGATCGCGGCGGTCGAGCAGCATGGTCCGCACCTGCCGGTGGGCGTCGACACCTATATCAACCAAGGCATGCTGGACATGCTGGCGCCCCGTATTCCGGCGGCAATGGATGTGCGGATTTTGCCGGTGATGAGCATCGGCAAGTCCAACGAACATATCTGGGCGCGCGGCACGATCAGCCATGTGGCAACCAATCTGATCGAAGCGTGGACGCAGGTTGGGCTCGAGGTGGCGCGCGCCGGCATCAAGAAGATCATCCTTGTCAATTCGCATGGCGGCAACGAGGACATCATGTCGATTGTCGCGCGCGAGCTGCGGGTGCGGGCCCGCATGCTAGCGGTACGCAGCGGCTGGCGATTTCCGCAGCCCGAGGGAGTGCTGAGCGAAGAGGAACGCCGCCACGGCATTCATGGCGGCGATGCGGAAACCTCGCTGATGCTGCATTTTCAGCCGCATCTCGTCGACATGTCAAAGGCGGAGGATTTCGTGACGGTTCACCGCAGTGACGAGGCGGACTACAAATATCTTCGTCCGACCGGATCGAGCCACGCCTATGCGTGGATCGCTTCGGACGTCAATCCAAAGGGCGCAGCAGGGAATGCAGCGATCGCTACTGCCGAAAAGGGCAAGGCACTGGCCGAGGCGCAGATCGCAGGCATGCTGGAACTTCTCGCGGAGGTCGAGCGCTACCCCTTACCAACAGATCCAAACTGATTGCCGCGGACCCGCTGTTCGCACGCATACCGAGGAGGTCCGATGTCTTTCAAAGCTCTCGTCAGTCGCCAGCGCGAAGACGGCTCAATCACTTCACAGGTTGAAACGCTTGAGGACGACGCCCTGCCCGACGGCAATGTTACGGTTGCCATCGACCATGCCGGGCTAAACTACAAGGATGCGTTCTGCCTGACCGGGCGTGGCGGCCTGGTGCGCAACTATCCAAACGTTGCAGGGATCGATTTCGCCGGCACCGTCGAGGATAGCAGCGATGACCGCTACAAGCCCGGCGATGGCGTGATCCTGACTGGCTGGCGCGTGGGCGAACTGCACTGGGGCGGGTATTCGCAGAAGCAGCGGGTCAATGCCGACTGGCTGGTGCCACTGCCCAAGTCTCTTGATGCACGAAAGGCCATGGTGCTCGGCACAGCGGGGCTGACGGCCATGCTCGCAATCACCCGCCTCGAAGAGCTTGGTATTCACCCGGACAGCGGCACGATCCTCGTGACCGGCGCCAGCGGCGGCGTCGGCTCGATCAGCATCATGTTGCTGAAGACGCTCGGTTATAAGGTTGCGGCGCTGACCGGCAAGCCAGGGGAGCTCGATTTCCAGGCGCTTGGCGCCGATGAAATCGTTGAGCGGCAGGGCTTCATGGCGCCGGAGGACAGGCCGATCGACAGCGCTCGGTATGCCGGTGCCATCGATACCGTCGGGGGCAGCATTCTCGGCCGGGTGCTCAAGCAGATCTCCTATGGGGGCGCTGTCGCCTCGCTCGGCAACGCCGCCGGCATCGATTTCGAGACCAGCGTTCTGCCGTTCATTCTGCGGGGCGTGACGCTCGCGGGGATCGACAGCGTGATGCAACCCTACGATCCGCGCGTGATCGCGTGGGAACGGCTCGGCAAGCTGTTCGATTTCGACAAATACGAAGCGCTGGTGGAAGAGATTGGCCTCGAAGGCCTTCCGGATGCCGCAGACCGCATTCTCGACGGCAAGATCAAGGGGCGTGTTCTGGTGACGCCCTGACGCGGTTCAGCGGTAGCCGGCGGCCTGTATCTCGAAAAGATCTGCATAGACCCCGCCGGCGGCCACCAGATCCTCGTGAGGCCCCTCCTCAATGATGCGGCCGCCTTCGAGGACGATTATTCGGTCAGCAACGCGCACGGTCGAAAACCGGTGGGAGATCAACAGGGCAGTCTTGCCCTCGGCCAGACCAGTGAAGCGGCCGAAGACTTCCGCTTCCGCGCGCGCATCGAGCGCCGATGTCGGTTCATCAAGGACCATGACCTGAGCATCGCGCATATAGCCGCGTGCGATGGCGATCTTTTGCCACTCGCCGCCGGACAAGTCCCGACCCTCATTGAACAGGCGGCCCAGCACCTGCGCATACCCGTCGGGAAAGCCCGAGATCACATCAGCGGCGAGGCTGCGGTCCGCGGCCTGACGTATGCGCTCCTCGTCCTCCATATGCTCGATATTGCCGATGCCGATATTCTCTCCGGCGGTGAAGCTGAAGCGCATGAAGTCTTGAAAGATCACGCCGATATTTTCGGCAAGGCTGCGCGCTGACATCTGTTTGAGGTCAATGCCGTCGACTGTCACGCGCCCTTCATCCGGATCGTAGAGGCGCGTCAACAGTTTGACGATGGTGGTCTTGCCCGCCCCGTTCTCACCCACCAGCGCCACCGTCTCGCCCGCTGCGATCTCGAAGCTGAGATTACGGATGGCCCACTGATCCGACTCGGGATAGCGGAATCCCACATTCTCGAACCGGATGGCGCTCCTGATCGGCACCGGAAACGGCTTCGGGTCGTCGGCCTCGACGATTGACGGCTTGAGCTCGAAGAAGCTGAACAGATCATCGAGGTAAAGCGACTGGCCGGCGACCTGCGTGAACCCCAGCATGATCTGGTGGAACAGCCCGTTGAGGCGCAGGAATGAGCCGGACAGAAATGCGAGATCCCCGATCGTGAAATCACCAGAGATCGTGCGCCACACGATATAGGCGTAGGCGCCATAGTAAGTCAGGGTCGAGATCGCAGCGAACACGCCGCCCCAGATGGCGCGATCAACAGCGAGCTTTCGGTTATCGATGAAGATGGCCCCGGCCAGTGTTTTGAAGCGCTCGACGAGGAAATCACCGAGGCCGAACAGCTTGACCTCTTTCGCGGTTTCCGGTCGCGCTCCAATCCAGCGCACATATTCGAGTTGGCGACGCTCCGGAGTGCGGCCACGATTGAGGGCATAGCCCCGGAGATTGAAGCGCTGCTCGCCCCATACGGCCGGAAACATCGAAATGAACAGCAACAGTATGAGCCAAGGCGCATAAACGAACAGGCCGGCGGCGAGCGTTGCGACGGTGATGATGTCCTGAGCCTGGCCGAAAATCTGCGACAAGACCGAGTTGCGGCTCGCAGCCTGGCGGCGCGCGCGTTCGAGGCGATCCTGATACTCAGGAGACTCGAAATGCAGCAGATCGAGCCGGGCCGCATGCCGCAGCAAATCAACGCTCACGGTGTTGGAATGCAGTTCGCCGAGAACGCTATCGACCAGCGAGATCGCCCGGGTCAGCAGGTCATTGCCGATGACAAGCGCAAATTCCAGCGCCAGCAGAACGGCGACGGTGGCGAGAGCGCCGCTCTGCCACAGCGTTTCCAGGTCGGCGCCTGGAGAGACAATTCCGGTTAGCCGCACTACCTCATCGATGATGAGCTTGCCGACATAGAGCATCGCCACCGGCTGCAGCGCCTTGATAAGGCGCAGCCCGATGCTGGCGGACGTCAGAAAGCGGCTAGTGCGCCAGATCTGCCGAAACAGGCTGCCGAGATGGCGCAGATTCGCCATGCGCTCGGCAAAGCTCATCTGATCCGGCGTGATCGGGCCGCTGGAGGGTTGTCTCATGTGCCTGGTGGTTGCGTGGTGCCGGAGAGCCTCCCCACCGGCACCAACGGGTCAGAAGGTTTGCGGCTCTGCAGGCTTGTTGCCCATGATCTCGTCGATCCGAGCAAGCACATCCGGCGTCAGCCGATCCTTGTGCTCGAGCGCCGAGAGATTGTCCTCAAGCTGGCTCTTTTTCGAAGCCCCGAGAATGACTGTCGATACGTGCGGATTTGCAAGGCACCACAAGAGCGCAAGGTGATGGATCGGCATGCCGATGTCCTTCGCTACATCCGCGAGCTGCTTGATCTTCTCGAGCCGGCGCTTGCCATCTTCGCTCTCCCAGGCCTTTTTCAGCCATTCGTACCCGGGAAGGTTAAGGCGGCTGTCGGCGGGAATTCCGTCATTATATTTGCCGGTCAGGATGCCAGAGGCGAGCGGCGACCAGATGGTGGTGCCGAGCCCCATGAGGTCATAGAGCGGGCGGTAGTCGCCTTCGACCTTATCGCGCACGAACAGATTGTATTGCGGCTGCTCCATCACTGGCGGCGAGATCTTGAGATCCTTCGCGACAGCCCAGGCCTCGGTCAGTTGCTGCGCGGACCATTCCGAGGTGCCCCAGTACAGCACCTTGCCCTGTGTAATCAGGTCATGCATGGCGCGCACCGTTTCTTCGATGGGCGTTTCGATATCCGGACGATGGCAGAAATAGAGATCGAGATAATCGACTTTCAGACGCTTGAGCGCAGCATGGCAGGCATCGGTGACGTGCTTTCGCGAAAGGCCGCGCTGCGTGGGCTTGTCGCCGCCCCAGTAGACCTTCGAGGACACCGAGAATGTATCGCGGCCCCAGCCAAGCTTCTGCAGCGCATCACCCATAAGCGCCTCGGAAACTCCTGCCTCGTAGCCTTCGGCATTGTCGAAAAAGTTGATGCCCTGATCATAGGCCAGGGACATGATGTTCATGGCCTCTTTCTCGTCTACCTGCTTGCCGAAGGTGACCCAGGAGCCAAGAGAGAACTCGCTGACCTTGAGGCCAGACTTGCCAAGACGGCGGTACTGCATGAGCAAAATCCTCTTGTTCAGTCGGAAACGTCGTGCTGCGCCAGCAAGCATTTTTGATGCAGTGGGCCGTGGCCGGGGCTGGCGGACGACGAAGGTTTGGAGCGGCGGGAGCCACGTGCAATTTGGAGTCTAGCCCTGTGCCAGCGGGCCGCCAAGCGCCATTCCACGCATCCGGCGGACAGGACACGGCTTGATCTTAATGCCCGTTGCCCCTATCTAGAAGCATCGGCTTACGCGCCGAACAGTTTTGCGCGTTGTCGCAATGTCATACTCTCCCTGTACTTTCTGGCTGAATCGCGCCTAGGGCGCCCAGTCTTTTGGTCGAGTGCATGACACTTCATTTCAGTGACCACGTACATCGCTCGGATGGCGGTCACATCATTTTCCCGCAGATTTCGCTGCATCCACACCGGGAGCCAGGACTTCTCGTCCGGCCAGGCTGTTGGAAGCGCGAGGTCGGCAATCATTGGCGCCAAGAAGGCGCCGGAAACAAGAGACCATGCGAACAATCAATCTGAACATTCCCGCTGACCTGTTTCTTGGCAGCGATGCCGAAACAGCCCAGGCACAGGGCCACAGGCATTTCACTACTGCTGCTGCCGCGATCCGCTTTGCGATGGAGCAGGCGGCGCCCGTCAGCCTTCGTGGGGCATTGCTGAAATCCGGTGAGCACTGGCTGAACGGCGACGATATCCGCCAAATCTACCACAACGACACCGCTTTCAGGCAGTCCGGCGCAGGCGCGCGGGTTTTCGCCTGAGACGCGACTAAGGCTCGTGAACCTTAGGCGCGCATCGACGTTTGATGCTCGCCAGCCGTGGAGGTTCACGATGCTCAATGATCTTGATTCATCCGCCATCATCGCGGTGAGCGACATTGGTCGCGCTCGCGAGTTTTATGCCGAAACCCTTGGTCTCGAATTGCTGGACGAGGGCATGGGAGGGGTGATGGTGTTCAAGACGGGCAGGACCAGTCTTGTCGTCTATCCCTCGCAGTTTGCCGGGACCAACAAGGCGAATGCCGTTGTCTGGGGTGGCGCCAGCGATATCGAATCCCTGGTTTCAAAGCTAAAGGCGAAAGGCGTCGTGTTCGAACATTATCCGGAGCTGGGCCTTGAAGGTGATATCCACGGTTCCGGCGATATGAAGATGATCTGGTTCAAGGATCCGGACGGAAACATTCTGCACGTCAATACTATGTAGGCCCCAGCAACACCTTCACTTAAGCGGATCTTAAGGCTGTCCGGTGATGCTTTGCACGCAATGTGCTGGGGCATCCATGGGCAAGACAGCGTTCAGCTTCGTCATACCGGTTTATAATGAAGAAGCCGTTCTGCCGCTTCTCTTGCATCGGCTGGCGCGGGTGACGGAGAAGATCGATGGACGCTGCGAGATCATCTTCGTCGATGATGGCAGCCGCGATTCCAGCGCCATCGTTCTCGCAGAGTTGGCGCGCACCAATCCACAATACAGATATATTCGCTTCGCGCGGAATTTCGGCCACCAGATTGCGGTTAGCGCCGGGCTACGCGCTGCCACCGGCGATGCCGTTATCATTCTCGATGCCGACCTGCAGGACCCTCCTGAAGTTGCGCTCGATCTGATCGCAAAATGGCGCGAGGGTTATGAGGTGGTTTACGCGCAGCGCACCAAGCGAGCGGGCGAGCCATTCCTGAAGAAGGCAACAGCGCATGTTTTTTATCGTGCCCTGAGCCGGCTTTCGACGATCGAGCTTCCACGCGATGTAGGGGACTTCCGGCTCGTCGACAGAGCGGCGGTCGATGCCTTCCTCGCAATGCCCGAGTACAATCGATATGTGCGCGGTATGTTTGCGTGGATCGGATTTCGGCAGACTTCGGTACCGTATGAGCGTGATCCGCGCGCCGCTGGCTCCACCAAGTATCCGCTGCGCAAGATGCTGAGCCTTGCGGCAAACGCGATTGTCAGTTTCTCGGACGCGCCTCTCAAGGCCGCGATCTATGTCGGCGCGATGATCTCGGCCGCAGCCCTTGCCTTTGGCGCCTATGTGGTGCTGCGCGCGCTGTTCTGGACGGAGGGCCTTGTCGATGGCTGGGCCTCTACAGTTGCGATTGTCTCGCTGCTCTCCGGCGTCAACATGCTGATGACCGGCATCGTTGGACTGTATGTCGGGCGGATCCATTCCGAGGTGAAGAACCGCCCGCTCTACATCGTTGAACGGCGCGTGGGCTTCGACCACGCAATCAATGAGCACTCCGTGCCCCAAAAGAGAAGCGCATGAGTGAACTGACGTTCGACAAGATCGAGGACGAGTACGAGAGCATCGTTGAGGACTCGATCAGCTTTTCAGGCTTGCGCCATGACTTTTTCATGCAGGCAAAGGCTGATCTTCTCGAGCGCCTTGCGCGCAAGCATCTCGGCGATCCGAAATCCGCAAGGCTTGTGGATATCGGATGTGGCGTGGGCCGGCTCCATGCGCACATCAAGGACCGGTTCGATTCAATCGACGGCTGCGACGTCTCCGAACGCTCAATCACGCGTGCACGTCGTGAAAACCCATTCGCGACCTACAGCACTTCAAGTGGTGACCGCCTGCCCTATGCCGACGCCGGTTTCGACCTCGCCGTCACCGCCTGCGTCATGCACCATGTTGTGCCGAGCCAATGGGACGCTTTCTTAGCGGAAATGAGACGGGTCGTTCGTCCCGGAGGGCTGGTGATCATTATCGAACACAACCCGTTTAATCCGCTGACGCGCCTTGCAGTGTCACGCTGCGCATTCGATGCCGATGCGGTTCTGCTGGCCCCAAGGCGGTCAGAGAAGCTGCTGAAGGCTGCCGGTTGCAGCAAGGTCAGCAGCCATAACTTCCTGTTCCTGCCGTCGGCCGCCGGTTGGGCGCGGGCGATCGAAGCAGGGCTACGGCGGGTTCCGCTGGGCGCGCAATACGCAACTGTCGGACTGGCTTGATGCGGCTGATCGCCTGGGCGCTTTCAATCGGTGCGCTGCTTTGCGCCTATGCGATCCAGATCGGCTTGGGTCTAAACCCTGACGTATCCTGGTTGCTGACTGTCGGCGAGCGTATGCTGGAGGGACAACAGCTTTACATCGACATCCGCGAACTCAACCCGCCAATGTCCGCGCTATTGTATCTGCCTGCGGTCTGGCTGGGACAGATTTTCTCGATTGCGCCGGAGCATCTGGTGGTGCTCGGCGTTCTCGCGCTGGCCGTTGCCGCGAGCCTTTTCTGCCTTAGAGCGCTGAAGACGGTCGGCCTCGATCAGAAGATTGCCGGTTGGTGGCCTATCGGCCTGATCGCGCTCGTTCTGCTGCCCGGCCCGCACTTTGCCGAGCGAGAGCATATCGCGCTTCTCTTCTTGTTGCCGCTCCTCGGCAATCAGGTGATGCGCGCCGCGGCACGATCTCCCGGGGTTTTTCAAATAGTCCTCGGCGGTCTCGGTGGCGGCATGGCTATGGCCATCAAGCCGCATTTCGCGCTGGCAATTCTGCTGCCCGCTTTGGTGAGCGCGTATCAAGCGCGCTCTCTGCGTCCAATCTTCAATGCCGAGCATGTCCTCGCCGGCACGATTGTGATCGCTTACTGGCTCGGTGTCTGGGCATGGTTCCCGGCGTTCTTCACGGACATGCTCCCACTTGCAGCAGAGGCCTATGTAAGCGACCGCGGCACGCTATTGCAGCTTGTCGTACAGCCGCCGTCCCTGCTGGTGCTTTTTATATCACTCGCAACGTTCGCGCTTTACAGGCGCGAGATGCTGACATCCCCCTATGCTCAGTGGCTTGCCGCTGCGGCCGGATTTTACCTCGCTTACCTCATTCAGGGTAAGGGCTTTACCTACCATCTGTTGCCCGCCCTGATACTGGCAACGCTGGTGCTGACCCTGCGGTTTTATTCCGGGATCAAACCCGGCATCACTCACCGCGCTATCGGGCTGGCAACCGCCACGGCGCTGTGCGTTGCGCCTGCCATCGGCAGTATGGGCGACTATCGCGCCAGCGCAACGCTGCACGAATTGCTCGAGCCGATGCCGAGCGGAATGACGATCGCCAACCTCACAACGCATCTCGATGTAGCGAGCCCCCTGCATCGGCGGCTCGATGCCAAGCTGAGCAACTCCGGTCCTTGCCTTTGGGTGGCGCTGGGTGCCGTCCGCCGCAAGCTGAGTCCACAGGCGTCGCCAGCGATTGTAGCGGAGGCGGAGGCGCTGGAGGCGATCGAGCGCGAGCAGCTCAGGATCGATCTGCAGCGCAACCAGCCCGACCTCATTCTCGCGGGCATCGACGGCATCAACTGGCTCGATTGGGCGCGCGAAGACCCGGCGATCGACGCATTACTCGAAGGCTACGAGCTCAAGAGCACAGTTGAGGGAGCGCGGCCGCTTGCGATCTGGCAGCGCAAGTCGCTGCTGGCGAACGCGGTCTAGATCGAGACAGTAATCAGGGCAGGTTTCGCAGGAAGTGTGCCAGATCCTCGGTGATGTGGTGGACGTGCTCCTGCCGGGTGCGATCGAGCTCCCATGCGTCGACCTGCTCGTGAACGAAGTCTGAGCCAGCGGTAACTTGTACCGTCACCATGCCGATCTCGTGCGGCACCTTCAGGTTCTTTTCGAGGTCATCGAACATCACCGCAGCCGTCGGATCGATGCCGTGGCGCGCAAGGAAACCATCATAGGCCTGGCGGTGGGGCTTTGGCACATAGGTCATCGCCCGGATGTCGAAGACATGCTCGAACAGGTGATCGGCACCCAGCCGGCGGAGGACCTGCCGTGCGTGTCCGGTATCGCCATTGGTGAAGATGAACTTGCGACCTGGAAGCGCCGCGATGGCTTCGACCAACTCGGGATGCGCATCAACCGGGGAGTAGTCGATGGCATGGACCGTATCGAGAAAATGGTCCGGGTCGACCTTATGCTGGGTCATCAGCCCGTTAAGGGTCGTGCCGTGGTCACGATAAAGCTGCTTTTGCAGATCGCGCGCCGCTTCGAAATCGAGCTTGGTCAGCTCCATGACGTAGTTCGTCATGTTGGTATCGATCTGCGCGAACAGATTGCAGGTACGCGGATACAGGGTGTTGTCGAGGTCGAACACCCAGTCGGTGACGTGGCTGAGGCTGCGCAGCTCGGCAGCCCCGAGGGATGGGGCAAGTGCGGTCATTCTGTCATTGTGGCAGAAGAAGATGTAAGTTTCACCTAACTTCCCGGAGAGGCTTCGGCAGCAGGTTCACAGCGCAGAATCTTGTCCATCGCCTTGCCTTTGGCCAGTTCGTCGATCAGCTTGTCGAGGTAACGGATCTCGCGCATTGTCGGGTCTTCGATGTCTTCCACCCTTACCCCGCACACCACGCCTTTGATCAGAAACCGCGAAGGGTTCATCCGGGGCGCTGTCCCGAAGAACTCCTCAAAGCTCAGACTGAGGGCGGACTCGAGCGAGCGTTCATCGTGGCCGGTAAGCCAGCAGATGATGGTGTCGACTTCCGCCTTGGTTCGGCCCTTGCGTTCAGCCTTGGTGATGTAGAGTGGATATACGCTTTCAACGCTGACCGAAAAGATCCGATGTCCTGCCATCAGCCAGATCTCCCGATACGATGCGCGGCATTATAGCTAGCGCACGATCAGCGTGCCAGCACCATGCTCGGTAAACAGCTCGATAAGGACGACGTGCGGCATCTTGCCGTTGAGAATGGCAACCCCTTCGACGCCGCGCTCCAACGCATCAAGGCAGGTCTCGACCTTCGGGATCATGCCGCCATGGATGGTGCCATCAGCGATGAGCTGGCGTGCCTGGCGCGCTGAAAGCTCGGGAATGAGTTCACCGGCGCTGTCGAGCACCCCGGGAACATCGGTCAGGAACAGCAGGCGCTTGGCGCCGAGCGAGCCAGCGATTGCCCCCGAGAAGGTGTCGGCGTTGATGTTGTATGTATGCCCGTCGCGGCCCGGGGCGACCGGGGCGATCACAGGGATCATTTCGGAGCGCGCCAGCAGATCGAGCAGAGTACGGTCGACCTCGACAGGTTCGCCGACAAAGCCGAGATCGAGCACACGCTCGATATTGGAGGTCGGGTCCTTGAAGGTCTTTTCGGCCTTCTTGGCGAAGACCATGTTGCCGTCCTTGCCGCACAGGCCAATGGCCCACTCGCCTTCGGCGTTGATCAGCGCGACGATTTCCTTGTTGATCGAGCCGGCCAGAACCATCTCGACGATCTCGACGGTACGCTGATCGGTCACACGCAAACCGCCTTCGAACTTGGATTCGATGCCCATCGATTCCAGCATGCGCCCGATCTGCGGCCCGCCGCCGTGAACAACGATCGGATTGACCTTGGACTGCTTCAGCAGTGCAATGTCGCGCGCAAAAGCCTGGCCCAGTGCCGGGTTTCCCATGGCATGCCCGCCATATTTGACGACAACCGTCTTGCCTTCATAGCGCTGCATATAGGGCAGAGCCTTGGCGAGAATTCCCGCGTCATGCGAGAAGCGGTCATTGAGTTCTTCGGCCGTGATCTGGTCGGACATGACGGAGTTTTCCTCACTGAGCGGGCGCGGCGTTGGACGGTCTAGCGAATTTTGCCCTCGAGTGAAACGGCATTGCCGCATTTTCGATCACTGCGGGCGTGAATTGCTTGAACTTCCTCAGTAAACAGGTAGCGTTGCGTGATCGGGAGGGCACGGCACGTGGCAGAAACTTCGGCGGAGGTGACGAGGCTCATTCAGCGCGTGGCTTTGCGCGACCGCTCAGCCTTCCGCCAGCTATATCAGCGCACCAGTGCGAAACTCTTTGGCGTAACCCTCCGTATTCTAAAGGACAGAGCGGAAGCGGAAGAAGCGCTTCAGGAAGTGTTCGTGAAGATCTGGCAGAGGGCGGACCGGTTCGTTCCCGGTGGCTCAAGCCCGATCAGCTGGCTGGTGGCGGTAGCGCGCAATCATTGCCTCGACATCCTGCGCGCCCGCAGACCGACTTCCGAGACGATCGAGACGGCGCTTGAAATACCCGATTCATCGCCCGATCCCGAGGATCGGACAATGGGACGGGACGAGCGCGCGCGCATCGAAGCATGCCTTGGCGAGCTTGCCTCGGACCGCGCGGATGCAGTGCGAGGCGCCTATCTCGACGGATACAGCTACGAGGAACTGGCGAACCGCCACAACGTGCCGATCAACACCATGAGAACCTGGCTGCGCCGCAGCCTGATGCGATTGAGAGACTGCCTGACCGGATGAGCGACGAAACCGACATCACGACCCAGCCAGACGGCGAACGGGCTCTGGTCGCGGAATATGTGCTCGGCCTGCTGGATAGCGGCCAGCACGAGGCCGTGCGCGCTCAGATCGAGGCCGACCCCCGCCTGCAGCGCGAGGAACGTCTGTGGCAATGGCATTTCTCTGCGCTCGATGATCAATTCGGCGATGTCCCCGCACCCGAGCGGCTGCAACGGCTTACCGAGGAGCGCTTGTTCGGACGCGCGGAAGCACGTGGCGGACTGGCGGGACTGTGGCACAATCTTGCGCTCTGGCGTGGCCTTGCGGCGGGCGCCTTGGCAGTAGCAGTACTTGCCGTCGGCTTGGCAACGATGATGCCGCAGCCGTCGAGCACGCAACTCGCGACAGAACTTGTTGCGGCGCTGCAGGCCGAAGGTAGCGATGTGCAGTTCGTTGCCCTTTATGATTCCGAGAGCGGCAATGTCCGGCTCGTAGGCCTTTCAGGCGTTGCCGGGCCGCAGCAGGATTTCGAGCTGTGGGCGATACAGGGAGAGAACCCGCCAATTTCGATGGGGGTGATCGAGGCAATGACCCGCAACGAAGTGCGGGTCGGTCCCGATGTCGCGCCCGAATGGGGTCCAGGATCGGTACTCGCCATCACGCTCGAGCCGGAAGGCGGTTCGCCGACCGGCGATCCAACAGGCCCAGTTGTCGCGCAAGGCGCAGCTACGCCCATCTAGCGGTGCCGGATCACCGAAAAAAACCAAGAAAAAAGGCTCTAGGCCCGAAACTGGCATTCAAGAGTACTCGTACCTACAGGCGTCCGATCAAAAAAAATACGGACGATCCAAGGAAGGAACGAGCTATGAAATTCGCACTACGCGCTATCGCAGTCTCCACCATGCTGGGCGCCGCTTCGCTTTCGGGCGCAGCGTTTGCACAGGAAAACCCGATGGTAGGCGGCGCCGAAATGTCGCCGGAAATGAATATCGTCGAGAATGCCGCCAACTCGGCTGACCACACCACTCTGGTTGCCGCTGTCCAGGCAGCTGGCCTTGTCGACACGCTGTCCGGCGAAGGCCCGTTCACCGTGCTTGCACCGACCAACGAAGCCTTCGCAGCTCTGCCGGAAGGCACTGTCGACACACTGCTGATGGAAGAAAACCTTGAGCAGCTGCAGACGGTACTTGGCTGTCATGTGATCCCGGCGCTCGCAATGTCCGGAGATATCGTGTCGATGGTCGAAGATGATGGCGGCGAGCATATGGTCGACACTGTCGGCGGTTGCACGTTGACCCTCGCAACGACCGATGATGGCGGCGTGACTGTGACCGACGAGAACGGCACCGTGGCGAACGTAACGATCGCCGATGTGCGCCAGTCCAATGGCGTGATCCACGTCATCGACGCCGTGCTGACCCCGGCTGCCGAGTAAGCAGTTTTTTGCTCGAAGGGTTTTTTGCCTTTCGGGCAAGCCTTGGTGGCGCTCCCCCGTGTCACCAAGCCGTGACGTGCAATGACCATGCCCAGGGTCTAAATATTGCACGTCAGGCCGCACCCGGCGTCGCCTCCGTCGCCGGGTGCGGTTCTCATTCAGCGGTTCCAGATAGGAGACCGACATGACTATCAGCAGACGTTCGCTTTTGCTTGCCGGCAGCGCACTCGTGACCACTGGTCTGGTTTTTGGGCTGCGGCCGGATTCGACTAGCATCGCAGCAGAAGGTGACTTTGAAGTGAGTCTTTCCGCCGATGAATGGCGCGAGCGGCTGACCGAACAAGAGTTCTACATCCTGCGCGAACATGGCACTGAGCGCCCCTATACCTCGCCACTTAACGAGGAATACCGCGCCGGCACATTCACCTGCGCTGGCTGCCAGCAGGCTCTGTTCGCTTCTGAAACCAAATATGACAGCCGTACCGGCTGGCCCAGTTTTTACGACTACCTGCCGGGTGCGATCGGCACTTCGGTAGACAATACGCTTGGCATGACCCGCACCGAGGTTCATTGCAGCCGATGTGGCGGGCATCAGGGACACGTCTTCGAAGACGGTCCGGAGCCGACAGGCTTGCGCTACTGCATCAACGGCATTGCTCTAGACTTCGAGCCGCAAGCCGCCTGATTACCACGCTGCGTTCGCTCGACATGCGGTGGCACCGGATTGCCCGGGGCCGCCGCTTTTTGTATGCGAATGCCAAAAGGCTTCAGCATGAAACTCACGATCATTGAAACGGGCGCGGTGCCCGGCCCGCTACAAAGCCAGTATGGCTCCTACCCCGAGATGTTCCGGCGTATGTTCGCCAATGCTGCGCCTGGCGAGTTCTCATTCGATACGGTGACTGTTGAGGACGGGATTGCGCTGCCTGATCCGGAAACACTTGAAGGTGTCGCAATCACCGGGTCTCCCGCCGGTGTCCATGATGATCTTAGATGGATCGAGCCGCTTCGTGCCTTCATTCAAAAGGCTCATGCGGCGGGCGTACCGATGGTCGGTATCTGCTTTGGTCACCAGATCATGGCGGATGCGCTGGGCGGTCAGGTAGCACGCGCGCCGGGCGGCTGGGGGATAGGCCGACACGACTATACGAGAACCAGCACGAGCAGTGTCCTCGATCCACTACCCAAACTGGTGCAGGTCGCCTGCTCGCACCAAGATCAGGTGGTTGAGGCGCCACCAGAAGCACAGACGATCCTTGCTTCCCCGTTCACCCCACATGCCGGCCTCGTCTACAACAATGGCCGGGCGATGAGCCTTCAGCCGCATCCTGAATTCAGCGACGATTATGCTCTGGCGCTTGTCGATCTGCGGAAGGAGCAGGTGCCTGCGGCAACGCTCGATGCTGCGAAAGCGTCCTTCGCGCAAGCCTCCCACAGCGATGCAGTGGCCGAGGTGCTGGCGCGGTTTCTGCTATCGGCACACGAGGGTCGGAAACCAAAATAAGATTGCTTTGCATCATCCGGCCTGAAACCTGTGCGCTGCGATCGAATCCGGTTTCATCTCGATGGAAAAACCCGGTCGCGATGGTGGCATGTATGCGGCGTTGCGGATGACGCACGGGTCGACGAAGTGCTCATGCAAGTGATCGACAAATTCGATCACCCGGTTTTCCTTGGTGCCGGACACCGCGAGATAGTCGATCATCGACAAATGCTGGACGTATTCGCATAGCCCAACGCCACCGGCATGCGGCCATACAGGCTTGCCGTATTTGGCGGCCATGACCAGGACTGCCAGAACCTCGTTCAGCCCACCGAGGCGACAGGCATCGATCTGCACGATGTCCAGGGCGTCCTCGACGATGAACTGCTTGAACAAAATACGGTTCTGGCACATCTCGCCGGTCGCCACGCGGATCGGGGCGATTGCCTCGCGGATCTTTCGATGCCCCGCAACGTCATCAGGGCTTGTCGGCTCTTCGATGAAGTAGGGCTGGTAAGGCGCGAGCGCACCCACCCAGTCTATCGCTTCATCGACCTCCCAGACCTGATTGGCATCGATCATCAACAACCGGTCCGGGCCGATGATATCGCGGACGATCGAGAGGCGCCGGATGTCGTCGTCGCGATCCCGGCCGACTTTCAGCTTGAGGTGGGTGAAACCTGCCTCGACAGCCTCGCGCGCCAGTCTTGCGAGCTTTTCGTTCGAGTAACCGAGCCACCCGGCCGATGTGGTGTAACTCGGATATCCTTCAGCTTCGAGAATTCCGATACGCTCGGCCTTACCCTCTTCGGCACGCTCGAAAATTGCGAGCGCCTCCTCGGGGGTAACGGCGTCTGTGATGTAGCGAAAATCGATGCACCGCACGAGCTGTTCGGGGCTCATCTCGGAGACGAGCCGCCATACAGGCTTGCCGGCGTGCTTTGCCAGAAGATCCCAGGCGGCGTTGACGACCGCACCCGTGGCAAGATGGATGGCGCCCTTGTCGGGGCCGATCCATCGCAACTGGCTATCGCCGGTGACGTGGCGCCAGAAGCGGCCGGGGTCGGCCGCGATCCAATCGAGATCGAGATCGATGACACGTGCGCGCAGCGCCTCGATGGCGGCACAGACAACTTCATTGCCACGGCCGATGGTGAAGCTGAGCCCGTGCCCCTCAAGATCGCTATCGGTCTCAAGCACGACGTAAGCCGCCGAATAGTCGGGATCAGGGTTCATCGCGTCCGAACCATCACGGGACGAGGACGTGTCGAACCGCAGGTCGTGGGTCGTCAGCCCGGTAATTCTTACCATCTCAGCGCCCCCCGAATCCGGAGCCGATGGTGATGCCTTTGTAGATGAACTGCTGAAGGATAACCGCCAGGATGACGCCGGGGATCATTGAGAGGGTCGCGCCGGCCATGATGTAATTCCAGGCCGTGCCCTGCTGTGTCTGGAACATGGTGAGGCCGAGTGGAAGCGTTGCCTTGTCCATACCGTTCACAACGATCAGCGGCCACAGGAAGTTGTTCCATTGTGCAATGAAAGTGAACAGCGACAGCAAACCGATCGCCGGCATTGCCATCGGCACAAAGATCGACACCAAAATCCGCAGGCGTGATGCGCCATCGATCAGCGCCGCTTCCTCGAGCTCTTTTGGAATCGACAGGAAGAACTGGCGCAAGAGGAATGCGCCGAACGAAGAGAACGCCATAGGCAGGATGAGGCCCTGATAGGTGTTGATCCAACCCACCCGGCTGATGATCAGAAACAGCGGTATGACAAGCATGGCCTGCGGGATCATCAGCGTGCCGAGATAGGCGACGAGGATGCCCTCACGCCCCGGAAAACGCAGGCGAGCAAACGCATAGGCGGCCAGTGCCGACACAACAACCGTGATCGCTGTGACGCTGCCGGCAACGATCGCGCTGTTCAAAAAGAATTGGCCGAACGGCAGGTAGAGCCAGGCTTCGACGAAGTTGCCCCACTGCCATTCATTGGGAAACAGCCGCGGCGGGATGGCCAGCACCTCGGCATTGCCGCGCACTGCATTCGAAACCATCCAAAAGAATGGGAACAGGAAGAACAGCGCGACGACGCATAAAAGGCCGTGATTGAGGACATCGAGGCCGATAGACGCGGCCGAGCGCTTGCGCCGGCGGGATTTGCGCCCGGCTTTGGCCGACGATGCTGGCGAAGCGGTTTCAGCTGTCATAATGCACCCATTTACGCTGGAGCCAGAACTGGAAGCCGGTGAGCATCATGATCAGGACGAACATCACCCAGGCCATCGATGAGGCGTAGCCCATCTGATAGTTCTGAAATCCGTTCTGATAGATGGCGTAGCCGAGCGTTGCCGTAGACGAACCGGGGCCGCCGCTGGTCAGAACAAAGATCTGGTCGAAGACCTGAAGCGCCGTGATCGCGGTCATCACCGTGCCAAAAAAGATGGTCGGCGAAATCATCGGCAGACGGATGTACCAGAAGCGCTGCCAGGCATTGGCACCGTCGATCTTGGCAGCTTCGAGATAGCTTTGCGGCACGAGATCGAGCGCAGCGTTGAACAGGATCATGTTGTAGCCGACGCTCGCCCAAAGCGTGACGACAATGACGGCCTGCATGGCGAGATTGGGATCAAGCAGCAGGTTCGGAAAGTTCACCTGCAACAGATCGAGCACGTAATCCATCAGCCCGCCGGGCGTGAAGATCAAGAGCCAGACGATCGAGACGGCGATCGTTGGGGTGAAAGTCGGCATGAAAAAGATCACGCGGAACCAGCGCTGACCGATCTTGAGGCTCGAGATCCAGACAGCGAGGCCGATGGAGATCACGATGTTGAGGACGAGGTACTCGGCCGTAAAGAACAGCGTGTTGCCGAGGATCGTGAAAAAGATCGGATCTGTCGTGAACAGCCGCTGGAAGTTGGCGAGGCCAACAAAAGACGGCGGCGCGAGCAAAGACCAGTTGGTGAAACTCAACCCCAGCGAAGCGACGATGGGAAAGAGCATGAAGGCCAGAAAGCCGATCAGGCTGGGCAGCAGGAAAAGGATCGCGGTGCCTGCTTCCCTTCGCGCCATGGAAGTGGGGCGCCGTGAGGTGGCAAGCGGCTCGGACGTTTGGGACATGATAACCTCGCCAAAGGGTCACCGCGGGGCGTACGCCCCGCGGTGCTGGGGGGACCCTATTGGGTTGCGAGCGACTGGATGGTGTCCATCACCTGCTGCGGGCTCTGGTTGCCCGTCAGCGCCAGCGGGAAGTACTGGTTCATCAGGTTCTCGACCGTGTTCCAGTTGCTGGTGATCTCGTAGGTGGCCGAGTGCTCGAGGGAGTATTCGAGCGCTTCGCGGGCGCCATAGACATCTGCGGCGGCAACATCGAACCAGGAGGCCTGCTGGGCAGTCCGCGCCGGCAGGGCACGGCCTTCGCTACCAAGATATTCGAGCGCTTCAGGGCCTGTCAGAACCTGGATGGCCCTCCACGCAGCATCCTTGTTGTCGCTGGTTGCCGCAATACCGAAGCCGGAGCCTGCGGTCACGGCTTCAAGGTCGCCTTCACCACGCGGCAGCGGCGCCAGACCGATCTCGAAATCGACATCCTGGGCCTTGTTGACCATCACCCACGGACCATCGACATACATTGCGATATTGCCGGAGTCGAAACGGCCGCTGGTGATCGTGCCGGAATCCGGACCGCTGGCGACAACAGGCGCCACTTCCTGTTCGGTCACGAGGTTGGCAAGCGTTTCGGCTGCACCGACAGCTTCTGGGCTGTTCAGCGCAAGGTTGCCGTCCTCGTCGAGATAATCGACACCCAGTGCCGAGGAGAACATGGCGTAGTCGACCGGATAGAAGCCGAAGCCGTAATTGCCGTCGCTGGTGAGAGCCTGCGCCTTTTCGGTAAAATCTTCGATTGTCCAGCCGGGCTCTGGCAGTTCGACCCCGGCTTCCTCGAAGCGGTCCTTGTTGTAAAAGATCATCCACGGGCCGACGTCGTATGGCAGCGCATAGACGGTGTCATCGACAGAAAGGCCACCGACGATCGAGGAATCGAAGGCATCGATGTCGAAGCCGTCGCCATCAATGCGTTCGTTGAGAGGCTCGAGGATCTGGTAGAAGTTCGGCGCACGCAGCGATTGCATCGCAACAATATCGCCCAACTGGCCGGAAGCGGCCTGGACCGGGAGCCGGGTCCAGTAATCGCCCCATGATGCCGTCTGCAGGTCGATGGTGATGTCCGGATGCTGTTCGGTGACCATGTCTGCCAAGTGCCGCCACACGGCGGTTTCGGCGTCGCTACCGCTCCACATTGTCCAGGTGAGCGTCACAGGCTCGTCCTGGGCTATCGCGGCCTGCAATGGCAAAGCTGCGCCAAGCAGCGCAATGGCAGTCAGTCTAGTCAGTGTCCTCATGGTTTCCTCCTTTGATGACCATGATGGGACGACGCCCCGCGCCGTCCCTCCCCTCGCAAAAGATGATCAGCGCTTCAGGAAGAGCTCGATCACCGGAACCGTCACGCCGGGTTTCTTGACGGGAAGCTCCAAAGTCACCGTCCCCTTCGGCACCGCCACGCCGACATTGCTGTCGACCTCTTCGGCAGACTCGAGCCAGTGGACTTCGCTGGCGTCGTGCAGGAACTGTGCGTAGTCGAATGTGCCCGCCATACCCTCGAGATGGATGTGCCGGAACGGCCAGCTATAGATGTGCAGGTAGAGCCGATCGCCGCGCTGCGTGAAGCGGCAGTCACGCGGCGCCTCGAACTCGGACACGCCGGCGCCGTAGATCGAGCGGCCATGCAGCCGCATCCACTCGCCGTATGCCTCAAGCGCCTGGTTGGCGCGCTCATCGAAGGTGCCGCGCCCGGTCGGGCCGACATTCATCAGCAGATTGCCGCCAAGCGATACCGAGTCGACCAGCAGCTTGATCAACTGGTCGGGATCCTTCCAGGTATCTTCGTCGCGGTGATAACCCCATGAACCGGAGAAGGTGTGACAGGCCTCCCAGGTGACCTCCTGGCCCTTGATCGTCGGGGCGACGCGTGGCGTGTACTGCTCTGGCGTCGTCATGTCCGGCAGGTAACCCTCCTCCTCCAGCAGATCGAGGCGGTTGTTGACCATGATGCCCGGCTGCAACTCACGCACAAGAGCCAGCAGCTTGTCGCTTTCCCAATCCTTGTGGCCCTTGCCGGGCAGACCGCGATACTCGCGCTTCGGGTAGCTGAAATCGAACCAGATGATGTCGATCTTGCCGTAATTGGTCAGCAGCTCGCGCACCTGGTCGCGCATGTAAGCCGCATAGCGGGTCATGTCGCGGCCGGAATTGAGCTGCTCGACGCCCGGATGATTGCGCTGCGGATGGTGCACGTCGATAGTGAAATCGGGGTGATGCCAATCGATCAGCGAGTAATAAAAGCCGATCTTTAGACCTTCGGCCCGGAATGCCTCCACGTACTCGGCGAGCAGGTCACGGCCAATCGGCGTATTGGTCGCCTTATACTCTGTGACCTGACTGTCCCACAGGCAGAAGCCTTCATGGTGCTTGCTGGTGAGAACGGCATACTTCATGCCGGCCTGCTTTGCGCGGCGCGCCCATTCGCGTGCATCGTAAAGGTCGGGATCGAAATGCTCGAAGTACTTCTCGTAGTCCTCCGGCGCAATTTCCTCGCGGTTCTTCAGCCACTCATGGCGTGCACCGAGTGCGTACAGCCCCCAGTGAATGAACATGCCGAAACGGTCGGCGACGAACCAGTCCTTCTTGTCCTCTGCCAACACCAGATCTTTGACGGAAATGGCTTCGTTCACGCTCGTCCTCCTCAGGCGCCCGGCGCCGGTCTGCAATTTCTGCGCTGCGAAGGCCTCCCCTCCCCAGCAAACGCCAACACGATGAACTCAGGCTGCTTGGCTGTCAAGTGGCCTGACCAGTAGACTTCGCCTCTTGCCGGCTGTAAGTTAGCTAGTGCATCGCCCGTGCCGTTCGGGCATTGTTGGGGGAATGATGAAGCTTCAGTCGGTGTCCAACCGCAAACTTTACGTCCAGATCGCAGACCAGATCCGCGAATTGATTGCCACCGGCGCGATGTCTGCCGATCAGCAACTGCCATCGGAACGGGACCTCGCGGCCGAACTCGGGGTCAGCCGACCGACGGTGCGCGAAGCGCTGATTGCGCTCGAGGTCGCCGGACTTATCGATATTCGAGTCGGTGTTGGCGCGTTTGTTCGTCGCGGGGTCAATGGGGTTCAGGTCCTCGATCAAAGCCATTCGCCGGTCGAGGTGATGAAGGTGCGGCTTATGACCGAACCGGAAGCCGCGGCGCTTGCGGCCGAGAATGCCGACGAGGCAACCCACAAGCGGCTGCAAGGTGTTATTGCCGACATGCGCTGGGATACCCAGCAAGGCCAATGGTCATCAAGCCGCGACGAGATGCTGCATATGAGCATCGCCGATGCCTGCAACAACAGCGTTTTGCGTGAGGTTCTGGCGACGCTCTGGCGGTCCCGAAACGAAGATCTCGACCGTCGCTTTCACTCGCATCTGGCTGAAATTTCCGAGTTGCGCAGCCATATTCTGGTCGATCACCAGGCAATCGTTGAAGCGATCCTTTCCGGCAATCCCGAGGGTGCCCGCACTGCGATGAGCGAACACTTGCGGTATGTCGAGAACGCGATGTTCTCGATCTGGGACTAAAGCTTCGTTCGTTAAGCGAAATATCGCGTCAATACCCTGAACCCGGTATACCCCGCTCCCGGTGACTGCCTTAAGCGTTGCGCGAGGTTGCCGAGCGCTTCTGAAAGTCTATCCCGCTCGACGACAGTAATTTCCAACGTGGGGCAGGAAACATGGAATTCGATTTTACAGCATTCGCCGAACTATCCATCCAAGTGACGATCGATACGCTTGAGGCGTATGGCGATCTGACCCAGATGTTTCCGGTTGAAACGATCATCAACACAGCGCCTCCAGGAGCCTTGACGCCGCAGACCGAAGAACTGCTGCGCTATATCTGGGATCATCCGGAACTGGTCGAAGCCGGCAAGCAGGAGTTGCTGTCAGCGCTCAGGGACTACGATCCATCCACCATTCTCGCCGATGTGCCAGGCCTTGCCGGAGACGGCAGCACCCCGACGACCCCCGAGGAGCCGACAACCGGCGTCGTCACCGAGGTCGACGGCCTGAATGTCGTGACCTACACCCTGCCCTATAGCGGCATTGAAATTACCGTCGAGGGCAATACGGCGCATATCTTCGGGGCCGGCATCGACGACACGCTGACGGATCTTGATCGCCTCGAATTCCTCGATGGCACGGTGGCGCTCGACTACGATGGGTCGGCGGGCGACCTCTATGCAATTTATGGCGCGAGCCTGAACCGCGAACCCGACAGTGAAGGCTTCCGCTGGTGGCTCGACCGTCTCGATGCCGGTGCGGAAACCTACCAGAGTGCCGCCGAAAAATTCATTGTCTCCGAAGAGTTCCAGGCGACTTACGGAGCACTCGTCGACAACGCCGAGGCCTTTATCGAGGCGCTTTACAGCAACATTCTGGGACGTGAAGCCGACGATTCCGGCTTCTCCTACTGGACCGAGCTTTATGCGGCCGGAGACGTTTCGGTCTATGAAGCGTTGGTCGGCTTCTCCGCCTCCGCAGAGAACATGGCGAACATTCAGGCCGCCTTCGCTGACGGCTTCTTCTTCTAAGATTGAAACGCTACGGGCGCGGCGTTGCTCCAACACGCTGCGCCCGTGCGACATTTTCGGCACATGCCTTAGTTCGGTCCACTTTGTGAGGCATCTGCCCCGGCCAGCGGGCTTGTGCGCGCGGCCGCCGCGCGGTACGAGGGACGTGTACGCACGAGAACACTTTGTTGATCTCCTTTATGAGACATTGTTCTGCCTGATTGTGAATAACGGGCCCCGGGATTATTATTGTTCGCCCGACGCTCATCCAGGTATTTGGCATCGGCGTATGGCCCCCATTTCGGGCACCGCAACCGCGTAGGTATTTCATGAACGGAAATAACGTCTTCTCCGACGCCCTCAAGACCTATCGTTCGGTCTTGGTCACGACGATTGTTTTCAGCGCGGCAATTAACGCGCTGATGTTCGTCGGTCCGCTTTACATGCTGCAGGTCTATGACCGGGTGCTGCAAAGCCGCAGCGAGATGACGCTGCTGGTGCTGACGGGGATCGCTGTCGCGATGCTTGCGGTTTACGGCGTGATGGAATGGCTGCGCTCGCGGGTTCTGGTGCGCGCCGGACTACGATTCGACAATCAGCTTTCGAGTCCGCTGTTCAACCGCGTGGTTACGAGCACGCTGACGCAACCGGCGTCGCGCTCCGAGTTTGCGCTGATGGATATCGATCGGCTGCGTGAATTTTTCACCGGCACAGGTCTGATCGCGCTTTGCGACGTGCCGTGGGTTCCGGTGTTTCTGGTTATCTGTTTCGTGTTTCACCCACTGCTCGGCTGGGTTGCGACAGGCGGCGCCGTGATAATCTTCGTTCTGGCGGTTCTCAACGAAGTCACGACGCGCAAGACCTTGGGGCAAGCCAACAGCCACTCGCAGGCAGCCCAGCACTTCGCCAACACCACACTGCAGAACGTTGAAGTGATCCGCGCCCTTGGCATGGAGCAGCACCTGCGTAGCCGCTGGGCAACGATGCATCGCCGTATGCTCGAGATGCAGGCCATCGCCAGCGACCGCGCCGGCGTGCTGCTGTCGATGTCGAAATTCGTGCGCATGGGCCTGCAGGTCGCCATTCTCGGCACCGGCGCCTATCTGGCGCTGGAGGGACAGATCTCGCCGGGCATGATGATCGCTGCCTCAATCATGATGGGGCGCGCGCTTGCCCCGGTCGATCAGGTCGTCGGCCAGTGGAAGCAGGTCATCGGCGCCCGCCAGGCTTATGCCCGCCTCAAGCAGATGTTCGCGACCGTCCCCGGCGAAGAGCAGCACACCCAGTTGCCTCGCCCGGAAGGACGAGTGTCGGCCGAGCAGCTGGTTATCGCGGCGCCCGGATCGCGCACACCGATCGTTCAGGGCGTATCGTTTGAAATCGCTGCCGGTGAGACACTGGCTCTCGTTGGCCCGAGCGGCGCCGGTAAGTCGAGCCTCGTGCGCGCGCTTGTTGGTGTGTGGCACCCGCTGGCCGGCACCGTGCGCATCGATGGTTCAGAAATGGACCACTGGAACCGGGACGAGCTCGGCCAATATCTCGGATACCTTCCACAGAACGTCGAGCTGTTTGCCGGCACCATCGCTGAGAACATCGCGCGCTTCCGCGAGGCGACATCCGACCAGGTGATCTTGGCGGCTCAGAAGGCGGGCTGTCACGAGCTGATCCAGAGCCTTCCCGACGGCTATGAAACGCAGATCGGCGTCGGTGGCCAGCAACTGTCCGGCGGTCAGCGCCAGCGTGTCGGCCTGGCCCGCGCGCTGTTCGATGATCCGGCGCTTGTGGTGCTCGACGAGCCGAATGCCAATCTCGACATGGAGGGCGAGGACGCCCTCGTGCAGGCGCTCAAGGCGCTCAAAGAGAACGGGCGGACTGTTGTTTTTGTCAGCCACAAAATGGGGCTGCTGGCCCTTTCCGACAAGACACTGATCATGGCGGATGGCCGCATGCGCGCATTCGGTCCGACCCGCGAGGTCCTGCAGCCGAAGGCTGCTCCCGGGGGGCGCCAGAACGCCGCGCAGATCGGCCAGATGTCTGCGTAACAATACGGATTTGCTCAAGCGGGCGTGACTTGCAAGTGATCCCGCCAGCACTGATAGCTTGCCCCACCAGGCATTGAGGTGATTCATGGTTCTTGCCATCGGCAACCGCAACAAGAGCGGCAAAGAGACCAACAGTTTCTCGCCCCGCCCCTACGTTATCGCGGGCTACACAACGATTGCGCTCGCATTCGGCGTGTTCGGCACATGGGCGGCGACGGCACCGTTGGCGGCCGGCGTGGTTTCGAGCGGTGTGGTTTCGGTTGAATCCAACCGCAAATCTATCCAGCACCTTGAAGGCGGCATTGTCGACGAGATTTTCGTTGAGGAAGGCGATGTCGTCGAGGCTGGCGCACCGCTCGTGCGCCTCGATTCGACGCAGGCGCAGGGCAACTATACGGTCCTCAGCACACGCCAGACAATTTTGCAGGCGACTGAAGCCCGGCTCGTGGCAGAAAGCGTCAACGCCGACCAAATCGAGTTCCCGCAAGATCTTCTGCTGTCCGAAGACGGACAGGAGCAGGCCGCTGTTACCTTACAGCGAACCCTCTTTGCCGACCGTAAGGCGACCAAGGACGGGCAGGTTGATATTCTGCGAGTGCGCATCGAGCAGCTCAACGAGGAAATTGCAGGACTCGAAACCCAGTTGCAGGCGACTGAACAGCAGCGCGAATCGATTACCGACGAGGTCGATCGCCTGACCACGGGTCAGCAATCCGGTATCGTCGCCACCAACCAGCTATCGCAACTGACCCGCCAGCAGATGGAACTGCAGGGACAGGTTGGCTCGATCACGGCGCAGATCGCCAAGATCAAGCAGAACGTGGCCGAAACCGAGCTTCAGATCGTTCAGATCAACCAGGAGTTCAAGGAACGTGCCGGCTCGGAACTGCGCGATATACGCGACCAGCTCAATGAGGTTTCCGAGCGTGTGGTTCAGGCGCGCGATGTTCTCGACCGCACAATGATCATTTCGCCGGTGCGCGGGATGGTGCAGGGCATACGCATTCACACCAACCAGGGCGTGATCCAGAGTGCGGAACCGATCATGGACATCATTCCGCTCGAGGACGACCTGATCGTCAATGCACGCGTGCGGCCGCTCGATATCGACAGCGTCGATACGGGAGCACGCGCAGAGGTGCGCTTTGCCGCATTTCAGAGCCGCACCACGCCGGTGATCTTCGGGCAGGTGGAAGTGCTGTCGCAGGACGTCATTCAGCCCGAGGACAGCCGCGCCGAACCCTATTACATGGCGCGGGTGCGCGTGGACGATGCGGATGTCCCCGACGAGATCCGTGGGCGCCTGATGCCCGGCATGCCGGCCGACATCATCATCGCCACCGGTGAGCGCACGCTGGTGCAGTATCTGGTGCGCCCGCTGGAAGATGCCTTCGCCAAAGGCATGCGCGAGCAATAGGCCGATCAAATTTGTTGGGCGTTGCATGCCTGCACTGGACCGCCGTCATGATTGTGTTAATCATGGCGGCTCATAAAAGCGGCATGTCGTTTTGGTTTACTGATTCATTTCTGTCTTTATTTGGGGTCAGGCCTGCGCGTTGTCGCGGCGTCTTGCTGAGCCTTTCGGAAATTCCGATAGGTCGGGGGACCGGCAAGTTCAGGGCCTTTGAGGGAGTGGAAGGCACGCATGGGTGTTCTCTCGTTTCGGCGTAAGGCCGGAAACGCTTGCGAGCAGGATCTAGACTGGTCGCAACAGGAACTCGCCGATTTCTTTCGGGCGCACCGCCTGCTGACGCAAAATGGTGTGTCTATCGGAATGGATCGCGGCCTCAGCGACCAGGGCGAGCCCTGGATGGCTTTCTTCGATCCCGGTACGCTTGATGTATTCATGCATGTCGCCCGGATAGACGGCAAATGCGTGCTGGTGTGCGATCCGCTCTCGATCCGCATTACCGCTAACGACATCGGGTCGCTGATCGAACAGTTCGAACTTGAGGTCCGCCAATATCTCGAGATCAAGAGCGAGCGGCCCTCGAATGTGGTGCTGCATCCCGCGGCCAAGGTGATCATGTCGATCTCGGCGGTGTTCTTGCTATTCAAGCTCGACAATGCCAGCCAGGCCTATGCCCGTGAAGCCGCAGCCGGTGGGGCAAACACGGATCTGCGCAAAGAGGGCGTCAATAATATTGCCCGCGCGCAGAGCGTCATGGGACGGCTTTTCGATACGGTAGACAGCCCGGTCGCGATTGCTGCGCTGGCCAGCATCATTCTGGCTTCGGATCATCTGCTGCAAAGCGCAGGCGGCAAGGAACTCGGGGCAAACCTTTTGAGCACCGAGATCCTCAGCTTCGATGATGCCGAGACCGACGCCCTGGCATTGGACGGCTCGAACCAGACGAATGTGGAGTTCTTCCGCGATGCCTCAACCGAGGCGGTGGTCGACTTAACGCAGGACGGCGGCGCCCAGCAAATTGGTCAGCCATCCATCTCCATCGTTCAGGAGATCGATTTGGCCGCAGCGCAAATGGCCGTCCCTTTGCCGATTGAAGCGCCCGTATTGACGAAGCTTTCGACGCAGGCAGTGCCGGCGCCGGCAGAGGATGCTGATGCCGCACAGCCGGCAACCGCCGCGACGGCAACCGAAGCCACAAAAGCAAGCCAGCCGAGCAGCGGCACCAGTGCCGAAGCGGCAACGAGTGCAGCAGCCGGCGAGACATCCCAGGGCACGACCGGCACTGGCGCGGCCAAGCCGACCAGTACCTACGATGAAGCCGAAGCCGTGTTGCGCAAGACGTTCAACTGGTCTTGGTCGGACACCGATGCCAACACGCCGTTGACGGTTTCGCTTAGTCCCAAACTCGGCCTTGAAGCCAAGACTCCAGAGTCGAGCGCGTTCAGCATAAATTTCGACAATATGAACGACGTGCTTTCAAACGTTGGCTTCGCGACTGAAACCAGTATGTCGGTCGACGCCCTGCAGTCCATGCTGCAGCACATCGTCAGCGGGCTGGGCGGTTTCGATGTTGCAGCGCGCGACGGCAAATTGCTGATCGAGCAGCACGACCTGCATGACCTCGAGGCCAGCGAGGTGGGCATCTGGACCAATGTGATGTCTGATGGCAGCTCCATCTCCATTGTCGGCGCGCTGGAACTGCTCGACGATGTGGGCCAGCTGGCGCTAACGGCTTAAACGCGTCGAACGCCAAAGGGCCGGCGGCGCATTGCGCCGCCAACCTCAGGCGAACTGCATTGCCTGCTTATAGATCGACACGGTGTCGTTTGCGCATTGTTGCCAGCTGAAGCGGGCAGCTTGGGCGAGGCCCTTTTCACGCGCCCCTGCCCTCCATGCCTCGTCTTCCAGCGCACGATGCAGTGCAGCTGCAAGCGCCTCAATATCGGTTGGTTCACATAGTGCTGCGGCATCGCCCGCGACCTCAGGCAAAGACGCCACATCGGCCGTGACGACAGGCGCGCCGGAGGCCATCGCCTCGAGGACTGGCAGGCCAAACCCTTCGTAATGCGAGGGGAAGGCAAACGCCCGCGCACCGGCGAACAGCGCCGGGAGATCATTTTCGGCGACGAAACCAAGATGTCGCGCCCATCCGGCGGCCTTTGCCCGATCGAGCCGCGCCACGATCGCCTCATTGTTCCACCCCGAATATCCCGCGAGGATCAGCGGGAACCGCATGCGCAGGGCCTGCGGCAGTTGCTCGTAGGCGGCCAGCAATCCATCGAGGTTCTTTCGCGGCTCGAGCGTTCCAGTAAACAGCGTGTATCCCTCAGCCTCGAGCCCCAGCCGAGAGAGCGTCGGCTGCAGCTCCTCCCGGCTGCGCGGGTGATAGGCCGAGCTGGCACCAAGGGGCGCTGCACCGACCCGCTCCAGGGGCCAATCGAAATGCGATGCGATTTCCTTTCGGGCGAACTGCGAAACCGCAATCAGCATCGTCGCCCGTTTCAGCGCCAGGCGGATTTCGCCATGCATGTGCTGCACACGCTCCTTGGGGTGAAACTGCGGATGCGTGAACACCGACAGATCGTGCATGGTGACCACTGACGGCCCGGGCGTTTTCGGCAGGTAGAAATTCGGCCCGTGGAACAACCACTCTTTGCTCTGCGACAATGCCCGGGCGCGGCGGGTGTGCGAGACAGCGCGATGCGCTTCCAGCAGCACCTTGTTGCGCGCGAGCCAGCGCTTGATCAGCCTGATCCGCTCAAGCCGTCCAGGTTCGCCCACCATGTCAGGCGCCGGCAGATCCGGCACAAAGCCGACACCTGAGAAATAGCGCATCTCTTCGATCTCGGGCATGCCGTTAAGATGCTGCGCCAGTTCCAGCGTGTAGCGGCCGATGCCGGTCAACGGGTAGCGGATCGGATCGACCGCCAGAATAAGCTTCATGCCTTAGCGCCCCAGTGCACCAAAAGGCTCGTCTAGCCGCGCAGCGCCTCACAAACAAGCGCAATCCCGCCATTTCGGCTGCAGCAAAGCGGCAAGCGATCTGATCAGTGTGAATGCGTAGGACAACGCATATTCTTGTTTAGTTTCGGCGTTCGCGCATAAGTATATCTACATATTTATTAACTAAATCAATTACTTAACAATTGATTAACAATATTATACATGCCTAAATCTTTGCGAGGGAAGGAAAACAGCGCATACGCGCTCGATCCAATTGGTCGAGCATGCGTCAGAAGACTTCCCTCGCCCGTGGTGGGCACAGGATTAGCGTTTCAGAGGGCAGTACAATGGCAAGCGTACAAGGTGTTTATATAGCAATTTTCGGCCGGCCGGCCGATCCGGTGGGCCTGGCTTACTGGAGCGAGGTTACGGATAACGGCCAGGATCTCTCGAAGATGATCGCGGCGTTCACAGATGCGCCGGAGTATGAAGAGCGGTTTGCCGGCAAGACCAGCAGCGAAATCATCACCTCCATCTACCAGTCTTTGTTCGGCCGCCAGCCGGACCCCGAAGGGCTGGCCTACTACACCGAGGCACTCGAGAGCGGCGGGCTGTCGATCGAAACCATTGCCATCAGCATTCTCGATGGCGCGCAGAACGACGATGCGCAGATCATCGAAAACAAGCTGGAGGCGGCCAACAAGTTTACCGCCAGCCTCGACACGGCAGAAGAGATTGCGGCCTATAGCGGCGACAACGCCGAAGCATACGGCCAGCAATTCCTCAGCAAGATCACCGCAGACCCGGACAGCGTGCCGACTGACGAGGAGATCGAGCAGGCCATCGACGAAGTGGAGGCGCTGCCGCCGACCGGAGGACCAAGCGAGCCCGGCGAAGGCGAGCAGCCTGCGCCACAGCCGACGCCGCCGTCATCGGGTGGCGGGAGTGGTAGTGGGAGTGGCAATTCACGCGACACCACCCCGCCTGATGCGCCGACAAACGTCAAAATAGTGGAAGGCGGTGCTGCTATCGAAGGCAAGGCTGAAGCCGGATCAACTGTAAAGATAACTATAGACGACAAAACACCTTTGACGGTGATCGCTGACGGCAATGGCAACTTTAGGGCCGATATAGACCTCGCGCCCGACGACTACGAAATATCCGTGACCGCGACGGACCGGGCCGGGAATGAAAGCAAAGCCACCGAAATTTACCCGACCGTCTCATTGGTAACGCTGTATCATGGCGAGGATAGTGAAGCCGGGTATGATTCTTTAAACAAGGCTGTTGACGCTGCCGTTGAAGGCGACGCAGTCTATTTGGCCGCCGACGTGACCATCGAGAGCCGGCTAAATATCGACGAAGCAATCTCCATTAACGGCAATGGGCATTCAATTGCTACGAACACGGGGGACGTTTATGCCTTCCGCATCTCTGCAGGAGCTTCCCTTTCCGACTTTGACGTAAATGCATCGGGCACCTCGGCCTTTATCCTCAAGATCGCGCCAGACAAGAACGCGGCTGAGGCCCTATCCGGGGTGACACTTTCGGAAATCGACATAAACAACGCCACGAAGACAGCTATTGACTTCAACGGCGTTACAAATTCCTCGATCGGCGACGTCAGCGTGGCGGGGACGACAAACGGCAACGGCATTACCCTTTCAGACAGCGAAAACATTACGCTGACGAATGTTACCACGAGCGACAATGCCTGGGGCGGCGTCGGGATTTACGCAAAAGGCGAACCTTTCAATTTTTTCGAAGGCACTCTCGGCAATATTATCTTCGAGAACTATGCAAGCGAGGGGGATGACGAGCCTGTCGGAATCTATGCAGAAGAGTATGGAGAACAAAGCATAGATGGCATCTCCATCAATGGGTGGGAGACTGCCTATGTGGTGACTCAGGTTAATAGCGGCGATACAGGTCGCATGTTCTCATTCTTTTTCGACAATGAGGATGAGGCCCTAACCTACATGGCAGTTCGCAGTGACGACCATTCTGAACCGCCTGTCACGCTTTCCATACAGAGCGACAGCTTCAGCGCCGGGCCCGATACTGGCGACATTCGGTTCTTCCTTGGCTCGACGGAAGACGACACGGTTACTGCCGGGTCGGATTCGGTCATCGCCCTGGGCCAGATCTTCCAACCAGGTTCAGATGATAAGTATGTTTCCGCCTCACCCAAAGACTTGCGCGACGGCAATGCGTTCGTTCTGAAGCAGCTTAGCGACGCGGGCAGCAACACAGAGCGCTTTGACGGCATTTCTGATGAGAACTATGGCAGCGACGACGTAACGGTGGACCTTCAGGGCCTTTCCGGCACGCTCGAAATCCATGGGTTCACTCTCGGCAACAGCATTCAGGCGGACAGCCTGATCTTCTCGCAAGGGGAAGAGGACGTTTTCGGCATGCTGGAAACCATTGAGCTGTCCAAGAACGAGACGGACTACAAGGGTGTATTTCAAAACACTGATCGTGATGTCTACACGTTTACACTCGGGTTCGACACGGATGACGCCGACGGCGCCGATCTCTACATCCAGCTCGTGGACATCATCGGCAGTTCCTCGAGGAGCATGCAAACCCTGGTGAACAGCTTCGGCGAAGGAGACAATGAACCGGGCGAGGGAGGTACGCGCACTGGAGGATATGGGCATCTTGATGGGATTGAAGAACTTGCCGGATACATCGACGATTTAAACGACGATGGAGATTACATACTCGCCAAGCTCTTCGATGCGGCAGTGGGCATTGAGTTCTCAGCAAGCGACTCTGGCGTGGACAAACTGTTCGCCTTTGTCGGAAGCAATTTCCATTACGACGTCCAATAGCCGCATGAACTCGGTGCCGTAAGAAGCCGCGTCGGCCGCCGGGCCGGCGCGGCTTTTCACTTGTCCGAGTGCAACCGTGACAGCACCTACCTCGTCGGGCGGACATTGCCATATGCTTTAATTCTTACATGGAACTAAAATCACACTTTCTGCAACGATATTAGGTGTCTCACCGTCTCCTGACGTACGTATTAACCTCTATTTTTGTTTAACGATTGATTTACGCGTTTATACTGACTTAAGCTTCTCCTCACGGGGAGGAGCGTCATCCCTGAAACACGACAGAGCAGCGGTGCCACAGGCACTGTGCAGTTTTTTCACGCGCAGCGGGCGAGAGCCGCTTGCGTGCGCAATAAAGTCATTCGCGTTCAAAGGGCAGTATAATGGCAAGCGTACAGGGTGTTTACATAGCAATTTTCGGCCGGCCGGCAGATCCGGTAGGCCTCGCATATTGGAATGAGGTGACCGATAACGGCCAGAATCTCTCGCAGATGATCGCCGCCTTTACCGATGCGCCGGAGTTTGAAGAGCGCTTCGCCGGCCAGAGCAACAGCGAGATCGTGACGGCGATCTACCAGGCGCTGTTCGGCCGCGAGCCAGATGCCGAGGGGCTGGCATTCTATACGGATGCGCTCGACAACGGCACTCTGCCGATCGAGACCATTGCCATCAACATTCTCGATGGCGCGCAGAACGAGGATGCGCAGATCATCCAGAACAAAGAAGCAGCGGCCGACGTTTTCACCGCAAGCCTCGACACACCGGAAGAAATTGCGGCCTATAGCGGCGCCAATGCGGAAGCTTACGGCCAGCAATTCCTCAACCAGGTGACCGCAGACCCTGACAGTGTCCCGACGGGAGAAGAAATCGAAGAGGCCATCGAAGAGGTATTGGCGCTGCCACCGGAGGGCCAGACGCCGCCGGATGAAGGCGAAGCCCCGGCACCGGGTGGTGGCGGCGGTGGAGGTGGGGGCGGCACGCCAACGCCACTCGCCACACTGGAGGACGGCGTTCTGACTATTCAAAAGGCGGCTACGCTATCCACGGTCAACGGGGATTGGATGCTCGCAGCCGGAAACCAGAGCGTCACGCTTACTCCCGATGAAGTAGCTGAGGTTACTGAGATCGCGTTGACTGGCGCAAGTGTTCAACTTAATGCGCATGCAGCAGCTCTACATGAGAAAAATCTGGAAGTCACAGGGGCGGGGCAACTGAATATCACTGGCCTCACAATTGATGAAGCCGAAGTTGGCTCCCCCCTTGAGGCAAACTACGAGCTTGAAGGCGTAATTCCGAATATTGAAGTACCGTTCCTAGTCAATAACTCCGAGGCCGACGCCATAAAGGCCGCTTGGGACATTTGGGACGACCAGTACGTCAAGGCGCGCGAGGAAGACTCGCAGGAAGGCTACTACGTTGACGAGATAAACGCCGGCATGATCGAGACGGGCATTCGATACGTCGGGTACCTCGAGAACGGTGGCGAACCTTTCACCGACTTCGGGGCCAAGGTTACCAATTCTCGCGACCAAAGTCTGCACGACAACTTGCTCGGGAACTTGAATAAGGATTCGCTGATGGGCCGAAACCTTCCAGATGATGTTGAAACAGAATTTCTGGAGCGAATTCCGGACGATTACGAGGCGCGCCCGGTGTTTTCGGGCAATGACAGTGCTTACGGCTCGGCCACCCACGACGCTGTTCGTGTTTTCGACTACAACAAGGGTTGGGACCGCTCGGACTACCTCATTGATGTCGACGACGGCGGATTGGATCCGGCGGCACTTAACGGTGACAACATGTGGGTCGGTTCGGGCATACCAGGCGAGGGTGATTTCGTTATTGCTCGCCATGAGGGCGCTGGTATCGAACTGGCAATTAGAGCCAGAGATCGATTCGACGCCGACGTCACTAACGAAGGTGGCGGCAACTTCCAGGCAGAAGGGGGTGTATACATCCGCCAGAGCGACGGGGCCGAATTTGCGGAGTGGAGTTTCGACTTTTCGATCGCGACTGGCTTAAACGGATCGGAATCCAGCCTCAGCGACTTCACGTTCGAGCTTTACTTTGATCTGGACGCAACGGAAAGCACCTCATTTATCTTTGCGGAACTGACCGATCTTGACGCCTTGAGTGGCGAATCGGATGGGACTTTTGAGGCGTTCCGGATCGTCAACGCCGACGACTTCTCGCTACAAGACGCGCAGGCTGTATGGAACGCCCCAGACCTACTCCTATTCGTTGACAACGTCGGAGAAACTGACGCTGTTGGCGGCGCGCAGGTTGCCCAGAACTCGCAAAACTACCATTTTGGGTTTGTTGAAGAATTTCTCCAAGCTTACTCCTCTAAGACATACGGTCAGGAATGGGATTACGAAGATGGCGTATTCACAATCGGATTGAACGCCATCGACGCCAACGGAAGTGTAGTTGCCAACAGCGAAATGCAGGTGTTCGTGGGAATGGGTGGCGCATCGGCTTTCGATGACAACTTAGTAGCCTAGTTCATCTTTACCGGTCCGTTCTTAGCAACAGGGGGCAGAGATTTCTCTCTGCCCCTTTCCTTGTTGTGCGGCCGTGAGTCGGCATCTCTTTCAGCCTACCCCCAAACCTCGCTCCACTGGGCATGCGAGACGGAGACGATCTCCGTTTCCTTGCCCAGCGGCTCCGAGGCAGTTGTGGCGAGGGAGACGTTCTGGCGGTTTTCGTCGCTTTGGGCGAAGGCGAGAAGGACATGGGCGCGGTCGGCGCCGTCTTCTAGGCGGCCGATCCAGTAGTCGAGCCCGCCAGCTTCGCCTTCACGGCCAAGAACGTTGTTGTAAAGCTGGTTGACGTAATCGGCATTGCCGAGCGTCTCGACCTCGCCGAAGCGCTGGCCGAATTCCGGCGAGTAGAGAAGCGAGCCGGCCATGTGCAGCATGTCGTCGCTGCTGTCGATGACACCGCTCCAATAGGCCTCGCCATCGGCATCGAGTTCGCGCCCGAAGGCTGCCTTATAGAGCAGCATGATGTCTTCGAGGAATTCGCCGGAGGCAGCAGTGACTGGCTGGCCGAGCAGCGAATAGATGCCGTCATTGGTGGCCAGAAACTCGATACCCGTGGCCTTTACCGAGCCGCCATCATAGCTGATGGTGAGGGTTGTCTTGGCATCGCCGGTGATCTCGAGCGCCTCGAAAGCAAAGTCGAGCACCAGCGTATCGCTACCTGCGCCGCCGGTGACACTGTTGGTGCCGGCGCCGGGGATGAACACGTCGTTGCCGGCGCCGCCGATCAGCGTATCGTTGCCATCGGCCTTGATCGGGGCGATATCGACCGAGATCATGTCGCGCACATTGATGCTGACCAGATCCAGTTCGTTGCCGAGATAACCGCCGACCAGGATATTGTTGCCGGCCACGCCTTCAAGGCGGTCATCGCCGGCGCCACCCATCAGCAGATTGGCGGCTTCATTGCCGGAGATGGTATCATTGCCGCTGCCACCGACGGCGTTTTCGATCAGGGCGCGGGTGTCGCCATCGACGAGCTGCGCCAGAGCGACATTGCCGGGCGCAGTCTTGCCGGCGCCGAGATCCGCCAGCTGGCGACCGCCGAAATCGGACCAGCCACCTGCGGACAGATCGATCTTGAGGTCCGCCTTGTAGTTCGACAGCTCGAGCGTATCGCGGCCACCGCCGTCCCAGATGGTTTCAAACACCTTGTTGGCGCTCGGGGCGCCCTGGCCGACGCCGTTGATCGACTTCTCGCCGGTGGTCTCGCTCCAGCGATAGACGGTGTTGCCGGAGCGGGTGTTGTAGTTGGCGCCATAGAGCGCCTGCACCGCCGCGATGTCGCGCATCATCGGGCCCTGAGCGTAGCTGTTCGACTCGTTGGTGTAACCACCACCAATATTGGCGCCGGCATAGGAGCGATAGCTCATGATGGAATAGGCCATTGAATCGATGGCCGACAACGCAGCCTGAGCGGCGGAGGGCGTCCCCTGCCCGGCTGCTGCATCATGCAGCCCGCCGGCGCAACACGGGCAAAGGCCCTCGGCTGCCAGCAGTTCAGCCTCGACACTCGCGGCACCGGACATCTTGGCATCGTGCGGATGGCTGAGACCAAGCGCATGTCCGATCTCGTGCATGATGGTCATATAGGCATACTTGCCCAGTTCCGGGTTATCATTGAAGCGCGCATCGCCGATCCAGACGTCGCCGCCAGTACCGGCAGTCGACGGACCATAGGCCCAGGCGGTCGAAGGCTTGCCGGAGTTGGCGAGGCGGATCTCGGCGCCGTCTGCAGAGGTTTCGGTGAAGCTGATACCGGCAACATCGGACCAGGCATCGAAGGCAGCGCGCGCCGCGCTCTTCTGAGACGCATCGAAGCCGGAGAAACTATCGTTGGCCTCACCAAGACCATAGCCTGCCCCGTAGGTGCTGGCGCTGGAGGCGAAGCCGTAGCTGATGGTGGCGGCGGCCCACTTGGCCGGTGTGAGAAGATCGTCGACAAATTTTGCGCCGGTGGCGGAAACTCTTTCAGTGGCACCCATTGTACGTTCCTCGAACAACATTTCCCTGTTGTTCTCAGAGGTACAGGAGCCGAATTACCGCATTTTCCGCGAAAAACTCCGCATTTTCTGATGCAAATTCAGCTATTGGTAATATTAATTTTGCATGAATCTAGATTTTTACTTTGTATTCACTGTCCACCTTCTGCAGTTAACCTAGCGAAGCTGCTTGATCCACCTCAATATCGTTAAACTACCAGGCTCTGGATCGGCCCTATGAACGCACGTAATACGGTCGCGACTTGGTAGCATTTCAACAGGCACGAACGTGGCTGCCTTGATTGTTTAAAGAGCGCCAGCCAAATTGCGGCCGATTCCCAGCCCGGAGCACCCCGTGAAGGTTCTGCATGTCTTCAAGACCTATCTGCCAGACTCCTTTACCGGCATCGAGCGGGTAATCTGGCAACTTGCTCAAGGCAGCGCGGCGCATGGGGTGAGCAGCGGCGTGTTCTTTCTCAGCCGTGAGCCAAAGGCGGGGCGCTACGCGGTCGGAGACCATTGGGCGGAAGCCGCCCGGCAGGACCTTTACGTCGCCTCGACGGGAATATCCCTCTCAGCCTTTTCGCATTTCTCGCGGCTGGCGCGGGAAGCCGACCTTGTGCACTACCATTACCCGTGGCCGCTGATGGACCTGCTGCACCACGCCGCCCGGCACGGCAAACCCAGCGTTGCCACCTATCACTCTGATATCGTCAAGCAGAAGCGGCTGAGGCATTTCTATGCACCGCTGATGCACAGCTTTCTTGAGCGCATGGACGCCATTGTCGCGACATCGCCGAATTACGTTCACTCAAGCCCGGTGCTGGCTCGGTATCGCGACAAGACGTCTGTGATCCCGATCGGGCTTGATGGTGCCGGTGCGCCGCCTGATCCGGCGACACTCGATAGTTGGCGACAGCGCCTTGGCGATAGGTTCTTTTTGTTTGTCGGTGCACCGCGTTATTACAAGGGTATTGAATTTCTGCTGCGCGCAGCGAAGACAACCGGCCTACCGGTCGCGATTGCCGGTCAGGGCGAGCTCGACCCTGACCTGAAAGCACTGGCAGGGACGAATGTGCACCTGCTTGGCCGCGTCAGTGACGACGACAAGGCCGCTTTGCTGGCGCTGTCTCAGGCGTTCGTCTTCCCATCGCAGTTGCGCTCCGAGGCCTTTGGAGTGGCACTGCTTGAGGCGGCGTTCGCCGGCAAGCCGATGATCAGCTGCGAGCTTGGGACCGGCACCAGCTATATCAATATTGATGGGCAAACCGGGATCGTCATTCCGCCGGCAGATGCCGATGCGCTGGGCACAGCCATGCAGCGCCTCGATGGCGACGTTGAGATGCGCAGCCGCTTTGGCGCCGCCGCAAGGGCGCGCGCCGAAGACCTGTTTCGCGCCGAGACCATGATCGATGACTATGTCAGCCTTTATCGGCGGGTGATCGAGGAACGCCGGTGACCCGCACAGTTCTTGTCACCGGCGGAAGCGGCTTTGCCGGTTCGGCGGTCGTTCCGGCGCTCGAGGCTGCCGGATGGATCGTACGGGCACCACGCGATCGGTTGCCGCTTGCGCGCGACCCGATATGGCAAGCTCATATCGAGGGGTGCGATGCGGTGGTGCATCTCGCCGGCCGGGCGCACATCACAGCGGCGATGGCCAATGATGAGGCGCCATACTTCGAAACAAATACGCGCGCGACAGCAGCCTTGGCCGACATGGCCGCAGCTTCAGGCGTCAGCCAGTTCATTTTCGCGAGCAGTTCCAAGGTCTACGCCCCTTCGGCGGCAGCAGCCGGCGCGTGCGAAACAGACGCGCTGGCACCAGACGATGCCTATGGCCGTTCCAAACAGTCAGCAGAAGAGCAGCTTCAGGCGCTAGGCGCACGAACACCTCTGGCGATCACAACCCTCAGGCTCCCGCTGTGCTATGGCCCCGGCGTCAAGGCGCGGATGCTGTCGCTGTTCCGGCTGATTGGGCGTGGCCTCCCGCTCCCCTTTGCCAGCATCAGCGCGCGGCGCAGCTATCTCGGGCTCGACAACCTCGCTTCGGCGATCGATGCCCTGCTGGCAGCGCAGCCCACGGGCTACCGGGTTTTCAACGTCAGCGACCAGGAGGACGTGACGCTGCCGGACCTGTTGAAGCGCATCGGCGCGGCGCTCGGGGTGCCCGTTCGGCTGTTCCCGGTTTCACCGCGCCTGATCGAGATGGCTGGCACGGTTACCGGCAAGACCGCGGAAGTCGAACGCTTGCTGGCGCCACTGATGCTCGATAGCACCAGCCTTAGCCACAGCGTCGGCTGGCACCCGGCTGCGAGTCTTGACGAGGGGCTGGCACGCACCGCGCAGTGGTATCGCACCACGCGACAATGAAGCGGGTGCATTCGGCACACGTTTGGAGTAGAGGTCGGCGCGAACCGGCGCGCAGAGCGGAGCCTTCATGCTGAATTCACTTGCCAGTGCCGCCTGGCGATATCGCTACTTCATTCTCGCATCCATACAGGGTGATTTTCGCTCCCGCGTCGCCCGCAGCCGGCTGGGCTTCTTGTGGATCATCCTGGTGCCACTGGCACAGGTGGCGATCTATGCTTTCATCCTGTCGGCACTGATGACGCAGCGCCTGCCGGGGATCGATAACCGGTTCGCGTACTCATTGTACTTGCTCGCCGGGTTCTCAGGCTGGTTCCTGTTCCTCGAAGTGATCAACCGCTGCGTCACCATCTTTCTCGACAACGCCGAAGCGCTCAAGAAGATCGCATTCCCGCGCATCGTCCTGCCGATCATCGTCGTTGGTTCATCGGTCATCAACAATCTGGTGTTTTTCGGCCTCGTGGTGCTGGCCTATGTGCTGCTCGGCCATGATCCGTTGCCGGCGATTGCCTGGTATCCGCTCCTGACGCTGATCACCGCTGCAGGCGCGGCCGGCCTTGGGCTGTCGCTGGGGGTCCTTAACGTTTTCATGCGCGATGTTGGCCAGATCGTCGGCATTGCCCTGCAGTTCGGCTTCTGGATGACGCCGATCGTCTACATGGTCGATATCCTGCCGGAATCCGTGCGCCCGATCCTGATGCTCAACCCGATGTATTGGGTGCTCGACAGTTACCACCGCACGTTCCTTTATGGCCTGCCGCCTCAGCCGCTGGCACTGTTGGGGCTGAGTGTTTTGGCGGTCGGCCTGCTAGCCCTGGCGCTGATGCTGTTTCGCCGGGCCAGCGCAGAAATGGTGGATGTGCTGTGACGGCGCCGGTTTTGACAGTCAGCGGTGTTGGCAAGGCCTTCCGCCGCTACAAGCGCGAGATGCACCGCATTCTCAGCCTGTGCGGAATTTCGATGGCGCCGAGCGAGGAGCGCTGGGTGCTGCGCGACATCAATTTTGCCGTTGAGCCGGGACAGGCTGTCGGCATTGTCGGCCGCAACGGCGCTGGCAAAAGTACGCTTTTGAAGCTGATCACCGGCACGATGCGCCAGACCACTGGCACCATCGCCGTCAACGGGCGGATCTCAGCCATCCTCGAGCTTGGCATGGGCTTCAACATGGAGTTCACCGGACGCCAGAACGCCTTTCAGGCAGCCGGCATGATGGGATTCAATCAGTCCGAGATCGAAGGCGTGATCGCCGAGATCGAGGATTTTGCCGAACTCGGCGATTATTTCGAGCAGCCGATCCGGGTGTATTCGAGCGGTATGCAGGTGCGCCTGGCCTTCGCCGTCGCCACGGCCTTTAGACCGGAAGTGCTGATCGTCGACGAAGCGCTGTCGGTGGGCGATGCGTACTTTCAATACAAGTGCTTCGACCGGATCCGTTCGTTCCGGAAACAGGGCACGACGCTGATCCTTGTGTCGCACGACAAAGCGGCGCTGCAGAGCATTTGCGACCGCGCAATCCTGCTCGAAGCCGGGAAGGTCGCGAAGGACGGCTCGCCGGAAGAGGTTCTGGACTATTACAATGCGCTGATCGCGGCGAAAGAAGGCGAGGAGATCGAAACGATCGCCCATCCGTCAGGTCGTGTGCAGACGATCTCGGGAGATCGGCGCGCACGCATCGAGTCCGTCGCCCTTTACGACAGTAACGGCACTGCCGTCGAAACCGTGGCGGTCGGCAAGCCCGTCGAGTTGCGGGTGACGGCGCGGGCGCATGCCGACCTTGAAAAGCTGGTGCTCGGTTTTGCGCTGAAGGACCGTTTGGGCCAGACGATGTTCGGCACCAACACGTTCTTTGCAGACCAGAGCATAGACGATGTCACCGAGGGCGAGACGTTCAGCTTCGGTTTCCGGTTCGATGCCAATCTCGGCCCCGGCAATTACTCGGTGTCGCTGGCGCTCTCGGGCGGAGAAAGCCATCTCGTCGATAATTACGAATGGCGCGACCTGGCGATGATCTTCACGGTCGTAAACCTAGGAGAGCCGTTCGACGGGAAGACCTACATTCCCACCACAGTGGACGTGGTCCGCGGCGCCGACAAAGCCATCAGCACCTAGCGCGGCACGGGGAAGCCGGTTGCTTCGAGCTCCTGAAGAAAACGCTCGGCGATGATCTTCCAGTCGTACTCTGCTTCAACGAGCCGACGCGCAGCGCTGACGGTTACCTCGCATGCTTCTCGATCCACCTCGGCGAAACGCTCGATCGCCTGTGCCAGACCGTCCGGCTGCATCTCGACATAGTGCGTGTCCGGCTGCGCCAGAAGACCGCGTGCGCCGAACCGCGTCGAGATCACCGGAATGCCGGCCGCAAAGTAATCGAGCATCTTGAGGTTGGTCCCGGAGCCGGAGAGCATCGGGTTCAACGCCACATCGGCGCTGGCCAACAGGGCGTTGCGGGTCTGGTCATCAACCGCGCCCAGAAGATGAATATTCGCTGGCAGTTCCCGCTTCATGAAGGGCATGCAAACGCTACCCATCACCATCACATCGACAAACGGTATGTCGGCGGCGGCATCGATGATCAGTTGCAGTGCTTCGACGTTCGGGCCGTGCCAGCTCCCAACGAACAGTGCGACGACCTTGCTCGGCAAACCGGCAGCGTCGCGCAAACGCTTGCGCTTGGCCGGCGCGAAATACGGCATGGTTTCGAGCGCAACGCCATTGGGGACCTGATGCTGGCGCGCCCGGGTCGGACCATAAAGGCGCGCGAACTCTTCGAGATCACGATCCGCACACGCGTAGACGCGTTCGGCGGTGAGCCAGGCTTCGCGCTCAGCGCTCTCGACCAGCGGCAGCAGCGGCGCCGCAGAACCGGTAAGGATCTTTTGCTTGAGCGTTAGTTCAACGTTGTGCGCTTCATACCACATCGGCCGCGTGGGTGCTGTGTGGCGGATGGCGCGAACCAGATACGGATGGCAGGCGATCATCGCATCGGCGGCAAAGGCCGAACTTTCGAGGGTTTGCACATAGTCCGGCGTCAACCGCCACCACTCGAACGCGGTGACGTCATCGATCGGTGCCCCCTCAACGTGGCGGCCGAGTTCCAGAAGGTTTTCGACGTGCCGCTCGCTGTGCGGCACGCAGTATTCCACCAGCCCCGGGGCGATCAGCCGGCGCGATGGGGCGGTATCGCCTGAGCACAGCGCAACGATGTCGATATCGAACACCCGCGCCAGATGACGGTTGAGGTGAAAAACGCGCGCCTGGCCGCCGCTTCGTGGCGGATCTGCGGGGAAGGTGTTGGCGATCGTCAGCTTGGGCCGTCGGCGCTGCACCACCGCTGGCGCCGCAATGGCATCGTCCTGCTCAAGAAGCGCTTCGGCGACGTTCTCCCAGGTAATGTGGGCCACTGCATCGCGCCCGGCGGCGCCCATGCGTTTGGCCAGCTTCTGGTCCGCCGCAAGCATTGAAAGACGCGCGCCGATGCTGGCAGGGTCTGGCGCGGTGATAAAGCCGTTTTCACCGTCACGCACGAGCTCGCACGGGCCACCGGCATCCGAAGTCGTGACCACCGGTTTGCTGCTCAGCATCGCCTCGACCGTGATCAGGCCATAGTCTTCATCATAGGGCGTGAACGGCACAGCGAGGGCATTGGCATAAAGCCCCGGCATCTCGTCATCGGCGACATAGCCGAGAAACCGGATGCGCTTGTCGTTGGCGGCGAGAGCCTTCAACCGCTCTTCATCAGGGCCGGTACCAGCGATCAGCAACTCAGTGTCGCCATCGACATGGCGCATCGCCTCGATGATCAGATCGAACCGCTTGGCGCCATCGAGCCGGCTGGAGGTGAAAAAGTAGCGGGCGTCTTCGCAGTAATAGTCCGTGCGATGCGGCGGATGGTGCAGCGGCAGCACCGGCACCCCATCCGGGAAATAGTGGTCGCGCCCTGCGGTGTTGGCAGCGTTGGCCGCGTAGCGACGAATGCGCTTCGGTGCCATCGCCGCATCATCGAGATAGTGAACGATCTGGCGGATGAAGGGGCCAGGGAAGGCGAACAGCTCTTCGGGCAGGTCACGCTCGCGAAGGGCCCTAACGCGTGCAATCAGCTCTGTAACGCGCTCGATATCGGGGTCGGTCTCGGCCATCCAGTCGAGCAGGCTACGCACCGGCTTGCTGCCAAGATGCTCGGGCACGCGTAGATCGCCGCGATAGGTGTCATAGAGCCCACGCAGTCGGTGCAGCAGGTAAACAACATGATTGGGATGCTCGACCATCCAGGCCGGATACTTGCCGGAAATCACCAGATCGTAGGCGCTGAGATCGAGTTCGGCGAACGCCTCATAGGAATCAATCAATTCCCAGAACGAGCCTTCCGGCGAGATCAACGAGACGATGTCGCACGAATGCTCGGTATTCTCGTGCAGGTGCTTTTGGAGGCCCCACCACAGGTTCTCGGCGCCACCAAGGGCCAGCGGCACCGGGTGCGGGATGACAATGGCGATCTTCATGGTGCGCCCGCTGCTGTGGCGAGCGCCGGCTGCGGTGCCAGCAGCGTCTCAACGACATTGTTCCAGGAGATATCGAGCGCACGATAGCGCTGATAGCCATTCTCGCCCATCTCGGCAGCGCGAGCAGGATCCGCCATCAGCCTGTCGAGCGCATCGGCCAAGTCTGCCGGCTGCGGTTCGCTGATGACACCGGTTTCCCCATCGATGACGAATTCAAGCGGTCCGCCTGAATCGGTGCAGGTGATGACCGGTTTGTGCGCCAGCATGGCCTCGAGGGTGATGTAGCCGTAATCTTCGTCGACAGGGCCGAAGAACACCGCCGCCGCGTTGGCGTACAGTTCGAGCATTTCGGCGCGCGGGATGGCACCTAGAAACTTGACGCGGTCCATCAGCTCAAGGCCCTTGGCCAATTCCTCGAACTGGCGCTGCATTGAGCCGGCGCCGGCAAAGATCGCCTGGATCGGTTGCTTGGTGCGGGCCAGCGCTTTGAGCAGCAGATCCTGGCGCTTCAGGACCTCAAGCCGGCTCGGCACAAAGATGTACGGGAGCGCCGGTTTTGAGCTGATAATCCCGGCATCCGGCGGCGGGTGATAGAGCGGCGTTGAGTCGATGTCGTTATAGCGCTTGAGGCGCTCGGAAACGCGCCCGGCATTGGTGAACACCGTTGGCAATGCACCCAGCGCCTTATTGTCGGCAGCGATGATCCGCTTTCTGACCGCATCGGTTGTCGCCCGCCCGCGCTTCCAGCCGAAAATCGTATCGTAAAGGTCATAGGCGGCGCGGTGCTGGTGCAGCAGCCAGACACGCTTGTTGGGGTGACCGATGACGTAGCTGGGGAACTTAAGACAGATCAACGTATCGATCTGGCCGCCGCCATAGCGCGAAAAATCGACCTTTTCGCATAGTTCGAGCGCGCGGCCCGAGGCCTCGGGCGGATCATACTGAAACGGCAGCGCGATGCGATGGACCATGTGTCCCGCGTCGCGAATGGCGTCGATCAGGTTCTCGGCGTGAAACTCGGCGCCGCCGAAAATTCCGGGCGTATAGACAGTGGCAACGCCGACCCGCATCAGACCTGACCCGCTGCGTCCGGCTTGCGCGCGAACAGCGCATAATCGGCAGGCTGGCGGAACCAGTCATTGACCTCGGTCGGCGCAAAACCGGTTTCAGGCCGATCGAGTTGGCAATCGTTCTCGTTGCGGACGATCCGCCCGGCTTCGAACCCACGCGCTTCTGCGAGGAAGCGGAGCAGATCCGGCGGCAAGGGCTTGTTGTGCGTCGGATCGTAATTGAAGGTGCACGCGCCAACCACGAGGTTTTCCGGGTTGGGCGTTTCGAACAGAATAGCGCCGCCCGGCTTGAGCGCGGCATAGGCCGCATCGAGAAGAGCGACCAGCTGCGAAAAGCTCAGATGCTCGACGATGTGAAAGCCGGTGACGCCAGCGAGGCTCTCGCCCGGTTGCTGCTGCAGGTACGCGATGGCGTCTCCGGCCACCACGTCGTGTCCGCGCTGACGCGCTTCCTCGACCATCGCAACATTGAGATCCAGCCCGCGGGTGCGCACATTGGCCTCGGTGAGGACGCTCAGCCACTCGCCACGCCCGCAGCCGATATCGAGCACAACCTCGCCGGCGGCGACAGGCGCAAGCCCGGTAAACATCGGCACATAGCGCCGAACGCGTTTGGCGATCTCGTCCGTCGAACCGCGGAACTTGTTCTCGAACGCGACATAGAGACTATCGAGCGCATGTGCATCGGCGGCTGGGGAGAGTGCGGCAGTTTCAGGCTTCGCCTCGCCGACTTCGGCAATCGCGCGAGACAGTGCCCTTGCCTGCTCGAGCATCTCTTGACGCGCAGCAGCAATCTCGAGCTTTGCCCCACCATCGACCAGTCCGCGCGTGGCGCTGGTATCCTTGTCGAGCTGGGCGATATCAGCATCGAACTTCATCAGGCTGCGCCGCATTGCGGAGTGCGTCGACACCAGGTGCTCGACCAGATCGCGATGGCGCAGATTGGCGGCAGCAATGCGCTGATTCATCTGGCGCATGGTCTGCGACAGCATCAGCAATTCGACGAACGGCGCGAGAACCCGACCGACGACGCGGATGCTGCGAAGCCGTTGCAGCACATAGGCGGGCAAAAGCCCATCGATCTGCACGCCACGCGCACGTCCCTCGGCTGACCAGCGCAGCGCGCCGAGGATGTTCACCATGCTCAGCCGACCCGAGCGAAGGCCGGCGAGGTAGTGCGCTTCGCCGGTCTTGTCCATTTCGCGGCCCAGAACCACGCGGTAGGCAGCGCGCATGAAATTGCGCTCGTCGAGGCCGGTGAAATCATCGAGCTTGTAAGATTTGCGGCCTGCCTCTGGTGCAGGCTCCGCATCCGGATCCGGCAGGGCCGGCATGACGATCGCATCGGCGCGCGGACTGCGCTTGACCCCGGCGGCCACCGGATCACGACGGGCCGGCGGCTCAGAGTCGAGTTCGGCACGAACGCGCGCCAGGATTTCTTCGACCTTCAGTCCCGCCCCGGCGCCGGTATTCGGCGCGTCAGCCTGTTCGGATCGGTTCGGGGTGGTGCTGTTGTCCATGCGCGCGGTCCAGTCTCGAAGCTGGCCCTGTCTATCGGGCTTGCCGCAGCATGGCAACACGCGCCGCAAACCGCCAAAGCCAGTGTTTTTTTGGCGGTAGAGCGCTTGTCATTGGAAGACCGATCAAGGATTAGTGTCGCCACTGAAACCAAGCTTGGGAAGGCCAAGGCGTGACGGGCAGCCTCAAATTCGGCACCAGTGGATTGCGCGGGCTCGTGACGGAGTTGAGCGATGCGACCTGTGCGGCCTATGCCGAGGCATTCGTCGCACATCTCCAACAGGCGACAGGTTCGCTGCACGAGGCGGTCCTGATCGGGCAGGATTTACGCGCCAGCAGTCCGCAGATTGCTCGCGCCTGCGCGCAGGGGCTGGCGCGCGTTGGGGTTGCAAGCATCAATTGCGGGACGCTGCCGACCCCTGCCCTGGCGCTTGAAGCGCAAACCCGAAGCCTGCCGGCGATCATGGTGACGGGCAGCCATATCCCGGATGACCGCAACGGCCTGAAGTTCTATCTGCCGCAAGGCGAGATCACAAAGGCCGATGAGGCGGGCATCACGGCATCGCTGGCAACCCATGAGTCGGAACCGGCAAGTGTCGATCTTCCCCAAGCCGATGGCGCGGCGCTCGACCGCTATGCACAGCGCTATTCGGGCCTTAACTCAACGTGGTCGCTCGCGGGCCTTACGGTCGGCGTATATCAGCACTCTTCTGTTGCGCGCGATCTGATGGTCACGGTGCTCGAGGCTTTGGGGGCTACCTGCCTGCCAATGGCACGCGCCGATAGCTTCGTTCCGGTCGATACCGAAGCACTGCGCGCTGAAGACACCGCGCTCGCACAGGCCTTTGCCGAGAAACAGGCACTCGATGCCATCGTTTCGACCGATGGCGATGCCGACCGGCCGCTGATCTCGGACGCAACCGGGCGGTTTCTGCGCGGCGATATCGTCGGGCTTCTGACGGCGCAGCGGCTCGGCGCTGAAGCAGTGGTTACACCCGTGACCTCGAGCACCGCGATCGAGGCTTCTGGCCTGTTCAAGAGCGTTCACAGAACACGTGTCGGGTCACCCTTTGTCATTGGCGGCATGCAACTCGCGGCCGGCGAAGCCCTGGCGCCTGTTGTCGGTTTCGAGGCCAATGGCGGGGTGCTGCTCGGCTCCGACACAAGCGATTTCTCTGCCCTGCCGACGCGTGATGCGCTTCTGCCAATCATTGCAGTGCTGAGCCTGTCGCGGCAACGCAACCAATCGCTGGCGGACATCGTGGCGTCGCTGCCATCGCGGTACACGGCGAGCGACCGTTTGCAGCAGATTCCGTCAGCAGCAAGCAGTGCCTGGCTGGCTAAACTCACCGCCGATCCGGAGGCCATGCGCACCATGGTCGGCGCGCGGGGGCCAGTCGCCGATATGGATATGACGGATGGTGTGCGCCTGCGTCTTGCGAGCGGTGACATCGTGCATTTTCGCGCCTCGGGCAATGCACCGGAATTGCGCTGCTACACAGAAAGCGGCAGCCAGCAGGAAGCGGATGATCTGCTTATGTGGGGCCTTGCAACGGCGCGCGCGGCGGTGCTTGAGCATGAACAGAATTAAAAGGGTGGTGTGAACGGTGAGCGATCCGATTGTTCCGGTGATACTTGCGGGCGGACAGGGCACGAGGCTGTGGCCGATGTCCCGTTCGGCGCGGCCAAAACAATTTATCGAGCTGACCGGGCCGACAACGCTGTTTCAGCAAACGCTGCAGCGCGTTGCCGATAAGGGGCGCTATACGCCGGCACTGGTGCTGACCAATAGCGACTACCGGTTCATTGTCGCCGAGCAGGCGCTGGAACTCGGCCAAGACTTGATGGGCACCATCCTCGAGCCGGTCGCACGCAATACCGCCGTGGCAATTGCCGCGGCCGCAGCTTACGCCATGCGCGAGGCCGGGCCTGAAGCGGTGCTGCATGTCTTGCCGTCGGATCACGCAGTCGATGCGGATGAGAGTTATTGGCAGGCTGTCGAAATGGCTGCGGCAACGGCCCGCGCCGGACACCTGGTGACCTTCGGCATCACGGCGACGCGGCCGGAGACAGGGTACGGCTATATCCAGAATGGCGCTTCGATCGGCGCCGGGGTGTATCAGGTTGCGCGCTTCATCGAAAAGCCGGATTTGGAACGCGCCGAGGCGATGCTTGCGGAAGGCGGATTCACCTGGAACTCCGGCATGTTCATGATCAAGGCCTCAGTGTTTCTCGATGAGTGCCAGCGGCTATCGCCGGACACCTACGCGGCAGCGCTGGGCTCTGTCGAAGACTCACGCGTCGATCTCGATTTTGTCCGGCTTGCCGAGGAGCCGTTCTCCAAGGCTCCCAACATTTCGGTCGACTATGCGGTGTTCGAAAAGACCGAGCATGCGGCAGTCGTGCCGGTGAGTTTCGCGTGGTCGGATCTCGGTGCCTGGGACGCAGTGTGGAAACTCGGGGATAAAGACGAAGCCGGAAATGTCAGCCGTGGCGAGGCAACGCTTTCCAATTCCAGCAACATGCTGGTCGTCACCGACAAGGCGCATGTCGTGGTCGAGGGTCTTGACGATGTTGCTGTGATCGCCAGCGAAGACGCCGTTTATGTCGGCAAGCTGAGCGAGGCGCAAAAGGTCGGGCCTCTGGTCAAGACGCTGCGCGCAAACCCGAACACGCAGGCGCTGACCGAGATTCACAAGACGGCCTATCGGCCCTGGGGCGGATATTCTTCCATCCTTTCGGGCGAGCGCTTCCAGGTAAAGCGGCTGTTCGTCAAACCCGGCATGCAGCTGTCCTTGCAGCGCCATCATCATCGGGCGGAGCACTGGATTGTGGTGCGCGGGACTGCCGAGGTGACGATCGATGGCGACGTGACGATGCTCACCGAAAACGAATCGATCTACCTGCCTCTGGGGTGCACGCACAGGCTGGCCAATCCCGGCAAGATTCTGCTCGAGTTGATCGAGGTCCAGACTGGCGCCTATCTCGGCGAGGATGACATCGTGCGCATCGAGGACGTGTTCGGGCGAGCCTGACGGCAGGAGTACGTCGTGCAGACCGCGCTTCTCGCCTGTGGACTTGCCCTGCTGGTCAGCATCGCATCGGTGCTGCTGGTACGCCGGCATGCCGTGGCCCTGAAGATGATCGCAAGCGTCAACGAACGCTCATCGCACAAGGCGCCCACGCCGACCGGCGGTGGCGTTGGCATCGCTGCCGGCAGCCTTTGCGGATGGGGAATATTGTGGGCAATCGGTTTTCAACAGGCGGCGGTGCTATGCGTTGCATGTGGAGCGCTGGCGGTACTCGGGTTCATGGACGATCGCTCCCCGCTCTCCGCGCGCCTCAGGCTCGTGATTCAGTTCGGCGCATGCGCTTTGGTCGCGGCTATGCTGGTGCCGGCAATTCCAACTGAGGTTTTCGGCTCCCTCTCCTTACTCATCGTGCTCGCGGCGGCATTACCGGTGCTCTTGTGGTGGGTAAACCTCTTTAATTTCATGGACGGCATCGATGGTCTGGCGGCAAGTCAGGCTCTCTTCATGGCGGGCGGCGCCATGATTCTGGCGTGGCTGCAAGTGCCGGAGGCCTATGCCCAGCCGCTGTTCTTCGGCTTTGCGGTGATCGCCTTGTCGACGCTCGGCTTCTTGCTGTTCAACTGGCCACCGGCGACAATTTTCATGGGAGACGCCGGAAGCCTGTTCCTGGCGCTCGGTCTCGCGGCGCTGGCGCTGTGCGCTCTTGCGGCTGAGTGGCTTTCTCTCGGCCAGTGCCTCGCACTGGCATCGGTGTTTGTCATCGATGCCAGCGTCACGCTGGCCCGTCGGCTTCTGCGTGGTCATTCACCGGCCGCTGCACATCGCAGCCATTTTTATCAGCGACTTTCGCGGCGCTGGGGCGGCGCCCGCCCGGTGACGCTGACGGCGACTGCGATCAATGTCGGCATTGTTCTGCCCTGCGCCTATGCCGTAGGACAGTTCGAGAGCGTCGGCCTTTGGCTCGTGGCGCTACTATACGGTACTGGCATAGCGATCGCTATTTTGGGCGGAGCGGGACAGGACGAGAATGGTTGATCGAATCCGTAGCTTTTTCGAGCGCCTGACGCGCCCGCAAAAGCGCATGCTGCAGGTCGCGTTCGATTGCCTGGCGCTGCTGCTGGTGGTGTGGTGCGCGTATTCGCTGCGGCTTGGCACGCTGTTTCAGCCAAATGGCTGGCAGTTGTTCTTCATGCTGCTGGCACCGGTGCTGGCCATTCCGTTCTTCGTGCGGCTCGGCCTTTACCGCGCCATCCTGCGCTATCTGCCGGATAAGGCGCTGTGGACCGTCCTGAAGGCGATGAGCGCCGCTGCGATTGGCTGGATGGCGCTGATTTTTCTCGCCGAAATGTCCGGCGCGGAGGGTGTGCCACGCTCCATACCAGTCATCTACTGGGCGCTCGGCACCGTGGTGATTGCTGGCAGCCGCTTTGCAGCAAAAGCCTTTTTTGCCGGCCCTGTGCCGGCGGCGGGACAGCGCCGCGCGCTGATCTATGGAGCGGGCCGCTCCGGCACGCAGCTTGCCATTGCACTCGACGCTGCCGGTGACAGATCGGTTGTCGGATTTGTCGATGATGACCTGAGCCTTCGCGGCCAGGACCTGGTGGGACGCCGGGTCTACCGCGCTGAGGATTTGGCGCAGCTGATCGCCAATTTCGACATCACTGACATTATTCTTTCCATCCCGTCTGCCAGTTCGCAGCGGCGGTTGGAAATTTCGACGCGCCTTGCGGAGCTTCCGGTGCGGCTGAGCACTCTGCCCTCGATCAGCGACCTTGCCGCCGGCAAATATACCATCAGCCAGCTGAAAGAGATCGATATCGAGGATCTCCTCGGTCGTTCGCATGTCGCCCCCGACCCGGCGCTGATGCAGACGGTCGTTGCCGGCAAGACGATTCTGATAACAGGTGCAGGCGGGTCGATCGGCTCGCAGCTCGCAAGGCTGGTTGCGACCAATGGGCCGAAGGTCCTTATCATCCTCGAGGCCAGCGAGTTCGCGCTTTACGAGATCGACCGCAAGCTGCGTGGGCTGATGCCAGACCTCGAGATCATCCCGCTTCTGGGGTCCGTGATCGATGCCAAGCGCATTGCCGGCATCTTCGCGCAATGGCCGGTCGAGGTGGTATTTCACGCCGCGGCCTACAAGCACGTACCGCTCGTTGAGGCGAATGTGGTGGAAGGTGTGCGCAACAATGTGCTCGGCACAAAGATTGTCGCTGAAGCCGCATTGGAGGCCGGCGTCGAGCGGTTCGTGCTGATCTCGACCGACAAGGCCGTCCGGCCATCGAGCATCATGGGGGCGACCAAGCGGATCAGCGAACTGATCATACGCAAATTGTCCGACCGCAGCGAGGCCGACGGCAAGCCGCAGCGTTTCCTCGCGGTCCGCTTCGGAAATGTTCTTGGCTCCACCGGCTCCGTGGTGCCGCTGTTCAAAGAGCAGATCGCCAAGGGCGGGCCGATTACCCTGACAGACCACCGTATGACGCGCTACTTCATGGCGATCAGCGAAGCCGCCGAACTGATCGTTCAGGCCGCAGCGCTTTCTGATGGCGGCGAGATTTTCCTGCTTGATATGGGCGAGCCGGTGGCCATTCGCGATCTTGCAGAAAATATGGTGCGACTGGCGGGATTGAGCGTCAGGAGCGAGGACAACCCGACGGGGGATATTGAAATCCGCGAAACCGGCATCCGGCCGGGAGAAAAGCTCTCGGAAAGCCTTTACTACGATCCGGCCTCGGCGGCAGCCACGCAGCACCCGAAGATCTTCAAGGCCAAGCGTCTCGGCGCGCGGGAAACACAGCTCGATCCGCTGTTGGAACAGATCGGCATCCTGGTCGGCGAGGGGAACGATCAGGCGCTTCGTGCGCTGATTGAGGAGTTTCTCGACATCAGCGGCTCTTCAGAAAGGGTCGATACAAACGCCGCCCCGGCGGTCATCAACTGAGGGCGAAGAGTACGCATGACGCTGCCGATTACCGTATCCAAGCTTTCTCTCGTCTATAATCCCGGCGAGGATCGCATTGCGCTCGGGGTGCGGGATGCCGACGGCGAGCGGGTTATCCTGCTGCTGACGCGACGCATGACCGGCAGGCTGATCAACGGGCTTGGCGCCATCCTCAAGCGTTCGAGCCCGACGGTCACATCGGCGCCCGAGGAACTGCGAAACGACGTCATTCTCATGGAGCACCAGCAGGCGCTTCAGGAGGAACAGGAACGCCAGGCAAAGCCCCGGACAAGTGCCGAACCATCGGACGACGATACTGCAGAAGCACATGAGAGCCAGCCGCAGATCGCGCTGGTCAGTGATATCGACGTATCAACGCACCGGACCCATTTCGAGTTGAAGTTCCGCGCCGGAGAGCGCCCTCTGGCGATTGCGGAGATCAGCCGCAGGGCGATGCACCTTTTCGTCGACGCTTTGACCAAACGCGCCCAGGAGGCCGACTGGACGCTGTCCTATTCCGAGGATTGGCTGGCGGAAGACCAGTCAAGCTGGGTTCTTAACTGACCCCGCTGGCCTTGCCCTCGCCACTCTGCGCCGTTATCGAAAACCTTAAACCACAAGCAAACGAGGATACCGGATGGATCAGCCTCTGCAGCTCGTCACCCGTGAACGCCACGCCAACAAGAAGTGGAATCGTTCACGCGGCTACAGCTTCGCCGCCAAGACCAACGTGGTCCCGATTGCCGCCGCTGAACTGAGCCAGGCTGTTCGCTCCCTGCCTTTGGCATTCCTCGAATCCGAAGGGCGGCAAACGCTCGTCGCTCTTCTAGGTCTGTTGCCTGGGCAAAACCTGTTTGTCGCGCCTGATGGGCGCTGGCTGGGGCTTTACGTGCCGGCGAGCCTGCGCGCCTATCCGTTCCGGCTTGGACGTACCGACAAGCAGGACAATTATGCGATGGTTGTCGATGAATCGAGCGGTCTCGTCACCGATCTCGGCGTCGGCGAAGACGGCGTTTCGTTCTTTAATGAAGAGGGCAAGCCGGCGGAAGAGACCCAGAAGGTTCTCGATTTCCTCATCAAGACGAAACGCAGTGGCGACGCATGTGCACGCGCGGTCGACGCCCTGCAGCGCCATGAGTTGATCGAGACCTGGCCTTTGAAGGTGAAAGACGGCGAAGCGGAGAAATCCATCGCGGGCGTCGGACGGATCAGCGAATCCAAGCTCAACGCCCTTGAGCCCGAGGCTATGGTTGAGCTGCGCGATGCGGGCGGATTGGCGCTGGCTTTCGGCCAGTTGTTCTCCATGAGCAATATCTCGGTACTGACGACGCTTGCGCAGGCGCACGCCAAGGCAAGCGCGGCTCAGGCCAAACGCATGGAAATCCCTGAAAACAGCTTCGTCGGCGAGGAAGACGATAACCTCAAGATCGACTGGAATCAGTTCCTCAAGGATCGCTGAGGCAAAGCAGGCGCGCGACCCTCAGGAGGCCACGCGCGCCTCGTCCTGCTCAAGTTCATGATTATCTCTGATGCCCCCGAGAAGGTCGAGGAAGCGGCCCACCAAAGCTTCCTGACGAGCCGATGTGCGCGTCGCGACGACAAGCTCCCAGCACGCCTCTGGTCCCGCAAGCCGGCACTGCGCCAGATCATTTGCGCGGTTTGCCGCCACCGATTCTGGTACCAGCGCAATGCCGAGGCCGCGGGTGACGAGTTCCAGCATGGTCGAGAGGTCGCTGACTTCGAACGCTATGTGCCGATCGATTCCGGCGCTGGCAAAGGCTTCGTCCGCAAGCCGGCGGGTGCCCCAGTCCGATTCAAACTCGACAAACGGCGCCGTGGCCAGATCGCGTGGCGGCACTGATTGGCGGTGTGCAAGGGGATGCTCGGGCGCACAGACCACCACCAGTTCTTCGCAGGCGATGATCGTGGTTGCGATGTCCGAGGGCGGCTCGAATACGGGAAGAAACGCCAGATCGAGCTTGCCTGCCCGCAGCTTTTCCAGCAGGTGCGCTGAGCCGGCCTGTATCAGCCGTACCTCGACCTGTGGGTGACGTTCATGGAACGAGGCAAGGAGGGCCGGCAGATCGAGGAAGGCCGGCAGACCCTGCACCGTGCCGAGGCTGAGTTTTCCGGCGCGTGCCTCGGCGATGGCGGTTACGGCCTCGCGCGCCTCGCGCACTGCCTCCGTGACCGCCTCTGCCTTTTCCAGCAAGGTCCGGCCTGCCGCAGTCAGCCGCACCTGGCGGGTGGTGCGCACGAATAGAGGCGTTCCCAACTCCTCCTCGAGGCTGCGGATGGCGCTTGAGAGGGCCGACTGAACGATATTCAGGCGGCGCGCGGCACGCGTGAAATGCTCGGCCTTTGCGGCGGCAATGAAATATTCGAGCTGGCGCAATTCCATCGGACTATTCTCGCTCATCGATCAATCCGATCGATATATTCTATTTGAACGATGAAGAAAACCGGCGCAGGCTCACTCGCGAACACCTCATAATGTCGACGCGCGGCATCAACACTCATCAGCATTCAAGACTTGCACCAGCGGGGGCGGAGACGCAGCCGCTACAGCGGAGGACAATACATGGATATCACGAGATTGGGCCGGACCGGCCTTCAGGTCAGCAGGATCTGCTTCGGCTGCATGTCGTTTGGCAAGGTCACCGACGAGCGTCCCTGGGTGCTCGGACTTGAAGAGGCAAAGCCGATGTTCGAGCGCGCCTGGGAGGCTGGTATCAATTTCTTCGATACGGCCAATGTCTACGCTGCCGGCAGCAGTGAAGAAATTACCGGCCAGGTTATCAAGGATCTGGCCCCGCGCGAAGAGATCGTCCTCGCCACCAAGGTTTTCGGTCGGATGCGGCCGGGCCCCAATGGACAGGGCCTGTCGCGCGGCGCGATCATGAGCGAGATCGACAACAGCCTTCGCCGCCTCGGCACGGACTATGTCGATCTCTACCAGATTCACCGGTTCGATCCCAACACTCCGGTCGAAGAGACGATGGAAGCGCTCAACGATGTCGTGCGCGCCGGCAAGGCCCGCTATATCGGCGCCTCATCGATGTTCGCCTGGCAGTTCTCAAAACTGCAGCACGCAGCCGAACTCAACGGCTGGAGCAAGTTCGTCTCGATGCAGAACCAGGTGAACCTGGTTTACCGCGAGGAAGAGCGTGAGATGCTGCCGCTGTGCCGTGAAGAGGGCATTGCCGTGCTGCCATGGAGTCCACTGGGGGGCGGTAAGCTGACCCGTCCATGGGGTACCGAGACCAAGCGCGTCTCGACCGATCGGCACAACAAGACCATGTACGAGCAGCCGCGCGGCAACGATAAAGCAGTTGTGGAAGCTGTTGAGCAGGTTGCCAAGGAGCGCGGCGTACCGATGGCGCAGATCGCGATGGCCTGGGTTCTGGCAAAACCGGAAGTGACCTCCCCGATCGTCGGCATCTCCAAGATGGGGCACCTCGAAGACGCAATCGCTGCCGCTGATCTCAAGCTGAGCGAAAACGAGATCGCAACACTCGAGGCCCCCTACCAGTCCTTCGCCGTTACCGGCTTTTAACAGTAGCGAGGCGCGATATGACGGTGAAAACGGTCGGTGATATTCCTCAGATAGGCTACGGCACCTGGCAATTGCTGGGTGAGGATGCGCGCAACGGCGTTCTTTGGGCGCTGGAAGCGGGGTATCGGCACATCGACACGGCGCAAGGCTATGACAACGAGGCGGATGTCGGACGCGGCATTCGCGACAGCGCGATCCCACGGAACGACATCTTCGTGACCACGAAGGTCAAGCCCGACAATTTCGGGCCGGGGGCCATGATGCCCTCTGTCCGCGAGAGTCTCGACAAGCTCGGCGTCGAGGCGGTTGACCTGCTTCTCCTGCACTGGCCATCGCCGCAAGATCAATATCCACTGGAGACCTATGTCAGCCAGTTGGCTGAGATCTACGACGCCGGCCTGGCCAAGCGCATCGGTGTTTCCAATTTCACCAGGATGCACATCGACGAGACCCTGCAACTCCTTGGCGATCGGCATATCGCCACCAACCAGGTGGAGTGCCACGTCTATTTGCAGAACCTGCCGATCGTCGACTACTGCCAGGGGCTGAACATCCCCGTGACGGCCTATGCGCCGCTGGCGCGTGGCAAGGTTCTTGGGGACGCGGTGCTCAAAGACATAGCGGCGACCCACAACGCCGGCAGCGATCAGATCGCATTGGCCTATCTGGTGGCGAAGGGACTGATCATCATCCCCTCTTCCAGCAAGAAAGAGCGGATCGCCAGCAATTTTGCGGCTGGCAACATCACTTTGAGTGATGCGGAAATTACCCGCATCGAGGCACTCGACAAGGGAATGCGGCTGATCAACGGCGCGCATGCCCCCACTGGGACCATTAGGAACTCTCATGAGCAAACGCATTGTTTTCACCGGCGGCAGCGGTAAAGCCGGCCGCCACGTCGTGCCCTACCTGCTCGACCAGGGACACGAGATCCTCAATCTCGACATGGCACCACACCCTGACAAACGTGTTAACACGCTGATAACCGATCTGACCGATAGCGGGCAGGCTTTCGACGCGCTGTCGATGCATTTCAGCGCGGAGGGCCTGAAGACTGGCAATGGCCCGGCGCCGATCGATGCGGTCGTTCATTTCGCCGCGATTCCGGCAATCTTCCGGCGACCGGACAACGAAACGTTCCGGATCAATACGGTATCGACCTACAACGTTATCGAGGCGGCGGTGAAGCTTGGCATCCGCAAAGTGATCATCGCTTCAAGCGAGACCACCTACGGTGTCTGTTTCGCCGAGGGTGACAAGGATTACCACCAGTTCCCCCTCGAGGAAGACTACGACATCGATCCGATGGACAGCTACGGGCTGAGCAAGGTGGTCAACGAAAAGACCGCCCGCGCCTTTGCCATGCGCACCGGTGCCGACATCTATGCCCTCAGGATCGGCAACGTCATCGAGCCGCATGAATATGACCGCTTCCCCGGCTTTGTAGCGCATCCGGAAACGCGCAAGCGCAACGCCTGGAGCTATATCGATGCGCGTGATCTCGGCCAGATCGTTGATCTGTGCGTCAAGAAAGATGGGCTCGGGTTCACGGTGTTCAATGCGGTGAACGATACGATCACGGCGGATATCCCGACCAAGGACTTCCTGGCCAAGTACGCACCGAACACGCCGATCACGCGTGAGATGGGCGAGTACGAGGCGCCGCTTTCGAACCGCAAGGCGCGAGAAGTGTTGGGCTTCAAGGAGGAGCACAACTGGCGCAAATACGTCTAGGTAGATCGTTGGGCACGAGCACGGGCCGACCTCGGTTGACGGCCCCTGCATCGCTGTTCATAGCTTGAAGCCGCCCGCCCAACAGGAGCCGACATGGTCCGTCTCGCCATTGCAGCAATTGTGCTAGCGTCCAGCTTGCAGCTGGTTCTGGCTCAGGAATCCAAAGTTCCCGAAGTGCGCGTCGGCATCCTCGAATACGGCACCGTTGCGTGGGAGCTTGCGACGGTGAAAGACTACGAGCTGGATGCCGCTCATGACATCGCGCTCGAGATCGTACCGTTCGCGGGCGAAGATGCGACGGCGATTGCGCTCAAGACCGGCGCTGTCGACGTGATCGTCTCCGACTGGCTTTGGGTCTCGCGGATGCGCAGCGAAGGTGAAGACTTCGTTCTGACGCCTTATTCCACTTCGGCTGCGGCACTCATGGTGCCACAGGATTCGCCGCTCGAGGACATCGAGGACCTGACCGGCCAGCGCCTCGGCGTTGCCGGCGGACCTCTCGACAAGAGCTGGTTGCTGCTCCAGGGCCTTGCTTCCGAACGGTTTGACCGTGATCTCGCTGAAGCCAACGAAATCTCCTACGGGGCGCCGCCGCTGCTGTCCGAAATGCTGAAGGCCGATCGGCTGGATGCGGTACTAACGTTCTGGCACTACGCGGCCCGGCTTGAGGCCGAGGGGTTCCGCGAGCTGATCGGGACACAGGACGTGGCATACGCCCTGGGCGCGAAGGGCAATGTGTCGATGCTCGGCTATGTGTTTCGCCGTGATTGGGCCAGAGACAATCCGGAGGCAATCCAGGGTTTTATCGCTGCAACCACTGCGGCCAAACAATTGCTTGCGAGCGATGACGACGAATGGCGCCGCCTGCAAGAGACAGGTGTGATCCGCGACGAGGGTGAAACGCTCCTGGCGCTACGCGACAGTTATCGCGACGGCATCCCACGCAGGGGCGGGGCGCAAGATCGCCAGGATGCGGCGCTGCTTTATGAGATTCTCGCACAGATCGGTGGCGAGGATCTCGTGGGCGGGGCAAGAGTTTTCGACCCCGAGACCTACTGGGGTCTTGCAGGTGCGCGCTGAGCCGCTTGCTCGCCTCGGCTGGTTCGTGGCGTCGTTCTCGGCCTTGGTGCTCGTTTGGGCGATAGTCTCAACTCTCGTAGACCAGCGCTACCTGCCAAGTCCCGGCGCAGTGCTTACGGTCATGCTGGCGGAAACCGCCGATGGCGACCTGCCGTTTCATCTCTCGATGACGCTGATGCGTGTTGCCTTTGCGTTCGTACTTGCAATGGCCATAGGCGGCGCGATCGGCATGGCGCTCGGTGCGCGCGCCCGGCTCGATCGCTTCTTCCTGCCCTGGCTGATCGTTGCGCTCAATCTGCCGGCGCTGGTGGTGATCGTATTATCCTATATCTGGTTCGGACTGACCGAAGCCGCGGCGATCGGCGCAGTGGCCGTCAACAAGATTCCGATGGTCGCGGCAACGCTGCGGGAGGGAACGCGCGCCCTCGACCCGCTCTACTCGGAAATGGCCAAGGTCTTTCGATTCTCGTGGGTGGCGCGCCTGCGTCACGTCGTGCTGCCACAGCTGCAGCCCTATTACGCAGCGGCGGCACGCTCCGGCATCGCGCTGATCTGGAAGATCGTATTGGTGGTGGAGCTTTTGGGCCGCTCAAACGGCATAGGATTTCAGGTGCATCTATATTTTCAGATGTTCGACGTCGCCGGAATCCTCGCCTACGCGCTGGCATTCGTTCTGGTGATGCTCGCGATCGATGGCCTATTGCTGCAACCGTTCGAACGGCACGCTCGGCGCTGGCGAACCGTGAATGCTTAAGGTTGAGATAAACTCCCAGGCGCTCGGGCATGGCGAAAAAAAGGTCGACGTGCTCGCGAGGGTCACGTTTCGCGTCGACACCGGCCGGCTGATTTGCCTCACCGGACCATCCGGCTGCGGCAAGACTACCCTGCTACGCCTTGTCCTAGGGCTCGAAACTCTGGACGATGGCAGCATCGTGGTGCCCTCCGGGCGTGTCGCCGCCGTCTTTCAGGAGCCACGCCTGCTTCCTTGGCGCAGCGTCGAGGACAATATAAGGCTTGCTCTTGGTTCCAACAAAGAGCGCGTCGACATTGGCTCGCTGATCGACAGGGTCGGGCTCGCGGGCAAGGGGCGGAACTTTCCTGGTGAACTGTCGCTTGGGCAGGCCCGGCGCGCTGCGCTGGCCCGCGCCTTCGCCGTGGCGCCCGATCTGCTCCTGCTCGATGAGCCTTTCGCCTCGCTTGACCAGGAAACTGCGATGCGCCTGCGCGAGACCTTGATGAGCGTCTGGTCGCGCCGGCCGACCACGACGCTGATGGTCACCCATGACCTCGTGGAAGCAGCGCAACTTGCAGATGAGGTGATCGTTCTCGGCGGCCGTCCTGCGACTATCGTGGCACGTAGGGTGCTCGCGTGGGATCGTCGACAGCGCGATGCAGCCTATACAGCCGAGGTAGCGGCTCAACTGGCTGAGGTGATGAGGGCTGCGCTGCCAGGTCTCTAGCCCCGGTTACAGCTGGAACCGATCCTCGCGCTGAGACGATTGGTCCCTGAAGCGGACAGGAGCCAGCAACGATGAGCAACGCGCAGATAGACACAGCCAGCCTGACAAATGATGAGATGGACGTGCTCGAACGCTACTGGCGTGCTGCCAACTATCTGAGCGTTGGGCAGATCTATCTGATGGATAATCCGTTGCTCGACAGGCCGCTCGAGCCCGAACACATCAAGCCGCGCCTTCTCGGACACTGGGGAACCACTCCCGGTCTCAACTTCATCTATACTCACCTCAACCGCATCATCACCAAGAATGATCTGGAGATGATCTATGTCTGCGGTCCCGGCCACGGTGGACCGGGGATGTTGGCCAACACTTGGCTTGAGGGCAGCTACAGCGAAATCTACCCCCACGTCCCGAGAACGCGCGAAGGCATGCAGACGCTATTCCGCCAGTTCTCGTTTCCCGGTGGCGTGCCGAGCCACGCGGCGCCCGAAACGCCGGGATCAATGCATGAGGGTGGAGAACTCGGCTACTCGCTTGCTCACGCCTTTGGCGCAGTGTTCGACAATCCCGACCTAATTGCGGCGTGCGTTGTGGGAGACGGGGAAGCGGAAACAGGGGCGCTCGCCACGTCCTGGCACAGCAACACGTTCCTCAATCCTGAGCACGATGGCGCGGTGCTGCCGATCCTTCACCTCAATGGCTACAAGATTGCAAACCCGACGATATTAGCTCGCTTCGATGACCAGCAACTGAGGGACATGTTCTCCGGGTTCGGCTGGGAGGCGTTCTTTGTCGAAGGTGAGGACCATGCTCCGATGCATAGGGCGATGGCGGAGACGCTCGACAGGTCCGTGGCGCGCATCCATGAGATCCAGAAAGCGGCGCGTGAGGGCGTTGTGAATGAACGGCCACGCTGGCCGATGATCGTCCTGCGCTCGCCCAAGGGCTGGACTGCCCCGAAGCAGATCGATGGCAAAAAGCTCGAGGGATTCTGGCGGGCGCATCAGGTACCGATCGGCAAAGTACGCGAGAATGGTGAGCATCGAAAGCTCCTTGAGGAGTGGATGCGCAGCTACCGGCCCGAAGAGCTGTTCGATCCATCCGGCCGGCCGATGCCCGATATCCTGAAGCTGGTGCCGGACAAGTCACGACTGATGGGACTAAGCCCACACACCAATGGCGGCGTCAAAGCCGAGCTGAAACTGCCCGAAATCCACCAGTTTGCGCTCGATGTCTCAGGACCGGGAGAAACGACAGGCGAGGCAACGCGCACGCTCGGCAAGTATCTGGCTGAGGTGATGCGGCTGAACGCCGAAGCGCGCAATTTCCGGCTGATGGGGCCGGACGAGACAACCTCCAACCGCCTTGATGCCGTGTTTGAAGAGACTGACCGCGTCTGGATGGAGCCGATCGAGCCGTATGACGATCACCTGGCTCATGATGGCCGCGTGATGGAAGTGCTGAGTGAGCATTTGTGCCAGGGGTGGCTTGAAGGCTATCTCCTCAGCGGCCGTCACGGCTGGTTCGCGTGCTATGAAGCCTTTATTCACATCATCGACTCGATGTTCAACCAACACGCCAAATGGCTGAAGGTTTCGCAGGGGCTCGAGTGGCGCAAGCCGGTTGCATCGCTCAATTACCTCCTGACCTCTCACGTCTGGCGGCAGGACCACAACGGCTTCTCGCATCAGGATCCGGGATTTCTCGATCACGTCGCCAACAAGAAGGCCGATATCGTCCGCATCTACCTGCCGCCAGATGCCAACTCCCTGCTCTGGGTGAGCGCGCACTGTCTTCAAACGACAGATAGGGTGAATGTCATTGTCGCCGGTAAACAGCCCTCCCCGCAATGGATGAACCTTGAAGAAACCGAGCGGCATTGCCGCGTCGGCGCCGGGGCGTGGGATTGGGCCGGTTCAGTTGCTGAGGATGAAGAACCCGATATCGTCATGGCCTGCGCCGGTGACGTGCCGACCCTCGAAACGCTGGCAGCCGTGCAATTGCTGCGCGAGGCGCTACCTAAGCTGAAGATCCGCGTCGTCAACGTGGTGGATCTAATGTCCCTACAGCCGGAATATAGTCACCCGCATGGCCTGTCTGACAGAGATTTCGACCAGCTGTTCACCACGGATCGGCCAATCGTCTTTGCGCACCATGGCTATCCTTATCTGATCCATCGGCTCGCCTATAAGAGGCACAACCACGCCAATCTGCACGTGCACGGCTATCGCGAAGAGGGCACGACGACGACGCCTTTCGATATGGCAGTGCTAAACGAGATCGACCGCTTTCACCTGGCACTGGCGGCGCTGAAGTGGATGCCGGATCAGGGCGAGGTCGGCGCAAAGCTGAAGCGCACGCTGGAAGAAAAACTCGATCGCCATACGGCCTATATTAAAGAGCATGGCGAGGACATGCCCGAAATTCTCGAGTGGCAGTGGCGGGGAGCAAAGGCGTGAGCGACACCGTACTGGCGCTCAACGCAGGGTCTTCCAGCCTGAAATTCGGCTATTACAGCCTTCAGCACGGCAATGCACCGCGAGAGCTGGCGCACGGGCAGTTGGAAGGCAAGGACGGCGTCACGATCTCGGCCCGCTCCGTCAAAGGCACACAGAATGTGAGCTTGCCGTTGCGCGCCGATGACGGAGCCCGCCTTGAAGAGCTTATCGCATGGTTGGCAGACACTTTTGACGCGCCAGTGCCCTGTTCAATCGGCCATCGCGTCGTTCACGGCGGTCCCGACTTTGCCGGGCCCGCAGTCATCACACCGGACGTGCGTACCGCGATCGACCGACTGACGCCGCTCGCCCCCTTGCATCAGCCCCCGGCGCTTGCGCTGATCGATGCGGCGAGCGCGATTTGTCCAAGAGCGCAGCAGGTCGCCTGCTTCGATACCTCGTTTCATCACCACCTCACCCCGCCCGTCAGTCGCTATGGCATACCGCGCGCATGGGAGGAAAAAGGGCTAAGGCGCTACGGCTTTCATGGCCTGTCCTACGAAAGCATCGTTAGCCAACTACCGGAACAGCATGAACGGCGGATGGTGGTGGCTCACCTCGGCAGTGGCGCCAGCCTTTGCGCCATTACGAAGGGACGGAGCTGCGATACAACGATGGGCTTCAGCGCGCTCGATGGGCTGGTAATGAGCACACGGCCAGGAGCGATCGACCCCGGTATCCTTCTCTATATGCTCCGGCACGACGGTATGAATGTCGCAGAACTCGAAGAGGCGCTTTACCGGGAAAGTGGACTCAAGGGCGTCTCGGGCCTTTCCGGTGACGTGCAAGAGCTAGTGGAAAGCGATCGCAAAGACGCTGCAGAGGCGATCCAGTTGTTCACGTTTCGCATCGCTCGTGAGGTTGCAGCCATGACAAACACGCTGCAGGGCATCGATACGCTGGTGTTCACGGGCGGGGTGGGCGAGAACGCCCCCGAGATTCGAACCGCCGTCTGCCAGCGCCTTGCGTGGCTCGGCACCGAGATCGATGAGGTGGAAAACCGCAATAATGCGACCAGGCTTTCCCCTGACACAAGTCCGGTCGATGTTCTGCTGGTCAAGACCGATGAAGAGCAGGTCATTGCCGCGCACACGGCGAAGTTAACGGCTTAAGACTTGTGCATTTGCTGCGTGGTTGATGAAGACTTAACGGCCTAAACACTTGGGGTGCCTTGCAGGCACGACAGTTTTTTTCCACTTCAACCGGCAATCAATCGTAATTCTACGACAGGTGTGCGCAACCCTGTTAACAGTGCGTATGAATATGCCCACTAGCCTCGGCAGATATGCCTAAGGCTGGGAATTCGTCATGCTTCGCAACACTCATGTCCACATATTCGATGATGACACGCTATTTGCCGAGCAGATCGCCCAGCAGCTGCAGGATTTGTATGGCACTAATGCGTGGAGCCGGTCCGATGTCGACCTGCACTCCAACGATATGGTGCATAATCCAGACTGCATAATCGTTGATCATGATCTCGGACAGTCCAACGGGCTCGAACTCGCCCAGCGACTGCGCGAGCAATACGGGGCCCTGGTGCCGATCATCATGTTGACCGGGGTGGGCAACGAGCAGCTCGCGGTGCAGGCGTTCAAGTCCGGCTTTGCAGATTACCTTCCCAAGCGGCATCTGGATATTGGCGCGCTGGCTTCTGCCATCCATGACGCGATAACCCGGGCAAGCGAAGCGGGTGCCTCCCTTGTCCCTCCGCCGTCGGGCATCGGCATGCTCTCACCCGGCTATCTCAAGAGTGCTCTTTTGAAAGCGCAGCGCGAGCAGGGCATCGAAGAGATGATGTATCTGCGCGTCGAACTCGAGGAGTTCGCGCTACTGCACTACCAGTATGGACACACCATGGCCGAGAGAGTTCGGCGCTCCTTCATAGATTCGCTCGGCCGCCTGCCGGTGAGCGGGGGTTATTTTGCCCAGATCGGCACCAGGGTTTCGGTCTTCATCTTCGAGAAAACTCCGACTGCTGCCGAAATCGAGCAACTCCGCAACTTGGTGTCCTACCACCTGTCCAGCACCACCACTCTCAACGGGCGTACTGTCCAGATCACGCCGCGACTGCAGCTCGGTCGTCTAAAGACCCATCCTCGCAGCATCGACAAGTCGTTCGATGAGATGATCCTGGACTCCGAGCATGAATATAGATCTTCCATTCACGGCTGATCGCGACCATAGCGCGCAGGTTTCGCGCGTGCCGGCATGGCTGGCGAATCTGGTGATGCTGGTGCTTTACACGGCATTTGGCGTGATCGGCCTTGAACTCGCCGTCCCGCCTGGCTACGCGACCGTTCTGTGGCCCGCCTCTGGGGCAGCCCTTGCAGGACTTCTTGTCTGCGGACCCCGCCTGCTGCCAGGCGTGATGCTCGGCTCGTTTCTGGTCAACCTCTACGCGGGCGGTATCCTCGCTCAGCTACCGAGAATTGAGAACTGGACGGGTGTGGCTGTTGCAGGAACCATTGCGATTGGTGCTGGACTGCAGGCATTCGCCGCATCGGCGGCCTCAAAACGCGTATTCGGCACACCAATTGCCTTCACCGCGACGAAGCAATTGGCGGGATTTGCGTTGCTGGTGGGCCCTCTTGGCTGCCTGATCGCGCCGACGGTCGGCGTCGGTGCGCTGTTATTTGCGGGCATCATTCCAGCATCGCTTTTCACCTCCAACTGGACCACGTGGTGGCTTGGCGACCTGCTTGGGGTCGTGATTGTCCTGCCGCTCGCGCTTCTGGCACCATGGAGCCCTCGCTCGATCAGATGGTCGCAACGTGCCGTCGCAAACTTCTCGCTGCCTACCCTTCTCGCTATTCTCGTGCCGCTCGCACTGACGTTTTACGCCTGGAAGTATACCAGCAGCGCCGCCTATGAGCGCAGCCTAGACGCTTTCGAGCGCTTGGCACTGGATCATCAGCACTCACTCAGTTTCCGGCTTGAATCCTACCTGCAGGGCCTCGACGGTGGCGCCGGTCTGTTCGCAGCTACCGACGATGTGACGTTGGCGGAATGGCGAGCCTATGTCGATACACTCAATATCGGCTCGACCCTGCCGGGCATCAACGGCATGGGATTTGTCGACAGCGTACCGTTCGAAGACATGGCTGCTTTTCTGCGCGACGCTGCACAAGATGGCGTTGATCTGCAGCCCCATCCGCAGGTCGATGCTCCGGCAAACTTTATCATACGCTACATCGAACCGATTGCCGCGAACGAAGAAGCAGTGGGACTCAATATTGCGTTTGAACAAAACCGGTACGATGCGGCGATATGGTCACGGGACTCGGGTAAGCCGACGATCACGCGGCGGATTTTTCTGGTTCAGGACGAGACCAGAACCCCTGGCTTTTTATTCTTGCGCCCGCTTTATGAGACGGGCGTCCCCTTGACCAACACCCTGCAGCGGCGCAGTGCCTTTAGAGGCTGGGTCTATGCACCGTTTATCGCAGATCTGTTCATGGATGGTTTGACCTCCAGTCAAGGCGAAACCCTGGATGTTCAGATTTATGACGGGTCGCGGGTGGATGCAGAGCAGCTGATCTTCTCCAGCAACGACAATACTGCAGCCAATCCGACAGGACGCTTCAGAGTCGTTCAGACCTTGCCGGTTTACGGGCAGCTGTGGACTATTGTCTGGCAGAGCACCCCGCAATTCGAGCAAGGCGCGGCAAACAATGAAGCTCTGTTGATCGTCGTCGGCGGGCTCGTGCTGACAGCGCTTCTGGCCTTCTACCTGCATTCATTTTCACGGCGCGAAGAAGCAATCCGCGAAACCGTGGCACTCAAGACGAGAGAGATCGCCGCTAGCGAGCAGCGTCTCGATGATGCCATCGAGAATGCCCCGATCGGCATGGCGCTGCTGGATCTCGAGGGACGCTGGCTCAAGATAAACGAAGCAGTCGTGCAATTTCTCGGCTATAGCCGCGAGGAACTGGCTGAGAAGGATTTTCAATCGATCACCCACGAGGATGACCTCGGCGTCGATATCGAGCTGGTGCAAAAACTGCTTCGCGGGGAAATTTCCACCTACCAGCTCGAAAAGCGCTACATCCACAAGAATGGCCATGCACTTTGGGGCAATCTCAGTGTCTCGCTGGCACGGGACATTTATGGACAGCCGGCTTACTTCATCTCGCAAATTCTCGACATTAATGACCGCAAGCAGATGGACGCGCTCAAGAGCGAGTTCGTGTCCAATGTCAGCCACGAATTGCGCACCCCGCTCACATCCATTCGTGGCTCATTAGGACTGATTGTCGGGTCGCTTTCCGATACCCTTCCCGACAATGTGCGGCACCTGCTGCGCATCGCCTACAAGAACAGCGAACGCTTGATCTTCCTGATCAACGACATTCTCGATCTCGAAAAGCTCAATGCCGACAAGATCACCTTCGACAATCGTCCGCATGACATCGCGGAGATCGTGCGACTGTCAATCGAGGAGAATCTGGGATTTGCCAGCGACTATTCGATCGCCCTGGCTGACAAGACGCCAAGCACACCGCTGCATGCGTCCGTCGACTCGACGCGGCTGCTGCAGATCATGGCCAATCTCATCTCCAATGCGGTCAAGTTCTCACCAGCTGAAGGCATAGTCGAGGTCGGCGTTGTGGCCTCAGGCAACGCCGCCACAATTTTTGTCAAAGACACGGGTCAAGGGATCCCGAGCGCCTTCACAAGCCGCATCTTTTCTCCCTTCTCCCAGGCCGATGCCTCGGCGACTCGGAAGAAAGGCGGCACAGGACTGGGCCTTCACATCACCAGGCAACTGGTGGAACGCATGGGTGGCAAGATCAGCTTTGAAACCGAGGAAGGCGTGGGAACGACGTTCTTCGTCCACTTCCCACTCCACGACGTTCAGGCGCCGGAAGAAGCCACCGACAGGAACCTGCCACTGGCCTTGCACATCGAAGACGACGAGGATTTCTGCGCCTATCTCAGGACCGCCTTGCAGGGCGTTCTGAATGTCCGGTCCGTAGCCTCGCTGGAAGAGGCCCGCGCCATGCTCACCAGCGAAATCGATATGATCATTCTCGATCTCGAATTGCCGGACGGAAACGGACTGGACCTGCTGGCAACTCTTCCGGCCGATTGGAGTGGGAGTATCGTCGCCGTCACGGCCTCAGAGGAGGCACACCATGCCAGTTTCGACGCGGTCCTGGTTAAGTCAAAGCATCGCGACGATGAGGTGATTTCCGCCATCCGAACCATGGCCGACCGCCATCTCAAGATGGCTTCGTAACCTCGACTGCAGGGAGTTCAAGGTGGCTACAGGCAACAAGATACTTTACATCGACGACGATGACGACGTGCGCGAGGTGGCCTCACTGTCACTGTCGCTCGATGCGGACCTTGAGGTGCGCACCAGTTCGTCAGGACGCGAGGGCATCGCGCTTGCTGCGGAGTGGAAACCCGACCTCGTGCTGCTCGACGTCATGATGCCGGAGATGGATGGTCCCGAGACACTGAAGCACATCAAGGCCGATCCAGAGCTCGCCTCGATTCCGGTAGTCTTCATCACCGCACGAGCGCAGGTGCATGAGGTTCATGAACTGCGTGCAATCGGTGCTGCTGGAGTGATCTCGAAACCGTTCGACCCGATGACACTGGCAGCCGAAGTGCGACAGTTCCTCGGCTAGGCAAGACGGACGGATCCGCGGCCATGGTGATTGCCGCAAGCGCCACAATCGAGCCGACGGATTCCTCGTTCAGCCAAAATCAGCGAGCGCCCGTTCTATAAGAACGATCAGGCGCCGGGTCAGCAATTCTACGCTTGAGGCCGACGCATTCTGGTTGATCGCATCCTCAATCTCGGCTGCAGGGTCGGCCACCACGGCGAATCCGAAAATCGAGGCGCTGCCAGCAAGCCGATGGGCCAGAAACCGTATACGCTCGTGCTTTTCTGAATCGGATACGCTCGGATCGCATAGTAACGTCTCGAGTTCGGCAGCATCGTGCCGCATGCGTTGCGCAAACTTGTCGCGCAGCGGCGACACGCTACCCTGAAGCGCCTCAACCGTGCTCATGCGTTCCTCGATTAAACGTGCCGTGGACTAAGCCGGCGAAGCCGCTGTCGCAAAGGGAACGACCAAGTTCAGCACTCGAGCTGGCAGCCGATCGGCCGCTTCTGCAAGCAAGCGCGAAAGACGGAGAGATAGGTGGATCATCATCCACCACTGCGACCCGTTTGCCCTCCATCATAGACATAGCGCACACCTCGAGCATCCTCGACCAACATTGCAACTGTCTGGTGTTAAGATTTCATGGACTTGCCGAAGACAAGTGCGAGGCAGGTCGGTTGAGTCCGCCATCGAACTATACCGGGCGCCCAATGTTTCGGTTTCGAGCGCAACGCCGCTCTGGTAACAGGCAGTTATGAAAGCCATTGTCATTCACGCTGCCGAAGACCTTCGCCTCGAAGAGCGCGAGGCAGAAACCCCGAAACAGGGCGAAGTGCTACTGCGCCTCGCGCGTGGTGGGGTATGCGGCTCCGATCTGCATTATTACCACCATGGCGGCTTCGGAACGGTCTCGTTGCGCGAGCCGATGATCCTCGGCCATGAAGTTTCGGCCTATGTCGAGGCTTTGGGAGAGGGCGTGACGGGGCTGAGCAAGGGGCAGCTGGTAGCGGTCTCGCCATCGCGCCCGTGCGGCGAATGCCGCTATTGCCGAGAAGGCTTGGCGAACCAGTGCCTGAACATGCGGTTTTATGGCTCTGCGATGCCGTTCCCACATATTCAGGGCGCGTTTCGCGAGTTGCTGGTGGCGCAGGCGAGCCAGTGCGTGCCCGCGGATGGGCTGAGCGCGGGAGAAGCGGCCATGGCCGAACCTTTGGCCGTGACCCTTCATGCAACGCGCCGCGCGGGCGACCTGCTCGGCAAACGGGTCCTGGTGACCGGATGTGGCCCGATCGGCCTGCTGTCGATCCTTTCAGCACGACGGGCCGGTGCGGCCGAGATTATTGCCACGGACCTGTCGGAACTTGCGCTCGACTTTGCCCGTCGGGCTGGCGCCGATATCGTTCACGACACCGCAAAAGATCCGGACGCATTGGAACAGTACACGGCGGACAAGGGCTATTTCGGCGTTCTCTATGAATGCTCCGGCGCGCAACCGGCGTTGCGGGCGGCTATTGCTGCCATGCGGCCGCGTGGAATCGTCCTGCAGCTTGGAATGGGCGGTGACATGTCGCTGCCAATGCTCACCATCACAAGCAAGGAGCTCGACCTCAGAGGGTGCTTCCGCTTTCACGAAGAGTACGCAATCGGCGTCGAACTGATGCAGAAGCGTCTGATCGACACTCGGCCGCTGATCACACATACCCTACCTCTTGAGGCGGCCATCAAGGCGTTCGAGACAGCCTCGGACCGCTCAAGCGCGATAAAGGTGCAGATCGCGTTCAGTGAGGGTGCCGCGAGCTAGGCTGTGGTCCTTCAGCATTCAGAATCGCTGCGAGGCTGTGTCAGGCGCTGTCGGGGACCATGGTCGCGCCGGCTTTTCCATAGCCGATAAGGACGATGGAGATCGTCGAGACCCAGCCGATCGCAAGCACCGCGAGAAAACGCTCGTATGCGCCGTCCCATTCGGTCGGCACGATGAAGAATATCGGCGCCAGCACGGTCCAGACCACGCCGATACCGCCGATCAGCCAGCCGCAGATGCGGTTGAGCCGCGCGATCTGCGAGACCAGCAGGCCACTGTTGATAACCAGTATGGCATAGAGTGCCAGTACGCAGCCGAGGTGCAGATTGGACGCAGGCACCGTGACACGCATGTCCTGATTGACGCCTGCTATGGCAACGATGACCAGCGACATCACACCAAGCAGAAGCCTCGCAATAAGGACTCTCTTGCTGCCAAAATTAAGATCGAGCCCGACAGCGCAGGCGAATATCGCGGCTGCGAAAAAGTACAATCCCCAGTCCTGGATCCATCCGTAAGGCCCTTCAGCGAGGGCACTGATCGTATCGGCTATCGGATTGTGCGGCGGATAAGCGATGATGGCAGCGATATCGGACACTATCGCCGCAGCGCAGCCAATCAATCCGCAATAGCCGGCAACAACCGTCAGCAGTTCGCCGCGTCTCGCCTCTGACGTTTGCACTCTATACCCCCAAGTGCGGATCTGCACTGCTCCTTCGCCAACAGATGAACACACCAAGGGTTCCTCACCTATATCTGGTGCAGCACCCTTTGCACGACGAGAAAGCCCAGTGGACGCAATTGCAAACGTATGCAATTATTACTCCACTAATGTCGCTTCTACCTCTCCATGAAGGCTTGAATGAAGCGACCGTACTGTCTGCATACGAAACCAAGGCATTCGGCATGTCCGCGAAAACCAGCATTACCGGCCTCACCTGGATAAAGTCGCCAGAGCGTGACTCGATTACCGATACCAGCTCGATTGTCGAAACCGTCGCCGAGGTGCTGGCCGATGTTCGCTCCAATGGCGATGCCGCTGTGGCGAAGTACTCCGCCAAGTTCGATAACTCCGATCTGACAGCGTTCGAGGTTACGGCTGCCGAGCGCGAACAGGCGCTGGCCGAACTCGACCCTGAAACCCGTGCCGACACCGAGTTCGCGATTGCCAATGTGCGCAAATTCGCCGAAGCGCAGTTGGGCACGATCGGGTCTCTTGAGGTCGAAACGCTGCCGGGCGTGCATCTTGGGCATCGAGTGATCCCGCTTGAGCGCGTTGGCTGCTATGTGCCCGGTGGTCGCTATCCGTTGCTGTCGGCGCCGATCATGACCATCGTTCCGGCCAAGGTCGCGGGGGTCGACGAGGTGATTGCCTGCCTGCCGCCCAATGCGCACAAGGCGATGATTGCCGGCTGCCACCTTGCAGGTGCAGATCGCATCTTCAAGATCGGCGGCGCGCAGGCGATCGCGGCGATGGCTTTCGGCACCGAGACCGTGCCGGCAGTCAACAAGATCGTCGGACCGGGCAATGCGTTCGTCAACGAGGCGAAGCGGCAGATTTTCGGACCGATCGGCATCGACCAGCTGGCGGGCCCGTCGGAGATCTACACCGTTGCCGACGATACCGGCGATGCCGAGATGCTGGCGACAGATATGCTGGCGCAGGCCGAACACGACATTCGCACGCGCGTCGGCTTGATCACCACGTCGAAGGCACTCGCCGAAGCGACGCTGGCCGAAGTGCACAAGCAGCTTGAGACGCTATCGACCGCCGAGACCGCCGGGCAGGCGTTCCGCGACTATGGCGAGATCGTTGTTTGCGACAGCGAAGAGGCGATGATCGCCTATTCCGACCATATTGCCGCAGAGCACCTGCAGGTGCACACCAAGGACGCCAAGGATTTCGCGCTGAAGCTGCGCAATTATGGTTCGCTGTTCATCGGCACGCTGGCGAGCGTCGTTTATTCCGACAAGTGCTCGGGCACCAACCACACGCTGCCGACGATGGGAGCAGGCCGTTACACCGGCGGGTTGTGGGTCGGTGCGTATGTCAAGATTGCCACCCACCAGTGGCTGACCGAAGAGGGCGTGAAGCAGGTGGCACCGCCTGCAGTGCGCCAGAGCGCCAGCGAAGGGCTTGAAGGCCATCGACGTGCCGCGCAGTTGCGCCTCGACCGGATGCAGATCAAGGGCTGATCGGTTTCAGAGTATTGCTATGAAAGCCGCCGCTGAAAATGTGGCGGCTTTCTTTTGTGAGTTCAGTCGGCGAAGACCGGCTTTTGCGCCGAGTGATCCGTGCCCGCCTCATAGGCAGCACCAATACGGCAAAGGCGTGCTTCGCCGCCATGGCGGCCGATCAGTTGCAGGCCCATCGGCAAACCGTTGGCAAACCCCATCGGCAGGGCCAGCACCGGGTGACCGGTGAGATTGAACGGCAGGGTGCGCATCGGCGTCCAAACCGGGCTTTCGCCATCGAACGCCGAGAACGCCGGCGCTGTCGCCAGCGTGGTGACGGTGAGGATGGCGTCGTACCGGGCGAACAGCGCGTCGATTTCGCTGCGCCATTTGCGGCCCAGCCGGTGGGCGCGCTCGACATCATCACCGGTGACGGCAACGCCGGCCGCAAGGCTGTTGAAGCCCTGGCGCCCGTAATCGGCTGAGCGGCTGCGCATGTCGTCGAGATGGTAGGCCAAAGCCTCTGCGTGAAGGATGATGGCGCCCGCCGCTTCCATCGCCTCGTAGTCGGGCAGCGCTATCTCTTCGATGCGCGCGCCGAGGATCGACAGGTCGGATGCGGCGGCATCCATTGCAACGCCCATGTCCGGCTGCAGGGCGGGATCATCTATGAACCAATCCCGGGCATAGCCGATGCGCAGGCCGGCAATGTCGCGACCGATCTCAGCGGCAGCGCTGTCAAAATCCGAGGGCGTCGCGATGGCATCGAAGGTCAGTGCCGCGTCTTTGACAGACGCCGACAGCGGGCCGATGCAATCAAGACTTTCCGAGAGGGGAATGACGCCTCGACGCGGGACGCGCTCATATCCGGGCTTGAGACCGACACACCCCGAATAGGCCGAAGGTGAGCGAATGGAGCCGCCGGTATCGCTGCCGATCGCCGTGCGCACCAGCCCACCAGCGACTGCTGCGGCGCTGCCAGAGGAGGAGCCGCCAGTGATATGATCTCGGTTGAAGGGGTTGCGCGCGGCGGGGAACGGCAGATCGGTACTGGGGCCGACCAGCGCGAACTCATAGGTCATCAATTTGCCAAGCAGCACTGCTCCGCCATCCGCCAGACTTCCGGCAACATCGGCATCGCGTTGCGGAACGCGTTCGAGGTGCAGTTTTGAGCCGCCGGTGGTGCGGATTCCAGCCGTGTCGATCAGATCCTTGAGCGCATAGGGGATGCCGTGAAGTGGCCCGCGATCTTCGCCGCGTGCCAGCTCGTCATCGGCTCGTTCAGCTTCGGCGCGGGCGCGGTCCTCGGTGAGGGTGACGAAGGCCTGCAGCGCACTGTCCCGGGCGGCGATCCGTTCGAGATGGGCGGACAGCAGCTCGACGGACGAGAAGGTTCTGGCGCGAAGCCCTTCCCCGGCCTCAGCGATAGACAGGTCAGCGAGGCTCATCGCGTCTTCTCGTCGGCTTCGAGGCGCTGCAAACGCTCTGCGCCAGCGCGCAGCCATTGAAAGACCGGCAGAATGCGGGCCTGCTTCTCTCGGGAAACCGCAAGTCCTGCAGCATCGAGCCGATCAGCCAGAAGGCGCGTTTCGCTGTTCTGGTCTTTTGCGGTATCGCTCATCTCGGCCTCATGTGCGCGCAGCTTCGAAAGCTGCCCAGGCTTTTTCAAACGCTTCGAAATCGAAGCCCTCTTCGCGCGCCGGGCCGAGGACGAGCTTTTCCGTTTCGAGCAACTTGCGGATCGACTGGGCCAAGACTGGAACGACCGCTTGCGGGATGTTGACGGCGCCGTGCCGATCGGCGTGGATCAGATCACCGTGCGATACCGTCATGTTAAAGATATCGACGGTGCCGCCGATTTCGCGGACATGAACGAAGCCATGGCTGGGGCCGACAGACCCTGCAACCACCGGATAGCCCTCAGGCAGATCGCCAAGGTCGCGCATCACCCCATTGGTGAGCGTGCCGGAAATACCGAACCCCTTGTGGACTGTCGTGTTGATCTCGCCCCAGAAGGCGCCGATGCACTCGGGATAGTCGAGGTCTTCGATCACCGTGACTGATGGCTTTGGCCCCTCGGCCATATAGCGATAGTAATCCATGCGGCGCGCCTTTATGACCGCCGGATCTTCGGTCGGCGGCTCGAGCGCGGCAATACGGGCAGTGAGCGCGTAGCCGACAATTGGTGGCTCCTCGGGGGCAGAACACAGCATGGTGCCGCGTGTGAAGCCGTTGAAACCGCGCTTGCCCTCGGCCACTTCGATGGCGTTGCAGACCGTGGGTGTATCGACGCTGCGCAAGAGGTCGTAAAGTTCGCTATCCATCATGTCTCCAGCCAGCGCTTCAGCGCCGCGTTCGTGTGCTCGGGCTGTTCGAGCGTCGGCAAATGCCCCGCCCCTTCTATCACCTCGAGGATCGAGCCGCCGAGCAGCTCATGCATCAATGTATGCCGGTGCAACGGGCACAGTTGATCGTCCGCGCCCATCAACACCAGCGCCGGCAGCCGGGCGGCGCTGAGTGTGTCGGTCTGGTCTCGGCGCGTTTGCAGTGCGCGCGACTGGCGAACGAAGACCTCAGGGCCGAGGGCCAGCGCCATATCCATGCACAGATCGAGAATTTCCTGCTTGCGGGGACCATCGGCGAGGTAGTTCGGCTTCATCTCGTCGCGCATGATTTCGGCCAGATGGCCGTCGTTGGCCCGCTCGATCTGCGGTTCGCGGCCGGCCCTGACCGTGTCGGTTTCCGCAAGCGGGTTGGTGTCGAGCAGCGCGATGCGTTCGACCCGCTCCGGTGCCCGGCGCAACACCTCCATGGCGATGATGCCGCCCATCGAAAGCCCGCATAGGGCAAAGCGCGGCGGTGCCTCGTCGAGCAGCTGCGCGGCAAGCGCTGCAATGTTGTCAGAGCCGGACGCATCGGCAATGCTGATGGTCCGCCCGGCACTGAACGCAGCGATCTGCGGCGCGAACAGGCGCGCATCGCACATCATGCCGGGCACGAGCACCAGTGGTGTCACTCACGCTCTCCAGCGATCTTCGCCCCTTCGCTGAGCGCTGCGAGCTTGGCAAAGGCAATGTCGGGATCAACAGCGCCAAAGCCCGCAAAAGTGCCGAAGCCGCAATCGGAACCGGCGATCACCCGGTCAGGCCCAACAATTGCTGTGAAGCGTTCGATCCGCTGGGCCACCAGTTCCGGGTGCTCGACAAAGTTGGTGGTGGTATCGACGACACCCGGGATCAGAACCGTATCCTGAGGAATCTCGGCCTTGCGCTCGGCGAACACCGTCCACTCATGAGCGTGGCGGGGATTGGCGGTTTCAAACAAGACATAGCGGGCCTTGGCCGACATCAGCGTTGGAAAGACCTTGTCCATCGCAATGTCGCAGACATGCGGGCCTTCGTAATTGCCCCAGCAAATGTGGATACGCACCTTGTCCTGCGGCACCGATTTGAGCGCGTAGTTCAGCGCTTCGACATGCAGGTTCGCGATCCTGACGAACTCGGCGTCGCTGAGATCTTCGAACAGCATGTGGCGGGACAGCGCAAGGTCGGGGCAATCGAGCTGCAGATCGAGCCCTGACGCGACGATCGTCTCGTATTCGGCCTTCAACGCATCAGCCAGCGCCCACAGGTAAGCCTCACGGTCCTTGTAGTGCGCATTCTGCAAGAACAGCGAGACGACGCCGGGCGAGGCGGCATTCATGAAGCCGCGATCAACGCCGTGTTCGGCCATCGCCGCCTTGAGATTGGCGATGTCCTTGTCCAGCTCGCCATTATTCTTCGAAGTAATGTCGCCAGTGCATTGCGGGCGCGCGTAGGTGGGCGTCCCGCCGGAGGAGGATGCCCGTTTCATGAAGCTCGGGAAGCGCTTGAGATCACCGGGCGCGTTGCGCGGGCTATCGCCGGAGAAGCCGGTATAGCGGTCCTTCACATAGGTCGCGTAGGAAATCTTCGAGGTCTCGCCATCGCTGACGATATTGATCCCGGCCTCGACCTGCTTGCGCACGGTTTCGGACACTGCCGATGTCATCACCGCATCGAACTGCACCGGGTCGATCGGCTCGCCTTTTTCGCGGCCGAAGATCTGATCGACGACAGCCTGGCTGCGTGGCAGCGAGCCGACATGGGTTGTCTTGATGCTGGGCATATCCCCTCCCCGTTCCGGTGGTGGCGGCGCGCCATGATCCGACGCGCCAGCCTGTTTCGTTAGCTGCGCCAGGTCGGCCCGGCAGGATCATCGGTCGTGGTGACGCGATAAAGGCTCGCTTCGCCCGACATCGAGGGCGTCAGCGAGTGGCTGAGCGCGGGCGGAACTGCCGCCGTGTCGCCGGGGGCCAGAACGGTCTTGCCGCCTTCCCATTCGAGCGTCCAGTGGCCGCGCATGACCATGAGGACTTCATGGTTCGGGTTCTCGTAACGGGTCTCTGGGATCGAGCCGCGCGTCAGGAAATCCACCTCGAAGCCGGGCTTGTCGGTCAAGAGCGCATTCTCGCCGATGACCTTGGCAGGCGCCTTGCCGGCGAGCGCCATCAAATCCCAATAGCGGGCCACATAATCGCGAACGACATCGGTGACCGGGGTTTCGGGGAAGGCCTTGAGCTCTTCATCGGTCAGGAGCGGCATCGGCTTGACGCCTTCGGGAAGTGCATCGCCGTTCTTGGTGTCGTAGAGCTTGCCGTTCTCACCGAGCACCAGGCCATGATCACGCGCGTCTTCGATCACCTGCGGAGCCCAGATGACGCCGCCGCCGGCATCGTCGCCGCCGAGAATGGCCATGATCATTCCGTAGTCCGTACCGATGTTCTCGAAGCCGCGGAAGATGCCGGTCGGGATGTTGATGATGTCGCCCTCTTCAAGAACGACTTCGCCTGCAGTCCCCCAGCGGCCCCAGAAGAAGCGCCAGCGGCCCTTGAGGACGAAGAACACCTCTGCGGTGCGGTGCGAATGCAGCGAGTTGCGGCATTTCGGCGGCTGGCCGGCGGCCCCGATATTGAAGCCGGGCGTTTCGGTGATGTGCACATGCTGGTCGGCACTTTCGGAAACGCCACCACCGATGATGGTGAAGTTTTCCTTCTGGTTGGAGCCGGGCGTATGCGCATCGATGAAGGCGGTGCGGCAGGGGATCAACTCCCCGTAGCGCACGACGCGAGCTTCCATCTCTTGTTGCGTCAGCATGGTGGTGGCCTTTCTTTTGGTAAGCGATGCCGTTCGCGGAAACGTCTGCTTCCGGCGGCTGAAGGTGATTTCAATGGTGTGTGTGCGACGGTTGCGCACACTGTCGATCAGAGTGTCAGGTGCGCGTTGTGCTCAGCCCACGCCACTTTGCGCGGGCCATCTGGAGGGCGCCCTGCACTGTGTGAAATGTCCAGCTGTCTATTGCGACCTCCGTTAGATCGGTTTCGGCGTACGCGCCGATTTGCGAATGACAAGCGCGCCATCGAGAACGGTGCGGCGCGGTTCGTCGAGCTTGTTGGCCATGGCGCCCATCAGCATCGCCACCGTCTCGCGGACCATGGCTTCGACATCCTGACGGACGGTTGTGAGGTTATATGCGGGCCAGGCCGCAATCGGCACATCGTCATAGCCGACGATCGAGACGTCGTCGGGGATAGACAGTCCGAGTTCGAAGCGGGCGACGTCCATGACGGCGAAGGCCATGTGGTCATTGGCAACGAACACCGCGTCCGGGCGCTGCGGCGCATTAAACAGCCTGCGTGCCGCTGTCTGCGCCTGTTCGAACTTGAAGTCGCCGGCTTCGCGCGCGAATAGGTCGCGGCCGGCTGCTGCCAGCCCCTCGCGAAAACCGGCTTCGCGGTCACGTTGAGTCAAAGCGCTTTCGGTTCCGGCAATATAGGCGATGCGCTCATGCCCACCCGCCACAAGCAGATTGGCGAGCATGCGTCCACCGGTGCGATTGTCCGACGACACCGACGACAGGCGCGGGTCTTCCTGCGCGCGGTTGAACAGCACGACGGGAATGCCATTGGCCTCGCAGCGTTCAGCGAGGACCGAGGTCATTTCGGTTGAGGCGAGAACGATCCCATCGACCTGATAGTCGAGAATTTCCTGCACCACCTGCGCCACATCGGTTTCTGTCGGCGCCGCCATGAAGACGAGGACGTGGTAGCCTTCCTTCTGAAGGCTTGCCGAAAGCCGCTCCAGGGCCTCTGGATAGAAGTAGTTTTCGAGATAGGCGACAACGAGCCCGATGATCCGGCTTTTGCCGGATTTCAACGACCGCGCGAGAATGTTTGGCCGGTAGCCCAGTTGCGCGGCGGCGGTGCGAATTTTGTCAGCCGTCTTTTTCGAGACCGATGTGCCCGGTGTGAAAAAGCGCGACACCGCCGACTGACTGACGCCGGCCAACTCAGCAACCGCAAGGGATGTAATCTTCTCGTTTGCCATCAGTCCGCCGTCCAGCCTCCATCCACCATCAGCGCCGTGCCGGTCACCATGGCAGAGGCGTCGGAGGCGAGATAGACGACAGCGCCCATGATGTCGCTCAATTCCCCTGCCCGACCGAGTTTAATGCGCTCTTCGATCCAGGCGCGCCGCGCGGGGTCGGCAAAGGTCTTTTCGGTCAGGGGCGTTCTGAGAAAGGTCGGGCAGACGGTGTTCACGCGAATGCCTGCCGGTCCCCACTCGATCGCCATCGCCTTGGTGAAGCCTTCGACCGCGTGCTTGCTGGCGCAATAGACGGAGCGGTCGATGCCACCGACATGGCCCATCTGCGAGGAAATGTTGATCAGCGAGCCAGGCCGGTTTTGAGACAGCAAGCCGTTTGCCACAGCGCTTGTGACAAAGAACGCGCCCTTGAGATTGGTCTCCATCACCGCGTCGAAATCCGCCTCTGTCGCATCGGCGGCAGGCGCATGGCGGGCGGTCCCGGCGCTGTTGACGAGAATATCGAACGGGCCATTGGCCGCGATACGGCTTTGCGTTTCACCGACATTGGCAATATCGAGGACGAGTGCTTCGGCCTTCACCCCTTCCGCCGCCAACGCCTCAACGACGTCGCGCAGCTTGTCCTCGCGCCGCGCCGCCAGCGTCACGAAGGCGCCGGCACGCGCAAGCGCAGTCGCCGCCGCAAGCCCGATTCCGGAAGACGCACCGGTAACGAGGGCGCGCTTGCCGTCGAGCGTGAAACTGGGGGTGACTGGTAAGTCCATTTTAGGCAGCAGGCTTTCCATAACCGATGTTCTGGCCACCATAGCGGCGAACGCGCAGATTGGCCTGTTCGGCGTGACCAACAAAGCCCTCGAGCAGGCAAAGCCGCGAACAATAGGCGCCGATCTCGGCAGCGGCCTCATCGGTGGTTACGCGCTGGTAGCTATGCGTCTTGAGGAACTTGCCGACCCATAGTCCGCCAGTGTAGCGCCCGGCCTTGCGGGTGGGCAGGGTGTGATTGGTACCGATCACCTTATCGCCGTTGGCAACATTGGTGCGCGGGCCGAGAAACAGAGCTCCATATGAGTGCATGTTCTCCAAGAACCAGTCATCGCGGTCGGTCATCACCTGCACATGTTCGGACGCGATCTCGTTCGCCGTGTCGAGCATTTCCTCATAGGTGTCGCAGACGATAATCTCGCCATAGGCCTCCCAGCTGGCCCGCGCGGTTTCGGCGGTGGGCAGGATGGTGAGGATGCGCTCGATTTCAGACAGGGTCTCTTTCGCCAGCTTTTCGGAGTTTGTCAGCAGAATCGCGGGCGAGTTGTAGCCGTGCTCGGCTTGGCCGAGGAGGTCGGTTGCGCACATTTCAGCGTCGACAGTCTCGTCGGCAATGACCATGGTTTCAGTGGGACCAGCGAAGAGATCGATGCCGACGCGGCCAAACAACTGGCGCTTCGCTTCGGCCACAAAGGCGTTGCCGGGGCCGACCAGCATATCAACCGGGGCGATGGTCTCGGTACCGATGGCCATGGCGCCGACGGCCTGAATGCCACCCAGCACATAGATTTCATGGGCGCCGCCAAGGTGCATTGCCGCGATGACCGCCGGGTTGGGCGCACCCTTAAACGGTGGTGTCGCCGCGACAATGCGCGGAACGCCTGCGACGGATGCAGTAAGCACCGACATGTGCGCTGATGCGACCATCGGAAACTTGCCAGCCGGCACGTAGCAGCCAACCGATTGCACCGGGATGTTCTTGTGCCCGAGGATTACCCCCGGCATGGTTTCGATCTCAATATCGGTCATTGAGGCGCGCTGCGCTTCGGCGAACCGGCGCACCTGGGCCTGAGCGAACCGGATGTCCTCGAGGTCTTTTTCCGAGACCTGGGCGATCAGCGCATCGATGTCCTCGGCACTCAGGCGGAAGGCTTTCGGACTGTACTTGTCGAACTTTTCAGAAAGCTCGCGCACCGCGGCGTCGCCGCGCGTTTCGATGTCGGCCAGAACCGCTTCCACTGTTTCGCGGGTCCGCGTGTCATCCTGTGACCGCTCGGTTTCCGGCTTTCCGGATTTGAGATACGCGACAGACATAAATGCACTTTCAGTTCTGTTGTTCAGGCGCCGAGGCGGGCGCCGGTCTTGCTGTCGAACAGATGGCAGATCTCTGCCGGGATGGCGGCATGCACCTGTTCATCGATTTCAGCGCGGTAGTCCTTGGCCGCCTTGATGGACACCAGCTCGCCGCCGACACGGAAGGAGATCATCGAGGCATCGCCCAGGAGCTCCATCGAATAGACGGGGGCACTCAACTCGCCGCCTTCCGGGACGATGGTGGCGTCCTCGGCGCGGAAGCCGAGCGTGACCTTGCCATTGTGCGTGGTGGGCAGGCCGGTGACCCGGACCTTGCCGGCTTCAAATACGCCATCGCGCAGCTCGCCGTCGACGAGGTTCATCGCCGGTGAGCCGATAAAGCCGGCAACGAAGGTGTTGGCCGGCTTGTCGTAGATGTCGGTTGGCGTGCCGACCTGCTGGACGACGCCCTTGTTCATCACCACGACACGGTCAGCCAGTGTCATCGCTTCGATCTGATCGTGGGTAACGTAGATCGTCGTGGTCTTGAGCGTGTGGTGCAGGTTCTTGATCTGGGCGCGCGTCGACACGCGCAGCTTGGCATCGAGGTTGGATAGCGGCTCGTCCATAAGGAACGCCGTCGGTTCGCGCACGATGGCGCGGGCGAGCGCCACGCGCTGACGCTGCCCGCCAGACAGCGCGGCCGGCCGCCGGTCGAGAAAGTCCTTGAGTTCGACCATCTCTGCCGCCTTCATCACCCGTTCATCGTGCTGGTCCTTCGGGACCTTGCGCACCTTGAGCGGGAAGCGAATGTTCTCGTAAACGGTCATGTTCGGATACAGCCCATAGGACTGGAACACCATCGAGATATCGCGGTCCTTCGGCTCGAGCTTGTTGACCATTCGATCACCAAGCCAGATCTCACCATCGGTGATGTCCTCGAGACCGGCGATCATGCGCATGGTCGTGGTCTTGCCGCAGCCGGAGGGGCCGAGCAGGACAAGGAACTCCTTGTCGGCGATATCGAGATCAAACTTTTGAACGCCGACGAAGTCGCCCCAGCGCTTGGTTACGTTTTTCAGCCGGATTTCTGCCATGACGGCCTCCGCTAACCCTTGACCGCGCCGGCGGTGAGGCCGCTGACGATCTGACGTTGAAAGAACATGACGAGCAGAAACAGCGGCGCTGTGGCCGAAACCACCGCGGCAACCGCGAACATGACATTGCCCTGTTCCTGGATGGAGCCAAGGAAACTCGAGATCTTTGGCACCATGGTCTGGTTGTCCTGGCTCAACAGCATCGCCGTGACCGCAAAGTCATTATAGGCGAGCAGGAACGAGAACAGCCCGGTTGTGATGACGCCCGGCCACATGACCGGGATAACGACCCAGCGGAACGCCTGAAAGCGCGTGCAGCCGTCCACCATCGCGCTTTCGTCGAGATCCTTGGGGATCGACAGGAAGAACGAGTGCAGCATCCACAGCGTGAATGGCTGGTTGATCGCGACGAGGACAACAATCGAGGTGGCCAGATGCCCCCAGATGTTAAGTTCAAAGAATGGCAGAAGGTAGCCCGAGACCAGCGTGATATGCGGCATGGCGCGAAATACCAGCGCTGCGATGAGGATCCAGAAAGCGTAGCGATGCCCAGACCTTGCGAGGGCATAGCCGCCGAGCGTGCCAATAGTCAGCGAGATTACAGTGACACACAGTGTGACGATGGCGGTATTGACGACTGCTCGCCAAAAGTCGCGCGTGATCCAGGCGCCGTAATAGCCATCCCCGGTGAATGGCGCGCCGGTCTGCATCTCGGTGTAGACTCCGAAAAGCGCGTTCAACCAGCTCTCGCGGGAGAAGAAATCAGACTCGACCTTGAACGAGCCCCACACCGTCCAGAGGAACGGGAATGCGGCAACGATCAGCCATGTGATCAGAAACAGCGTCGAGACCGTGGCGAGAGTACGTGAGCGCCTGCGGGCTATCATTGATGTTCCGGACATGCGCGCCCCCTCAGGCCTTGTTCGAGAATTCGCGCCATGTGCGCACGAGCACTGGCGAGAGAAGAACGATCACCCCTGCAATGGTCAACAACGAGGTCGCGGCGGCAGACCCGAAGAGCTGCGTGCTCTCGCCTTGCAGATCATTGAACACAAGCCAGCTGAGTGATGTGGCATTCGCCTCAGCAGAAAAACCGACAATCGGCTCGAACACCCGGAAATTGTCCATCAGCTGGACCAGCGCCACGAATGTCGCAAGCGGCCCGAGATGCGGAATGATCACATAGCGCACGCGCTCCCAGCGCGAGGCCCCATCGATCATCGCGGATTCGAGCGTATCGCCCGGCACAGTCTGCAGCCCCGCGTAAAAAACGACGAAGGAAAAGGGCGCAGCGGTCCACACGCCGTACACGAATAATGTGAGCCATGTCAGAGGCGTCGACGCCTTGAGCGATAAGGTCGGGTCATTGAAGAGCGCCTGCAGGGCCGAACCCAGAATGCCCTGCGAGTTGATCATCCAAAACAGGATCAGCGAACCGATCAATGGCGTGATGATCATCGGCAGCAACGAGAAGAAGATGACGGGGCCCTTGAGCACCTGCGACACCGAATTGACGGAGAGGGCGATCAGGAACCCGAGGATCATGCCGAGCGGCGTCACGATGAAGGTGTAGCTGAGCGTGAACAGCAGGGCTTTATAGAACGGAAGATTGTAGATGCGCGCGGCGATATCGCCGAGGCCGTCATTGTCTGCGAGGATGACACCGATTTCGCTGACAGCAAGATGGCTGCGATTGAAGAAGGTTCCGAGACCGTTGAAGCGCCCCAGCGGATCTGCGGACTTCAGCGCCGCCGTCGCCTCGGCGTCGACGCGCACCTCAGTGGTGCACCCGAACGGGCCGCAATTCTCGACTTCCTCCAGAACCTGTTCATGCTCGACATAGAGCGATTGCACGATCACCGAAACGATCGGCAAGGCGATGAACAGAAGCATCGCGATAACAGCCGGCAGGATGAAGGCCAGAAACGTCTTGTGCGGCACCGGCGGCTTCTCCCGTGTCTACAAAAGGGTGAGGAGGGCCGGCGCGGAAGCTCCGCGCCGGACGTGAGTAAACAATCGGCCTAGTTCAGAAAGCCGGCTTCGGTCGCTGCGGCAGTATAGGCCGCCTCGACGTCGGCCAGAGCATCTTCTGCGCTTTCATTGCCTTGCATGAACTCTGCGAGTTCGGACCCGAGCGCGGTGTGCAGCAGGCCGATATACGGCGACATCGGATAAGGACGCGCACCGGCATTGGCTGTTGCAACGACGCCAACCGCGCCAGCGCCCGGCTCATAGCCCTTGATCAGCCAGGTGGCTGCCTCAGGATACATTTCAGCCACTTCGGGGCGGATGCCGTGCATCATCGCCTGGAAAGAGGCCTCTGCGTCTTCATCGGAGATGTTCTTGGCGAGGGCGAAGCCATCCCACCACAGCGCAACAGCGGGAATATCGCCACCGCCGACAGTTGGTGCGGCAGTCAGCACCGTTGCACCGGTGATCTCGGGCGTCGAGCCTTCGTCATCGATGGTGGCGCCGGCGAGGGAACCCCACTCGGTCATCATTGCAACCCTGCCGGCTTCCCAGTCGGCCTTCATCTCGTTGGCCGAGTAGGTCATGTAGTCCGGATCCATGTACTCGGTCATTTCCTTCATGGTGGCGAGCACCTGAAGGCCGTCTTCATTGTTGATCGCGATCTCAGCCGAGCCCGGAGCGAAGAACTCGCCGCCAGTGCCGAGATACATGTTCACGAACTCTGCAGCGAGGTCCCAGCCGGCCTTGTTGGAGGCGATCAGCGGGTACTCCATGAGACCCTGGTCCTGGATGACCTTGGCGGCTTCGATAATTTCCTCATAGGAAGTGGGCGGCTCAAGGCCGGCTTCTTCAAGGATATCGCTGCGATAAAAGAAATGCTGCGCATTCGCCATGAACGCGATCGCCATGACCTTGCCGTCGATGCGGATCAACTGGTTGGGCAGCAGGTCCTGGCCGTATTTTTCAACCAGGTCATCCATTGGCTGCACCAGGTCGTCATTGAGCAGCGGCACCAGCGAATTGTTGGCCACCATCGCAATGGTGTACTCGGCCGGGTCAATGGTGAGCGCGGGAACCTGCAGGTTCTTGTGCTCTTCGGTCTGGTTCTTGGTGACCGTCACCGTATCAGATGCGCACTCCTCGGCTTCCGAGGCAACGATACGCAGCGCTTCAAAGTCGTTCGACAGAATGCGGACCGAGCCTGCCTCGATCCCGCAATCCGCGTAAGCAGCGCCTGTGGCAATGCACAGCGCGCCAAACGACACCGCCATGCTCAATACATGTTTCATGTTCTTCTCCTGTGGGGCCGCGTTTGCACCGACCCGTTACCCGAATTCCATCCCCGCAGTGCGTGGCGCTCGGTCATTCCATGCCGGCCGCTCTCTCATCTGCACATAGAACGCTAGCCATTTTTGCATACGTTTGCAATTCCCAAAATGACAGTTTTGAACGAGACGTGGGCAGAGCACAAAAGCGCTGAAGGTTTAAGCACATGCAGGCATTTCGGGCATGGCGTAACCAGTTCAGCGCACACAGCAAAATTGGCTAGCCCCGACGCCCCAACATACAAAAACCCCGCGCAGCCATCTGCGCGGGGCTGAATAATTGGCGCTGATGGAGAGCGTCAGCCCTCCGGCTGTTCTGACGGTTCCGGCAAAGCAGAAGGACGGTCGGCCATCTGCGCCAGCTTGACCTGCACGAGTGGCGCCAGCTGATCGAAGACGCGCCATTCATCGACGATCTTGCCGTTCTTGAAGTGCAGATGGGTCATGCCCATCAGCTGGATCCGCTTGCCGGTCGGATCGCCGAGCTCCATCAGATTGCCATAGCCGAGGTGATGACCCTCCATGACCCAGCGAATGGCCACCTTGGTGCCACCCTCTTCGCAAGGCGTCGAGCAGATGTGCTGCACCTCGAAATTGGCGTCGGGCATCGAGCCGATGAGACCCAGCGTCTGGTGCGTAATTGCGGCTTCCCCGTACAGCTCCGCCATCAGCGGCCCATGGTACTGGGCGTTCGACGCGTACATCTGCTTGATGCGACCAAGCATCTTGCGGTTGTAGATATCGTGCAGCAGTTGGATTGTCTCGGCTTCCAGATCGGTGTTCGCCATCGACGTATCGGCAAGGTCTTTCGGCGGATACTGGCCGATCATCATTCGGCTTTCGCCGATATCCAGAGCAAGCAGGCCCTTATCAAAGCTTATCTTTGCGAGCTTTTCGGCATAGCCGTGCGGATCGACTCCAAGCTGCTTGAGAACCGCCATGGTGTCGGTAACCACCCATTCGCGGTAAATCTTGTTCTGATAGATCATGCAGTCGGCGACGGTGCGCGAAGTGAACGTGCGGCCTGTCGGCGCGCCGTATTGGCCATACTGGGTGTGCCGGCCAGTTCCCGTCACGAGATGCGAGGTGTAAAAACCCTCCTCATCGTTGCCGTTCCAGATCACATGGGTGCCCATGCCGCGCCGTTCGGGCAACTGGACCAGACGCTGGATGGTATCGCGAACGACCTCCTCGCGCGTATACATGGTGCCGAGCGTGCCGTAGAGCACGCAGTTATGCGTGTAGTGGGTATAGATTAGCCCGATGTCACGCTCATCCCAGATCTTGTGCGTACATCGAATGATGTAGTCGACGATATCGGTGTAGCACTCATCGAACCCCTTCATCGACTGCACGCGCGGCCGGTTTTCCGGCACCAGGTCGGTGAAATCGTGACGCTCGACCTGCATCACGTCGGACCCAGGTGTTAACTGCCCCTCTTTTTTGGCAGGGCTGCCAGAGTTGGCCGCAGGCGCTCCCCGACCAGTCTCGGATTTCTTCATATCTGTCTCTTCGCTCATCCCAGCTCCGCCTGAGCTCGCCTCGCCCCAGCATACAAGAGCTTCGGGCAAGAGGAAATTTTCGACCCGGTTCGTGGTGAACGGGCCAAGGTTGCAGGGCAAAGAGTTACACACATGGCATACGTATGCAATTCTGATGCGAAGGTTTTTGGAAGCAGGTCATCGGCGCTATGGCGGCACTGGGCGCAGGCGTCGTGTCTACCGGTTCGCCCGCTCTATGAGATCCTCGACCAGTGGCAGAACGCTTTCGACGATCCTCGCAACGCCGCGCTCATTGGGGTGAAGTCCATCGGGTTGATTCAGTGAAGTCTGGAGCGCCACCCCCTCGAGGAAGAACGGGTAAAGAAGAGCGTCGTAGCGCGCGGCAAGATCGGGATAGATCGCTTCGAAACTCTCCACATAGTCCGGCCCCAGGCCACGATTGGCACGCATGCCGAGCAGCAGAACCGGGAGGTTCCGTTCATCAAGACGCGACAATATCGCGTTGAGGTTTTCGCGCGCTTGGCTCGGCGAGAGCCCTTGCAGCATGTCGTTGGCGCCGAGGCCGAGGATGACGGCGTCAGGCTCGACGCCAAGGCTCCACTCGAGCCGGGATAGGCCATCGCTTGTGGTATCGCCGGACACGCTGGCATTGACCAGCTCCGCGTCGATCCCACGCGCATCGAGCGCAGATTGCAGTTGAGCCATGAACCCGTTTTCGACGGAGAGGCCATATCCGGCGAGCAGGGAGTCGCCATATAGCAGCACTTTTGCCTCAGCGGCCTCCGCAGCAGGAGCGGAAGCTGCCATTGCGGCGACTGCGCCAATCAGCATCATTGCACCAGAAACGCGACGCCGCCATCTTGGGACAACAGCACCTGGGTTGGCTTTATTTCGTGATTTCAAGGTCCGGCACCGTTTCATGACTGAAAGTATCGCGCAAATACGGGACATGGATCTGCGTCTTAAGTCAGGCGAGAACGTGCTTCATATCCTCAAGTCCATCACATTCTCGATAGCGCGGGGCGAGGTGGTTTCGGCTGTAGGCCCTTCGGGTAGCGGCAAGACCAGCCTGTTGATGGTACTGGCGGGCCTCGAAAAGGCCACCAGCGGGACTGTTGTTGTCGGTGGTACGGATCTTGGCGCATTGAACGAGGATCAACTCGCGGATGTGCGCCGGGGCACCATCGGCATCCTTTTCCAGAACTTTCACCTGATTCCGTCGATGACGGCGCTGGAAAACGTCGCGCTCGCGCTCGAGATCGCCTTCTCGGACCTCCCGCTCTCCGAGATCCGCATGCGGGCCCGGCAGGCTCTGGCTGAGGTTGGTCTTTCAGAACGGGAAGACCACTTGCCGAGCGCGCTGTCCGGCGGAGAGCAGCAACGCGTCGGGCTCGCCCGGGCTATTGTCACGCGACCCAAACTGCTGTTGGCGGACGAGCCGACCGGCAATCTCGACCAGCAGACTGCTGCGTCAGCCATCGAACTGCTGTTTGGTCTCGCAAAGCGGAATACGATGGCGGTACTCTTGATCACTCATGATGACGCTCTCGCCCGCCGCGCCGATCGGCAGATGCGCATGGATCGGGGCGAACTGCACGAGCTGGATGGCACGTCCGCATGAACTGGCTCACGAGTTGGCTGCGGGTCTCGCTGATCGACCTTCGCGGTGGCGCGCGCCGATTTGTCGTTCTTATCGCCTGCCTCGCCTTGGGTGTCGCTGCAATCGGCACCGTCAGCGCGGTTCGCAGCAGCGTGGAAACCGCCATTGCGCGCGATGTGCGCCTCTTGCTTGGCGGTGACCTTGAGTTGCAAACCCAGGGACGCGATGCCGAACCAGCTGTCATCGCAGCGCTCAACACCCTAGGTTCCGTCAGCCGGGAGGTGCAGCTCAGTACGCAGGCGCGCGCCGGTGACAGGAACGCTTTTCTATCTCTGCGGGCCGTCACCGAGTCTTACCCGCTGATCGGCTCGGTGACGCTAGCCAGCGGCGAAACCGAAAAAGTTGGCGAGCTCTTGGCGCCGCAAGATGGGCAATTCGGTGTGTTGCTTTCAAGTCAGGCAGCTATGCGGCTCGCGGTCGGCATTGGTGACACGGTGCGCATCGGCACCCTCGAACTGCAGATGCGGGGCATCATTGAGGCGCTGCCGGACCAGGCGACAGCGGGTTTTCAACTGGGCGCACCTGCGCTGATCTCGACTGCCGCTCTCGGCCCCGCAGGGCTGCGCGAGCAAGGGGTCCTCAACCAGTTTCGCTACAAGGCGCTCCTCGACGGCCTATCGTTCGAGGCGGCGCGCGCTCAACTCGAAGAGGAATTTGTCCAGCGCGATTGGCAGATACGCTCGCCGCGCGAGGCGACGGCAGCAATCGCCCGCACTATCGAGGTTTTCGGTAATTTCCTGCTCCTCGTCGCCCTTTCCTCGATGGTCGTTGGCGGTCTTGGTGCTGCCAATGCCGTAACAGCCTATATTGGCGAGCGGCAGGGAGCCATCGCAACCATGCGGGCCCTCGGAGCCAAGGGCGACCGCTTGCAGTTTCATTTTCTGACGCAGATCGCTGCCTTGTCCTTCATAGCCGTAATTGGCGGGCTTATCATTGTTGGCGCTGCCACGCTGTCGCTTCTGCCGCTGCTGTCGGGCCTTATCGGCATCAATCTGCCACCAGTCCTCGACCTCCAATCCATGCTGGTCGCCGCCGCCATCGGAATGCTTACCGCTTTGCTGTTTACCTGGGTTCCACTGCTCCAGGCACGCGCGATACGGCCAGCTCTTCTGTTCCGCGCCGGCTCCAGCAGCGCCCTCGACGCCATAGGCTGGCGCCGACTGCTCACGCCCGGCGCCGCCATCCCGTTGCTGGCCGGTCTCATCGTGCTGTTCGCGCTGACATTGAGGATCGCCAACGATCCGCAGCTTGTCGCCATCTATTTTGCCGGAACTCTTGTCGCCTTTGCTTTGCTGCGTGCAGCCGCAGACCTTGTGCGACGCGCTCTGATGAAAATGCCACCGCTGGAAAATCGGATGTTGCGACACGCGGTCTCGGCGATCATTCGACCGGGGGCGCCGACACGCTCAGTTCTGGTGTCGATGGGGCTGGGACTGTCGCTGCTGCTCCTCATCATCATGACGCAGACCAATATCAATTCTCAGATCACCGCAGAGGTCAGCGCTGAAGCTCCGGACTTCATCGTTCTCGATATGGATCGCGAGGGGTTGAGCGCCCTTGAAAGGTTCGCAGAAGAAACACCGCAAGTCGCGACGCTGACGTCTACCCCGCTGCTGCGCGGAACAATCACCGAGCTGGACGGAAGGCCGGCACCATCGAGCGAGACGTTGCCGCGCGAGGTTGCCGACATGTTCGAGGGGGACACGACGTTGACCTGGGCGGGCGAGATGCCTGCGGGCACGCTGATCGACCAGGGGGAGTGGTGGGCAAACGACTATGATGGCCCGCCTCTCGCCTCGCTGAGTGCAGAAATGCGCGACAGCCTGGCGCTGGAGCCGGGTAATACGATCACCATTTCGATTGCCGGTCGTCCCTTGACGATGACCATCGCCAACTTCCGCGAGGTCGATTGGCGCAGCCCCACATTCAATTTCCGTATCATCGTTTCCCCCGGCCTGATCGAGAGCGCGCCGCAGTCGTTCTTTGGCACGATCGAGGCGGCAGCGGGCGAAGCGCAGGCCGTGGAGGCAACTCTGATCCGCACACTTCCGCAGCTGAACTTCGTGCCCGTGGGTGAGGCACTGGCCCAGGTTCAGGGTGTGCTCAACGGGCTGGTCAACGCCGTGCTCCTGGTCAGCGCGACGTCTGTGTTGACCGGCATGCTGGTGCTGGCCGGGGCGTTGAGCGTCGGGCGCAGGCAAAGGGAGGCGGATGCAGTGGTGATGAAGGTGCTGGGGGCGCGCCGCACCTATGTCGTGCTTGCGTTCCTGGTCGAGTACGCTTTTCTCGGTGCGATAGCAGCATTGCTCGCAGGCGGCATCGCCCTCGCGGCGGCATGGGCTGCGGCAAGCTTTCTCCTCGATATCGATTTTGCGGCGCAACCTCTGCAACTGGCGGCGTTCACCGCCGCCATCATTGTGGTGACCACAGCGACGGGGGCGGCGACCACATGGTCCGCGATGTCGCGGCGTCCGGTGGATCAGTTGAGAGAGAAGGGCTAGGCAGCTTTTCCAAGCCGCAGCGCCGTAGCCGGGATTGCCATTTGGCTTATCGGCAAGATTGTCACGTCGTTCGCCGAGCGGCACGGGTTCGACTATCTCGCGATCACCGATCATGACGTGCACGTGGATGGGGCGGCGGCGGAGCATGCCTGGGCCGATCCCGACTATCGCTCGGACGCGGTGCTGCTGTTTTATGGCGCTGAGCTCACAGCGCCTCGCGGGCACACCCACAACCTGGGTCTTTGCCGAGACCCGCACCAAGCCGGCGATACTTGCGGCGCTCGAGCAGGGCCGCGCCTCGATCAGTTCCAACCCTCTCAATCCGCGTGTCGAGCTATACGCCGATGCCGAGGGCGACGGGCACTTTGAAATGATGATGGGCGACAATATCATTCCCAACGGGCGCCCTGTCAGCTTTGAGGTCCGTCTTGCCGGTGGCGGCATTGGGGGCGCATCCTATCGGGTCCGCGTGATCAAGAACCGCAGCGAATTCGGTGTCATCCTAACCGATGGCACGACACTGTCGGTGCAATTCTGCGATACTCCTGAGGCTGGCAAGCGCAGCTACTATCGCGTCGAAATCGAGGGGCCACAGGTCCCCTTCGCCGAAGTGCCAAACTCGATGGCGCTCAGCGAAAACATGGTAGCCTTATCCAATCCCATCTATTTCAACTACAATCCGAACTTCTAGTGGCCGTTCGGGCGCCATCAGCCACAGGCGTAGCTCGCCTCACCAGTCGGCTTACTTCTAGACAGGAACGACAACCGGCCCCTCATGCCCGCATTTGGCTGCATTACCTGGAATATACACCGCGGACGGGGTGCGAATGACCGTTCCGGGGTGGACGCAAAGCGCATTTATCAGGCGATCGAGACGGATATCGCGCCTCTTGAACCACATGTCCTGGCATTGCAGGAGGCCGACGAGGAGTTGAGGCCACACACTCAGGTTATCAATCCGAGCTATGTTGCTGACACTCTCGGCCTGACCCATCCCCAGAGCGATCCGGTGCTGCGGACAAGTGCGCAGTCATGCGGATTTTTTGGGTCGGTGCTGTTCATCCATCCCGAAATCGAGATCACCCATCGTGCTGTGGTCGATTTACCGGGTCATTGGCACCGGGGCGCGGTCATCCTCGAGACGCTATGGCGCGGAACGCCGATGCGTATCGCCACAGCGCATCTTTCAAGGCTTGAACTGTTGCGCATCGCCCAGATGCGCACCTTCGGCCAGTTCATCATGCGCCGGCCCCGGATGCCGACACTGTTTGTCGGCGACATTAACGACTGGAGACCGTGGTCCGGCCTCGCCTTTTCCCGTGGGCTGGTCGGTACGCGCTTGACTGGACCAAGTCGGGCAACCTTTCCGGTCGCTCGCCCGATCTTGCCTCTCGACAGGATACTGATTGACGCACCGGGCACGGTTCGGGCGACACGCGTCCTCGATAGTCCCCGGCTGAGGCGCGCATCCGACCATCGTCCGCTTTGGGGCGACATACGGCTCTAGCGCTGGGAGGACCGTCGCAGCATCGGCGCCATACGTTCGAAGACACCATCCCGGCGTATGAGCCAGTGATAGAGCGCAGCGCCCACATGGGCGAAAACCAGCGCGATCAGCACAAAGCGTGCGGCAAGATGAATGGATAGGGCACTCTTCGACAAGCCCTCGTCCTCAGGGACGAGATGCGGAACGCCAATTGCGTCCAGACCTTCAATGGGAAAGCCCCCGGCAATCACATAGACATATCCGGATATCGTCATGATCAGCAGAAGCCCATACAACCCAATGTGGGTGGCCGATGCTACATGCCGCTGCAAGACCGGGATTGATGACGGCAGCGGCGGCGGCGGGTTAAACGCACGGAATACGATACGAGCGATGACCAGCAGGAAAATGACCACCCCGATATTCTTGTGAAAGATGAAAAGCCGATCCTGCACCGATCGCGCCAACCCCTCCTCAAGCATGATGATGCCCGCCGGAACGGTCGAGATGACGAAAAGGGCAACCAACCAGTGCAATATGATTGCGACCGGGCGATAGCTCAGAGCGCTTGGCTTTGTCATTGAACTGTTCTGGCTCCCATCGCGTAGCAACCGATATGTGTTATGACATTTTGTTGGCAGTTCTGCAGATTAGCGAACTTGTCCTTTATGCGTGAGAATCGATTGGGCCATACAGAACCCGAACTTGCAACAAGCTTTGATCTCAAGGACTTGCGTCCAGTGGCCGGGAGGATGGCCGTTGCCGCTGCCGTCATCGGCATGGCGGTTCTCTGGCCGTTCGCGACCTTGCTCGATACGACTGCCACCGGCACCGCTATTGCTACGGCACTGTATGTCTGCGCCACCGTCGCGGTCGTCGTTCTTGCGAACCGGTTCTACGCCTACGATAGAGTCGGCACGGCAAATCTGATAACGCTGTTGCGGCTTGCCATGATCATGGCTCTCGTCGCCACGCTGTTTTCTCCACCGCTTCTGCGAGACCCGACCAGCGCCTGGGTAATATCAAGCTTCGCTCTTGTCGCTTTGGTGTTCGATGGCTTCGACGGGTTCTTTGCACGAAGGCAAGGCCTGAGTTCTGCTTACGGGGCACGCTTCGATATCGAGGTGGACTCAGCGTTCGCGCTGATCCTTTCAGTGATGGTCTTTCTTGCCGGCAAGGCGGGAATATGGGTCCTTGCCCTTGGTTTGCCGCGGTATCTTTTCATCGGCGCCGGCCTTGTCCTGCCTTGGCTCATGGCTGAGCTGCCAGAGAGGTTCTCGCGCAAGTTGGTGTGCGTGATTCAGGTCGGGGCCCTCATAGGACTTGCCAGTCCGCTAGGGGCCCATCCCGCCTCCTGGTGGGTTGCAGTGTGTGTGAGCGCAATGGTCGTCTGGTCATTCCTTGTCGACATCATCTGGCTGGCTCGTCACAAATCATGATGCGCAGTCTGATCACTCTTGTGGGGCTCGTGCTTGCGACGCTCCTGCTGCATCTTGTTCTGATCCAGCCGAACCATCCGGGCGCGATGACGTGGCAGGCGCTGCTGCTGTTCCCGCTTGAGCTGCCTGTCATCATTCTGCTTCTCGTCGCGCTGCCGTCGCGCGCTGCCCTCACTATCGCGGTGCGCGTGCTGCTGGTCGCGTTCCTCGTTGTCATGGCGGTCCTAAAGTCGGCGGACGTTGCGCTCTTCACGGCGTTCAATCGACCATTCAACCCGCTGGTTGATCTCAACTTGATCGAGGCGGGCATCCGCCTTCTGGCAGGCACCATAGGGACGCTGCAGACGAGTCTGGTTGTCGTTGGAGCCATCATTGCGCCATTTGTTCTCGCAGCGGCACTCTGGTGGGCGACCGGCCAATGGGCGCATATTGCCCTACCCCTGTCGTTTCGAGCGCTGGCCGGGTTTGCAGCGGTTATCGCCGCCGGCGTTGCAGTTGCTGAAATAGGAGAGGCGCGCGGTCGCTGGACTCTTCCCGTCGAGCCGCCCGGTGCGGCCTTCACGGCGCGCGTCGCCCTCGAGCGGACCACAACCTATAATCGGCTGTTCACACAGTTGAGCGAGTTTCGTCAAGCCGCTGCACAGGATCCGTTTGCCGACGTCGAACGGCCGCTCGACGCATTAGGCGGTCGCGATACGGTGTTCGTTTTCGTTGAGAGCTATGGCCGTGCGAGCTTCGATAATTCGCTGTATTCGCAAACGCACCTCGCGACGTTGGGCACTGCTGAAAGCAAGCTCGAGCAGGCCGGTGTAGAGGCGCGGTCGGGGTGGCTCACCGCGCCCATTTCGGGCGGGCAGAGCTGGCTGGCCCATGGAACGCTTGCTTCGGGCATGCGCACCTCAAACCAGGCGCTTTATACCGCTATGTTGGCCAGTGGCCGCAAGACGCTGTGGGATTACGCCGCCGCCGCCGGCTACGAAACGGCTGCCGTCATGCCAGCGATTACACTGCCCTGGCCGGAAGCAGACCTGCTCGGCTTCGAGCATGTCTATCCCGCCAAGAATCTGGGCTATCGTGGCGAGCCGTTCAACTGGGTAACGATGCCGGACCAGTTTACGCTGACAGCGTTCGACCGTCTTTTTGAGGACCAACAATCGCCGCTGTTCGCCCAGATCGCCCTGATCTCCTCGCACGCTCCGTGGGTGCCCGTACCGGAGCTCATCGCGTGGGAAGCGGTTGGTGACGGCACCGTCTTCAACGCCGTGGCAAAATCGGGTGATCCCCCGTCTGTCGTCTGGCGGGACCCAGACCGCATCCGCGACCAGTACAGGCTCTCGATCGACTATTCTCTCGAGACAATCTTCGACTACGTCGCACGCAGCCCACAAAGCAAGGATCGGCTTACCATCATCCTCGGTGACCACCCGCCAACAATTATGGTTGCCGGCATCGAGGGCTATGACATCCCAATCCATATTGTCGGCCCCGAGGACCTCATCAATGCCACCGACGACTGGCAATGGACCGAGGGTCTCATACCAGGCTCCGACGTTGATGCCTTGGCCGATGGAGTCGTTTCGAGACCGGTTTCTTGATGCGTTCACCACGCAAACGGTGGAAACGGCTTCACCGTGACGATTTCAGGCGGAGCTCTTTTGAAGCGCGCTTGGCCGGCGCTTGTGCGGATGCTGGTGCCGATCGTCCTTATCGGCGTGATCTGGACCCTTGCGGATGCGGAAGACGCATTGTCACGTCTTGGCAATATCGACTGGCCCTGGGTTGTGTGGGCGTTGGTAGCAGCAAATCTGCAGATACTTGCATCTGCGCTTCGCTGGAAATGGGTGGCTGACCGGCTTGGCCAGAGCTTCACGTTACGCTGGGCGGTGGCGGAGTACTACCTCGCGCAACTGGTGAACCAGAGCGTTCCGGGCGGCGTCGTTGGTGACGCCTCGCGTGCGGTGCGCTCACGTCACAGCGCCGGCTTTTCCAAGGCTGCGCAGGCCGTGATCATTGAGCGTTTGGCCGGACAGGTGATGCTGTTTGCAACACTCGCCGTGGGCGTTCTCGTTTTCCTGCTGGTGCCGGGGGGGATTGAATGGTCTCAGTCCGCGATACAGATTACTCTTGGCGCTTTGACGGCAGTCGTCATCGCAGGGACCGTTGCCTGGTTTGGGCGCCGGCGTATTTCCAAGATCAGGAATTTCGGAGCAGCTCTCAAGATTTCAATTTTCGACCCCGCAGTTCTCCCAAAACAGATGCTGCTCGGAGTGGTCATTGTCGGGCTGAACCTCGCCGGATTTGCTTTCGCTGCGCGCGCCACAGGCTCGGGCCTGTCGCTGGAAGCGGTGATTGTGGTGATCCCGTTGATCCTGAGTGCAATGCTGATACCAGCGACCATCTCCGGGTGGGGTTACCGCGAAGGCGCCGCGGCGGCTCTTTTTCCGTTAGTCGGGCTTAGCGCCGCTGCAGGATTGGCTGCGAGCCTCGTGTTCGGGCTCGTCATTCTTGCGGCGAGCCTGCCCGGCATCCTGGTTCTGTTCAGCCGACGCGCGGGCAAATCGGCAAGCGCCGCTAACCCTTGATGGCGCCGGCGGTGAGCGCTGAAACAATTGCGCGCTGCAACAATAGAAATGCGAGGATTGCCGGCAATATCGTGATCAGACATGCGGCGGCCAGCAGATGCGTGGTGCTGGCCGTGGTGCTGCCGGCATAATTATAGATGGCCACCGAGATCGGCCACTGCGCATCACGGCTGAGCATGATGAACGGCACGAGAAACTGAGACCAGTTCAAGATCATGTTGAGGATCAAAGCCGAAGCCATGCCTGGGGACGCCAGTGGCAACGTAATCCGCAAGAATGTCTCGAAGTGGCCATAGCCATCAATGGCTGCCGCTTCCTCGAGAACGATCGGGACACCATCGAAGGCGGTCTTGAGCAACCAGACCGTTATCGGCAGACCGATGGCGATATAGATTGCGATCACTCCGACATGCGTTTCGAGAAGCCCCAGCCAGCCCATATATCTGTAGAGGGGGATCAGGATGACGAGGCCGGAAACCATCTGAACCGCCAGAATAGCCATCATCATCACCCCTCGACCCCTGAAGTCGAAGCGCGAGAACGCGTAGGCGGCCGGAGCTGCGACGATGACCGAACCCAGCGCCCCCAAACCTGAAAGCTTGAGCGCATTCCAAAGGTAATTGAGAAAACCGCGATCTCTCAGCACCTGGCCAAAATTATCGAGCGTGGGGTTTTCCGGGATGAAGCGTGATGCGCCAAAGAAGATCTCTTGCGGCGTCCGAAGCGCGAGGGAGACGAGCCAGGTCAACGGCACAAGAAAAAATGCGGCGATGAGGACAGCCGCGGCATAGGTGGCGACGTTGGCGAGAATGCCTCCACGGGAGACCATCACATATCCCTTTTCGGCATGAACAGCATGTACAGCGCCGCAAGGACCAACGATATGAGCAGCAGCAGGATGGACAACGCGCTGCCGCCGGCGAGATCGAACTGGTAGAACACCGTGTTGTAGGCGAACAAGGACAGCACTTCGGTGGCGCGGCCAGGACCACCGCCGGTAAGGGCGAGAATGGCATCGAACGTATTGAGGGTCTGGATGGTGATGAGGATCGAGTTCACCAGGATCGCAGCCTTTAGTTGCGGCAGGGTGATGAACCAGAACCGCTCCCATGCCGGTGCACCGTCAACAGCGGCGGCCTCGTAAAGGCTGGGGTCGACGCTCTTGAGTGCGGCATAGAGCACGATCATGGAAAACGCCGTGCCCTGCCAGACATTGGCAATGATTGCAGAGAGCATGGCGTTGGCGGGATTCGACAGCCATGCAACCGTCGGCAGCTCCAGCAGGCGCAGCACCCCATTGATCGCGCCGAAAGGCGACTCGGAAAACAGCATCGACCAGATGACGCCATTGGCTATGCCTGGCACGACCCAGGCGGCGAGGACGATGGTGCGCAGCACAAGCATTCCCGGAAGGTGATGCCGCTCTCCTCGAACAACGAGGAGAGCCACCGACAGGCCCAGCAATTGCTGACCAACGACGCTGGCTGCGGTGAAGATTGCCGTGTTCGACAGAATGGTGGGCAGCGCAGGATTGCTCAGGACGCGCTGCAGGGAGCGGACGGTGTAGCTTTCGGCCCCTCCTGTCAGCGTTGCGTCAGTGAAGGCAAGCCGCAGTGCATCGATGATCGGATAGATGTAGAACGCCCCGATAACGAGCATGACCGGAAGCAGCCACGCCCAGTACGGGATGGAGGACGCCTCGGGTGTCGTTGCGGTCCGCCGGCTAAGCGCCTGGGCAATAGGTTTCGGCATTTATGGGGTCTTGGAAGGAAAAGATGGACGCCCGGACCATTTGCGGCCCGGGCGCAGATGGATCTGCTAGCTGTCGGACCCCACCTCGAGCGCGGCTGCCGCATCATCAAGCGCCTGTTCCGGCTCTTTCGACTGCGACAGCACCTCACCCAGAAGTATCTGGATCTGGTTCGAAATTTCGGGGTAGCTGGCGACGCCTGGCCGTGCCTGACCATTCTCGAGAGCTGCCGCGAACACATCGAATTCTGGTCCCGCAAACTCATCGTACTCTTCGTAAAGAGCAGCTGATGTCGGCAGCAAGCGCTGGAAGGCGTTACCCGGCCCTGCATAGAGCTTGGCGATCTCGGCGCACATCTCCACTTTCGCCGGATCATCCGAAAGCGCTGCTATCGCCCAGCCCCCGGTGCCGGTCGCGCGTTGATCCGCCGTCGGTCCGGGCAATTCCGAAACCTGCCACTGCTCAGCCTGATCAACCGGCAATGTGGTCTGCAGTTGTGCATACTGCCAGTTACCGCCGATGAACATTGCGGTGGTGCCGGCGGCGGCGGCGGCGGTGATATCATCATAGGTGGTTATGGTCGCCACGCGCTGCGGCGCTGCGCCAGACTCGACCAGATCATCGTAGAACTGCAGAGCGGCCAGGAACTTTTCGCGGTTCTCGCCCTCATAGAATATCGGGGCGCCTGTCTCATCAACGAGTTCCCCACCCTGCGCCCAGAAAAACGCCAGCCAGTCGAAGGCTGTGCCTTCAGTACGTCCGCCATTGAACAGCAGTCCCTCGTATCCCTCGTCAACCGTGTCGAGAGCGGCTTGCTGTGTTTCCTCCCAGGTCTGCGGGGCATCCGGCACGACCCCGGCATTGCGGTAGAGCACACGCAGATCGGTGAACCACCACAGGGCGACGATGTCGCCGTTGTCGTCGGTCACGGCTTCGCGAACGTAAGGAAAGAGATCGTCGATTTCGGCCTGGGTGAAGTAGTCGGTCATCGGCGCGAGCACGCCGGCATTCTTGAAAGTTGCCAGTTGAGCGGAATCGATCATCGCACAATCCGGCCCACGACCGGCCTGCGCCTGCTCCAGGATCCGCGCCTGCTCCTCATTGAGGTTGCCGGTCTGCAGCTGCGTGTCGATGCGCCAACCCGGATGTTCATTGATGAAGGTGGTGAAGAGCTCCACGAAGCCTTCAGCGGTCGCAGGATCAGCGCTGTAGAGATCGTAAGCCGTCAGGCGAAACGTCAGCGAATTCTCTGCGTCCGCCAGACCAACACGATCACGAGTCACTAGATCGTCCTGTGCCAAGGCTGGCAGAAGCGGAAGTGCAACCGCGCCGGTGAACGACAGGGCAGTTGCGGTTCGGAAGAGTCTGTTCATTCTCATTTTTTCGTTCCCTCTTTTTTTAATCTTGACCTGATCCTCAGTATGGAATGACCGAGCCATCTTCTGGATCGATGAGATGCATAAACGTCATGTCGAATGAAAGTGGCACCGTTTCACCTGCCCGTGGCGCGCGGTTTGGCGCGGCACGCACGCTGGCCGGATGCCCGGCAAGATCGAAGTAGACGATCGTTTCAACACCCAACGGCTCGACAACTTTTGTCTCGACTTCAATCGTGAAGTCGCTGGCATCACTTACGGACAACGCCTCGGGGCGCAGCCCCAAGGTCAAGCGCTTACCGAAATGCTTGGAGTAGGCTGACCCACGCGCACGCGGCACTGGCAAAGCCCGACCGTTGCCGATCCTGAAGACCAGGTCTTCGCCCTGTGCCTCCAGCGTTCCGTCAAAAAAGTTCATGCTGGGGGAGCCAATGAACTCGGCGACAAACCGCGTTGCCGGTTTATTGTAAACATCGAGCGGTGTGCCCACCTGCTCGATCACACCGTTGTTCATCACCACGACGCGGTCGGCCATGGTCATCGCCTCAACCTGATCGTGCGTGACGAAGATCGTCGTCGTCGGCACGCGTTGATGCAGGCGCTTGATCTCGATACGCATCTGCGCCCGCAGCTTGGCATCGAGATTGGACAGCGGCTCATCAAACAGAAAGACCTTCGGTCGGCGCACGATTGCGCGGCCCATCGCCACGCGTTGCCGCTGCCCCCCGGACAGTGCCTTCGGCCTGCGGTCGAGCAGAGCCTCAATATCCAGCAATCGTGCCGCATCAAGCACCGCCGCCTTGATTTCGGCACGGGAGAGATTTCGGTGGCGCAGGCCAAAGGCGATGTTCTGCGCGACATTCATGTGCGGGTAGAGAGCGTAGTTCTGGAACACCATGGCGATATCGCGTTCGCCGGGCGAGAGGTGGTTCACCACCGTCTCGCCAATCCGCAACTCACCACGGCTGATTGTTTCAAGCCCTGCGATCATCCGCAGGGTGGTCGACTTGCCGCATCCGGACGGCCCGACGAGCACAACAAACTCGTTGTCTGCAATTTCGAGGTCGATATCGCGGACCGCTTCGATAGATCCGAACGCTTTTCCTAGGCTAACAAGGCTGACTGGTGCCATAGACGCGCCGAATCCTTACTGTCCGAGCGCACAGGCGCTCATCATCCATCAAGTCTCATCCGGCGCCAGCGAACGGTCAAGCCGAGCAACGTCAACGCTCAGCGAGGGATACGCACGCGCACCAGCTTTGGATCCCCTCATCTTTGACGAGTGAACTTGCCGCCGGCCGCGACGCGCGCAGGACTTTTTTGATGCAGGCACAGTTGGGAGGGTCTGGATAATCCGACCGGCAACAGCTGAGCAGCGAGAGGCCGCCAGTCTACTCAAGCCCGCCGCTTGAGCGCGGTGACCTCGATCTCCACCTTGATTTCCTCGACGGGAAAGCCGCAGATGATGGTGGTATTGGTCGGGCGTGGGTCCGAAAAATGCTCCCCGAGGACCTTCGAGATGGTCATGACGTCGTCGCGGCTGGCAACGTAGACGTTGAGTTTGACGATATCCGCAAGGCTGGCGTCCGCCTGCTCTAGGACCTTCGTGATGGTGCGTAGCGATTGGCGCGCCTGTTGTTCGGGGTCTTCCGAAATCGAACCGTCCGCTGGGTCGTGGCCCGCGGTGCCAGAGATGAAAACCCACTCCCCATCGACAACCGCGCGGGAATAACCGGCGAGTTTTTCAAACTTCGATCCGGATGAAATCGTCCAGCGTTTTGTCGACATTAAAGCTCCTTGAGTGTCGGATAGATTGGGTGGAAGGGGCTAGGCCTCTTCGGCGGTGCGCTCTTCTTCGGCGAGGATTTCAAGCAGAAGATCGCGCGAGGTGCGGATATCAGCCTCGCAGGCGGCGCCGAGCATTGCCCAGTCGCCGTTCTTGATGGCCTCGAGCATCGCGGCATGCTGATCGGTGAAGCCGGCCTTATGCTCGGTCTTCAGTAACGCCCCCATGCGATCCGACAGGAACCGGACGTATGGTCCCGAACGCAGCCAGAGATTCTCGATCTGGCTGAGCAGCACCGGGCTGCCGGCAGCGCGGTAGATGTGGAAGTGAAACGCCCGGTTGGCGGCGGTCATCTCGGTATTGCGTTCGGCGCTGGCGCTCGCGTGGTGATGCTCGAGAATTGTTTCTAGCGCCGCGATATCCTGTGGCGTCATGTTGGGGCCGGCGATTTTCGCGGTCGCCCCCTCGACGATGATCCGGGCGCGGCTGATGTCACGCAGCTCCGCGGCGGTAATTGCCGGAACATAGGCAGTACCGGCGGCGGATATGCTCAAGGCATTTTCCGAGGCCAGCCGGCGCAATGCTTCGCGCACCGGCATGTGCGATGTCTGGAAGCGTTCGGAAAGCGAGGCGATGGTGAAGGCCTTCTGTGCCTCGAACGCCCCCGACATCAAGGCGTCGCGCAACTGCTCATAGACAAGGTCATGGACTGTCTTGCGCGACGAAACGGGTTTGAAATCGCCGGTTGAGAATTTGCTATCGTGCAAAAGGTCTTCCTCCCTTGGTCCGGCGCTTGCCGCATCTTGCCACTATGATCAAGCAGGCATGATCGGCAAAACGGAAATCTCGACGTTTACCCCAGTGTCCTGACAAAGGCTGTGATGCGGTCCATCGCTTCATCGATGTCTTCAAGCGATAGCGCACCAAAGCAGAGGCGCAGACGCCCCTCGCCGGTTTCGCCATAAAAGCTGCCGGCCTCGACCACGACCCCGGCCTCGTCCATCAGCCGTTCCGCAAACTCTTGCGAGGGAATGCCGAACGCCGAAATGTCCGCAAACGCATAGATCGTCCCCTGCGGCCATGGACACTTGATGCCGGAAACCTGGTTGAGGCGGGTCACCACCCGGTCGCGTTTGGCGCGGTCTTCGGCGACCAGTTCTGCCAGCACCGCCGGATCACCGGTCAGCGCCGCCAAGGCACCGTGCTGGATGAAAGTGTTCACATGCGTCACTTCATTGGCGGTGATCTTGAGAATGGCACCGACGGCGCCCTGAGGGGCGGCCAGATAGCCGATCCGCCAGCCATCCATCGCAAAGCTCTTGGTGAAGGCGAACAAAGTCACCGTGCGCTCGGCCATGCCCGGCAGCGAGGCGATCGAGATGTGTCGGGCTTCGTCATAAACGATCTCCTCGTACACCTCGTCCGAGACGACGATGAGATCGTGCTGTATGGCAATATCGGCAAGCGCGGTCAGCTCGTCGCGCGAGTAGACGCGCCCAGTAGGATTGCAGGGGCTGATCAGGACGATCATTTTGGTGCGCGGGGTGATCGCTGCATTGATGCGATCCGCATCAATGGCGAAACCGTTTTCGTCATCAAGCTCGACAATGACAGGTACGCCGCCGGCGAGCTCGATCTTGCCGATATGCTGCGGATAATAGGGCTCGAGCAGGATGACTTCGTCGCCATCATCGATGAAGGCCATCAGCGCCGCGTAAGAGCCGTGAGTCAGCCCGTTGGTGACGACAATTTGGTCGGGCGTCACGTCCATCTTGTTCTGGCGCGCGAGCTTGGCAACGATCGCATCGCGTAGCGGCAAGATGCCGGGCAAGTCGGAATAGTGCACCTCGCCGGCCTCAATCGCCGCGATGGTCGCGTCCTTGATGTGCTTGGGCGTATCCGCATGGGGCTTGCCCAGTTCCATGTGGATCAGGTCATCGCGGGTGCTGGCCGCGGCGCGCGCGTACATGCCGAAGGACTTCTTGGACGTGCCGGTGATGCGGCGGGCGAGCTGTTTCATACAATAGTGTCCTGACGCCTGGTATAGACGAGATTGAGTGCGGGCATACGAAGCGGCGCGATGCTGCGGTTTGTTGAGAAGCGACCGGTCATTTGGCCATCCGGTCCATAAGCCGCGCCTGCAGCAGCGCGGCGGATGCCACGATCGGCGTGAAGCGTTGAAACGGCAGAGGGCGCAAAGGCCTTACGGGGATCGGCAGGTGCTCCACCGGCTCTCCGAGCGCCGCGCGTGCCAGTACACGACCGAGTTGCGCCGTCATCGCGATGCCGCGGCCATTACAGCCAATGCCGCCGAACCAGCCATCGCCCAACTGGTGCAGGCGCGGCAGGAAATCCGGCGTCATCGCAGCGGTTCCTGTCCACACGACTTCCGGGCTCACTGCCTTGGGCAGGCTCAGTTCCTCGCTGAGGCGTTCGGCAACGCTTCGGCCCAGCCGGGCAAACGCACCAAGCGGGACGGCAGCCATTCCGCCGCTGATCAGGCGATTATCGCGATCAAGGCGATAGGTGAACAGGTTCTGGCGGGTGTCCCCCAAGGGCCGGCCATCTGGTGAGATCCGCCTGACCGTCGCTTCATCCGCCGGGGTCGTGGCAATCTGATAAACACGCAACGGCACCGTCGAACGTCCCATTGGCGATGCAACACCAGTTGTGAAGCCATTGGTGCACAGCAAGACCTTGCTGGCGCGGAGCGACGCGCCTGAGCGCATCGTCAGGCGCCAGCCATTGCCGTCTTTGCTTACACGCTCGACGCACTGCGCTTCATGCACAGTGCCGCCGCGGCGCTGTACGCCGATACCAAGCCCGCGAAGATAATCGAGCGGATGAATGGTGCCGCCGTCGCCATCGAGCAGGGCGCCGGAATAGATATCCATGCCGGTTTGGGCGCGGATTTCGTCGGCATCGAGAAACGATACCGGCCGTCCGAGCTCGCGCCACAGGGCGGCGCGCGCCTTCAACAGCTCGGCTCCTGCTGCGCCATAGGCCGGGTTGAGCCAGCCGGTCTGGCGCGCATCGCACTCGATCTCGTCTTCGGCAATGGTGCGAAACACGGCATTTGCGCCATCGCCCACGAGCCGCAACAGCGCATCGCCGCGTTCTGCCCCGAGTTTGGCGCGGACCGCCGCCGGATCGGCCTTGGCAAAGTTCGGCACTACGAAGCCGGCGTTCATGCCGCTGGCGCCGCCCCCGATTGTGCCGGCATCGAGCACGGCAACGGACCGTCCGGCGATCAGCAGTTCACGTGCCGCCGTCATGCCGGTGAACCCACCGCCGATGACGGCGACATCCACAGTGTCCGGCACTGATCTATCAGGCGAGAGGACAAGACGGGCAGTGCGGGTCCAAAGCGTTTCCAAGCGATCTCCGAAAGGCAAGATTGTCGCGGGGTCCATGGCCTCAGCCGCGAATACGTGGGTCGAGAAGGAAATAGAGAAAGTCGACGACGAGATTGGCGAGGACGATGAAAAAGCCGGCGAGCATGACCACGCCAATGATCACCGGCCGGTCCTGTGTCTGTACCGATTGCACAGCGAGAGAGCCGATGCCCTGAAGCCCGAACACCTGTTCGGTGACCAGGGCACCGCCCAGCAACGCCGCGATGTCTGCGCCGAGCTGGGTGGCCAGGGGTGAAAAAATCGAGCGCACGCCGTGCTTGTAGACGACCTTGCGCTCGGACAGACCCTTGGCACGGGCGGTGCGGATATAGTCTTCGCCCAGAACATCGAGCAACTGTCCGCGCGTCAGGCGCGCATAAATGGCAGCCGAGGTCAGCGCCAGCGTGAACCACGGCAGCAGCAGGTGCCATGCCCAGACGGCGGGATTGTCGAAAAAGCTGCGGTAACCGCCTGGTGGGAACAGCGTGAAGCCGGCCTGGCGTGGCAGGAAGTACAAGAAATAAAGCGCCGCCATACCGAGGACGAATGAGGGAAAGCTTACCCCGATCAAGACGAAGCCTTGCCCGATCCGGTCTTGCAGGCTGCCGGGCCGACGCGCCGACATGATGCCTATGGGAACGCCCATCAACAGCCACATCACGACAGCGCCGATGCACAGCGAAATGGTCGCCGGCATGCGGTTCTGGATCAGTTCAAGGACCGGCTGCTGGTTGCGGTAGGAATAGCCGAGGTCACCACGCAGACTGCGCCCGAGAAAGCTCACATATTGTTCGATGACGGGGCGGTCGAGCCCCAGATTCTCTCGAACAAGTGCTACCTGCGCCTCTGTTGCGCGCTCACCTGCGACGATGCGTGCCGGGTCACCCGGGGCAACGAAAAATAGGGTGAAGACGAAGCCGCTCAACATGATGAGGACGAGACAGGCAAAGCCGATCCGGCTGGCGATAAAGCCGATCATTATGCTACCCCCGCCGGTTTCTTGGCCTTCGCGGCTTTCGGCCCCTTATTTGCCGGATCGAGCGCATCGCGCAGGGCATCACCAAGAATGTTGAAGGACAACGTGGTGAGCAGCAGCGCAAGGCCGGGAAACAGCACCAGCCACCAGGCAAACATGTAGATCGAGTTGTTGGCGGCCTCCGCCAGCATGCCGCCCCAGCTTGGTGCCGGCGGGACGATGCCAAGCCCAAGAAACGACAGGGTCGCCTCGAAGATGATCGAGGTGGGTACCATCATCGTCGTGTAAATGATGATTGGCGCGCCGAGATTGGGCAGGATGTCAGTGAACATGATGGAAAAGTGCCCTGCCCCCATCGACCGGGAGGCAAGAACGAACTCGCGCTCCTTCAGCGACAGCACCTGCCCTCGGATGACGCGGCCCATCGTTGTCCACGAGAAGAAGACGATCACGCTCAAGCTGAGAGAGACACTGGGGCCGAAAACCGCCACGAGTGAGAGCATGCACAACAGCACCGGGATGCTCATAACGAGATCCATCACGCGCCCAAGCACGGCATCGACCCAGCCGCCGAAATAGCCGGCCACGAGTCCGATGGTCACGCCAATTGCCGCCGCAAGCAGAGAGGCCACCATGCCGATTGCAAGCGATATGCGCGCGCCATACGCGAGGCGAACGAAGAGATCGCGGCCGATCTGGTCGGTGCCGAACAGGAACTCTCCGCTTGGCGGTACCGGCAAGCCTGTCGGTGTCAGGCCGGTATCGCGGAACTGCGCGATTGCCGAATGCCCTGTCAGCGCGGCAATGCCGTCGGCCCCGATGGCCATGACAACGAGAATCACGATGAAGGTCAGCGACACCAGCCCGGCGCGGTCAGCCAGCAGGCGCCGCATAGTCAGGTCGAAGGAACTGCGCTGTTTGATCTCAGGCGCCATGCACTGTGCCCTCGCTGATCATTGACCCAGGAGCACCGCCGACATTGCGATAATTGGGGTCCGCTGCCGCCAGCAGTTCGCGCGTATAGGGGTGCTGCGGGTCGTTGTAGAGCTCTTGCGTCGCGCCGCGCTCGACCACCTGTCCGTCTTTCATGACGATGATCTGCGCGCTGACATGGCGAACCACGGCGAGGTCGTGGGAGATGAACAGGTAGGACAGCCCTAGATCCCTCTGAAGCTTCGCGATCAGGTTGAGAATCTGCGCCTGAATCGACACATCGAGCGCCGAGACTGGTTCATCGAAGATGATGATGGAGGGATTGAGCGCGAGAGCGCGCGCGATGCCGATGCGCTGGCGCTGGCCGCCGGAAAACTCGGAAGGGAAGCGGTTATAGTGCTCGGGATTGAGCCCCACCAGCTCCATCAATTCACGCACCCGGTTCCTGCGGTCGTCACCTTTGGCGACATTCTGGATGCGGAACGGGTCACCGATGATGGAGCCGACGCGGCGTTTCGGGTTGAGCGATCCGAACGGGTCCTGAAACACCATCTGAACGCGCTTGCGGGTCTCGACCCACTCAGCCCGGTCGAGGTCGATAATGCTCTTGCCTTCGATGGCGACATCACCTGCGCTGGGCGGCAATAATCCCGCGATGATGCGCGCAAGGGTGGATTTTCCACATCCGCTCTCGCCGACGATACCGAGGGTTGTGCCCCGCGCCAGCTCGAGACTGACGCCCTTGAGCACCTCGACCCCGGAGCTGCGCAAAAACAGCGAACGTCCGCCATATGTCAGGCGCACGTCCGATGCGCTGACGACGATATCGGAGGTGTCCGGCGTGTATGTTTGCTCGGGTGTCGCTTGTGCGGGCGTCAAAGCCTTCGAGGCCTTCTCTTCCAGCCAGCACAGCGAGTGCGTTCCGTCCTCGAACTGACGGATTGGCGGGCGCTGGTTGCGGCACACATCCATTACGGCCGGGCAGCGATCAGCAAACGCGCAGCCCTTCTGCTCGATGAGAAGGCTTGGCGGCTGACCGGCGATTGAGTGAAGCGCGCCCTTGGTCTCCTGGTTGGGAGACGATTGCAAGAGCCCGAGCGTATATGGGTGCGACGGCGCCTTCAGCACTGCGTCGCCCGGGCCAAATTCCATGCGATTGCCGGCATACATGACCATTGCGTGGTCAGCGACCGAGGACAGCAATTCGAGATCGTGCGTGACCATGATGATCGCGGTGCCGAGTTCGCGGCGCATCTCGTTTAGAAGGGCGATGATCTGGGCCTGAACGGTCACGTCGAGAGCCGTCGTTGGCTCATCTGCGATAAGAAGGGCGGGGCGCAGGGCGATCGCCATGGCGATCATCACACGCTGGCGCTGGCCGCCGGAAAACTGGTGTGGGTAGTCGTGAACGCGCTTGTCAGGCTCATAGATACCGACGCGGCCGAGCACGTCTATGGCTTCTGCAAGAGCGTCGCGCGATGAGACCTTGCGGTGAGTCCTGATCGCTTCGATGATCTGCTGACCGATCGTATAGAACGGATGCAGGCTCGACAGCGGATCCTGCGAGATCATAGCGATGCGATCGCCGCGCAAATGCTGCATCTGCCGTGGCGACAGCTTCAGCAGATCCCGGCCTTCGAACAGAATTTCGCCCCTGATCCGAGCGCTGGGCAACAGGCCCATGATGGCTTGCGACAAGACGCTCTTGCCGGAGCCGGACTCGCCGGCGATGCCGAAAAGCTCTTGGGCGCCGACCTCGAACGAAACGTCGCGGGCTGCATGCACATCGCCATCACCGGTTGGGATGTCGATGTTGAGATTGCGGACGGACAAGACGGTCATGGGTGAAGCCGCATCATAAATCGGGGAGGCTGGACCCTTTCGAGGGGGCCCAACCTCCGCTTTAAAGAGCTGATGCCGCAGCGATCAGCGGTTCAGCCAAACGTTGGTCCAGTCGCCATTGCCGCCGGCGGCATATGGCAGGAAGTTCTCCACGCGATCACCGTGGTAGAGGACCGTGGTCTGCGAAATCAGCGGGACGGTCGGCGGATCGGCCATCACGATCTCGTCCACCTGGTTCCAGAGCTTTTCGGCCTCGGCGAGGTCGGTGGTGCTCAGCGCCTGGTCGGCGATCTCGTTGGCTTCCTCGTTGTTGTAATCCGAGAAATTGAAGGTGCCGTGCGTGCCGTCATAGGTATATTGCGGCTGGAAGATCGAGCGCGCAGCACCACCCGGCCAATCCGGCGACCAACCTGATGGCACCAGATCCCACACGCCATTGAGGGCGTTGTCGAAATTGGTGATCAGGCGCGGGTAGAAGTCGGAAGCCGGGGTTGGAACGAGCTCGATATCGAAGCCGGCTTCTTCAAGACTCGCCTGCAGCACCTGGGCTTCGGCCGCACCATTGCCGGCATTGCGGAATGGCATCTTGAGGGAGAGACCGTCCGGATAACCTGCCTCTGCCAGAAGTTCGCGGGCACGCTCCGGGTCGCCCTGATTGTCAGGGGTCGGGTAGGGATCGAACTCGTGATGGCCAAGAATACCGAGCGGGAAGATGCCGTTTAGCGGCGTTGCGAATTCCGGCCCACCAACCTGTTGGACGACAGCTGCCTTATCAACGGCATAGTTCAGCGCCTGGCGCACCAGCGGGTCGCGTAGAGCGCCGTCGTTGTTCTCGGAAACGGTGTTGATCCAGATCATGCGCGATGCGCCTTCCGCGAGCGTCGAGATCTTCTCGTCGCCCTGCATGCTGAGCATCTGCACAGTCACAGGCGGCACGTTGATGTCATAGAGCATATCGCCGTCACCCGACTGCAGCTGCTGCATTGCAGCATCGGGCTGAACGCCGGCGATGATTTCAATGCTGTCGACATAGGCGTTGCGCAGCGGGTCGCTCTCGGCCTCCCATGCGGGGTTGCGCGTCAAGGTGACCTGCGTGTCCGGAACATAGGACTCGATGGTGTAAGGGCCATTCGAGATGTAGTTGTCGCGGTATTCCGGACTATCCGGGAGGTAGTCGAGCACCTCGACCGGCGCCGGTGTCGTGACCGGCAGCGTCAACAGGTAGATAAAGTCGTTTGCAGCATAGTTGAGGCGGAAAACAACAGTGTCGTCGGACGGCGTCTCGATACCTTCGATGTCGGTGTCTTCGATGTAGCTCTTCATCGCCTCGACGGTCGGCTCGACCTCGGCGAAACCAGCGCAGTAATCAGCGAAGCCGACAATCAGATCCTCGAAATAGGCAACGGCCGGTGCCGCGATGAACGGGTTGCACAGCCGCTTGAAGCCGCGCTCGACATCGTCGGCGACAATCTGGCGCGGCCCGTCTGGCGCGTCCCAGTTCGCCCCTTCACGCAGGGTGAAGGTATAGGTCAGGCCATCATCGGTAGCTGTCGGGACCGTCTCGGCAAGGTCAGCCTGTGGGGCGATCTGCTCCTGCGGGTCCTCGGAGGCGGCAAAGTTGATGAGCTGGCGCGTCGTTGCGCGGAAAAAGCTTCCGGTATCTGCCGTGGCTGGCGGCACGGTGTCGAACCGATCGACTTCCGCAGTGCCCAAGACACGCAGTGTGCCGCCGGTCTGCGCGTCTTGCGCAAATGTGCCGGTCGAACTCATCAAGGCAAGCGTCAATCCCCCGAACGCCAGGGTGGCTATACGATTTCTCATTGTGTCCCTTTCTGCCGGATCGGCAGTTCTCTCCAGACGGTGATGCCCGAATATCCCCTCGCTGCACCCGCTCGCCGAAGGCCTGAGCATTTGATCAAACCGCTCGGATACTAGAAGTGGCTAACGCGCAATGTCAACGCCATTGCCCACAGATTCAGCAGCATAGGGTAGTTTGTGATTTTTTGATCAAACGGACTTTACAGGCATGTCCGATGCCTACACAGTACCGAAAATTGTTAGGCCGCCCGCGGCCCCTATATGCCTGCACGGCTGGAGGAAAACCCAATGGCAGCGATTGCTTTCACCAATGCGAGTGTCTTTGACGGCAAGCAGGACGAGGCCGTTCCGGGCATGAATGTGCTGGTTGTCGACGGTCGTATCGAGGCCGTTACCGACCAACCAATCACCGGGGATTCCATCACCGAATACGACGTTGGTGGCCGCACCCTGATGCCGGGTCTGATCGATGCTCATGCGCATGTTTTCGCTATCAACCTTGTTGAAGAGCACAACCGCAACATTGCGCTGACCGAGATGACGGCGCGGGCCGTGCCGCGCATCCGCAAGATGCTCGATCGCGGCTTCACCAGCGTGCGCGATGTGGCCGGCGGCGATGTGGGGATCCGTAATGCCATTGAGCAAGGCTATATCCCGGGGCCCAGGCTGTTTGTCGGCGGTCCGGCGCTGAGCCAGATCGGCGGGCATGGCGACCACCGCAGCACGACCGACGAACGGCTCGATATCGATCTCAACGCAAGCGCCTTCAACTTCACCTGCCGCATCGTTGACGGCGTCGAGACCATTCGCAGCGTCGTGCGTAACGAGCTGCGCAAGGGCGTCGACCACATCAAGGTTCTGGCCTCTGGCGGCGTCGGTTCGCCCAATGACGCGATCGAAGTGCCACAGTTCTCGGAAGAAGAGATCCGCACAGTGGTCGAGGAAGCGGCAGTTCGCGGCAAGTATGTCTGTGCGCACGCCTATGAAAGCGCAGCGATCGCCCATTCCATCCGTGCCGGCGTTCGCACCATCGAGCACGCCAACCTGATCAACAGCGAAACCGCCGCCATGGTCGCCGCGGCGAATGCTTTCGTGGTGCCGACTCTCGTCGCCTACGAGGTCACGGCACAGCACGGCGAACGCCTCGGGTTGTCGCCGTATGTCATGCAAAAGCTCAACATGGTCAACGATTCCGGCATTGTCATGCTGGGCCTGTGCGAAGAGGCCGGCGTTCAACTCGGCTTTGGCACCGACCTGATGGGCGACATGGAATATGCCCAGTTGCAGGAACTGACTATTCGCGCCCGGGTGCAGCGTCCGGTCGACGTTCTGAAATCGGCGACATCGGTCAATGCAGAAATCGTGCAGTGTTCCGGTGAGCTTGGCGTGATCGCCGAGGGTGCCATCGCCGACATTCTCATCGTCGATGGGGATCCACTCAAGGACATCTCGGTGCTGACCGATCCCGACAAGAACCTGCGCATGATCATGAAAGCAGGCGAAATCTACAAGACCGACCTCAGCCCACGCTGAACCGTCGCGCCTCCCGTTCCATCAGCCTTCAGCCGAGCCGATCATGTCGTCCAGTTCATCCGATAGCCTGACCTTCGAAACGCTGTATAGCGAGCCCAGCATTATCGGCACCCTGCCGATCGGTGCGCGCTGGTCTGCCGACAGCAAATCGCTCGCGTTCCTGTGGAACGATGAAGGCCACACCTTCCGCGATATCTGGGTCTGGGCGCGCGACACTGCCAAGCCGACGCGGCGCACCACACTCGGTGAGGGCAGGACCAGTGGCGAACTGGCCGGCATCAGCGAGCTGGCCGTGTTGTCGTCCGGCGACATTGCGTTCGTACTTGCAGGCCAGCTCTATTTGAGCCACGCCGATGGCACGATCGAGCCGTTGGCAATGGGGATCAGCGGTGTTCACGGGCTTGCGGCATCTCCGACCGGCGATCGCCTGGCCTTTCTTAGCGGCACGTCGCTGATCGTGACCCAAGCGTCGATCTCGGCGCTGCCGAACCGGCTTGTCGCCAGTGCGGGGTTTGTCGGTGTCGAATCCTTTCAATGGTCAAAAACCGGGGACGAAATCGTCTTCGTCGAGGCCGACGACACCAATACCCGCAAGATCGAGATCGCCTACGATGCGCATGGCGAGGCCCGCAGAGACCGCTTCACCCGCGCGTTTCCGGGCGATCTGCTGACGCGCCGCCGGGTGGGCATCGTCGGCGTCGACGGTGGTTCGGTACGCTGGTTCGAGCGTCCGGACGCAGAAGACGCCATCTGGGATTACGGGCTCTCAGCCGATGGCAAGGCGCTGTTCATCAGCAGCAGCGATCTGTCGATCAAGACTCATACGATCTTCATGTACGATGCGCTGACTGGTGCTCGTACCGTGTTCTACACCGCACATGATCCGATCAAGATCCGCCCCGACTGGCAGGTTCGGTTCGCCCCCGACGGGCGTGGCCTGATCGTTCTTTCCGATCCTGATGGCTTCAATCATCTGCATCGTCTCGCTGGCGAGGGCGCTCCCCTCGAGCCGCTGACGTCCGGTCCCTGGGAGATCGCTGAGTTCACTCTGGATGCCGAAAATGGCCGCATCTATTTCATTGCCAACGAGGCGCATCCCGCCGAGCGCCATGTCTACACAGTGCCTCTCACGGGCGGCGACGTCTCGCGGCTGACCGGTCCTGCCGGCATTCATGTGCCGACCTACGCGCCTGATTTCAGTGCGTTTATCGATCTGTTCAGCGATGACATGACGCCGCCTGAACTGTTCATCCATCCAACTGCGGGCGATGAGGGCGCGACGCAGATAACGCACTCGCCGCTGCCGGCTTTTGCCGAAAGGCATTGGGCCGAGGTGCGCTACATCCCATTCAAGAGCCATGTCGACGGCGCCGAACTGATGGCCCGCGTGATGCTGCCGCACGGGTTCGAGACCAACGGCACCTACCCGATGGTGGTCGGGTCTGTATATTCCGATGGTCTGTTGAACCAGTGGGGCGGCCGCGCCGCGCATCCGAGCTGGGGGATCGACCAGTATCTTGCCTCGCGCGGCTTCGTTGTCGTCAGCCCTGAAATCCGCGGCAGCTTCGGGCGCGGGCGCGAGTGGAACCGGCCAATGCTCAACAGCTACGGCACGCAGGACATCGAGGATATCGCTGACTGCGTCAAAACGCTGACCGATCTTGGCTATGCTGATCCGGCGCGCGTGGGCCTTTGGGGATCAAGCTATGGCGGACTGATGACCTTGATGTCGCTGTTCAAGAAGCCCGGCTTTTATGCTGCAGGCTTTGCCGGGGCGCCCGCCACCAATGTCTGGCACGCCTACCCGGAACAGGGTTGGATCATGGGCCTGACCGAAGGCGAGGATTTCATAGAGCGCTACACCGCCCAGTCCGCACTGTTTCACTCTGAGGGCCTCTCAGACGCCCTGACCATCCTTCACGGCACCAAGGACGAAGTCGTGCTTTACGCCGACACCATGGCTCTGGTGGAAAAGCTGATCGCGCAAGGCAAGACCTTCGAACTTGTCTCCTTGCCCGGGACAGGCCACGCTTGGGCCAAGCAGGACCGCACCCTTACGCGCTTCGCCTACGGCAAGCTGGCCGCGTTTTTTGAGAGAGAACTGAAAGCCTAGAGCCATGGCGGTTAGCGGCGGTGCCTGCCGCTAACCGCAGTTCAAACGAGGTTTTTTTCGGGCTGCCGCCACCTGGCACTCAACGCTAACTTGTCCTCATGCTGCCTTCTCCACGGCGTCTGTGCGGTCGCCGAACTCAACGGATGCCCAGGTGAGATTGCCGGCATATCGCCGGGTTAGCGCGCCAGTCTCATCGAGAGCAAACAAGTGCAACCAGCGATTGTCGAACAGCGCACGCACTGCCTCGTGCCGCTCGAGAATTGCGCTCATTGCAGAACATGGCGCCTCAATGCAGACCGACAGGCGAACGGGCTCATGCGTGGTCTTGGCCCCGTCATGAACGGATTGCCAAGGCAATCCCGATCTGAGCAGGCCACCATTGCCTTCCAGCACCCCAATGCCGCCGGTCACATTGTGCAAGAGCTTGTTGCCGGCACCGAACACTGTCGGCATCACTGTGGACCCATAATATTGCAGGCTAATCCAGCTCGCGACGACCACCGGAGCGGTCATGATGAGTTCGAGGACGCGATAGTCGTTCTCTTCGTCCTGCCTGAAATCGTAGTCGTGGAGGAACGCGGTACCATCGAGTGAGCGGCCTGCAGTGCGGCTTCTTGGCGCCGCGATGAATGCCCTGCAGCCGGCCAAAGCCCACTCAGGGCGCACTTCCGCCCAGTTCCGAGAGCGCGGGGCCACGTCATCTGCCCGCTTTGCACCCGGCAAACGCAAGGCCCTTTCGGCCCTCGCGAGAGCGCCTGCGGTGCCGAGCCAGCTCTTGATTCTTGATAGATCGGGCTTTGCGATATCGCCTGGGATATCATCTTCAAACAGTGTGATGGCGTCGGTCGTGGTATTGTGTAGAGCAGCCACAAACACCGTGTCGGTATCGATCGTGATGCCACGCTCGCCAAGCCCTTTGCGGACCGCCGGCTCGTTCAGCAGACTTGCCAGCAAGCGCACGTTCACGTCGCCCGCATAGCCACCGCAGGCGCCGCAATGCAGGCCGCTTTCATACGGGTTGTTGACGACGGTGGCGCCGTGCCCGGCAAGAAGAACCACCGGCGCAAAACCGGACATGAGGGACATGGCACGCAGGACATTTTCCGCAGCGCTGATCTTGGCTTCTGGTGCAAGCGGTGGGTCGAACACCGGCATCGGATCCTGGCTTTGAGCAGAATGTGTAAACCCGAGCGCATCGCGCACCAGCTTGCCGGCGTAGACCGGCCCCATCGACTCGACGAAGGCGAACGACGAGACTGCAGCGAGCTTGAACCGGCCCCAAGCCCTTTTTGCCCTCGCGCTATATCGAGCAGCGAGATCAGTGGGGGCTCCGCTGGTCTTGGACGAGTAGGCTGGATTCAGCAGGACCGGAAGCCGGTGCTCATCGACATCCGATGCGTAGCGGCGATGGTTTGTCGCCATGCCGAAAAAGCCAGCAAAGCCGAGCGTACTGATGTTGGGGGCGACCGATTCGAGCGACCGCCGGAACACCTCGGAGCGCACGTCGATGCAAAAGGCGGCGTGTAGCGCAGGCCGATCGTTTGAGTCGGTTGGCGCAGGAGCGGCGAGCACAGCCGCAAGCTTGTGCTGACGCGCAATCTCGAAAGCATCATGCAGAATGGAATCGATAAGAGCGGACCGACTAATTGAGACAGGTGCCTCATGCGCTGCGCAGGTGGCCGCCCACCGTGTGGTGATTTCGTCCTCGAATTGCCGGTATGGCGCTTCTTCCCACAGCAGCCTGATAGCCAGGAGATCCACAATCGTGCTGTCCTCGGTGCCGCCAAGCTCTGCCCGCCAAAGCTTGAAGCGGGCATACTGACCCCAGCCCGCCAGCGAGAATAGAAGCTGGTGAAAATAACTCGGTAACGCCTCTTCACTTAGCCCGAGGCGCGCGCACGAGGCAGCAATGGATTCGGCAGCGGTGGATGGAGCACCGGCGATGAAGGACCCGAAGCCCTTGAGGCCCAAAAGCTCCGGCGTCAGATCATGAGATGCATAGGCGCAATACGCTGCAAATGCGCTTTTGTTTTTTGGAGCGGCCCAGAGCGCCTGGCCTTCATCGAAATAGCCACCGGCCCAAACTCCGAACCGCTCAGCCATCAGACCGGGCCAATCCGAAGCGCTGACCTCTGCGGCCAATTCGGCGATAGTGGGCAGCGCGTCCGGATGCTGTGCAGGCTTGGCAGCTTCGGCGAGAAGCGCATCAGGCGTATCTGGCTTTCGCCGATCCCGGCAGTCTTGCAAAGCCGCAGCAAGATCCTTCGGTGTGATCTCTCCCCTCTTGAGGTGATCGAGATAAAACTGGCGATCCATGAAGACGCTGGAGCCGCTGATCCGGGACAAGACCGCGTTGGTCTCGCTCAGGCTTTGCCTGGTGTGACCGAGAAACGGATTGACCGCAACGAACGAGGAGAGAGGCCAAAGAGGCGCGATCCGCTGCACGGCTTCATCAACCGCCTGCTGCAGGACGTGCCGGGAAATGGTGTGTGTCTTCGTCATGGTCATTGGGCTTTCGTCGATGCGTGCGGGGTGGAGCCGAGCGACCAGTTGCCGACCAGCCGATCGAAAAGAGCGTTCGCGTAGAGCCCGTTCTGGAGATGAACACGCAGCCCGGTTGCTGCCGGGTGCGCGGACCAGTGCGGGAACAGTGCTTGTGCAAACGAGACAAGGCCAAAGCTGAGCACGGTGAGCACCAGAAGAACCCACTCCAGAGCGCCAGGCGAAGGCGTATCGGGAAGCATCGTGCCGGTGAGCCATTCCGCACCTTTGTGAAGCATGAAATAGCTCACTGACACGGCAAGCGCATAAAGGCTTGTGCGCAGGGTAAGGGCTCGCGGCGCCGCATCAGCCAGCCCTTGCGCGAGGAGATAGGCAACACCGAAAATGAGGATCGTCCCTAACGCGGCCGATTGAACGCTGGTGCTTGCGAACCCGAAGACCAGTGCGATCACGCCGTAGATGATCAGCGCAAGCACGAAAGCGCGCGCAACAGCGCCAACGCTTGGCACAGCGATCGGGCCGGGCCGGCGGATCGCCGCCACCAGATTGACGGTACTTCCGGAGGCGAGAAACGCGTGCGCCTTGTAGAGTGAATGTGCCACGATGTGCAGTAGGGCCAGAGGGAAGAGGGCCAGGCCGCATTGCATGATCATGAAGCCCATCTGTGCAATCGTTGACCAGGCAAGGGAGGTCTTGACCGACGATTGGCTGAGCATGGCGAGGCTGGCAAAAAGCGCCGAAAATCCGCCGATCATGACCAAACCCGCAAGAATGCCTGGCGCGAGCAGCATCAGATCTGCAAAGCGTATGAGCAGGAAGCCCCCGGCATTGATCACGCCTGCATGGAGCAGCGCCGAGACCGGCGTCGGTGTTTCCATCACCTCTGTCAGCCAGCCATGGGTCGGGAACTGTGCCGATTTGAGAATGGCCGCAATTGCCATCAGAGCAGCGGCGATACTCGCACCACCTGGCGCAATGCCTGACCGTGCGGCGTCATTGATGGCGGCAATATCGGCAGTGCCGTAGCCGACCGCCAGCGCAACAACCGCACCGACCAGCGCAGCATCGCCGAGCCGCGCCGTCAGAAACTTTTTGCGCGCCGCGCGCCGTGCGCCGGGCCGGTCCCGATAGAACAGCAGGAGCTGATGAAGGGCGAGGCTGGTGCCGACCCATGCCACGACCAGGTGCACAAGATTGCCGGCCTGGACCAAGAGCACGACTGATGCGAGCGTTGCGCACATCCAGCCCAAGAACACCGGACGCCCCGGCTCGCCGGAGAGATAAGTGCCGGCGAAGCGCAAGACGATCCAACCGACAAACGAGACGAGGCCAAGCATTACCGCACTCAGGACGTCAAGCCTCGAGGAGAACCCGAAGCCGGCAAGGCCGAGAACAGAACTGGTTCCCGGTCCTGCGGATGCCAGCAGGGCTGCGGCGACGCATGACGCGGCGAAAGCGGCAAGACCGGCCGCTTCTGCCACCGCTCCGACCAAATGCTGCTGGCGAGAGCCGATTAGGCCGCAATAGAGAGCGGCGAGAGCGAACAGCGCCGGCGCTAACAAGGGTAGGACATAGATACTCACGATAGCGGCTTTCTTTGATATTGACGTCAAGCCAGGTTCTACGATCACCTTTGCCAGCAATAAAATTCATTGTTTGATCGCTAACGTTCTCTATAATCGAACGAAATGAGTGAGCTGAACTACAACCATCTGCGCTATTTCTGGGCCGTCGCGCACGAGGGAAACCTCACCCGCACCGCTTCGCGGCTGAACATCACGCAATCGGCTCTGTCGGTTCAGATCAAGAAACTCGAGGAACGCCTGGGACACGCGCTCTTCGAACGGCGCGGCCGCCAGTTGCATCTGACCGAGGCCGGGCGGATCGCGCTCGACCACGCCGACCAGATTTTTGCGACCGGCGATGAAATGCTTGGCACGCTGCGCGACGCCAGCCGAACGCGAAATGTGCTTCGCGTGGGCGCCCTGGCCACTTTGTCGCGCAATTTCCAGATCGAGTTCCTTGGGCCTCTCTTGCGACGCGGCGATGTGGAGATCGTTCTGCGCTCCGGCGGTGCAGCAGAGCTATTGACGTCGCTTCAGGATCTCAGCCTCGACGTTGTGCTGATGAACCAGGCACCACAATCAGATTCGATGATTGCCTATGTGGCTCACCGCCTGGCTGAACAGCAGGTGAGCCTCTTCGGTACCCCTGCCCGCCTCGGCAATTCAAACAACAGCGACGCCGCCGTGTTGCTTACCGAGCACCCGGTCATCCTGCCTGTGCCGTATAGCGGAATCCGGATCGGCTTCGATGCCTATGTGGGCCGGCTTGGCATACGACCGCAGATCGCGGCGGAAGTCGACGACATGGCGCTGATGCGTTTGCTGGCGCGCGAAGATCTGGGGCTTGCGGTATTACCTCCGATTGTCGTCAAGGACGAGTTGGCGGCGGGCGTCCTCATCAATGCATCAGATCTGCCCGCCATCACGGAAACATTTTACGCAGTGACGCTGAAGCGCCGCTTTCCGAACCCGCTCCTGCGAACGCTGTTGGAGTAGACCTCGATCAGACAATTGGCCGTTTGGAGGTGGTTCATTTGACCAGTTGCGGTCTAAGCTGCCGCCTGAAGGGCTGGCGTGATGTTCTACCGGGTTCCAGCCACTGAGAGTCTTTGCAGGGGAAGTCTGTGATCAAGCCGCAAGTGAACGTGAGGCATCATCAGCTGCCAGCCTCAGCGGGATTTGCGCTCGCCTACACGGAATATTGCGCCAGCGAAGGGTCTGCTCAGGCGAGTGTTTTTCTGGTGCATGGCCTCGCCTCCTGCGGTCTACAGTTTTCGGGTGACGCCGAATATCTCGCCGCACGCGGGTATCGCGTGCTTGTGCCGGACCTGCGAGGCCATGGTGCCTCGGAGGTCCCTGATGCGGTGACGCTGCCGCAATTCGAAATTGGCACCATGGCGCAGGACCTCATCGATATTCTGGATCATGCTCATGCGCAAAAAGTGCACTGGGTAGGCAATTCTCTCGGCGGCATTCTGGCACTGCATCTCCTCGGCACGCAGCATCGCCAGCGGCTTTCCAGCTTAGCGCTCTTCGGCACGTGTTTTTCCATGAGCCTCGCCAAACCAGCCGGCCATTTGTTTCGTGCCGCATTTCTGCCTGGACAGGCGATAACGGCCTGGATCACCGCGCGCCTGACAACAAAGAGCGCTGAGGGCCGCAAGGCGATCGAAAACGCTATGAGCCGGTTCAACGTCGCTGCCGGCGCCGCCATCGTTGCCAATGTGCGATCCTATGATTTTGTCGCAAACGCCCTCGCCTTTGAGCAGCCGATCCTGATCCTTCGCGGTGGCAAGGATCATGCGGTCAATCTTCGGTTGCGCCATGACATCGGGCGCTTCGATAGCCACGAAAACGTTCAATGCATCGATTTTCCGCTTGGCGGGCACTGCCTCAATCTCGACATGCCGGATGCGTTTCGGACTGCGCTGAAAGATCACTTGGAGCGGCCGAACCTTCAGCTTCAGAGGCTGGACACCTACCCGTAGTGCGCTCTCCCTGGTGCGCACTTCCCCGGGGGTCACGGGAGGAGCCGTGTCGACCAAGGCGTCCGAGTTGGCCATCTCAGATATGTGCGGCGATTTGCCGTTCGTGGCATCTTCACGCGCCACGCGTCGTAGGCTGTTTCTCCTGAAGCAACGTTCACGCTTGCGGGCTGGCTGCTGGCGCGGTCAAATGCCTTCAAAGGGTGATCTGAAAATCACGCCATCGCTCGCCTGGTTCAATAACCCGAAACGCTGTTGGTACATCCATGAACTCGTCTTTTGACGCCGATGGCGTTGAGAATGGCCACGTCAATCGGTCCCCGCTAACTCCAACTCCCCTCATTCCGATCGGCATGGGGAGAGTTCGCGCGACAGGCTGGCTCGAGGGGCAGTTGCGTCGGCAGGCGGAAGGGCTGACCGGCCATGCCGAGGCTGTGCTGCCGGAGATCGGCCCTGACAATGGATGGCGAGGCGGAGACGGCGAAAACTGGGAGAAAGGTCCTTACTACCTGCGCGGTCTCGTCAGCCTCGCCTTCGTCCTCGATGATCCTGAACTCAAGGCACGGGCCCGGCAGTGGATCGATGCGATCCTCGTTGCGCAACGCGAGGACGGTCAGATCGGGCCGGACTCAAATCCCGACTGGTGGCCGCGCATGGTCATTTGCTGGACGATGCGCGATTATTTCGAAGCCTCGGGCGATCCGCGCATCATTCCTGCCCTGATGCGGTACGCGCGCTATCTTGCGGCCAATATCGAGGCGCACCCTTGTTCGAATGGGCACGCGCCAGGGTGGCGGACCAGATAGAGATTCTGCATTGGCTCTACAATCTGACGGACGAACAGTTCCTGCTCGATCTCGAGGACACGCTTGTCAGTCAGGCCAACGACTGGCCACGGTTCTTTTCGAGCCTTGATCCGGACGAAACCGATTTCAGGCCGACGCACGCGGTCAATGTTTCGCAGGCGATGAAATATCATCCGGTGCGTTTCCAGCGCACAGGGCAGGAGGCAGACCGCGTTGGGGCCCTCAACGCAATTCAGCTTTTGCGCGAGAAGCATGGGCTCGCCCTGGGCATGTGGAGCGGAACCGAAACCCTGGCCGACCAGTCGGATACCCAAGGGGTTGAACTGTGTTCAATCGTTGAACAATTGCTCAGCAACGCTTCGATTCTCAAGGTTTCGGCAGATGCCGCGCTCGGTGACGAGCAGGAGCGCATAGCCTTCAGCCTCCTCAGTGCGAGCATGACTGCGGACCTGCATCAGCATCAATATTATACGCTACCCAACGCCATCAGCGCCGGTCAAAACCGTGTTGGGGATCTGCAGTTTGCCGACGACCATGGCGATGATCTGCTGGTCAGCCCGCATGCCGGTTTTCACTGCTGCTGCTACAACCTGCACATGGGCTGGCCGAAATATGTCCAGTATTGCTGGATGCTGACGGCCGACGGTGGCCTGGCGGCCGTTGCGCACGGTCCCAGCACGGTTAGCTTCAGCGCCGGCGAAGCATCGTTCACGATCACCGCACTGACCGAATATCCGTTCGAGGACGACATTCGATATCGCTTCGAATCCGACCAGCCGGCCGAGTTTCCGTTCCTTGTTCGCGTACCCGCATGGTGTTCCCGCCCGCGGGTGTCCGTGAATGGCGTGCCCGTCGCCGTTGATGGCCCGGGGTTCTTGCGCATCGAACGGTTGTGGTCGCATGGCGACGAAGTCGTCGCGAATTTCGAATGTGAGCCAGCACTCAAAAAGAATGCTTCGGGATCTGTCACCGTCTGGCGCGGCCCCCTGGCGTTCTCCTTAAGGATCGAACAGAACAGGCGGATCGTCACGCCGCAGCCGCCCGGCTTCGAGGAGTTCGGCCTGGACGCTGGCTCGCCATGGAATTACGCGATCGTCACGGGCAAGTCTGTCGCAGATCTCTCGCTCGAGCGCCGCGAGATGCCGGCGAACCCATGGAGGCCCGAAACGACACCGCTTGTAATCAGGGCGAAAGGGCAGCGGCTGGAGGGATGGCGCATGGCAGAAGGCCATGTGCGGATGGAAACCCCCGCGCCATCAAAATTCAAAGACGAACGAAGCGACCTTGAGGACTTGCTTCTCGTGCCATGCGGAACCCAGACGCTGCGCCTTACCGCGTTTCCCGTGCTTGAAGCTGAGTAGGCTGCAGTTGAGTCCGCGTTCAGTGCGGTTCTATCGCAGTTGCGTAGATGCCGAGGACCCGGTCCCGCAGCAGCAGCGCTCTGGGCTTGGGTGCGACGTGGCCCGCAACGACCTGCGGCCAAAGTTTCGGGAGGTATTGCGAGATCAGCGTTGCCGGGATGTCGTGATCTGCCAGCAGTTGTACCCGTGACTGATCGCCATCCCGACGGCCAGCCTCGACTGAAGAGATCGAGGCTGGCCGCACGGGAGGAGGGCATCATCCCTTGACGCCGGCCGAGAGCATGACTGCCTGGGTGACGCGGCGCTGGAAGATAAGGAACAGCAACGCTACGGGCAGGCCCGCCATGACCGCCGAGGCCATCAGCTTGGCGTAGACGATACCGTAGGCGTCCTTGACCTGGGTAATACCGACGGGAACGGTCATCGTCGCCTCGCCCGTCGCGGCAAGGAATGGCCACAAAAAGCTGTTCCAGGCGCCGATAAAGGTGATGATCGACAACGCCGCCGTGACACCCCAATTCATGGGCATGTAAATGCGGAACAAGGTCCTGAAATGGCCGGCGGAATCCATCTGCGCAGCCTCGCGGAACTCACGCGGCACGTTGTCGAAGAATTGCTTGTAGACGATGATCGTCACCGGCACGATCAACTGCGGCAGGATGATGCCGGCCCAGGTGTTGAGCAGCCGGAACTGCGCCATCAACACGAAGTGGTTGATAATCAGCGCCTGCATCGGAACCATGAAGCAGGCCAGGATCAGCACATAGATCAACCGGCGACCGGGGAAGTCGAGCTGGCTGAGAGCATAGGCGCAGCCCGCCGAACTGATAATAACGCCCGCGGTGATCACCACCGAGGTCACCAGCGAGTTAATATACCACTGGCCGATATTGGTGTTGTTCCAGATGTGCTCATATGCCTCGGTGTTGAAGCTCTCCGGCCATAGCGAAATGCCGCTGGCGATGACAGCTGTTTCCGACTTGAACGAGGTTACCACTGCCCAATAGAGCGGGAACACCGCCATCAGCGCGAAGCCGAAGGTGATGATGGTGAGGATCATGCCCCCCCAATCGACCAGGCGGTCGCCACGCAGACGCTCGGCATGGGCGCGCGCTGCGCCTGAAAGGGTTTCGGCGCTCATTTTTGCCCCCTGGCGCGTAGCGCCTGAAACTGCAGGACCGACAGAATGATGATGATGGCGAACAGGATGGTGGCAGCGGCGGCGCCCTCACCGCCCTTGTTCTGCTGAAAGGCTAGCTTGTAGATATACTGGACCATGACGATGGTGGGGTCCTGCCGTCCGCCAATCGAGAACAGATAGATCTGATCGAAGATCTTGAGCTGGGCGATGAGCTGAATGGTGAGAACCAGCGCCGTCACTGGCCAGACCAATGGCCAGGTGATCCGCCGGAACTGGCGCCAGCGCCCTGCACTGTCGAGAGACGCCGCTTCATAGATTTCGGGTGAAATGTTGCGCAGCCCGGCAATGAACAACAGCACGTTGAACCCGAGCGTCCACCAGATGGTGACGGCCGCGACAGTCGGCATGAAGAACGGAATGGTGCGAGTGAGCGACATCGGTTCGCCGCCATTGAAGGGACGCACCACGTATTGAATGAGCCCGTACTGCACATCGATGATCCAGTTCCAGATCAGATAGACGACGGAGACCGGGAGAATGTAGGGCAGGAAGAAGCAGGCCATTACGAAGCCCTGCTGCCAGCCCTTAAGACGGTTCACGGCCATGGCGATGGCAAGCGAGATCAGCGTATTGGGAACGACAGTCAGAACAACGAAGTAAACGGTGTTCCATGCCGCGTTGCGGAACAGGCGGTGGTTGAGAATGTCGATATAGTTCTCGAACCCGACCCACTCCCCCGGTCCGATCAGCGGCGCATCGGTGAAACTCAGCGCAATCATCTGAATGGTCGGCCAGACGAACAATAGGCCGTAGATGACGATGAACGGGCCCACCAGCACCAGGGCGGCGAGGTATTCCGAGCGCTTGTCGCGGATCATGCGAGTCCTCCCACTTCGGTTCGGCTGGCGCCCAAAGGCGCCAGCCGGTCTTCAGCCTTAAAGCTGGCTGTTGAGGTCGTCGCGCATCTCTGCGGCGGCGTCGGCCGGGTCCAGCTCGCCGGTGGTCGCTGGATTGATGAAGTTGCCCCATGCATCGCCAAGTGGCGCGGCAGGACCAGCCAGAACCGTGCGCGGATCGAACACGGCGGTATCGGCAAAGCCTGCGTAATCCGACTGCGGCTTAAGGGCGTTGAACTCATCGCCTTCGCGGACGGCCTTAAGGGCAGGGATATGGCCGGCACCTGCCCAATCGAGTGAATGCCGGTCCATCCAGCCGATGACTTCCATTACCGCTTCACGCTTTTCAGCATCCATGCCCTGGCCGGCATTGGCGGGAATGACGAAGGCATGCGAGTCGGACCATGCGGCCTTCTGATCGAACAGGACAGGCAGTTCCACGGCGCCCCAATCGAACATCTCACCCTTGGCGGCGAGATCGGTGAAGGTCGGCACTTCCCAGTTGCCCATGATGAAGAACGCGGCCTGTCCGGACGTAAACAGCGCCAGCGATGCGGGAGACTCGATCTGGGACGGCGTCCAGCCATTGTCGACCCAGCGCTTCATCGTCTCGGTGGCGGTGGCGAGCTTTTCGACATCTTCGTCCGTCGGGAAGAACCCGCCGGCTTCGGCATCAAACATGGTGCCGCCCTGCTGGCCGAAGAATGAATAGACGGCACGATAGCGGTCACCCGTAGGCATCGACAGGCCGTACTGGCCGTCCTCGGTGGTGAACTCGTCGAGCGCTGCCTCGAAATTGTCCATGCCGTCGAGCCCGGTCGGCAGACCGTTCTCATCGAGCATGCCGGCTTCGTCGAGCATCTCTTTGTTGTAGTAAAGGATCAGCCCGTGCTGATCGAACGGTACGGCGTAGCGTGTGCCGTCCACCTTGGCAGCCTCGACAGCCGCGTTGGTGAAGTCGGAATCCGAAAGCCCGGCAGCTTCCATATCTTCGTCGGTGATCTCGCTCAGCGTGCCACTATCGACAGCCAGCGGAATGCGGCTGAGGTGGTAGGTCGCGATATCCGGGCCTTCGCCGATCGCCGACGACGTCTGCAGCTTGGTATAGAACGGCGTGCCCCACTCAAGCGTCGTTCCGTCGATCTGAATGTCGCCCTGGTGTTCTTCGTTGAAGGCATCGATCAGCGCTTTCATGCGCACACCGTCGCCGCCAGCGAGAAAATCCCACCAGACCACGGTTTGTTGTGCCTGTGCGGCGCTCGTCATGGCCAGCGCGGCCACAGAGATCAGCCCCAGGCGTTTCAGTGACATCCTCATGTCGTTCCTCCCTAAATGCCCAATGCGGGTTGTTGACGACCGGGTGGTGCATTGAGCGTATGGCCACCCGGACGAAAGCGGTGTCCTCAGTCGGCGTGATAGGCGACGCCATCAGCGTCGAAGAGGTGAATCTCGGAACCCTCGACCTTGAGCGAGACGTCGCGGCCGGCTTCAAGCGTACTCTTGCCGATATCCTCTCCCACGACCTCGGTGCCGTCCGGCAGGGTGACGTGAACCAGCGTGCGGTCTCCCAGCCGCTCGACCAGTGAAACGCGGCCGTTTACCTCGCCATCCTCTGCAACGCGCAGGGCCTCGGGACGTACGCCGAGGGTAAGGTCGCCAGAAGATTTGGGCGCGGCCGACATCGCCAGCGTCGTCGGAATCGACACCCCGCCAGCCTTGACGATGACGCGCCCAGCTGCGTCCTCAAGCGCCTGGACCGGCAGGAAATTCATCGAAGGCGAGCCGACAAACGCCGCCACGAACCGGCTTGCCGGGCGCGAATAGACCTCCATCGGCGTGCCGATCTGCTCAATCTTGCGATTGTTCATCACGACGATACGACTGGCGAGGGTCATCGCCTCGGTCTGGTCGTGTGTGACGAAAATCATCGTTGTCGCAATGCGCTGGTGAAGCTGCGCAAGCTCGACGCGGGTGCGCACGCGCAACCCGGCATCCAGATTGGACAGCGGTTCATCGAGAAGAAACGCCTGCGGTTCGCGAACGATCGCGCGGCCGATGGCAACACGCTGGCGTTGGCCACCCGAAAGCTGGGCGGGGCGCCGGTCGAGCAATTGTTCGATCTCGAGCGTTCCGGCTGCCGCTTCGACACGCCTTGAGACTTCAGCCTTGTCTGTGCCGATATTCTCAAGCCCGAAGCTCATGTTCTGGCGCACCGTCATGTGCGGGTACAGCGCATAGTTCTGGAAGACCATGGCGACGCCGCGCTGGTTCGGCGGAAGCTGATCCACACGGCGCTCACCGATATGGATCTCGCCGTCGTTTACCGCTTCCAGCCCCGCGATCATCCGCAGCAAGGTCGACTTGCCACAGCCCGACGGGCCGAGAAAGACGATGAACTCGCCGGACTTGATATGCATGTTGACGCGGTCGAGCACCTCGACCTGTCCATAGGACTTGGAAACGTCCTTGAGGACGATGTCAGCCATTTCGTTCTCCTCCTTCGACCGGCGCAGGTTCCCTGTCTTCCGATCAATGAAGCCGGTTGGTTGCCGGCCTCAGTTGTGTTGGCGCAGGCGCGCCTAGTGCTCCACCGGCAACTCCGCCGCAGTCGAAATCAGTGCATCGAATAGAACTGCCGCCAGCGGATCGGCGCCTGGTGCCGAGCGTGTCAGCCGGAAGGTGGTGGCCAGGACGCCGCCGCGTCCGACACGTTTTTCTCCGATGATCGCTGCAGGCTTGTGGACCCAGCCGCAGACCATGCCAGCGTGCACGTTGCTGCCGAACTCCCACGGCCGGAAACCGGTCAGCAGGTGGTGCGGCACCACTTCGGAAAAGCTCAGATCGAAAATCGGGCCGCCCGGAATGTCGGCGAAATGACCTTCACGGCGCAGCCAGGAGAACCCGGCAATCCAATCGCCGCGCCAGATCGTGCCATCGCGCTCGACGAGACTGATGCCCGGCAGGTGCTGATCGAGGCTGGGATGGAAGGTCTTTCCATCCGCGACGATCGAGCGGTGCGGCAGCTCGCCTTCCGGCATGTCGGTGCGCAGATTGCTGTTGGTTTCGACGCTTCCATCCGCAAGGATCAGGTAGCGAGCGCCGGCCTTGATCGCCTCGACGTCCTCGCCATTAACGGCATGCACAAGAACGATATCGGCCTCGCCGGCTGGCACCACGGCGTAGCCGAGGGCGCGGACGTAGTGGGCGAGTTTGGGATCGGAGACCGCAATGGTTGCGAGATCAGAGGATTTGCGCGGGGCAAACAGCGCGATATCGCAGCTATTGCGCGATAGCACTTCGCCACCGGCTTCAAGAACGAACTCGAGCCGCGCCATGGCATTGTCATCGCGGCTCGGCAGGGCAAGCGACTGCGTACCGAGATCACACACGGACACCGGTCCGGTTGCGGGCACATCGACGCTGCCTGATACTGCGCCGCTCCACGACAATGTCGCTCCCGAGGGAACCGAGCCGCCGCCAGTGGCGATGCTGAGTTCGATCTCGAGGGTATCACCGGCCCAGGCTGCATAGCGCTGTGGGCGCGGCACAATGACGATATCGGTGTTTACGGTGGCAAAGACATCGTGGAAGACGCGCGGGTTGCGCTCGATATCCATGAGGCCATTGGCTTCCCAGTGGACGTCCGTCAATTCGGTGATGACGTAGCCCATGATCGAGGGATAGCGGCGCATCTCCTCGATCTGGTAGCGCAGGTTCATGAACTGGTACCACTGAACGCTCTCGATGAAGGCATCGAACGAGCCGAAGCTGCGCGCCAGATCGAGCGAGGCGAAGCGCTCTTCGATGCCGTGCGGCAAGGCAACGCCGTCGCCCCAAAGTGCTCCGGTTTCAAACCAGGCTGGCTCCGAGCCATCGTCGCGGCGCAGCTTCTTGGGATCGGGCAAACCCCAGACGCCGAACTCGGAAACGATGAGCGGTTCGTCGCCCGTTCGCTCGGCATCGCCTAGCGGCGAAAATGTCCAGTCGGCACCTTCTGCAAACTGGGCGGTTATGTCGTCCCACTCCTGCCGGCGTTCCGGGACGGAGCGATAGTAGTGGTAGTCGTTGAGATCGGTCTTGAGATGGAAATTCGGGAAGCAGGCCGAGTTGTCCACCACCAGCCGCGTGGGGTCTTCAGCCTTGAGCCAATCGTAGCTATCCTTGAGCCACTGACGATGCTCGGCGTTTTCGACAAGCCGCGTGCCCCAATCCTCGTTGATCAGCGTCCAGGCGATGATCGAGGGATGATTACGGTCCCGCTCGAGAATACCAGCCATGGTGTCACGCATGCGGCGCGCGGACTCGGTGGTGAAGTTGGCTACGTTCGGAACCTCTGTCCAAACCAGCAGCCCGAACCGGTCCGCCACGTCATAATAGCGAGGATCGGGCACCTTGATATGGCAGCGCAGGGTGTTGAGACCCAGTTCGATCGCCTTGCGGGCCTGATCCTCTAGGAACTCGATCGAAGGCGGGGTATAGATGTCGTCAGGGTAGTAGTCCTGATCGAGAGCGCCGCGCATATAGATCGGCTTGCCGTTGAGCAGGATCTGCCCGTTGGCGGTACTGATGCTTCGAAAACCGAATGTCTGCTCAACAACATCGCCTGTGTCAGGCAGGCTGACAGTCAGGGTGTAGAGATTAGGCTGCCCAATATCCCATAAGCGCGCATCAGGCACATCCAGCTTTGCGGTGACCGCCTCGGCCGCCGTGACGTCGGCTTGTGCGACGACAGTGCCATTGTTGTCGCTGACTTCCACGAGAGCCCGCAGGCCTTCTGCCGCAGTAGTGAACTGCATGTCTGCCGTCAGGGCGCCATGCATATCCGCGGTTATCGTCACCCGCTGCAGCCGCTTTGGATCGCGCGCTTCAAGGCTTACTGACTGCCACAGCCCACCGATGCGGCCATACCAGGAAATCTTGCCGTGCGGGATCTCTGAGAAGGGGAATGCCGGGAAGTCGCGGTGACTTGCCGAGGGCATGGTCACCCGAACTTCCAGCTCGTTACTCGGGCGCAGCTTGGATTTATCGATCGGCATTTCGAAGGGCAGGAACGCGCCTTCGCGGGTGCCGATCACATTGCCGTTCAGCAGGACCTCGCAATAGTAGCTGACAGCACCAAAGTGCAGCACGAGGTCGGCATCCCAGCCGTTGGGTACCGAAAAGCTGCGCCGATAAACAGCATGCCCGAAAGTATCGACGAGATCGGGAAACTCGGCTTGCCAGGGTCTCGGAACGTGGGCTTGCCGCCACGGACCGTCTTCATGCCTGAACTCCCAGACACCATCCAGCGACAGGCTCTTGCGTGGCGCCACTTCGGCATCGGCAACCACGGCACACTCCAGACCCATAACCTCCCCCTCGCTTTTATTAGTTATATTATTATCAGCATATGTTTGAAACGGTGCTGTTGGCAATAGGCACTGAAGGCTGCAAAAAGGCGGCGCACCGTTTTGCGATCGAACGGCGCAATCGGCGTGGCTTTGAGGGTAAGGACGGCAGTTGGAAAAGCGGGCGACCATGCACGATGTGGCCGAGCGCGCCGGCGTCTCGCAGGCTACCGTCTCGCTGGTTCTGAACGGGGTACCAAATGCCCGGATTTCGCGGGCGACCCGCCGCAGGGTCGAGGACGCCGTTGCCGAACTCGGATATCGGCGCGGACGCGCGCATGTCGTCCCCGTCGACCGCAAGCGCGTGATGGGACTGTTCATCGATGAGGTATCGACAACGCCCTTCGCCGCCCCCCTGATCGAAGGCGCGCGCGACGAGGCGGCGCAGCAGGATGTGACCGTGGCGACGTTCTGTACCGGCAACAATCCGGTGCTGGAGCGCGCCGGAATGGAGATGCTTGCCAGCCAAAACGCGATAGGGGCGATCTACTGCACGCTAATTACCCGCGAAGTCGTCGTGCCCGAGGCGTTTTCTTCGCTGCCGCTTGTCTTGCTCAATTGCTACGAGAAGCGCGTGCATCACCCCGCGGTGGTGCCTGGCGACATTGTCGGTGGGTTTACGGCGACCGAAGCGTTGCTCAAGGCCGGCCATCGCCGCATCGCGCATCTTGCCGGAGAGCACATTGTCGAGGCCGCCATCGAGCGCGAAAAGGGCTTTCGCCGCGCCATGAGCAAGTGGCAGGTGCCAGTCGATGAAACGATGGTAACGCTCGGCGGCTGGACAATTCGGGCAGGCCGGGAACGCGCGCTGGCTCTGCTCTCACAAGCCGATCCGCCGACCGCGATATTCTGCTTCAACGACCGCATGGCGATTGGGTGCTACGAGGCAGCACGCAGTTTGGGCCTGTCCATACCCGAAGATCTGTCCATCGTCGGCTTCGATGACGAGGACATTGCGGCCAATATGGCCCCACCCCTGTCAACGATGGTGCTGCCACACGACGAGATGGCGCGATGGGCGGTCGAACAGCTGCTTGATGGCTCAGAAGGCATCGATGCGGACGAGCGCGTGCAAAAACTCAAGATTGAGTGCGAGTTTGTGGAGCGCCAGTCGATTGCCCCGGCGGCGAGATCGTAAGGTCTTGCCGCGGCTGCGCGACTGACGCGCGCACAACCAACGGGCACTCCAGCTTGGTCAGCGGATGTCGCGCATCCAAACGGTCTTCTGCGAGCTGTTCGGCGATCCACTGCCCCATCGCCCGGTGCGGCAATACCGACGTTGTCAGCTGCGGATGGAGGTGCCGGGCGATTTCCTCGTCGTCATAGCCGACGACCGACATATCGACGGGAATGTCGAGCCCTGCTTCCTTCAATGCCTCATAGCAGCCGATGGCCATCCGGTCGTTCTGGCAGAAAATCGCGGTCGGCACCTCGTCCAGGGCGAGGATCTGCCGTGTCGCCTCAAAGCCGGCACTCGCGGACCAGTCTCCATAAAGCACTAGATCCGCATCGAAGGGGATGTCCGCCGTCGCCAGTGCCCGGCGATATCCCTTGAGGCGATCCTGCGCCGCCTCCATCCAGATTTCCCCGGTAATCGTTGCGATGCGCTGATGACCGTTGGAGATCAGGTGGTGCGTTGCGCGCTGTCCCCCGGCGATTTCGCTCGGCACCACGGCAGGATGCTGCTGGCTGTCGGCATAGCAGTTGAGTAGCAAAACCGGGATTTGGAGATCCAGTAAAGATTGCGGCAGTTCAACTTCGCGGGTGAAGATCGTCATGTACACCAGCGCCGAGGCCCCTTGCGCGACAAAGGTCTCAATCAGCTCGGCCTCGAGCTCGGCATTGTTGCGGCTTTGCGCGACAAACACGAGGTCTCCCGAGGCTTCTGCTGCCTGGCTCAAGCCCTCTATCGCCTGAACGGCTTCGGGGCTGGTCGCGAGCTGATCAACGATGAAGCCTATCTTGCGACCAGCTTGGTAGCGCCGAGGTTCCGCCACCGCCTGTGGCTGCGCGGCCCTGTATCCAAGCCTACGCGCGGTGTCGAGCACCCGCCGACGCGTATCTTCGGAGAGGCGGATCCCGGGTGCATTATTAAGGACGAACGAGACGGTGGCCTGCGAGCATCCGGCTTCGCGCGCCACATCTGTCATCGTGACCCTGCGTCCACCCGTATCATTCTTTCTTTGCCGGCTTTTGCGCCGGCCATCTGATGTCGCGGATTTTACCATGATACTGCGGCGTTAAGTTTGCTAATAGTCTTTAGCAGCTAATATTAGCGTTGTCTCGCCTTTGCATCCCGGCAATGCAGCTGTGTGCCCGCCGCATCCCGCAGCTGATCATGACCGGATTCGAGCACTTATGCCCTTCACTCACCCAAGCACCACGAGCATTCAGGCAGGCGCTATGGCAGCCGCGTAGATGCCGAGCACTCGGTCGACTGCGGCGAGCAGTAGCGCTCTGGGCTGGGGAGCGACATGGCCTGCAACGACCTCCGGCCAAAGTTCCGGGAGGTATTGCGATATCAGCGTTTCCGGGATGTCGCGATCTGCCAGCCGGTCCATCAGATCGGTGACCAGCTGCTTCGCCTCCGGGGTGGTCCAATAGTACCGGATACGGTCCGAATAGCTGTAGTGCCGCAGCAGCCGCTGGGTGAGGTCGTCGCCTGGATAATAACGTTCCCAATGGCCAGGCTCGCGCAGCATCAGCGCTTCCATGCCGGCTTGAAGTCCGGATGTGCCGGTCAGCTCCTCGGAGATATGATCGAGCGAATAAAGGGCTTCGCGCAGAGCAAAGGTGAGCCACGGGCCGACCTTGAGAATGCCGAATCCGTCGCGTACCAGGGCTTGAAGTGCATCTTCGCTTTGGTAGTCCGTTGAATGCGCTTCGAACAGGATGCCGAGTTGCGGACGGGCGGCAATGAGCCCCCTCGCCGGCCCTGGCTCGTACAGGACAACATTGTCGTGGCCGAATTCAACGCCGGGCTGCACCACAAGTCCCACAACCTTGCCGAAAGCTTCGGCAATGCCTGCGGCATCGAACGCTTCGCGGTGTTCTTCGACCGTCTGTTCGGCATCAGCGGGAGTGGTCGGTACAAGCTCGTCCACGTGTTCGGTTGCCCCGCCCGGAACCGGCACTTCGGTACCGATCACATAGGCAAGCGTTCGCCCGCCGCTATGGCGCTCCGCCACCGCCGCGAGGGAAGCGGCGCGTTTGGCGATCGTCTGTGTCGGTAGCGGCGTCGGATCATCGGCGCAGCTCATGCTGGTATCGAGGTGAATCTTTGTGAAGCCTGCGTCCACATAGGCCGCAACCATGCTCCCGGCCTTTTCCATCGCAGCGTCAGCTGGAAGCTGCTTCCACGGGTTTGGCCCGAGGTGGTCGCCGCCAAAAATCAGTTGCTCGTGCGCAAGGCCGACCCGGTCAACCAAGGTCAGGACCTGGGCGTGGAAATCCGCAGGGCGCATGCCGGTGTAGCCACCGTCCTGGTTCACCTGGTTGCAGGTCGCCTCGATGAGTACCGGCCCGCCGACCCGTGCGGCGCGCAGCAAAGCGGCCTCTAGAACCAGCGGATGTGCCGAGCAGACCGAGGCAATTCCACGTGGCTGGCCAGCGTCATGAGCGCTGATGAGGGTGTCAAAGAACGGATCGCGCATGGTGATTTTCCTCTCGATAAATGATCAGTAATGATCAAAAATACGATTGACAAGGCGCTAAATTGATCATCTTGTTAAGCGAACACGATCAGAGAGACCTATGAAGCCTGACCGCCCCACAGCCATCCGACAGTTGCTTTTTGCCAAGGGCCAGATGTCCATCGCTGATATTGCAGCGGCGGTTCAGGCCTCTGAGCCGACTGTGCGGCGTGACCTGACGCTGCTTGAAGGTGACGGGGCGATTGTGCGCACACATGGCGGCGCACGCATTGCCGAACAGGGCGGCGGGGAACTCGCTTTCGAAACGCGCGAATCCCTGCGCTTGCCGGAAAAGCGCGCGATCAGTGAAGCCGCGTACAATTTGCTGCGCCCCAACTCATCGGTGTTCTTCGATGCGGGTACCACTGTTCTGCAACTGGCGCGGCTGTTGCGCCTGCGGCCCTTACCGCTCAACGTCTTCACCAACTGCCTGCCGCTGGCGCAGGTGCTTCTTGGCGTGGCCGAGGTTAAGGTCACGCTCCTTGGTGGTGCAATGCGCGCCGAGAACGCGTCGGTCGTCGGCGCCCTGGCCGAGGAAACGCTCGAAAAGCTTCGGTTCGACCAGGCCTTTCTCGGCATGGGCGCAATGGGCGACGATGCCGCGATCTATACGGTCGACCCGCAGGAGGCGCGCCTAAACGCCCTGACCCTCGCGCACGCAGCGCGCGGCATTATCCTGACCGACTCCTCGAAATTCGGAAGCTATCTGACCCATCGGGTGCACGTGGTTGGGCCCGGCATCGAGATCATTACCGATGCAGGACTCGACGCTGAGTGGGGACGCCGTCTCAAGCAACTTGGGGTCGCACTGCAAACCGTGGAGCCCGTGGCATGAAGACGGTTCTCGGTATCGACGCAGGTGGATCAAAGACCCTTGCCGCGCTTGCGGACAAGACCGGCGCGGTGCTGGAGCTTTACGTTGGCCCCGGCTTCGACCCCACCCGGCACGATGATCCGGCGGCCAGGCTCCGCGAGCTGTTCAGCCAGTTCACGCCACAGGAGCGTCCTGAGGCAACGACGGCCGGCCTGCCCTATTATGGCGAAGTCGCGCGAATCACGACGCTCGAGGATCGCGTGACCGAAGACGTCTTCGGTCCTTCAGCCCGCGCCTGCAATGACGTGGAAGCTGCCCATATCGGAGCGTTCTCCGGCGGCGAAGGCGTGCTTTGCCTTGCGGGCACCGGCTCGATGGCGTGGGCGCTCGGCCCCTCGGGCACATCACGGGCCGGCGGCTTCGGCGATCTGATTGGCGATGAAGGCTCAGCCTACTGGATCGGTCAGCATGCCCTGTCGCTGCTGTCGCACGAGGCCGATGGCCGGCGCCCCAGCTCATCGTTCGGCGAAAGCCTTTTCGCCTCACTGGGCATCACGCCCGCTGAGCTGCTCGAATGGATCTACAGCCACGACAATCCGCGCGCCGGGATTGCCACCGTTGCACGGCACGTCTCTGAACACGCCGCAGCCGGCGAGTCAGAGGCAAGAGAGATCTTGTCGTCGGCTGGCGGCAAGCTTGCCGACGTTGCACGGGCTGCAGCGACCATCGCGGGCTTACCCGCCGGCGCGGCTCTCGCATGCGCTGGCAGCGTTTTCGCCGACCCGATCGTGCGTACTGAAATCGGTCGCAAGTTCGGCGCCACCCCTACCGCCTGCGAACTGCCACCAGTGGGCGGCGCCGTGTTCGATGCCGCTCGGCGTGCCGGCTGGACGGTGGATGCCACCTGGATTTCTGCACTGCGGGACAATCTTCACAAACGGGGACACGCATGACGCTCTCCCTGCACAAGCACCTAAAGGAAGCCAATATGACGTCGGTCACCGAGAAGGTTATCCGGGACCAGTTCCCCTACTTGCGCCAGGCACTCGATATGCCGGTCCCATCTATCGAAGGCTCGACACGGGTTTTCGTGGGTTGCGGAACATCCTTTTATCTCGCCAAGACCCTTGCCGCTGCGTCCAATATGCTCGGACATCGAGCCATCGCCGTGCCTGGCGCCGAGTGGACGCGATATCACGACGTCTACCTTCCCGAAGAACAGGACGCAGTCGTTATCGGCCTCTCGCGTTCAGGCACCACCACCGAGACAGTCGAAGCGATCCGCGTTTCGCGCGAACGGGGTTTGAAGACCTTCGCCATCTCCTGCGAAGACCAATCCGAGATCATCCTGGCCGCTGACGACAGCGTATTCGTGCCGACCGATCCGCGCGAAGGCATCGTCATGAGTGTCTCTGCCAGCCTGATGCTGTTGGCCGGCTTGCGGCTTGCGGGAGCAACGATCGGAGAGGCCGATATCGCGGCAGCTGAAGAGGCGCTTCAAGCCCTCGACGCCGGAGCCGATATCATCGAAGGCCGCAACCACTTTGTGTTTCTCGGCGCCGGACACCTTTATGGCATCGCCAGCGAGGGCGCGCTCAAGCTCATGGAAATGAGCATCAATCCCGCGCAGCCCTTCCACCCGATGGAATATCGCCATGGCCCCGTGTCGCTGATCGACGAAGGGTCACTCGCGGTGCTGCTCTACAACGGCGCCACTGCAGACGACGAAGCCGTACTCGCAGGCGAACTGCAGGCCAAGGGCGCCCGCGTCATTGGCTTCGGTGGTCCGGGCGATCTGTCCATCGGCACCGCAACAAACACGCCGGCCGGCGCCCTCCGCGTTCTTCCGGCCCTCCAGCTTCTTGGCGAAAAAGTCGCCGTTGCCCGCAACATCGATACTGAAACACCGCGCCACCTGACCAAGGTCGTGGTGCTGAACCAGCAGGCTTGAATAGCATGACAAAGATCACCCTCGTCGGCGCCGGCTCGACAGTTTTTGCCCAGAACATCCTTGGCGATGTTCTCTCCAACCCCGAGCTTGCGGACAGCGAGATTGCGCTGTTCGACATCGATGAAGAGCGGCTCTCGACCTCCGAAGTGATGTCGAGACGCATTGGCTCGACGCTCGGTCTCGACAAGTTGCGCATCACCGCCACGACCAATCGCCGCGAGGCGCTGGAAGGCGCCGATTTCGTCATCCTGATGATGCAGATCGGTGGCTACAAGCCGGCGACCGTCATCGACTTCGAGATCCCGAAGAAATTCGGCCTGCGCCAGACCATTGCCGACACGCTTGGCATTGGCGGCATCTTCCGCGCCTTGCGCACCATTCCGGTGGTGCTCGACGTGGCACGCGACATGGAAGAGCTGTGCCCCAACGCGTTGATGATGAACTACATCAACCCGATGGCGATGATCTCGTGGGCGGTGCAGGAAAAGTACCCGAACCTCGCCTATGTGGGCCTGTGCCATTCCGTTCAGGAGACAGCCGGCCACCTCGCCGAAGTTCTCAACGAGGATATTTCGGCGATCGACTACACTTCGGCAGGCATCAACCACGTGGCGTTCTTTTCGAAGTTCGAAAAACGGCTCGCTGACGGTACGCGCGAAGACCTCTATCCGCGTCTCAAGGCCATCGCCGAGGCAGGCAAGGCTCCGGATGGCGACAAGGTGCGCTTCGAAGTTTTGCGCCAGCTCGGCTACTTCGTCACCGAAAGCTCGGAGCACTTCAGCGAGTACACACCCTGGTTTATCAAGCGCGGCCGCACGGACCTCGTTGATCGTTTCCAGGTGCCGCTCGACGAATATATCCGGCGCTGCGAAGAGCAGATTGCAGAGTGGGAAGTGCTCAAGGACGAGCTGGAAGACGAGAGCCGCCCGCTCGAAGTGGAGAAATCCAACGAGTACGCCGCCGCGATCATTCACGGCATGGTCACCGGCACCAATCACCTGATCTACGGCAATCTGCGCAATAACGGGCTGATCTCCAACCTGCCGAACGATGCGGCTGTGGAGGTACCGTGCCACGTCGACCGCAACGGCATTCAGCCCATCCGCGTCGGCGCAGTCCCGCTGCAGCTGGCCGCCGTCATGCGCTGGCAGACCAATGTGCAGGAACTGACCGTCGCTGCGGCGCTCACCGGTCGGCGTGACCACATCTACCACGCTGCCATGCTCGATCCGCACACTGCCGCCGAACTGGCCCCCGATGAAATTCGCCAGCTCTGCGACGAGCTGATCGAGGCTCACGGCAACTTCTTGCCTAGCTACCACTGAGGAGTGAGGCACCATGGCCCAGGTCTCCGTCGCGCAACTGAAAAAGACCTATCACAAGACCGATGTGCTGCACGGCATCGACTTCGATGTCGCTGACGGCGAGTTCGTCGCCCTCGTCGGCCCGTCGGGCTGCGGTAAATCCACTCTGTTGCGGATGATTGCGGGGCTTGAGGACGTCACCGGCGGCAAGATCAGCATCGGCGAGAAGGTCGTGAACGATGTATCGCCCAAGGATCGGGACATCGCCATGGTGTTTCAGAACTATGCACTCTACCCACACATGACTGTCGCGCGGAATATGGGCTTCTCGCTCTATCTGCGCGGCGGCGCCAAGGACGAAATCGCCCGGCGGGTCCAGGAAACCTCGGCCATGCTGGGGCTGAGCGATTTGCTTGATCGCCTTCCCGGACAGCTTTCCGGAGGTCAGCGCCAGCGTGTGGCCATGGGACGCGCCATTGTGCGCCAACCATCGGTATTCTTGTTCGACGAGCCTCTCAGCAACCTCGATGCGGCACTCCGCGTGCAAATGCGCGCCGATATCCGCGATCTGCACGACCGGCTGGGCTCGACCTCGATCTTCGTCACGCACGATCAGATCGAGGCGATGACCATGTCGGACCGCATCATTGTGCTGCGCAACGGGAAGCTGGAACAGGCCGGCACGCCGCTCGATCTTTACGATCGGCCCGGCAACGCATTCGTTGCCGGCTTCATCGGCTCGCCAGCCATGAACCTGCTGCCCGGGGAGATTGTAGAGGGCGAGGTCAGGCTCAATGACAAGCTCACCGTTCCTGCCGAAAGCCGCGCTGCAGGCTCGGTCATCTGGGGCATCAGGCCCGAGCATCTGGACTGGACGCCTGAGGCCGGCAGTGGCGTAATCTCCGGCACGGTGACAGGCATCGAACGCACGGGTTCTTCCGATCTCGTGATTGCCGATTGTTCCGGGTGCCGGATCATGGCGGTTTTCCAGGAGCGCCATTCTATCGAGCGGGGCAGCACGGTTCACCTGCGCCCCCGCCCCGGCTTCGCTCATCTGTTCGATGCTGAAACCACGGTGCGTCTGGCATGAGTATCGCGCTCAACGACTTTCAGCCGAAGCCGTCGCTGGTGCGTCCCGAAACGCACCTCGCCGGCCCCTCGATGCCGTTTGTCGATGCGCACAATCATCTTGGGCCGTTTGGCGGCGACTGGGACCAACGCCCACCCCAAGAGCTGTTCGATCACCTGCGTGCGCATGGATGCGTACACTACGTCGATCTCGATGGCGGCTGGGGTGAAGATATTCTGGATGACCGGCTGCGCCGCTACAAGCAGTTGGAGCCCGAGAGCTACAGGGTTTTCGGCGGCGTCAATTGGGCGCTCTGGGCTGACGAAGGCAACGCATTCCCGCAAAAGGCTGCGGCACGGCTGAGGGATCAGGCAGCACGCGGCGCCGAGGGGCTCAAGATCTGGAAGCCATTCGGCCTCACGGTGCGCGATCAGCATGGCGCGTTGGTTGCGGTGGATGACGAACGGCTGGACCCGATCTGGGCCACTGCCGGAGAGCTCGGCCTGCCAACGCTTGTTCATGTTGCAGACCCGGTCGCGTTCTTCTCTCCAATCGATGGCACGAACGAGCGATACGAGGAGTTGCAGACGCATCCGGACTGGGCTTTCCCCTCCCCGCCTTTTCCAACTTTCGGGTCAATCCTCGAAGGGTTTGCCAACCTCGTCCGCAGGCATCGCGGCACGACGTTCATTGGGGCGCACGTTGCCTGCTATGCCGAAAACCTTGCCTGGGTTTCCTCGCTGCTCGACGAATGCCCAAACCTGATGATCGATTTTTCGGCGCGCATCGCCGAGCTCGGCCGGGTGCCCTATAGCGCGCGCGAATTCCTGCTGCGTAACCATCAGCGCGTCCTGTTCGGCACCGATGCCGGCCCGGATGCCGAGGCATGGGCGCTCTATGCCCGCTTTCTCGAAACGCGTGACGAGTACTTCAACTACTCAACAGAATCGGTGCCCCCGCAAGGGCGCTGGATGATCTACGGCCTGCACCTCCCGCAGGACGTTCTCAAGGCGATCTACCATGACAATGCGGCACGGCTATTTGGCCTTGAAGCTGCAGAGACGGATCGCCGCCACCCGCAAACTAACTCCAACCACAAGTGAGGGAACTATGAAGCTTGTAACAACCACAGGGCTGGCGCTCCTGATGGCGGTAGGGGCCGCCGGATCCGCCTTTGCCCAGACCGAAATCACCTTCTCGCTCTGGGGCAGCCCCCAGGAAGGCGAGGTCTGGCAGGAAATCGCCAGCGCCTTCGAAGCCGAGCATCCCGATATCGCCGTTAATGTCGAAGTTGCGGACTGGGACGGCTATTGGGAAAAGCTGCGCGTTCAGGTCGCTGGCGGTACACCGCCCGACGTGTTCGCAATGGACGCACCGCTTTATCCGGATTGGCAATCGCGCGGGGTGCTGCTCAACCTGCAACCCTATCTCGATGCCGATCCGGAAATGCTCGACGGCATCTACCCAACGACGCTCGAAGCCTACAAGACCGACGAGGGCATGTTCGGTCTTCCTCGTGACTTCCAGACGATCGTCCTGTTCTACAACAAGGACATGTTCGACGCTGCGGGGGTCGAGTACCCAACTTCCGAGTGGACCTGGCAGGATTTCCGCGATGCTGCCGCTGAGTTGACCATCGACAAGGATGGCGACGGCACGACCGACCAGTGGGGCGCCTGGGCCGAAGTCTATGACATGGAGCCGCTCTGGGGCCCCGTTGTCTGGTCCCATGGCGGCGAGATCGTTGATCCGGAAGCCGGTGAAACGCTGATCGACAGCCCGGAGGCCATGGAAGGCTTCGAGTTCATTCGATCGGTCTGGCTCGATGACAAATCCATGCCGACATCCGAACAGCTGAGCCAGTATGGCTGGGACGGACTTTTGTCTGGCGTTGCCGCGATGGGGTTTTCGGGCCACTGGTCGGTGCCTGAATATTCCCAGGCCGGGCTCAATCTCGGTGTAGTGCCGATGCCGGAAGGCCCTGCTGGCCGCAAAACCATGGTGAACTCTGCAGGCTTCGTGGTTTCCGCCAGTACGCCGAACCCTGACGCAGCGTGGGAATTCGTCAAGTACGCGACGTCTGAAGCCGGACAGACCGAACTGGCAAAGATCGGTCTCGCGATCCCGATCCGGGAAAGCGTCACCAGCAGCGACGCCTATCTCGGCCAGGAAGCCGACATTGACCATCAGGTCTTCGTCGACGCGCTTGAGTACGCCAACGTCAAACCATCCTTCAAAGGCTACGAGGAGTGGTCCGGCGCCGTCGGTGATGCGCTCAGCCTCGCATGGAGCGAAGGCGTACCGCTCGAAGATGCCTTGGCCGAGGCGGTCGACTACGGCAATGACGCCCTGGCAGCCAACAGGTAGGCATGATGGCTAATCTCCGTCCACTGGGGCTCGAACGGGCATGGCTGCTGATCTTTCTGCTGCCGACCCTGTTCGGGCTGGCTCTTGGAGCCTTCGGCTCCATCTTCGCCACGCTGAGTATCAGCTTCATGGACTGGGACTTGCTGACCCCGCCGGTTGCGGCGGGGTTCAGCAACTACGTCGGACTGCCTGATGACCGGCTGTTTAATCAGGCCTTCTGGAACACCTTGGCCTTCGCGGGTCTTTATGTGCCGCTTACGGTCGTCATCAGCCTGTTCGTGGCGCTGGGCCTCAATCGCAAGCTGCCCGGTACCACGTTTTTCCGGATCGCTTTTTTCCTGCCCACAGTGTCCAGCCCCACCGCAGTGGGTCTGCTGTGGACCTGGATTTATGCGCAGGACAATGGCGTTCTCAACGAAGCGATCACCGCGCTCGGCGGTGACCCGGTGCGCTGGCTCAGCCGCGACGTGGCGCTCTATTCCGTGGTCATCGCGAATGTCTGGGGCGCCATAGGCGGCGGCATGATCATCTTTCTGGCAGGGCTACAGTCCATCCCGCGCGATTTTTACGAAGTGGCAGATCTTGATGGGGCCAAGCCGTGGCAGCGTTTGTGGTTCATCACCCTGCCGGCGCTGGCGCCCTCGATGTTCTTCCAGACCGTTCTGACCACTATCAATGCCTTCCAGGCATTCGACTATATCTACATCCTGACCCGCACCGGGAACGGCAATTCCAATATGCCGACACTGGTGTTTTCGATCTATCGCAGCGGCTTTCGGTTCTTCCGGATGGGTGATGCGGCGGCGCAAGCAGTGGTGCTGACGGCAATCATCCTGGTGCTGACCTTCGTCTATTTCCGTCTGCAGAAAAAATGGGGGGCAACCGCATGAACAGAACCGCCGATAAACGCCGGTTTTGGGGCGATATCGCAGCCTTCGCCGCGCTCACGCTTGGTGCTCTATGCATGGTCGGCCCCTTTGTGTGGATGATCTCCACCAGCCTCAAGCCGATTGCCGAACAATACGACATGCGCCTGATCCCGCAGACCATGACACTTGAGAACTACCCGCGGCTGGTCGACATCATGCCGATCCATCTGCAGCTGCTCAACAGTTTCATCATCGCAGGCATCTCGACATTCGGACAGCTGCTGACATGCTCGATGGCCGGCTTCATCTTCGCCGTCGTCAGATTCCCGTTCCGCAATGTCCTGTTCGTGCTGCTGCTGATCACGCTGATGGTGCCGGCGCAGGTCACCGTCATTCCGCAGTTCATCGTGTTCCGCTTCTTGGGGCTCTATGGAACACAGGCACCGCTTTACCTTCCGGCTTTTCTGGGTGGCGCTTTTGGCACCTTCCTGATGCGCCAGTATTTTCTGACGATCCCCTCAGAGCTGGCCGAGGCCGCACGCATTGATGGCGCATCGCTGGCGCGCATCTTCTTCACCATCTATCTGCCGCTGGCCAAGCCTGCCCTCGCCGCCTTCGCGATCTTTGCCTTCATGTTCTCGTGGAACGACCTGTTTCAGGCTCTGATCTATCTGCCATCTAACATGGAGCAAACGACTGTTACGGTCGGCCTCGCACTGTTCCAGACGCAGTATGCCGGACAGTGGCCGTTGATGATGGCCGGGTCGCTGCTCGCCGTGGCGCCGATCATTCTGGTGTTCTTCTTTGCTCAGAAATACTTCATGGGCGGCATCGCCATGTCAGGGCTGAAATGAGCGGCACCTTGGCGCCCGTTGATCCAGCCAGGGCGCATCGCCTGATCAATCACGGGCCGACCGTTCTGATCTCGTCGACTCATTCCGGCGTCGACAACGTCATGCCCGCAGCATGGGCCACCGTTCTCGACATGGCGCCCGCCAAGGTTGTTGTCGTGATTGATCGCGCAACGAAAACGCGTGAGCTGGTCGACGCAAGCGGCCGTTTCGTCCTGCAGGTCCCGGTTGTCGCCCAGCTGGCGCTTGTTGATTTCCTCGGCATGCACTCTGCACAAGATGAGCCGGACAAGCTCGACCGAGCCGGCGCCACGCTATTTCGAATGCCCGGGCACGACCTGCCGTTTGTTGCCGATTGCGCAGGGTGGATGGCGTGCCGTGTTCTAACCGAGCCAAGCAAGCCCGAAACTTACGACTTGGTCCTTGCAGAAGTCGAGGCAGCCTGGTCCGACCCGCGCATGTTCCGCGACGGCCGCTGGGTCACCGACGCGCCGCCGGACTATCGCACGCTTCACCACGTGTCCGGCGGACGCTATTTCGCCATCGGCGAGACGATCGACGTCGATCGCAGCCCGGACGAGGGTCCGGGCAACTAGGCCAGAACCTCCTTGTTGCCGAGCCGGCGCCGAGGCGTACTGGTCCTAGTTGGACGGCCGACTTCGGGCAAGATGACTGGAAAGGAAGGTGGTCGAAGCCGTCACCTGCCTATCAGCGGCGCAGCACATCCTGCCATTCCGGATGGCGCTCTATCTGCGCTTTTGCGAACGGGCAGAGCGGCACAATAGTGACACCTTCGCGCCTTGCATCCTCAATCGCCTGGCGCACCAGTCGCTCGCCGACCTTGCGTCCACGCAAGGCGGTCGGCACTTCCGTATGATCGATGATGATGAGGCTTTCGCCCGCTCGGCTATAGGTCATCTCTGCCTCAACATCATCAATGACCAGGCGATAGCGCCCCTTCGGCGTGCCATCTTCCCTCTCGACCGTCCCGGCATCCAGCGCGGGAGCGGAGTTCACCTCTGCGGCGTCAGGGGCCCGCACTTGTTGCGGCTGGCCGTGGGCACATTCCAACAGATCGCGGTCCCAGCCGGCCAGGTCGGCAGCGGCCTCGTAGCTCGATACGAGGAAGCTCATCAGGGCCGCATCGGGATTAGCGGAGGACTGGACGGCCTCATAGGGGAGCACGAATTCGGACAGTTCCTCATGCCAGAAGGCGGCGTCCAAGACCTACCTGCGCCCCGTCATCGACCAGATTGAGGTCGCTGACGACATCGTGCGGATCGTCGGCGACAAGGCACGCTCGAACAGGTCATCGCGGGCAATGCAGACGTTCGCAGTTTTGCACGAGAATGGCGCGCCACTCATGATGAAAATGGGCACTGGGAAATCGAGGTGCCCAGATGCAGGAAAAGATAAGCTATAACAATGGAGTATCTCCCTCAAGCGAACAGCAGTACCGGGAGCGGATGCAACAGTTGGTGCGGCGGTGGCAGCGCAGGAGGTCGCCGGATCAGGCGCAGGAAGACGTCGTGAGCTTCGTCAATTGGCTGATCAACTGCCGGTCCGGCCTCAGTGCTGCGAGTTGGCGCAACTACAAGGCATCAGTCGTCTGGGCGATGGAAGAGATCCCCAGTAATTTTTTCAAGGCTGCAGCATGCTCCGATGTTCAGACTGCGCTTGAGATGCTGAGGTCGACAGGCCAACGTGGTTTGAGTTTGCATGCTGACCGGACGTCTGGGCTAAAGGCACGCCGGGTCAAGGACAAAGACCTGATAAGGCTTGAGGCGTTCTTCGCGAAGTCCAGGTCCAGATATGCTACGTTCGTCCCCATGATGGTTCGGGTGAGCAACTTGGCCGGCCTGCGGCCATGTGAGTGGCCTTCGGCGCGTCTTTCCGTCGGGCTCGGCGGCAACGCGGCTGTGCTTATCGTAGAAAACGCAAAACACACAAATGGACGTGGACACGGGGAGTTTCGCACGATCATTTGGGAGGAACTGCCAGACGACGTGGTCGAGGATCTTAGGCAGTGGCTAGCCTACGTTGCGGAATCCGTTTCGGGCGCCACGAGCGTCGCATCAGTTTGGAAAGAGACCATGAAGGGCCTTGCTCGAGAGCTCTATCGTGCCAACAAGAAGTTGTGGCCGCGCCGCAAGAAGCATATCGCGCCGTATTCTGCGCGTCAGGAATATTCCGCCCGATTGAAGAGCGTACGTGACCCGGAGGTGGCCGCAGCCCTGATGGGGCATGCTGTCGATGACACCGCATACCGACATTATGCAGGAAACCGAAGGTCCCGAGGGCACCCAGACAAATTTCACGTGCCCGACGCGAACCCGACAGAGGTCGCTAAGGTGAGAAAGACTGGCTGGCAGGACAAGTTCGAAGACTTCAGAGGCGCCAAGGCTGCGACGCCCAAGCTGTGATGAACGCACGCCGCTTGCTCGCGTCAACTTTGTTCCATGACACGTCTTTGGCGATCCGGCCGATCATTTTTCCCCGGGTCCGGCGCCTATCTGCTTGGAGCAAATGTCTCAGGTCAAATCCGCTTCGCGCCCCATTATCGACCGTTCAGCCTGCGATTTCGGGTTCCCGAAAGCAGCCGGTCCGCTCTGGGGTGATGGGGTGGACGCCCCCCGGCGGCATCGATGTGCCAAAGTGGAGGTGTTGAAGCACCACTTGAGGAGGCGCCCATGTCGGAAGTTACCACAATCGGTCTGGATATCGCGAAGAACGTTTTCCACGCGCACGGTGCGGATGCGGGCGGTCGAGCGCTGTTCAGCCGGAAGATCAGCCGCACGAAGTTGCTGGAGTTCTTCGCTCGGCAACCACAGTGCCTGGTGGCGTTGGAGGCGTGCGGCGGTGCGCATCACTGGGCTCGCGAACTCACGCTATTGGGTCACGAGGTGAAGCTGATGCCTCCGGCTTACGTGAAGCCCTTCGTGAAGCGGAACAAGAACGATGCGGTCGATGCCGAGGCCATCTGCGAGGCGGCGCAGCGCACGAACATGCGGTTCGTAGCGATCAAGAGCGAGGAACAGCAGGCCTCGGCCTTGGTGTTCAGAACCCGCGACCTTCGTGGCCATCTCCCCGAGTATGGCTGGGTTGCGCCAAAGGGGCCGTCGCACATAGCTGTGCTGAGTGGCCTACTCGATGGCGAGATGGGATCATCGCTTCCGGATGCGGCCACACCCATGTTGCACGATGCTCGATCTGCTTGAAGCGCTGAACGGGAAAATCGGCGAACTGGACAAGGAGATCGCGCGGCAGAACTGCGAACACCTACTACATTGAAATCACTAGGTAATCTAGCACCGCCGCTGACGGCCGCACATTCATCGAGCCTGCCCAATGACTGAAAGGGGGTCGGATGCCGAACGGCAGGTTTCTTTCGCCCGTGGCTAGAACCGGTCAGTCCGGTTTCAGCCCCTACCCTGCCCTTCCGCCAAGCTTGACCAATGACTGAAATGGGGCCGGAAGCTGTCCGTCCGGTTCCAGCAAGGAAACGGACGGACAGCTGACGTTCGGCATCTGACCCAATTTCTGCCATCCACCGAATCCAGTTTGAACACACCTGACTGCCGTTTGACAAATTACCAAAAATAGCCATGCTCATTAACATGAGCACTGTTTATCCCAAACGGTTGAATACTGGTCGTCGTCCGCCACGCTGATCGCCTGGTGCTGCTACCTGCCAATGGCAAGAGCGGCACCAGGATGCTCTGATTCACCCCAACAACTGCTCCAGATCCACCATCGCACACCCGCTGTGCGGGGTGGTGCACGTCTCGTCGAGGCAATCATTATGACGTTCAAGTATTCTGTGACGCTGCCCGTCAGCGGGGGCGACAAGCTGCGCCGGTTTCGTGAGTGGGCTGGTGAACACGTTCCTGCCCTGAGCTATAGTCTTCCCGTCCAGACCGTTGGCAAGACTCAGGCCGTGACTATCGAGCTGAGGTCTCTAGTCGACCGCAAGCAATTGCTTGAAGCATTTTCAAAATCTGCCAGAATCTAGGGAATTCACAATGCGAGTATTTAGGTACTGCCGTTCTTGCACGAGGCCACGACCTCGCTCAGCATTTCGATGTCCATGGTGTTTTAATGACTGTAGGAGGCTCAAGTCGGCGAAGGCGCAAGTAGCGTGGAATTCCGAGCGGGTGAGAGGGTCGAAGAGGTGACAACCATTACATTGGCGGATTGGGTGCAGTCACCAGACATCTTGGTCGAAGAGAATGAGCATGGAGTTCTGACCACCGCAGCGCTGACTGATGGCACCCAAAGTGCTGAAGAGATCGATTTTCTTCTCTACGAGCTTGATCGAGCCAAGGTGACGAGCAACGCTTTGTTGCCCACCGACATCGTGCGCCTCAACAGTATAGTGCGTTACAGATCCATCACAGAACCACAGCGCACGATCAAACTGGTGCTGCCCAAGGAAAGAGAGGAGAATTACGAGTACCGACTGTCTGTTACCACATTGCATGGTGCAGCCCTCTTGGGTCTACGACCTGGTCAAAGTCTTTCGTGGATCACCCCAGATGGGGCAGCAGACCAGGTTGAAGTCCTTGCGGTAGCCAATACGGTGATCGGTAGGTGAGGTTTTAATAGCTGCCTTGCCACAAGCTCGACGGGGACCATCGCCCCGTCGAGTAATTCTGACAATCAGTTCAAGTGTTCTAACAGGAAGTTCGTGACTGTCTTCGTCGTCACAGTCCGACCAGCAGTTGTAGCCGGGGTGAATTGATGACCAGCACATTGATCGCACCGAGGTGCCGGAGGAGTGCCACCACGAGGTAGGCTGTCACGAAGGTGGCAGTACGCTCCGATGCGGCATGCGACCGTCACCTCAGCACACAATTTTGAGTTTCGCGCCTGATGTACGGCGGACGGGCTGATACGGGACTGCCTCCACATAAAGCCGATCGAGTCGTCCGTCTCGCTGCAAGACATCGACGACCTGCCCGGCTTGTGCACCGATCAGTGCCAGTCCGCGTGGTGTTTCCAATAGCAGAGTCATACCGTTGATATGTTCGTCAGGTCGTCGGACGAGTGTACGCTCTTCTGTGCCACCACCAGGCGGCAGGAACCGCACCCTGCTATGAAGCGTCACCACGTTCGGCGGTAGATCCGACGGAAAGATGAGCGCAGCGGTTCGTAGTTTGGCTCGCACAAAGCTGGTCGCGCCAGGAAACGGTTCGCTCCAGCACTGGATGAGGGTCTCGAGGAGTGTGTAGTCGTTCGAAGTGAGAATGGCAGGTTGGTTCATGGATAAAGCTCCGGCATCAAGGGGGCAGTCAAATCCCCTGGCCGAACGCATACCTAGCCGGCCAGGGGCGCCACTCCCGCTTGATGTCTCCATGCATGGCGACCCATTCTACGCCTCCAGCCGTTCGGCAGGCTGACTCACCGAAAGGACCGTCAGCACGTGGTGACGCCCGTCACGAGCCTCCCAGGTAATGGACTGGCCGGCCCGCAAGCCAATGAGCGCCGCACCGATTGGAGTCAGAACTGACACCCTGCCCCCGGAGATGTCTGCATCGCGTGGATAGACGAGCGTCACTTCGACACTCGTATCGCGATCGGTTCGATAGTGAACACGAGAGCCCATCCGAACCACGTCGCTTGGCAGTTTTCCCTCCGGAACGACGCGGGCACGTTCCATTTCGGTGAGCAGACTCTCCGCGGCCGCATGCGATGCACCGGCAGCAAGCTCGAATAGCTTCTGGTGCTCATTGGCGGCGACGATGATGCGTGGACGCAAAGGGCGACTGGACATGGATTGAGTTCCGATCGTGCATATCGCGACGCCCCAGCCCATGGTGATGCATGGGACATGAGACGCACATAAGTAAGAATCTGGGTAAGAGCTGTCTTCCCCTAAGCCCGACACCGCTCACGGCGGTTAGGCTTAGGGTATCTATCCTGCGACCGGATTCTCCCGGCGCATCGCGTATGCAAAGGTGATCTTGTTCGGGCTCATGGACGGGACCGTAGGCCATTCGCTGGGGAAGTCAAGCGAACCGGGCAGCGCCTGCTTGACCCGCCGCTGCCGGATCACATAGGGGCATCTCGCGACAGTTTATATTACGCCGAGAGCACGCATGGCTTCGGCAACGCGCACGAAGCCGGCGATGTTGGCACCAAGAACATAGTTTCCGGGATCGCCATATTCTTCGGCCGTTTCCGCACACGTGTCGTGGATGTGACGCATGATCTCGGCAAGCCGGTCTTCCGTCTCTTCAAACGTCCAGCTGTCACGCGACGCGTTCTGCTGCATCTCCAGCGCCGATGTCGCCACGCCACCTGCATTTGCCGCTTTTCCCGGTGCGAACAGGACGCCGCCCTTCTGAAACTCCCTCACAGCTTCGGGGGTGGACGGCATATTGGCGCCCTCGCCCACGGCAATCACGCCATTCGTCACGAGGGTACGTGCGTCCCTGCCTGTCAATTCGTTCTGGGTCGCACTCGGCATCGCGATTTCGCATGGCACATCCCAGATTGAACCGCCTTCCACGTACTGCACGGTGCTGCCCTTGCGCCGAGCGTATTCCGAAATCCGCTCCCGACGGACTTCCTTGATTTCCTTCAACAGCGGCAGATCGATCCCGTCCTCGTCCACGATATAGCCGCCGGAGTCTGAGCACGCCACGACCTTGCCACCAAATGCCGTGAGCTTCTCGATCGTATAGAGAGCCACATTGCCCGAGCCGGAGACGACAACCCGTCTGCCTTCTAGGCCGGACCCACTATGCGTAAGCATCCGATCAACGAAATAGGCCGCACCGAAGCCGGTTGCCTCCTTGCGGGCCCGCGACCCCCCGTAGGTTAGCCCCTTGCCGGTCAGAATGCCTGCTTCGTAGCGATTGGTCAGGCGCTTGTATTGGCCGAACATGTAGCCGATCTCACGCCCTCCGACGCCGATGTCCCCGGCGGGCACGTCGGTGTACTCTCCGATGTGACGATGCAATTCGGTCATGAAGGATTGGCAAAACCGCATGATCTCGCCGTCGGATCGGCCGCGAGGATTGAAGTCGGAGCCGCCCTTGCCGCCACCGATCGGCAGGCCCGTCAGTGCGTTCTTGAAGATCTGCTCGAAGCCGAGAAACTTGATGATGCCGAGATTCACCGAAGGGTGAAACCGGATGCCGCCTTTATACGGTCCGAGGGCGGAATTAAATTGCACGCGGAAGCCGCGATTTATGCGCACCTGGCCACCATCGTCGACCCACGGGATACGGAAGATGATCTGGCGCTCGGGTTCGCATATCCGCTCGAGGAGCGCATTCTCAAGGTAGCCCGGATGTTTGGCGACGACCCGGCCCAGGCTTTCCAGAACTTCACGCACGGCCTGATGAAACTCCGGCTCCCCGGCGTTTCGACGCTCCTGTTCGGCCAGGATCGGTTCAAGTTTCTCGTCAATCATTGGTAGGCTTCCCATGCAATACATACTCGCTCGGGCTGTTTAGCAGCGCGGGCCAAACATGACGAGACGTAGGGAGCCCACCGGCATTCGCCGCAGCCCCTGTTGACAGCGCATCGAGCTTTGCCGGTCTGGCACGAAGGGACCACTGTCTCACGGGCGACCCGGACACAAATGGTGCGATCGCGGGCGCGATATCGATGACGAGGGATTAGTTTCTGAACAACGCCAGCCGTTCACCTTCGATAAATGTGGAGAGGTCGATCAAAGTTTCCGTCGTCTGCGGGTCGGCAATTGCAGGGATCAGCCGGCTGAGCCAATCGCGGATCTCATCCAGGTATCGCGGAACCTCTGCGACGTTCGGCTCGAGAGGCGGCACCGGCGCGGCTGGAGGATCGTGTCGTGGGCGCTCCCCCGCTGAAAGCGATCGCAACAGGAGCGACCAGCGCGCATAGTCTACCCCCGCCTGAACGAAAGGCGGGTGGTTGTTATCTGCCCGGTCTTGCAGCAAGATGGCGCGCAGCAATTGGGCCATGTCGAGGCTGAGGCGCTTCAGCTGTCGCCTAACCACGTCCGGTTCGAGGTGCCCCATATACGCTCCCACCATCTCGTCCGCATAACACACCGGTGAACTCACGACTGTCTTTCCGGGAGTGGCACCGCCGACCAGAAGCAGGGCCTCGGCTTCGGCAAGGATCGTTTTCAAGCGATCGGCAGCTCGTGGAATGAAGGCGACGGCGTCAACACCTGTCCCTGCGTAAAGAGCCATGGCACCAAGATCGCCAGTTGTCGTTCGCAAGGGCGAGTCGGTGCTGAACAGGTAGATCGGGCGACCGTCCTCTTCGCAGATCACCTCCTGAGGCCTCCCGTGCGGCAGACCTCTGACGCCGCTGGTTACATCCGACTTGAGAACTCTAACCATGGCGTCAGCGGGCCAGTTTATGTGAAAAACGTCGGTCACTACCGTGTCCTCGGCAACGGCATTCAGCAGCCGCTCCTTGTGAAAGGCGTGCGCAAATGATTCTTCTGTCGCAAGAAACGCCGTACCCAGCACGATCCCCTCGGCGCCGAGCGCCAACGCCGTCACCAGGTCGCTGCCCCGTCCCATGCCGCCTGCGGCCAGAACTGGGATATTGAGAGCGTTGGTCACTTCGGGAAGGAGCCTTGCCAGCGCGGTAGTGCCACGAACGTGACCACCCGCCTCGCGGCCCTGTGCGATGACCAGATCGACGCCCGCGCGTTCAGCCAGCAGCGCTTCGTCTGCCGACCCCACCTGCTGAACCACGACGATACCCGCGGCGCGGAGCCGCCCGACGATCTTTTCGTCGATATCCCAGAACAGCCCGACTACCGGCACTGAACAGTCGATACAAACGCCAATCTGGCGCTCGAGCAAGTCGGCATCGGTCGCTGCGGGAATGATATTGACGCCGAAATTGTCACAGCCGAGTGCACGAAGCCGCTCGATTTCACTGATCATTATGGCTGGCGATTCCCGCACCATGCCGAGAAAGCCAAAGCCCCCGGCTCTGGAAACCGCCCCGACGAGCTGGGATCTGGACACGCCTCCCATTCCGGCAAGAACGATCGGCGTTTCACAGCCAAGCAGATGGCAGGCGGCAGTATGCGGAAGTTGCGACATCAGGATCTCTCCATTGTCAGATAATCAGCCTTACGCCGACACAGTTATCCGTTGGGTTCACCTGCAGCGTAGAGCACTGCACCGAGTAAAATCGACTCTCTGCGACCTTCGACCATAGCCTGTGAGGCCCGATCCAAGTGTAGGTATTTCCACATCTGGAGATTCCTGTTCCAACGCATCCGATATCAAGCGATTGCGAGACGCCAATGAAAACATTCGGCACACACCCACCATCCAGCGGCACCGCCATCAAACGCGGACTCGTTGGCCGCTGCCCCAATTGCGGCCAAGGCAAGCTCTATCGCCGCTACCTCGATCCCGTCGAAACCTGCGACGTCTGCGGTGAGCAACTCGGCGGCCGATACCAGGTCGGTTTGCTGCTGCCCCTCATCGTCATCACGGTGGTGGGTCATATTCTGGTCTTCGGGCTTCTTGAGCTCTCGCGTCATGAGGTCAACCCGCTGATGTCGTTGATCATTCTCGTGCCTGTGACACTGATCGCCTCATTGCTTCTGCTTCCACCAGTCAAGGGCCTGCTTATAGGCCTGCTCTGGTCACGCGACCTCAGCGACGAACAGCGCTAGCTGATCGCCCGCAAATTGAGGCGAACCTCAAGGTGGCTGGGTTTGAGCCGAACTAACCCCTGTGAGCAGCGCCAGGACATTGGTGCGATCATTGTGCAAGTCCGCGAGCGAGCAGGCATCGAGAACAGCCAGAAATGCACTGGTCGCCTGGCCGAGCAAGCCCCGCAATCCGCAGAGCGGTGAGATGATGCACGACGCACAGTCGACCAGTGTGAACCCGTCTTCCATCTCTCTTACGATTGCGCCGACTGTTATCTCGGAGGCCGGCCGCGCCAGCCGCAGGCCACCATTGCGGCCTCTCACGCTCGCCACGAAGCCGGCCTTGCCCAGTCCATGCGCCACCTTCATCAGGTGATTGTGCGAAATGCCATATGCGCGAGCGATCTCGGAAATCGAGCACAGGCGATCCGGATGCTCGGCGAGATAAATCGCGACGCGTAGCGCGTAGTCGGTTTGCAAGGTCAGGCGCATAAGGCCACTCCAAAATGTCGCAGCCATAATACATGTATTTCTCGTTGCATCTATGGCAAGCCTAATTCATGTATCAACTGTACATGTTTGGAGAGCCGCCATGGCTGTGCTGGACGAAACGCTGCTGAAAATCCAGCTGGAGAGCTTCTACGAGGCGGTCCGGGCCGATGCGCTGCTCGGGCCGATCTTCGAGGAAGAAGTCGCCGACTGGGACGCGCATACCGAGCGGCTTGTCGCCTTCTGGTCGTCCATCATGCTGAAAAGCGGGCGCTACAAAGGCAATCCTTTCGCCGCCCACACGCCGTTTGCATCCAGCCTGACTCCACAGCACTTCCAGCATTGGCTTCATCTCTGGTCGCAGACAGCGAAAGCGGTCTGTCCCCCAGCGATTGCCGAGCAACTGGATTTCAAGGCGCAACGCATCGCAGCGAGCCTCGAGGCGGGACTTCTGTTCCGCTGCGACGCCGCCTCGGAACATGTCGAACCTCTCACCCAAACCGGTCAATAAAGGCCAAACAACAAACGCACCCTCAGCGCTTCGATCCTGCCGAGAGCGCACCGCTGGATACCAGCAGTCCTCGCGGGAGCAAGCCTTGGCCTTTGGCCGAGTTCGGCATATGCGCACGTGAAGTGGTTCGCCCCCTATATCGTCGAAGCATCGCCGGCCCCCATCGGGCAGACGCTCGCCAACGCATGGTTCTGGCTCGCGATCGGGCTGGTGATGGTCTTTTTCATGGCAACGCGTGCTGTCGAGACGCAGAAGCTTGGCGTTGCCACGCTGGCCGCCATGGATCGGGCGACGCAGCCGCTTTGGACGCGGCTCGATGACTTCATGCGCGCAGTCATCGGCGGCTTTTTCGTCGCGATCTTCGCGGTCGGCGGTGTCTATCTGACACCCGATCTGCAGACGCCCGCCGAATGGGTATCGTGGCTGCAATTGCTGATCGCATTCGGCGTGTTCTCACGCCGCACCATGCCGCTGTCAGCGGCGGGCATCATCCTGTTGTGGGTGTTGGCGCTGCGCGACTGCGATCTGTTCCACCTGCTCGACTATCTCGCCCTCGGGGTCGCGGTCGCCGCCTATCTGGTGCTGGCCGCTTCGAACAACGAAGAGTGGCGCCGGCATCGCTTCGAGGTCCTGCGCTGGGGCGTCGCGATCGCACTGATGTGGTCGAGCTTCGAAAAGTTCGCCTATCCCGAGTGGTTCTATCCGCTGGTTGACGAAAAGCCGTTCCTGACCTTTGGAATGCCGCGGGACGTCTTCATACCGATGGCCGGTGTCGCCGAGTTCACGATGGGTTTCGGCCTGCTGTGGACCCCTCTGGTGCGCCGGCTGTCGGCCGTGGCGCTGTTCATCATCTTCAACGCCGCCGTTTATCCGTTCGGGCGTATCGATCTCGTTGGCCACGCCCTGATCATGGCCATCATTATAGCCATCGCCGCGGACCAGACCCGCGAGTTGCACTTCCTGCCTGCGGTACGGCGGGCAATCAGCGCGGTTCCCGCAGCGCTCGCCGTTGCCCTCGTCATTGTCGCGGGCAGCTATTGGGGCCTGCACCTGGCATTCTACGGGCCGGACAACCAGCCCGAGATTGCCACCGCAGATGCGATGAGCACGCATGTCCCGAACGCGGAGAACCCACATGGCCAGCCGGAGGATGCTGTCGGCGCGAGCCCCGGTGCGGCGGCCGCCTACATGCAAACCATGGACACGATGCACGGACCCATGATGGAGGGCATGCAGAACCCGGATCCCGACATTGCTTTCCTTGAGGGCATGATTCCACATCATCAGGGCGCAATCGACATGTCGCGGGTTCTAATCGACTACGGTGTCGATCCGCAGCTCCGGGCGTTCGCCGAGCATGTGATCGCCGACCAGCAAGCCGAGATCGAACAGATGCAGGCGTGGCTCGGTCAGATGGAGCGGTAGAAACGTTGCAGGCGCGTGGACGTCCCCCACCTGGGACATCCACGCACTACGATTCTGGAACAGCGGCCAAGGTTGCGAGTTCTGCCGCAAAGGGAGGTGAGTCATGGGCAAATTCACTATCGGCGATCGTGTCCGCTGGAACTCGGAGGCCGGGTGGACGAGCGGCAAGATCATCAAGGTCCACACGACAGACTTCTCCTATAAGGGGAATACACGTCGCGCCTCTCCGGACGATCCGCAATACGAGATTGCCAGCGACCGCACCGACCACGTGGCGGCTGATAAGGAAGCCGCGCTCAAGAAGGCATGAGACAGCCTCGTTTTCCCATCTTCACGATCGGGCATTCCAGCCACGCGCTTGAAACTTTTGTCGAGATGCTGCGTGCAGCAGGTGTCGGCATGATCATTGACGTTCGCAGCTTTCCACGTTCGCGCACCAATCCGCAGTTCAATACCGAAACACTCCCACCCGAGCTCGCACCGGATCAGATCGCCTATGAGCACTTGCCTGACCTCGGCGGGCGCCGAAAAGCCCAGGGGACAGTGCCTTCCGGCATGAATGGCCTGTGGCACAATCGCAGCTTCCAAAACTATGCCGACTACGCACTGACAGAGCAGTTTCAGGTTGCACTCGATAGGGTGGTCGGCATGGCCTGCCACCATCGTCTGGCCCTGATGTGTTCGGAGGCCGTCTGGTGGCGCTGCCACCGCCGCATAATCACCGACTACCTCATTGCGCGCGAGATCGAGGTCCTGCACATCATGAGCGTGTCGAAAACTAGTGCGGCAAGGCTGACGCAGGGTGCCGTGATAGGCAGTGATAAGATGGTCAGATACCCGCAGCCCGATCAGTAGCGTCAGTAATCGTCTGCTGCAGCTACCGAACCTTCCCCATGTCCGAAAGGAACACTGTCAGCAATCCGACCAATGGCAGGAACGAGCGTAGCCAAACACGTGCTCAATGCTGGTGACGTCCGCCAGCGCGGCTGCCGCCGGCACCGAACGCGAATCCGAAGAAGATGCCGGCGACCCGATCCGCTCCTGCATCATTTGTTGGGGGATATTGCCGAGAACACCGAGGAGCCGGCCGGTCTTCCGATCGCCGCGCTTGTCTCGTTTTTAACGAGAGGTTTCGGATGAAGATTTCCATTGATCAGAAGCATGGCCGAGGACGGAGGTTTTGGTCGGTCGAGTGGAAGTCCACCCCTCTACGGCAATCGATAAATGGCCTACTGTCGAGGCGTTCGTCGGCGGATAACGTTGCACCGGAGGCGATTAGATCTTGAAGTCTTACGGCGGAGCAGTCGATGCACAGCGCGAAGCCCAGTCGGTTGTTGCCGGAACGAGAACTTCCACCATACGCCTACTTGCCCGGGCGCTTCCCTCACCCTGTCCGTGACCCGTCAGGACACAGCTTCGGCAGCGAGCATAGTGCGGAAGTCACCTCGGCATCTGAGGAGTTCGTGTGGGGAGCAGACCTGTTCAATCAGGGATTTTACTGGGAGGCTCATGAGGCTTGGGAGCTTCTATGGCAGCAAGCGGGCAAGGCGACAGCCGGGCGCCTCTTCTACAAAGCCTTGATCCTGCTAGCTGCAGCTGGGGTAAAGTTACGCGAAGGTAAACCTGTTCCGGCAGCCCGTCATTATCGGAGGGCAGCCGCCCATTTGCGGACGCTACAAGAACGATGCGCGCATGACTACGAAACGGGCCTGACCCTTACTGTTACTGAGCTGTTGGCAGAAATTGGCCAGATCAGTCAAGGTGGGGCAGCGGTTCCCTCGGATGAGCCGCAACCAATATTCTCGTTCATTCTGTCTCCTAGCGCCCGAAGGCCTGCCTAGAAGCATATGACCTATGAGAACACTCACCCCGCAGGCAGGAGTATGTCCGCGGATCGTGAACTTCCCTATGCGGCGCTTTCGTGACTCGCATGCTCCCATGGGCCGCCAACTTCCGCACACTGCCGATTAGCGACTGCCGATCCCATGCCGGCCAGTACGACTTCGGGCGGTTGTCACCAGGAGCGGCCGTCGGTTTCCTGCGCCGCGGACCGCCTACCGTCTTGGCGCAAACAGGATGACGCCCGCAGCAACCATGGCAAGCCCACCACCAACCAGGTCCTAGCGATCTGGGACACGCCCCTCAGCCGGCCAGAGCCATAGAACGACGCCGCGATGTAGACGCCGCCATGGGCGCGTAGGCCCTTCCAGCGTGGTCTGTGGGTGCCAGGGTCAGCAACCAGACGAAGGCGATCAGCGCGGGGATGCCGGCCAGAAGCCATACCGGCGACTGCCTTTGGCGCAACAAGGCCCCAGAAGGAAGCAGCCGAGGATCTCAGCCAAAGCGGCACCGGCATAGATCAGTCCAGTGGTGAGGACGATCGGCATGATCAGTGTTCCGCGCTGCAGTGGCTGTGATCGGCCAGTGCTTCGATGATCCGACAGTCGCAAATCCTGCCGTGGCCGCACTCATCGACCATCCGGGTCAGTTCACCCTTGAGCGCCGTCAGGCTTGCGATGCGTCGGTCGATTTCCAACAGGTGGCTGCGCGCGATGCTGTCGACCTGATGGCACGATGCCTGGGGTGCGGCGGTCATGGCGAGTAGCGCCCGGATGTCCTCGACCTCGAACCCCAGCTCGCGGGAATGCCGGATGAAGTTCAGCCGATCGGCCTCCGCCTTCCCGTAACGGCGCTGATTGCTTTCCGTTCGTGACGGTTCCGGCATCAAACCAATCTGTTCATAGAACCTGATCGTCGGCACCTTGACCCCGGTGCGCTTCGACAATTCGCCGATCGGGAAATTCATTCAGAATACCTCTTGATGCTCTAGCGGCTAGAGGGATTAGCATCATGCCGAGTTATAAGAAAGGGCCCGCCATGACCGAAGCCATCGTCACGAAGTTCCGCGTCGGCGGCATGGACTGCGCCAACTGCGCCAGCAAGGTCGAGAATGCTGTCTCGCGTCTGCCCGGCGTGACCGAGGTTGGGGCGTCCTATACCGCGCGGTCGATGACGGTGACCCACACCGGTGTCCCGGTCGCCGCCATCCGCAAGGCGGTGAAAGCAGTCGGATACGCGGCGGCGCCTGCCGATGACCCGATGCAAACTCGAGCCGGTCACGCCGATGATCATTTCGAATTCGATGAGGGGCCATGGTGGCGTACGCGTAAGGCCATGCTGACCTTGAGCTGCGGGTCGGCGCTGGCGGTTGCGTACTTGGTCGGACAGGTGTTTCCCGAAATCGGACATTGGGCGTTTCTTATTGCGCTGCTGGTCGGCCTGGTGCCGATCGGTCGCCGTGCCGTTTCCGGTGCCATGCACGGGACGCCGTTCTCGATCGAGACCTTGATGAGCATCGCCGCCATCGGCGCCGTTTTCATCGGCGCGAGCGAGGAAGCGGCTACCGTAGTCCTTCTGTTCTTGGTCGGTGAGCTCCTCGAGGGTCTCGCCGCCGGCCGCGCCCGGGCGAGCATTCGAGGCCTGACCGACTTGGTGCCCAAGATCGCGCTGGTGGAGAGGAATGGGGAGACCGAAGACGTCCAGGCAGACGCTCTGCGCATCGGAGATACGTTGATAGTCCGGCCCGGGGATCGCATTGCAGCGGACGGCGACATCCTGGAGGGCAGCAGCGCCATCGACGAGGCGCCGGTTACCGGCGAGAGCGTGCCCAATGCCAAGGGGTTCGGCGACGCGGTGTTCGCCGGAACGATCAACATTGATGCCGTGCTGCGTGTGAACGTCACTGCCGCTGCAGCGGACAACACCATTGCCCGCGTCGTCAAGCTCGTCGAGGAGGCGCAGGAGAGCAAGGCGCCGACAGAGAGATTTATCGATCGCGTCTCCAAAGTGTACACGCCCGGCGTCCTGGTTGTTGGTGCACTGGTGGCCTTGGCACCTCCACTGCTGTTCGGCGGCGACTGGAACGAATGGATATACAAGGGACTGGCCGTTCTTCTGATCGGCTGTCCGTGTGCCCTGGTGATATCCACCCCCGCGGCCATCGCTGCAGGCCTCTCGGCGGGTGCCCGGCGTGGCCTGCTTCTCAAGGGCGGTGCCGTGCTGGAGGGACTGCGGACCATCACTGCTGTCGCCTTCGACAAGACCGGCACATTGACGGCCGGCAAGCCTGTGGTCACAGACATCGTCGCAATCGGTCGGACCGAGACCCAGTTGTTGTCCATGGCAGCGGCGCTGCAGAGCGGTTCTTCCCACCCGCTGGCAATGGCAATTCTCGCCAAGGCGAAGGAAGCCAACGCGCCGGTACCACCTGCCTTCGGCGCCAAGGCGTTGGCCGGCAAGGGCGTGTCCGGCAATGTGGGCGGCGTCGAGGTGCTATTGGCATCCCCCTCGGCGGTGGCCGAGACGGTCGCGATTTCTGATGACCTGGCCAGCCGCATCGAAACCTTCAACGACGAAGGCAAGTCGGTTTCCGTCCTGCTGGCAAATAACCAGGTCGCCGGCCTGTTCGCCATCCGGGACGAGGCGCGCCTTGATGCAGTCGCCAGCCTGAAGGCACTGCGCGATTCCGGCATCGCAACGGTGATGCTGACCGGAGACAACCGGCGCACGGCAACGGTCATCGGCGCCGGGCTGGGCATCGCGGTTAAGGCAGAGCTGATGCCGGAGGACAAGCAGCGGATCGTCCGTGAGATGCGGTCAGCTGGTCAGGTCGTGGCCAAGGTCGGCGACGGGATCAATGACGCGCCCGCCCTGGCCGCTGCCGACATCGGGATTGCCATGGGCGGCGGCACCGACGTGGCACTGGAGACCGCCGACGCTGCCGTCCTCCACGGCCGGGTGTCCGATATCCCCGCCATGATAGACCTCTCCAAGGCAACCATGGGCAACATCAGGCAGAACATCATGATCGCCCTTGGGCTCAAGGCGGTGTTCCTGGTGACGACCATCATCGGGATCACCGGTCTTTGGGTTGCTATATTGGCAGACACTGGGGCTACCGTGATGGTCACGGCCAACGCCATGCGGCTGCTCGGATGGAGACCGAAGCAGTCGGCTTGACCGTCCGCTTCACCACTTATTGTTATCAAGCGAACTGACAGGAATCCACCCCATGCCGGTCATGCCGCCGGGATCCCCGTCACCGAAGCGACGGCTCAATCGGGGCCGTACGCTGACTGCCCGGTTCTGGCTAAGCACGGGAAAGAGCCGACGTTCGACCAGCGACCCCTGAACTGCTGCCGGTTCGGTAGACACTAAGTTAGGCTAGTTTAGCTTTCTCTTCGTATCCCACGGGGCTCAGATAGCCCAGTGTCGGCGCCTCGGGTTGTAGAAGCGCTCGATATAGTCGAACACATCATGGCCCGACCCCGGCCATGATGAAGCGCGCTCTGGCAAATGGGCAACGCATCGCGATGCGGTAACAAGCGCCGAAGTCCGGTCGTTAAATGCCGATAGCGGCACGGACCAGGGCCGCCTGGCCCAGGCGCTTACCAGCGGAGTGTGTGTGGCCTCGTCGCGCGACCCAACGGGAAAAAAGGTCTTGTCGTAACCTTTGAGTCGGAAATGCATTCATCTGTTACCCAACTGTGATGAACCACGGGCCGCACGGGCGTATAGGGCAGGAAGACTGAATTGAAGAGCAAGGATATTCACGCGACGACGCCGGCCACCGATCATGGGCATACGGGGCCGCCCGCTTGCGTGCAGGTTCGCGGCGCGCGCCAGAATAACCTCAAAAATATTGACGTCGATGTACCGCGCGACGCCTTCGTGGTGTTCACCGGCATATCGGGCTCGGGCAAGTCATCGCTCGCGTTCGGCACCCTTTATGCCGAAGCCCAGCGGCGTTATCTGGAATCGGTTGCGCCCTATGCCCGTCGCCTGATCGACCAGGCCGGCGTGCCGGAGGTCGACGCGATCGACGGTTTGCCGCCTGCGGTCGCGTTGCAGCAGCAGCGCGGCTCGGCCAACGCGCGATCCTCGGTCGGCAGCGTGACGACGCTCTCCAGCCTGGTGCGGATGCTCTATTCGCGCGTCGGCGAATATCCGCGCCATCAACCCATGCTCTATGCGGAGGATTTCTCCCCCAACACGGTCGCGGGGGCCTGCGCGACCTGCCACGGCATCGGCCGCGTATATGACGCGGCCGAAGAGACGATGGTGCCTGACGACAGCCTCACCATTCGCGACCGGGCGATCGCCGCCTGGCCGACCGCCTGGCATGGCCAGAACCTGCGCGATATCCTCGTTTCGCTCGGCTATGACGTCGATACACCATGGCGCGACCTGCCGAAAAAGGATCGCGACTGGATCCTCTTCACTGACGAGGCGCCGACGGTGCCGGTCTATGCGGGCCTGACGCCCGAACAGACCCGGACGGCCCTCAAGCGCCGCATGGAGCCGAGCTACCGCGGCACCTTCACCGGCGCGCGCCGCTATGTGCTGGAAACCTTCGCCAACACTAAGAGCGCGCTGATGAAGAAGCGCGTCTCGCAATATATCATCGGCCGCGATTGCCCGACCTGCGACGGCAAGCGCCTGAAGCGCGAAGCCCTGTCGGTCAAATTCGCCGGACTCGACATTGCCGAGTTCGGCGACCTGACGGTGCTCAAGCTGAAGGACTTGCTGATGCCCGTCGCGCAAGGCGAATATGGGGCGGTCTCCGCCCCCTCAAAGGGCCATGTTCTGGAAAAAGCGGCCCGCGATGCAGCGGTCGAACAACGGGTTGCGGCGGGCGGCTCTGCGCACAAGAGCGCGCCCGACGTACGCCGCACGCCAAATCTCTCCGACGAGAAGCGGATCGCCGCCCAACGCCTTGCCTGCGAATTGATCGAGCGGCTCGAGCCGCTGATCGATCTTGGCCTTGGCTACATTTCGCTCGACCGCAGCACGCCGTCGCTCTCCTCCGGAGAGCTGCAGCGCTTGCGGCTTGCCACGCAATTGTCGTCACAGCTTTTCGGCGTGGTCTATGTGCTTGACGAGCCTTCGGCAGGGTTGCACCCCGCAGATGGCGAAGCCTTGCTCACCATCCTCGAGCGTCTCAAGGCGGCGGGCAACTCCCTGTTCGTCGTCGAACATGATCTCGACGTAATCCGCCGCGCGGAATGGCTCGTCGATGTCGGGCCAGGAGCCGGGGAAAAGGGCGGTGAAGTCCTCTACAGCGGGCCGATAGAGGGGCTTGCCGACGTCGAGACTTCGATCACCCGCCGCTACCTGTTCGCAGAGCCGCTCCGCAGTGAGCGCACACCGCGCGATCCCAAGGCATGGCTACGCCTGGAAGGGATCAGGCGGAACAATCTCCAGGGTCTCGACGTCGAGTTTCCCATCGGCTGCTTCACCGCTGTCACCGGCGTTTCGGGATCGGGCAAATCCAGTCTTGTCAGTCAGGCGCTGCCCGAGCTCGTCACGGAACACCTCGGCGGCTCCCCCGTGGCCGAGGAGGAGGATATCGATCCGCTGCTCGATGTTGCGCAGAACGACACTGAAGGACGCATTGTCGCAGGCATGGAGCATGTTCGCAGGCTGGTGCGGGTCGATCAGAAACCGATCGGCCGCACGCCGCGCTCGAACCTATCCACCTACAGCGGCATGTTCGACCATGTGCGACGGATCTTCGCTGATACGCCGCTCGCCCGCCGGCGGCACTACAGCCCGGGAAGGTTCTCGTTCAACGTAGCGCAAGGCCGCTGCCCTGTGTGCGAGGGCGAGGGATACGTCATGGTGGAGCTGCTGTTCCTGCCGAGTGTTTTTGCCCCGTGCTCGACCTGTCATGGCTCTCGCTACAACCCGCAAACGCTCGAAGTCGAATGGAACGGGCGCAATATCGCCCAGGTGCTCGATCTGACGGTCGACGATGCGTGCGATTTCTTCGCTGGCGAGGCATCTGTGATGCGCTCCCTCGACGTGTTGCGGGAGATCGGTCTTGGCTATCTGAGGCTCGGTCAGCCGGCGACCGAGCTGTCTGGCGGGGAGGCGCAGCGCATCAAGCTGGCGACTGAACTGCAACGCGCTCAACGCGGCAACACGCTCTACATCCTCGACGAGCCAACTTCGGGGCTTCACCCCTCCGATGGCGACCGGCTGATGCAACACCTGCAGGGCCTCGTAGACGCCGGCAATACCGTCGTAGTCGTCGAACATGACATGCGCGCCATCACACAGGCGGACTGGATCATCGACCTGGGACCGGGGGCCGGGGAAGATGGGGGCCGTATCGTTGCCAGCGGCGTCCCTGGCGTCGTTGCGGAAGCGGAAGGCAGTCTTACCGCCCGCTATCTCAAGGCGGCGCTGTAGGTCGTAAATCTGGCCGAACGCACGTTCGATCAGGTGCATCTCAACCACACGTTGGAATGGGTCGAATCTGGAAGCGGGAGCCAGCGATGTGTCACCGTGGTTGACGCGGCTTAGGGTTTGAGTGCCCGTCAGGTGCGCCATGTTCGTGTGATATGCGGCGTGGCGGACGGCCAATCGCTGGCCATCCGCCACACTTGCTTTGTGCGGACCTTCTCCAGGAGAGGGCTCTCACATGGTTCGTCGAAAAGCCCCGTCTTAATTCCCTGCTTCGAGCGCTACGCCCACACCTTCTGCGATTTCCTCAACGAGTTTGGCACAGAAGGCGGGCAAATCATTGGGATCGCGGCTGGTAACAAGGCCGTTGTCGACCACGACTTCCTCATTGGTCCATGCACCGCCGGCGTTCTCGATATCGACCTTCAGCGTCGGGTAGGACGTCAAGGTGCGACCCTTAAGCACGCCCGCCTCGATCAATGTCCAGGGTGCATGGCATATAGCCGCAACCGGTTTTTTTTGATCGAAGAAAGCCCGGATGAAACCAATTGCCTCGACGCTGCCGCGCAGCTTGTCGGCACCAACAGTCCCTCCGGGCACAACAAGTCCGTCGAAATCGTCGGCTTTGACCTCGGAAAACGTCTTGTCGATAGTATAGCTGCCGCCCTCGTCAAGGTCGCTATTGACTGTACGAGCCACGCCCGTTTCAAAACTGACCACGGTCACTTTGCCGCCAGCCTCCTCGACAGCTTGCTTGGGCTTCGAGAATTCTGGTTCTTCCGTCCCGCGGGGTGCGATCAGAATGGCAACTGATTTGCCTTCCAAAGTCATAATTTATTTCCTATTCCGTCGAAGACTAAGGTCAGGTGCCGGGCTTGAGCAAGACCTTCGTCCAACCACCATCGCGCTCGTCGAAATGCTTGTAGGCGTCTGGTGCCTGATCAAGCGGCAGCCGGTGCGAGATGATTTGGGCAGGATTGGCCCGGCCATGCTCGATAAGGTTCATCAGCCGCCGGTTATAATGCTTTACATTACATTGTCCGGTGCCGATCTTCTGCCCCTTGAACCAGAAGTTGCCGAAGTCGAACGCAATCTTGCCTTCCTTCTGAAGATCGTCGGGCGCGTTCGGGTCTTCCGGAACGAACACGCCGACGACGCCGATTCCGCCGGTGGCCTTCGTGCTTTTGACGAGGCAGTTCATCGTGTAATTGCTGCGCTCCTTGCCGTGGCGATCGCAACACTGATACCCGACCGCCTCGACCCCCCGGTCGGTCCCGCGGCCGTCGGTTGCGTCAAGGATCTGCTGGGCGGGATCGCCCTTGCGCATGTCGATCGGAATCGCGCCCATCGCCTCGGCCAGTTTCAAGCGGTCATCGTGAGAATCGACCACGAAGATCTGAGAGGCACCGCGAATTTGGGCTGAGTGCGCGGCCATCAAACCGACCGGACCAGCGCCGTAGATCGCGATGCTTTCGCCGGGCAGGAAACCGGACATTTCGACGCCGTGCCAACCCGTCGGGAAGATGTCGGAGAGCATGACATAGTCATCCTCCTTCTCCTCAGCGTCCTCGGGCAGCTTCAGACAATTGAAGTCCGCATAAGGAACGCGCATCAACTCGGCCTGACCGCCTTGCCACGGCCCCATCTCGGCAAAGCCATACGCTGCGCCGGCGGTTCCGGGGTTGGTCGTGAGGCAAAACGCCGTCAGACCGCGTTCGCAATTTTCGCAGAACCCGCAACCCACGTTGAACGGCATACAGACGCGATCGCCTTTCTTGATCCGATCTACGGCAGCGCCGACCTCGATGACTTCGCCAAGGTTTTCGTGACCGAAGACCCTGCCCTTCTCGAAGCTGGTACGGCCATCGTACATGTGAAGGTCAGACCCGCAAATGTTGGTGGTGGTCACCCGAATGATCACATCGGTCGGTTTCTCGATCTTGGGATCGTCGATGGTATTGACAGAAACATCTTTAGGCCCGTTGTACACGACAGCTTTCACGGATCTTTTCCTTTCGCAGCTCTTCTCAACGCGTCATCAAATCAAAAGCTTGGTGATGATCCGGTCCATCGCAACGGCGGAGGAAATCGCACCCTTCCAAGATCTCAGTTTCCTTAACCTTCTACTACCTGAAAGGTTCCTTCCCGTAGGGCCATCCTAGGATCGATTCACGGCGGTTTCTGAATGACTGGGCCAGAACGGCCGAATAACGCGCCAAGCGGAGGCGACCCGCGCCGCGCGGGAGGCGCGCCCGGCGCCCGAGCCCGCCGCCGTCGACTGAACCGCGTCGACTGAGCCGGCGCCGCCGCGCCCGGCACCGTGCTCCAAGGCTCAGCCGCGCGCGAACGCCTGCGCCGCCGCCTCGGCCACGCCCTGGTCTTGCTTGCCGGTGCCGCCCGACACGCCCACCGAGCCGATCACCGTCTCGCCCTCCTTGACCGGCACGCCCCCGGCGAAGATCATCACCTTGCCGTCGTTGGAGGCATGGATGCCGTAGAAGTCGGCGCCCGGCTGGGCGAGCTTCTCCAGCGCCTTGGTCTCGACGTCGAACGCGCGCGCCGTCCACGCCTTGCCGATCGCGATGTCGACGCTGCCGCGCCACGCACCGTCCATCCGCGCGAACGCTAGGAGGCAGCCGCCCGCGTCCACCACCGCGATGTTCATCGGGTTGCCGATCCGCTCGGCCTCCGCGATCCCCGCATCGATGATCGTCCGCGCGTCGTTCAAGTCGAGCGTCTGGGTGGTGCGCATGGCGTGTCTCCGTGGCCGGCTCGGGGAAAGCAGCTCAACGCACGCCGCCGCGCCCGGGTCCCCCCCCCGACGCGGGCGATGAGAGCGACGCGCTAGGGTGCCGACCGCTCCGCTATTTCGCGGCCAGCAGGGTGAACTTGTGAATCTGCGGCGGTTCAGAAAACAGTTCTTCTGCCTTGTCCATCAGTGCGGCGGCAACCTTGCCGTCAAGATGGGCCTGCCGATCCTCCTCTGTGTCGAACGTATCGAAGATCGCGTACGCACCGGGACCTTCCTCGATCGCATACCAGGTCACAGTGCCCGCCTCAGCTTGAACGAGCGGCAATGCCGAGGTCAGGAAATTGGCGACATCGCGCTCTTTTCCGGGCTTGGCCTTCAGTGGTACATACAGGGCAAGTTTGGGCATAAATGACTCCTCAAGTGAAACGGACAGATATTATTCGGCAAAGTAACGGACGAGCGGGCCGGTAGGTTCCCCATGAGGCGGAGCACACGCGACCCCGCCTCCTCGTCGAAATCAGAACTGCTGTGCGGTCGGCCGGATGACGATCGCGTCGACGTCGACGTCATCAGGTTGTTCGACAGCGAACGCGATAGCACGCGCCACCGATGCCGCCGGGACGGCCTGCTTGTAGAAGTCCAGCACCGTCTCGGCAGCCGCGCTAGAGGTCGTGAACTTCAAATCGCTTTCGACAGCTCCAGGCTCGATTGACGTGACCCGGACCTTTTCCCCCATCTCGGGCGCAAGCCCTCGCTGATCGCGCTGACGGCGAACTTGGTGCCGGAGTAGACCGTGCCGCCCGGTGCGAAGACCTTGATGCCCGCAACCGAGCTCAAGTTGATGATGTGACCGCTGCCCTGCTCGAGAAAACCGGGAAGGGCCGCCGCGATGCCGTAGAGCGTACCCTTCAGATTGACGTCGATCATCTGGTCCCACTCGTCGGTGTTGACCTCGGCCATCGGACGGATCGGCATCAGCCCGGCGTTATTGATCAGCACGTCGAGGCGGCCGAAGTCGGCAATGATTGCGGCGACGACGGACTGGATCACTGATTTATCGGTCACGTCCAGCGCGTAGCTACGTGCCGTGCCGCCAATTGCGGCGATGTCCGCGACGACCTCGTCGAGCCTGTTCTTGCGCCGCGCGGCGATGGCCACCTTGGCGCCGCGTTCCGCGAGAAGACGCGCGGTTTACGCGCCGATGCCGGTGCTGCCGCCGGTAATGAGAACAGGAGCTCATGCCGGGCCGCGTTGGGATGGTTGCCGGTATCTTCTTCGGATTTGCCTTTGGTGCCGGCGGCATTGCAGCCGCAGCTCTGGGCGCTCTGGCCGACGTCCGCTCTGATTGGCGCTAGCGTCGGTCAGGTGGTGAAAGCACTTCGTCCCGACGGGACAAGCGAGACACTCAGAATTATAAGCGTTCGGAACGCGGCATCGGCAAGGCCGAAGCTCTCGATTGTTTCCAGTCGAGAACCTTCACCCGTCCTTGGTTCTGTCCGCGCATTCCACGGTGGCAACGACGACCCAGGACCGAGCGCAGCCTAACGCGCATTGGCACAGGCCAATGGTGCGGGGAAGTCGGAAGTGCGGGCAGGTCAGTGTTCTTCGCAGTCGGCTGCCTCATGCTCAGCAGATGATGTGACCGTCGCAGCAGTCAGCAGCGGCACGAGGCAGGCGAGCTTATTCACGCGCCGTCCTGCCGAGGAGCAGCGACCTTCATGTCCGGAAGCAAGACGGTCTGCTATAAGCGGCTTTGAAGCCAACAGTCAGCTACCCACCCCCCCCAGCGGTAGGTCAGGTGATTCCGAGGAAGTAGACAGGCGGCCACCGACCCCATTGTCGCCGTTCGGAGCGCCGCGTTCGGCGCCCGAAACCTGCCGTTCATTCACTTCCACCCGACGGCAAAGTCGGGGACGTCTGCTGAAGAGGTCATCAGGGAAATCAAGCGGCTCCTCAAGATTGAAAAGAACCCACCCACTGTTACCCGCGCCGAAGGTCGCCTCACGCGGCGCGGTGGCTTCTTGAAGAGTACGGCCTCGTCACCGACGACTATCACCGCACACAATGGGTGTGGTTCGCTGTGACCTTCACCGCAATCTGGCGCAATTTCTCCAGCGCTAAGTGGCGGATTGCTGGCGAGATCTCGAAGAAAAGTAGAACGGACGTTCGAGCGTGATGCCGCGAAAGTCAGGTCTGAGCCCAAAGTGACGAATGCTGCACGATGGGCGAATGTCGATTACCGACCTCACTACGCCAGCGTGCGCGTCATCTCACGGATCAGATCATTTGTCTCTGGTCTCGTCGTTTGGTGCCGATATCGAAGGGCCAAAACAGTTCTTGATATTTCAAGACCATCGATGGGTTTCGACACCAGGCCCATGTCCGAAGGAATAGCGGTGGCTGGCAGGATCACCGCACCTGACCCTTGCCGAGCAAGTTCAACTAACCAATCCACGCGATTTGACCGATAGGCCGCGTAGAGTTCGTGACCATGATCCGCGCAGGTCCCATGCAAGACATCCCGCATTTCGCAATTTAGGCGGTCAAGCATGTCAGTTTTAGCAAGAGTCGAAAGAGAAATCGCACTTAGTTCAGACAACGGATGCGACTTTGACACCACGACCTTGTAGTCCTCTTCATAGAGATGGTCTATACGATAGAGGTCTTTACTGACCTTCTCTGCGGTGACCACAACGTCAAATTCACCATCTCGCAACCCGGCAAGAAGCTCGGAGGATGATGCAACGATCAATTCGATTTCGGCTTGCGGCAATCTCGTACGAGTACGCTCCATAGCTGCCGAAATCCTGTTGTGGCCAATCGTTTCGCCGACACCGACAGAGATTGGAACCCGCTCCAAGCGCATATGACGGACCGCCTCTGCCTTCGCCTGTCGCGTCTCATCGTGAGCCTTCTGCAACCTTGGCTGCATGAGTTTTCCGAGGGCCGTAAGCCTGCATCCCGCACGGTCCCTGACAAACAGGTCACCTCCAAGCTCGTCTTCAAGTTTCTTGATCGCAGTCGTCAAGGAAGGTTGGGAGACATTGGAGGCGCTGGCTGCGTGGGTGAAGTTTCGGTGCTCGCAGACAGCGAGAAAATACCTGATCTGGTTCATTTCCATCGCCGCATTCTCCGTTACATCTCATTCAGGCCATCAAAACAAGTTCGATAGCCCACGTCTATCAAAGAATAGAATTTCGGAATTGGAGCCCGGCGCATCCGGCATGGGACAAGAGTGCATCGAAACCAAACCTGAAGCACTTCAAATCAGGAGACGACCATGAAAACGCAAATCCTTCAGACAGTCGCCGCACTGGCGCTGATCACAACTTCTGCAACTGCACAGGACAACCCAATGGTAAATCATACAGCCAGCTACATCGCCATGCCGGCCGCCGAAGGCCAGACCGGAGCCTTCGCGGAGTTTCTGGCTGGTGCCGCACCTATCGTGCGAGAAACAGAGCCGGGCACTGTACTTTGGTTTGCTCTGCAAGCCGACGATACGCTCGCAATCTTTGACATCTTCGCAGACGAAGAAGCACGCGACACTCACTTCTCAGGAGCGGTTGCTGCGGCTTTGAACCAAAACGCCGACACGTTGGTCGACGGAGGATGGGACGACGGTGTTGTCGCGAATATCAACAACTCCGATGTCCTGTCGGCAAAAGCGCCGGTTGATCTCTACACGGCAACGACCGCAACTTACATCAAGCTCGAAGCTGCTCCAGGTAAAGGCTCCGAATTGGCAGCCTTGCTGACCGCCGCCGGCCCCATCGTCGCAGAAACTGAACCCAAGACATTGTTCTGGGCGGCGCTGCAGATTGACGAGACCAACTTCGCCATCTTCGACATCTTTGCCGACAACTCTGGCCGCGAAGCGCACTTTGCCGGACAAGTCGCCGGACTCCTGAATGAAAAGGCTTCAGAATTGATCTCAGGTGGATGGGACGACGGTGTGGTGGCAAACGTCCACAATTTCGAAATCCTCGCTACCAAGTAATCTCGAGGTGACTTGAGAAAGAAGTGCCCGGTGGAACCCATCGGGCGCTTTGCTGTTTGAATTTAGATTCACGGCAAAGCGGCCGTGCCGGAACTGGCAAGCGAAGCTCGCACTCGCCTCCGGCTTGGAAAGGGCGGCTATCGGCGGGAACATGTCCGCGCCTTCGCCCAACACGCCGAGATCGCGGACGACGCGATCTACATCAAGATCAGCGAAAAACACCCTATTGAGGACGCCGGTAGCCACCAAAGGAGGAAAGTCGGCTGGAATCGGCGTTCCCGGTTTTTACCAAAGTGGCGGAGGGAATGGGCCTGACCTCCAACCTTCTCCACTTCAAGTCATTGATATTGTTGATCCGCCTGAGCTGCCAACAAGCCGATTGCAGCATCAGTCGAAAAGCCCGCAGGTTCGGCCAAAGCCGCGGCGGCATAGATTGCCATAGTCGACAATGCTCTCACCCAACTGCCTCGGAAGTCCTGCGGTCCTGCGCGCAGTGTGAATGGTCGCCGAGCACCTCGATGATCCGGCAGTCGGCGATGGTCCCCTGCGCACACTGGGTAATCATCCGCTCCAGCTCCGCCTTCAGCGCCGTCAGACGCGCGATGCGCGCCTCCACCGCGGCAAGCTGGTCCTTCGCAATGATGTCGGCGGCTGCACACGACTGGTCCGGTCGGTCGGAAAGGCTCAGGAGGTCGCGGATCGCCTCCAACGGAAACCCTAGCTCGCGGGAGTGGCGAATGAAGGCCAGCCGTTCCAGCGCGGACTTCCCGTAGAGCCGCTGGTTCCCGGCGCTCCGCTCGGGCTCCGGCAGGAGCCCGATCTGCTCATAGTAGCGGATCGTCGGCACCTTCACCCCGGCCGCGTCGCCCAATTTTCCAATGGTGAGCATCAGATGCCTCTTGAACCTCTAGCTGCTAGAGACTTCAGGTTTCCGATGCGAGAATAACAAGAGCCGCGTGCTGCGAGTGGAAGGACAAGATGACGACGAGCGATGGAGCAAGTTGCGAGTGGACGGTCACCGGCATGGATTGCGGGGCTTGCGCGGGCAAGGTCCGGACTGCGGTCGAGCGTCTGCCGGGTGTAAGCCAGGTCGAGGTTGCCCTGATGACGGAGCGGCTGCGCGTCACGCTAGATGAGGGGCAGACCACGCGCGAGCGCGTCGAGGCGGTGGTCCGGTCAGTCGGATACGGCATCGCTCCGAAAGGGACTATACCCGCGCGCAAGGGCTTCGTACTGCCCGAAAGCGGACGTCCTGCCACCGGCAGCGGTGCCGCCTTCGAAGACCAGCCCGCGCGCGCTCCCGAAGGCATTGTAGCCGGCGGCTCCATCGCGCGTTCGCTGCCATGGCATCGGACTAGGAAGGGGCGTCTTGTCATTGGCACCGGGCTGCTGCTCGTCGTCGCCTGGGCTGTGAACCTTCTGGCGTCGGACGAAGTCGCGCGCTGGGCATTCGTCCTCGCGACGCTGATCGGGGTTGCGCCCATCGCGCGGAGGGCTTTCAGCGCTGCCCATGCGGGCATGCCCTTCACCATCGAAATGCTGATGACCATCGCCGCGACCGGAGCGCTGTTCATCAATGCCGACGAAGAGGCCGCGCTGGTCGTGTTCCTCTTTGCCATGGGCGAGGTGCTTGAAGGTGTCGCTGCGAACAAGGCCCGCGACGGGATTCGAAGCCTCGCCAGTCTCGTGCCGAAGACGGCGCTGCTGGAAGTGGATGGGAGAACCCGCGAAGTGCCCGCCGAGGCGCTTGCGATCGGGCAGATCGTGCTCGTGCGTCCTGGTGCTCGTATCCCTGCAGATGGAGAGGTGATCGACGGTATCTCAGGCGTGGACGAGAGCCCGGTCACGGGCGAGAGCGTGCCGAAACCGAAGGAGCCGGGCGACGCGGTGTTCGCAGGTTCGATCAACACCGAGGCCGCGCTGCGCGTGCAGGTCACGAAGGCGGCCGAGGACAACACGATCTCCCGCATCATCCGTCTGGTCGAGGAAGCCGAGAGTGCCCGCGCACCGACCGAGCGTTTCATCGACCGCTTCAGCCGCGTCTACATGCCTGCCGTGGTCGGGGTCGCGCTGCTGGTCGCCATCGTCCCGCCGCTCGCTTTCGCGCAGGCCTGGGATGTCTGGATCTACCGCGCGCTCGCACTGCTCCTCATCGGCTGTCCCTGCGCCCTCGTGATCTCGGTGCCGGCCTCCATCGCCTCGGCGCTCTCCTCGGGCTCGCGCCGTGGTCTGCTGATGAAGGGTGGCGCGGTCATCGAGGCGGCGGCCCGGATCACGGATGTTGCGTTCGACAAGACGGGCACGCTGACCCTCGGTCGTCCCCGGGTGACGGACGTGGTCCCCCTCGGCGGGACGGAGACTGAGGTTCTGTCGCTGGCCGCCGCAGTCGAATCCGGGTCGAGCCACCCGCTGGCGGCGGCGATCCTTGCGCGCGCACAGGCTGACGGCGCCCCGTCGCTGCCGGCTTCCGCAGCCAGGGCGCTGCCCGGAAAGGGAGCGGAGGCGGTGATCGGTGGCGAACCTGCATGGGTAGCCTCGCCACGGTTCGCTGGAACCAGCGGCGTCATGAACGATGAGGTCAGCCATATTGCGGCCCGTCTCGAAGAAGAGGGCAAGACCGTCGTGGCAGTCTTCCGACCGGGCCGACTGATCGGGCTGATCGCTCTTCGCGACGAGCCGCGCGAGGATGCGGCGGAGGCGGTGCGTCAGCTTCGCACGCTCGGTATCCGCTCGGTCATGCTCACCGGCGACAATGCCCGTACCGCCGCCGCGATCGCAGGCCATGTGAGAATCGAGCACCGCGCCGAACTGATGCCCGAGGACAAGGTCGCCGCAATCCGCGAGATGGTGGCGAATGGTCGGGTCCTCATGGTCGGCGACGGCATCAACGACGCCCCGGCCCTGGCCTCAGCGCATGTCGGCGTGGCCATGGGATCCGGAACCGATGTGGCACTCGAGACCGCCGACGCCGCGATCCTGCGCAACCGGGTCACGGACGTTGCCGGCAAGATCAGGCTCGCCCGCGCCACCATGACGAATATCCACCAGAACGTGGCGATCGCGCTTGGTCTGAAAGCGGTCTTCCTCGTGACCACCGTCCTCGGGATCACCGGACTCTGGATCGCGATCCTCGCCGACACCGGGGCGACGGTGCTGGTGACGCTCAACGCGTTGCGGCTCCTTGCCTTCAACCCGGATCGCGAGATGTGAGACGCTTTCACCCCTTCGGTGCGGTGTTCACTCGCCCCTCGTTACCGCCTGTTGGTATCCGCGCTCTCGCTCCGGCCATCTGCTCTTGATGTAAGCGAGGACGGCCCGGATCTCCGGATCACCCAGCACGTCTGCGAAGGCTGGCATGTCGCTCTCATACCCGCCACCGACGATGGCGGCCGTACCTTTCTTGACGATGCGGAACAGCATGTCGTCGGGATGGTGCCAGGTGTGGCCGCTGGCGTCATGCGGTGGCGCCGGCAACCGGCCGGACGGTAGCGGCGAGCGCCAGTCGGGCTGGCCCTCCAGATCCGCACCATGGCAGGCGGCGCACTGATCTGCATAGACCTGCCGCCCCTGCGCGATCACCTCCGCCGACACGACGGCATCGGATGCAGTGCCGGGAAAGAGTCGATCGCTAAAAAGAGCGACGATCAGACCTCCGACGAGCAATCCCACCACCACAATATTTCGAACGCCATATCTCAAGATTTCGGGCCCCGATCACGACAGAAGGTCATTGGCCTCACGTAGAGGTGCAGGTTTGCCAGACGCCTGCCTTCGGCGACAATGGACATTCTCGTGAGCAGTACCTATTTTGCCAGCATGATCCGCCGTCTCGCCACCTTGCTTGCCATACTCGCGATCACCGTGGTGACGAGCCTCGCCTCTGCGCATGCTGCGCGCATGAGTTCTGGCGTGGATCGTGAATCGCATGTCGCAGGCATGGTGCATTCGTCGGACATTGCGGAACGCACCTGTGACGCCGGACAGCACTGTGGCGCGGCCGATGCCGGGATGTGCGAGTTCGTCTGTGCGGGTCTTTCGGCCTTCCTGATATCGCCAACCGGCGAATCCGGACGGGCCCACGGTCCTGCCCGGCATGACCTTCCGTCCGAGGCAAGTCCCGTCAGCCGCGCGCCGGGGCTGAACGAACGACCTCCCAAGCTCCGTCTCCTCTGAGCGCGCCCGGGCCGGTGCCCGTGGCGTCCCATCGGTTTTGATGAACGGGACCTAAGGTCCCGAGGAGACGACCATGAATACCCTTTCACGACGCGGCTTTCTCGCCGCCAGTGCGGCAGCCATTGCCGCAGCTCAGATGCCCCGCCTTGCGTTTGCCCAGACCGGGGCGGCGATCAGCCTCTCGGCCGCCACACGGACGCTCGACATCGACGGACGCGCGGCCACTGTCTTTGGCCTTGCCGGTCCCGGCGGTCAGGGCCTGGTGCTCGACCCCGGCCAGAGGTTCCGGGTCGATCTGACCAACGATCTCGATGTGGGCACCATCATCCACTGGCATGGCCAGATCCCGCCCAATGTGCAGGACGGCGTGCCGGACATGCCGATGCCGCTGCTCGCCCCGGGAGAGACCCGGTCATACGATTTCGAGGCGCGGCCGGGCACCCACTGGATGCACAGCCATGTGCCGATCCAGGAGATGCGGCTGCTCGCCGCGCCGCTGATCGTGCGCTCGCAGGAGGATATCGCTGCCGACAGGCAGGAAGTCGTGATGTTCCTGCATGATTTCTCCTTCAAGACCCCGGAGGAGGTTCTGGCGGAGATCAGCGGCGGGCACGGCGCAGGTCATGCCGCCGCCGCCGAAGCGAGCCCCAGACAGGGCGTGCCCATGGAGGGGCTGGGCGGGATGCCGGGCATGGGGCATGGCGGTATGGGGCACGGCGCCATGGGCGGCATGGCGATGGGCAATATGCCTGAAATGGGCGGGATGATGGGCATGGGCGGCCAGATGGGCGGCATGGCCATGGACCTGAACGACCATGACTGGGACGCCTATCTCGCCAACGACCGGACCCTGTCGGACCCCGAGGTCGTGCAGGTCGAGCGTGGCGGGCGCATCCGGCTACGCGTGATCAACGCCGCCGCGGCGACGGTGTTCTGGATCGACAGCGGGGCGGCCGAGGCACGCCTCGTTGCGGTGGACGGCCACGCCGTCCAGCCTATCGCGGGCAACCGGTTCGGGCTGGCGATGGGCCAGCGTCTGGACATCGAGATCGACCTGCCGAAGGAAGGCGGCGCCTGGCCGATCCTCGCGTTGCGCGAAGGCGCGCGGGAGCGCACCGGCCTGATCCTCGCCACGCAGGGTGCCGAGGTTCGGCGTCTCGATCCCCTTGCGGAGTCAGAAGCGCCCGCTTTCGACACCGATCTGGCACAGGAGGCACGCCTTGTCGCTCTGAACGCCCTGCCGGACCGGCCGGTGGATCGCAGCCAGATGCTGATGCTGGGCGGCGCGATGCAGCCCTATGTCTGGACGATCAACGGCGCCATCTGGGGCCAGCACCAGCCGATCACCGCACGCAGCGGCGAGCGGGTCGTGCTGTCGTTTCACAACATGTCGATGATGGCCCACCCGATGCATCTGCACGGGCATGTGTTCCAGGTCGTCGGCCTGAACGGGAGGCGTGTCGCCGGTGCCTTGCGCGACACGGTCCACGTGCCACCGATGTCGATGGTCGATGTCGCCCTCGATGCCGGCGAGGCCGCCCACTGGATGCTGCACTGTCACCACATGCCGCACCTCGCAAGCGGGATGATGACCGAGTTCGCGGTCACGGCGTCCGTCTGATCCGGCCGGGGCGTTCGGATAGGGCGCCCCCATAGCGGCCCCAAACCGTGCCGGGCTGACGGCCGATGCCGCAAGAGCAGATCACACGGTGCACCTTGCAGCAGGAAAACCAGGAGGATGAGATGATGAACTGGAACGACATGGGCCCCGGAATGGGTTTCGGAATGGGGTTAGGCTGGCTTTTCGGCCTGCTGATCCTCGTGCTGCTGGTTTTGGCAATAGCGGCGCTGATCAAATACCTCCGGAAATGAAGGAAAGGACTTTTCAATGGCTTACACAATCAATCGCATGGTTCCGGGCACCGGGATCGACGATGTCGATGCGCGAACGCGCAAGGCGCTCGCAGATCATGGCTTCGGCGTGCTGACCGAGATCGACGTCAAGGCGACGATGAAAAAGAAGCTCGATGTCGAGATGTCGCCCTATCGCATCCTCGGAGCCTGCAATCCGAAGATGGCGCATCGGGCGATCGGGATCGAACCTCGGGTGGGCGCGATGCTGCCCTGCAACGTCATCCTACGCCAAGTCGATGGCGGCGGCGTGGAGGTCAGCGCGGTCGACCCCGTGGCCTCGATGCAGGCGATCGAGAACGCCGAACTGACCGCCGTGGCGGGCGAGGTCCGAGACCTTCTGGCGAAGGCGGTCGAGGCGATCTGAGATGAGCCTTTGCGATTCTTGGGATCACTCTGCTCGGGGTGTCAAAACGGCAATAATATTTGATCAGGAGCTGGAATATGAACTACGGACGTTTCCTTGCAATGATCGCGACTTCGACGGTCGTGATGTTTGGATTGATGTATCTCAACACCTACGCACTCGACCATATATTCTTCTCGCAGACGCGCATGTGGATGGCGATCTATATGGGTGCGGTGATGGCGATCATCATGCTCGCTTTCATGCTGGGCATGTATTCCAATAAGCGGCTCAATCTCGCGATCTTCGCCGGAGCTGCTGTAACCTTCGCCCTGTCGCTCTGGCTTGTCCGAAGCCAGGAGACTGTCGACGACCTCGCCTGGATGCGGGCGATGATCCCGCACCATTCCATTGCCATCCTGACCAGCGAGCGGGCCGATATCTCGGACCCGAGGGTCAGGGCACTGGCAGATGCAATCATCGAAGCGCAGCGAAGCGAAATTGCCGAGATGAAGAGTTACATCGCAGACATCGAGGCGAACGGCGAGGCACCCGCGGGCACACCCCGAGCCGAACTTGAATGACGCCCATGAACCGAAAGGAACGTCAGTAGCCGACACGATCAACCGGCTTCCGGCTTGCGCATTTCCGCGGTGAGACGCCAGCGGAGACCTAGGCCGCGCCACGTGGGCTGTGCTCGCCCTCGGGCTCGTCACGGGGTTGCCGCTGCTTTGGGTGGCAATGCGGAGAGGGCCTGAAAAGGAAAATCCATGACAAAAAGCGATTACGAGAAGAACAGCATCACCCTCCTCGGCGCCATCGCCATGGGGACCGGTGTGATGATCGGCGCGGGCATCTTCGCGCTGACCGGCCAGATCGCCGAGCTTGCCGGGCCGCTCTTCCCGCTCTCGTTCGTCGTCGGCGCCATCGTGACCGCATTCAGCGCTTACACCTATATCAAGATGTCGAACGCCTATCCGTCGGCGGGCGGCATCGCGATGATCCTGGAAAAGGCCTATGGCCCGACGACAGTGGCGGCAGGCGCCTCGCTCCTGATGGCGCTGTCGATGGTCATCAACGAAAGCCTCGTCGCGCGGACCTTCGGCACCTATACGCTACGGGCATTCGGCGGCGACCCGGAGAGCGTTCTCGTCCCGATTCTTGGCGTTGGGCTGATCGTTTTCGCCTATCTCGTGAACGTCTCGGGCAACCGGTCAGTCGGGCTGTTCTCCATTGTCATGGCCGTGCTGAAGGTGGGCGGCATCGCGCTGTTCGGTGTTTCCGCGCTTTGGGCCAGCGGTCTGTCGTTCGAGGCGACGGGCGGAGACGCGAGCGCCACCGGCTTCGTGGCGTCGGTCGCGCTGTCGATCCTGGCCTTCAAGGGCTTCACGACAATCACGAACAGCGGCGCAGAGGTCACCGACCCGCACCGCAACGTCGGTCGGGCCATCATTCTGTCCATCGCGATCTGCGTCGTCGTCTATCTGCTTGTCGCCTTCGCCGTCGGCTCCAGCCTGCCGCTCGACCGCATCGTCGCCGCGAAGGATTATGCACTGGCCGAGGCAGCCCGGCCCGCCCTCGGACAGACCGGCTTCTACCTGACGGTGGCGCTGGCGCTGGTCGCCACGGCGTCGGGTCTGATCGCCAGCGTATTCGCGGTCTCGCGGATGCTGGCGAAGCTGACCGACATGAAGATGATCCCGCATAGCCATTTCGGGATGCCGGGAAGGATCAAGGACCATACGCTCGTCTACACGGTCGTAATCGCTGGCTTCCTGACGGTCTTCTTCGATCTCAGCCGGATCGCCTCGCTTGGCGCCTTCTTCTACCTGGTGATGGACATCATCATCCACTTCGGTGTGTTCCGGCATCTGCGCGAGAAGATCGGCGCGCAGGGCTGGGTGCTGCTGACTGCCATCGTGCTCGATGTCGTGGTGCTGGCGGCCTTCGCCGCGATGAAATGGCAATCCGATCCGCTGATTGTCGTGATCGGCATCGTCGGCATGGCACTGGTGTTCCTGTTTGTCCGGGTCTTCCTGGCGCGTAATCCGATCAAAACGGGGAAACACACTCACCATTAAGAAATAGCTTGAGCCTCCAGCGGGAGGAAACCTCAGGTTGAAACAAATCAGATGAAAGTTGGCAAAACATGGAACACGACCATTCACACACGACGCCCGACATTCCGGAAGGGACCGAGACTGCCAAGGATCCAGTCTGCGGGATGACTGTTCAGGTCGGGTCAGAAACGCGTCACGCAGCATTTCAGGGCAAGACCTTCCATTTCTGTTCCGAGGGTTGCCAGACAAGGTTCAAGGCCGACCCCTGGTTCTACGCCTCGGGGCGCGCCGCGGGGCAAGAGACGGCGGCCCCTGCGGACGCGCAGTACACCTGCCCGATGCACCCCGAGGTCATCCGCGATGAACCCGGAGACTGTCCGATCTGCGGCATGGCGTTGGAGCCGATGCTGCCCTCGGACGAGCCGAGCGAGGAGCTGACCGACTTCACCCGCCGGATGTGGGTCTCAACGGCCGCGGCGGTGCCGCTGATCGTTCTGGCAATGGGGGAAATGGTTGCCCTGCCGGTGCGGGACTGGATCGGGCACCGGACGGCGAGCTATCTGGAATTCGTGCTGGCGACCCCGATCGTGCTCTGGGCGGCATGGCCCTTCTTCAAGCGCGGCTGGGAATCGGTGCTGAACCGCTCGCCCAACATGTGGACCCTGATCAGCCTCGGCGTGGGCGCGGCCTATCTCTATTCGCTGGTCGCAACATTCCTGCCGGGCGTGTTCCCTGAGCAATACCGGACGGGCGACAGCGTCGGCAACTATTTCGAGGCGGCAGTGGTGATCGTGGCGCTGGTCTTTGTGGGCCAGGTGCTGGAGTTGCGCGCCCGAGAGCGCACGGGCGACGCGATCCGCGCGCTGCTGGATCTGGCGCCAAAGACTGCGCGGCGCATCCTGCCTGATGGCACGGAATACGACGCGCCGCTGGAAAACATCATGGAGGGCGACCGGCTGCGGGTGCGCCCCGGCGATGCGGTGCCGGTGGACGGGGTGGTGATCGAGGGGCGATCCTCCCTGGACGAAAGCATGCTGACCGGCGAGTCGATGCCGGTGGAAAAGGGGCCGGGCGACGAAGTGACCGGGGCCACGATCAACAAGAACGGCAGCCTCGTGATCGAGGCCGGCAAGGTCGGCGCCGACACCGTGCTGGCGCAGATCGTCGCTATGGTGTCAAACGCCCGCCGCTCGCGCGCGCCGATCCAGGGGATGGCCGACCGAGTTTCCGCCATTTTCGTGCCGACCGTGGTGGCGGTCTCGATTATCGCCTTCATAGTCTGGATGATCTTCGGACCCGAACCGGCGCTGGTCTTCGCCATTGCCTCGGCGGTCTCTGTGTTGATCATCGCCTGCCCCTGCGCGCTCGGCCTCGCTACCCCTATCTCGATCACCACGGCGGCGGGGCGCGGCGCGCAAGCGGGCGTTCTGATCAAGGACGCCGAGGCGCTGGAGCGCATGGCCGCCGTCAATACGCTGATCGTGGACAAGACCGGCACACTGACCATGGGCAAGCCAAGGCTGACGGACACCATCGCGCTGGGAGACCTGCCCGAGGCTGACCTGCTGTCGCTGGCCGCTGCGCTGGAACGCGGATCCGAACACCCTCTCGCCGCGGCCATTGTCGATGGCGCCGAAGCGCAGGGTGCCGCCCGTCAGGAGGCGACCGATTTCGAGGCGGTCACGGGCAAGGGCGTGCGCGGCAAGGTTGGCGGACGCAGCGTGGCGCTCGGCAATGCCGCGATGATGAAAGAGATGGCGCTGGATACCGCGCACGCCGAGGCGGAGGCCGACACCCTGCGCGCACTCGGCAAGACGGCGATGTTCGTCGCGGTGGACGGGGCGCTTGTAGGTATTGTGGCGGTGGCCGACCCGATCAAGGAGTCGACGGCGCAGGCGATCGATGCGCTGCATGCCCAGGGGCTGCGCATCATCATGGCGACCGGCGACAACGAACGCACCGCGCAGGCGGTGGCAGACAGGCTCGGCATCGACGAGGTGCGCGCGGGCGTGTTGCCGGAAGACAAGAAGACGCTGATCGACCAACTGCGCGCCAAGGGCCGCAAGATCGCCATGGCGGGCGACGGGGTGAACGACGCGCCCGCTCTGGCCGCCGCCGACGTCGGCATCGCCATGGGCACCGGGGCCGACGTGGCAATGGAAAGCGCCGGGATCACGCTTCTGGGCGGTGATCTGATGGGTATCGTTCGGGCCCGCAAACTGGCCCGCGCCACGTTGCGCAACATCAAGCAGAACCTGTTCTTCGCCTTCGCCTACAACGCGCTTGGCGTGCCCATCGCGGCCGGGCTGCTCTACCCCGTCACCGGCCTCCTGCTCTCGCCGATGATCGCGGCGGCCGCGATGAGCCTCTCGTCCGTCTCGGTCATCAGCAATGCGCTGCGGCTGCGTCGGATTGATCTCTGACCCCACAGAAAAACTTCCAATCAGAAAGAGGAAAACCAGATGACCGAAGATAAACTTTCGCGCCGCATGATCCTGATCGGCGGGACCGCCATGTTGGCGGCATCGCCACTGAAGGCGCTCGCGCAAGGCGCCGGACCGGCGATCCACGTGATGAAGGACCCCAACTGCGGCTGCTGCTCGGCTTGGATCGAGATCCTCGAGAACGACGGTTTCGCCGTCACGACCGAGCGCAGCCTCGGGACGCTTCTGATGCGCTACAAGCTGGAGAACGGCATCCCGCAGGAAATGGCCTCCTGCCATACGGGTAGCATCGAAGGCTACATGATCGAGGGGCACGTACCTGTTGCCGACATTCGCCGTCTCCTGGAGGAGCGCCCCGAGGCGGTCGGCCTTGCAGTGCCCGGCATGCCCTACGGATCGCCCGGCATGGGTCCGGAAAGCGAACGCGAAGCCTACGAGGTGTTGTTGATCCGGCGCGACGGATCGACCGAGGTGTTCACACGCTACGCTGCCGCCTGACCACCAAGCTGCGAGTCAGCTTCTGATCAGAAAGAAGAGCACAGGCGCGCCTGCTCCCGCATCACCGCGTAGTCGCTCAGGATCCCCTCGATCGCTGATCCGTCCGGCAGCAGGTGCAGTTCTTCGGCAGCGCGCGCCTGGAGCGCGGGGCTGTACTCAACGACAGGCGGGCAGGTCCTGATCCCGCCAGCTTCAGAACCGACCATCGCGCAGCCGCTCAGCAAGCTCGTTGCGATCCCGAGGACGGCGAGCCGCAGCCTCCAGCATCCGGCGTTGGATTTCATTGGTCTTCTCCGTGGTTTCAAGGCGTTCGGCGAGGCGTCCCGCTCGCTCGCCAGAACGCCGAAGCAACAGCAGGAGCAGGAGCACGGCGAGGACAATGGCGCCGTAGCGAAGCGCCGACCGCACCCTCGAGCTGGCAGCGAACCCAGTGAGCAAATCGGCAATCACCGCCGCCCCCGCTTCCAGTCGTCGAGCCGAGCGTAGATCGTGACCGCGATGCCTCCGAGCGCGACGGCGATGAACACCCAGCGCAGCGTATCGAGGTACGGCACAAGGGGCAGGATTGCGGACTGGGTCTCGGCGAGGAGGCTCTGCGCGACCTCGACGCCGGCTGCGCCCAGCGTAGCCACCCCGGCGGCCCCGCCGCCCTTCATGGTGCGGCTGTCGGCCAGCACTTCGCGCGCAGGCGGCGTTTCAGCCGCGAAGGCCGTCGCCGGGATAGGGAAGCGCTCGCCCCACTGACGTGCGGGCCCGAGATCAACATGGATGAACCCCGATCGCGGGTAGAACCCGAAGCCGAGGAACCCGACCTCGCGCGCCGCGGCCTCGAAGGCCACCGGGTCATGGTTCGCCATGGCGATGTCGAAGGCGGCGCCATCGAGGTGCTTGGAGCGGGTCGCGCCGCCCACGGCGCGGTTGTGCTCGGGGCTGCGGTAGGCCGAGCGGACGATCAGCGGCTTGCCGAGCCGGTCGCGCAGCGCCTGCAGCCTGTCGAGCGCGGGCTCGTTGATCAGCAGCTTGCCAGTGCCCCCGGCAGGCGATCTCGGCCGGGCTGAAATTCGGCCAGCGCCAGGTGGTCTCCGGCACGTCGCGCCAATGGCGGTGGAAGGTCGTGGTCATGAGGCCTCCAAGATGAAAAAACCCGCCTCGAGGGCGGGTGCGTTTGGGCTGATGGATGGGATGGTGAGCGGCTACGGGCTGCCGCCGAAGATCTTCAGCTTGATGGCGATGCCCGCGAGCAGCGCCAGCATGACGCCGGTGGTGATCATGCGGACAGCGGTCTGCATGGCCGTGCGGCGCACCAGGCGGATGCAGTCCACCAGAGAGCGCAGATCGCGGATGTCGAGCGCGGCCTCGTCGCCATCGAGGCCGACATCGGCCAGCGCGCGTTTTGCGCCTTCCTCGGCCGCGCGTGTCAGGATCGCCTCGAACTCGGCGTCCGGCATGCGCACGAAGCCCTCGGATCGGGGTGGTGTCATCGGGATCTTCCTTCCGCCGCTCAGCCGATCTTGCAGCCCCAGAACGAGGTGTGATCGGCGGCGAAATACCCGTCCGCGACCCGGAAATACCCCTGCAGCTCGACGGTATTGCCCGCGGTGAGCGGCACCATGGTCTGCAGCCAGATCGCGGTGGCGAGCGAGACATGGGTGGCTGAGATTTCGCCGAGGGAGCCGCGGATTTCGGTCGTTCCGTTCAGCACCAGCCGCCCGCGCATGCGGGCCGTGGCGCTGGCGTTGATCTTGTAGAGCAGCGTCGCGCCGAAGAGGTAGGTGCCGTCGACGGGTGCCACGAAATGGTTGTTCGCGGCGTCGAAGGCGCCCTGATCGTTGGTGTCGGTGTTGTTCAGTCCGATTTTCGTCCAGGCGCCCACGCCGACGTAGTTGTCGTAGTTCGTGTATGCCTTGAAGCGCGGCAGCCGGGGCTGATCGACGATGCCGGTGGCGTTGTCGACGCTGAATCCGTCGAAGAAGGTGCTGCCGTCGGCGGAGACCGCGAGCCGGAAGCGGTCGGAGCCGAAGAGGCCGACCAGCGCGCGGGTAGAAAAGCCGGTCTGCAGCGTGAGGCCGAGATCGTCACCCGCGGCCTCCTTGTTCATGGTGTAGAACAGATCGCCGGTGCCACCCTCGGCCACGGTCTTCGCCGTCCAGAGCGCGGCGTTCAGCTTGGCCGAGAACGGGTTCGATGCATCCGCCGTGGTGCCGACCCCGAGCAGCGCCATATTCTGCAACTCGCGGGGCGTGGTGCCGACCCAGTCAGACCCATCGTAGACCAGCAGCAGCCCCTCATCCTCGACCCACGCGCGCCAGCCGGTCCGGGGCGGCAGGCGCAGCCAGGCGCCGTCGGTCCAGAGCGCGACGTTCAGGTCCCACCCCGCCCAGTCGCCCGTCGCGCCCGAGCCGACGATGTAGCGGTCGCCATCCGCAGGGCTGCCGGGCGGCGCTGTCAGATCGCGGTCGAGCACGGAGAGCTGGACGAGCCCGTCGAGGATCCGCAGCGCCTCATTGTGGGTGACATGCTTCTGGGCCTGCGCCGCGAGGATGTAGGGCAGCAGGAGATGGGTCGTGGCGTCGGACATGGGATGGCCTCAGAAGGTGAGCGTGATGGTGCTGGGCGCGCCCCGCCCGACAAGGGCGGAGAGCTGGAAAATGCGGATGTCGAGCGTGTCGCCGGGGCCGAGTGGCGCGCCCCAATCGGCGGTCTGGTCTGCGGCGGTGTAGACCGCGCTGGTAGTGGCGGTGCTCAGCACCCGCTTCACGGTGGCGCCGTCGAGGATCTCGACCTCGTAGGCTTCCAGCTCCTCGGTCAACGGGACCTCGAGCCCGCCCCAGCTGTCGGCCGCCAGCGCACGGGACCGGCGCGTCCAGCGGATGGTGAGAACGCCGGGCGTGCGCGGCCTGCGCCAAGGCTGCTCGACATGGGCGACCGAGAACGGCCGCAGCCCGACGCCTGCTGGCGTGAAGGCCTGCGCGACATAGGTCTCGTCGGTTACCGGTCGGCTGGCAGGGCCGATGCGCCAGTTCCACGGGATGCCGAGATCGGCCTCGGCGATCGGCAGGGACACCAGCGCGGTGTCCAGCACGACTACGCGGGCGCCAGCGGGCGCCGGGTTGCCCATCCCTGCTTCGGTACCCCGCTGGCCCCGCAGCAAGCGGGTCAGCCGATACCGGCCGGGCGCGAGCAACTCGGCCGCGCCTGCCTGCACGATCTCCCAGGTGCCGGGCGCGTTCTCGATGGCCAGCGCGTTCGCCCCGCCGAACAGTGTCAGGTCGGTGACGCTTTCCAGCGTGCCTGAGAGCAGATCGAGAACCAGCACATTGCCGAGGTCGAAGCGCGACGTTGGTCCGGCGTAGAAGTCCGAGACCAGCGCGCCGATCCGGGCGCGAGTGCCAAACGTGGTCAGCAACTCAAACCCGTCCGTCGACGGGCTGCGGAACACCGCCATCTCGCCCGGCCAGGGAACCGCGTGGGCGGCGACGAACGGCCGATGCGCGGGCTGGTCCTCGGTCAGCTGCGGCAGCTCCATCAGCACGGCATCCGGCGCGCCGAACACGACGGCACGCGTCAGCGACGCCGCGCGAGGATCGCCGGACGGCAGGTCGTAGGTCGCGCGGTCCTGGCGGACCGCCTCGATGCCGCGCGCCTCGGCGTCGGCGATGGAGACGAGCCGCAGGTCGACCAGCCGCCCGTCATGCGCGAGGCGGATCGCGTCAGCCGGGTCCAGCGCCAGCCGCGAGGGCGGCAATCGGAACGCCGCCGTCTCGCGTCCCACCCACGCCTCTATTAGTGCGCGGCGGCAGCGGCGCTCGGCCTCCTCGGGCGGCACCGCCATGGGGAAGTTCTCGGAGGCGATCCGCGTCGTGTCCACGGTGATGCGCCGCGCCTCCACGAGGGCCGCGTCGTAATCCTCATCGGCGCGGGCGACCTGCCATTTCAGGGCCTGCGGCAGTTCGGTCTCCTGGCCGCGCGTCAGTTCCAGCACGTCGCCCTCTCGGGCCGCCACCAGATCGTCGGGCGCGAGGGTCGCGACAGAGGCCCGGCCACGCATGATGAAACGGATGACGCCCTCGGTCTCCACGGCGTCGAAGCCGAAGTGGCGCGACAGCGTGGTGATCGACGCGCGCGGACTCTCCAGCGCCGTGATGGCGTAGCCCTCGACCGCGCCCCAGAGGCCGATGACGTCGATCCGCGCCTCGGGCAGCCCGGCGCGCAGGCAGAGGTGCCGCACGAGGGCCGCCAGCGACACCGCGCCGAGCCGCCCGGTCAGCCAATGGCCGAGCCGCCAGTTCGCCCCGTCCGTCCAGACGTCGGTCAGCGCCGGGAAGAAGGGATACGGCCGTGCGTCCCATGTCCAGGCGGCGCATTCCGGCAAATGCACCATGCGACCGCCGTAGACCGAAGACAGCGGATTGTTCGCGGCCTCGCCCCACCAGAGATACGTCGCCTCGAGATAGGCGCGCTGGATGGCATCGTCGCGCCAGCCCCGCGAGAAATGCGGCGTGAAGCTCTCGGACGACTTCGGGTCGAAGAAGACGTTCGGCTGGTTCGTCCCACGGTCGATGGCCGGACAGCCGAGCTCGGTGAACCAGATGGGCTTGGACTCCGGCGCCCACGCCGTCGGCGTGCCGCTCTCCACCCCGCCCGGGCGGTTGTAGTGCGCGTTCGACCACCAGGCGCGCAGATCCTTGTAGCGGAAGACCCAAGGCTTGGCCGCCGCACCGTCCGTGATCGGCGTGCGGACCTGCGCCGAGCGATCCGCCGCGCTGGCATAGAACCAGTCGAAGCCTTCACCGCCCGCGATGTTCCCCTGCAGGTAGGCGCGGTCGTAGATTGCCGGCCAGCCCTCGGCCGCATCGGCATGTTCGAAGCCGTCGCGCCAGTCCGAGAGCGGCATGTAGTTGTCGATCCCGACGAAATCGATCTCCGAATCGGCCCAGAGCGGATCGAGATGAAAGAACACGTCGCCGCTGCCATCGCCCGGCTGGTGCCCGAAATACTCCGACCAGTCGGCGGCATAGCCGATCTTCGTCCCGGACCCGAGGATCGAGCGGACATCCGCGAGCAGATCCCGATAGGCCTGCACCGCCGGATAGCTGCTGGCGCCCGAGCGGATCGTGGTCAGCCCCGGCATCTCGGTGCCGATCAGGAAGGCGTCGACGCCGCCCGCCGCTGCGCAGAGATGGGCGTAGTGCAGCACCATGCGGCGCAGGCCCCAGTCACCGGATGGCCCGGTCCACGAGACAGACTCACCCGAGACGCTGAAGCTCGCGGGCGTGGCCGCGCCGAACAGCGCCGCGACCTGGCTTGCCGCGGTCGCGGTCTTGTCCACGGTCCCGGCGAACCCCGCTGCAGGTGAACAGGTGATCCGGCCCCGCCAGGGGAATGCGGGCTGGCCCGTCTCGGCGGCGTTGTCGGAATACGGGTTCGGCAGGCTGTTGCCGGATGGCACATCCATCAGGATGAAGGGATAGAAGGTCACGCGCAGCCCGCGCGCCTTCATCTCCTGGATCGCCTGCACCACGGCGAAGTCGGAGGGCGTGCCGCCATAGACCGGGCGATCCTGGTCGTCGCGGCTGACGAGGAAGGCGCTGGCGCGGCTGACGCTATTCACCGACCAACTGGCGGGCGTGGTGGATTTGGCCGACACCTCGACGCCCGGCCGCACCTTGCAGGAGCCCGCGCGCAGGTCGTCGCCGAACCACGCCACCACGAGGCTGACGCTCTCGACCGCCGGCGCCATGGCCTGCAGCCGGTCCAGCGCCTCCACCATGTCGGTGGAGGCGGCCAGCGCGTTCAGGTTCTCGGGTACCGTCGCGCCGCCATCGGTCTTGCGGATCGCCTGCGTCGCATAGGTGAACTCGCCCGAGGCCGGGATCATGGTGACGGCCTGCGTCAGTCCCTCGGCGGTGTCGGGATCGGCGAGCGGACGGAACACCTCGAAGGAGAGCTGCGGCAGGCGGTTGCCGTAGCTCGACAGCAGCAGTTCCTCGAAGACGACATAGGCCGTGCCCCGATAGGCGGGCGTATTGGCCGCGCCCATCTTCGCCGCAATGAACGGATCGGCCGACTGCGCCTCGTCACCCGGATACCAGCGCCAGGTGACGCCGGATAGGTCCATCGGCTTGCCGTCGGCCCAGATGCGCCCGATGCCGGTGATCGGGCCCTCGCAGAGCGCCACGGCGAAAGAGGCGTAGTAGAGATACTCGGTCGTCTTGACCTTGCCGCCCCCGCCGCCCTTGCCGCCGCCCTGCGTGGTGGTCTTGGTCTCCTCGCGGAAATCCGTTGCCCAGATGATGTTGCCGCCCATGCGCATCCGGCCGTAGAGCCTCGGGATCACAGCCCCTTCGGTGGCCGAGGTGATGCGCAGCGTGTCGAGCCGCGCGCCCTCGATGCGCTGCGTGGGCGCCAGCGACGAGATGATCCAGCTGTCGACGACCGAGCCGATACTGGAGCCGATGAAGCCGCCAATGGTCGCGGCACTGACGCCGAGAATGGCGCCGCCGATCGAACCGCCAATGGCGGCGCCAGCGGCACCGAGAACAAGGGTGGCCATGTCGGGGTCTCAGCGTTGCGGGAACAGGAAGGCGAAGGCGATGCGCCGCCTCCAGCTCTGGGTGAGCGGTTCCTCGATCACGCCGAGCCGCTCATAGGCGTGGAGGAAGGTGGCAGGCCCTGTCAGGATGCCCACATGCTTGGAGATGGCGCGGGCCTTCATGCGGAAGAGCACCAGCGCGCCGGGACCAGCCTCGGCGGGCGACACCTCGATCATCATGCGCCGCGCGCCGTCGGCCAGAACCTCGCGCGGGCCTGTCTCGCCCCAGTCGCGGCTGTAGGGTGGGATCGGGAACGGCTCGGGGCCGACGATCTCGCGCCAGACGCCCCGGGCCAGCCCGAGGCAGTCGCAGCCGACACCGCGCAGGCTCGCCTGGTCATGGTACGGCGTGCCGAGCCAGGACCGAGCGATGGCGATGACGTGCACTGGGTCGGCTGATGCGAGGCGTTGCGTCACAGCATGCCGCCCTCGTGGCCGCCGTCCTTTGTGGCGTAGCGCAGCACGGCATCCTGACCGGGGATGTGCGGGAAGCCGCGGAAGTTGACGGTGTTCGCGAACTTGGCCCCGCAGGTCTCCATGCGCTTGTCGCAGCCCGCGCGGACGGTGAAGGCGTCACCCTCGGTGATCGCGCGCACCGGCGCTTCGAGCAGGGTCAGCATGGCGATGCCATCCGTGACGTCATGGCCCAGCACCTCGGCGCGCCGCCCCTCGTTCGCACCGGTCGTCCATTCGACTGTTCCGAAGGTGAACCAGCCGGAAATGAAGCCGCCGAGGCCCGAGGCCGTTAAGGCGCGGTCACGCAGAAGGTCGATGACGGCGCCCGTGCCCTTGAAGGCGGGGTCCTCCAAATCGACGCCGCAGCGCGCATCGCCGAGCGCGGCGTCGCAGGTCGCCTGGAAGGTCCGCCCGACCGTCTGGCCGAGGACGTGGGCGAGCGAGCGGACCTCGGCAACGAAGGCGAGCCGCCCGCGCCGGATCTGGCCAATGGCCCCGCGCCGCATCAGCACGCGCTGGCCGGTGTCGGCCCAGTTCACCCGCCAGACCTCGACCTCGGCGTTGTCCCAGCGGCCGTCGAGAATGTCGGTCTCGGTGATCCGGTCGGAGGTCAGCACGCCCTCGGCGTCCTGCGCATCAACCGACAGGTCCGATCCCGACCGCACCTCGGACGCCGTCAGCCCGCTCTCGGGCTCGAAGTCGGTCTCGTCGAAGCTCAGCGTCCGGTCGTGATCGGTGAAGCCGAAGGTGACGCCATCGGCGCGGGCGATCCGCCAGCACCAGGCGAGCGTCGTCGTGCCCTCGTCGAAATGGGCCTGCAGGGCGGGGTCGAGGGTCTTCATCGGCGCAGTTCCAGCAGCGGGATGGAGGTGATCGAGCCGAGCCGCTCGAGGTCGAGCGTCACGTCAAGCACGTCGGTGTCGAAGCGGACCGGCACGTCGAACTCGAACCCTGCGGTGATGGAGACGCCAGCGCCCGGCGCGGCGCCGAAGGTGACGACGCCGGTTGTCGTGTCGACGGACCAGCCGGAGGGCTGCTCGACGCCCGACGGCGCGATGCGCACGGTTCCGGTCACCGGCTTCGCGATGGCGCGCGTCCAGGATTGCGCGCCCGAGGCGTAACGCTTCACCAGCTGGAAGGCGGTCGTCGCGCCGTCGCCGGTGCCGATCACCTGATCAGTCGGTGATAATGCGCCCGAGGGCAGGCAAGACTTGTGATCCGCCCAATCCTTGAACCGGAAGCCGTGAAGACGGCCGTTCCGCGCCTCGAAGAAGGCGACGACGGCGGCGAGATCGTCGGCGCGGCGGATGCCGTAGGCGACGTCGTAGCGGCGGCGCGAGTTGGCCCAGCTGGCGTTGCGTTCCTCGTCGCCGGAAGCGAGCTCGACGATCTGGGTGCGCCGCTCGGGCCCGCCCCGGGCGCCGCGACTGATGTCGTCGGGGAACCGGACCTCGTGGAACGCCATCAAGCTTCTCCTTGGTTCGTGCTCTGGCCCCCGCCACCGGTTCCCACTTGCGGGGTCGCACTCACATGCCCCTCCGCCCGAGCGAGACCGCACGGGCGATGTCCGCCGCGACCTGTGTGCGGGACTGCCGGAAGCTCTCTGCGTCGCGGGCCATGATGGTGATGTTGACGCCGCCGCCCGCGCCGTAGGTCTGGGCCTCCCGCCGCGACAGCACCCGCTCACCGCGCTGCAGGATCGCGGGCACCTCATCGTGGCGAAGCCCTGCCATCCCGCCGCCATGCATCCGGGGCGCGGCAGCGAAGGCCATGGTCGGGACCAAGCGTGAGGGCCCAGCCGAGCCGACCATCCCGCCCGCATGCAGGACGTTGGCGAAGATACCGCCCGCCCCTGAGAACACGCCCGAGAGCGCATTGGCGATCGGCCCGAGGATGAACCGCCGCGCCGCCAGCTGGGCGAGATCGGCCAACAGCGAGGTGACCAGATCGCGGAAGTTCAGCTTCCCGGTCTTCACGAACTGGCCGACCGCGTTCTCGGCCGACTGGAAGGCCCCGACGAGGCTCTGGCCGATGTCGCCGCCGATTTCGCGGGCCTTGCTGGCGTAATCCGACAGCGCTGCCGTGACCGCCTGCCAACCGGTGACGGCAGCTTCGGTCACGGGCTCTGCTGCCGCAGCAGCAGCCCCGGCCGCCGCGCCTGCATCCGTCGCGGCGCGTCCGGCATCGCCGAGCGCCGTCTCCAGCCGCTCGGCCGCTCCGGTGGCCTCGGTCAGCGCATCGGCACTGGCCTCGTCGGTGCCGCGCACGGCATCGCGCAGCGCCTGCCAGCTTTCGAGCGGGGCACGGGCTCCCTCCGCCAGATCCCGCGCCGCGCCACGATAGAGGTTCGCGGACTCGAGCGCCCTGTTCGCCGCCTCGGTCAGGCCGAGATCGGGCGCGGTGAGCGGGTTATCCTCGAAGGCCCGATCGAAGGCCGCCTGCGCCGCTGTCGTGGCAGCGCTGGCCGCGCCCTCGAAGCGGTTCTCGATCTCGCCGAGGTCGAGGTCGGGCACCAGCGAGATGCGGCGCTCCGATCCGAGGGCTTCCAGCCCCTGGTTGATGCCGCCGATGAAGCCGTTGATGCGCGAGACCACCCCGTTCAGCATCGCCTCGACGCCGTCGACCAGGCTGTTGGCCGCCTGGAACGCGAGATCGCCGATGGCGGCGGGCAGCAGACCCCAGATCGCCTTGATCGCCTCGTAGGCGCCCTCAAACGTGTTCGCGGCCGTGTTGCCGAAACCGACCACGCTCTCGATGGCGCTCTGCATGCCCGACGCCGCATCGGCCTTCAGGTCGAAGAACATCGCCGTGGCCGCAGCGCCCGCCGCGGCGGCGCCCATCCTGATCCGCTCCCAGACCTCTATAGCGAGGTCCTTCAGAAGCGACATCGCCTCGCCGAACCCACCCGCGCCGGACACGAGGCGGGTGAACTGGTAGACAAGTTCGCCCGCGCCGACGACCAGCGCCCCGATCCCGGTGCGGATCAGCGCGCCGCGCAGCACGACCAGCGCCGTTGCGAGGCCACGGACCGAGAGCGCCGCAGCGGCCATCCCCGCCACCCAGCGGCCCGCGAGGAAGGCCGCGAAGGTCGCGGCGTAGGTGGTCAGGCGACCGATGTTGTCGAAGAGGCCGCGGATCGCGATGCCGAGCGGCCCGGTGCGACTGGCGACCGCCGCCATGGCATTCGCGACCGCTTCCAACGCAGGCGCGGCAGCAACCGCCAGCTGGTTCGACAGCCCGCGCCAGATCAGCCCGAGCCGGGAGATGGCGTCGTTTGTCCGCTCGATCTGGTCAGCGTCCTGCTCCGAGACCACGACCCCGAAGGCGAGGACGTCCTCGGTCGCCTGGCGCAGCGTCGCGGTGTCGATCCGCGACATGGCAATGGAACCTTCCTCGCCGAAAAGCTGGCCTGCGACAGCCGCGCGTTCGGCGGCGGGCACGAAGCTTTCGATCGCCGCGTTGATCGCGCCGACGCGCTGGTCCAGCGGCAGAGAGATCAGCTCGGTGGCCGACAGCCCGAGCCGGTCCAGCGCATCGGCGGCGGGGCCGGTCCCGGCGGCCGCCTGGCTCAGGCGGCGCGTCAGATCCTTGGTCGCCTGCTCGATGCCCGACATCGAGACGCCCGCAAGTTCGCCCGCGCGCTCCAGCGTCTGGATCGAGGCGACAGTAGTCCCGAGCGACTGCGCCAGCTTGGCCTGCGCATCGACGGTCTGCAGCCCGGACCGGACCATGGCGACGCCAGCGGCCGTGGCAGCGGCGACGGCGGCCGCAGCCGCGACCCGCACCCGTCGCGAGAAGGCCGCGAGCCGGGCATTGGCCGCTTCCATCTCCCGGCTCAGCCGTCCGAAGCCGCGCGATCCGGCTTCGCCCACACCTTCCAGTTCGGCGCGCACCTGCCGTCCGCCCACGGCCGCGAGGCGGACGCTGACCCTCTTCTCAGCCATGGGACTGATCCATCTGTTCGTTGAGTTTCGCGACCATCACCGCTTCGATGACGGGCAGCAGTTCGGCCATGGCGAGCGGCGGCACGCCGAGCGCGTCACCGAGTGCGAGCGCCGCCGACATGTCCCAGCCGATCACCGCGCCGGGCAGCACGCGCAGCTGGCCGCCGAGACGGCCGACCAGGTCCCAGATCTGCCAGCCCTCCGGCGTTTCCGGCCGGTTCAGCCGCGCCGGGCAGTCCGGGCACGTCGTTTGGCAGGCTTCGCAGTATCGCTCGCCCCCGCCGAAGGACCATTCGGCGAGAGCGCGGAGGCGTTTTTTTCCTGTTCCAGTAGCAGGCCCTTCGAGACATAGGTCAGCTGGAAGGCCTCGAAGATCGGCCAGACATCGAGCAGCGCGTCGATGGCCTCCGGGCTGGGATCGATCGGCTTGCCGTCGGCGTCGCCGATGCCCTCCCAGGCGAGCACCGCCCGTCGCGCCAGTGCTTGCGCGAAAGCGACGGCGCGTTCCTCGTCGGAGGCATCTTCTGGAACAGATTCCACGGCCGGATCGCTGCGCGTCGCCACCATCAGCGCCGTGGTCAGCGGTCGCAGTTGTACCCGGACGCCGGGCGCGAGGTCATGCCAGCGCGGCGCATTGGTCAGATCGAGCGTCAGCATCAGTAGGTCTCCACATCGTTCACGAGGGTTGCGGTGCACATCCGGCCGACGACGCTGTCGCGGGCGGCCTGCCAGTCGAAGGTGGCCTGCACACCCTGCGGCCCGGAGATCTCGATGCGCGGGCGCGGCAGGTAGACGGCGTGCACGGTGAAGGTGAAGCTCTCGCCCGAGGGCAGGACGTAGGCGAATTCCATCTCGCAGGGATCGCCGTTGATTGCCTGCGTCACCAGCGTCTGGTCGGCGAAGCGGACCTCGATCCGGCCGGTCAACGCGGCGATGGACGGATCCGCCCCGTCGATGCGGCCGTCCGAGCGGATCGTCTCGATCCGGTCGAGGTTGTTGGCGTAGGTGATCTCGGCCGAGACCACGTTGCCGAGTGCGGTGCCGTTGCGGGTGATCGCCCCGTTGAAATGGCCGAAGCGCTTCAGTTCCAGCGCGGCGGGCGTCCCTGCGCTCGTCGTGGTCCCGACAGTCTCGCCCTGCGCCACCAGCCGCGCCGTGGCGGTCAGCAGGCCCGACCGCTGCATTTGCCAGGTGATCTGGTCGAGCACGCAGCCCGAATACATCGCGTATCGCGGCACCTCGGGCATGCCGGTCTCGATCGACATAGAGGGCAGCGTCCAGGACCCCGACTGGAACTCGTGGCTGTACGGCGCCTCTGCGCCCGTGGTCGTCGGCGCGCCGAAGGCCGCCTTCAGCCAGAAGCCAAGTGCCTCGGCGTCGAGCGGCACGACGACATCGCCGTCGGCTGTCACCGCGTCCTTGATCGGCGCCAGCGGATCGCGGCCGTAGCCCAAGAGCTCCGAGTTCAGCAGTGGCTGCTCCGCCCCGAGCGAGGTGCTGGCGAAGGGCATGCGGGTGAAGCCGCTGGCGGGCGGCGTTCCATAGGTCGTTTCGAACGCAAGCGCCATCAGCGCCCGCGCCCCCTGGGCTCGTGCCATGGTGTTCTCCTCGGGTTGTCGGGATCAGCCGAGCGGATCGGCCGTGGAATAGTGCAGCACCACCGGGATGACGGCGGCCTTCAGGCTGGCCGCGCCGTCGACCGGCAGATCGACAGGCCGCGGGGCTTCCGCCTCGACCCAGTCGCAGAGGCCGCCCAGCGTGCGGTCGGCGGCGAGCGCTGCGCCGATGCTGGCGGTCAACGTGTCGAAGGCGGCGTCACGGTCCGCGCCCTGCACGACCGCCTCGATTTCGGCGCGGTGCTGGTAGTGGTAGCGCAGGGGCGACAGCGTGACCTCGGGCTCCCCCGGTTCGCCGTCGCGCAGGATCAGCAGACCCACAGCAGGCACGCGCTCGGGCAGCATGTCCCCGCGCAGGGCGGTGGCGGGCAGCGCCAAAAGCCGCGCGTGCAGCGCGGCGAGGATGGTTTCGCGTGGGGTGGGCATGAAGACCTACTCTGGTCCTGTCTCATCGCTGACACTCTGGCCGGATTCGCCGTAAGATGCTTGATACTCAAGCAGATAATCACCGACAGGGAGCAATTTGCCCTGCTCATTAGAGTGCACATGGACATTGAAATTGAATGTCGTTCCAGTGTTCGCTCGGATCCTTACCGAAGGCGCCCCTGAAGGACTCTCCACCAGCCTCGCAGTAACATCAGGGGAACTCAGGAAATTCGGCTCGAGGCGACCTGTGCCGGTAAAATTTTTGACCGGCCTCGAAATGGAAATCAACAGGCGCCCAGCATTTGTCGTGTTATCTGAGCTATCCACTTCTTGCTTTACGCTGACTGCTGGCTCTCGCGCTAACGAGTACTCTCTAATTTCCTCCAGAACAGTTTCGTCAGATTTACCGCCAGTTCGCTCTTGGTGAAGTTTTAGAAATTGATCCGTGTGGTAGATTAGTATCTTTTTGCCAGTTTCTTGATACGCCTCCCGCAACAGCTCCAAGCGTGGATTAAGAGTCCGACCACTCTTCTTCTCCCACCAGTCTTCCTTTGTTTCCGAGGTGACCAGTATCATTGAGCGATCACTTTCCTTCCCGTGGGAAAGTATCTCCTTCCACATTAGAAAATCGCCCGCAAAGCCCGTTCCATCTTTGCCCTCGTCCATGTAGCCGGGTGGAATTTTCTCGTTTTTCCTCCTCTCGGCTTCTTTGATGAGTTCCTCCAGATTATCCGGTTGTTTTCCGATACCATCTTCCAACGCAACTTCGAGGCGTAGCACAATCTCATCATCCTGATCATAATCAGGGGCTTTGGCTCGCTCGCTATCGATCCCGTCGCGAAGAGACTGGCACGCCTCTCGGACTTTTCCATCAAGAGAGTCACTCAATTCCCTTGGTATAACGCGACACGCTCTTATTGCATCGACGGCCGCGGAAAGCGCCTTCTCGAGGTCATCGAGGGGTTTTTTCGCCTTGTCGAAATCGTTTCTGGTTTCAGTTATGACCACACGTCGGTTCTTAATGAATTCGTTCGCTGTCTGATTAGAAATCCAAAGTCGCCCCTTGAAGCTCTCGAGAGCGGAGAGAAGTGCTTCGCGTGTAGACTGATTGTAACGGTAGAGGTCAAGAATGACATTCGCGTCCACGGTCAGAATGCCTTCATTCCACGCCGCCTCGTAGTCGCCGTGATCAAAGAAATACCAACAGAACTTGTCGCGCATGGTCACCCCCGGATCGTTCATCGAACCTTGGGCTCAACACGCGCTATCTTCAAGAGTTGTTCGCGCTTGCCGCGTTCATGCTCCCATGCGCCCTCGCACCCGCCAAACAGCACGAACTGAATCCATGTTTGTCCGCGCCCTGTAGTGGGTGCTGTTGCGTGGCTCCAATCGCTGGGCCGGGGCTTAAGGGCCAGTTGAGGCCTACGTGCGTCCGTCCACCCAGTTCGCCACGATCAAACCCGGCACACCGTCCAATGCCCGGTCTGCATCCCGCGCCAGGTCCAGCCGCTTCGGCAACTTCACCTGAGGCACGAGCAGGAAGATCGGCGCGGTGACCTTGCCGCGCCCCGTCTTCGAGCGCGAGACCACCGCCTGGCCCTTGGTGTTCAGCCGCCCCTCCGCCACCAGCAGGCTCGGGCCCGTGCGGCGATAGACGAAGCGCAGGCGCAACCCGCGTCGCCGTTCCCATTCACCGGGCGTGATCCGGCCGCCGCGCAGGGACTTGCCGGCGGCGGGCAGCGGGATCGCCAACCAGAACCCGGTCTTCGATCGGATCAGCGGCCCCGTGTCATGCGCGCCGACGATGACCGGGGCCTTCGACCAGACCAGCGCCGCCGCGTCCAGGCTCTCGCCCGACCTCGGGAAGTTCTGGCTCCGGATCGAGTTGGCGAGCCGGGGCCCGAGCCCCGCGCCGGTGATCTGCAGCCGCCACGCCGATTTCAGCCCGGTCCCGGCCTCGCGCATGGCGGCGGTGACGGCGCGTTCGCCCGCTGCCACCTCCGCC
>NZ_BMZE01000003.1:705088-742939 GCF_014652635.1 Devosia pacifica
GTCCAGACCAGCCGCTCGCGGTCGCGAACAGGCTCACCCTGAATGAGGAAGGCGTCGCCGTCGATCTCGATGCGGTCGCCGGGGCGCGGGGCTGGAACCTCGGCAACACGCAGGTCGATCCCGGTGGACTCGGACCAGAGCCGGGCATCGCCGAAGTCTGTGATCGCATCCGCACGCCGGGCAACGACGCGCACCAGCACAGGCGCGCCGCCGTCGGCGATGTAGATCGCGTCCCGGCCGATGTTGGGATCCGCAAAGAGCGCGCTGACGGCAGCGGCGAAGGCGCTCATCAGAACGCCGCGTTGAGCCGCACCCGGCCGATGGTGTCGCCCGCGCCGCTCGCCACCGCCTCGACGGCCACGCCGATCAGGGTATTGTCGGTAGCGACCGTGGTGCAGCGCTTGTTGGTGTCGTCCCAATAGACCTTCGCGCCTGCGGCCCATGCCTGGCTGCCGACCTTGGTCAGGTCGAACACGCCGACGAGCGCGGTCTCGACGGTTTCGCCGAGGGAGGCGGTGCCGGAAGCGACGCCGAAGATGGCACCGACGAGCAGGCCCTCGCCGGAGGCAACGGCATAGGGAGCGGTCAGGGTGATGGTGTTGCCGGGCTGGAAGAAGTTTTTCATGGGGAGGATCCTCGTGGAAAGACGAAGGGCGGCCCGATTGGACCGCCCGCATGTCAGGGTTCAGCTTGGGGTGCAGGTTATGCACCCGGGTTCTTGTAGAGACCGCGCCAGTCGATCGCCTTGGCGCCGAAGTCGAGGCGGCACTTGATCTCGACGCCGTCCACGTCGAAGCCGTTGCGGGTCTCGATGTAGGCGCCCTGTTGCCCCTCGAGATAGGCGTACTCGATGGTGTCGATCTGGTTCGGGCTGGCCGCAAGATACCAGGCGGTCTCGCTGGCGGCGTCGAGGCGCGGCTCGCTGATCGGCGCGAGCGTGCGGATCGACTGCGGCACGACGCTGGACGTCGCGGCGGGCACGAGGTTCTGCGCGACCAGCTGCTCGGCCTTCAGTTCCAGCGAGGCGGGCACGATCAGGAAGGCGGGGCGGACGTTCAGCACCGTCTTCTTGTCGAGACCCGTCTGCTTGGCCATCGCCGCCCGCGCCGCGCCCACCGCATCGACCGCCAGCGCCGTGCCGGTGCCGGCGAGGTTCTTGTGCGTGCTGTGGAAGAGCGCGTTGCCGTCGGCCATCGCCGGGTTGGCGGTGATGATGCCCCAGACCACGTCCGACTCGAGCTGGGCGATGGAGTTGCCGTACATCGCCGGGATCCGGGTGAAGGCGTCGAGATCGTCATTGATCAGCGTCTGGCGGGTGATCGCGACCACCCGGCCATAGGTCTTGACCTTGTAGCTCTCCTTGCTCTCGCCCAGCGTCCCGCGCTTGAACTCGCCGCTTTCGCCGACCTCCAGCAGCTGCGGCGCCTCGCCGAGCTGCACCCGGTGCATCGCCTTGAAGTCGGTGGCGAGCACCTGGCGGCAGAACAGCATAAAGGTGCGGGGATAGGCCTCGTAGGCCTGCCGCAGGGTCTTGTTGGTCACCGCCGACAGGATCTCGGGGAAGTCCGAGGTCGAATGCAGCGCCCGCGTCGCCACCTCGTCGCGCGACAGGCCGCGCGTGTTTACCCCGGCATTGCCGAGGCTTTCGCGGGCCAGTTCCAGCAGGGTCATGCCGCGATACTGGCGCGCGGCGTCCTCGAGCTGGAACAGCGTCGGGCTATAGCGATGCAGCAGCGCGTTCGCCACCGCGTCGCGGCGGGTGATGCGCTCGTCCCGGCCGCCGAGCGGGACGGAGACATGGCCGAAGGTCCGGGTCTCATCGGACTTGGCGGCGACCTGATCGAGGATCAGGCGGCGGGACTCGTCCACGCTGACGCCGCGCTTGACCAGATCCTCGGCGAAGCCGCGCTCGAGGTTCAGCCGCCCGGCCAGATCGTAGATGGTGGAGACGCGGTCGCGCTCGGCCTCGCGGGCGCGGGTGGCGACCGCCTCGGTGTCGGGCGCGGAAGTTGCCTGCGTCTTCGGCTGGCTGCGCGTCTCACTTGCGCGGACCTTCGGTTCGCTGGCGGCGACCTTCGGTTCGGGCGCAGCCACATTCGGCTCGGTCATGGGGGTGTCCTCGGTTTCGACCGGCTCGGTCGGCTGGGTGGTGGCGGGGGTTGCGGCGTCGCGCGCCGGGGTCTGGGTCTTGTCCGTCATCGGGAATGCTCCTTGCTCTGTGGGGGCGTCCCGGCGGTGGAGGACGCAGTCGTGAAGGGGGTGCTGGGCGCGGAAGCCCGCGGCGGGGTCGGCCCCGACCGCGACGGCGGAGACCTCGAACGGCGTCCAGTCCACCGCCCGCCAGAGTTCGCGCGCAGCCTCGGGTTTCGAGACCTCGAAGCGGTGGACCTGGTAGCCGATGGAGACCGCGCGGATGTGCCCGGCCTGGATGTCGCGCCAGATCGGCTCGACATCGGCACGCTCGCTGATCCGCACCAAGGCGATGCCGCGCCCGTTCTCGATCCGGGCCGAGCCCGGCACGACCGAGCCGATCACCGCGTCGAGCGTGTCGAGCTCATGCACCTTCAGGAACGGCGCGCCCGCGTTCAGCCGGTCGAGCCGGACATGGGCGGGGTCGAGGCTCAGCTCCTCGTCATAGGGCTCGCCGAAAAAGGTCGCGCGGCGGACCCGCGCCCCTGCCGACCAGACCACCTCGACGGTGCGGGTGTCGGCATCGGCCGTGTTCGGCGCAAGCTCCGCCGACCGGCGCAGGGCCGGCAGTTCAATCATCGTGTCCATGAAGGTCAGTCCTGTTGGTCGGCCTGTGGCCTCAGTCGGTTTCCGCGTCAGCGGTCGGGTCAGCCGCGGCCGGATCATTCGCCGGGTCGCTGGTCTGGGCGCTGCCGGTCTTGGTGACCCGGCGCGGATCGCTGTCGAGCACCAGCCCCAGCTCGTCGAGCCTGGCGTTAGTCGCGGCGATCTCGGCCAGCACCGCATCGGGATTGTGGCCCTGCCGGGCGATGGCCTGCGCCAGCGTCATGGTGCCGGAGCGGATCGCCAGCAGGTCGGCCATCGCGTCCTTGTAGGGATCGACGGCGTCGAACTTCGGCGGCGACCATTCCACCGGCACATCCGGTGTCGGGATCTGGCCTGCCACCCATGCGGCCTCCGTGAACCAGCGCCAGACCGGGGCGCAGAACATCGGGATGAACAGCTGCCACTGCACCGCGTCGATCTGGCGGCGGAACTCGACGAGCCCGGCCCGGATCGAGGAATAGTTCACCTGGCTGAGATCGCCGGTCAGCAGCTCGTAGGGCACCCGGAACCCGGCCGAGATCGTGTGCAGGCTCGCCCGCTTGTATTCACCGTAGCCGCCGGTCGCCGAGGGCTGGTTGAAGCGGATGTCCTTGCCGCCGCGGGCATAGGCGATCAGCCCCGGCTCAAACTGCTCGACCCGGTTCCCGTCGGCATCGACCACCGAGGGCGCGATGCCCTGCTGCGCCTCGTCGTCGCCGAAGACGATGGCGGTGACGCAGGCTTCGGTCTTCTTGCGGACCAGTTCGGCCACCTCGTAATCGTCGAGATCGCGCAAGCTGCGGATCACCGGCGCACCCCAGGGGACGCCGCGCGCCTGCGTGCGCTGCTTCTCATAGACGTGGGCGATCTCGGTCGCCGGGATCGGGCGGCTCTGCAGACCGTTCTGCAAGGCCCCATAGGCGTCGCCCGGATGCTCGGCATGCAGCCAGTAGGCCCGGCGCTTTCCGACCGGGTCGAACTCGATCCCCTGCACGAGGCGTCCCGCGCCGAGGGCTCCGGACTTGGTGGCGTCGAGGAAGTCGGCCTCCAGCACCTGCAACTGCAGCGGCACGGGCAGACCGTCGCTGGCGCGCCGCAAACGGCGGCGCACCAGAACCTCGCCCGCCTCGACCATCTCGCGGCAGATCAGCGTCTGCAGACCATAGAAGTCGAGCTGTCCGTCGGCGTCGCACTCCGCCGTCCAGCGTTCGAAGAGGGCGTCAACCTTCCGGTCGAGCGTGTCGTCACCACTGGCGGCGCGCGGCATGATGCCTGCGCCGATGATGTTGTTGACCAGCACCGCCACGGCTTTCGCCGCATGCGGGTTGTTGCGCACGAGATCGCGCATCCGATCACGCAACAGCGCCCCGGCCACGCCGATCTCGGTGTCGGCCGAGGATCCCGGCGCGCGCCAGCCCTCCGTGCGCCGCCCGCGCGCGGCGCCGTCATAGCCCCGCGTCAGGGTCTCGAAGACCTGCCGCGCCATCATGCGGCGGGCCGCCATGCGCGGCGCCACCGTGGCGATGGCATGGTCGAACCAGGTCACCGACATCACCGATCCCCGCGCGAGAAGCCCGCAAGCCCCGCCACGGGCAGCGGCCGCGTCGTTCCCGCGATGGCGCGTTCGATGATGCGGATGCGCGCCAGCAGATCCTCGGCCGAGCCGTAGTCCACCGACTTGCCGTCATAGCTGACGCGGGTCGTGCCGCTGGCATAGGCCCGGCGCAGCGCCGAGAGCTCGGTTTCCGTCCAGTCCGTCATTGCTGCCTTCCTTGCCGGGCCTCGCGGCCGTCACGCCACTGGCCTAAAACCACCCTCCACGCCGCCCGAGCCAGTCGGAGCGGCGTTTGCCCTGCGGGGCCTGTCCCGGTCGGTTGATCTGCCCCGCCGGATCACTGTCGGTCGGCACCGCCCCGAGCTGATCCTCGAGGTCGCGCCATTTTTCGTCCGGCCAACGGTCCGCACCGGCGATCCAGGCGGCGGCGCGGGCGTAGACCCGGCAGTCCAGCGCCTCGTTGCGCTCGCGCAGCTTCTGCCATTCCAGCTTGGCAAAGCCCCGTTTCGTGCGCACCGTTACCAGCTGTTCGGCCACGACCTGTTTCAACCATTCGCTCTCCACCCATGTCGGCAGGTGGATGGTGCCGGGCGGAAACGCCGCGCCCTCGGCGCGTTCTTCTTCCGTCGGCCGCGCCAGCCGCAGGAAGCGGTAGGTCTCGGCCTTGAAGGTCGACACCGCCACCGTCCAGAGCCGCGCCCCGCGCCGCAGGCGTTTGCCGCCCTCGGTCGCATCGACGAAGGTCGGGCCCGAGACCGGGCTCGAGCGATTGAAGCCTTCGACACCCTTCACCGGCGAAACCTGTGCAAACCCGGCCTTGCGCGACCAAGCGTAGACGGCCGGAGCCTCGTAGCCGGTGTCGATGGCGAGACGCGCGATCCTGAGATGCGCGCAGCCTTCGTGCGGCCAGCTTCGATCCAGCAGCGCGGTCAGGTCGCCCCACGCCTCATGCCGATCCGGTCCGCCCTCGATCACGACATGATCGACGAGCCAGGACTCCAACCCACGGCCCCAGGCCCAGACATCGACCTCGATCCGGTCCTTCTGGACGTCCGCCCCGGCGGTCAGGAACAACCCGCCTGCCGGCACCGTGCCCGGTTTCCACGCCTCGCGGCGGTCGTAGAGCCGCTGCCAGTCGGGGGCTTCCCCCGCCTCGACCCATGTCTCGCCGAGGATCGTGTTGCGGAACGCCTTGATCGCCTCGTCCGACCCTTGGGCCGCCTCCCAGCCACGGGCGATGCGCGGCCAGCTGAGCCAGCCCACCGGCGAATAGAGCGCCGAGAGGTGGTAGCCGACCGTGGTCGGATCGGCGGCCGTGGCGGTCGCCCGCCATTCGCCGCCCTCCAGCATCGCCGTCTTGTGGTGCTCGGCGATGGGCTGATCGCAGCCCTCGCAATGATATTCGGCTGTCTCCGGCTTGCCCTTCTGCCAGCGCAGCCGGTCGAATTTCAGCCACTGCATCACGCCGCAATGCGGGCACGGCACGAAGAACCGCCGCTGGTCGCTGGCCTCGAATTCCCGCTCGATGCGGGACAGCCCCCGGATGGTGGGCGTCGAGACCAGCAGCACCTTGCGCCGGTGGGCGAAGGTCAACGACCGCGCTTCCGCCAGCGTGACCGGATCGCCTTCCTCGTCGGCCGAGGCCGGATAGGCATCGACCTCATCGAGAAAGATGTAGCGCGCGGGGGTCGAGCGCAGCCCGACCGCCGAGTTGGCCCCGGCCATGATCAGGATGCCGCCCGCAAACTCCTTGGACAGCATCGTGTTGCCCGCGTCGCGGGACCGGGCCGGTTTGACCCGCTCCCGCAGCTCGGGGCTCTCGTCGATCAGCGGATCGATCCGCTGGCGCGAGTTGCGCTTGGCCAGTTCCACCGTCGGCTGGACCGCCAGCATCGGCCCCGGCGCCTGGTGGATGACGAAGCCGATCCAGTTGTTGCCCGCCTCGGTCGCGCCGACCTGCGCCGCCTTCATGAACACCACCCGCTGCGTGGCATCGCCCGGCGACAGCCGATCCATGATCTCGCGCATGTAGGGCGTGCGGATCGTGCGATACCGCCCCGGCTCGGCCGAGGCGCGGCCCGAGAGCATCCGGTGCCGGTCGGCCCATTCCGACACGGTCAGATCCGGGTCGGGCCTGAGCCCGCTGCCCCAGGCGCGCAGGATCTCCGCCGCGCCGTCGAACCCGGTCAGGGCATCGCCATCACCGTGATTGTCACCTGAAGTCGGGCCGGACCTCGGCGAGTTCGTCGAGGTGGGCACGGACATGTTTCTCCAGAACCTTCTGCATCGCGGCCGGCTCGACGCCCAGATCGGCCGCCATCAGCGCCGCCGCGCGCGCAGGCCAGTTCACCCACGCGTCCCGCTCCTCCCGCGCCAGCCGGAACACCAGCGCCAGCGCGCGGGCCCGCTCGATCAACTCCCCCTTCAGCTTCTGGAGCCGGATGCGCCGCTCCTGCGCCTTCAGCACCTCGTTGGCGGTCTTGGCCTGCAGGAACGTGGTGCCGCCACCGACGGCCGGGACAGCCAGCCCCTGTTCGCGCAGGGTGTCGCCGACGGCGGCCACGGCCGCCTCGGGGACAGGCTTCAGCTTGGGCGCGGGCGGCTTGCGGGTCTTGGACGGGTCGGTTGTTTCCGCCCGGCGCGCATCGCTGGTCACGGCGTCGATGCTGCCATCGGCGAACAGCACCAGCCGCTCGGCCGCCTTCGCCTTCTGGATCGCGCCGCGCGACAGCCCGGCATGGGCGGCATACTGGCGCTCGCTCATGCCCTGCATCGGCGGCTCCGATTATCATTCAGATTCAGGTGCTTATTCAGTTGATAAGCATCGCGGACAGAGCGAACACGGATGCAGGACGATGCAACCCGACCACGGAGCCACCAAGATGACCCGCCGCGCGACCGACGACTCCAAGGCCCTCGACGCCTTCCTCGCCACCAAGTTCGAGATCGACGCAATGCTGGAGCGGCTCGCCGCCCTCAGCGCGGACCATTTCGAGACCAGCCCCGACGAGGTCAACTGGGGGCACGTCGGCACCCTGAACCACTACCGCGCCAAGCTGCGCGAGATCACCGACATGGCGTTCCGCGAAGGCGAACACGCCGAGTGAGAGGAACCACTCCGGGTCTCGCCCGCCGACTGGCGGGCTCGGCCTCGTAGCAGGGTTCGCATCCCGCGCGCCCCGATACGGAGACGACCCGATGACTAAACTTTCCGATACGCAAGCGATCATCCTGAGCGCCGCTGCGCAGCGCGAGGACCGCATCGCCCTGCCGCTGCCCGAGAGCCTGCGCGGCGGTGCCGCCGCCAAGGTGGTCGGCGCGATGCTCGCCAAGGGCTTCCTCGAAGAGGTCGATGCGAACATGCACAACGGCGAACCCGTCTGGCGCGAGACCGGCGATGGCCACGGCGTCACGCTGGTCGCGACCGACGCGGGCCTCGCTGCCATCGGCAAGCCCGAGGACGCGAACAGCGCGCCCACCGGCGCCAACGAACCGCCGAGCGACGCGCCCGCGCCGGATACCGCCACCGAACCCCAAGGCGGGCCCAAGGCGCGCACGCCGCGCGAGGGCACCAAACAGGCCGCCCTGATCGCCATGCTGCGCGCCCCGGAAGGCGCCACCATCGACGAGATCGCCACCGCACTCCAATGGGCTGGTCACACGGTCAGGGGCGCGATGGCCGGAGCGCTGAAAAAGAAGCTCGGGCTTGAGGTGACCTCGGAGAAGATCGAGGGGCGCGGACGGGTCTACAAGTTGCCCGCCGCTTGACGCACGTGGACCCGACGAGAAAACGACCGCCGTCCCTCGGGGTCGGCGGTTGCTCATCTGGCGCTCCGCATCCGGATCGCCTCGAACAGCCGCCGCAGCAGGAAACCACGTGCCAGCGAGATGCCGACGAAGGCGAGGCCGATGGTCAGATGGTCGCCGAGTCCGGTCTCGATCCCGAACCACGGGAACACCACGATCTGCGTGGCGATGGCCAGCACATAGCCGACGACGACATTGGTCGCGGCCTCCAGCATCGACATGGTGCGGCTTTGCTTCATGACGCGGGGCCTTTGCCATCGGCTTGCGCGGCGATCGAACGGACGGCCTCCCGATACGCTTTCGCGACATCCACGACGATGATCGTAGCGGGGCGGTGCTTCAGAACGGCGGCGAGTTCCTCTTCGGCCACCAGTCCAACCGTCGGGCTCGGTTGCCGATCAGACCAGCCCGCGCAGAAAAAGTACAAGCCGACGCTGGCAGTGATCTCCTCGATGCCGTCGAGGTCTTCGCGAAGCTCCGAGGTGATGAACCCGAGTTCACCGATCAACAGTGAATGCTTCCGCAGTGCGCTCATGACAGCAAGGCATGCGAGATCGCGCCAGTCGAACTGCCGTGCGTTCCCGTTTTCGGGAGTTGACGACGGGATGAAGTGACCGCGAGAAATCCACTGGCTCAGTTCCCCGGTCGTCATTGCGCAGGCATCTGTGACCTCATGGATTGTCCATGTCGTCATCCCGCCACCTCATCCATCGGCCAGCAACTGAGCTGCGAGAGTTCGCAGCGCATGCGCCGCAACCAGAGGCACCACGCCGTTTCCACAGAGGCGAAGCCGGTCCACCCGGTGGGCCAGCCCATCAGCGCCTCGACGAACAGCGGGTTCAGCGTCCGGCGCGGCTCGGAGGTATCGCTCCCAGCCATCGGCGTCACCAGGACCTGGCGGCCAAGGAGCCCGTTGACCGGGGTGTTGGCAAGACTGGTCGCCCCGTCCTTGTGGTCCCGTGCCGTCGGCGTCATCCACATGCGGCTGGCATGGGTCAGATCGGCCGTCTTGCGATTGCCCGCGCTCGGCTTGCACCCGTCGTTCGCCATCGGCGTCGGCCAGTCCCGCGCCATCCGGTCCAGACCCTTCTCGTCGCGCCTGTCGCCACCCCGGCTGCGGAAGCTGTCGGTCTCCGGCGTCGGCCACATCGCGGCTGTCGTCGCGAGGTTCATTCCATGCTGCCCCGCTTCCTGCGATGGCGTCGGTTTCGTCTGCCGGTTCTCGTTGGCGCTGGCCCTCGGCGTCGGCCAGAGCCGCAGCAGTTCCGTCCGGTTGCCGCCACTCGATCGGGTTCCAGAGCAGGCGCGCGGGGTCGGCCAGCTCGTCGCCCTCGCGGATGGCGAGGATGAACAGCCGCTCGCGCCGATGGGGCGCCCCGACTTCCGCCGCCGTGAAGAGGCCTGCCGCAAGGCGGTAGCCCATGCCGACCAGTCCGCTGGCGACTTCGGGGAAGCCGAGGCGGAGATGATGGGCGACATTCTCGAGGAAGACGAAGGGCGGCTCGACTTCATTGATGATGCGGGCGACATGCGGCCAGAGGTGGCGCGGGTCGTCCGCGCCCCGGCGCTTGCCCGCGACCGAAAAAGGCTGGCACGGATATCCCGCAGTGACGATGTCCACCGCGCCACGCCATGGGCGGCCATCGAAGCTGGCAACATCGTCCCAGACAGGCGCGTGATCCAGGGCCGCGTCTTCCATCCGCGCCACGAGAGTGGCTGCGGCGAAGGTTTCCCGTTCGACATGGCCCACAGAACGATATCTAGGGATGGCGATGGCGAGCCCGAGTTCGAGACCGCCTGCGCCGGAGCACAGGGAGAGACCGAAGAGGCATGCGTCTCCGGTTCCGGAAGCGCGTCCGGAGGGATGTAGAGCCAGGTCATGCATGTCACGCGGCGGTCTTGCGCTTTCGCGCGCGTTCGGGGGCGGCGTCCGTGTCCGGCATATCTGCTGGGGCCTCGGCGTCGTCGCCCAGCCGCTGGGTTCTCACCTGCGCGAAGGTCCGGCCGTCACCATCGAGGATCGCGTCGCGACCGGTCTCGGCCTGCCAGCGTTCCACGGCGACATCGACATAGGCGGGGCTGATCTCCATCGCGAAGACGCGGCGGCCATTGGCCTCGCCCGCCATGATCTGCGAGCCGGAGCCCGAGAACGGCTCGTAGCAAAGCCCGCCACGCGCCACATGCTGGCGCATCGGGATGCCGAAGGCGTCGAGCGGCTTCGGCGTCGGGTGGTCGGGCCGGTCGTCCTTGGCGAAGCTGGGCAGCGCCCACGTCGAGGCCAAGGTTTCCTCCGCCACCTTCGGCGGGCGGTTCGGGCGGCGCCAGCCCATGAAGCAGGGCTCGTGCTTCCACAGATAATGTGACCGGGTCAGCACGCCGCGGTCCTTCACCCAGATGATCTGCTGGTGAACGAAGGCGCCGGCCTTTTCCCAGCAGGCCTCCAGCATCGCCTGACGGCGCGAGGCGTGCCAGCAATACCAGGCAGCGTCTTCGGCGATGGCTTCCGCCACAGCGGCGCCGATGAAGCCGTCGTAGAGTTCGGCGCCTTGCGACGAATCGTCCCAGGTCACGCCGTAGGACTGACTCCAGTCCTTGTTGCGCGTCGGATGGTTGGAGCCATCGTAGTCGACGAGATAGGGCGGGTCGGTCGCGAACAGGATCGCCCGTTCGCCGTTCATCAACCGGCGCACATCGGTGTGGCTGGTCGAATCCCCGCAGAGCAGCCGGTGATCGCCAAGGATCCAGAGATCGCCCGCCCGCGACGCCGGGTTACGCGGCGGCTCGGGAATGGTCACCGGCGGCACGCTGGCACCGCCGCCTTGTTCGCCGTCGCCCTCCGGCACAAAGGCCAGCAGCTTGTCCAGCTCGCCGTCGGAGAAGCCGACCAGCGACAGGTCGAAATCCTCGGCCAGCAGCTCGTTCAACTCGGCCGAGAGCAACGCCTCATCCCAGCTTCCAAGTTCGGTCAATTTATTGTCCGCGATGCGGTAGGCCCGTCGCTGCGCCTCGGTCAGATGGCCGAGCACGATGACCGGGGCCTCAAGCAGCCCGAGCTGGGTGGCGGCCAGGACGCGCCCATGCCCGGCGATCAGCTCGCCGTCCTCGCCAACGAGGCAGGGCACGGTCCAGCCGAACTCGGCCATGCTGGCGGCGATCTTCGCGACCTGGTCAGCGCCATGCGCCTTCGCGTTCTTCGCGTAGGGCACGAGGCGCGCAAGCGGCCATTGCTCGATCCGCTCGGGGGCGAAGGCGAGGGTCATGAGGAATCCTGTCGATGATGGGTCAGCGGCAATCAGCGGCGCCGTGCGGTGGCTTCCGGCGTGGTGGAGTCCACCGGCTTCCAGTTGGATTCCGGAGTCCAGGGTATCCACCCCGGAGTCCACCAGACAATGCGCTGTTATTGCGTGGTTATTTCAGGTTGCGCGGTGGCTTCCGGCCGGGGTGGCTTCCCAAAAATCCGGCCCTGTCGCTGGCGATGCGCCGCGCTTCGCCCGCCAGCATACGAATATCGCCAGGAAGGAACCAAGAACTCAATGGGTTAGCCCATTGGACCCCGGTTGGACCCCTCGCTGGACCCTGGAAGCCAGCGCCGCGGCCTCTGCCTGCGCGCTCCTCTCCCGAGCATATTGGTTTTCTAACGGCCTCGACGAAATGTGTAAGGCCCTGCGATGTACACCCGAAAATTTCCTCAGAGGACGATTTTTCTTGACAGCCGATTGGCGTTTTCGATGACGAACTGCTGCGAGCGCCGGGGCGACGGCACGCGACCGTTCAGCCGCCAGGCGATCACCGCAAGGCCGTACTGCCAGCGCTTGGTCGCGGCCGTGCGCGACAGGCCGAACTGCCAGCAGATCGGCTTCCACGCCATTCCGTCGGCGCGGGCCCAGACAAGGCGCCGATCCTCGGGCTCAAGCCAGCGCAGCCAGAGCATCGCTTCTTCCGCCTGCGTGATCTGTCGCGGGCTGGGCCTCGGGCGACGCATCTGCGGCTCCTGACCGACCTTGTCGGCGAAGCTGTGGAAATACTCGGGCCAGGCGTTGAAGAAGCCCTGCGGCATCACGCCCGGCATCTGCCGCATCACGCCCGCCGCAAGTTCAAGCCGATCCTGCACCTGCGCTGTGGTCCACTCACCCATGGCGCGCCTCCTGTTCCCGCTTGCCGTAGAGCCGCTCGCCGAGTTGGCGCACCAGCTCTCGCTCCGGCCAGGTCAGGCGGTCGTCGTCGACGGCGACGGCCAGCAGGCCCTGTTCCTTCCAGCCGTCGCGCTTGACCTCGTCAGGGTTGCGGCGGTGACCGCCGTAGCCCTTGGGCGTGAACCGCATGCCGCTCATTGCACACCTCCCCGGGTCTCCAGCGCCCAGAGCAGGATCGCGATGGCGTCGGCCTCGTTGTCGTCGGCGGGCGAAAAGCCGCGCGCTCGGGCGGCCGCCATCATGGCGTCCTTGTTCGCGTTGCCCTTGCCGGTGGCGTGGCGCTTGATGGTGCCGACCGGCACGCCCTGATAGGCGACGCCCGCGGTCTCCGCCCATGACGTCAGCGTGGCCAGCAGCCCGCCATACACATGCGCCGCGTCAGTCCCGACGTGCCTGCGCACTTCCTCGAAGTGGATGGCGGTGATGGCTCCGGCGTCGTTCGCCAGCTGCTCGAGCCAGCCCCGGAACCGCACGTAGTGCATGCCCCCGCCGTCATAGCGGCTGGGCCGGAATGACACGGTGCCGCTGGTGATCAGACCGTCCGCCGCCTGCAGGGCCCAGCCGGTCGTGGTGCCGAGATCGAGGGCGAGAACGACAGGCACGCCGGGGAACGGGGCGCTCATGGGTGTCGGGTTCAGAGATACATGGGCCATGATCGGCTCCTTTCCGGGTTGCTGCTCGATGGTGTGACGGGCGGGACATGCAGCCTTTGAGATTGCCCAGGGGTAGGTGGTGACCCTCCCGCGCCTGGCGGGGAGGTCACCTACCCCTTTAGGGGAGCGTTCTCCGAATTCTGGAATCTGCTCCAAGACATTGATCCAAAACAGAACTTCCAGAATCCGGAGCAGAATTCGGAAAGGGCCTTCCGGATTCTGGACAGCACCGCACAAGCCGCTGAAAACAAACTGGAAAAACCAGAATCCGGATTTCGCGCGGGGAGCAGAATCTGCGGATTCTGGCCAGAATCCGGGGCTGCGGAGCCAGAATTCGCGGCGGGGAACGGCGTGAATTCTCATGCCTCGTCCTCCTCCTGGTAGACCCAGACGAAGGGGTTCTCGACGGGCAGGACAGCCCCGGTCTGCGGGCATTTGTAGTGGCTGGGCAGCGCCGGGATCAGCTCCGGCGTGACCTCGCCCGTGTCGGGATCGACGGTCTCGCCGCCCGTGCCGAGCAGCATTCCCTCGACGCAGAGATAGCCGTACTTGCTCCGCTCCGCGGCGAGGCCGATGCGCGTGGCGGCGGGGCCGCGGATGAACTTGACCTTGCCCTTGGTGGCGAGAACGCTGAGCCGGTCGTGGACGATGGTCCGCCCGCCGAGCCCCCCGGTATTCTCGAATGCTTCGGAAAACTGGGCGAAGGTGTAGAGCTTGCCGCGCCGCGCCTCCTCGTAGAGCAGGCAGAGGATGACGTCGTTCTTGCGCATGCGCTCGGCGTCATGCTTTGCGCCCACCTCGGCGCGCACGAGGCGCTCGTTCATCGGGTTGATCTCGACCCATTGGCCGCGCACCTTGTCGATCAGCTTCGAGGGCAGCGCGGGGCCGTTGCGCAGCTCGATCTCCAGCTTGCGCTCTGACGCGTCCTCGTCGGGGCGGTGCAGGATGAGGCCGGAGGTGTAGAAGCCCCTCAGCGCGCTGGCGCCCGAAAGCGCGAGGAACGGATCCTCCTTCACCTGATGCTTGCTGAGCTTCTTGGTGTGGTGGATCAGGATGATCCCGCAGTCGGGGTTTACGTGGTCGCGAAGCACCTCGACCCGGTCCTTGAGAAAGAACATCATCGCGGCGTTGTCGTTCTCGCCACCGCCGTCAGGTCCGCCGTCGAACAGGTTGCGGATCGGGTCGATGCACAGGATGTCGACGGGCTCGGCCGGGAACGCCTGCTGGATCGCCTGCGCGACCAGCGCGCTGCCACCCTCATCGAGCAGCAGTTTCAGCTTCGGCGTGACGACAAGATTTTCGCGGGCGGCGGCCATCACCTCGGGCGGCAGGCCGATCTGCTGCATGCGCTCGCGCAGATAATGGTACTGGATCTCGGCCTGCAGATAGAACACGCGCAGCGGCCGTGGCGGCGTGAAGCCGAGGAACGGCACACCGGCAGCCATGTGCACCAGCCAGCTGATAACGAGATCGCTCTTGCCGACCTTGGGCGCGCCGCCCAGCACCAGCATGCCGCCCGGGGTCAGGACGCGCGGGCCGATGATGTCGTCGGGCATCGGCGTGCCGTCGTCCAGCAGCGCGCCCAGGGTGAAGGTGGCGATCTCCCTTGCCGCAGGAGCGCCGTCGTTCCGAATGAGCGGCGGGCCGTTCCTCGCGATGTGCAGCGACCAGAGCCGCTCGTATTCGACCCAGAGACGGTCTTCCGGCCAGTTCGGCCGGATCATCGCCGCGTTGTATTCGCCGATGGCGCGCCAGGCTTCCTCCCGGCTCATCCGCCCCTCATGCGCCATGCGGACATAGTGTCCGATTGCCATGCTGACGCCTTCGAACCGCGTCCAGGCGTCCTGGCCGCCCTCGCGGACCGGTGTGGTAAGGGCTGCGTCCACGCAGGGTTTCTCGCGCGGCTCGGCCGTCACCATGCCGACACCGGGCATGGGCGGCATCTCGCCCGCGCGCTCGAGCATGTCGGCCAGATCGAACTCGAGATCGCTGGCTTCACGGATCAGGACGAGCCGTTCCTGTCCGCCCTTGTGATAGACTGTGCCGGGCACGCGGATCGGCTGGTGCGCCGAGCGGAAATGCATGTCGCCACCGACCTTGAGCGCGATATCGCCCCGCAACTGGCAAAGCCGCGCGAGATCGGCGCCTTCGGCGGGCTCGGTCAGCTTCCACCAGACATGGAGCTTGGTCGCGCCATCGGCTGTGCGCCCGCCGCTCTCGACGATCAGCGTCGGTCGCCCGAGGTGGTGGACGAGATGATCGAGCTTGGCGGGGATGTCGCCTGCGTCCAGATCGACGACGACGCTCTGCATCTGCAGGACATCGGCGGCACGCGCCTGTCCGGTTTCCGCGACCGTACCGGGAATGACATATACCGCCGCTCCCTCGCGCGCGCCCCAGGCGGCGAAGGTGGCGAGTTTGTCGGGCGCCGCGCCGTTCGCGTCGATCCAGATGTTGTGAGGCCGACCGTCCTTGCCCTGACCCTTGTCCACGAAGCCACGGACAGGGATCAGTCCCTCGGAATAGCCGAAGACCACGTCGACGAAGCGCGCGATCTGCGCGGGATCCGGTTCCACGGCGAAGGGATCGGGCAGCGGTGCCGCGTCGTTGAAATCCCGCCATGGATTGAAGTGGATGATCTTGTCGTCGCTCATACCGCCAACCCCCAGCACCGCTCGGCATGGGCGCAGAACCGGCATTCGAAGAAGTCGCGGCTGGCGGCGATGCGGGGCAGCAGCTCGCCGGCGTCGGTGGCTTGCAGGATCCGCACCGCGCGGTCGGACATGCGCTGCGCCAGATCGGCATCGAAGGCGACCTGCTCGTGATGCAGTTCGGCCGTGTCCTTGTTGATCGCCGTGAACAGCGCCGGGGCTGCGGAAATGCCCGGCACCGAAGGCTCCATGTAGGCCTGATAAATCGCGATCTGCGCGGCATAGACGGGCTTGGAGACGGCGACCCCGTCCTTGACGCAGGCCCGCCAGTTCTTCGCGTTCATCGTCTTGCATTCCCAGAGCGCCGGGGTGCGAAGACCGAGCGCGGCCGGGGCGCCGGAGATGATCCCGTCGACATGGCCGCGGATGCGACCGCCCGCGACAGAGAAGCCGAACTGTTCGCCATCGGGGCGGTTGCCCTTGCGGGTGTAGAGGTCCAGCCCGGCCGCCCGCAGCCAGCGGATCGCCAGATCCTCGAGCTGGTGACCGATCTCGAAGATCCGCAGAGTCTGCCCGCCGAAGTCCGCACTCTCGTCCTTGGGCGCGCCTGCGAACTCGAACTGCAGCGCGCGTTCGCAGGCATGTCCCAGACGGGACGCGCCGAGATAGGTCCGGGGCGGTGTGGCCTCCCGCTCGGCGATCAGCGCGGCGTCGACCAGCGCGTTGATCCGCTCGGCCATGGAGGGGCGCGGGTTGAAATCCAGCATCAAAACGGCACCTCGCTCCCGGCAGCGATGCGCGACATCTCGGCGCCATAGCCCTCCAGCACCTCCTCAATCAGGGCGGTGACATCGGTTTCGGTGAGATCGCGCAGCCGCTTGTCCCAGCCGATCAGCTCCATCGTCTGGCCCAGCCGCTTCATCACCAGTGCAATGGCGAGGCGTTCTTCATCGGTCGTTCCCTGCATGGTCAGTCCTTTCCGGTGGCGAGCCGCGAAGAACGCCTGGCAGTGCATCGAGCAGAACCAGCGGTGTTCGCGAGGGCGGGGTTTGTAGGGGTTGAAGAAGCCGAAGCCGCGCGCGGGGCGCAGACAGACGGCGCAAGGCTTGAGGCGCGGGTGCCAGAGCCGAATACGCTCCGGGCAATACGCAGGCGCTGCGGGCGGGGATGGGACTTGCGCGACATGATTCACGCCGCCCTCCGCTCGGGCTCGGCCGCCGTGACGAGGCGCCGGATGTCGCGCTTGTTGAACTGGAACGAGATCAGCGCGGAGGCGCGATGGCGCGTCAGGCCGTAATCGCGCCGGAATTCGGGCGGCAGGCAGTTCAGCTGCTTCTCGGTCGCGTCCTGCTTCAGCCAGCCTTTCGACTTGAAGGCGCTTTCGTCGGTCTCGTGCTCGTTCAGCCAGTCGTCGGCCTGCGCCAGGCAGACGACGCGCTCGCCCACGCCGAGGAGCCGTGTCGCCTTGCCCTTGGCGCCCCCGACCGCGTGCCAGCGGCCCTCGAGGAAGAACACGCCGCCCCAGGCGTGAAAGCCGTTGGCCATCAGCGCGGCGTCGTCGCCGAACAGGTCCACCCACGCGAAACTCGATCGCTCCAGAAGATCGAGCTCGGTCATCACGAAGCTGTCGATGGGCTCCGCGCCTTCGCGTGGCAACTCGCACCCGCAGATCGGGCATTCGGTGACCGCGATCGGGATCTCGGCTTTGCATTCCGGGCAGAGTTTCGTCGGGGCTTCCCCCGGCGTCGGAACGCCGCCGTCGAGATCGACGTCCTGTTCCAGCGTGCCGTGCGTCAGACTGGAAGTGCCGAAATCCAGCACGATGCAGTCGGTCTTGACGATGCCTGGATGTTCCTCGGGATCGACGGTGCGCAGGCCGCGCCCGACCATCTGGATCATGGTGGACTTGTAGGAGCTGGGGCGCAGCAGCACGACGCAGGAGGTGGGCGGATGGTCCCAGCCCTCGGTCAGCACCGCCACGTTGACGACGACGCGGATGCTGCCCGCAGCGTAGTCGGCGAGGATCGCCTTGCGGGTCTCGGCCGCCAGGTCGCCGTGGATCAGCGCGGCGGAAACGCCCGCCGCCCTGAAGGCGTCGGTGACGTGTTCGGCATGCGCGACGGTGGAGCAGAACACCACGGTCTGCCGATCGCCCGCCTTTTCCTTCCAGTGGCGGATCACCTCGTCGGTGACGGGGGCGCGGTCCATGATGCCCGCCACCTCCGCCATGTCGAAATCCGACATGGTCTTGCGGACCGAACGCAGCTCGTCCTGCACGCCCACGTCGATGACGAAGGTGCGCGGCGGCACCAGGTGGCCCGAGGCGATCAGCTCGCCCAGCCGCACCTGGTCGGCGACATTGTCGAAGACCTCGCGCAGACCCTTCTTGTCGCCCCGGTTCGGCGTGGCGGTGACCCCGAAGATGCGGGCATCGGGATTGGCTTCGCGCACGCGGTCGATGATGCGGCGGTAGCTGTCGGCGACGGCATGGTGCGCCTCATCCACGACCAGCAGGTCGAGGCGCGGCATGTCGGCGAGGTTCGAGACCCGCGCGAGCGTCGGCACCATGGCGAAGGCGACCTGGCCGCCCCAGGACTTCTCCGTGGCGTCGATCACCGAGGTGGCGACGCCCGGCACCACGCGCTGGAACTTGGCGCGGTTCTGCGCCGTCAGCTCGTCGCGATGGGCGAGCACGCAGGCCTTCGCGCCGTCGCCGATCATCTCGCCGGTGACCGCCGAAAGCATGATGGTCTTGCCCGCGCCGGTGGGCGCCACGCCCAGCGTGTTGCCGCGGGAGGCGAGCGCAGCCACGCTGCGCTCGACGAAGGTCTTCTGGCGGGGGCGCAGGCGCATGGCCGATCTCCCCCTTACTGCGCCCAACTCGGCCGACCGGCGAACCCGGGGGCGGACGCGGGCTGGCTGGGCTGATGTGCCGTTGCCGCAGGGGTGGTCTGCTGCGGGGTATGTCCGGCTGCACCCTGTCCGCCGAACTGCAGCGGTGCAGTCCCCATGATCTGCGCGTAAGCGCGATGATCCGGTGTGACCGCGCTGCGGATCTCGTTCTTGTCGTCTCCGCTGGCGTCGGTGCCGATGTCGATGCGGGCGATGAACTCGATCCCGTCGAGATCGGCGAAGCCGCTGATCCGCCGCGCCGCCTGCGCCGCGGCCGACATGTCCTTGTCGGAAATCCCGCGGGCCGAGTTCAGCATACCGCGCACGAGGCTGCGGCCCATGTTCGCCCAGTCCGGCCCTTTGGGGCTGTAGAGCCCGATCAAGGTGAAGATCTTGCGCCGGGCGTACTGGCCCTCGGTCACCGTGAACTCGCCGTTGAGGTACACAGCGCCGGTCGAGCCGCGCGTGGCATAGCCGCCAGTCCAGCCTTGCGAGGCATCGTCGAAACCGCCCGGTCGGATGGTCAGGCGCACCTTGGCCAGCGTGCCCTTCGGGATCAGGTTGGTGTTGCTCTGCGCGTCGTTGAAATCGTTCCAGGAACCCATCGGGAACCTCCTTTTCTGATCAGGATTGCGGTTGGGATTGGGCGTCAGCCGCCGAATCGGCGGGTGGCGGGGTGTAGGTCAGGCGCTTGGGCGCTGGCGCGACGGGCGCGCGGATCTTCGTCATCAGGCGGCCGAGATGAGGCTCCTCGACCTGTTCCAGCCGACCGGAGCGGTCCTTCGCCGGAAAGCCCCAGGGGTTGATCGTCTGGCAGACGAAGGCGCGATAGGGATCGCCGTCGGCCTTCAACTCCGCCATGGTGATCACCTCGTCGACGATACCCGGCAGCTCCAACCCGGTCTTCGAGCCGTCGATCTGCGGCTGGAAGACCTTGCGATTGAAGTCGTCGAGCTTCTCGTCGAGGATTCCGACGAACCAGACGTTCTTGGCCCGCGTGTGCTGCAGGTGCGTCAACCAGCCGATCATCTCGCGGCCGTGCAGCCCGTAGGCCCCGCGCACGTCCGTCTTGCCGGTCTTCTCCGACAGTGCCTCGGGCTGGCCCTTGCACCAGCCGAAGCACAGCCGCCCCGCCACGGTAATCGAGTCCACGAAGATCGTGTTGTAGCGGTCGAGCGCGGCCGGATCGCCGAAGCGGTCGCAGACCGCCTTGTAATGCGCCGGGCTGTAGGGCTGCTCGTCGCGCAGCGCAGGGTTGGGCCCGCCGATGAACACCGCGAAATCCCGGCATTCCGTCCAGGTCCGCGGCCGGATGCTGTCCCCCGCCCAGCCCTCGATGGCGAGATCGCCCGCCTCGAGGTCCATGAACAGGGTGGTCGATGCGTTCAGGGTCCAGAGGAGCGAGGTCTTCCCGATGCCAGACTTGCCGAAGATGCAGCCCTTGATCCCACGCGGCTCCGCCAGCCGCTGGTCGGCGCTGATGATCGGGAGGCTCATTGATCGCCCCCCTGCGGGACGATCTCGATCTTCAGCGCGCCGGGCCGGACGGTGCGCGCGGGCTCGAAACCGGCGCGGATCGCATCGGGCCAGGCGGCGTATTTGCGCTCGGGCACCTTGAACGCGACATCGACATACTGCGCGGGATCGTCCCCGGCGGCGCGGATGCGCTCGACCATGGCAGCGAGACGATCCTGATCCCAATCGACCCGTTTCGGCAGATCGGCGACTACGGTGAAATCGCCGTCGTCGAAGCGGATCGTGCCGGTATTCTTACCCGCCGCCTGCCGTTCGTCGGCGGCGCGGGTGGCGTAGCGGACCGTCAGCGCGCCATCGAGGCGGGCCTTCGCGGCCTTGTCACGCTTGATGCGCTCGTCGACGTCGCGCTGCAGGCTTGCCAGCAGTTCGACGGGCAGCTGGGCGATGTCCTGCAGACCGAGGCCCGGCAGGTCGTCGACGGTGGGGGTGTTCGCGGGGGATGGCATGTAAGGGTCTCCATGGTCGGCAAAAAGGGATTGGAGGGCGGTCATCACGCGGCCTCCTGCTCAGCCAGCAGAAGCGCGGACAGCGAGACGGCTGCGGCCTTCGGTTTGGGGCGGGCGACGGCGATGTAGGCGAACTGGTCGGGGCCCGTGCGCTCCTGAACCAGGTGCACGAGGCCCTGTTCGGCGGCCCAGAAGGCGCGCGACCCGAGCCGTGCCAGTTCCGCGCGCTGCTGATCCGGCAACCGGGCGAACATCGGAAAGATGTCGAGAACCAGAAAGCCGCGATGGTATTCCAGCCGGTCGCCCGGCACGGCCTGCGCCACCCAGGCGCAGAACTCGATCTCGGTGAGCGGTCGGCGGGCGCGGACCGTGATGAAGGGGGTGGTGCCCATGAACATGATCTCCTCCTTTCGCCTCTACTCAGGCCGCCGCGAGATCGTCCCAGGCGGGGCCGAGACCGTGGACGGTGAGGACGTGGCGGAGATCGGCGAGGCGGCGGTAGAGCGCGGACCGGCTCCCGAAACCCTCGGCCGCGAGCGCGGTGACGGGGCGATGCGCCAGCGCCACGCAAAACCGGCGATCCTCGGCAGGGAGCCGCGCGAGGGCGGCCTGCAGGGCGAGGTGAAGTTCGGTGACGGCGGCAGCGCAGCAGGTCTGGCCGTGCCAGGCGGCAAGCCCGTCGTCCTCGGTCAGCGTGTCGCCGACCGGCTCGCGGGTGCCGGCCAGCGGCACCTCGAGCGAGAGCAGCGATCCACCCTGCGCACGGCGCTGGCGGTGATGACGCATCGCGATCCGCGAGGACTGGTTGCGCAGCACGATGTTGGCGAAGGCGCCGATGCTGCCCCGAGAGGGATCGTAGGCGGGCAAGCGGCGCAGGAGATCGACCAGGAGATCCTGGCCCAGATCCTCGCGCTCGCAGACCGGCAGGCACAGCTTGCGCCGCAGCCGCTGTGCCGCCGCATCGGCCGCGCGAATGATGATTTCAATGTCGGCGGGGTAGAGTTCGATCTGCATCGCTGTGCGCCTCGGTCATCGTTTCTGATGAGCCCAAGATGCCGGATGCGGTCGGCGCGCAGGTGGGAACGGGGTGGGAATGAGGTGGGGGTTTGGTGGGCCTGGCCCTTTGCCCGAGGCGATGAGTTGGGCGCTTCACTCAACCCTTGTGCTTATTGTCGGGCGGGTTTTGCGTTCAGCCTACCCCGGGTGGTAATAAATGGCGTCGAGCATTGCAGCCCGACACTCCCAAAGCTGTCCATCGCGAGTTTCGGGCTTGTCGATGTTGTACCACTCCGATGCGCGGATCACTTCCACGACTCGGTCCCAGTAATTTTCGAGGTTAAGAGTCGACTTGGCGAAGCCCATCCCATTCGCCGCGGCCACAATATTGGGATTGGAGATGCATAGGAATACGTCGGGGCGTTTCATGGCAAGCAGGCGTGACGCCGTCGCGACGCCCCCAACCCTGCTCGAATTGGCAAACGCCTTGACGAAAAGGCGGGCAAATCGGTCGAAATGCTCTCTTGTGACCTCTCCCTTCTGTGGAATGCTGTCAACGGCGCGAGCTAAAAATCGGTCGTTTTCTGCAACGCGATTCTTGAAGTCTCCCGCCCCACGCATTGAACCGAACCAACCCCAATCTCTATCAAGCGACTCGTCACCGGCCTTTTCTTGAACACCTATTGCACCTGCGATTGCTTTCCTTTGTGACGTTGTTAGGTCGTGGAACGAAGGCACGGCCGATAGCCAACCCTGCGCAGTTCGGAGCAGGTCGAGACTTTCATCAACGTCGTGGTGAGCGGAACCTCGCACGGCGCGGACATACTGATCCCAATCCATACCGACCAAGGGGGACGATAGGCTCTTCACGCTTGCAGGCGGCACCCCTGCCAGCGGATCGCGAGGCGGACCTGGCCTCCTTGCGGCGAGTTTGCATCCGAGACGGTATCGCGCCGCCAGTTCTTTTGTCACGCGCTCACCGATTGAGGCACTTCGCGCGGCGAAGGAAAGGGTGTCAGCGAGCACCTTGTCGCTGACGGAACCCTTAACAAGGACGCAGGCTTCATGGTTCTTGCCCAGCCCGCCGCGAGTGAAGTTAGCGCTCCCGATTACAGCAGCGGCCCGTTTCCCAGAACGGAACGCGTAGACCTTTGGGTGGAACGTCCCACCAGGAAATTTCGTGACGACGTAGCATCCGTCGACCCCGATGAAAGAGTCTACAAGGTCTGGATCGGTCTGAGCGAACGCGAGGCCGAATGTCACGGCTCTGATTTTTGCTGAATGGGATAGCACTTTTCGGGCGAGGGAGGTGGATGTGCCCCAAGCAACCGCCCAATGAAGCTCGTCATATTCGGCCAGAAGGCCCTGGATGGCACTCTCTACGTCGTTCCCCGTCAGAAATTCGATTTCCAATTCAATTATCCCCTCACGCGACTTGCAGGTCATCAGTCGATCGAAGCATAGCAGGCGCGGGTCAGCCCACAACTCGTGGTGAGGGGAGAGAGACCGAAGCGCCCCTAGCAGCCGTCGACCAAAATCTCGGTCGCAGGGACGCCAAGCCGATAGCCACGGTTGCGGACCGTCTCGATCATGACCTTGCTCTCGGCATCGCTGAACCCCGCAGCCTTGAACGCGTCGCGCAGCTCGCGGATCAGATCCTTGGCCTCGCGCGCAGTCGTGCCTTCGACATGGGATCCGGAGGCGACCTGGTCGCGCGACTGCGCCTTTTCCAGCAGACGCTCGAACACGGGGAAAATCTGACGCGACAGGATGACGGAGCGACCATCCCATTGAACCTCGGCCGTTGCCCTTCGCACGCGAAGCACGGGCGCCAGCGGGACCGGCGCCAGAGCCGCGACGTCGATTGTGCCGCCGAGGCCATTTGTGGCGGGCGTCAGCACCTCAAGGGTTTCGATGAGATGAAAGCCCGCATCCTGATGTCGCCGGGCAGTCTCCGCTGGCAACTGCGGCGCGAGGATCGTGACGTCCGAGCCCTGCGCCGCCTGGCGCAACGATGCGATGATGCCGTCGCTGGTCAGGGCTGCGGACTCCAGCACAAGAAACACTGCCCGACCCGATGGCGTATCGCCGAGCCGCCAGACCTTCTCTGCCGCCAGCTTCGGGGCCGCGCCAAATCCCGCAGCCGCGCCGATCACGGATGCGAGTGCCGCAGCCCCGATGCGGAACTCGCGCAGATCGTCCTCGGTGAGATCGATGTCATGTCGGCGGTCGAGCGGGCACTCAGCACGATATCCATCGCCCGCTTTCCGGATCGGCCGACAGGGGAGCCCGCATTCACAGGCATCGCAGATGTCCCAATCGGCGAGCGGCGCCTGTTCGACAAGGACACGTTTCGCCAGCAGCCGGTCGAAGACCGGACCGAAGAACGGCGCGGCAAGCTCGCCGGACAGGATCGCGTCGTCGCCAGCCTCACTCAGCCGCGTCAACAACCTCAAAATCGTCTCGGTCATTCATCAGCCCGTTCCGTTCGATCAGCTTCATCACCCGCGCCTCATGCTGGGTGCGGCGGAACTGCACGACGCCCGGTGGCCGCAGCTTGACCGTGACCTGCGGCTGGCGTTTGCCGTCGCCCTTGAACAGGATCCGGAACACGAGTTCGCCCAGCCGCCAAGCATCGCCGAACGAGACCGGCGTGGTGCCGAAATGCTGGAGCGCGTCACCGCCGAGATCTCGCGAGCGCAGCGTGCGCACCACGCGCGGATACCCCTTCTTGCCGGGCGCCATCAGATCCGCCGCCGCCTCGATGATCAGCACCTTGTCGATCAGCGGATCGTAGGCGGCATCGAAGGCGAAGCTCGGTCCGGCCAGTTCGACCGGGCGCAGGGTATAGAGGTCCTGCGCATCGTCGCCGTCGAAGAAGCCGGGTCTGTCGAGGATGATCGAGGCGAAGAGTTCCGCGATCTCGGGCTGATGCGCCTTCCGGATGCGGGCCAGCCGCAACATGCCGGTGTTTTCGGAGTACCGCAGCACCGCGTGGGAAATCTGGCGCACGCTGATGACCCGTTCGACCTGGCCCTCGACGACCGGCATGGTCGAGACCATGGAGCCGTGGCTGACCACGAGGTTGATCTCGTCATCGTCGTCGTAGTCGCCGACCCGACAGTAGTCCCCGAGAAACGCATCGCGGAAGAGCGCGGCAACGGCAGTCCGGAACGCCTCGACCTTCTCCTCTGTCAGGTCGATCACAACGCCCCGTTCCCGCCCGGCATACTCGTGCAGGCGGTCGGCAGTGAGCATCGCCATGTGGTCGGCGGCCGCGTCGAACAGATCGGGATGCTCCAGAAATACCCGGACGGCGATGTGCTTGGGATCATGCGCCTTGTTCGGCGCGTCCTCGTCGCCGGTCTTCATATCCGGGAACAGATCGACGCCCTGACGGGCGGCCTGCGCCTGGATGATCTCGAGGCCGCGGGCATCGCCCAGTTCCGCGATGCGGTGCAGATCGCCGCGCAGCCCCTCGGGATAGCTGTCCTCGGCGCCGGTCAGCAGTTTCTCCAGCGCCTCGCGCGCGGCATCCCCCTCCTGGTCCAGCAGGTCGACCGAGAAGCCTTTGTATTTGCCCTCGTGCCGCGCCAGCAACGGCTTCATCAGGGCGAGATCGATGGTCTTGATGAACCGGGGATTCACGAACTTCTTCAAATTGCCGGCCACGACGAATCCCCTTTCCTGCAAAACCAGTGTTCTTGCTACGTTCTTTCTGGCGATTCTTCAACCTGCGCGGGATCGGCTGGGACAGTTTCCGACATCGACGAGTAGAGGCCAGAGGAGACGACCGCTCCGAGGCCCGCATGAAACGCCCTAATCCTCTCCCGCCGGACCAGATGACGCCCGCAGAACGCCGCGCCGAGTTGTGCGGCCTGCTGGCGCTCGGGCTGGTTCGGTTGCGGATGCGGGATGGGCGGGAAGTATCTGACGATACTGGAGAACGTTGCCTACACTATCCGCCCGACCAATGCCGTCATGCAACTCCAACACACCGGAGAAATGCATGAACAACCCCGATCCCATCCCCACGCGCCTGGCCGCGCTCAAGACCACGACCACGCCTGACTTGAAGCGGCAGTGGCGTGACCTGTTCGACAGCGAGCCGCCTCCGTTCAACAGGCGCTACCTCGAATCCCGCCTGGCCTACCGCATCCAGGAACTTGCGTATGGCGGGCTGAAACCCGAGACGATCCGGCGGCTGGAACGGCTGGGCGAGGAACTTGACGGCGGCGACAGGAAGAAGCGCGGCATCCGCGCCGACCGCGACCGCCCGATCACCGGCACGCGGCTGCTGCGCGAATGGCAGGGTGTCGAGCAGATCGTCACCGTCACCGCAGACGGCTTCGAATGGCAGGGGCGACCTTACAAGTCGCTGTCCGCTATCGCCCGCGCCATCACTGGCACGCGTTGGAACGGGTGGATCTTCTTTGGCCTCAAGAACCACAGGGGGCGGAGATGACGAAGCCGCTCGAGAAATCGAACGTCGTCCGCAAGCTGCGGTGTGCCGTCTACACCCGTAAATCGTCTGAGGAAGGGCTGGAGCAGGAGTTCAATTCGCTCCACGCCCAGCGCGAGGCCTGCGAGGCGTTCATCGCAAGCCAGCGCTCTGAGGGCTGGGTGCTGGTCCGCGATCAGTATGACGACGGCGGCATCTCGGGCGGCACGCTGGAACGCCCCGGCTTGCGGCGGCTGCTGGAGGACATCGATGACGGGCTGGTCGATGTCGTGGTCGTGTACAAGATCGACCGACTCAGCCGGTCGCTCGCCGACTTCGCCGAGCTGGTGGAAGTGTTTGATCGGAACGGCGTTACTTTCGTCTCGGTCACGCAGTCCTTCAATACGACCACGTCGATGGGACGGCTGACGCTGAACATCCTGCTCAGCTTCGCCCAGTTCGAGCGCGAGGTCACGGCTGAGCGAATCCGCGACAAGGTTGCCGCAAGCCGGAGGAAGGGCATGTGGATGGGCGGCGTCCCGCCCTACGGCTACCGCGTGGAAAACCGCAAACTGGTGGTGGACGAAGAAGCCGCGGGGCACGTCCGCTGGGTCTTCGCCCGCTTCCTCGAGATCGGGTCGTGCACCGAACTGGCGCGGGAGGTCGGCACGCGCGGCATCCGGACGCCGCGCGGGAACAGGATCGACAAGAAATACATCTATCGGATGCTCTCGAACCGCGCCTACATCGGCGAGGCGGTCCACAAGGGTGAAAGCTATCCCGGCGAACACGACGCTATCATCGACCGCGAGACGTGGGACCGCGTCCACGCCATCCTGCGGGAGAGCCCCCGCAAACGCGCCGCACGCACCCGCGCCGACACGCCCGCGCTGCTGAAGGGGCTTCTCTTCGGTCCCGATGGCGCCGCGTTCTCGCCGACACACACCCGCAAGGGCGACCGTCTCTACCGCTACTACGTCAGCCAATCGGTGCTGAAGCATGGCGCCGGATCCTGCCCAGTGGGTCGTGTCCCCGCAGGTGAGATCGAGGCTGCCGTCATCGACCAACTGCGTGCTGTCTTCCGCCAGCCCGAGATTGTCGCGGGCACATGGAAGGCAGCGCGGACGCAAGGCGACGGAACCACCGAGGCCGACGCTCGCACGGCCCTCCAGCAACTCGATCCGTTGTGGGATGAACTGTTCCCTGCCGAGCAGGCACGGATAGTCGCGCTGCTGATCGAGCGCGTGGACATCGGCACGGACGATCTCGGGGTCCGACTTCGCATGGACGGGCTGGCGGCACTGGCGCGCGAAATCACCGCAGATGCCGGAGTCGAAACATGACCCGGGCCACTTCTATCCCCGACACCATGACCATCCATGTCCCGTTCCGCGTCGTGAAGCGCGGCGGGCGCAAAGAGATGCAGCTGCCTGAGGGCACCGCGCAGCCGCGGCAGGCCGACAACACGCTGGTCAAGGCGCTTGCACGTGCCTTCCGTTGGAAGCGGATGCTAGAGTCGGGCGAGTTCGCCACCATCACCGAACTAGCCGAGCGGGAGGGGATAGCACCCTCCTACATAACCCGCGTCCTGCGGCTGACGCTTCTTGCGCCGGATACCGTTGAGGCAATCCTCGACGGCACGCATGGGCCAGAGATGACGCTGGCGCGGGTGCTGGAGCCGTTTCCCTTGCAGTGGAGCTTGCTGGTCGGTCATTTCCGCTGAGAACCTCTAAGCAGACCCGTCCACCACTACAAATTGGAGGGTTGGTTGATGGCCTCCCATCAGCAGCGGCAATGACTGCCGGTCAAGGTTTGCGAAGCCGCCGGGCACATCTGCCTCCCATGGCCGTGGCCTAGGGTCGAGGCTCTCGCCCGCCTCAACCCAGTTGAGCAACGTGCTCAGCTGGATGAACAGCAGGGGATTGATGACTATGGGCTTATCCGCCACCCTGTAAGCATGATGGCAGGGTTACTGGGGGCCGTGTGAAGTATCAAAATAATCCACCAGACGCCTCTGCGCTGATGACGTCGGCGCGGAGCTTTGGGAACTACGACTTGTCGAGTGCTCTTGCCGATCTCTTGGACAACAGCATAAAGGCAAAAGCACGTAGTATCGAAATTAAATGCATCCGGAAGGATGACGGGCCCGAGGTCAGGATTCTGGATGATGGGTCCGGAATGTCGGCGAACGAGCTACATCGGGCTATGCGACCCGCCAGCACCAATCCCGACGATGAACGGGCTCGCGATGACCTCGGCCGGTTCGGCTGGGGCATGAAGTCGGCATCGCTCTCGCAGTGCCGGCTCCTGACCGTCGTCACCCGACACGATGGAGTTCTGTCTGGGGCATCTTGGGATCTTGATGATCTCGCCGACTGGAAAATGGGAGTCCTCGAGCCAGAGGAAATAAAGGCGTTAGCCGATCAACGGCTGCTTGAGCGCGACGGGACGGAGGTTATATGGTGCAAGTGTGATCGTCTTTCTGAGTTCGGCCAGGTCGGCGGCAAAGGCTTCAACGACATCGTCGCACACGCAAAGGCGCAGCTGTCTCTCATCTTCCACCGTTATCTGGGCGGCGAGGAAGGTCTTCGGAAGCTCAAGGTCAATTTTAATGGGGACGCGCTAAAACCGGCAGACCCCTTCTTCCGCCACCATGACGCAACGCAGGCCCAGCCAAAGGAAACGCTTACCCTCGATGGTCAGCCCATCGAGGTGCAGGCCTTCATCCTCCCGCACTATTCGAAGATAACTGCGGGCGAGCACGACCGGCTGGGCGCTGAGGAAGGCTTCGTTCGCAATCAAGGGTTCTATGTATATAGACAACACCGACTAATCATACATGGAACATGGTTTCGGCTGGTGAAGCACGGCGAACTGTCGCAACTTGTCCGGATCGCGATTAACATCCCCAACTCGCTCGATGCCATGTGGAAGATCACCTTAGACAAGGCGGACGCACAGCTTCCGTCCGGGCTGAAAAGCCGTTTGAAGGACATCGTAGACGGCCTCAAGAGAAAATCAGGAAAGGTGTTCCAATCCCGCGGCGGTCGAGTCCGGAATGAAGCTGGGAAGACGTCGGTCTGGGCAAAATATGTAAGGAACGGCGAGGTCCGATATTATCTCAATCGCGAGCATCCACTGATCGCCGGAATGCTTGATGATGATGACAAAGACAGAGCCAAGGCGTTTGCTGCAGCGCTCGGCATCATCGAGGACTGCTTCCCTGTTGTCAGCATTGGCGAAGACTATTCTTCACGCCCGGAAATGATGAATCAGAGCGTAGTGGATCGAAGCACGTTTATCGAAAAGCTCGATGCAGCTCTTCCTTCGCTACTTTTGCATGTGGGGGGCAATATGAAAACACTTCACGAGATCGTCGCGTCTACCGAGCCGTGGTCCAATCACGCCGATATCGTGCTGACACACCTTAAGGACAAAGGGTGGAACTGAATGTTTGACAGCGAACTTGCGTACTTTCGTTCAATGATCACCCGAGACTATGGTGAGGACATTGCTTAAGGAAACGGCCTACCTGAAGGTGCGATCAGTAAAATCGTCCGGTGCGGCCCCTTCCAACACCTCGGTGAGCCGGCAATCAATGCAATCATCCGCGAGCTAGAATCGAGCTTCACGGTAACCCAGAAGCGCGGAGCATTCATTACAAAGGACCATCGGCCTTGGCTAGCGGCAAAGCGGCCGCAGATTGACTTCTATTACTGGAATCGGCTCCGTAAATATTATCTTGAGACGGGAACTCTTCCGTCGCACGTGCTTGCCACGCTTGACTCCGATACAGACGAGATTCTCGACCAGTGCGGTAACCCGAGAGACGAGAATTACGGCGCTGTTCGCGGCATGGTCATGGGCAATGTCCAGTCGGGCAAGACCACTAATTATTCGGCACTGATCTGCAAAGCAGCGGACGCAGGCTACCGAGTCATCATCCTGCTTGCCGGGATTACCAATTCGCTGCGTTCCCAGACGCAGGAACGGCTCGATGAAACCTTCATTGGCAAGGTCTCGATGTTCGGCGCGGTCGCCCAGCAATCGTTGCCGATCCAGAATTACGCAGCGACGCGGCGGATCCCCTCCTACGGCACGACCCGGGTGGCCGATTTTTCGAGTGGCAAGGACGGCATCTATTTCGGCCTGTCCGGTCATCAGGAGCCGATGATCTTCATCACCAAGAAGAACAAAGGCATCCTTGAACGTCTCGCTCTCTGGATCGAGAAGCAGGGGGAGACTGGCGGCTATGACCTGCCGCTTCTGTTAATCGACGACGAAGCCGACAATGCGTCCATAAATACAGCCAGTGATCCTAAGCGCACTACTGCTATCAACGGTGTCATCAGGCAGATCCTGTCACGTTTTCCGCGCTCGTCGTATGTCGGCTATACCGCCACACCGTTCGCCAACATTTTCATCGACCCGGAAACGACGGAAGAGATGGAGACGGACGACCTTTTTCCAGGCAATTTCATCAAGGCGCTCGATCCGCCCACCAACTATGCCGGCTCACGCCGGATCTTCCGGGAAGGCGGTGACCTGCGTGAAGGCATGGTCCGCATCATTGACGATTATCGTCTGCTACTGCCACTCAAGCACAAGAGCGGTGACACTGTTGCCGACATCCCCGACAGTCTGCGCCACGCGATCCGCGTGTTCTGCATCACGCGGGCCATCAGGGTACTCCAAGGCAAGGGCAAAGCTCATTGCTCGATGATGATCAACGTCAGCCGATTCAATGCCATCCAGGACCAGATTCTGGGTCAGGTTTACGAATACCTTGCCGAGATCAAGGACGCGATCGCGGTCCACGCATCGCTGCCGCCCGACGAGATCAGCGATGATGTCATGGACGATCTCGAAGCGAGCTTCACCAAGGAGTTTGATGATAGCGGGCTCGACTGGCATGGGCTGCTTGGGGTTCTCAACGAGGGCGTACAGTCCATAGAGGTCCGCACCGTCAATATGCGGGGCGGCAAGCTCGACTATTCACTACACAAGTTTGACGGCCTTCATGTCATCGCCATCGGCGGATTGGCGCTGTCACGCGGGCTGACACTCGAAGGCCTCACGGTTTCTTATCTCCTGCGCAATGCGACTGCGAGCGACACGCTGATGCAGATGGCGCGCTGGTTCGGCTACCGCACGGGTTACGAGGAATATTGTCGCCTCTATCTGCCTCAGATGTCCTTCGATCATTACGAATTTGTCGACGAGGCAACTGAAGAACTTAGGAGCGAGATCAAGCGCATGCAGGCCGCGCGCCGCACTCCGCGCGACTTCGGTCTCAAAGTCCGGCAAAGCCCGCTCGCCATCCGGGTAACCGCGGCAAACAAGATGCGCACGGCTGAGAAGCTCAAAATCGCACAGGATTATTCCGCGCGTCACATCGAGGGCTTCGCACTCCCCAATGATCCGGTCATCGGTAATAATCAGCGCAATGCAGCCGACAAATTCCTCTCCGCGCTCGGAGACCCTACTGAGAAGGGCAAGGGTTTCATTCGCTGGTCTGCTAGTGGCCGCGACGTGCTCAAACTCCTTCGCGAATTCCGGTTTGTGGATCATCCCGATCTATCGGTAATTTCCGACACATCCCTCTTTGAGGACTATGTTCAGGACCGCGTCACTGACGAACTGGCTGAATGGGATGTGGTGCTTCCCATGCGTCAGTCGGGCGACTCCGTTCAGTTCGCCGGTCAGGACATCAATCTGAGGTCCCGCGACCAAGGAACGGTCCAGCGGGGTACCTATCGTGTGTACGGCAGCAAGAACCGCGTCGCCGACCCGGGGGACGCGCAGATCGGCCTGTCAGACGCACAGAAGGCAGCGGCGGAAGCAGCCTACCAAGCCGAGATTTACAAGAAGGAACGTGCCGCGTGCTCGGTACGCGAGCGGCCGATGATGCTCGTGCATGTTTTCGGTGCAAAACTGCGCGACGACCGGGTCGATTGCGACGACGAGCTCAAGCTAGACACGCCCATCGTCACGCTTTCCTTCTGCATGCCTGAGACCGGGAAACCTGCGAAGGAGAGAACCTACCAGGTGAACGCTGTCTATCGCCAGCAACTCGAACTTTATGTCGCCGAAGAAGACGATGATTCCCAAGCGATGATGGAGGCTCAGGATGCTGAATGAATGGGAAGCGATTATCCCGCCATATGACCCGGGGTCCTACAACGTCCGACTTGCCGACAGCAGCCATCCGCTCGATTTCAGGATTGGCCGTGACTATCGCGGACGTTTTGTATTCCAACTTGATGCAGAGTGTGCGGAGCCCGGCGCGCTCGACCTGCCGAAGATGTCAGCGATGACCTGCGAAGTCGAGCCTGCAGGTGATGGGCGTTCGAGATTTGTCCTGACCCTCAGCAACGCTGCTGACTTCCGAAATTTCGCCCTTATGTGCAAAAGCCTCATGCTGGCGACTGACAAGTTCACTCCGTCACAGGCTAGAGAAGGGCTGCTGCAAGCCGTCGAGGAAGTTCACCGTTGGCAGGAGATGCTGCGCCAAAGGGCCGACCGCCTGCTGTCAAAAACCGAGAGGATTGGCCTGTTCGGCGAATTGCTGTTTCTGCGAGACGTTCTCAGCGACCGGCTTGGCTGGAATGCCGCCATCCGATGCTGGAACGGCCCTGGCGGTCATGAGCAGGATTTTGTGGTTGCCGGCAGCATTTTTGAGGTGAAGACGCAGGTGGTGACTGCCGATCGCCGGATCCGAATTTCTTCCGAAGACCAGCTTGATCCGGTTCAGGGACGGATCCTGCTCTGCAATCAGGGCATTGCGCCGCTGCCTTCCGTCGACCCGGCGGCTCGGACCCTCAACCTTCTGGTGTCAGAGATCCGTGACGCAATGGCTCAGGCTGGCTCGGGCGCCCCGGAACTACTCGATATTGCTCTTCTGGAGGCGGGCTACGAGGAGCGGCAGGACTATGACGAGGAGAGTTGGGTATTAGTGGACCGCACCTATTATGAGGTGTGCGGAACTTTTCCGCGTATTGAGCGCAGTGATCTACGGCCCGGTGTCGACATGGTCAAGTACAGTATCCGCGTTAGTGACTGTGTTCCCTTTACCGTCAGCGATGATGATGTGTTCGGGGGAATCATTCAATGAGCGAGTTGCAAGAAGCATTCGAAGAGCTAAGAGAAGATATCCTTTTAGAGGCAGAGGCGCGGGGCGTCTTCCAGCAGGAGGCATTTTTTGAACTCTATGCCGCCGCTGCGTCCGACAATGGCGACACCATTGATCTGGAGTACGCCCACAGTCGTCAGGACGGTGGACGCCGACCATACCAGATAGACGGCCATGGGTTTGATGACGATCGTGGAACGCTTTATCTTGCCGTCTGCGATTACCGGGACGGGACGGACTTGGAACCTCTCCAGAATGATCGTCTAACCTCAGCACTTAAGAGGGTTACCAATTTCTTTGAAAACGCCTGTTCATCGGCATTCATCAACTCTCTTGAGGAAACGAGTCCAGCGTTTTCAGCAGCGTATTCCATCTATTCGGCACGTGACCTCATCAAGAGACTTCGCATTATCCTTTTTTCCAACGCGCGCCTAGCAACCAAAAGGCCGCCGCAGCTGGGCGAAGAGGTCGGCGGACTGCCGGTCGTCTATAGCGTGCTCGACGCCACTCGCTATTTCGACATCCAAAAAAGTTTCAGCACGCCTGAGCCTATCGAGGTCGATGTTTCAACTATCGCTGGTGGGCCTATCGCCTGCCTGAAGGCATCGACGGAAGCCGAGGAGCATCAATCCTATCTTCTTGCAATTCCGGGATCAGTGCTTGCGGAAGTTTACGGCCTCTACGGAGCGCGACTACTCGAACAGAATGTCCGGACTTATCTTCAGGCGAGGACCAAGGTGAACAAGGGCATTCTGGAAACCATCAAGAAGACGCCGGAGATGTTTTTCGCCTACAACAACGGCCTCACCGCGACTGCATCGGCGGTTGACCTAGAGACACTCGAAGACGGCCAGTTGGGAATTGCGGCCATTCACAACCTCCAGATTGTGAATGGCGGACAGACGACAGCGTCGATCCTGTACGCCAAGGATGTTGGCAAGTCGTCGCTTGAGCGGGTCCACGTGCAGATGAAGCTATCGGTGGTTTCCCCTGCTGTAATTGAGCAGGTCGTGCCGAAGATTTCACGGTTCGCGAACACTCAGAACCGGATCTCGGAGGCCGACTTCTTCTCCAGCCATCCCTTCCATCTGCAAATGGAGCGTTACTCGCGCACTCTCACCGCACCGCCGCAAAACGGAGCGATGACGGGCGACAAGTGGTTTTACGAACGAGCCCGCGGCCAGTACCGTGATGGCACTGCATATGCATCAGCAGCAGGAAAGAAAAAATATCAGCTGGAGTACCCCAAGGAGAAGCTCATCGAGAAGACGGACCTTGCGAAATACATACTAAGTTTTGAACGTAAGCCTTACATCGTCTCACGGGGTGCCCAGAAGGCCTTCGTGGCGTTTGCCGACGAGACTGCGAAAGCTTGGAAGTCCGCTCCCACCCAGTTCAACGAAACCTGGTATCGAAATGCCTGCGCAATGGCGCTGATTTTCCGCTGGACAGACAAACACGTGGCCAGCTCTGACTGGTACAAGGATGACCGGGGATACAAATCTCAGACGGTAGCCTATACACTTTCCTGGATCGCCGAACAGATTGACCGGCAGGGGAAGGTAAATCTGAACTGGGGGCAAGTCTGGAACACACAGTCGGTGCCGGACGAGCTCCAAGACCTGATCGTCTCTCTAGCCCCACAAATAGCGGCCGCCATACGACGGACGCCCGCGAACGTCCGGAACGTAGGAGAATACTGCAAGTTTGAACTGTGTTGGCAGAATATAAAGGCAGCAGAATTCAACGTGCCAGTTCTGCTTGATCATCTGATGCTCGATGCAGATGAGGTGAACCGAGAGAAAAAGGAGGCGAAGTCGACCGCGATGATCGATCACGAGATCGACTTCGATGTGCTCCTTCACACTCTCATTCCCAAGGCCGAGATCATTCGCCGAGTTGCTGAACAACGTAAATTCCTGTCGCCGAAGGCCGACCGAGCCCTTCAGAAGCTTGGGTCAGGTAACTTCAATCTGGCCCGGCCGGACAAGAATTCGATCAAGCTTCTTGTTAAGCGAATGGCGGAGGAAGGAATGCCTGTAGAGGAGATGTAGTGAAACCGGTGCCGCGTTTTTATTACATTACCGGCCCAAGGTCTTCTGCGATGGACCGGCCTCGCTATTGGCCACCAAACTACATCAGCGAGACCTCAAGGTACCTGCGACGGGGCATGGCGGCGCTCGGCTTTACGTTCTCTTCCGATCGACTGCCCGACCGCCAGCACGCGATGCAGCAGCTGTGCAATCTGCATTGCTAGAAACGGCGGCACGGCGTTTCCGACCTGGACATATTGTTGTGTACGATTTCCCAGAAACAGATAATCATCTGGGAAGGTCTGCAGCCTCGCTGCCTCGCGGACAGTCAGGCTGCGGCACTGCATCGGATCGGGATGGATGAAGTAGTGGCCATCCTTGGAGATATGGCTCGTGACCGTGGTCGAAGCTTGGTCGGCCAGCTGGACCCGAAAACGGTCATTGAAGACGCCGCTGTGCCAGTTGCGGTGTTCTGGACTGAGTGCCAAGGGAAAATCGGCAGCCTTCGGGCTATAGCCACGGACGGTGCCGAAAACGGCTGCGAACAGGTAGCGGCCGAGATCTGAAGCCATGTGCCCACGCGTCTCGTGCTGGGCAATCGCGCGCATGTTCGGCCGCTCGAGCCAACGCAGCAGTTCATCGTTCGAAGTGCCATAGCCGTCCTGCAACCATGACGCGACCCGAAGGCTCGGTGATTCGTCACTCAGTCCCCTTGAAACGCCAAGGAACGCGTCACGGAGCGCGCTGTCGTCCTTCCCCTTGCAGATGCCAGCGAGCAACTTCGCGGCGTCGGTGACCTCCCTTCGCCATGCAGCCACGTCATCGAGCCCGCGGCTGATCCCGCTGCGCAGGGCGGGCAACGTTCCAATTGCATCGCCGACTGTCCGCGCCATACCCAACACGGCGACCTCGGCATCAGCGGCCTTGCGCGCGAGGTCGGACCGGATCCCGACAATGATCACCCGATGGCGCCGCTGCGGAACTCCGAATGCCTCGGCGCGCACGATGAAGTCCGCAGGCCGTGTCGCCTCTTGCAGGCTGGCCTTGCCATTCTCGATCCGGACGGCGCGCAGTTCGTATTGATGGCCGTGGCCCGTGCCGAGTGAGGACAGGTCCTCCATGAGCATCTCGAAGACAAGGCGGCTCTCGACCGTCGAGGACAGCATGCCCTTGACGTTCTCCATCACGAAGGCGGCTGGGCGAAGCCTGTCGAGCACACGGATGTACTCGCGAAACAGGTAATGCCGCGCATCCTCCTCGGGGACATAGCCGACCTTGCCCTTGGAGCGGGCGCGCCCCACCAGGGAATAGGCCTGACAGGGCGGGCCGCCGATCAGGATTGTGTCGTCGTATTTGTCCTTCAGCTCTACAATCGCACCATCGATGGCGCTTGCCGCATGCTCAGTGCCAAGCTCGAGCGCGCGGGCTTCGTCGATGGCATGCCGCCACGCCTCAGTGTCGACGGCTGACCAGTCCGGTTCGGAGGTAAGTCCTGCGTGGAAATCGATGAACTGCTTGGGCAATGCATCATGACGCGCACGATAGTCGCGCAGGAACGCCCGTAGCGTAAGGGTCCGATGAGCGGATGCTTCCTTTTCGACCGAAATGCCGATCCGGAACGGCGCATGGCCGTCCTCCACGAGGGAAGCGAAGCCCTCGCCAAGTCCGCCGGGACCGGCAAACAGATCGACAATTCCGAAAGTTGAAGGCAAATCAGGCTCCTGACGAGTTTCATTCAGCCGGTGTATACCAGGTTCAGGGACGAAGACCAGGACGGATATGACCGATATCGTGGACCAGCAAACCCGTTCCCGGATGATGTCGGGAATACGGGGAAAGAACACGAAGCCCGAGCTGGCTCTCAGGCGGGCATTGCACGCGCGCGGCTTTCGCTTCCGGCTTCATTCCGGAAAGGTTCACGGGCGGCCGGACCTCGTTCTTCCGAAGCATCGCGCCGTGGTCTTCGTACACGGCTGCTTCTGGCATCGCCACGAGGGTTGTCGCTACACGACCAGCCCATCGACCCGGCCGGAGTTCTGGCAGACAAAGTTCGAGGCAAACATCGCTCGGGACAGCGCCGTGCGTACGACACTTCTGGAAGACGGATGGCGCGTAGCGACGATTTGGGAGTGCGCCCTGCGGAAGCCTACACAGATAAGCGCCACAACCGATCTTCTCGCAGCCTGGCTGCCCATGGCGCCTGTCACCATTGAGATCGGTGAGAGCGACATACTGCATGGCGGGATCATCGCCACCGGTGGGGATCGCGGCGGCTGAACGGTCAACTCGCGCTGCGCCGACCTAGATAATGTTCGAATTCAGTTCCTTTTCGAAGCGCGACCCTGAAATCGAAGTGTTCAGAAGGCAGGAGATTAACTGACGCTATTTCAATGGCTTCTGACAAATTCACCAAAGCGGCGCAGTCATCAGCTCCGGAGAATATCGGCCCTTAGAGACCGCTTTCGTCCCTCGCGGCACACGGACCGGTTAACAGCCTCTCCCGCATAACCCTCGAAAACAACGAGAAAATCCGACCGCAGCCGGATCGGGAGAATGCTTTCGCGAGGGCAAGTGGCGGACCGGGTGGGATTCGAACATACGCCGAAGTAATCGGCTTGCGCTTGGCTACGCCGTGAGCAATGTCGGCTTTCGGGACGCCGCAAGCGGCAGTCGAACGGCCAGAAATGGGGCGCTTCGCCGACGGTGCAGAAGCGACCGTCGGCGAAGTCGCTTGATCAGAT
>NZ_BMZE01000003.1:742949-743232 GCF_014652635.1 Devosia pacifica
TTTTCGATCTTGCTATGGCCAAGCAGATTTGGATGGCCCGCAGGTTTCCTGTTGCTTTGTAGATTAGCGATGCCTTGGTCCGACGCAGAGAATGTGTGCCGTACTCCTCCGGCGCCAGGCCAATGGCCGTGACCCACTCGTCCACCAGCCTGGCGTATTGGCGGGTGCTCCGGTGGCCATCGGCCACGACTCGACTCGGGAAGGCGTAGTCATCGATCGTACCGCCGCGTCGCTCGAGCCAGCCAAGCAGGCTGGCTCTTGTGTCAGCAGTGATCTCGAACTG
>NZ_BMZE01000004.1:0-403820 GCF_014652635.1 Devosia pacifica
CTGGGATGTCGATATCGCCCAACAGCGGCCATCACCAGACGGGGTGGGCTTCCCGCTTACATGGTTTCGTCAATCGCGGCACGCCCGCAGAAGACGAAGGCAAGTAAAAGAAAGGGCCCGGCTTTTGCCGGGCCCTTTCTTTATGAACTGCGTGAAGAGCTATTCCGCCGCGTCGCGCGAAATCACCGTCACACCGTTTTCCTCTTTGCGAGACAGACCGGCATCCTTCGAAACCACATGGCGCTCGGTAGTGTCACTGCTGGCAGCTTCGAGAGCCATGCCATCAAAGCCGGCTGGGGCAGGCTCTGCCTTCTTCTGGCCGAACAGGCCGCGCATCCAGATAAAGGCTCCTGCGAACGCGCCACTTACTGACTTGATCTGGCCCCAGAGGACGTTTGGAGCGGTGATCATCACCGGCACCATCACCAGCGTCAGCAGCGTCGACATGAACAACCCGCTGACGATTGCAGCCGAAAGGTGGGTGAACCACGAGCCGGCAATGCCGCCCACGACGATCTCGCGCCGGATGAAGTCGAACTCGATATTCGCCCACATCGGAATCACGCCTAGCGCCGTCAGCGTTGCCGTCAGCAGCACTGGCCGCACACGCTGGCTGGCGGTGATCAGCATGGCCTTCACCGCTTCGACACCTTCACCGCGATTGTACTCGTTATAGGTGTCGATCAAGACGATGCCGTTCTTCACCACGATACCGGCCAAAGCGACGATGCCGAGGCCGGTCATGATTGCCGAGAAGCTCATCCCGCTGATCAACATGCCTCCGAGCACGCCAGCGGTCGACATGATCACGGTCGAGAGCGTCACCAGCACCTGGTAGAAGCTGTTGTACTCCAGCAGCAGCACAAAGAAGATCAGGAACATCGCGCCGCCGAATGCCTGTACGATGAACGCATTGGCATCGCCCATCTGCTCCTCGGCACCGCCATAGACGATAGAGACGCTGTCGGGGAAATTCTGCTCTCCCACCCATTGCTGAACTTCTGCAACGCGGTCGGCGGCAAACACGCCTTCGGGCAGATTGGCGAGATTCGCCGCGACCGGCATCACATACACCTGGTTCCGCCTCTCGATAGCCGCGACCTTCGGCACGGCCTGACGATCGATGAAGTTCGAAACCGGGATAAGCCCTTCGCTGGTCGCAATCCGCATCGAGTCGAACGCGGCAAAAGTGCGCTCGTCCTGCGGCAGGCGAACCTTGATGTCCAGTTCCTCGCCGGTGTCCTCAGTGCGGTAATTGCCGAGATTAACGCCCGAGGTGATCAGCTGAACGTAAGGCGCCAGTTCACGCACGCCTATGCCGTATCTGGCGGCTTCAACGCGGTCGACTGTGATCTGCCAGTCGATACCCGGGCTTGGCCGGCCGTCCTCGACATCCACAGTGTTTTCGAGGTCGTTCTCGATGAAGTTGCGCAACTCGGCAACAACCGGCTCGAGATCGTCGTAGTTTGTGCTTTCCACCCGCAGGTTGATGTCCTTGCCGGCCGGCGGCCCCTGTTCCTGCGCGATCAGCTGAACGGTCAGCCCTGGAATATCTCCGGTACGCTCGCGGATTTCGGCAAAGATCTCCTCTGCCTTGACGCGGTTTTCGTACTCGATGAGCTGCAGCTGGAAATTGCCGATCGTGTCAGGCGGGGTGCTGCCAAGTGCGCCCTGATCGCCAAACTGCATGATGACATCCTTGATGCCCTGTACCTGCAGCAGTTCATCCTCGACCTCCACCAGCATCCCGCGGATCTGCTCGGGCGAATAGTTGCCGCGCGCCACAACGGCCACGGTTGCGAACTCGGGCTCGGATTCCGGAAAAGCAATGCTGCCGGTCGGGTTCGCCGCGTAAAGCGCCATCGTGCCGAACACGATGCCGAATCCCACCACCAGCGTCGGCAGTGGCCAGCGCAGCAACACCTGTAGCGCCCGCACGTAATAGCCGGTCAGTCCGCGCACCTTCTTGGGGTCGAACTTGTCGGCATACATGACGATGTCGGCAGCTTCCTTGCGCTTCGGATCGACATGGCTCGACGCAATCAGGGCGCCGATTACAGGCATGAAGATGAGGGCCGAAACCAGCGATGCCACCATCACCACGATCACGATAATCGGCAGATAGCTCATGAACTTGCCGATGATGCCTGGCCAGAACAGAAGCGGGACGAACGCGCCAAGCGTCGTCGCGGTGGCGCCGGCCACCGGAACAAACATCTTTCGCACAGCCATGATAAAGGCTTCGCGCTTCGGCACGCCTTCCTGCAATTTTCGCTCGGCGTATTCCACGACCACGACCGGGTCGTCGACAAGCACGCCCACGGCGATCACGAGACCGAACATGATCATCATGTTGATGGTCATTCCAAGCGCCTGAACGACAAGGAATGCCATCATGAACGAGATCGGGATCGACATGCCGATCATGATCGCCGGGCGCAAGCCAAGTGTCGCCACACAGGTGATCAGAACGAGCGCGATCGCAGTGAAGACCGCGGCTTCAAGCGAGCGGAAAAGCCCGAGCGTAGTATCCGCCTGATCAAGGAAGAAGCTGACCTCTATCCCGTCTGGCCAGTCAGCGCTGATCTCTTCAGCAGCGGCCCTTGCCTTGTCCGAAACGTCAATGACATTGGTGCCTAGCTTCTTGGAAACGCCGAGGATCAGGGCAGGGGAGCCGTTGACGTTGGTGAATTCGGTCGCATCTTCGAGCGTGCGGGTGATGGTCGCCACATCAGAGAAGGTCACGACGGCGTCGCCATCGGTCTTTAGCGGCAAGGTCATCACGTCTTCGGCGGTATTGATCAGACCGGGCACTTCAACGTTGAACTGGCCTTGCCCGGTGTTGAGCGTGCCACCGGAAACGACGAGGTTGTTGCGCGCCAGTGCGTCAAACAGCTGGTTCGCCGTAAGGCCGTAGGATTCGAGCCGCAGCAGGTCGATCGTGACCTCGAGCACCTCGTCGCGCGCACCGGAAAGCGTGACTTCACGCACCTCGCTGATGCCCTCGATGGCATCCTGCAGCGCTTCGGCACGGGCCGTCAGTTCACGCTCCGAGACATCTCCGTAAACTGCAATCGACAGGATAGGGAAACCAACGACGTCGACTTCCGAGACAGTCGGGTCATCGGCGTCTTCAGGCAAGTCGGCACGAATGGTATCGAGCTCGGCGCGCACATCCTGAAGCGCCTGATCCTTGTCGAAATTGATGTCGAACTCCAGTAGCACAGAGGCGTGGCCCTGGGTCGAGGTCGACGTCATGTTCGTCAGCCCGTCGAGATCGGCCAGCGCGTCCTCGACCGGCTTTGCCAGCAGGTTCTCGGCATCGCGAGGCGAAACACCGCTCTGCGACACAGAAACATAGAGATACGGAACGTCGATCGCCGGAAAGCTCTCTTTCGGCAACGAAACGTACGCGGAGCCGCCGGCAACGAGCAGCAGCACCATCACTGTCATGACGACGCGCGGCATCCTCAGGATGCTTTCGAGGAAGTTCAGCATGGTCAGACGCTCGCCTCGGCTTCAGATTGCGGCTCGGCTTCAAGGTCGGACCCGTCGGTGCGCGTTGCATCGACGGCCTGACCGGTCGTCACGTATTCCTGGCCCAGAGTTATGATCTCTGCCTCTGCCGGCAGTCCTGTAACCCATACGCCATCGCGCGTATCGCGGACCACCTGCACCTCGTGAAAAGCGACCACGCCGTCCTCGACGGTGCGAACGCCGAGCGTTCCGTCATCGTCGAGAGTCAGGACGGATTGCGGCAGCAGGTGTCCGGGGGCGGTCCCGACATCGATCGTTGCTTCTGCCGTAACCCCGTCGCGGATGTTTCCATCTTCGTTCGGAAATTCGATCTCGACGGCGAAGGAGCGTGTTGCAGGCTCGGCTGTAGCTGAAACATAAGTGACCTTGCCCTTCGCGGTCTGATTGGTCACCGTGCGGATCGTGGCCTCAAGACCCGTGCGGGCAAGGGCGATATGGGCTTCCGGCACACGACCGGTGAACAGCATCGGGTCGAGCTGGACGATGGCGGCGCACGGCGTCCCCATCGAGAGCATTTCACCGAGATTGGCCAACGGTTCCTGCACAAGTCCGCCGACTTCGGCAGTGATTTCGGTGTTCTCGAGTTCGGTCCGGGCATTGTCGAGCCCGACCTGAGCTGAACTCAGCGAGGCTTCAGCGGCAGTAACTGCGACGCGCGCCGAGTTGGCTGTATTTTCCGGGGTCAAGCCACGCTCGCGAAGGCGCTGATTGGTCTCGAAATCGAGCTGTGCCTGTTCCAGCGAGGCTTCGGCCTGCGCCACCTGCGCTTCGGCCTGTGCAACGGCGGCCCGCCGCGTACCCTGGTCGAGCGTGCACAGCATGTCGCCGGCTTCAACGCGCTGCCCTTTCGAGACATGCACCGTCTCGACGATACCCGATGTCTCGGCCACCGCGTTCACGGTGGCGCGGGCACTGGTCTGGCCCCGCAGCGGCACGATGATCGGCATGGGCTGCACTTCGTAAAGCGTGGTGCGCACTGACCGCGCCGAGGTGTCACCCTCGCGAGCGGCCTCGTTGCGCTGCGCAATCGTCAGCCGTGGGTCGACCTCGTCCTCACCCTGTCCGTGCTGGGCTAGTATGCCCGCATCATCAAGCGTCTGGGATAACGGGCCATGCGGCTCGCCTTCGATCAGGGAAATGATCGGCGTTTCGCCCATCCCCGGGCCATTGCCACCAACCACGAGAGTGCCCGTCGCGAGCCAGCCGCCAGCCAGCAGCAGGATCAGAAAGGCCAGTCCGTAAGAAAATAATGCGCGCATGAAATCGCCCCTATTCAGCCGCGTCTTTGTCTTGTTCGTTTTGGCGAGCCAAAGCGATCAGTTCTTCTTTGTTCTCGACAAGGTAGTTTTCGGCGGCCCGCATGACTGTCTTGCCATAGGTCAGAACCCACCGATCAGCCGTCGTCAGGCTTCGGTCCGTCTCGCAGTCAGTGAGAAGCTTAAGCCGCTTTTGTTGCCGTTCGATGTGCTCGTCGATGCGTGTCTCGACGAGATCCGCCGGCAGCAAATGCGCATAGCGCGCAAACAGCAGGAACGGGCTGCGGAACACCTCTTCCTCGACAGGCTCCTGCAACGACAGAAGAAATGTCTCGCGGCCCTTGTCGGTGATGGAGTAGACCTTGCGCGCAGGCTTGCCTTCCTGAGGCTCCACCCGGCTTGAGACCAGCCCTTCATCCTCCAGCCGTGCCAGCGCCGGATAGATCGAGCCGAAGCTCGCCTCGACAAAATACGAAAACTCGCCCTCGACGCACAGGCGGCGAATTTCGTATCCCGTAGCGTCTTGCTCAAACAGGATCGACAGGCAAAGCGTCTTGACGTTCACGGAGGCGGCTACCCTATTCTCAACCGATATATGCCGGGCATATATATACTGGTCGTGAGCCGCGCAAGGTTCTGGCCTGCTGCTCTAGCGCAGGGCAGTTAAGAGCATGTTGCATGGCAGGGATTTAGCGTTAGCAAAAAAGCTTGGTCGCCGGTGGGTGTTCGGCTTCCGGCCGCGCTAACGAGACGTTAACCGCATCAACGCTTCGCGCTACACCACGTCACTGTTGCGGAGCGCATTCAATTCATCAATGGCATGCGCGGCCAGCTCTTCGCTGCATGCTGCGACAAAGAACGGATTGTAGAAATCGTCCTGCCTTTTTCCATAGCGCAGCGGCTGCTTGTCGAATGTCAGCACCACGCCGCCAGCAGCCTCTACAACCGCTTGTCCCGCGGCCGTGTCCCACTCGCAGGTCGGCGTCAGACGTGGATAGAGTTCTGCAGCGGCCTCCGCCAAGAGACAGAATTTCAACGACGAGCCGACCGAGACATCTTCCGTGATCTGGAGTGAACTGCACAGCGCGCTGACTTCGATACTGCGGTGGGAGCGGCTGGCAACGACACGCGGCGGATGCCGCTCGGCAACGGAAATCGCGCTCAGCGGGCCAAGCTTCTCATCCGAAACCTCACCGACAAGCGCGCCAGATGAGCAGCCTATATGCGTCCTGCCTGTAACCGGAGCCAAGACCACCCCGGCAATCGGCCGACCGTCTTCCACGAGGGCAATATTGACGGTGAATTCGCCGTTGCGCTTGAGGAATTCCTTGGTCCCATCGAGCGGGTCGACCACGAAATATCGCTCCCCGAGCGATGGAATGCGGCCCGCAGCCACCGATTCTTCGGCCAACACAGGCAGTCCGGTGCTTTCGAGCCACGACAGGATTACGGTCTCTGCCGCCGAATCCGCCTCGGTTACAGGCGAGCCATCGGCTTTTTGCTCGGCCTCCACGTCACGTGCATAAACGTCGTTGATGACCTGAGCTGCCGCTATCGATGCCTCGATCATCGTCTGAACGATTAAATCGAGCGCATCGAAATCGGAGTGATGCGGCATCTCAGGCCTCCACAACAATATCGAGCCCGAGGTCGAGCGATGGCGCCCCCATCGTGATCTGGCTCGAAGAGATGTAATCAACGCCGGTCTCTGCGATTGCCTTCACGGTTTCAAGCGTAACCCGGCCCGACGCCTCCAGCAGTGCACGTCCCGCGTTCAAGCTTACTGCTTCCCGCAAAAGGTCAGGCGTCATGTTGTCGAGAAGCACCCGGGTCGCGCCGGCATCGAGAGCTTCGGCGAGTTCGTCAAGCGTACCGACCTCGATCTCGATCGCTACAAGGTGGCCGGCGAAGGCAAGGGCGGAGGCATAGGCCTTGGCCACCCCACCAGCCACCGCGATGTGGTTGTCCTTGATCAGGACAGCGTCATCGAGGCCGTAGCGATGGTTGGCACCACCGCCGCACCGAACCGCATACTTCTGGAAAGCGCGCAGCCCCGGCATTGTCTTGCGGGTATCGCAGATCCTGGCATTCGTTCCTGCCGCCTCGCGCACGAACCGGCTCGTCAACGTCGCGATGCCACTGAGGGGGTTGAGAAAATTGAGGGCCGTGCGTTCCGCTGCAAGCATTTGGCGTGCGTTGCCGGTAATCTCCGCGACGACTTCGCCGACCTCGACCGTCTCGCCGTCCGCACAGTGGGCTTTGAAGGCGACCTCGTCCCCGATCAGCCGAAATGCGGCGCTCGCAAGCGCCAAGCCGGCAATCGTGCCCGGCTCGCGCGCCGAGAGGGTGGCGTGCGCCCGGGCGTGCGGTGCAATGGTTGCCTGGCTGGTCAGGTCGCCCGAAAGCCCCAGATCCTCCGCCAAAGCAGCTGAAACGGCGCTGTCAACGAGATGCCGGGGCAGGTCGGCAGGATAAGCGGACATGAAATGACCTTGAGGCGGGTGGGTGGCTCAGCGATGGGCGGGCCGGTTGCTTTCGATTATCGCGTGCGTGACCGAGCCGGTCGCCGGAAACAGCGGAATCAGGCAGGCCTGCAACGCATGGTAGATATCCGGCTTGCCGACGAAAAGTCGCTCGACCGGGGTCAAATCTTCCTGCAATTCGGGGCGCCAGCCGCTGTTCTCGTGATCGATCAGATGATTGGCGGCAAAATCCCAGAGCCGGCGATACCAGATTTCGAAGAACGGATCCTGGTCGTAGTGCGTGAAAAATGCGGCGGCTGCAATCGCCTCGCAGACCGGCCACCACAGCTTCTCGCGCATGATCGGCTGATTGTTCCAGTCGAGCGTGTAATAAAAGCCGCCATGCTTATCATCCCAACCAAGCTCGATGGCCTTGCGGAAGAGGCCACGCGCAGCATCCGGAAGCCAGGGCTCTGCCTTGTGCCCAAGAACCCAGAGCTGCATCAAGAGCCGCGACCATTCCAGCCAGTGCCCGGGCGTCGAACCTGACGGCCGGAACATCTCGTTGCCAGTGTAGTCCTTATCGAGAGTCCAGTCGGCATCGAAGTGCTCGGCCACGCGATAGTCAAGTTCCAAGGCGTGCTTGCCGATGATCAATTTCGCGATGCGTTCTGCGCGTTGCAGATACAGCTTTTCGCCGGTGGCCTCATAAGCAGCCATCAGCGCTTCAGTCATGTGCATGTTCGAGTTCTGGCCGCGATAGTCGGTGATCTTCGACCAATCGTTGGCGTATTCCTCACTGATCGCGCCGTGCTCTTCTTCCCAGAAGCGCTTGTCGATCACCTCCGAAACATCTGCGATCAAGCGGTCAGCCAGCGGATGGCCCGCCAGCTTGGCGCTCGATCCGGCCAACAACACGAAGGCATGGCCATAGGCCTGCTTGCTGTCATCGCGCGGGCCGTTATTGTCGAGAGACCAGATATAGCCGCCATGCGTCTTGTCGCGATGATGCTCGATGAGATAGCGCATGCCATGGTCGACAATCTCGTCGGAGCCAGGACGCCCGAGCAGGCTGCCGATGGCAAAGCAATGCACCATCCGGCCCGTGGCATGGATCTGGCGCAGCGGATTATCCCTGTTGACCGGGTGGCCGACGCTGTCGAGATCATGAAATCCGCCATCCCGATTGATCGAACTGCGCTCGAAGAAATCGAAGAGTCGATCGCTCTGGCGCATCAGCCATTGCCTGTGGAACGGCCGAGCGGCAGCGCGCCCCGAATTGGTTGGGGGCAGGTCGAATGTCTCATTGCTCATGCGGGCCTCCTCGCCGGTCGCGCGCCGGTGCGTTTTGCGCAGTTAGCACGCGGCTCGCAACGTTGCAAAGCTGCCCGAGGGTTACAGCTGCTGATAAAGCCGCTCGATGCGTTCGACTTCAGCGCTTGAGCCGAGGATCACAGGAATGCGCTGGTGAATAGAACTGGGCGCAGCCTCGAGCAACCGACCGGGGCCAGTGCTGGCGCGGCCGCCTGCCGCCTCGACGATCAGCGCCATTGGATTTGCTTCATAGAGCAACCTCAGGCGCCCGCCTTTGGCAACGGTCTCGCTGTCGAGAGGATAGAGAAATACGCCACCACGCATCAGGATGCGGTGAATGTCCGCGACCATAGAGCCGACCCAGCGCATGTTGTAGCGCTTGCCGAGAGGGCCGTCTTCGCCCTTTACCGAATCCGCAACATAGGTCCGCGTCGCCTCGTCCCAGAACCGTTCGCGCGCTGCGTTGATGGCATACTCTGCGGACTCGGAAGGGATGGTAAGTGTTGCGGCTGTCAGCACGAAATCGCCGGACGCATCGAGCGTGAACGCGCTGGCCTGCCCCTGATAGACGAGGACAAGACTGGTGGAATTGCCGTAAGCGGCATAGCCGGCAGCGATCTGCTCCGTGCCGGGCTGCAGCAGATGCGCGCCCGGATCATCCGCAGGCACCTCGAGAAACGAAAAGATCGAGCCGACGGTAACGTTGACATCGAGATTTGAGCTGCCGTCGAGCGGATCGCAGGCAATCGCAAGCCCACCTTCATCGGCAGACCTTTCGAACAGCAGCGGCTCTTCCAGTTCCTCGGAAACCAAGGCCGAGACATGGCGATTTGGCCGGAGATGCTCAATGAAGATATCGTTCGATACGACATCGAGCTGCTTCTGGTCTTCTCCCTGAACATTGGTCGTCCCGGCAACGCCCGAAATGCCCTCGATAGGGGCCGTGCGCAGCACTTCGGCAATCTCGGCGCAAGCAGCAGCCACGCTGGTCATGGTCTCTGCCAGCTTTGGGGGCACCTGCCGATGCAGCAGCCATTCCGAAAGATTTGTACGCGCCATTGAATATCCTCGTGCGTTTGTCTGTGACGGCTGCCAGCATGCTGTCCGGCCCGCATCTGGCAAGCAAGACTTTGGAATGATGCGGGATTTAGCTCCCACCTGCTATGTCGGTCAGTAGCCCCGCCGCAACGGAGAGGCGCGATACGGTCAATGTGCCGCGCGTCAGCTCCGACACGGCTGAAACCGTCCGTGAGACCGCATCAGCTCGCCCCTGTTGCCACGCCAGCAGTTTGTCAGCCACGCTGGAGCCGCCGGTTGCGAGCACATCCGCCGCCAGCTCGCGCTGCGCCCTTGTCAGGTTCGCAAGCGCTCGATCCAGCGCCATGCGGTCATAGCGATCAAGAAGCACCAGCTGGCGTGCATTTTCGCCGACCCCCGTCAGGTTGAACAGGGTTACGATCCCGAAATAGGCTTGCGCCGCGTCCGGCAGGCTAGCGCCCGAACGATCGCTGACCAGCACCACATCGCTTGCATGTGCTATCATCGGCAGATCAGCGATCCGTTGTGCCAGAGCTTCGGGAACGCCGCCGGCAGCCAATCTTTCGATATGCCGTGCGCGGCGCTCCGCCACCTCTGCAGGCATCAGCTCCGCCAGGAGATTGGAGACGGTCACCACACCCTCGCGATGCCTTGCAACGATCGAGCGGGTGTCACCGGCCAGCGCGGCATTGCGAAGGAACCACAGCGCCTCGCGCCGCATCAGCGCCTCGACTTCAGCATATAGCTCCAGCTGCAAAGTGCCGCTGATCGCCCCATCGAGCGCATCGATGGCACTGTTGAGATCGGTGAGGCCATAGGTGTCACGTGTCGCAACATAAGCCCGCGCTACGTCTCCTGGCCCAGCGCTTGTTGCTGCTCGCAACTCGTCAACCACCGCAGGTCCGCCGCGGTTGATGATCGCGTTCGAAAGAACCGTCGCAACCACTTCCCGGCGAAGCCTGTGGTGTTCGACTGCGTCGGGATAGGTTGCCGCAAGCTGATCCGGAAAATAGCGCAGCATCTCGCCTGTGAGATAAGGGTCATCCGGCGCATCGGACTCCAACAGGTCGGCGTAGTAGGTGAGTTTGGCGTAGGCGAGCAGAACGGCGAGTTCAGGCCTTGTCAGGGCCTGACCATTTGCTGCGCGGTCGTCGATTTCCTGCTCGCTCGGCAGGAATTCGACGCCACGATCGAGAAGGCCGCGCTCTTCGAGCGTGCACATCAGGTCGCGAAGGTCTGGCAATTCCGAGAGCCCGGCGCGATCGGCGAGCGATATCGCAAGACTCTGCAGGTAATTGTTGCGCAAGCACAGCTGGGCCACGGCCTCGGTCATCTCGGCGAGGAAGGCGTTTCGCTGGCCATCCTCCAGCCTGCCAGCTTCCTGCACCGGACGGAGCGCGATCTTGATATTGACCTCGAGATCCGAGGAATTCACGCCTGCCGAGTTATCTATCGCGTCTGTGTTAATCCGCCCGCCTTTGAGCGCATATTCGATACGGCCTCGCTGCGTGATGCCGAGGTTGGCGCCTTCACCGATCACCAGGGCGCGCACCTTATCGGCGCTGACACGAATGGCGTCGTTTGCGCGGTCACCGACATCGGCATTGCTTTCGCTTCTGGCCCGGACATAGGTGCCGATCCCGCCAAACCACAGCAGATCGACATTGAGGGACAGGATAGCCGACATGATTGCTGTCGGGGTGGCAGCCTCGCCCTCGAGACCGAGCAGATCGCGCAGCCTGTCGTTCAGCGGAATGGACTTGGCACTGCGCGAGAATACGCCGCCCATCGGTGAGATCAGCGATTTGTCGTAGTCCTGCCAGCTCGAGCGCGGCAGTTGAAATAACCGGCGACGTTCGGCAATCGATGCTGCAGCGTCGGGATCAGGATCAAGGAAGATATCGCGGTGGTCGAACGCGGCGACCAGCCGGATCTCCTCTGATAGAAGCATGCCGTTGCCGAACACGTCCCCGGACATGTCGCCAACACCGGCGACAGTGAACGGCTCGGTCTGGATATCGCGGTCCATCTCGCGGAAATGGCGGCGCACGCATTCCCATGCGCCGCGCGCGGTGATGCCCATTTCCTTATGGTCATAGCCGGCGGAGCCACCGGACGCGAAGGCATCGCCCAACCAGAAGCCTCGACTGACCGCAATCGCATTCGCCGTATCGGAGAAGCTGGCCGTGCCCTTGTCAGCCGCAACAACCAGGTAGGGGTCATCGCCATCGCGGCGTATCACACGCTCCGGCGCCTCGATATCGGCGCCCACACGGTTATCGGTTATGTCGAGCAGCGCACCGATGAAAATCTTGTAGCATGCGGTTCCCTCCGCCTGCCGCGCCTCGCGCGCCATGTCGGTCGTCAAGTGTTTCGGTACAAACCCGCCTTTAGCGCCCACTGGCACGATGACCGCATTCTTGACCTGCTGCGCCTTCACCAAGCCCAGGACTTCCGTTCGGAAATCCTCTGGGCGATCGGACCACCGCAGTCCGCCACGCGCGATAGCGCCGAACCGCAGGTGAATGCCTTCGACGCGCGGCGAGTAGACGAAAATCTCGCGGAATGGCCTTGGCGCCGGCATGGCCTCGACAAGAGAACTGTCAAACTTGATCGCGAGCGCGGGACGCTGCTCGCCGGTCTTTCCCCGCTGGAAGAAATTCGTGCGCAGCGATGCTTCGACCAGATTGGCGAAGCGCGCCAGGATACGATCTTCATCAATGGAACTGGCAGCATCGCGCGCCGCCTCGATGCGCTTGCGCGCCTCCTCGGCCTCGGCCCCATCGGCACGATCCGGGTCATGCAGGGCATGGAACAGGCTGACCACCGCGGCAGCTGCGTCGCTGTGAGTGTTCAGCACCTGTGCCAGATAGCGTTGCGAATAAGAGATCCCCACCTGACGCAGATAACGCGAGAGCGCCCGTAAGAGAGCAACATCCGGCCACTCCAGGCGCTCAAGAACGGTCAAGGCATTGAGGCCATCGCTCTCCGTCGCGTCACTCCAGACCGCCAAGAGGGCGGATTCGAGAACTGTGAACAGAGCCTCGACATCGGCCTCGCCACTGAGCGGCGAGACAAGAACCATGTCGTGGATATAGCGCACCGCTTCATCGGTGGCCCGGACGGTATAGGTCCGCTCCTCGATGACCCGGAAGCCGAATTGCTCAAGCATCGGCACGCGGTCGCTCAGCGGGATGGCGCTGCCGAGATGGTAAAAGCGCAAACGCACGCCGTCCGGCACCTCACTGGTCCGATTAAGGGCGATGGCGAGACTTGCGCCGTCCGAAAGGCTCTCGAAACGTTCGATATCGGCCAGTGCATCTTCGACCGAGTTTCGCGACTGGTAGGCCTGCGAAAATCCCTCGCGGAAACGCGCGGCGCTCGCAGGATTTTTCGTAGCAGCCATCAGCCGTTCGCCAAAGCCGCGGCTGATCTTCTCCACCCGCTCTTCAAGGGCCGAACGCGATGGCGTTGGCGTGTCTCCGCCATTGCGGCCGATGATAACGTGAACCCGCACCAGCTCGCCTTCGAGATAGTTCGGGTAGAACGCCGAAACGCGTCCGTCATACTGCTCGGCGAGTTCGTTGAGAATTGCGGCGCGGATATGAGCGTCGTAACGGTCGCGCGGCACGTAGACGAGGATCGAGACAAAATTGTCGAACCTGTCGATGCGCGGCAGCACGCGAACGCGCGGCCGGTCGTAGAGCGCTGCGATAGCTGCGCCATACTCCGCAAGAAGGCCGGTGTCGATCTGGAAGAGTTCGTCGCGCGGATAGCTCATCAATGCGCCGAGCAGGGCACGCCTTGCATGGCTCTCCGGGTTGAGCTGCGATCGCCGCATCACCTCGAGGATCTTCTGGCGAATTATTGGAACATCGGTATGGGGTGCTGCCACCGCCTGCGCAGTGAACAGCCCCAATAGGCGCACCTCGCCGCTGACCTTGCCGTCTCCATCCACCAGCTTGATGACGACGTAATCGAGATGGACGCGCCGATGCACCCGGCTGCGGATGTTGGCCTTGTTGACGGTGACAGGTGCGGCATTCCTGATGAACGCCTCGTGCTCTGGCGTGAACTCGACGAAATCGGTGCCGCTGCGCAAAAACTTCAAGTCGGGATCGCGCAGGATGCCGAGGCCAGACTCAGGCAGGGGAGAGCTGTCCGCTTCCGAGATGGTGTATTCGCGCAGGCCGATAAACGTGAAGTTGTTTTCCGTCAGCCAATCGAGAAGCGCCGCCGCTTCGGCATTTGCCGTGTCCCGTCCGGCGCGCTTTTCGATGTCACGGGCGAGCGAGCGGGCACGCGCCTGCATCGGCTCCCAATCGGCGACCGCCAGACGCACGTCGGCCAGCGTGGCCTCGATCTCCGAGACCAGCCGCGCCTCTTCCGCGATTGGATCGATCTCGACATGCATGATGCTGAGAGCTTCAGCACCTTCGTGCGGCTTTGCCGTTAGGGTGCCATCCTGGCTCTCGAAAACTCTGGGGTGCGCGAAGAGTCTGATGGTGCCGCCGATCTCGCGAATGGACGCAAGAATGCTGTCGACGATGAACGGCATATCGCGCGACACCACCGATACCACCATAGTTCCGGAGCTGTCCGGAGAGACCCGAACCGCGCCCACCTCCTCGGTCCGAGCAATATCGAACGATCTCTTCAGCCGGTCGATGAGTGCGTCAGGATCGGCGGACTTCAGATCATCTTCGTCAATCGAGGCGAGGGCCGCATCGAGAAGCGCCGCGTTGTCCGTATCCACCTCGGTAAGTGTGGCGATACGGCTCGCCATCTGCTCCCGCGCATCCTTGATCGAGTCTGGCACGCTTTCCCCCTCCGGTATGGTCTCGCACTGATGAAGGCTATACCGGAACGAGCGCGATTTCGATTGGCTGCGTAATCAGTCGTCAATGACGTCCTGGCGCATCTGGCTCGGCGTGATGCCATATGCGCGGCGGAAGTGTTCATAGAACTGTGTCAGCGAGGTGAAGCCGGACTGAAAGGCGACGTTGGCAATCGACAAATTGCCTTCGAACAGCAATGCGCGCGCACGAATGAGCCGCATCCGCGTCACGAATTTCTGGATCGAAATGCGCATGACCTTTGAAAACAGGTCAGCGGCATAGTTCGGGTGAAGGCCGACAACCTTGGCCACCTCCGCGGCGGGCAGGGGCTCCGAAATGTTCTCGATGACGTAGCGCACCATTGCCACTACGTACCGGACCGGTGAGGCGCTGCGGGTCCGTCGGCCTTCGCTTTCGATCCAGGCAGGCAGCAGCATCTCCCAGCCGGTGAGGGCTGCCCGCCGGAACATGGCGCCCATTTCGACCTGAACAATATCTGTGCGCAGCGCATTGCCGCTGCGATAATCCGAATGCCAACGTTCCAGCGTATCGATCCCCACCGCATCGGGGTTCAGAGCGACGATGCCACCCCCCATCATCGTCTCCGTCAGACGACCGAGCTGCGGCATGTGGAGGAACGAATCGAGCGGCAGGTAGACGTTGAGCTGGCGACCTTGCTGCGCTGTCGGACTGAGTGCAACCGTCTGGTGTGGAATACCGGCCCAGAAGGCCACCAATCGTTCCGAAGGCACGCACACTGGACGCCCGTCATAGACATAGTGCATCTCGCCAGCGCTCAGCCAGTTGATCTCGATATGTCCATGGCTGTGCGGTTCCGACATGACGATGGGCCGGAAAGACCGGATGCCGAACCGGCCGAAGGCCCGGCTCGAAGCATAAAAGCTCCTGTCCGGGCGCGGCATCGGTCGTGGCGCCTGGCTACCCGGCACCTTCGTGGTGGATGAAGCTTGCTTGTTAACTTCCATTCAAGACTGCGTGGATCTGTGAAACCCGGAAATACTCTCTAGAAAAGCGGATTGCTTGCGCCATTGCAAGGCTTAGGGTCACCCCATGGACGTGTCGGGGAGGAAACCGGCACCGTGGCCAACCGGCCGTCCGTTATACTGGGAGGTATCATGAGGAAGCATGTTCATGCCCTTGGCGGGGCAAGTCTGCTGCTTGGCGTATCGATAATCGCCACGCAGGCGCAGGTGCTGGAGCCAACCACTCCGCCCGAGCCACCTGAGTTCGCTGCCCAAAGCGAACCGAACTTTGTCGGCGTTTCCGAGATCCTAGGCTTCGAGGCGCTCGACGAGTATCACGAGCCAGAGTGGGTGACTGAAAACTTCGTCGAGCCCGGCCTGCTACCGCCGGTCGAGGAACGGCTGCCTGCGGAGCCGATGGTCTACAAGACCAGCAATATGCCGGACGGCATCGGTGTCTACGGCGATGTGATGCGTCACGTCATCGGCGGACGGCCCGAAGGCTGGAACTATATCGGTGGCCAGTCTCAAGGCTGGGGCGGTATCGATATCGGCTTGTCCGAGTGCCTCACCCGCACCGGACCCCTGTTCATGGTCAATGCCGACGAGCTTGAGCCTCTGCCCAACTTGGCAAAGAGCTGGGAATGGTCTGAAGACGGTCACGAACTGACCATGCATCTCATCGAAGGTGCGAAATGGTCCGATGGCGACCCCTTCGATTCAGAAGACATCATGTTCTTCTGGGAAGACAACGTTCTCGATTCCAACGTTTCGCCGCTCAACGGCGCAACACCGGAAACATTCGGCACCGGCACGACCCTCGAGGCCGTCGACGAGTACACGATCAAGTGGACGTTCCAGGAAGAGCGGCCGACGCAGTATCTCTATCAGATGGCTTACGGCACATTCTGCCCCGGCCCGAGCCACATCCTGAAGCCCGAACACCCGAACTACTCGGACAACACCTACGAAGAGTACAAGAACGCGTTCCCGCCTGATTACCTGAACATTCCGGTCATGGGCGGTTGGGTTCCGGTCGAATATCGGGCCGAAGACATCATCGTGATGCGTCGCAATCCGTACTATTGGAAGGTCGACGAGGAAGGCAACCAGCTCCCATATCTCGACGAGCTGCACTATCGCCTGTCCACATGGGCTGACCGTGACGTCCAGACCGTTGCGGGTTCTGCGGACTTCTCGAACCTCGAGCAGCCGGAAAGCTTCGTTGAGTCACTGCGCCGTTCTGCCGAGGAAACGGCTCCGGCACGCCTGCAGTTCGGTGCTCGCACCATCGGGTATGCATTGCAGATGAATCTGTCGGCGAATGGCTGGGGCGACCCGGACGAGCGCGAGCAGGCCGTCCGCGAACTCAACCGTGAGCTCGATTTCCGCAAGGCCGTCACCTCTGCTGTCGACCGTCAGCGGCTTGGCAATTCCCTTGTCCAAGGGCCGTTCACGGCAATCTATCCCGGCGGTCTTTACGCTGGAACACCGTTCTACGACCGCGAGTCGACAGCTTACTATCCCTTTGATCTTGAAGGCGCCAATGCGGTGCTCGACGAGATGGGGCTCGAGGATACGGACGGCAATGGCATTCGCAACTTCCCCGAAGGCGGCGAAGACATTGAGATAACGCTGCTCGCCAACACAGATTACGCGACCGACACAAACGTCGCCGAAGCCGTGATAGCGATGATGCAGCCGCTCGGAATTCGCGTTGTTGCGAACTTCCAATCTGGGACCTCGCGTGACGATTCCGCAGCGGCGGGCCAGTTCGACTGGCAGATTGTCCGTCAGGGTGCCGAAGTGGCATCTGTTGTGCAGAACACGGTGGCCTTGGCGCCTGTTGGCCCACGCACCCACACGTTCCACCGTGCAGGCCCGGATGGAGAACTCGATCTGATGCCGTTCGAGCAGGAGCTCGTCGATATCGTCAATGAGTTCATCGCAACGAGCGACACCGAAGAGCGCGTCGACCTGATGCACGAGTTCCAGCAGGTCTACACCGAGAACGTCTTCGCCGTGGGGCTGACCCAGTACCCGGGTGCGCTGATCATCAACAAGCGCTTCGCCAACGTGCCGGCCGGTACGCCGATCTTCCAGTACAACTGGGCTGAAGACAGCGTGATCCGCGAGCGGCTCTATGTGCCCGAGGACCAGCAGACCGATGCCGCGTTGTTCCCCAACACGCTGCCGGGCGAGCCGGGTTCCGACGGTCCGACCGAAGGCGAGCCGAGCTGATCGGTCTTTGAACTGAGACAGGGGGCCGCTGGCCCTCTGTCACCTGCACCACGGACAGGCTTGTGGCATGTTTAGATTTCTGACTTTTCGCATTCTCGGGGCGATCCCGCTGCTGCTGCTGCTCAGCGTCGTCACATTCGCGATCATCCAGGCGCCGCCCGGAGACTACAGCGATTACATCCGCTCCATGCTCATCAATCAGGGCGGTGCGACGTTTGACGAAGCTGAAGCGCAGGCGCAGGCCTATCGCGCCGCAAATGGCCTCGACGATCCGTTGGTGGTACAATATTTCCGCTGGATAACCGGCATTGTTACCCGCTTCGATTTCGGTCACTCGCTGTATTACAATCGTCCCGTAGGCGATGTGGTGGCCGACCGACTGCCGGCGACCATATTACTGGCGCTGACCTGTCACATTCTCGCGTCGATACTGGGCATCTCGCTCGGGATCATTGCTGCGACCCGCCAGTACAGCTGGGTCGACACGCTGCTCGGCGTCATCTCGTTTCTCGGCATGACCATCCCGCGCTTCCTAATGGCGCTGATCATTCTTTACGTGCTGGTCTTCAAGCTGAACGTTTCCGAAGTGGGCATGTTCTTTTCTGCTTACTACGGCGGTCAGCCCTGGAGTTGGGGCAAGTTCGTGAACCTGCTGCAGCACGTCTGGCCGGTCATCTTCATCGCCACGTTCGGCGGGCTCGCTTACAACATGCGCGTTATGCGCGGCAATCTGCTGGACGTGTTGAACGCACAATATGTGGAGACAGCCCGGGCCAAAGGCCTGCCCGAACGGTCCGTCATCATGAAGCACGCGGTGCCGAATGCACTGCATCCGCTGGTGGCGTACCAGGGTGTCGTGTTGCCTTACATGCTCACGGGCGAGATTGAAGTCGCCGTGGTCTTCGGGCTGGCGACTGTAGGTCCTGCCATCGTTGGGTCCATGGGCGTCGGCGACGTCTTCGTGACCGCGACGTTCATGCTCGTGCTCGCTGCAACGCTCATCATAGGCAATATCATCGCAGATATCCTGTTGGTTGCGCTTGATCCCCGTATTCGTCTGGGAGGTTCGGCCGAATGACTCAGGATACCAGGCCAAAAACACAAGCACCGGCAGAGCCTTTGCCGGTGGATCCGGGTGGCGGTGCGCGGATAAGCACCGATGTCACCGAGACGGAAGCGCGTGGCCGCTTCGTACAGACTGGCAATGAGAGCTATCCCACGCTGGTCTGGCGCAGGTTCCGGCGATCGGTCATGGGGATGATCGGCTTCGTGCTGGTTCTGGCACTTCTCGTGCTGGCGATCTTTGCCGATTTCTTCGCCCCAATGGATCCGAACCGCGCCGACCTCTCATTCGCGCCGCCGGACATGATCGCCTTCCAGAATCCCGAAGGCGAATTCAGCCTGATCCCCTATATTTATCCTATCGGGGAGACCGGTGAATTCGATCCCGTTACGTTCCAGCCGCTGACGGGTCCTGTGCTGGACAGTCCAACGCCTTATGGCTTTTTCGTGCGCGGTTACGAATACAGCCTTTTCTGGGTTCTGCGGACCAATATCCACTTTTTCGGCGCGACAGACGGCAGCTCCCTGCACCTGCTGGGAACCGATCGGCTCGGACGAGACATCCTGTCGCGCGGGATCATCGGTTCGCGCATCTCGCTGACCATCGCGCTGGCCGTCGTGACATTGACCACCATCATCGGAACTCTCGTCGGTATTACCTCCGGCTATCTTGGGGGAGCGCTCGACAGCTGGCTTCAACGGTTCGTAGAGTTCGTGCTGGCATTCCCGCAATTGCCGCTTTACCTGGCTTTGACGACGCTCATCCCGGTAACTGCGCCGTCAAATCTGTTCATCGCTTTCGTCATTGGCGTCATGGCGGTGATTGGCTGGGCCCAGCTCAGTCGCGAGGTGAGATCCAAGACCCTGTCACTGGCGCGGATTGAATATGTGCGCGCGGCGATTGCCGTGGGCTCAGGGGATCTGCGTATCATCACGCGCCATATCCTGCCGAACGTCATGAGCCACGTGATCGTCGCGGTCACATTGGCCGTGCCAACCGTGGTCCTTCTGGAGAGCTTCCTCGGGTTCCTGGGCTTTGCGGTCAAGCCGCCTCTGATCTCCTGGGGGCTTATGCTGCAGGACACCAATACGTTCTCTGTGATCGGCTCCTATCCCTGGATCCTGTCGCCGGTGGGATTCGTGCTGGTCACGGTGTTCGCGTTCAACGCGTTGGGTGACGGCCTGCGCGACGCTATCGATCCTTATTGAGAAGGCCGCCTGATATGTCTCAAGACAAAGAGAATCTGGCGCCAAGCGAGCGCCACGACATTGGCACGCACGACCGCGAACTGATCCTTGATGCCCGCAATCTCGCGGTCAATTTCAAGGTCGAGGGTGGCATTGTCGAAGCGGTACGAGATGTTTCGTTCCAGCTCCACAAGGGCGAAACCATCGCGCTTGTCGGCGAGAGTGGTTCGGGCAAATCCGTCACGGCCCGCGCCATCATGAAACTCCTGACCAAGCGCGCGACCATAATGCCGGGCAGCAAGATCACGCTCAAGGACCGCGACATCGTTGCGACGAGCGATCAGGATATGCGCAAGCTGCGTGGCAATGACGTCGCAATGATCTTTCAGGAGCCAATGAGCTCGCTTAATCCAGTTTATACAATCGGACAGCAGATCTGCGAGGTCTTGCACCTGCATAACAAGATGTCGCGCAGCCAGGCGATGGATCGGGCGCGCGAACTTCTGGAGGAAGTGCAGATACCGGAGCCTGAAGCTCGCCTGCGGCAGTATCCGCACCAGCTGTCGGGTGGGCAGCGCCAGCGTGTTATGATCGCGATGGCACTGGCGAACCGCCCGGATGTCCTCATTGCCGATGAGCCAACAACGGCACTCGACGTGACCGTTCAGGCGCAAATCCTTAACCTGATCAAGGATTTGAAGGATCGTCACGGCATGGCGGTGATCCTGATCACCCATGACCTGACGATTGTCCGACAGTTCTCGGAATACGTTTATGTGATGCAGAACGGCGTCGTGCAGGAGCACAACGACACCGAAGCGTTGTTCAACAACCCGAAGCACGCATACACCAAGCACCTCCTGGCCTCCGAGCCGAAGGGTGTTGCAAATCCCTTGGTGGGCGAGGAAGGGACCGTTCTGGAGGGCAAAGACGTCCGCGTCGTCTTTACGCTCAAACGTGGCGGCTTTTTCAAGCCGAACTATTTTGATCTCGTCGCAGTAGACGATCTATCCCTCAAGCTCCAAAGGCACGAAACCCTTGGCATTGTGGGAGAAAGCGGGTCGGGCAAGACAACGTTCGGCCAGGCGCTGATCCGATTAATCGGCAATAATGGTGGAGAGATCTTCTTCGACGGCAAGCCCATCCACGGAAATGACCGGCGTGCAATGCGTCCGTTGCGAAGCCGCATGCAGATCGTCTTCCAGGACCCCTTTGCCAGCCTCAACCCGCGCATGTCGATCCGTCAGATCATTGAAGAGGGCCTGATCGTCAACGGCATCGGCGCCAATACAAAGGACCGTGTCGATCGCGTTCGCCAGGCGCTTGTCGATGCCGGCATGCCCAACAACATTCTCAACCGCTTCCCGCACGAGTTCTCGGGCGGGCAGCGGCAGCGCATCGCCATAGCCCGTGCGATTGCGCTTGAGCCGGAGTTCATCCTGCTCGACGAGCCGACTTCTGCACTCGACCTGTCGGTTCAGGCTCAGATCATTGATCTGCTGCGTAAGCTGCAGGATGAGAAGGGCCTCAGCTACCTGTTCATCTCGCATGACCTGAAGGTCGTGCGCGCGCTCTGCCACCGAGTGATGGTGATGCAGCATGGCAAGGTCGTGGAGCAGGGGCCCGTTAGCGAGGTTCTGACCAACCCCAAGACCGAATACACGACGCGCCTCGTGCGCGCCGCCTTTGAAATAGCCGCATAACCTTCGGGAGTTCGTTTATGGCTGCCAATCCAAAAGTCACATTCATCGGTGCCGGCTCGACGGTGTTCATGAAGAACATCATCGGCGATCTGCTTCAGCGTCCCGCGCTTGCCGGCGCATCCATTGCGCTGATGGACATCAACACAGAGCGCCTCGAAGAGAGCGCCATCGTTGCCGGCAAGATCGCCAAGACGCTCGACGTTCCGGCCAAGATCGAGACGTACACGGATCAGAAAAAAGCCCTCGAGGGCGCCAATTTCGTTGTCGTAGCCTTCCAGATCGGCGGGTATGAGCCGGCAACCGTCACCGATTTCGAGGTGCCGAAAAAATACAATCTGCGCCAGACCATTGCCGATACGCTCGGCGTCGGCGGCATCATGCGTGGTGTGCGCACGGTCCCGCATCTGTGGAAGATCTGTGAGGACATGACGCAGGTCTGCCCCGATGCGATCATGCTGCAATACGTCAACCCGATGGCGATCAACACCTGGGCGATCTCGGCCAAGTATCCGAATATCAAGCAGGTCGGGCTCTGCCATTCGGTCCAGGGCACCGCGCACGAACTGGCGCACGACCTCGACATCCCGTACGAGTCGCTGCGCTATCGCGCTGCCGGCATCAACCACATGGCGTTCTACCTGCAGTTCGAACAGCGCATGGAAGATGGCTCGTATCGCGATCTCTATCCGGAGCTGCACAAGGGCTACCGCGAAGGCCGCTTCCCAAAGCCGCCCGAGCACAATCCGCGCTGCCCCAACAAGGTACGCTACGAGATGCTCAGCCGCCTCGGCTACTTCGTCACCGAGAGCTCGGAGCACTTCGCTGAATATACGCCGTACTTCATCAAGGAAGGCCGCGAGGACCTGATCGAGAAGTTCGGCATTCCACTGGACGAGTACCCGAAGCGCTGTGTCGCCCAGGTCGCCCGCTGGAAGAGCCAGGCTGAAGAGTACAAGAACGCCGACACTATCGAGGTCAAGCAGAGCCACGAATACGCGTCCTCGATCATGAACTCGGTCTGGACCGGTGAGCCGAGCGTGATTTACGGCAATGTGCGCAACAATGGCTGCATCACCTCGCTGCCGGCGGACTGTGCCGCAGAAGTCCCGTGCCTCGTCGACGACACCGGCATCCAGCCGACCTATATTGGCGCTCTGCCGCCGCAGCTGACGGCTTTGATGCGTACCAACATCAACGTGCAGGAACTGACGGTCCAGGCGCTCCTCACCGAGAACCGCGAGCATCTCTACCATGCCGCGATGATGGATCCGCACACCGCCGCCGAACTCGATCTTGAGCAGATCTGGAACCTTGTTGATGATCTGACCGCCGCGCATGGCGATTGGCTGCCGGAGTGGGCCCGCGGTCCGCAGCAGCGCAAGGTCGCCTGATCGTTCTGATATAAATTGAAAGACCCCGGCTTAAGCCGGGGTCTTTTTTTGTGCACCGCGGCAAGTCTTTGACCTCAGGCACATGCGGGTGTTTAACACCTCCAGCCTTCTCGCCGGTTGCAGCAATGCCTGATACGACTTCTCCACCGCGGCGCGCCGAAATACCCATGCTGGTACGCACCGCCCCGGCGTTGTTCCTGGTCTTATGGGCGTCCGGCTTCGCTTTTGCAAAACTCGGCCTTGAGCACGCGGCGCCGTTGACGCTGCTGTCGCTGCGCTTCGGCATCATCGTCGTGCTGTTCGTCGTCATTGCCGTCGTCATGCGCCCGCCATTGCCAAAGGCACCCGTCGAATGGCTGCATCTGGTGGCCGTCGGCTTTCTCATCCAGTCGGTCTATTTCGGCCTCGCTTATGCTGGCATGAGCCTCGGCGTCTCTGCCGGCATTGCCGCCGTCATCGCCTCGACACAGCCTCTGATCGTCGGCCTCGCTGCCCCACTGGTCACCAGCGAGCATATCGGTCGGCTGAAATGGGCAGGCCTGTTGCTCGGTGCCATTGGCGCCGTTCTGGTGGTCATCGGGGCGGATCGCCCCTTCGATTCCGCGCTCGATGTCGGACTTTTCTTGTGCGCCGGCTCGGCATTCGGCATGGCCGCCGCAACGCTCTATCAGAAGCGGTTTCCGGTCGCGGCGCATCCGGTCACCGTCAATCTGGTGCACTACGTCGTCGGCTTCGTCACCATCACGCCGTTTGCCTTGAGCTTTGAGACAACACCGATTGATTGGGGGACGGAACTCGCAGTCGCCCTCGCCTGGCTGGTTGTCGCCAATTCGCTGATTGCGGTTTCGCTGCTGCTCTTCATGATCAGGCAGTCTGAGGCCTCAAGGGTATCGGCGCTGTTCTTTCTCGTGCCGCCGGTTGCTGCGCTGATCAGCTGGCTGGTCATGGGTGAGACCATGACCCCGATGGCAATCATCGGCATGGTGGTGGCCGTTATCGGCGTTGGCCTCGTCACCCGTCGGGCATAAGTCTAGCGCATGTCTCGCACATGCCGGAGAAACGCGGAATGGCCGATCGCCTTGCCGGCGGCCGCGCGATACTCCCGTGTCAGCCCCTCGACCGTTTGCTGGGCGAACCGGCGTAGCTTTGGCGTGCGCTCCATCTCCTGACGCGCCACGGATTGATCCAGCAGCCCCAACCCGTCGAGCACTGGGTAGTAAAGCTGTGTCTCGATGTGCGGTAGACCGCCAAGATAATCGCGAAACTGCTCCCGGCGCGGCATATGCCGTTTCCAGAAATCGAGCCGCCGGCGCGTTTCACCGTGAATGCGGTTTTCTCGCACGTCGCGCCAGAAGGGCGTGTCGTCCCGCTCGGTCATGTAGTGCGTGTTGACGAAGGTCCGGAAGTCATCGACCTGGCGCGCTACCCGGCTATTGTATCCATCGCGGTCCGTGGGCGTCATCTGCTCGGGCGCCTTGAGAAACGCCTCGGCGAACATCATCATCTGCACAATCGTGCCGTGGATGGAGGTCGACTCCAGCGGCTCCAGAAAGCTCGAGCTCAGCCCGACCGCCAGACAATTGTTCTTCCATGGCGTTTCGAGCCGCCCAACCGAAAAGCGGATATCGCCGCGTACTTCGATCTCACGACCGAGCCGCTGCTCGACCTCGCGTTTTGCCTCATCGGCCGTCGTGTGCGCATCGGAATAAACATAGCCGCAGCCATAGCGTGACTGCGTCGGAATCATCCACATCCAGCCGGAATCCTGTGCCCAGGCCCGCGTATAGGTGGCAATCTCCTCGTCTTCGCCGATATCGAGCCAGAAGGGCAGGGCGCGATTAACCGGCAGCTCGTTGGCATAGGAAATCCAGGAGGCGTCGAGCCCCTTGACGATCAGCTGCTTGCGAAAGCCCGTGGCGTCGATGAAGAAATCGCCCTTGAGGCGCGTGCCGTCATCAAGCCGAAGCGCGGCGATATCGCCGGTCTCGGCGTTCCGCTCGATATCCGAGACCAGCGCATCGATGACGTCGACGCCCTCGGCCTTTTCAGCAAAGAACTTGCCGACCAGCGCCTGATCGAAGTGATAGGCGTGGTGGTACGGCCCCAGCGCAATCAGCGAGCCATCGTCCTTGAAGGCATAGGGTGCCTTATGCTGCTCCAGCAGCGGCTGGAACAAATGCATGTCCTGCACGGGTCGGCCCGCTGCAACGCTGTAAACGTTGAGAAAATCCGATGGCACGCCCTTCGGCGTCTTCACCACCTGGTGCGGGTCATCGATCGGTCCGTAATAGGTATATCCCTTTCGCCGCCAGTCCTGGTGCCGAATGCCTAGCTTGAACGTGGCTTCGGTCTTGCGGAAAAATTCGAACTCGTCGATGCGGAAATATTGGAGAAGCACCCTGAAGGCTGCGGTGGTCGCCTCGCCGACACCCACATTCGGAATCTTCGTGGACTCAATGACGCTGATCCTTGCATCGATGCTCTTTCGGCGCACCGCATCCTGAAGAATGAACGCCGCCAGCCAGCCAGCCGTGCCACCGCCCACGATGACGAAATGTGCCGGATCGCTCATGCTGTCTCCCCTCCTGCAGACAGCATCCTTGTGCCATCTTCGCCGCAACGATAGCGCGGCAACTCATTGGTCCGTTGATAGCCCAGAGGCGACGATACACACCAGACGAAAACAGGCCGCCACGTCACCGCGGCAGCCTGCTGATTAACAGATCTAGCAGTCTCGATCAGTGGTGACCGCCAGCCATCTCGCGAAGCTCTTCGACACCGCGCACGCGCTTGCGGGCAGCGCCTTCCCAGTCGCGCGTTTTCACGGTCGACTTTTCCATGCGCTCCTTGGCAGCCGGAATGGCATCGGCGTATTGCGGCAGCCACTTGGCTTGGGTGACGACCATTTCGTCGACCATTGCCCACACTTCGTCCGGCGTGCAGATGGCGCCAACCAGCGGATCGTGCAGCACGGCAAGCTTGAGCATGTCGAGATCGCCGGTCATCGCCGCCTCGACGCTCATCCGCTGAACCGAAACCGACACGGAGCACGTGGCGGCACAGGCCATCGGCAGTTCGATGCCCTCGACCATGTTGAGGCCGAACCTGTCGACAAAACCGGTGCTCTCGATGATCGCATCGCTCGGCAGGTTGCGAATGATGCCGTTATTGCGAACATTGAAATGTCCACGATACACGCGGCCGGTTTCCAGCGCCTCGATGATATGGCTGGCGTGCTCGCTGGTGCGCTTGTGCTCGCTCAGCGGCTTGCCGGCCTGATCGAGGAACTTCGGGAAATCGGTCTCGAACCAGTTCCGGCGTTCGGTCGAATAGCGCAGATATCCGCCGGTCTCGCCGTGGATCCAGTCGCTCATGTCGATCCAGTTGCCGATCTCTTCAGGGCGCTTGCGGTACCAGGGCAGGTACTCGGACAGGTGGCCATTGGATTCGGTGGAATAGACGCCGAAGCGCTTGAGAACGTCGATCCGGACCTTCTCCTGCTGCGAATATACCGGGTGCTTCTCGAAGGCGGCGACCAGTTCGTCCTTCTCGATCTTGCGGCCCTTGGCCCTGATATCGATGTACCAGGTCTGGTGATTGATGCCTGAGCAGACATAGTCCAGCTCGTCATTTTCGACGCCCAGCACCTTGGCGATCTGGTCGGCCCCGTGCTGCACGCCGTGGCAAAGCCCGATCGTTTCGACGCCGCCATAGGCGTTGGCGGCCCAGGTGTTCATCGCCATCGGGTTGGCGTAGTTGAGGAATTTAGCGCCGGGTTCGGCAACTTCGCGAATGTCCTTGCAGAAGTCGAGGATCACCGGAATGTTGCGCTGGCCATAAAGAATGCCGCCGGCGCAGATGGTGTCGCCGACGCACTGGTCGACGCCGTATTTCAGCGGCACCGAGATATCGCTTGAAAAGGCCTCGAGCCCGCCGACACGCACGCAGCTCATGATGTAGCGCGCGCCACTGATCGCCTCTCGCCGGTCAGTCGTCGCCGTGACCTTGGTGGGTAGATTGTTGACCGATACGATCTTCTCGATGATCTGCCGGATCATGTCGAGATTGTGCTCATTGAGGTCGGTCAGCGCGAACTCGACATCGACAAACTCCGGCACCTTCAGCAGATCGGAGATGAGCGTTTTGGTGAAGCCGACGGAACCGGCACCGATAATGGCAACCTTGAATGACATGGATTTCCTCCTAGAAATGCCGCTCGATGCGCCTTCTCTGAGAACGCCCGGTCGAGTGGCCGTAAGTTTGCCCCATCACTAGCGTCCTGCGTTCCGGACGTGTAGAGAAAGGTTATGCCGCTTAGGGTAATTTTGTGCTGAAAGATCTGTTGGAATACGGTCATGCAGTGCGTGCCGTTGACTTGGCGCGCGGCCATGTGCCGTTGCACGCGATGGCCATCAGCGCAGGGTACGAACAGCGCGCCAATGAAGTGTATTCCTGGGATGGTCGCCGGCGCGGCAATGCCCCTTTCCTGGTGGTGCAGCACACGCTTTCGGGACGCGGGCGTCTCGATTTCGCGGGCGCCGATTTTGCGCTGACCCGCGGCCAGACGATGGTACTGGCGATGCCGCATGCGCACCGCTACTGGCTCGAGCCCGGCCAGACCTGGGAATATTTCTGGATCGTTCTGAATGGTCGGGAGGCGTTGAGGCTGGCGCGCGACATCATCGACGCAAACGGCCCGGTAATTTCGCCGTCGCAAGCCGTCATTGACCGAATGGCGGCGGCCTGCCTCAGCCTGATCTCGCGACCCGAGTTGCAGCCGGGCGAAGTCTCCTCACTGGCTTACACCACCATGATGGCGCTTCATGATGCGGTGTTTGCCGGGCGCCAGCCGGTCAGCCCCGAGCTGCCCCCGGCGATAGCGCGCGTCGTTGCCTATGTCGAAGAGGATGTTACCCGCCCAATGCATGTCGAGCGCCTGGCGGCAATCGCACAGATGAGCCGATCCCATTTCGTGCGTCAGTTCTCAGCGGCGACAGGTCTTGGACCGGCCGCCTTTGTTTTTTCGGCCCGCATCGAGCGTGTGCAGCGCCTGTTATTGGCAACCGATCTGTCCGTGGGAGACATTGCCGCTGCCACTGGTTTCGCAAACGCCAACTATCTTGCCAAGTCGTTCCGCCGCGCCGAGGGAAAGTCTCCTCTCGAATATCGGCGTTTCATGCGCGAGCATGTCGGCGCCTGAGGCGGCGCCTTGCATGCAATGGCAAGGCATGCTCCACTGAGTGTGCGTGTTCAACGCACTTCGCAATTTCAGTCCGATCCGACGTGTTCTTTCAATGCCGTTCCCCGCAGGGGCGCAGGCTGCCGGATCGCGACGCAACCCGACATTGCAGGGAGGACTACTCATGAAGTACCGCAAGCTCGGCAACTCTGGTGCCGTTGTATCGGAATTCGCCCTCGGCACGATGACCTTTGGCAGCGAGGCCGACGAAGACACCTCATTCGCGCTGATGGACGATTATTTTGCCGCTGGCGGCAATTTTCTCGATACCGCAGACGTCTATTCTGCCGGCGTTTCCGAAGAAATCATTGGTCGCTGGCTGAAGGCCCGGCCGACCGAGGCGCGTCAGGCCGTCGTCGCCACCAAGGGGCGTTTTCCGATGGGGCAGGGGCCTAACGATCTCGGCCTGTCACGTAGACACCTTGACGATGCGCTCAACGCATCTTTGAAGCGGCTCGATGTCGAACGCATCGATCTTTACCAGATGCACGCATGGGATGCCTTGACCCCGATCGAGGAGACCCTGCGGTTTCTCGATGATGCCGTTTCAGCCGGCAAGATCGGCTATTACGGCTTTTCGAACTACATCGGCTGGCAAATCAGCAAGGCCGTTTATACCGCCAAGATGCTGGGCTACAGCGCTCCTGTCACGCTGCAGCCTCACTACAATCTTTTGGTACGCGATATCGAGCACGAGATCGTCCCGGCCTGCGAGGATGCGAAGATGGGCCTCTTGCCCTGGTCGCCCCTCGGTGGCGGCTGGCTGACCGGCAAGTACAAGCGCGACACCCAGCCAACGGGCGCAACCCGGCTCGGGGAGAATCCGAACCGTGGTTCAGAAGCTTACGGCCCGCGCAATTCGGACGAGCGCGTCTGGAAGATCATTGAAGCGGTGCAGGCGGTTGCTGATGGCCATGGTGTCAGTCCTGCACAGGTGGCCTTGGCATGGCTCAACCAGCGCCCGGCCATGACCTCGGTCATCCTCGGCGCCCGCAAGCGCGAGCAGTTGGCAGACAACATGGCTGCCGCCGATCTCGCCCTGAGCGTAGACGATATCAAGACGCTTGATGAAGTCAGCGCACCGAAGCAGCCGGGCTACCCGTATGGCGAAAACGGCGTCAACCAGCGCCACCGCAAGATCGAAGGCGGCCGCTAATCACCGGCACCACCGGTAGATCGAACAAAGAGAAGGGGCCGTTCAGGCCCCTTCGTATGTCCGCACCAAACGCCCGTCCGGACGCTCCTGCAGCCGGCTCGATGGCATCGTCGCCAATCGGTTTGCTTCTGCCACCATGTCCGGGTTCGTCGCCAGCTTGCCTTGGCCTGCATCCTCGCTCGAGAGCACAGACGCTTTCAGCAACCTTGAATACGGGTGCTCCGGATCACTAAGCACCACGCGGGCGTCGCCCATTTCGACAATGCGGCCCTTTTGCATGATGATCAGGCGGTCAGAGATATAGTAAGCCGTTGCCAGATCGTGCGTGATGTAGATCACCGAGACCCCGAAATCATCCCGCAGCGAGCGCAGCAGATTGACGATCGCCATGCGCAGCGAAGCGTCGACCATTGAAACCGGCTCGTCCGCGATGAGCAATGGCGGGTTGGGGATCAGCGCCCGCGCAATGGCGCAACGCTGCAACTGACCGCCCGACAACTCGTGAGGATAGCGACCGGCAATTTCCTTGAGGCTGAGGCCGACTTTTTGCAGCGCGTCATCCATCGCCGCATCGATTTTCGCCCGGTCGCTTGTCTTGAGAAACTGCCTGGCGGTCGAGGCCAGGTAGCGATCAATGCGCTTCAACGGATTGAACGCCTCGAACGGATTCTGGAACACCGGTTGCACCTGGCTCATGAACTCGAGGCGCTTTTCGCGGTTCATGTTTCGGCTGACCGACTGTCCCTTGAACAGGATCTCCCCTTCACTTGGCTGTTCAAGTCCGAGGATCATGCGCGCCAGTGTCGTCTTGCCCGATCCGGATTCCCCGATGATCGTGAAGATCTCAGGCTTGTCCGCGGTTAACGAGAAGCTGGCATCCTGTACCGCGTCGATGTGAGCACGTGACAGCAATCCGCCCATCGGGAAGCGCTTCCAGACGTTCCGGATTTCAAGCAGGTCCGTCATAGCTGCGCCTCCATTTTGCCAGTCGGCGCACCATCGAGGGGACGCACATCCTGCCAGCGCCAGCAGGCCGTGCGGTGATCAGTGTCCACGGTTTCAAGCGGCGGAACATCAGTCCGGCACTTGTCGATCGCCAGCGGGCAGCGCGGATGGAACCGACAACCGGGCGGGGGGTCAGCGAGGTTAGGCGGCTTGCCCTCAAGGGCAGGGCGCTGCGTGGTATCGCCAATGCGCGGCAGGCTTGCGACGAGATGCGCCGTATAAGGGTGCTTCGGCGCAAAGAACATCTGGCGCGTCGGGCCTTCTTCGACCAGCCGGCCCGCATAGATAATGCCGATACGGTCAGCCATGTTGGCGTGCACCGACATGTCGTGCGTCACGAACACCACCGAAGACCCCATCTTCTGCTGGATCTCGCGGATCATCGACAGCACTTCCTTTTGCACCACCACATCGAGCGCCGTCGTCGGTTCGTCTGCAATGATGAACTCTGGATGGCATACCGTGGCGAGCCCAATAGTGACGCGCTGGCGCATGCCGCCGGACAGTTCGTGCGGATAGGAACGAAGCACGGATGGTGGCAGCTTGAGGCTGCTCAGATGCTGTTCCACACGTTCCCTGAAGGCCGGTCCCGACAGGCCCAGCGGCTCCTTTGCAAAATCGGCGAAGGTCCGTTCGATCCGGCGCACCGGATTTAGCACGCTCATGGAACCCTGCATGATGTAGCTCAGGTGCTTCCAGCGGATGCGCTTCAGGTCCTCCTTGCTGGCGGTGGTCGGGTCGATCTCCTCGCCGTTGAAATGATACCTCACAGATCCATCAACAACTTCGAGCGGGGGCCGCATGGCAGCGGCGAGCACCTTGATCAGCGAGGTTTTGCCGCTCGAACTCTCGCCGGCAATCCCATAAATCTCGTTGCGGCGAATGCTCATTGTAATGTCGTCCACCGCCCGCACTTCGCGGGAGATGCCGAAATACTTCATGAGATAGTAGGCCTTGAGGCCTTTGACATCGAGAACGGTGTCCATCATGGCCTCCTAGCTGCCCATCCGGCGGAGCCGGCTGCGCGGGTCGATATATTCGTTGATGGAAACAGCGAGCAAGAACAGCCCGAGGAACATCATGACCAGCAGCACGACCGGAATGATGATCCACCACCACACGCCCACCACCATGGCTGAATGGTTGTTTGCCCAATAAAGCGCTGTGCCCACAGTAGGGATGTTGATGTTGGTAAATCCGAGAACGGCCAAAGTCACTTCGAACCCGATCGACCAGATCATGTTGGCCATCGCGGTCGAGAAGACGATCGGCATGACGTAGGGCAAGTGTTCTTCCATCATGATCTTGCGCGGTGACATTCCGGCGAAAATCGCCTGGCGGGTAAATTCGCGGAACCGGAGACCAAGCGCCACCGAGCGGATCAGCCGGGCATCGAACGCCCAACCAAGGCACGCCATGATAACCGCGAGCGTATAGGTGTTCAGATCGCTCCTCAGCACGAAATAGAAAAGGATCAGGATTGGGAAAATCGGGATCGCAACAAAAATGTCGTTGAAAAACATCAAGATGCGGTCAACCCACCCGCCCAGATAGCCGGATGCGAGTCCTATGGTGATCGAGATCAGGCGGCTTAGCACCGCAACGATAATGCCAAATGTCAGCGTGTTCCGGAACGCGAAGCTCAGCTGCCAGAAGAGGTCTTGGCCGCGCGAGTTTGTCCCGAACCAATACTGCCAGCTGGGCGGCTGGTCAGGGATGACCACATAGATATCCTGCGCTGGGTATGGCGAGAAAAAGCTCAGACAGGCGAAGATGACGATAAGCGACACCAGCAAGAGGCCGATCGTGAACTCTCGGTTGTAGCGAATGAGATCTTTGAAAACGGACAGCATGGCCTATTCCACCTTCACGCGTGGGTCGAGCAGTGGGTGGATCATGTCGATGACGAAGATCGCAGATGCCACGGCAATCACGGCGACGGAGGACACCGCCAGCACGAGTGTGGAGTCGCCACCGTTGACGGCTCGGATTAAAAGAGTCCCGAGCCCAGGATAGGAGAACACTTGCTCGGTGATGATCGTGCCCGAAAAAATACCGCCTAGCGCCATCGCCAAAGCCGTAAGCTGCGGCACCAGGGCGTTGCGGATCACATAGGAGCCTACGATGCGCTCCTCTTTGACCCCTGCGATTTCTGCGTACGTTACATAATCCTCGGTGACGATGTTGGAGACCAGAGAGCGCATTCCCAGGAACCAAGTGCCCATGCCGACAAGGACCAGCGATGTAGCTGGCAAGATCGAGTGATGCAGGATCGATAGGATAAACTGCGGCGTCCAGCCGGGCCTGACGTTCATCGAGAAGCCGCCACTGATCGGAAGGACCGGCCAAAGGAAGCCGAAAATGATCACCATCAAGAAAGCGACGATGTAATAGGGAATTGGCTGCACGCCGATAGCCAAGACGCCAAACGCCTTGAGCAGTCGCGAGTTTTGGTAGTAGCCGGCGAGCCCGCCGAGGATATTACCGAGCAACCAGGTTATGATGATTGAGACCGTGAGCAGTCCCACTGTCCAAGGCAGTGCAAGCATTACAAGCTGCATTGCCGGTGTGGGGAAGGCGATCAGCGAGGGCCCTAGATCACCGACAATTAGCCGGCCGAGAAAATTGAAGTACTGCTCATGAAGCGGAATATTTAGCCCGAACAGCTCGTTGAGCGTGGAACGCAAGGACTCGATCGCCTGTGGCGAGAAACTGGAATTGCCGGAAACACGTCCGATGATGGATTCAACCGGACTGATCGGAGACAGCCGGGAGATGAAGAATGCAGCTGAAACACCTGCGAACACAACAGCGGTAAGCTGCAATAACCGTTTGAGCGCAAATAACAAATAGGCGCGCATCCCGATACCAAACCTCTCGACAGAACCGGACTTCAAAGCAGGAAGCGGCGCCCGTGGCCATGCCCGGGCGCCGCACTGTTGTCAGAGCTAGTTGGCGGTTTCGCCAGTCGGCTCAAGCTGGGTGAGGATGTACTTGGAGTTCGCCCAGTTGGTCACGATATTGGCGTACGGGTTTTCTTCCGCAGTCGGGAAGCCCTCCCAGTAGAGTGTGTCATACGCCGAGAAGACGTTGAACGACATCACTGGAATGACCGGCATCTCTTCGACCATCAGCTGGATGAACCGGTTGCCAAGTTCAATGTTCGCTTCGGTATCGGTGAACTCGGTCACACGCATATCTTCGATGATCTGGTCGAGCTCTTCGTTTTCCCAACGCTGCCAGTTACGCTGCGGCTGACGTTCGCCTGGTTCGGCAACGTAGTCAGAGTGCCAGCTGTCAAGGAAGAAGCTCAAGTCCGGATTACCGCCCCAGGTCTCGATCGACCAGGCGGTGGCAACCTCGAACTGGCCCAACGGCAAGGTCTGAGCAAAGATTTGCGGATCGGCTTCAGGGGTTACCTGGATACCCTGCTGCGACCATTGCTGCGCAACCATCGTACCCATGCGGTTGATCACGCCTTCAGTAAAGGTCGAGAGCGTGAACTCGAAGGGTTCGCCGTCCGGCGTCATCCAGGTGTTGCCCTGCTTCGTGAAGCCGGCCTGCTCAAGCAGCGTATTGGCCGCTTCGATATCCTGCTGCCACCAGCCGTATCCGAAGGCATTGCGGATCGCGGTCTCGTCAGTCGGCACGCTTTCGCCGAACTGCGGCCGGACCATCTCTGCGACCTGAAGGCCGACATCCGGATCGTACGGAGTGATCGTCTCGCCATTGCCAAGGTCCAGCTCGTAGTTCGTGAGCCATTCCTGCAAGGGAGCGTGGTAGTCCTGCGGATGCGTGCCGGTCGGCGGCATTGCGATCGCCGAAAGCGTGGCTGCACCACGATAGGACGCCATCGAAATCTGGCGCGCATCAAGCATCAGCGCAAGCGCCCAGCGCACGCGGCGGTCGTCAAAACGCTCATCCTGAGTGTTGAAGATCACCATCGGCAAGGTCGGGTCAGGGTGGGCATAGGGGAAGCCCTCGAACCAGCCGCGGCAGGTGTCGCACTGTTCAACCAGCGAGAACATGCCTTCAGGCGTCAGATCGTGGATCATGTCCAGATCGTGGTTCGCCATTTCGATCAAGCGGTTGTCGGTAGAGGGAATCGAGCGATAGATCACATACTGAGGTGCAGGCTCTCCCCATTCCGCGATCGCCGTGCGGTCCCAGTCTTCGCGTTTCTCCCAGATATACCAATAGCCGTTGGGGTCGTAGGAGTTGAGGACATAGGGCCCAAGGCTGACAGGCGGATTGAAGTCGTAGGCCAGAACGTCGTCAACTTCCGAGAAAACGTGTTCCGGCATGATCCAAGCGGCGTTCCAGCGAACCGAGAACAGCGAATGGAAGCGCGAGTTGGCTTTGCTGAGCGTGAAGTGGACCGTGTGCTCGTCTACGGCCTCAACGCTCTCTACATATTCGGAGAACGGAGCGCTCCAGACCATTCCGGGCGTGTCGATCTGGGTCTGGACGGTGAACACTACGTCATCCGCAGTGAATTCCTCACCATCGCTCCAATAGATGCCGTCGCGAAGGTTCACCGTCATCTCGGTGAAGTCGTCATTATATTCCCAGGGCTCGGCAGCCAACTGGTTGTAAAGCGCGCCATCAAGACCAGCATCCGGGTCGATGAACCATAGTGTATCAAGCGACAGCTGATGCAATCCGTTGGACCACGCAGCGCCATTGCCGGCTACCCACATGTTGAACATACCGGGGTTGGTCGCCGGTTGTTCAGGATTGTTGATAATCAGCGTCTCTTCACGCGGGAATTCGTTGATCGGCGGCGCTTCGGCTGCTTCCTGGGAAACAGCAGGTAAAGCAGAGCCGGCGACCGTGGCGGCAACGGCCGCCAGGGTAATCCATTTCTTCATCGATGTTCCTCCCAATAAAGGGGCTCCTCAGCACCCTTCAATACGTGGACTAGGCTAACGCAGCATCGCCACGTGTCAACAACTTTAGTGATATGAACCCCAAAGGATGATACAAAAGAAAGCGAGCACGCTTTCGCGTGCTCGCTTTGCTTCACTTCGTGTCAGTATATCGTGCTGGCCTAGAGCTTCACACGGATCATCTGGTAGGAATAGGGCGGTAGCGATGCGGATAGCTTGCCATCCGCGACCTGTGCGCCGCTGCCTTTTCGCGGTGCCACTTCTTCCTTGTTCTTGGAGGTATTGACCGCTTCGAGGTTAGAGTGCGTCATCACCTGATGATCGGCAATGGTGCCACCGGTGAACCCCTGAAGGCCGATCTCCACGTCGATTGATTCGTTCGCATGGCGGTTGACCAGGAAGAAGGTCAGCATGCCGTTCTCCTCGTCATGGACGCCCGAAACATCGAGGTACGGAACGTTGTCGTCGTGGATGCTGTCATATCCGGGCGAGTTGACCAGAAGGTGCAGCGCCGTGCCGCGCCCGTAGATCGAGGCGAAGTAGTACGGATAGTAGATGGTCTGCTTCCAGGCGTCACCACCGCGCTCGGTCATGATCGGGGCAATCACGTTGACCAGCTGTGCGATACAGGCGATCTTCACCACGTCAGAGCGACGGATGAATGTGTTGATCACGCAACCGACCTGCAGCACGTCCTCGAAGTTGTAGATGTCTTCGAGAAGGGCGGGTGCATGCGGCCATCCGGTGCTGCCCTGAAGAATGGCGCGGTCCTGCTGCTGCGAGTGGTACCACACGTTCCATTCGTCGAATGAGATATACACGTCGCGTTTCGAGCGCTTTTTGCCCTTCACGTAGCGAATGGTCGAGGCAATGGTCTCGATATACCGATCGAGCTTCTGATTCAGCGCCAGGAAGTTCTCGGTGTTCTTTTCCGGATTGCGGAAATACATGTGCAGCGAGACATGGTCGACCACATCGTATGTGTGCTCGAGAACGATCCGCTCCCACTCCGGATATGTCGGCATATCCGCGTGCGACGAGCCGCAGACGATCAGTTCGAGCGAGCTGTCGAAAGCACGCATAGCCTTCGCCGTCTCATTGGCAAGCTTGGCGTACTCTTCAGCGTCCTTATGGCCGACCTGCCAGGGGCCGTCCATTTCGTTGCCCAGGCACCAGACCTTGACGTTCCACGGGTCTTTCTGGCCGTTCTTGATGCGCAGATCGGACCAGTAGCTGCCGCCAGGGTGGTTCACGTATTCGAGGAAGTTGCGGGCTGCATCGAGGCCGCGCGAACCGAGATTGACGGCCAGCATCATTTCGGTGCCGACGGTCTCGCACCACTTGGCGAACTCGTGAATGCCGACTTCGTTGTTGTCGGAGGTGTGCCAGGCAAGGTCGAGCCGCGTCGGGCGGTCTTCTTTGGGGCCGATGCCGTCTTCCCAGTTATAGGCCGAAACGAAGTTGCCGCCGGGGTAGCGCACCAGCGGGATATTCAGCGCCTTGACCAATTCGGCGACGTCGCCGCGCATGCCGTCTGCATCGGCTGTCGGATGATCCGGCTCGTAAATGCCGGAGTATATCGCGCGTCCGAGATGTTCGAGAAATGCGCCATAGACCCGATCGTCGATTTCCGCGATCGTATAGTCCTTGTGGGCCGTGACGGTGGCCTTCATGTCTTCCTCCCTTTGAACCCATAAAGCTGATTTGTATCAGTGATTGTGTTCTACAGGAGGGCTTTCCTTTTGCGCAAGTGCGCTTTCGTCTAAACCGCGAATTAATGTGGCGGTGGCTAGCGCGAGGTTTGGAGCCGCAAAACGATGTCCTGATCATAATTGCCGAAGCCACGGCCGAATATATTGAGGCCCCCGGGATGACGCGCGTCTTCCTTGACTGCAATGCGCAGGCGGATCGAGTGGTGCGTTTCGAGATCCAGATCCTGAAGGGAAACAGGAGAGATCTTCAGTCCGTCAATGTAGGTGCCATCCGGTGTGACCCGCCAGTCCTTCAGCTTACCGTACTGGCTGCCCTTCAGCTTCCACCAATCAGGCGTATAAAGCCCGCGCTTGTCGCCGAAATCGCCGGGCGAGGTCCACGTCCCGCATTCGATCCCGTTGATCGACAACGTGATATCCGAGGGCCAGTTGGCCGATGTACCTGGAACCTCGGAAGAGAGTTCCATCGAGACCTCGAGGCTTTCAAGGCGCGTGTGGCCAAGCTTGGCATTATTGGGGAACTTGTATTCAACATAGCCGCGGGTGAACCAGATCAGACCCGCTTTCATGCGCTCAGGGTCGAGAAACGTGTCTGGAACATCAAGCAGCCCGATAATGCCGTCCTTTGAGCATAATCCGCACGGGGCCGACACTTCGCAACTGGTGTAAAGTCCGAGCGGCATCGCCACCTCGATGCCGTCGCTGCGCACCGGCGCGATGTCGTTCTTGAACATCACCAGGACTTCGTCGAAGGTGGAGTGGCAGATCTTCTGATTGCCTTTGCGCGCCTTCTGCGTTTCGGTGCGGATCAGCCCCGCGCGTTCAAGGATCTGAAGGTTCGTCGAGACCGTCGATTGCGGCAGCTGCAGCATTTCCGCGATGTCGTTACCGTTGAGCGGGCCCTCCACATGCAGCAGCTTCAGTATGCGGACACGGATCGTAGAGGCGAGCCCCTTTAATACATCGAGCCCTTCCTCGGGGTCGACGACAAGAAAATTCCGGCTCATCCTACGATCTTCTATTCAATATTTCTGACCAATCCATCATCTGTATCAGAGAAGCTGATTTGGTCAAGGATTGCCGCTAGAGGGTTATTTGCCTGCCTTCGTCGGCCGATTGGCGAGCCGCAAGTACGATCCGCAAAGAGTCGAGCCCATCGCGCAGCGGCACATGCGGCGCTTTGTTGCCGGCAATTGCTTCCAGAACATCCTGTAGCTGCGCTACAAACACGTCGCGCTCTCCCACAATGGGCACTGCGGTGACGTTCTCGGGATTTTGGGTGTCGATGAATTCCGCAGAATTGTAGCCGGCAAAGCTGCCAGTCATCTTCTCGGCTATGATTTTCCAGCCACTCTCCCAGCGGCCCGGGATGGCGCTGTTTGTGGCGTCGAGGACGCCGACCCTGCCATCGCCATAGCCGAGGATCATCGCGCTCACGTCTTCACTATCATAGCCAGGCACGTCCTGATGAAACATGTTGGCCGCACGGGCATAGACTGTTTCCGGCATGCCCAGTGTATGCCGTGCAAGGTCGACGACATGGATTAATTGCTCGACGGTCTGCCCCCCTGAAAGTTCGCGCGTTCGCCACCAGGGGGCGTGAAGCGAGTTGCAGTGAAAGTAGCCGGTGAACATACCCGGCCGTCCCGTTCGATCCGCGGCCAGAGCCTGCTCCCACCCTTCGACGGCTACGCCAAAGCGGTGCATGAAGCCGCATGATGCAACAATGCCGGCTTCATCGGCAGCCTGAACCATTGCCTCCGCACGCTCGAGACCAAGCGCGATGGGCTTTTCAACCAGAAGGTGCACACCAGCGCGTGCCGCCGCCTCGACTTGCCCCTCGTGCGCGAACGGCGGCAGAGCCACGATCAGCAGATCAAGCTTCTCGTTAGCGAGCATTGTCGACAGATCGGTGTATGCGGCGGCCCCGCCGCGTTCCACAGCGAAAGACTTCGTACGTTCTTCATCGCGCCCGCAACACGCTACCAGCGTTGCAAAGGCTCGCAACTCGTTGAGCGCTTCCACGTGCCGCGCGCCAATGCCGCCGCAACCCAACAACCCTACGCGCAGCGATTCCATCACGTCCTCCCCGACCGGTCGCGGTGGCCACCTGCGAGCAGGTCCGCCTCACCGGTTCATGTTTTCAGTCTTCGGGTCTTGCACTGAAAACATGAACCGGACAAGGGTGGCGGGCAAACGCGAGGGTCCCAGACATGTCCGACAGCACGGTTCATCTGTTTATCGGTTCAATCAATCGCACAGCCGACACGCTGACAGCGGGGCAGGGGATCGCTGTCATGCGCTTCAATGAGGAGACACTGGACCTCGAAAGTCTCCACGTCACAGACGAGATTGACAATCCGAGCTTTCTCGCCGTCGACCGGCCCAATGCGAGGCTCTATGCGGTTTCCGAGGTTGCAAGCTGGATGGAAGGCACCGTCACCGCCTTCGCAATCGATGTCGAGGCCGGCAGTCTGACCTATCTCAACAAGCAGCCGACACTTGGGCGTGCCACCTGCCATGTCACGGTGACCGGGGAGGGGCACGTGGCGACGGCCAACTATAGCGCAGGCACAGGCGGCCCAGACCGTGCCATGGCCGTCTATGCGATTGCCGAGGACGGCCGCCTCAGCCCGCCGCTTGCCAGCGTTGCGCATGAAGGCACCGGTCCACGCACCGACAGGCAGGACCGTAGTCATGCGCACAGTGTGCAACTGACGCCGGATAAACGCCATCTGCTCGTGGCCGATCTCGGCACGGACGAACTGGTCGCATATCGGCTTGAAGGCACCGAACTAAAGCGGGCATTCGCCTTTAAGGCGCAGCCGGGCTCTGGCCCACGCCACTTCACGTTCGCCAAGGATGGCAGCGTCGTCTACCTGATGAACGAGATTGCATGCACGGTCAGCGTATTACAGTGCAGTGGCGACGAATTGACCGAAATCCAGACCATTTCCACTCTGCCAGCGGACTACTCTGAGCAGTCCTGGGGCGCGGACATTCATCTCTCCCCCGATGGCCGCTATCTCTATGCCTCGACGCGCGTGCACGATTCAGTGGCCGTCTTCGCAGTTGGCGGGGATGGCACCTTGAGCCTGAAGGAAATCGTTCCCAGTGGCGGCAAGTGGCCGCGCAGCTTCGCCATCACGCCCTCTGGCAGGCATGTCCTCGTTGCCAACCACAATTCAGATCTCATCGCCATCTTTGCGCGTGATGCCGAGACCGGTGCGCTGACGCAGACTGGCAAGTCGATCGCCATTGGCACACCGATGCGGATTCAAGCTGTCAGCTTTGCTTGAGGGGTTACTCCGCCGCCTGCCGGCGACGGGCAGGACTCGGGCGCTGGCCGCGATCCTCTAGGAACCTGTCTTCCAGCCGGGCCTTGAGGCCCAGCATGTGCTGTTCGGCTTCGATCATGTGGTGGGTGAGGATCTGGTCGACGCGCTTTGCATCGCCGGCTTTCATCGCGGCAATCATCTCGCGCTGGTGCTGGATGCCGCTCTGGCGCAACACCGGCTCTGGCTGAACGTATATGTCGTGGCAGATCGCCAGTTCTTTGAGCAGGCGCTGCAGGAAGCGGCAGGTGAAGGCGAGGATCGGGTTGTCGGAGTATTCCGCCACCACGCCGTGAAAATCGAGTTCTGCCATGCGCTGATCCCAGCGCTCCTGCGCATCGGCAGGTTCGTGATCATAGATCGCGATGATGCTCTCAAGCCGCTGATAGCCGGCCTCGTCGATATTGCCGATAGCGCTGACCGCGACCTGCGGTTCAAGCACCTTGCGCATCTGGTAAATGTGCTCGATCGACAGATCCTTTGCGAACAGGAAATTCGACAGAAGGCTCATCGCGCGGCTTTCCGACATGCGCGCGATAAAGGCGCCGCCCCCCGGACCGGTCCGGATACGGATCAGGCCCTGCACCTCAAGCGACTTCAGCGCTTCACGCACAGTGCCCTTGCCGGCCGAGAACTGCGCCATCAAGTCCTTTTCCTGAGGCAGCCGATCCCCCGGCGCAAGACCATGCTCGACGATCATCCGCTTGATCGCATCGACGATTTCATCGGTGCGTTTGAGGCGGTGTGGCGAAGGCGTGCTGCCACCTTTGGTGGCAGGCTCGGCGGCGTCAGGCATGTCTCAGGTCTTTTCGGCGCCGGCTAGGCGCGGTGCGCTCTCGATCAGATTGCGCGTGTACTCGTGTTCGGGCTGTCTGAACAGGTCTTGTGCGTCACCGATCTCGACAACCTCGCCGAGATACATCACGGCGACGCGGTCAGAGACGGACTCGACGACGGCAAGATCGTGGCTGATGAACAGGTAAGAGAGCCCGAATTCCTCTTTCAGCTGGTCGAGCAGTAACAGGACTTGAGCCTGGACCGACACGTCGAGAGCGCTGACGGGCTCATCGAGAACAAGAATCCGGGCATTGGCGGCGAGGGCCCGGGCAATGGCTATACGCTGCGCTTGCCCGCCGGAAAACTCGTGTGGATAGCGCTCAAGGGTATCGACCGGCATCTGTACGGCGTCGAGAAGCTCGCGCATGCGCGCCTTGCGGGCGCCACTATCAAGGCCTCTCAGCCGCCTCAGGGGGACATCGAGGATCTGTCGGATCGTCTTGCGCGGATTGAGCGATGCCACCGGGTCCTGGAATACATATTGGATCATGCGGCCAAACGCTTGCGGCCCCTGTCGCGCCAACTCGTCGGCACTGGCCCCGCCAATGGTCATCGTGCCCGATGTCGGCCGCTCCAACCCCACAAGCATACGGGCGAGGGTCGACTTTCCAGATCCGCTCTCGCCCACGATGGCGAGGGTTTCGCCGTCCTTCAACTCCAGCGAGACGCCACGTACAGCATGCACCGCATGCTGCTCTCCGCCAAACAGGCTACGTCCACCGCCAAAGGTCTTGGTGACATTGTCGATGCTGATCGCTGATCCGGTCATGCCTCGGCTCCCTTGCCACTGAACAGCGGACGTACCTTATCGAGAAATGCTCGTCCGACGCCGAGCTCTGGCACGCAGGCGATCAAGCGCTTGGTGTAGGCGTGCTGTGGTGCACGAAGCACATCCGAGGTTTCGCCCTGCTCGACGATCTCACCATCCTTCATCACTGCAACGCGGTCGCAGATCTGCGCGACAACGCCGAAATCGTGCGTGATCAGCAACAGCGCAAGGCCGCGTTCCCGCCTGAGCTTTTGCAGCAGTTCCAGAATGCGGGCCTGAACTGTCACATCGAGCGCCGTGGTTGGCTCATCGGCAATGATCACGTCCGGATCATTGGCGAGCGCCATTGCGATGCCGATGCGCTGGCGTTGCCCTCCGGACAGTTCGTGCGGATAGGCGCTGGCGCGCTGCTGTGCGTCGCGAATGCCGACCGTTTCCATTAATTCGACCGCTTGGGCACGGGCGGTCTTTCCGTCCATTCGCTGGTGCGCGGTGATCGCCTCAGCAATCTGGTCCCCCACCGAGAACAGCGGGTGAAGTGTCGTCAGCGGGTCCTGGAAGACGTAGGACACGCGCCCGCCGCGCTGCGCAACGATCTGCGAGTCCGGCTGCGACAGCACATCCTCGCCGTCGAGATACACCGCTCCATTGCTGATAACGCCTGGAGGCGAGGCGACAAGCCCGAGCAGCGACAACGCAGTGACCGATTTGCCGGAGCCGCTTTCCCCGATCAGGCCAAGGCATTCCCCCTTGTTGAGCGAGAAGCTGACACCCTTAACGGCCGCGTTTACGCGATTGCCGGAGCGGAAGCCAGTCTCAAGATTGGCAACCTCCAGAAGCGCCGCATTGGCTTTGCGAGGCTCCGGCTTGACCGCACGGTCAATGGTCGTCACTGCCATTGGCCGGTTGAGAGCGCCGGAGCGAAGCCGAGGATCGAGCACGTCGCGAATACCATCACCCAACAAATTGATGCTCATGACGAGCAGGAAAATCATGATGCCGGGCACCATCGAAACATGCGGCGCCGTGAACAGCTGCGCACGACCCTGCCCAAGCATCGAGCCGAGATCCGAGGTCGGCGGCTGTGCGCCGAGCCCGAGGAATGACAGGCCAGCCGTTTCAAGGATCATCCAGCCGACCGTGGTCGACATGGTGATCACGATCACAGGCAGGACATTCGGCAGCACTTCGGTGAACAGGATGGCCAGATGGCCTTTGCCGGAGAGACGGGCTGCATCAACGAACTCGCTGTGCCGGATCGACAGCGTCACGCCGCGTATGTTGCGGGCAAAGAACGGGATGTTGACGACGGCGATGGCATAGAGCGCGTTCAACAGCCCCGGGCCAAGCACCGCGACAATGGCAAGGGCCAAAAGGATATAAGGAAACGCCATCAGCATATCGATGAGACGCATCATGATGTTGTCTGCCTTGCCGCCGACATAGCCGGCGGACAGCCCGATCAGCGAGCCGATCAGGGCTGCAATTGCCGTGGCGCTGATGCCGACGAGGATCGAGACCTGCGTGCCCCAGATCAGGCGCGAGAGGATATCGCGTCCCAGATGATCGGTTCCCAACAGGTGCCCCGGGGAAAGCGGCGGCAGCAGACGGTTAGGCTGGTCGGTTATGTCCGGATCGGGCAGGGGCAGGATCGGCGCCAGAATGGCAATCAACAGGATCGCTGACAAAGCGAACAGACCGACGGCGGCCAGTCGGTTCGCCATCAGCAACTGCCAGCTGCTGAGCCGGCCGGATTGTGGGGCGGCGGCGGAGGGCAGGGCGGTCTCGCTCATGACTTCAACCTCGGGTCCAGCATGGCCTGCGCGACATCCGCAGCCAGGTTTACGAGAACGTAAAGTGTGGCGGCGACCAGGACGCCGCCCTGCACCAGCAGCAGGTCACGTGTTGAGACGGCCTGCACCAGCATGGCGCCAAGGCCCGGCCACTGAAACACGGTCTCAATGTAGACGGCGCCGCCAAGCACAAACCCGGCCTGCACACCGATAACCGGGATGATCGAGACGAGGGCCGCGCGCAGCGCATGCTTGAAGATCACTGTGCGCTCGTTGAGACCCTTGGCGCGCGCGGTTCGAACAAAATCCTGCCGCAGCACCTCGAGCATCGCAGCGCGTGTCAGACGGGCAATGACGCCTGTTGCGACAATCGCGAGTGTCACTGCCGGCATGATCAGGTGGCGCAGCAGATCCGGCAGATCGCCGCCGCCATAGACCGCGTACATGCCCGAAGCGGGCAGCACGCGCAGTTGCACGGCAAACACCAGGATGAAGATCAGCCCGAGCCAGAAGGCCGGCATCGAGATGCCGATGAGGACAAAGAAGGTGACGATCCTGTCGGTCCAGCCGAACTGGCGGACGGCGGATACAATGCCGGCGATGAGGCCGAAGACTGAACACAGCACCAGCGAGACCCCCGCGAGGATGAGGGTCGCGGAGAGCCGCTCAAGAACTTCGTCGATGACCGGGCGGTTGAGGATGTAGGAGCGTCCGAAATCGCCCTGCACAAGGTTGGCGACCCAGATGAAATACTGCTCGGGAAGCGATCGGTCGAGGCCGAGATCACGGTTGATGCGCGCCACGTTCTCGGGTGTCGCATAAGAACCGAGCAACGCCAGTGCAGGATCCCCCGGAATCATCGCCATGATCAGAAAAACGATGATGGACAGGCCGATAATGACCGGTATGGCGGTCAGCAACCGCTTGATGATGTAGCTCGCCATCGTCTGCCTCCGGCGTCACGATCTCGGGAAACTGGTGGCGGCGGGCCGCCACCAGTCAGTCGCGGGAGGAGAAGCTAGTTCTTCTCGACTTCGCGCAGCACCAGATTGAAGTCTGGCTGAACCACGAAGTTCTGGACGTTGTCGGTGGTCACGGCATTCTGCTGCCAGTTGGCGACAAACAGCCATGGCGCGTCGTCATGAACGATCTGCTGGATCTGCTTGTAGAGTTCGCCACGTTCCTCGCGGTCAGTGGCTTCGCGAGCCTGCTGGACCAGTTCGTCGACTTCTTCGTTGGAGTAGTAGCTGGAGTTGAAGCCGCCTTCGTCCGGGAACGCGCCCGAGGTCAGGGTTAGGGCTGGCAGAGTGTCTGGATCAGTGGTCATCCAGGCCATTTCCGCCATGTCTGCCTTGCCTTCGAGGCCCGGGTTAACTTCTGAGAGGAATGTGTTCCACTCATAGGTCTCGATGTTCACGTCGAGCCCGACCGCCGCGAGATCAGCCTGGATTGCGGTGCCCATGGGCACAGGGTCGAGCATGCCGGAGCCACCTTCGGTCACAAAGAATGTCAGCTCAGTGCCGTCTTCGATACCAGCTTCCTCGAGCAATTGCCGCGCCATATCCGGATCGTATGGATACGGATCAACATCCTCGTTGTAAGCCCAGTTGAAAGCCGGGGGGATCGGCCCGGCGGCAACTGCCGCAGTACCCTGCAGCACATCGTTGACCAGGCTTTCCTTGTTGACCGCATAGTTCACGGCCTGACGGACGCGCTGATCGGTAAACGGGCCGTCATTCATGTTGAGCATGGCGTACCAGACATGCGGGCCAACGGCTTCGTGGACGACGAAATTGGCGTCCTGTTCGAAAGTCGCGACGTTGTCCGGCGGCGTTTCTACGAGAACGTCGATGCCGCCAGAAAGCATTTCTGCAACGCGCGTATTGGCATCGGTGATCGGACGGAAGACCACAGCTTCAAGCGAAGGCGCGCCATCCCAATAGTCTTCATTGCGCGAGGCAACGACGCGCTGGTTTGATTCCCATTCCTCGAACTTGAATGCGCCGGTGCCCGAGGGATTGCGGCCATAATCCTCACCATATTCCTCGACAGCCGTTGGCGAGACGATCAGGCCCGTGGGCGAGGCAAGGTTGGACAGGAACGGGGCAAACGGCTGGCTCAGCGTGAACTCGACCGTCATGTCGTCTACAACTGTCACCTCTTCGATCGAGGAGAAGTTGAACGAAAGCGGGAACGGGCCAGTATCATAGTAAGGATGCTCTTCATCGAGCATACGATCGAAGTTGAACTTCACAGCTTCGGCGTTGAACGGCGATCCATCATGAAAGCTCACGCCTTCGCGAAGGTTGAACGTGTAGGTCAGCCCGTCATCCGAAACCGTCCAGTCCGTCGCAAGCGCGGGCTCGATCTCGAGGGTGCCGGACTTGTTGCGCACAAGCCCGTCATAAAGATTGACGTGGATGCGGAAATCGTTGGCTGCAGTCGACACGTGCGGATCGAGCGACGCAGGCTCGGCGATCTGACCGACGATCAGAACGTTGGGCGGAGTCTGGGCATTTGCCGGACCGGCAAGAGCGAGAGCGCTGGCTACTGCTAGAAGCGCTACACCCTTTTTCAGATTGAACATCACGAAACCTCCTTGGGGCACCTTTTTTGGGGGCTGTTGCCTCATGGGGGGTTCCCGTAGGCAACCGACCTTGCGACAATTTATCAGCATAAATTTGCGGCGCAACTCATTTATGCGTATAAATTACGCACCACAGTGCAAGTGGGGGAGTGATGACGTTTTCGATAGTGGCACGCGATCCGGCAACAGGTGCATTCGGCGTAGCAACTGCCACAGGTGGGCCGGTGGTCGGCTCTCTGGTGCCTCACGCAAGGGCGGGTGTCGGGGCAATTGCGACGCAAGGATACACCAATGGCCTCTACGGCTTTGATGGCCTTGATCTGCTGTCCGGCGGGCAGCCGGCAGAGACTGTTCTCAGCATACTCACCGATGCTGACGCGGGGCGGCAAAGACGACAATGCCTTGTGATGGACCGCGATGGATCAACGGCAGCCTGGTCCGGCGATGGTCTGACGCCCTATGCCGGGTCCCTTTCAAGCCGCGATGTCGCAGTTGCGGGCAATTTGCTTGTAGGGCCCCAGGTCTTGCAAGCCATGCTGGATGCCTATCAAGCCATGGATGCGCCGATAGAAGACAAGCTGCTCGCGGCGCTGGTAGCGGCTGACGCCAAGGGCGGTGACAGCAGGGGCACCCGCTCTGCGGCGCTCAAGGTCTACACCAGCGAGCCATATCCGGCGATCGACATCAGGGTCGACTGGTCCGACACGCCGATCGCGGATCTTGAGCCGATCCTCGATCGTGTTCGGGCGCCGGATTATGCCTCGTTCTTCAAGCGCGTTCCGACGCGCGCTGATCCCGGCCGAATGTAACCCGCATCTTTGCTAGCGAATAACTTCCTTGCTGATACTTGCGGGCGTACGGGAACTGGACTAACCGTCCAATTCCTTGGCAAGATGATGCCGAGGGGGAGGATGATTTGCAGATTCTGGCAGGATTGGTCCGCCTAGTTGGCGGGATAAACTGGATTGTGGGGCAAGTCCTGTCCTGGCTGGCGCTGGCATGCGTCGTCGTCTGCTTTGCAGTCGTTGTCCAGCGGTACCTATTCTCCATCTCGATCCTCTGGATGCAGGATCTTTATGTCTGGCTGAGCGGAGCGATGTTCACCGGGGTGGCCGGCTTCGCGCTGCTGCGGAACGACCATGTGCGCGTAGACGTCTTCTACCGTCCTTGGCCTGTGCGCCGGAAGGCAATCGCAGACCTGTTCGGGGTTGTCTTCTTCCTCTTGCCGTTCGTTTACGTGGTCTGGAGCTACGGCTTCGTCAGCGTCTCGCGCTCGTGGGGATACTACGAAGGATCTGCGAATTTCGGCGGCATGCCGGGCCTGTTCGTACTCAAGACCTTCGTTCTGGTATTTGCGGTCCTGATCGGTATCCAGGGCATTTCCATGGCCGCCCGCTCAATCCTGGTGCTTGCGGGGGAGGAGCACCGCTTGCCGGAGGGCCTGCGGTACCGGCAGGGCGGTGAATCCGTGCCCGCAGGAGAACGCGGCTGATGGATCCGGTTCTGCTCGGCGAAATTCTTGCCGCCCTCATGTTCTTCGGCGTCATCGGCATCCTGCTGATCGGCTTTCCGGTCGCGTTTTCACTCGCCGGCACGGCCTTGATTTTCGGGGTGATCGGATGGTGGCTCGGCGTCTTTGACCCGAGCAATTTCGGCTCGCTGTTCGGGCGCTATATCGGACTGATGACCAACGAAGTGTTGGTCGCGGTTCCTTTGTTCATCTTTATGGGTGTGATGCTCGAGCGGTCCGGAATCGCCGAGCAATTGCTGCTGACGATGGGCAAGCTGTTCGGCAATATGCGCGGCGGGCTCGGCATCTCGGTTGTCGTTGTCGGTGCGCTCCTCGCCGCATCGACAGGTGTCGTCGGCGCCACCGTCGTAACCATGGGCCTGATATCGCTGCCGGCCATGCTGCGGGCAGGGTACGACCCGAAGATGGCGACTGGCGTGATTTGCGCCTCTGGCACGCTGGGGCAGATCATCCCGCCGTCGACCGTGCTGATTTTCATGGGCGACATGCTGTCCGGCATCAACCAGCAGGTGCAGATGGAGCAGGGCAACTTTGCGCCCGAGCCCGTATCGGTAGGCTCGCTCTTTGCCGGCGCTCTCATTCCCGGCTTCTTGCTGGTCGGGCTTTACATCGTCTGGGTGCTGATCAAGGCGGTGATCGATCCCAAGTCCTGTCCCGCGACGCCGGTGCCGGCTGACGAGCGCGGTCATTTGTGGCGTGAAGTGCTTGTGGCCCTGGTGCCGCCGCTTCTTCTGATCCTTGCAGTGCTCGGCTCAATCCTCGGCGGCATCGCCACTCCGACGGAAGCTGCCTCGGTTGGCTCGGTCGGTGCAATGGTGCTGGCAGCAGCGCGTCTCAAGCTGAGCTTCAAGATCCTGCACGAGGTGGTGATCTCGACAGCGACGATCACATCAATGGTCTTCGTCATATTGTTTGGCGCTGCGGTGTTCTCCGTCGTCTTCCGCATGATGGGTGGTGACAATCTCGTTCACGAGTTCCTGTCATCCATGCCTGGTGGTGCACTTGGTGCAGCCATCATCGTGATGTTCATCATGTTTCTGCTGGGCTTCATCCTCGATACTTTCGAGATCATTTTCATCGTTATCCCGATCACGGCACCCATCCTTCTGACCCTGGGCCTCGATCCGGTTTGGCTTGGTGTGATGGTGGGCGTGAACCTGCAGACCAGCTTCCTGACGCCGCCTTTCGGATTTGCGCTGTTCTACCTTCGCGGGGTGGCGCCGCCCACGGTATCGACCGGCATGATCTACAGAGGCGCCGTCCCCTTCGTCATTCTGCAGATCATCGGGCTCGCGCTGTTGTTCGCATTCCCCGATCTCATCACCTGGCTGCCGGATGTTCTTTATGACTGATCATGGACACTGGACAGCGCCGCGCATTGCGGCTTTCTTGAAATGCCGGCCAAAAGGCCGCAACTCCGCCGCTGACATCGTGGCGGACACACCTGCGGAGACTTTTCCGCATAGCCCGGCTCTCTTGGGAGGAGACCAATGAAAAGACGCGACTTCTTCAAAACTGCAGGCATTTCCGCAGCCGGTGCGGCCGCCGCAACCCTTGCCACTCCTGCCATTGCGCAGGGCGGCACCACCTGGCGCATGGTCACCACATGGCCGAAGAACTTCCCTGGTCTCGGCGTTGGTGCCCAGCGTCTGGCCGATCGCATCACCGCCGCCTCGGGTGGGGAGCTCACTATCCAGGTCTTCGCAGCCGGCGAAATGGTGCCAGGTCTGCAGGCGCTCGATGCCGTCATCGACGGATCGGCGGAAATGAGCCATGGCGCGGCCTACTATTGGCAGAACAAGAGTCAGGGCCTGGCGTTCTTCACCGGCGTGCCCTACGGCATGACCAGCCGCGAGTTGACCGCCTGGGTGCGTTTCCTCGGCGGGCAGGAAATCTGGGACGAAATATACGACCAGTTCGGCGTTCAAGGCTTCCTGTCCGGCGATACCGGCACGCAGGCTGGCGGCTGGTTCCGCAACGAGCTGACGGGCGTCAGCGATATCGAGGGCCTGCGGTTCCGCACTCCCGGCCTCGGTGGCCAGGTCTGGCAGAAGCTTGGCGCATCGGTCACCAACCTCGCCGCTGGCGAGATCTTTCAGGCGCTGCAGTCCGGCACGCTCGACGCTGCTGAATTTGTTGGCCCGTACAACGACCTGGCGCTCGGCTTCTACCAGATTGCCAAGAACTACTATTTCCCGAGCTTCATCGAGCCGGGCCTTGCGACGGAGCTGGTCGTTGACAAGGCAAAGTACCAGGCTCTCCCCGAGAACCTGCAGGCGATCATCCGCGATTGCTGCCAGGCAGAATATGACAACGTGGCAGCCGACTTTGCCGCCAACGATCCGCGCGCTCTCGAGACACTTATCAACGAGCATGACGTTACCATCCGTCAGTTCCCCGAGGAAATTCTCCAGGCTGGCGCTGAAGCGGCCCGGGAACTGCTCATGGAAATTCGCGAAGGCGGCGATCCGCTGACGAAGAAGACGGCAGAGAGCTTCATTTCAGCGTTGAACCTGACGCGTCAAAAAACCGAGGGCACCGACATGCTGTTCCTGCGCGCCCGCGATCAGTACTTCAGTCTCGACTGATACCGGTTGTTCTGAGATTCGGGCCCCGGCGTGTTGCGCCGGGGCTTTTTTGTCCGCGTTTACGGCGCCAGAAACAGCCGGACGACAAGCCCGATCAGCGTCACCACGCCGACACCACCAAGCCACAAAGCGGCGAACCACAGCCAGTTTCGTGCCTTTGGGGAATTCAATGGTAGCCCTCTTCCGGGTCAATTTTGCCGCGAAACACCCAGTAGGCGTATCCAGTGTATGCCAGAATGACCGGCACGAGCACGAGCGCCCCTGCGAGCAGGAATGCCAGCGAGCTATCGGGCGCAGCAGCTTCTTCGATCGTCAGCGCGCCCGGCACCATATAGGGGTAAAAACTCACACCGAGCCCGACGAAGCTGATGACGAACAGGCCAAGCGCTGCAAGAAACGGTTGCAGGTGCTTGTCTGTCGTGAGGCCATGCCAGAGCGCGAACGCGCAGCCGGCGAGCAGTAGCGGAACGAGCGCAGAATAGAACGCGGTCGGCCAGCCAAACCAGCGATCGAAATAGTTCGCGTTGAGGAACGGGCTCCAAAGGCTGACAACGCCGATCAGCGCCAGTGTCACCACCCCTGTCACCATCGATAGCCGCCGCGCATGGGCCTGCAATTCGCCTGATGTCTTGAGATTAAGCCATGTGGCGCCGAGCAGAGCATAGCCGATGGTGACCGCGAGCCCGCACAGCAGCGTGAACGGCGTCAGCCAGTCCCACCACTCGCCAACATATTGCCGGTTCGCAATTTCAATTCCCTGCACCAAAGCCCCAAGTGCGATGCCCTGCATGAAGGCTGCAAGTGTCGAGCCGATCCAGAAGCCGACATCCCACGATCTCGAGCCGCGCGTCGTGCGCCAGCGGAACTCGAACGCCACGCCGCGAAACACCAGGCCCAGCAGCATGACGATGATCGGCATATATAGCGCCGGCAGGACAGTGGCGTAAACGACCGGGAAGACCGCCATGAGCCCGCCGCCACCAAGCACCAGCCAGGTCTCGTTACCGTCCCAGACCGGAGCGATAGAGTTGGTCATGATGTCCCGGTCATGCCGCTTCGGGAACAGTGGGAAGAGGATTCCGACGCCTAGATCGAACCCGTCGAGGACCACGTAGGCGAGAACGGCAAAGGCGATGAGCCCGGCCCAGACCGTTGGCAGATCAATCTCCACTTGATGACCCTCCTGCGCGGATCGGCTCTTCCTGTGCCGGGCCGGGGTTGATGCCGGCGGCGCGATGCGGCCCCCTGTCCAGCTCGTGGTCCTCCTCAAGGATCGGCACGCGGCGGAACAACCTGAAGAGATAAAAAACGCCTGCGCCGAACACCAGGAAGTAGACGATAACGAACGCCACCAGCGAGGCGCCCACGGCTGGCGCGTCCACCGGAGAAAGGCTGTCGCTGGTACGCATCAACCCGTAGATCGTATAGGGCTGGCGGCCGATTTCGGTGGTGTACCACCCGGCCAGCACCGCGATGAAACCCGATGGCCCCATCGCCAGTGCTGCGCGATGCAGCCAGCGGTCCTCGTACAGCGTCTTGCGGTAGCGCGCCCACAGCGACCACATCCCGATTCCAAGCATCAGAAAGCCGATGGCGACCATGATGCGGAAGGTAAAGAACGGTATCAGCACGGGTGGGCGCTCATCCTCGGGAAAATCCTCAAGACCTTGAAGCGGCGCATTGAGGTCATGCTTGAGAATGAGCGAACTGAGTTTCGGGATCTCGATCGCGAAGTCGATCCGCTGCTCGTCTTCGTTGGGAATGCCGAACAGGATCAGCGGCGCTCCATTTGGGTGGCTCTCGTAATGGCCTTCCATCGCCGCAATCTTCTGCGGCTGGTACTCGAGCGTGTTGAGCCCGTGCTGATCACCGACGAAGATCTGGATCGGTGTCACCACGGCGGCCATCCACATCGCCATCGAGAACATGATCCGGGCCTGCCGGTTCGTCCGATCATGCAGCAGATGCCAGGCACCCACCGCACCCACGGCGAACGCTGTCGTCAGGAATGCAGCAAGAACCGTGTGCGTCAGGCGGTAGGGGAATGAGGGGTTGAAGATGATCGCCCACCAGTCTTCAGGGACGAAATTGCCGTTGCTGTCTACGGAGAAGCCTGCCGGCGTATGCATCCAGCTATTGGCCGAGGTGATCCATGTCGCCGATATTAGTGTGCCGACTGCCACTGCGACGACTGCCACCATGTGCAGCGGTTCGCCGACACGCTTGCGACCGAACAGGGCGATACCCAGAAACCCGGCTTCCAGAAAGAATGCGGTCAAAACCTCGTAGCCCATGAGCGGCCCGATGACTGCGCCGGCCTTGTCGGAAAACTCGGACCAGTTGGTGCCGAATTGGTAGCTCATGACGATGCCGGACACGACGCCCATGCCAAAGGTGATCGCGAAGATGGTCTTCCAGTATTCGAACAGCTTCAGATAGGCACGGTCGCGTTTCCAAAGCCACAGACCATTCAGCACGGCGAGGTAACTCGCCGTCCCGATCGAGAGGGCGGGGAAGATAAAATGAAAGGACACCGTGAACGCAAACTGTATGCGTGCCAGCATCTCCGCAGTCAGACCCATTGTCATCGGCAGATCACCTTGCAGGGTTCGTGCGAGTTCTTACTCGTGGCACAATGTAGCCTCTTCGCTGCCACTTCAAGAATGCGACCAAACGTGTCTGCGACGCCTGGTCTCACTTCTAGCTACCGCTCTCGCCCTCGGCCTGCTCATCACACTGTCATAAAATCGCGAAAATCTGCCATACCAGATGCGCTCTCCCCTTGCAGCGACATGTGTATTGGGTCTTAATTGCCGAGCGAGTGATTTTCTCCCGAAAGAGTCGTCTTTCGGCGCCAAATCGGCGAAAAATTCAGTTTGGAACATACTTTGAGCAGCGATGCGATAAGCAGCGCGGCGAAGCGAAACAATTCGTTCGCGCATGTCGAGGCGGCCGGCTGGGGCCGGGGCCTCAGTACACTCCTGCGCATTACGCGCATGTGTCTGCGGCACTCGTTTCAGGTCTCGGTTGCCATTGGCGCAACAATCGTCGCGGCTGTTCTGCAGCTGACAATTCCGGTTCTTCTGGGCACTGCCGTCGATCAAACACAGGTGGTGCTTGAAGGCGGCAATGCCGGCGCGGCTGCTGAAAGCGCATTGTGGCTCACGGCCATGTCGCTGTTGTTCGTCAGCATATTCCGCGGCGTTTTCACGCTCTTGCAGAACTATTTTGGCGAGTCCGTCGGGCACCATATCGGCTATGAGCTGCGGCTCGCCTGCTACGAAAAGATTCAACGCCAGAGCTTTTCGTTTCACGACAGCATCCACTCGGGCGACCTCATCACGACGGGCATGCTCGATATCGAAGGCGTGCGCATGTACTTTTCCACGGCGCTCATCCGCGTGGTCTTGCTTGCGATCCTGATCGGCGTTGGCGCTTACCTGCTGATCTCGACGGATGTGGTGCTCGGGTTGCTGGCGCTGAGCTTCGTGCCGTTCGTCGCCTGGCGCTCGTCGGTGACACAGCTGCGCCTACGCGCCACCTGGTTGGAATTGCAGAACAGGTTGTCCGTGCTGACACGCGTGATGGAAGAAAACCTCGGCGGCATCCGCGTGGTGCGCGCTTTTGCGGCACAAGCCTACGAAATGACGAAGTTCGATGTAGCCTCAAAGCGCGCTTTGACACTGGCCTACGAACGCGTTGGCATCCGTGTGCGGAATACCAGTGCGATGACATTCTCGTTCTTCGCAGCAATGGGGCTGGTGCTGTGGGTGGGCGGCAACAAGGTGATTGCCGAAGAGATTTCGGTTGGTACGCTCGCGTCGTTCCTGACCTTCATGACCATTCTGCAGATGCCGGTCCGCCAACTCGGCATGATGGTGAACTCGTTTGCGCGCGCATCCACCTGCGGCTCGCGGCTGTTTTCGCTGCTCGATCTCGACATTCAGGTCAAGGACGCACCGGACGCGCAAAAGCTCGAGGTCACGGAAGGAACGCTGCGCTTCGACAATGTCGACTTTGCCTATCCCAACGCGCCGGAACGGCCAGCGTTGAAACATATCAGCTTCGAGGGCCGCAAAGGCGAGACCATCGGTATCGTCGGCCCGCCGGGAAGCGGCAAATCGACGATCGCGCATTTGATCCCGCGCTTTTACGACACGACCGGTGGCTCCATAACGATTGACGGCCAGGATATCTCGAAGGCGACGCTTGCATCGTTGCGGCAGGCTGTAGCCGTTGTGCAGCAGGATTCGTTCCTGTTCACCACGACGATCGAAAACAACATCGCTTACGGAGATCCGTGGGCGAAGGAGCATCGCATCGAGCGTGCGAGTGAGTTCGCACAGCTCCACAACTACGTCCTGGGCCTACCCTCGCAATATGGCACGGTTGTCGGCGAGCGTGGGGTTTCTCTGTCCGGCGGGCAGCGTCAGCGTCTCTCGATTGCCCGCACCTTGATGCTGCGGCCGGCTGTGATGGTGTTCGACGACTCGACCGCTGCAATCGATGCCGCCACCGAACAGCGCATTCGCAGCGCCATGAAGCGCTTCGCCAAGGACCGTGTGACGATCATCGTGGCGCACCGGCTCAGCTCGCTGATGCATGCCGACCAAATCCTGTTCGTTGAAGATGGAGAGATCGTCGAGCGCGGAACACACGAGGAATTGCTGGCCAAGGGTGGTCGATACAAGGCGCTTTACGACCTGCAGATCCGGCCTGGCGACGACATGCTGGAAGACACGACCGAACAGGCCAATAAGGAGGCCGAGGACTAATGGCGGAGGAGCTCGAAACTGAACGCAATGACGTGCGTGAAGATGGTCGTCGGCCGCCACGGGCTGTCGTCGGCTCGACGAGGGTCGAGGAGGAAATGTTCGGCAAGGTGTTCGATGGCAAGGTCGTGCGCCGGATCTGGAATTTTGTCAGCCCATATAAGTCGAAGGTCTACCTGGCAGTGGGCGCGGTGCTTGTGTTTACAGGCACGCAGCTGGTGATCCCGCTGATCATTCGCTACGCCATCGACAATGGCATGACCCCTGGCAATGTCGACCATAGCGCCTTGATGTGGGCGGGGATTGCCTTTGCCATCGCCATTCTGATCAATTTCGCTGCGAGCTTTGTGCAGGAGAACACGGTCGGCCAGGTGGCCGAGAACGTGCTCTTCGATATCCGCCGGTCAATGTTCGGCCACCTGCAGAAAGTGTCGCTATCCTTCATGGACAAGACGGAAGTCGGTCGGCTGATGTCGCGCCTGCAAGGCGACGTCAACTCGATGCAGGAGTTCCTCGAAACCTCAGTGCTCTCGATCGGCGATATCGTGCTGCTGTTCGGCATCGTTTTCGTCATGCTCTGGCTGGATTTCCGGCTTGGCCTTCTGACCCTTTCGGTGCTGCCCATACTCTTCATCGTGCGCATTTTTTGGCTGCCGCGGGCGCGCAAGGCCTTTATGCGCGCGCACGAGACAAACTCGCTCACGAACGGGGCCTTGGCCGAGGGCATTCATGGCGTGCGTGCGGTGCAGTCGATGGATCGCCAGCAGGTCAACTTTCAGCTCTTCGACGATAAAGCCCACCAGAACCTTAAGACGCATCTCATCGCATCGCGCTACGCGCAGGTGATGGTTCCGATCGTCGATACGCTGACCGGCATGGCCATGGCCGTCGTCGTTGTAGTTGGCGGTTCGATGGTGCTGAACAATTCACTCGATGTCGGCGTGATGGTCGCTTTCCTCTTTTACATTCAGCGCTTTTTCGACCCTATCCGGTCGCTGACCATGCAGTACTCGGTGATGCAGCGGGCAATGGCCTCGGGTCAACGACTGACAGAAGTGCTGGATGTCGATCTCGACATTACGGACAAGCCGGACGCCAAGGTTCTGTCGCCGCAAATGGATGGCTCGGTCGAGTTTCAGAACGTCACCTTCGGCTACAATCCTGGCCAGCCAGTGCTGAAGGACGTCAACTTTAAGGTAAATCCCGGCGAGACCGTTGCGCTGGTCGGCCCTACTGGCTCCGGCAAGTCGAGCGCCATGGCGCTCGTGCACCGCTTTTACGATGTGCAAGAGGGGCGCGTATTGGTGGGCGGGCACGATGTACGTGATCTCACCCAGGAGTCGCTCGGTCATCAGGTTGCAATGGTGTTGCAGGAGCCGTTCCTGTTTACCGGCACCGTGTTCGAGAACATTCGCTACCAAAAGCGCGACGCGACGCTTGATGATGTGATCGAGGCGGCCAAGGCCGTGGGTGCTCATGACTTCATCATGGACCTGGCGGAAGGTTACGACACGGAACTGGGCGAGCGCGGCGGCAACCTGTCCCTCGGTCAGCGCCAGCTGATCAGCTTTGCCCGAGCACTCGTCGCTGATGCGAAGATCCTTGTGCTCGATGAAGCGACTGCAAACATCGACAGCTACACAGAAATGCTGATCCAGAAGGCGCTCATCCGTCTGCTGGAAGGGCGCACCGGGCTTGTCATCGCGCACCGGCTGGCAACCATACGCGGTGCGGACCGGATCATTGTGCTGCAGAACGGGCAGTTGATCGAAACCGGCAACCACGACCAACTGATGGCGCAAGGTGGCCTGTACTCGAAACTCTACAACCTCAATTACGCTTCGTTTGACGACATCCCGGATGATGCGCTGGAAGCGGCCGCTCAGGGCAACTACGCCACCTGACGATCAGGTGCAGGCGCTGATAAACAGCGTCGGCGCGTAAACGAGGACAGCGGCGCCCAGCGCCGCTGTCGCCGCCCATAATCCGGTCTGTTGGAGGAACGGCTGTGGTTGCGGGCCGCCGCGGGCCCGCCAGATCAGCAGCAGTGTCGCTACTTGCACCGCTATCGCCACCACAAAACCGGCGACAAGCAGGATGCGGTGCAAATCGAACAGCCCGACAGTGATGGTGTGCCAGCCGAACCTGCAGCCCAGCGCCTGCAGCGTATAAAGGCCGACAAAACTACCTGACCAGACGATAAAGCCTGCAAGTAGCAGCATGACTCGGCGCGGGCCTATTGCGGTCTCGCTCATTGGAGTCCTCCAACGCCGGCCAGCAACTGTACGAACAGCAGCCCCAGCACGGCACACGCCAGCGCATAGCCCTGCCAGATGACGGAAAGCCTCGGATCCGTCTGGCGTCTGGCTGAGACATAGCCACCGCGCATGCGCCAGACACAGTGACCACTGATCAACGCCGCAACGGCGCAATGTAGGCTCATATAGACCAGAATGGCGAAGCTGATCGCGCCGCGTGCATGGGTGAAGAGATCCGGAATGGTGAATGCCAATGCACTAAGCAAACAAGCAGCGAGGAGCTGCGACAGACACGCACCGCCCTGAACCAGCATCGGGTTCCGCCCACGCTCGGTCTGCTTGCGCGCCAGCCATGCAAGTGCCGTTCCCGCAGCGCTGAAAACCAACGCCAGAACAAGCATCGGCGAAGGCGGGGCAAGGCTTAACGTTTCCGACCAGCCGGGTGCCACCACCAAGAGATAGAGCGCGCCGAAAAGCAATGAGCCATATAGCGTCGCGTCGACGATCACCGCGGTGATGTTGGCCATCACGGTCAGGTTGTAGTGTGTTTCTTCACTCGAGGGCACAGCCTCGCCATTGCCGATGTCGATCGGGCCGAGGTCCTTTTTCTCCCCAAGCGCGGCCGGCCATAGGCAGAACATTGCGACAGCCGCAAGCGCAGCGAACGGTGTCAACCAGTAGACCTTGAACAGGAGCGACAGGAAAAAGACCCCCGTCACGAGCGCTGTAAGCAGTGGCAGATAGGTGCGCTGTGGCAGCACCATGAGGTGCTCCACCCGGCCAGTGGTCATATCGACCGCCAAGGTTTCCTGCCTGCCGCGCGAGAAGCCGAGATAGCCGGCGCCGGTGGCCAAGGCCGGACCGGCCTCCTTCGGCTTTAACTGATCGGCGCGCCGATCAATGTGCGGCAGGGACGCAAAATTGTAGGATGGCGGCGGTGTGGCAGTTGCCCACTCGAGCGTTGCAGCATCCCAAGGGTCGCGAACCTGACGCTTGCCGAACCGCGTCTGCAACACCAGGTCGGCCAAAACCAGGGCAAAGCCCATGGTCAGGATGAACCCGCCGATTGAGGACAGCAGGTTGAGCCAATCCCAGCCGAACGAGGACGGGTAGGTCGATATGCGCCGTGGCATGCCCATCAGGCCTGTCAGGTGCATCATGAAGAAGGTAAGGTTGAACCCGATAAAGATCAGCCAGAAGCCGGGGATCGAGAGGCGGTGTACGCTTAACCGGCCGGTGATGTGCGGCAGCCAGTAGTAAAGCCCCGCCAGCATCGGAAACACGAACCCGCCGACCAGCACGTAATGCAGATGGGCGACGACGAAATAGCTGTCATGCGCCTGCGTGTTGAAGGGCACCATTGCCAGCATCACACCCGTTAGGCCGCCGAGAACGAACACCGCAAAAAAACCGGCCACATAGAGCATGGGCACTTCGAAGCGTGGTTTTCCGTAGGAGAGGGTGGCGATCCAGGCAAAAATCTGCACTGCCGTTGGGATGGTCACAAGCGCGCTCGCGGCTGAAAAGAAGGCGAGCGCGAGGTGCGGGATGCCGACCGTGAACATGTGGTGAACCCACAGCCCGAAGCTGAGAAAGGCCATTGCGATAATGGCGACGACGATTGCGCGATAGCCAATGATGGGGCGCTGCGCAAACACCGGAATGATCGTCGAGAGCACCCCGGCCGCCGGCAGGAAAATGATGTAGACTTCAGGATGTCCGAACAGCCAGAACAGGTGCTGCCACAACAGCGGATCGCCGCCGCGCGTCGGATCGAAATAGGGCAGGTCGAACGCCCTTTCCATTTCGAGAAGGATCGAGCCTAGGATCAGCGGCGGAAAGCCCACCAGCATCATCCCTGAGGTACCCAACATGTACCAGGCGAACAACGGCATGCGATCGAGCGACATGCCCGGGGCGCGCATCTTGAGGATGGTGACGGTGATCTCGATCGCAGCGGTAACGGCGGAGATTTCAACGAAGGTTATGCCCAAAAGCCAGACATCCGAGTTGATGCCAGGCGTGTAGACGTTGGAGGACAGCGGCGTATACATGAACCAGCCGCTGTTCGGCGCATAGCCGAGCACCATCGCCACGATCAGGATGCTGCCTCCGAACAGGTAACACCAAAACCCGTAGGCGGTCAGCCGTGGGAACGCGAGGTCACGGGCCCCCAGCATTTTCGGCAGCATGTAGATCGCGAAGCCCTCGAACATCGGGATCGCGAACAGGAACATCATTACCGTGCCGTGCATGGTGAAGACCTGGTTATAGAGTTCGGGCCCTATAAACGCGCTGTCAGGCGTTGCCAGCTGCGCTCGGATCAGCATCGAAAGAATGCCACCGATGGAGAAAAAGGTCAGCGCCAGAACCATGAAGCGCTTGCCGACAATGTTGTGATTGACCGCGGACAAGCGCGCCCATCCGCCCGGCGTGCCCCATATGGATTCAAGTTGGCTGTGCAACCTGACGGCGACCACGCCACCATCCGTGTCAGTCGAGCCTGTCATTGCTCTTCTCCCCCGAGTGCAGCGGCGAACTCATCCACCGGATGCGCCTCGACAATGAATCGCATCGTCTCATGTCCCACACCGCAGTATTCAGCGCAGACGCCGTAATATCGGCCGGGCTCGTCAGCCTCGATGAGAGTGGTATTGGTGTGGCCAGGGATGGCGTCCATCTTGCCACCGAGACGCGGTATCCAGAACGAATGGATGACATCGCGGCCAACCACCTCCACCAGGACCGGTACGCCGGCTGGAATGTGCAGAAGGTTGTCCGTCGTTGCTGCGCCTGGCACATCGGGATAGGAAAAAGTCCACTGCCATCGTTCCGCCGCAGCAATAACGCGAGTGGGTTCGCTGCCGTCGGCTGGCCGGGCCAGGAATTGCTCGCCGATCAAGAGCGCCGAAACGGTGAGTGCGACCAGAACGGGCAACGGCAGGAGCAGGCCGCCCGCTACGATCCACTGCCCGGGCGAGAGCTTTTGCATCGCGGTCTGCCAGCGATGGCTCGCATACAGCAGCACCATCAAGAGAGCGAACAGAGCCATAGCGCCGACGAACATGATCCACCACAGATTGGCGAGGATGGAGGCTCTGGGCCCTGCAGGGTCGAGCGTAGACAGCGGTGCTGCGCAACCGGTGACGGCGCCGAGCATTGCGGCTAGACTGAATAGACGAACCAGCGAGTATCGATGATGGCCGAACGCGAAGCGCAACGGGAACAGGAAGAAGAGATCCGCTCCGAGGAAAGCCCGGCGGAAGCGCGTCCCGACCATCCCAATCCAGGCATAAGGGCGATTGCAGAAAAGGACGTCGGTTCGGCTATCGCAGTTGCGGGACACCCCATCCACGCCATGATGGTGCACTTCCCCATTGCCCTTGTCATTAGCACGTTCGGAGTTGATCTCCTGTACTGGTGGAGCGGCGATCCGTTCTGGGTGCGCGTTGGAATCTACTCGTCCGGATTCGCCTTCCTGTTCGGCGTGCTCGCAGCGCTTGCCGGAACGGCCGAATTGCTGCTGGTTCCGGGGATCAGGGTGCGCGTGGCCAGTTGGAACCACGCCGTAGCCGCAATGGTGCTGGTGTCCATCGCTGGCGCCAATTGGGGTTTCCGCGTCTATCATCCCGAGGACATTCTTCCGCACGGGTTGCTGCTGTCGTTTCTGGCGTCCGTGGCCACAGCGTTTGCTGGCTGGCATGGCGGCAAATTGGTGCTGGATCATGGGGTCGGCCTACTCATATCGACCAAGCAGTAAGCTGTTCAAACATATTGCCAGCAATGCGCCCCAGTTCACCGGGCTGAAACAAGCCGTTGAAATCATCGACTTGATTGATTGACGGTTTGCCCAGCACGATGAACAGAATGCCCGACACGATCAGCACCACGGCGCTGGTCATGGTCACGGCGCGCCAGCCCGGATAGGCCTTCTCCGGTTCGAACAACCAAAGAATCGTCAGGCCGCACAAAATGTGCGCCAGCGTCATTGCTGCGACCAGCAATAGCTTCAACGAGAACCACGGCATGAACGTGGCTTGAACAAAAATCAATGCCGTGCCGGATGCGATCGCCACGAACGCGGCAGGCGACACCAGCGCCACGTAGAAAAACCGGGTGAAGAGGTGCAACCGGAAGAGCGCGTCCTGCTTGAGACCGGCCCGCTGGTTGTAGATGAAGGGAAGGCTGATCAGCCCACCCGCCCACACCGCGATGGCCGCAAGGTGTACGAACTTCAGGATCAGGACGGTCATCCGGTCTCCGCGGTGAAAGGGCTACACATAAAGCGACCCGCCGGCGGCGGGTCGCAAGACAGTAATCTGCGAAGCTGGCTCTTGTCATGCGCCAGTCGGTGAAGGGCCGGCATCGCCGGCCCTCTTTTCCTAGTCTTCAACAACATCCTCGGGCAGGGCCCAGGCTATCACTTCATCGCCGATCGGCGTTTCCATGAAGTGGTGGCCACCCGGAGCCAGCACGATGAACTGGCGGCCACCAACTTCGTAGGAAATCGGCGTCGTCTGTCCGCCGGCTGGCAGCGTGTCCTCCCACACAGTCTCGCCTGTTGCGACATCGATAGCCCGGATCAGACCGTCGGTGGCCGCCGCGACGAAGATGAGGCCGCTCTCGGTGATGATCGGACCACCATTGTTGGGCGTGCCGATGTTGAGTGGCAGGCGGGACGGGATCCCAAAAGGACCGTTGTTGCGCGCGGTCCCGAGTGGGCGGTCCCAAATGGTTTCACCGGTTTCAAGATCGATTGCGCGAATGCCGCCATAGGGAGGCTCCGTGCAGAGCAAGCCGGTGAAGGGAACACGCCAGCCGGCATTGATCGCGATAGCGTAAGGCGAACCCAGTTGTGGACCTGCCTCCGCGCCGCCCGGCTGATACTCCGGCTCGAAGATGGCGTGGACACCCATCTCTTCAGCCTCTTCGCGAGGGATCAGCCGATTGTAGTTTGGCATGTTGTTGTAGTTTGCGATCAGCACGCCGCGTTCCGTATCGACTGCCATTGATCCCCAATCCTGACCACCGTTGTAGCCGGGATACTGGATCCACCGACCATCGGCCGTGGGCGGCGTATACATGCCCTCGTAGTTGGCCATGCGGAACTGGATGCGGCACCAGAGCTGGTCCAGTGGCGACATGCCCCACATGTCCTTCTCCTCGAGCCTGGGGAAGGCAAGCGTGTGGTATGTGGAGAACGGCTGTGTGGGCGACAGGTAATCCTGCTCGACGCCCATGTCGGTCGGCACCTCGCGTTCCTCGACCTCGAACAGCGACTCGCCGGTCTCGCGGTTGAGAATATAGATGTCACCCTGCTTCGAGCTCAGGATGATGGCCGGAACCGTGCCCTCGTCAGTCGGAAATTCCACGAGGCTCGGCTGAGACCCGAGATCATAGTCCCAGACGTCGCGATGGACGGTCTGGAAGTGCCAGACGTCGTCGCCGGTCGTTGCATCGACGGCCACGAGCGATGTCGAGTACTCGTTTTCGGCCTCGGAACGGTTGGAGCCGTAATAGTCGACTGCCGAATTGCCGAGCGGCAGGTAGACGAGGCCCAGCTCTTCATCGGCCGCCGCCATTGTCCACATGTTTGGCGTGCCGCGCGTGTAAACTTCGCCCTCGGCAGGCTCAGCACGGTTATCCGGGTTGCCGAGATCCCAAGCCCAGGCAAGTTCCCCGGTGATCGCGTTGTATCCGCGGACAACGCCCGACGGAGAGTCCTCGGCCTGCCCGTCATTGACCTGCGCGCCAGTAACGACAACGCCACGCACGATGACCGGCGGAGCCGTCACGGCATACCAGCCCGGCACGGTGTCTCCGAGGCCTTCTTCAAGATAGACCTCGCCGTTCAAGCCGAAGTCCTCGCATGGCTGACCGAGCCGCGCATCAACGGCGATAAGGCGTGCATCGAGAGTGCCCCAGATAATGCGCTGAGCGCACAGATCGTCCGGGCTGTCGGCGTTGGGATTTTCATAGTAAGCCATTCCGCGGCAGGTTGCGCCGTACGGGATAGCGTCCACCGGAACCTCCGGGTCGAAACGCCACTCTTCAAGGCCAGTCGCTGCATCAACGGCAATCGCGATCCCCATTGCCGAACAGACATAAATGTCATCGCCAACCTTCAGCGGGGTGTTTTCAGGAGAATATCGCCCCTCGGCTTCTTCCGAAGGCATATCGCCGGTTTCGAACGTCCAGACGCGCTCCAGTTGATCAACATTTTCCGGCGTGATCTGGGACAGCGGAGAGTAACGATTGGCGCGATAGGTTCCGCCATAGGCGGGCCAGTTGGCCCCGACGTCCAACTGTTCCTCCGGCGTCATGGAAACCAGCGAAATCTCTTCACCACCGCCTTCAGTGCCTTCTTCGTTTTCCGGCTGCGGTGGCTCGAGTCCTGCGGTGCCTTCGCCGGTGTCAGGACTATTGACGCCAAGATCGGCTGGAACCTCTTCTGGATCCGGGCTTTCGGTCGTAGCGTCCGTAGCCTCATCGGACTGAATAAGCGCGTCGGTCTCGCCTTCTACCGTGTCTTCCGGCCGTGCGCTTGGCGTGGCAGGTGTCTCGTCTACCTCGTTGCTGACGGTCTCTTCGCCAACTGGGGCGCCGGTTTCTGCAGAGGCTTCGTCTTCATTCAAAGGCTCCGGCAATTCAACGACAGGTGCCTGCGTTTCCTGCGCGACAACAGCGTCCCCCTGAGATGTCACGAGCACGGCGCCAGAGGCGCCGAGCGCAAATAGTCCGGCCACGCCGGCAGCAAACGCTCCACGACCTGCACCAGCCCGACTGCGCAATGCAGGAATTGTCAGCAGAACGAGGACAAGCACGATACTGGGCGCCACAAGACGGGGAACTTGCGCCCAGCCATCAAACCCTTTTTCCCAAAGGGCCCAGATTACCGTTCCGACGAAGGTGAGGAGGTACACCCAGACGGCGCCCATCGACCGCCGAAAAAGAAAGTATGCAGTGAGAAGCAGGCCGATCCCGGCGAATAGGTAGTACCATGTACCCCCGAGCGTCAGCAGCCAGATGCCTCCGCCAAAAATCGCAATTCCGAGTAGGGTAATTATGGCGCCAAGCAGGATGGCCCACCAAAAGCCAAATCCTTTGCTCGGCGTATCGTGATCGCGCCCCGCCATGTGTCACTCCCGTAAAATAAGGCTGTACTTTGGCGCAAACGGGGCGGGTGCGGCTTGGTTCCTGCCTGCGAGAATGGTTTTGCGACGATCGCGAAGATTGGATCAAATGCGGCTCAGCCCCTGAGGGCAACGCGCCTCTCGCGGAAAAATATGAAAAGTCCTGCGGCGACGATGATCGCCGACCCGAGCAACATTGCGGGACGAGGCACCTCAGCAAACACGAACCAGCCAAGCGCGATCGCCCAGACTAACTGTGTGTATTGATATGGCGCGACGGCGTTGGCGTCTGCCAGCTTTAGGGCGCGATTGACGCAGGTATGTGCCAGCATGGCGATTACCCCAAGCAGCCCCAAAAGCAAAAGATCGGTAGGCGCAGGATTAACCCATGTTAATGGCGCGATCACCAGCCCGGCCAGCCCGCCACCCAGTATCTGCCAGAACACCAGAGTAATATCGGGAGTTCCGCGCAGCGTGCGGCCGGTAATCATCATCAACGCGAAAGTCAGGCTGCCAACGATCGATATTGCGGCGGCCGGGGAGAGCGAGGCGCGAGATGGCTCAAGCGCCACCAACACGCCGATGAAACCGCAGATAATGGCGGTCCAACGCACCGGCCCTACACGCTCTCCAAGAAGAAACGGCGACATGGCTGCGACATAAATCGGGGCCGCGAGCCAGTATGTCATCACGTCTGCCAGTGGCAGGTAATAAACTGCCCAGTAAAAGCAGATGACCTCCACTGTCGAGAAAACGACGCGCAGGATTTGAGCACCGGGTCTGTCCACCTGCAAGAGGACCTGAAAGCCTCGGCGCCAGAGGAACGGCAAAAGCACCAGCAGGGCACCGATGCTGCGCAACACAAGCACCTGCCACACTGAATAACTCGCCACCATCCACTTGCCGATTGCATCATTGATGGAAAACAACAGCATGCCCGTCAGCATCATCAGGATGCCGAGGCGAGCCGTCGGCATCGCGCGGATGCTGGCCAAAGTTGCGGTAATGGTGCTCATGAGAATCCGGATTGACGATAATTCCAGCAATATAGACCGCCACCGGCGCTGCCAATACGTCGTTGGGCTTTCTTCGGACGCAGCCGGAAGGTATGCCGAGGCTTATGGCTTGCAATGCACGGAGACGGACATGAACCAGATAGACCTTGATCAGCAAACGGCAGTGGTGACCGGTGGTGCGCAGGGGCTGGGGTTGGCCATGGCACGCCGCCTACTGCAGTCGGGTGCCAAGGTGAGCATATGGGATCGCGATGCAGCAATGCTCGATCGTGCAGTTGAAGCGTTGGGAGAGGGGGCGGAAGCTCGACTCGTCGACATTACAGATCTGCCGGGACTGGAAGAGGCACACGAACGAACCGAGGCGGCGTTGGGGCCGGTATCAATTCTCGTGAACTCGGCTGGTATTGCAGGACGGAACGGCCCACTCGAAACCTTCGACCCGGAAGAATGGCGTCAGGTTATCGAGGTCAACCTCAACGGGACATTTTACGTCAATCGGGTGGTCATTCCATCGATGAAAGCCCGAAATTACGGGCGTATTGTCAATATTTCCTCGGTTGCGGGCAAGGAGGGGAACCCCAATCTTGCGGCTTATTCGGCGGCCAAAGCCGGCGTCATCGGTCTAGTCAAATCCTTGGGCAAGGAACTGGCCGGCTATGACATCGCGGTAAACGCCATAACGCCGGCTACAGCCAAGACCCGGATTCTCGACAGCCTCACCGAGGAGTTTATCGAATATATGCGGGTGCGCATTCCGCGCGGCCGTTTTCTTGAGGTCGAGGAGGCAGCTGCGATGGTGGCCTGGCTCGTTTCGAAGGAGAACAGCTTCACCACTGCCTCGGTCTTTGACCTGTCAGGCGGGCGCACGACGTACTAGCTCAACTCTCAAGCTTGAGTTCGGCAATGAAATCGTACCGATCGCCGCGATAGGAGGAGCGGGTCACCTCGATAGCGCGGCCATTTGCCAGAAAGGCGTGCCGCTCGATATGAAGCACCGGGCTTCCGGTGGAAATGCCAAGGAGCTCGGCCTCGGTTCTGTCGGCAATTGCCGCGCGCAGGCGCTGTAGAGCTCGCACTGGCATGTTTCCGCTGGCGCGCAGAGCATCGTAAAGAGATCCTGCAATCGTGTCGGGGTCTACTGCGCCTGATGGCACCACCGCACGCTCGATCGCCAAAGCCGTATCGTCCGCCAGCCGAACGCGTGACAGGCGTACAACGGTTTCGCCAGAGGACAATCCAAGCTTGACCATTTCATCCGGGCGCGGGGCGCCGACAGACTTTTCCAGCAGCCTCGAACTGGCCCGAGCACCGCGCCGTTGCATGTCGGCACTGAACCCGATCAGGACCGAAAGCGGCTGATCGACAAGCGGTGATACATACGAGCCAGCACCAGGGCGCTTGTAGATCAGCCCGTCGCGGAACAGATCCTCTACGGCGCTGCGGACCGTCACACGGCTATAGCCGGTGGCTTTCATCAGCGAGCGTTCCGAGGGCAGGGCCTCGCCACCACGCAGTTCGCCGCGTTCGACCATCACGCGCAGGGCCGAAGCCAGTTGCATGTAGAGCGGATCGCTGGATGTGCCGCGGCTAGGCAGGTACGCGAGAACCTTCGAGGCCGTATCGAGGTGCATCGTGTCCATTCAGGATGCGCCGCGCAGCCGCGGATCGAGCGTGTCGCGCAGTGCGTCGCCCAAGAGGTTGAAGCCGAACGATAGCAGGAGGATGGCAAATCCGGCGAAGACGGCGGGCCATGGAGACAGCAGCAGGAAGTTCCGCCCCTCGGACAGCATGAGCCCGAGCGACGGCGTTGGCGGCTGCGCTCCGAGACCGAGAAAGGACAGCGACGCTTCGACCAGAATGGCAGCAGAAAGCAGCAGGCTGGTCTGGACGAGAATGACAGAGGCGAGGTTGGGGAGAAGATGAATAAGGATGATGCGCCAGTTCGATGCGCCGATGGCCTTGGCGCCATTGACGTACTCGCTCTCGCAGATCACCAGCGCCGGCCCACGCAAAAGCCGTGCAAAAATCGGCGTATAGACGATGGCAATGGCTAGAGCCGCACTCCACGACGTAGGCCCCAGAACCGCGATCACAGCAATGGCCAGCAGCATGATCGGGAAGGCAAAGAGAATGTCCATCAGCCGCATGACGATGCGGTCGAACCAGCCTCGATAATAGGCGGCGAGCATCCCGATAAGCCCGCCGACAACGAGAGCCAGCGACACCGCCGTCAGACAGGTCAGCAGTGACGTGCGATAGCCGTAAATGATGCGCGCCAGCACATCCCGTCCGAGCTGGTCGGTCCCGAGCAGATTGGCCGTGCTCGGCCCTTGCATCCGCGCCACCATGACCTGCGCGAAAGGGTCCTGGAGCCCAAGAAAAGGGGCAAATATTGCGGCAACGAGCTGCAGGACCACCAGCGCGATGGCAAAGCTGAGAAGCTTGTTACGGGCGTAGAAAGCGGTCATTTCGAAACCCGCGGATCAATCACTGCATAGAGCAGGTCGACGAGGAAATTGACGATCACGAAGGCCGCCGTCATCACGAGGATCGTGGCCTGCACCAGAGGATAATTGCGTTCCGAGATGGCCCCCAGCACCAGCCGCCCGAGCCCCGGTATTGCAAACACCTGTTCCACGACAATCGCGCCCCCCAGCAGGTAACCTGCGGCGACACCAACGCTCGTTATGTAGGGGATCAACGCGTTGCGCAGTGCGTGTTTGTAGATCAGGCGGCGCTTGCTGGCGCCTTTCGCCTTGGCCGTGCGGATATAGTCCTGTCCGAGCGCATCCAGCATGGCCGAGCGCACCAGCCGCGACAGGTTGGCGAGCATCGGCAGGCTGAGCGCGATGACCGGCAGGATCATGCGCTGCAAATTCCCCAGCGGATCCTCCGTGAAGGGTACATAGCCGAGCGCCTGAAAACCCGGAAAGAGTTTCGACAGCACAAAGATCGAGACGATTCCCAGCCAGAATGACGGGATTGTCAGCCCTGCAATGGCACCAATGCGCACCGCGACCTCGGCTCCCTTGCCGCGCGCCGAGGCCATGAAGGCGCCGAGCGGTATGGATAGACCCGCGCCGACAAGAATGGAGAGGAGTGTGAGTTCTAGCGTCGGCCAGATATTGGCAGCGATTTCTTGCGCCACCGGCCGTCCGGTCCACACCGAAGTACCGAAATCACCTCGTAGCGCTCCCCAGATCCAGTTTCCGTACTGGATGAGGATCGGCTGATCGAGCCCCAGCCGCGACTCCAGTGCCGCAACGCGTTCGGGTGTGATGTCGGTGTTTGCGCCCAGCATGATCGCCACGGCATCACCTGGGATCAGCCGGATCATCAGGAACACCACAACCGATATCCCGAACAGCACCACTGCGAGGTCAAGCAGCCGCCCGAGAAGAAAACGCTGGGACATCTGAACTCCTGCGAGGCCGGCCGGCACAGAATGCCGGCCGGCGGGTCGACTACTCGCTGACCGTCACGTTGACGAGGCTGGTCAGGCGACCGTTCGGATAGATCTCGAAACCTTCAACCCGGTCGTTCACGGCCGTGTACAGCGTGCCATAGGCGACGTGCGCGACAGGGCCCTCGCAGGCAAGCTTGGTCTGCACCTGATCGTAGATCTCCTTGCGGGCAGCCTGATCGGTCTCGGAGCGGCCCGCCTCCAGCCACTCATTGATCTCTGCATCATCGTAGTGGAAGACATTGGTCGAGCCGCCACCGATGAAGGTCCGGTAGAAATACTCGTCCGGATCCGGGCTGCCACCATTCGCCGAGACGAACATGTCGAAGTTGGAATTGCGCCAATCCTGAACGAACTGGCCGATCTCCTGGTTGAGCAGTTCGACTTCGATGCCGCCTTCAGCGAGCTGCTGCTGCACGACCTGGGCGATATCGCGGGCGTCCTGGCGGGGCAGGACGTTCATCGAGACCTGCACCGGCGTCTCGACGCCAGCCTCTTCGAGCAAGGCCTTGGCTTCTTCGACATTGTGCGAATAGCAGGAGAATTCCGAGGTATCGAGCGCCCAGTCAGCTAGCGCCGGCGAAAGCGGACCGGCGGGGACACCGGCACCGAACAGCGCGCCGTTGATGATTTCCTGCCGGTCGAGCAAGAGGTTGACAGCCTCGCGTACCAACGGGTCATCGAACGGCTCCTGCGACGCGTTCATGCCCACAAGCGTATAGGAGATATCGCGCGTTTCCTCGACTGTGACATTCGGCTGGCCCTGCAGCTGCAAAGCAGTGGCCGGGTCAATACCTGGCAGCAGGTCATATTCGCCACTGACAATGCCGACCTGACGGGTTGCGGCCTCTGGTACGAAGTTGAACACCACCTCGTCGAGCTGCGGCTGGTCGGCAACGTAGTACTCGTCGTTCTTTTCAAGACGAATAAAGCCGTTCGGCTGCCATTCCGCGAACGCGAATGGACCGGTGCCGACTGGCTCCTGCTGAAGGCTGTCGATGTCATCCTCGAGCTCAGCCGGTACGATTGCGATGCCCGACAGCGACGACAGGATCGGCGCAAACGGGGCATCGAGAGTCAGTGCGATCGTTTGCGGATCGACTACTTCCATGTCAGTGATGGGCGAAACGCGGCTGGCAAGTGGGGAGCCGGTATTTTCGGCCTGAACCCGGCGGATCGATGCCGCTACGTCTTCCGCGGTCATCTCGGAGCCGTCGTGGAATACGACGCCGTCGCGGAGATGGAAAGTGTAGGTCAGCCCGTCATCCGAGATGTCCCAGGATTCCGCGAGTCCCGGCACGACCGACAAATTGCTGTCGATAGCCGTCAGTCCCTCGTAAATATTGCTCTGAACGATCACCACCGAGTTGAAGGCAGTGATCAGGTGCGGATCGAGGCCCGCAGGCGACGAGTCGATTGCAACGTCGAGCGTTGCGGCCATAGCGCCGCCGGTGAGTACGGACGTCGCCAGCAGGGTTGCACCAAGCGATTTCAATGTCATGTCTCCCTCCCCGGAGAAGGCGCGGCTGCGCCGGTTTGAATAGGTCCAGTATAAGACCAGTCTGGACTTCGCTGACGCTATGGTATTAGTTTGGACATGGCAAGCATCTCGCGTAGCCTCGCGGGACTTCAATCAAAACAGCGAGTGCGATGAGCCAGCAGCCTCTTCTCGACATCGAGGATCTCAAGATCACCGTTGGCGGCAACGCGGTGATCGAGGACGTATCGCTTGGCATCGCGCCGGGTGAGATGGTCGGCCTTGTCGGCGAGTCGGGCTGCGGCAAGTCTGTGACGGCGTTGTCGATCATGCGGCTATTGGCCGAGCCCCCCATGCGGGTTGCAGGTGGCCGGATACTGTTCGAAAACGAGGATGTCCTCGAGTACTCCGAGCGGGCGCTCGAGAAATTGCGCGGCGACCGCATTTCGATGATCTTTCAGGAGCCGATGACCTCGCTGAACCCCGTGTTCACCATCGGCGAGCAAATCGCCGAAACGTTGCTGCTCCACCGCGAAATCTCGTCGTCCGCTGCCGAGGCGCGTGCTGTCGAATTGCTGGAGCGCGTCGGCATCCCGGGGCCGAGCGCCGCATTGCGCCGCTATCCGCACCAGCTTTCCGGCGGTCAACGTCAACGCGTCATGATCGCGATGGCGCTTGCCTGTGAGCCGAAGCTTCTGATCGCCGACGAGCCGACAACAGCACTCGATGTCACGGTTCAAGCGCAGATTCTTGATCTGATTGACGATCTCAGGCGCGAGACCGGCATGGCGGTCTTGCTGATCACCCACGATCTTGGCGTCGTTTCGCAATATTGCGACAGGGTCGCCGTAATGTATGGCGGGCGCATCGTTGAAACTGCAAGCGCCGAGGATTTGTTCGGCCATCCGCGTCATCGCTATACTGAGGCGCTGCTGCGCACCATTCCGGCATCCAATCCCCCCGGCACCGACCTTCCGGCGATTCCCGGAGCGGTGCCGCCCCCAGGCCGCCGCCCCTCAGGCTGCGCCTTCCACCCGCGCTGCCACGCGGTTGTCGAGGAGTGCCCAAGGCTGGTCCCGGACCTTGTCGGCGGCACCCACCGCGCCAGGTGCTGGAACCCCGTCGCATGAGCCTTTTACAAGTCAACAAGCTATCGAAGACCTACCCCAATTTGGGCGGGCCACCAGTGCAGGCGGTTTCGGAGGTGTCCCTTCACGTCGACGAAGGCGAGGTCCTTGGAGTGGTCGGGGAATCCGGCTGCGGCAAGTCCACCCTGGGACGCAGCCTGCTGCGCCTGATCGAGCCGAGCTCGGGCGAGGTTATTTTCGCCGGCAAATCGCTGACGCGGCTGTCGCAGACCGAAATGAAAGCGGTTCGGCGCGACATGCAGGTGATCTTTCAGGATCCGTTCGGCTCGTTAAACCCGCGCCACACAGTCGGCTACATTATCGGCGAGCCGCTGATTGTGCATCGCCGCGGGAATAAGGCTGAGCGGCGTCGGCGGGTCGAAGAGTTGCTCGGCATTGTCGGCCTGCCTCAGGATGCTGCAGACCGCTACCCGCACGAGTTTTCGGGCGGCCAGCGGCAGCGCATTGCCATTGCGCGAGCCCTGGCGCTCGACCCGAAACTGCTGATCGCGGATGAGGCCGTCTCCGCGCTCGACGTGTCGATTCAGAGCCAGATCATCAATCTGATAGCCGATCTGCAAAAGCGCCTGTCGCTGGCGATCATCTTCATCAGTCACGACCTCTCGGTGATCCGCCACGTCAGTGACCGTATCGCGGTCATGTATCTTGGGCGGATCGTTGAGGTCGGCCCTGCCGAAGAGATCATGCAGGCCCCAAAGCATCCCTATACGCAGGCTCTGCTTTCAGCCGTGCCGCGGCCCGGTGTTGCGCGCACAGAGCGTATCAAGCTGGCGGGAGAACTTCCCGATCCGACAGATCCTCCGTCGGGCTGTGCCTTTCACACCCGATGCCCGAAGGTAATGGATGTGTGCCGGCTCGAGCGGCCGGACCTAGTGCAGCGCCAGATCGATGGACACCCAACCCCAGGCGAGGCCGCATGTCATCTGTATCCAGCGTAAGTCATGAAGAGCGTCTCGGCAGGGCCTTCGCGCCGGTTGCGGAGGCCATTGAAGCCGGTCGAATCCCCGGCGGTGTACTTGGGCTGATCGATGCCGAGGGCCAGAGAGGTGTGCTGGCAAAGGGCCGCGCGCAGGTCGTGCCGAACGCGCGCGAGATGCGTGAGGATACCTGGTTCGATTTGGCGTCGCTCACAAAGGTGATTTTCACCAGTGTGCGCATTCTCGAATTGGCGGCGCAGGGGACAATCGATCTCGATGCGCCGCTGATTTCTGTGCTCCCGGATTTGCGCCAGTACAATCCCGATGCCTGGGAGCGCAAGATCACCTTTCGTCAATGCCTCGGCCATCAGACGCCGTTCCCGGCGGTCGAGCCGATCTACACCTATGGGCGCGATCCCGATCTGTTGCGGACCTTCATCTTGCAGCGCGAATGGCGGGCGGGCCCTTCGGTCTATTCCGACATCAACTACATCCTGCTTGGCCTTGCGCTTGAACGGCTTGAAGGAAAATGGATCCGCGAGATGGATGCGGGCAAGGGATTTGCCTGGTCCGCCGATCCGGAGCAGAGCGCTGCAACCGAGGACTGCGTTTGGCGCCACCGGGTACTGTGCGGCGAAGTGCACGACGATAACTGCGCAGCGCTCGAAGGCTCGGGGCATGCCGGGCTTTTTGGCACCGTCGCGTCGGTGCTCGATTTCGCGGAGGGCGTTTTGAACGCGTCCCGGGTCTCACCGGCTACGGTTGCGCTGATGCGAACACCGCTTTCCGACAAGCGCACGCATGGCTGGGAACGGCCCTATATCGGTTGGTCCGGTGGCGGGCACTGCACAGCCGATACGATCGGACACACCGGCTTTACCGGCACTGGCCTATGGATCGATTTCGAGAATGGACGCGCCTGGACGCTGTTGACCAACAGGGTTCATCCGACACGACATTTCGACAGCGGCATCTTTGCCCTCAGGCGTGCCGTTGGTGACGCGATCAATCAAGCATAAAGGACTGACGATGCAGCCAATCTGGACCATCGGCTTGATGACCGGCACGGTTCTCGATGGAAATATCGACATCGCGCTGCTGCGCACCGACGGCGAGAGCATCGAAGAGTTCGGCGCCTATACGCTCGCACCCTACGGGGCAGAGTTAAATTCACTCCTGCAGGAAACGCTGGCCGCAGCCCGCATCTGGAATTTTGATCCCCCGGACCCTGAAATTTTTGCTCGCGCCGAAGCCGCGCTCACAAAAGCGCAGGCAGAGGCAGTTGCGGCATTTGTCAGCGCGCAAGGCCTCAAGATGGCGGACATCGGCGCTGTGGGCTTTCATGGCCAGAGCGTCTTGCACCGCGCGCCTCGAAAAGACCGGCTTGGCGCGACACGACAACTCGGCGATGGCGAGCTGATGGCCGCGATGCTTGGCACCAAGGTGGTCTATGATTTTCGCTCGGCAGACGTTGCAGCCGGCGGGCAGGGCGCACCGTTGTCCGCTGTCTATCACCGGGCCCTTCTCAGGGATCTAGGCGCTTCCGGCGATACTGCAGTGCTCAATCTCGGTGGCGTCGCCAATATCACCTGGACCGACGGAGATGAGGAGGTCATCGCCTTCGACACGGGGCCTGCCAATGCGCCGATCAACGACTTCGTGCGCGCCAATGGCGGCGGCGATATGGATCGCGACGGTCGGTTGGCGCTCACTGGTACGGTTGCGGAAACGCGGCTCCAAAAGCTGCTGCGGCATCCATATCTGAGCGCCCCCTTCCCGAAATCCCTTGATCGCTTCGACTTTACCGCCGACATGGCCGATGGCCTCAGCCTCGAAGATGGCGCCGCGACACTGACCGCGTTTACAACGTCAGCAGTTGGCAAAGCTCTGGATTTGCTGCCGCAACGGCCGCAACGCCTGATTGTGTGCGGCGGTGGCCGACGCAACCCGGCCATCATGCAGATGCTCAACGAGCGGGCTGGCGTGGAGGCTGTTTCAGCAGAGTCTGTGGGCTGGCGCGGCGATGCCATCGAAGCGGAGTGCTTCGGTTTTCTCGCCGCGCGCGTCTTGCGTGGTTTGCCAATAAGCTTTCCGACAACTACCGGCGCCCCCGAACCGATGACCGGGGGCAGGGTGGCCGGCTGATCAGACGAGGGCCCGGCCGAGCTTGCCGTCCACCCGATCGAGCAGGGCTTCGGCATCGGAAGCGTCGAGATGCTTGGCGATCATCACGGAGGCAATCTTGATGCTACCCTGTGCGGCGTCGAGCGCTTCTCGGGCAGTCTCGTAGTCGGCGTCCGTGATCTGCGCCACCATTTTCGCGGCGCGATCCTGCAGCTTTACATTGGTTGGACGCATCTCGACCATCATGCCTTTGTAAACGAAGCCGAGCCGGATCATGATGCCGGTGGAGATACAGTTCAGCGCCACCTTCTGCGCGGTCCCCGCCTTCATGCGGGTGGAGCCGGCAAGAAACTCTGTTCCGGTCTCGATAAGAACGGGCAACTCGGCAGCGTCGCCCAGTTTGCCGCCACGATTATTGAAGATGCCGATGGTCAGCGCGCCGGACTTTTTTGCATGTTCTAACCCGGCGATCGCGAAAGGAGTGCGTCCGCTTGCCGCAAGACCGATGACCACATCATCCGACCCGATCTTTAGGTCATCAAGTCCTTCGATGGCCAAAGCCTCGCTGTCCTCGGCGCCTTCTGCGGCGTGAAAAAACGCATCGCGCCCGCCGGCCATCAGCGTGATTGCCCGCTCATAGGGCCAGTTGAAAGTCGGGGGGAGCTCTGCAGCGTCCTGCATTGCGATGCGCCCTGATGTGCCGGCTCCGAGATAGATCAGGCGGCCCGTATCTCCCAGCCGCGCTGCGCCTTGGTCGATGGCCGCCGCAATCTGCGCATTCGCCATTTGAACGGCAGCGATCGCTGCGTACTGGCCCTCAATGATACCGGCCACCAGCTCTGGGCTGGTCCAGTCATCGATGCCGGCAAATCGCTGCGAAGCGGTTTCGGTGGTGCTCATCGGTTCTCCTGTTTGTGTGCAGCAGTGGCTGCCCGTTGTGCTGCCGATAGCGCAGCGTCGATCTGGGGGAAATAGACCTCGAGATCGCTGAGCGCTCTTTCTATTTCCGGCTTGATACCATGAAGGCGCGGTATCCCGCCGACGATCGCCACCGGTAATTGTGTAGTGCGCGAGATCAAGGCGCGAGCTAGCCGGGCCAGCTCCACGCCGGCCTCTTCGATGATGCCGGCGGCCACGGGGTCGCCCTTGGCGCCGGCTTCCGCGACCGATTGTGCGAGCGTTCCGATGCGCCCACGATCGCCACCGTAAACGAACGCCCGCGTCGCATCCCAATTGTCCCCGCCAATCGCCGAGAACACGGTTTCGGCGAGGAGCGACGCCTGGTCGAAGCCCCCAGTTTCGTCGAACAAGCGATACAGTCGATCGAGCGCCTTGAGCGCGATCCAGCTTCCGGAGCCGCCATCATCTATGAGAATGCCGCGGCCACCGACGCGGATCGGCGTTCCGTCGCGCTGAAGATGTAGCCCAATGGAGCCAGTTCCTGCCGAGATCAGATGACCCTCACCCGGCGCAAACACCGCGCGATACGCTAGGGCGATATCGTCATCGAGCGCGATCGCCTCATCTGTAAGGCCAAAGACTTCACGGACCAGCGCGCGAAGTGCGTCCCGCACCTGTACCCCGTAGCCCGTGAGGCCGATCGAAAGTGCGCGAGGCCGCAGATCTGCGCCCAAAGTGCCAGCGATCGTCTCGAGTACCGATTTCAGTTTGGTCCGCTCATCGGGGTTGAACAGATGTCCCGTGGCCCCGCCCGCGCTCCCGCGTGCGATCTCATCGCCTTCGCCGTTGACCGCCACCCAGCGTGTGGCCGTGCCACCAACGTCGATGCCGAGATAGATCGCGGTCATTAGTGCCCCAGAACACGCCGCGCAAAGCTGCGGGTAATCTCGCGCGGGTTGGTGATCATCGTGCCGACAACGACAGCATGGGCTCCTGCATCTATGGCGGCGCGCGCCAGCTCCGGTGTATTGAACCGCCCCTCGGCAACGACCGGGATGTCGATGCGCGCTGACAACTCGGCAATGAGCGCCAAGTCCGGCCCCTCGGGCTTCGGCGCAGATGCGTCCGTATAGCCGGACAGGGTTGTCGCGACATAGGTGGCGCCCATTGAGGCGGCCGCCATACCTTCCTCGAGTGTAGACACATCAGCAAAGACTTCGAGACCCAAGGTATCTCGCACATGCTGGATAATGGCATCGGCCGGATCGCCGCTCCGCTGGCGCATCGTGCAATCGAGCGCAATGATGTCGGCGCCCGCACCCGACAATGCCTCTGCGGCGGCGATCGTCGGGGTGATGTAGACCGGTGATGCCTCGTCGAAGACCTTATGGATACCAATGACCGGAAGGCCGGTAGCCTTGACGGCCTTGACGTCCTCTGGCCCGTTGGCACGAATAGCGCAGGCGCCGCCATCACGCGCGGCCAGCGCCATCGCGGCCATGAACATTGGTCCATGGAGCGGATTGTCCTCGCGCGCCTGGCACGAAACGATCAGCCCGCCTTTCTCGATAAGCGTCGTCATTTGATCGCTCCGGCTGTCATGCCTGCGATGAACTGGCGGGACAGCAGAATGTAGATGATGATGATGGGCAGCGCCGACAGGGTTAGACCCGAATACAGCACGCCATAGTCGGTGGAGTACTCGCCCATGAAGGTCGTCAGACCTTGAGGCAGCGTCTTGAGGTTGTCGTTCTGGATGAACACCAGCGGGAAGAAGAAGTCGTTCCAGATCGGAACGACATTCTGAATGCCAGCAATGACCATTGCCGGGCGCACTAATGGCAGCATGATCGCCCACATGATGCGTGCTTCGCTCGCACCATCCATGCGCGCCGCATCTTCGAGTTCATTCGGCAAGGAGCGAATGAATCCCGTCATGATGAATACCGTCGTCGGCAGCCCCATCGCGGTATAGACGAAGATCAGCGAAAACTGGTTGTTCAGCAGCCCGAGGTCACGCATCAGCATGAACAACGGGATGATCGCCAGCTTCAGCGGCAAGGTCAGCCCAGCCAGAAAGAACAGCAGGATGAAGCTCGCGCCGAAAAATTCGTACCGCGCGATGGCGTAAGCCGCCATGGTGCCGAGCGTCAGCACCAGGGCCATTGCCCCACCTGTCACCACAAACGAGTTGATCAGGTAGCGCAGGAAATTGGTCTCGGTCCAGATCCGCACGAAGTTGTCGACATGCGTGAAGTCGGGGATCGAGAACGGAGATTGGAAGATCTCCGGATTGGTCTTGAACGCCGAAAAGACCATGATGACGATCGGCGCCAACATGATGAACGTGTTGGCGATCAGGATGATCTGGATCAACCCGTCGCGGCCGAGCGTGCCAAGAAGGCTATTGTGCTGGGGCGGATTGGCAGTGGCGACGGTCATACCTGGATCTCCCGGGCACGCAGCCGCACAGTGATGACGCTGGCAACCGCAGCTATGAAAATGAAGATCAGCACCGCAAGCGCACTACCCAAGCCGAAATCCTGCGTACCGGCGGAAACATTGCCGAAGGCGGTGCGGTAGAAATAGAGCCCGAGAACGTCGGTCGATCCGAACGGCGAGCCGTCAAGACCGGCCATGATATAGGGTAGCTCGAACCAGTTGAACGCACCGACGAACAACAGCACGAACACGATCGTCGCGCTCGGGGCGACGAGCGGCCAGACGATCTGCGTGATCTTGACCCATTCGCTCTCGGTTTCCATGCGTGCGGCGTCGAGAATTTCTGTCGGGATCCGCTGCATGCCGGCGAGGAAAACGAGCGTGGGAAAGCCCACAAGATGCCACGCGTTGGCGATGATCAAGGCCCAGAGTGCGGTTGAGCTCTGCCCGAGCCACGGCTGCGCTAACTGGTCGAGGCCGATGCCACGCAGCACCTGGTTCACCGGCCCGAACAGCGGATGATAGAACAGCTTCCACAGATAGCCGACGATGATTGTCGACAGCACCACAGGCATGAACACCGCGATCCGATGAAACCGGGCGCCTGGTAGACCGCGCCATAGGCCGTAAGCCAACAGGAACCCAAGCCCGTTCTGCAACACCATCAACGCGAAGAACACGATGATGTTGTGCGTGAAGGCGTTTCGCGTCCAGCTTGCATATGGCTCGACGAACAGCACCTGGTGAAAATTCGCGAAGCCGACGAATTCGCCGCGCAGCAGGCCCTGCCAGTCGAAGAACGCATAAGCGAATGCAGCGATGATCGGATAGACGATGAACAGCGCGACGAACGCGAGGGGTGGGGCCACGAGCGTCGTGATCCACAGGCCCCGTCCGGTCATGCGTAGCTTGGCCATGAAGGTCTCTTGGCAGGGCGACCCGGCGGTCGCGTTGGCGAGGAAACTTGCCGACCCCCAGCGGGGATCGGCAGTGCGTCAGGCGTGAAGCCTCAGTCCTGGAATGGCTCGTACCACGTCGACAGGCCCTCGGTGATCGTTTCACCGGCAGCCTCTGGCGTCGTTTCACCAGCAAGCAGCTTCTGCACTTCCTGCTGCAGCAGAACCGAGCCAGACGGCTCGCCATAGCGGAAGTCCACCAACATCATGTAGGGAATCGATGCCTGGTTGAGTTCAGAGACTTCCTGCAGCAGGGGATCGGAGAACTCGACACCCGGGATCGGCGAGATGTTGCTGAGACTATCTGCAAAAGCCTGGCCGAATTCCTGGCTCGCAACGTAGTTCAGGAACTTGAGGGCAGCTTCAGGGTGGTCGGTCGACGCGTTGGCTGCGTAGCCGCCATCATAAAAGAGGCCCACGAGTTTCTCGTCATCGGTCGAAGTGCCGGGAGCGGCAAACACACCGAGTTCGAGATCCGGATTGAGGTTGCGGAACGTCGCGATCTCGAACGACCCGCCGGCGAACATCGCCGCCATGCCGGAGCTGAACAGCTGCTGAGCCGACGCGTAGTCCAGCCCGATGAAGCCATCCGGGAAGTAAGCGCTGATCTCTTCGAGATGCGTCAGTGCGTCGATGAAGCGCTCGTCGGTGAAATCAGCTTCACCGGCGTCGAGATCTTCATAGAAGCCCGAGCCCATGATCGAGGAGGTCAGCGCGCTGACGATAGTCTCGTTCTGCCAAGCAGTCGCCGTGCCATTGGCAAACGGCATCATTCCGGCTTCCTCGATGGTCTGGGAAATCTCCAGCAGCTCTTCCCAGGTCTCGGGCTCTTCGATGCCGAGGTCATCGAAGATCTGCTGGTTGTAGATTACCAGCATTGTCTGGCTGGCAAACGGAACGGCGTAGAGCGTTTCATCCGAACGCATGGTCTCGGCGGCAAGCGCCGAGTCGGGGAACTCCGCCAGTGCCGGAATTTTCTCTTCATCAAGCGGCATCAAATAGCCGGCAGAGGCCACGTTTTCGAGCCCGCCGTATGCGCGAACCATCATCAGGTCCGGGCCGGTCCCGCCGGCAAGGGCGGTCGACAGGATGGTGTTGTAGTTGGTCGCCTCGAAGCTTTCGAACGTCACCGTGATGTCCGGGTTTTCTTCCTCGAACGCTGCGATGAACTCCTCGTACTGCGCGCGATCTTCCTGGCGCCAGCTCCAGAATGTGAGGTCCTGTGCCAATGCCGGTGCGGCGATCGTCGCCGCCCCGAGCACTGCCGCAATGCGGATTGTGGTCTTTGTCATGTGCTCTTCCTCTCCTTGTGGTCGTTCCCTCGTCGGCGTGGCACGCTCAGGCCAGCCTCTCACCGTTTTCGAGCGAGAAGTAGTGTGCGCCCTCGGACGCCACGCCCAGACGAATCTTTGTGTCCGGCTGATAATTGTCGGCCGGGTGCGTGCGCACCGCCACCAACGTCCCATCAGCCAGCCGCGCATAGACATAGGCGTCATCGCCCAGATACTCAGTGTAGACGACGCTGGCGTCGAAACCGTCTTCACTGCTCGTATCGAGCAGCCGGAACGCGTCGGGACGGACGCCGAGACGCAATCCCTTCGTACCGCTATCGGGGACGCGCTCAAGCACGACCGAGCCACCATCGGGGATCGCGAGCCGTGCACCCTCACGCTTGACTTCGAACAATGCCATGCGTGGTGCGCCGATAAAACCGGCAACGAAGGTGTTCGCGGGTGTCTCATAAAGCTCGCGCGGCGACCCGACCTGCTCGATGCGACCGTGATTCATCACAACGATACGATCGGCCAGCGTCATCGCCTCGACCTGATCGTGCGTCACATAGATCATCGTGCCGCCGATCTCGCGGTGCAGCCGCGCGATTTCCAGCCGGACCTCCGAGCGTAGCGCCGCGTCGAGATTTGACAGAGGCTCATCGAGCAGGAACACCTGCGGCTTGCGCACCAGCGCCCGGCCGATGGCGACGCGCTGGCGCTGGCCGCCGGACAATTCGCGTGGCCGCCGTTTCAGCAACGGCTCGAGCTGCAGCATCCTGGCGGCTTCGCTGATGCGGCGCTCGACTTCCGGCTTATCGAGCCCCATCAGCCGCGCGCCGAACGCCATGTTCTCGTAAACGTCCATATGCGGATAAAGCGCGTATGACTGGAACACCATTGCGATGCCGCGACGTGAAGGCGCGACCTCGTTCATCCGCTCGCCGTTGAGGTCGAACTCACCGTCCGTGATCGGGTCGAGGCCGGCAATCAGTCGCAGCAAGGTAGATTTGCCGCAGCCAGACGGACCAACGAACACGACGAATTCTCGGTCATGGATGTCGAGGTCGATGCCGTGCAGCACCTGGGTGGATTTGAAGCTTTTCTTGATGTTTCGAAGCGTCAGCCGTGCCACCGTTGCCGTCTCCAGTCCAGACGCAGTCCATCTGCATACCAATTCAATACCAAATCATCGGACAGTCCGGCGGACGTGTAAAGAGGCTCAACGTTATTTCACAAAGAAACCGTCACGCGGTATTGCCTCAAGTCGTCGAGCGCTACCCTTTTTTCTGCGCCGTATATGGAAACTCAAAGCTATGGCGACGTTGACCCTGCAAACGCGCCGTGAATGCAAAAGAGAGTTTCATGACCAGCCAGATCACCACCATTAATCCGGCGACTGAGCAACCGATCAAGTCTTACGACCTGATGACCAATGCCGAGCTGTCCGAGGCAATTGAGGCTTGCCACAAGGCTTTCCTTTCTTGGAAGGCAAAGCCCCTCGATGAACGCGCAAACATTATCCGCGCCATCGGGCAGGAGCTACGAGCCAGCAAGACGGAGTTCGCCAAGCTGATGACCGAGGAAGTAGGCAAGCTCATCGGTGACAGCGAACAGGAAGTCGAGTTGTGCGCCTCGATCTGTGATTTTACCGCAGAGCAGGGGCCGAAGGAACTTGCAGACGAGGAGCGCGAGATTCCCGGAGGCACCGGCGTGGTGAGCTATGCCCCTGTTGGGGTCATATACGGAATACAGCCTTGGAACTTTCCCTGCTATCAGGCTGTGCGGTACGCAATCGCCAACCTTATGGCAGGCAACGGTGTCCTCCTGAAGCATGCTGAAATCTGCACCGGGTCGGGGCTGTTCCTGAAGCAGGTTTTTGAAACGGCAGGACTGCCGAAAGATCTCTTCACCGTCTTGCTTATCGATCACGATCAGTCGGATGCCGTCATTGAAAATCCGCATGTGCGCGGCGTGACTTTGACTGGCAGCGATAGCGCGGGCCGCACCGTCGCGGCGAAAGCTGCGGAGAACCTCAAGAAGACGGTGATGGAGCTTGGCTCCAATGACGCCTACATCGTGCTCGAAGACGCCGATCTTGATGTCGCCGTAAAGGCTTGCGTCGAAGGCCGGCTCTACAACAATGGTCAGACCTGCGTGAATGCAAAACGCTTCATCGTGACTGAAAAGATCTACGATAGCTTCGTCGAGCGCTACGCGGAAAAGATGCGCGATATCGAAATGGGCGACCCCACCGACCAAGACACCAAGCTTGGCCCCATGGCGCGAAATGACTTGCGTGACAAGCTGGCTGCGCAGGTCGATGAGAGCATCGATAAGGGCGCGCGCGCAATCGTTGGCGGAAAGACCCCCGACCGGAAAGGCGCGTATTACCCCGCGACGGTGCTTGTCGACGTGGAGCCCGGTCAGCCAGCCTATGAGGACGAGTTGTTCGGTCCGGTTGCCTCGATCATCAAGGCAAGAGACGATGACGACGCCATCCGCATCGCCAATGACAGTCGCTATGGCCTTGGCGGCGGTATCTTCTCAAGGGACGAGAAGCGCGCGCGCAAGCTTGCCGCAGAACGCTTTGATACCGGGATGATCTCGGTCAACGGCTTCAACATCGCCATCCCCAACATGCCGTTTGGCGGTGTGAAAGATTCGGGTTATGGCCGAGAACATGGCGGCTTCGGCATGAAGGAGTTCGTCAACATCAAGTCGATCTATCTCGCTTGACGATTGACCTGCTCGGCGGCCTCGAGAGGTTGCTGCCGAGCAGGGCCTGCTATGAAGCGTCTCTGGTGGCGATCGTACGACCTTTCGAAGGCCCGCTACCTGCGACCATTTCCTGCTGCGCCACAATCTGCAGGCCCACGCTGCGAACCTGATTCCTGCCGAGCCGTTTTGCTTCGTAAAGCGCAGCATCGGCCCGGGTAAGAAGGCTGCCGAGGGCCTGTGGCTGCCCCACGGATACCGCGAACCCGGCGCTGGTCGTCGCAAAGACCACGCCCTTCGGATCCTTGAACGTTTCAGCCTCAAGCTCCGTGCGTATTCTTTCGGCGATCTCGAAAGCAGTTTTTGCACTGCTGTTGCGCAAGACGACGCAGAATTCTTCACCGCCCATTCGCGCGGCTATATCGTCGTGGCCGATATTAGCGGTGACGATACGCGCAAACTGCCGAAGCACCAGATCGCCCGCGGCATGTCCAAACAGATCGTTGATGCTCTTGAAGTGGTCGAGATCGAAGATCATCACGGCAGCGCCGGGCTGCACGCTTTTCGTATGAAACTGCTCCATCAATGCACGCCGGTTGAGCAGTCCTGTCAGCGGGTCCGTGATCGCATCCACGCGGTGCCGACGAGCAATCCGCGACTGGTTCATGGCCAACGACAGGGCGCCAATGCCCGTAATCCCGATAATCAGGGTGATTGCGTTGAGGTCTTCAGCCCAGTTTTCCGGGAGCGCATTGAGCACGAGCTTGCCCTCGAACAGCAACACCAGACCACACAACGAGAAAGAAAACGCGTTAAGGGCGTAAAGAAATGCGTTTGCTGCCATTGGCACCGGCGCTTCGGCCCGGCCCGCCCAGAACTCATAGGCAGTGAGAGCAAGAAGCGAGGTGATCGCAAAATTGCCAAGAACGGTCCCAATTCCGGAATACCCGAGCGCGTAGGCGACACCAGAGGACATTACCCCTGTCGCCGTAACGATCAGCACCCTGGGCCAGTTTGCGGCTTCGCTGCGGTATTGCATGGCTCCGGCGTAGATTTGACCGAAACCGCAGATGATCAGCACGAATGACATGTACTGAACCGTGGCCTGGTAGCTTGTGCCAAGTGCGCCGAATAGAACCACGCCGCCAACAAGGGTCGCCAGTCCGCCGGCCCAGCTGACGAGGAACACATCCCGCCGGCTGATGAGCCAATGCAGGCAGAGTGTTGCGCTGAGCGCCGCGGCCGAAAAGCCGATTGCAGCCAGCAAAGAGACCTGATCCAGAATCAAGGGCAATACCGCGTGAGAATTTTCAGCATCTTGCTCGATTGAGGCGCGGAAGTCGCTTCACACTTGGCGGTATTCAAAGGTTTGGTTTTCAAATTCTTAGCTTGTGTTGCCAACTTTACAGGCTGGCTGGCGAGGACGGCCCGATGCTCCCCGCTGGACGCCGCTCCGCCTCTGGGAAATACTCCCACAGGAGCAAGTCGACGCCGAAGAGGCGTTGCCGGGGAGAGGAGAGCACTATGTATGCCGACATGAAGGGCTCGGCCCATCGATTGGCACCGGCGGAGATCGCCATACCAGTCTTGCCGGAAGACGAGAGCGTCTGGGTGCCGCAAGCTGAGGGGGTATGGTTTCGCCCGCTGATGCTCAACACCATTCAAGGGCAGTGGTGCAATCTGCTCAGGGTGCGCCGTTCAGGCATTCTCTCGCGGCACCTGCATACCAACCCCGTTCATGGCTACGTGATCAAGGGACGCTGGTTCTACAAGGAGCATGACTGGGTAGCCGAGACCGGCTCTTACGTATTTGAGCCACCCGGCGAGATCCACACCCTGATGGTGCCTGAAGATTGCGAGGAGATGATCACCTTCTTCAATATCACGGGCTGCATGTTCTACCTCGACGAGGCCAACCGTCACGTCGGTTATGAAGACGTCTTCACCAAGATCGATATGTGTCGTGCGCACTACGACAAGGTTGGGCTGGGAGCAGACTATGTCGACCAGTTCATCCGCTGACCACTCCTGGGCAAGGGGGAAACATGTCCTTGTGGCCGGTGGCACCTCGGGGATCGGCGCCGCGATAGCGCACGCGTTCTCCGCAGCGGGTGCACGCGTGACCGCCACCGGCGCTAATGAGGCTGAGATCGCGCACTTCGCATCCAGGACCGCCTCGGAGATATCGGCGAGACTGCTCGATGTGCGTGATCAGCAAGCTGTGCGGCGCATCTTCGAGGAACAGGAAAGCCTTGATATCCTCATCAACTGCGCCGGCATCATCAGGCGCAACGATGAGCATGACCCCGATATTTTCGCTGACGTTGTTGACGTGAACCTCAATGGCACGATGCGGATGTGTGCCCGCGCGCGCCCGCTGCTTGCGAAACGCGGAGGCAGTATCGTCAACCTCGCCTCGATGCTGTCATTCTTCGGCGGAGGTCTGGTCCCGGGATATGCTGCAAGCAAGGGCGGCATTGCTCAGCTGACGAAATCGCTCGCCATCGCGTATGCGTCAGAGGGCATTCGCGTAAACGCAGTAGCGCCGGGCTGGATTGACACGCCGCTGACATCGGCTCTCGTTGCCGACGCCGACCGCAGTGGGGCAATCCTCAGCCGCACCCCCATGAAGCGCTGGGGCACGCCTGAGGACATTGTTGGCCCCGTGCTCTTTCTCTGCTCACCAGAAGCGGGCTTTGTGACGGGTGTCATCCTGCCGGTCGATGGCGGTTACGCCGCTGCCTGATCCTTAAGGCAGTTGCACAGTATGGTCAGGCTCAAACTCTGCCTTGCCGAAGGTCGACTTGAACTGGTTCTCAGTCCACTCGAACGGATAGCCAAGCTTTAGCGGCATCGCCTCGCTTAATTCGTTGTAAGCCTCCTGCGGCAGATCGAAGTCGCCTGCTACGAGGTTTTCCTCAATCTGCTGTGCATTGCGCGCCCCAATGATGGCCGACGTGATGCGCCGGTCGCCGAAGAGCCAGCTCAAGGCGACCTGGCTGGGGGTTTTGCCAAGGCGGTCTGCCACTGCCACCAGTTTTTCGATCATCGCCAATGCGTCATCGAACCAGTACCGGGGCAGGGTGACCGCAGCCTGAAGTCCCAGCCGGGAACTGGCGTCCGGCTTGTCCATATTGCGGTATTTGCCACTCAGCATGCCGGCCGCAAGGGGGCTCCAGCAGATCATCCCGAGACCAGAATCCGCACAGGCAGGCAGGATCTCGCGTTCGATATCGCGGCGTACGAGATTGTAGAGATGCTGCGCCGATACCAGCGGTTCGTAGTCCCGCGCATCGGCTATGGCGTTCGCCTTCGAAATCTGCCAGCCATAAAAATTCGAGCACCCGATATAGCGCACCTTGCCGGATCGTATGAGGTCCTCGGCTGCCCTCAGCGTTTCAGCGAGCGGTGTATAAGGGTCGGGCCCATGAAACTGGTAGAGATCGATATAGTCGAGCCCCATGCGCTTGAGACTGCTCTCGCAGGCTTCCACGATGTGCTTGCGTGACAGGCCGCGCGCTGTAACGGCCTTGCCACTTGGAAACCAGCACTTCGTCGCAATCACCAGATCATCCCGGGAATAGGCCTCTAAGGCCTTGCCCAACATCTTCTCCGACTCGCCTCCCGAATAGCCGTCCGCCGTGTCGATGAAGTTGCCGCCGCCCTCGATAAAGGTGCGGATTATGGCGTCCGCGTCGTCCTGATCGCACCCCCAGTCGGCATTGCCAAAGGTCATCGTGCCAAGGCACAGACGCGAGACGAGCAGGCCTGATCGGCCCAGATAGCGATATTTCATGGCATTGCCGCCGGGTTAGTCGAAGAACCCGGCATCCTCTTCATTCAGATATTTGCGGGCGCCCTCGGGATCGATATCGAGCCCGAGGCCGGGGGCCTCCAAAAGGTCTACCATCGAGTTCGTCACGATCTGGTCTGGCAGTCCAATCACGATATCCTCCCACCACGGGTCGGACGCGCTTGGATATTCGAAGGCGATGAAGTTGGCCGGTAGCGTCGCGCAAACATTGATCAGCGCGCCAAGGCCCAGAAGGCCGTTTGCCGTGCCATGCGGCGCCATCATGATCGAGTGCATATGGGCGTGTTCCGCCACCCATTTCAGTTCGGCAATGCCGCCAATATCGGCAGGGTCCGGCCCGACAACGCGCACAGACTGCGTTTCGATCAGTTCTTTGAAGTTGTTCCTGAGATAGATCTGTTCGCCAGTGTGAATGGGGGTCGAGGTTGAGACGGTGAGTTCCCGGTAAACCTGCGGATTGACCCACGGAACGTAATCCCCGGTCAGCATGTCCTCGAGCCACATCAGGTTGTATTGCTCAACGGCACGCGCGAAGCGGATGGCGTCGTTCAAGAACCATCCCGGCCCGCAATCGAGCGCCAGTGAAACTTTGTCTCCCGTGACCTCCTTCATCGCCGCGACGCACTCGAGCATATGGCCCATGGCGCGCTCGCTGATCTGGCCCTGTTCCATCATGCCGTGGTAGCCGGATTTCGAGGGCTTGGTGCCATAGTGAAAGTCTGGCACCGTTTCTTTCATGTTCGAATGAAAGCCGATGCCCTGCTTGATCATGAAGAAGCCTTGCGGCTGCTCCATCATCCACTTTACGTCTTCGGCATAGTCTTCCGGTCGGTCCCCGGTGCGCTTTCTGCGGATCGAGCCGTTATAGCACCGCACCTTGTCCCGCACCTTGCCGCCAAGCAGCTTGTAGACCGGCACGTTTGCAGCTTTGCCGGCGATATCCCACAGCGCATGCTCGATCGCACTCACGGCAGCGCCATAGGGCTTGAAGCCGCCGCGCTGCCTGATCTTCAGCATGCAGCGTTCGACATCGGTCGGATCTTCCCCGAGCAGCGCCTCGCGAAAGTGGAGCACCCAGGGTTTGAGATAGGGTTTGGTGTACTCCACCTCACCAAGCCCATAGAGTCCCTCATCCGTAACGATGCGCACGATGGGGTGACGGCCAATGACCGCGCAGCGCAGGTCCGTGATTTTCATTGTCTTGTTCCTTCAGTCTTCGCCGTGCACATCATGCGGCACCCGGTCGAACCCGACACGGGTATGATTCCACTCGCTGGTATCAGCGAAATACTCCTGGCCCTTGCGCAGGTTTTCCCGGATCACCTCCTCATTGAGGTCGATCCCGAGTCCCGGCGAATCCGGCACAGTGACGTAGCCGTCGGCCATATAGTCCTCGTCGAGACCGGTAACGAGTTGCCGGAAGAACGGCAGATCAAGCCCATGATGTTCAAGCGCCACCAGGCTGGCAATCGACGCTCCCAGGTGAACATTGGCCATGAACGCCACCGGCGAGCAGCAGGCGTGAAGCGCTGTCGGAATGCCATAGCGCTCGGCATGATCGGCGATCTTCTTGGTCTCGGTCAATCCGCCGGAGCTGAGCATATCCGGGTGAATGATATCCACGGCGCGGGTTTCGATCGGCTCCTGAAATCCCTCCCACAAATACCAGTCCTCGCCGGCTGCGACAGGAGTAAGCAGCGCGTCCGCGACTTTCTTGTGCCCGGCGATATCTGTCCATGGCATCGGATCTTCGACCCAGGCGAGATTGTGCGGCTCAAGCGCGTGCCCGATGCGGATCGCCTCATCGGCGGTAACGAAGCCTTCGCCAAAGTGGTCGGTACACAAGCTGATCTCCGGCCCCACCGCCTCGCGCACTGCCCCGGCGATGGCAGCAACGAGTTCAAGCCCCTGCTGGGAAACCCGGGCGCCGGCGCCACGTCCTGGCACGTACCACTGCCGATACTGCTCATATTCGTATTTGGTGGCAGAGCCTACGAGTGCGCCGGCGTTGCGCTCGAAGACGCGGGCCGGCAGGTCGAACTTGATGAAGGTGAGGCCCAGCGCCTTTCGCTTCAAAACCACCTCGACATAGCCCTCGGGCGTCATCTCACGCGGGGCAGGGGTATCCCCATAAAGGCGCACTTTGTCACGGAACTTGCCGCCGAGGAGCTGGTAGCACGGCACGCCATAAGCCTTGCCGACGAGATCCATCAGCGCAATCTCGATGCCGCAAACGCCACCCGCCTCACGGCTGTCACCGCCATAGGCTTTTATGGACTTGAACAAATACTCCACGTTGCATGGGTTTTGCCCGATCAGCAGCGATTTCAAGCGCATCGCCGTGTCGTGGTGGGCGCCGTCACGCACTTCGCCGAGCCCGTAAATGCCCTGGTTGGTGTCAATTCTCAGGATCGGGTAGTAGCCATGTCCGACCACGGTGGCGACGCGTATATCCGTGATCCGCAATTCGCTTGGACGCGAGCCCGTGCGGATATTGTCTTCGATCGTATCGGTGGCCTTCAGATCACCTAGTTCAATGCTCATTTGTCCCCTCCCTGAGACAGAAAACGGTTAGGCCGGGCTACGCCGCGGGATGATGCGCTTCGCTGCGCCCATCTGCTCGATGATGTGCCGGCCTGATCCCTCAACATGCTGCGCAACGATGGCAGCGGCCCCCTCGGCGTCCTGCGCCCGCAACGCCGCGATCAGCGTACGATGTTCTCTCAGCACCGCTTGGCGTCTGCTGAGCGATGTTGCGAAGCGGCGGCTGATGGCGCGCAGCACTTCGCGGTGTTTCCACCACAATTCGGATGCGTGGCGGTTGTAGTGGCGGTCATAGATGAGTTGATGAAACCTGGTGTCGAGTTCGCCGTGGCGGACGCGATCGGCAAAGTCGTTTTCCTCGATCTGGGCTTGTACGGCTTCGAGTTCGGCGATGTCGGCCTCGTTCGCGATCGAGACGAACCATTTCGTCAACGCTGGTTCGAGCAGAACCTCGATCTCGATGATATCGCGGACGAAAGCTTCATCGATGGGGCGGACGCGGGCGCCGCGATTGGGCTCCATCTGCACAAAATCCTCGCCCCGCAATTGCTGCAGTGCCTCGCGGACCGGATTGGTCGATGTGCGATAGCGAAGGGCAAGTTCAGCAATCTTTAGACGTGCATTGGGCTCCAGTCGCCCCGAAACAATGTCGTCGCGGATCATCTCATACACCGAACCTGTCGACCGGTTATCGCTTTCGATCATCTCGCGCGCATCGCAATGTCGTTACCAGATGTGTGTTTAGGCTCATTTCATGTGTACGCCAATAAACCAGATGCCTGAAAGTAGAAAAATCATACATGATCTATTCCGCTTGACACACACCTGATGCTCTGGAACTGTCATGCTTGGGTAACAGAGGCGAAATTGCCCGGCCCTGAGGAGGCGCAGGCCCAGACCTGCGAGGAAGTCCCGGTTCGGCCGAGGGGGCTGAACGGTCTTCCGCATCGAGGAGGACTAACCATGAAGGATATGCAGGTCCGCATGCCGCGGCCCGGCGCGAGGACGCGTCGGCGCCTGATGGCCAAGACATTGGCCGTCGCGAGCGTCGCGTCGTTGTTGTCCAGTACCGCTTATGCGCAAAGCGTCGACGTCAGCCAGTGGTCGCCGGAATACATCCGCTCGATCGCGGGTACCGAGGAGTTCGACACCGCCGGCCATTGTGCGGATGTCGTGCCGCTCGATTATGAGGGCAACCTGACCTATTGGTGGACAGGTCCCACCGAAGCATCCCCGCAGATAGAACACGAGATCAACGACGAGTTCTGGGCCGCCTGGGAAGAGACCTATCCCAATATTGAGACGGACGCCCAAAACGTCGACTACAACCAGCTTCTGGACCGTTTGCGCACCACCCTGCTGGGAAATGCAGCGCCAATGGTGGTGCGCCTGCAGATCCTAGGCGGTGTGGAGTTTGCCTCGAAAGGCTATTTCCAGCCGCTGGCGCCTGAAGATATCGGCTACCCAACGGAAGATTTCTGGCCTGGCGCGATGAAGTCGGTCACCTGGGACGGCGAAACCTACGGTATCCCGACCAACAATGAGACCATGGCGTTTATCTGGAACGCAGACATCTTCGAACGGGCCGGCCTCGACCCGGAAGAGCCGCCAGCCACCTGGGACGAAGTTGTCGAATACTCCAAGCAGATCCACGATGAACTGGGGATTTCCGGCTATGGGCTCGTGGCGCGGCAAAACGCCGGCAACACCCCGTTCCGGTTCATGCCGACATTGTGGGCCTATGGCGGTGGCGCGCTCGATGAGGCCGAGGATTCGCCGAGCTACTCGGACGTTTACATCAACAACGAAGGCTCGAAAGCTGCCCTGCAGGCCGCGTACGACATGTATGTGCGCGACAGGTCTGTGCCGACGTCGGCTTTGACCAATACCCAGAACGAGAACCAGGCGCCGTTCATCGCCGGCCAGCTGGCCATGATGATCGCGCACCCGTCCGAATACGCCAAGATGGTGGACCTGGCCGGTCAGGCGACGGGCGCCGACAAGGAAGTCGCCGATTCCGTGGTCGAAAACATGCGTTATGGCCTGATCCCGGAAGGTCCGGAGCGGCGCGCCGTGGTGTTTGGCGGCTCCAACATGCACTTCATCGAGGAAGAGTATGTCGACGGCGAGTTCGACGAGATGGCTGCCAAGGCCTTCGCATGCTTCTGGAACAGTCCTGAATGGTCGACAAAACTGGCCTGGACCGGCTCCAACCCAGGAAACCTCGCCGGCTTCAAGACGGAGTGGATGAAGGAACGCCTGGATACGATCAAGTTCCTTGACGTCACCACCTCGATGTTGCCGAGCGGCGTGCCGTTCCCGGTGATCCCGGAAGCCACCGAGATCATGAACATCATCGTGCCGGACATGCTGCAGAACGCACTGACCGAACGCATGACAGTCGACGAAGCAGCCGAAGACGCTGCTGCCAAGGTCGACTCTCTGGTCGGCGGCGGTCTCTAGAGCCTCCTGTCCGTCGGCGCCACGCGCGCCGGCGGACCTTCTCCGAAAGAGCGCCACAAAGGAAGGACGGCTCGTGAGCATTGCAACGGGACGGGCGGCGAGCCCCCTAAGTGCTCGATCGGCAAAAAAGCCGAATGTCTTCAGCCGCATGGCGGCACACCGGACGGACTATCTTTACGTCCTGCCGGCGCTCATCGTGATGATGGTGGTGATCGCGTACCCCATTTATTACACGATCGAATTGAGCTTCTATAGAACGCCCCCGAACCTGCAATTGCGTGACAAGGTCTGGGCAGGGTTTGACAACTATACGGCTGTCCTCAGCTCTTCGGTATTTCATGAGGTTACGCTTAATACTGTCATCTGGACGGTTGCATCGACCTTCTTCTCTTTTGTGCTCGGACTTGGAGCAGCGCTGTCGCTGCATCGCGAGTTCATCGGAAGAGGGCTTTTCCGCGCGCTTTTGATGATCCCTTATGTGGTGAGCGCGGTCGCTGCCTCATATGTTTGGAAGTGGCTCTATCACTCGGATTTCGGCGTTATCGGCGCTCTGGCGGTGCAACTCGGGTTCACGTCCGAACCGATCAATTTCCTCGACAATCGGCAGACGGTTCTTTCGTCGCTGATTGTCGTCAACATCTGGCGCGAGTTCTCGTTCGCCATGGTGATGATGATGGCCGGCCTTCAAACTGTGCCCGAACAGTTGCTGCGCGCGGCACAGGTTGATGGCGCCACCCCCTGGAACCGCTTCTGGCACGTCACCTTCCCACACCTGAAGGGCGTGTCGATGGTGACAGTGCTGCTGTTGATGGTGGCCAATTTCAACTCGATCATCATCCCGTTCATCATGACCGGTGGCGGACCGGCCGATGCCTCGCACATCTGGATTACGCATATCTACCAGCTGGCCTTTGGCCGCCAGCAATGGGGCGCGGCTGCGGCCTACGCGGTCATCCTGTTCATCGTGATGATGGCGCTTGGATATTTCTACGTGAAGGCACTGACCCGCGGCGATGAAGCGAGGCAAGAATGACCACGACAGCAACCTATGAGCGTCCACGCGTCCGCAAGCCGATTGATTGGTGGCGCTGGGCCGGGCGCGGGTTCATCACCTTCATCATGCTCTTCGCCACACTGCCGATGCTCTGGATGATCCTGACCTCGGTCAAGACGCAGTTCGCAGCAATGCAGTATCCGCCGCAATGGTGGCCCGCCGAGCCAACGCTGAACAGCTACATCAAGCTGCTGAACCCGAACGACCAGATCGGTCAGGATTTTCTGCGTTACTTCGGAAACAGCTTTTACGTGTCGTTTCTCACGACGGTCCTCGGCGTCGTCGTTGCTGTACCGGCCGCCTATGCCTTTTCGCGCTTCCGGTTCCCCGGCCGCACCTTCCTGTTCTTTTCAGTGCTGGTGCGCAACATGTTCCCGGCGGTGGTCTTTCTTGTGCCGCTGTTCATCCTGATGCGCTGGCTCGGGCTGGTGAACACCCACGGTTCGCTGGTGCTGACATATCTCACCTTCGGGCTGCCGCTCTCCATCTGGCTGCTCAAGGGGTTCTACGACAATATCCCGATCCAGCTCGAGCAGGCCGCCCGCATCGATGGCGCTACGCGCTTTCAAGCCTTCCTGCTGATCGTGATGCCGCTATCCTCCCCCGGGATCATCGCCACATCGATCTTCTCGTTCATCGGCGCCTGGAACGAATACATCTACGCCTACACTTTCTTGTCGCGAGACGACCAGATGACTTTGCCGGTCGGCATCCAACGGTTCTTCACCGAGTTTGCAACCGATTGGCCGGGCCTGATGGCCGCGACGTTCCTGATGAGCGTCCCTGTCGTCGTCATGTTCCTCGTCTTGCAGAAATACTTCGTCCAGGCGCTCACCGAAGGTGCCGTCAAACACTGATGCTTCGTCCAACCCATGCTCAATGCGCTTTAGACTAGGAAAGTTTACCGTATGGCCCAGGTCGTTTTGCAGGACATCGTCAAGAGTTACGGCAGCCTCTATGCCGTCAATCATGTCTCCCTGACTGTTGATGATGGCGAGTTCGTCGCGCTGGTCGGACCGTCGGGTTGTGGCAAGACGACGACACTCAATCTCGTCGCCGGATTGCTGCCGATGACCGACGGCGACATCGTCATTGGCGACCGGATCGTGACCGATCTCGATCCCAAGGATCGTGATATCGCCATGGTGTTCCAGAACTACGCGCTTTACCCCAACAAGACGGTCTACAAGAACCTCGCCTTTCCGTTGCAGATGCGCAAATTGCCCAAGGACGAGATCGACCAGAAGGTGCGCGCCGCAGCAAAGGTTCTCGATATCGTGCCTTTGCTGGAGCGTCGCCCGCGAGAACTGTCAGGTGGCCAGCAGCAACGCGTTGCCTTGGGGCGTGCCCTGGTTCGCGATCCGCGAGTCTTCCTGATGGATGAGCCGCTCTCCAACCTCGACGCCAAGCTGCGCGTTCAGATGCGCACCGAGATCAAGCGTTTCCATCAGGATCTCAACGCGACCATCATCTACGTCACCCATGATCAGCTCGAAGCCGTGACCATGGCCGACAAGATGGCGGTGATGAACAAGGGCTTCCTGCAGCAATACGACACCCCGAAAAACGTCTTCGACAACCCGGTCAACACCTTCGTTGCAAGTTTCATCGGCAGCCCCGCCATGAGTCTGGTGCCGCTTGAGGTCGTGCAGAGGGGTGATCAGGCGGTGCTAACGAACGAAGCTGGATGGGAGTTACCGCTGTCCGCGATGAATACGCGCAAAGCCTTGAAGGCCACCACAAACAAGGTGGTGCTCGGTGCGCGCCATTCCACCATAAAGCTGCACAAGAGCGAGACCGTCGGCGCCGTACCCGCAAGGGTTTATACGGTCGAACCCACCGGCGACATCACCTTCGTTCAGGCCTTTGTCGGAGAAGCAGTCGTCATCGTCAGCCTCGATCCAACGGTGATCGTACGCCCTGACGAGGATGTATGGCTCGAGTTCGACCAGGAGCGGATGCATCTGTTCGATGGTGAAACCACCATGGCGCTGTCCGCTGCCTAGGACGGGCACAAATCACGGCGTCGTCGATCGTGACGTCGCCACCACCCATGGCCGACTGCGTCGGTGAGCAACTGGTAAGAAGACATGACGAGCATTCCCACCATCACCCGTCCGCCGAAAGACGTCATCGCCGCCGTCCTTGCATTGGGCGCCGCCTCTGCATCGAGCACGCTTGCCCATATGGGCATCCGCAATTGTCATATTCTCGGGCCGGTCCCGTGGTCGCCTGGCAAGGCGATCGCCGGTCCGGCGCTGACGCTGCAATTCATGCCCAAGCGCGAGGATATGTACGACGAAAGCGAATACTCGGATCCTGAAAAGCAGTTGCACCGGCACGTCCTCTATCAGGTGGAGGAAGGCGATGTGGTCGTCGTCGATGCGCGCGGAGACATGAGCTCGGGCGTTTTCGGGGACATGATGTCCACCTACTTCAAGGGACGCGGTGGCGCCGGTATGGTCATCGACGGTTGCCTTCGCGATCAGCCCAATCTCAAAAAGCTCGATATCCCGGTGTGGATCCGCGGTTGGACACCGAACTTCCATACGCAGACCAACCTCATGCCGTTCGCCGTCAATGTTCCGGTCGCGTGTGGCGGCGTCACCGTCATGCCAGGCGATATCATCATCGCCGATGACGATGGCGCAGTGTGCGTGCCGGCAGCGCTCGCCGAAACCGTCGTCGAGCGCTCCAACAAAAGCCATGACTGGGAAGATTTCTCGCGCATGAAACTGATGGAGGGCGCCCCGTTGCAGCGCTATTACCCGCTGCACGAAGACGCCCGCCCTGAATATGAGGAGTGGAGAAAGCTCAACCCGCTCGTCCACCCCTGATCCTTGGTGCCGGTCGGTCTTCTAGACCGCCGTGTATCCGCCATCCGCAAGGTGATAGCTGCCGGTAATAAAGCCGGCGGCCGGGGATAGCAGGAACACGGTCAGTGCCGCCACTTCCTCGGGAGTGCCGAGGCGGCCGATCGGATGCAGGCTCTGTATGTATTCCAAAGCCTGCTTATCGAGGTTTTGCGAGAGCAAGGGGGTGTCGATGAACCCCGGGCCCACCGAGTTGATCCGGATGTTCTGCTTGGCATACTCGGCAGCGGCCGCTTTCGTCATCCCGACTACGCCGTGCTTGGCCGCGACATAGGCCACCGAATTGGCAAATCCTACTGACCCGAGAATGGACGCCATGTTCACGATAGCACCGCCGCCTGATTCCAGGATGGCCGGGATTTCATACCGCAACCCGTAAAAGACGCTGTTGAGGTTGATCTCGATGACCTTTGACCAGCCCTCGAGAGGATACTCGCCGGTAGGCGCGGCAGGCCCGCCGATGCCTGCATTGTTGACCGCATAGTGCAGCGCGCCGTACGTGCTCCTGCATTTCTCGACCAAGGCCTCCATTTCGCTGGCGACGCCAACGTCGACGGCCACGGCAGTAGCCTCACCGCCATTTGCGCGGATGGCCTCAACCACGGCTTCTGCACCGTCCTTGTTTAGGTCCCCAAGCACGACCTTTGCGCCTCTTTCCGCCAGCTGGTGGGCGACTGCCGCGCCGATGCCGGACGCTGCTCCGGTAACCAGAGCGACCTTGTCCTTGAAATCGTGATCCATTGCTTCTTCTCCTGAAGTGGTATGAGTGAGGCTATGAGAAGGTGCCGCCGATCGCATTGATCAGGGTCAATCTCAGGGCAACTTATGATTGAGGTGATTCAGTGTCAGCTACGTCTCAGGGTGCACGTCGACGAGCTGAAGCCGGACAATAAGTGGCTCCGAAAGACCATCCAGATACTCGAGTTTGAAGCCGAGCGCCCCGCACAATGCCAGCATCCGATGATTGTCCGGCAGGACGATGCCCGTGAGTTCTTCAAGGCCCTGGCTGCGTGCATAGCGAATCAGGTGCTTCATCAACCCTGCGCCCAGCCCGTGCCCTTGCAGATCGCTGCGAACCAGCAATCCGAATTCGGCACTACGCCGGTCGGCATCGGCGGCGTAGCGCACGATACCCGCAAGTTCCCCCTTCGGCTCCGTCAGAGCAACGAAGGCGATGTCGCGGTGATAGTCCAGCTGCGTCATGCGCACCAGCATGTCCGGCGACAGCTGCCGGATAGGGCCAAGAAAGCGCAGGCGCAAATCCTCACGCGTCGTTCTGTTGAAGAATTCTGGGTAGAGCGCCGCGTCGACCGGGCGTATCGGTCTTACGTGGTATCGCGCTCCCTTCGCAGCGATCTCTGCGCTCCACTCCGCCGGGTAGGGGCGTATGGCGAGCGACGGGTTGGGCGCCGTTGTGCTTATTTGCGACGGGTCGATTTCAATGCGCGCATCAAGCGCGATAACGCCCTCCGCGTCAGCCAGCAGCGGATTGATGTCGAGGCCTTTGATCAGCGGAAAGTCGATCAGCATTTGCGAGACCGCCTTCAGGGCCCGGACAATGCCGGCGCGGTTGGCGGGCTTGCGGTCGCGGTACCCTGCTAGCAGGGCGCTGACCCGGGTCCGACCGATCATGTCTTCAGCCAGCACATCGTCGACGGGAAGCAATTCCATCGTCGTGTCCCTGACGACTTCGACAGCCGTCCCGCCTGCACCGAACATCAGCACGGGCCCGAATACGGGGTCGCTGTTCACTCCGACGATCAACTCTTCTGACTGAGGGCGTTTGATCATCTGCTGTACGGCGAAACCCTCTAGTTCATCACCAACGCCCTTGGCGGTCAGTCGTCCGGCAATCTCGCGGGCTGCATCGGCCGCCGCCTCTGCAGAGGAAAGGTTAAGCACCACCCCGCCGAGATCTGATTTGTGGGTGAGGGTGGAGGAGACCATCTTCACGGCTACTTCGTCCGCATTCGCGAGCAGCTCGGCGGCAGCCTTGTGGACACCATCGGCATCCGGCACCACCGTCGTACCAGGCACGGCGATGCCGTAAGCTTTCAGCACGGCCTTCGCTTCGGGCTCGGTGAGCATCGTCCGGCCTTGGCCGGCAACGTCATGCAGCACTGCTTGTGCCGAGGGCCGGTCTACATGCAGCGTTTCAAAGGTCTTCGGTACGCGCTGCAACTGCGTGTTGAGATGGCGCCAACGCACCAGCAGGCTGATCGCGTCGGCAGCCTTGGCCGGAGTATCGAGGCTGGCGATGCCACCGCAGTTCAACGCGTCGCGGGCCTTTGCAGCGGCATGCTGGCCAAGCCAGGTTGCAAGGATTGGCTTGCCGTTGACCATTCCTTTGCGGGTCATTCCTGCCAGGCCTTCAGCGGCGGCCACCGGCTCCGCGAGTGCGGTCGGACAGTTCATCACCAGCAAGGCATCGACATCCGGATCCTCGGCAACGATGCGCACGGCATTGATGTAGCGCTCAGGGGTAGCGTCGCCGATTATGTCAACGGGGTTGGCGCGCGACCAGGTAGGGGGCAACACCTTGTCGAGCGCCGCGATAGTGTCCTCAGAGAGGCTGGCGATCTCCATGCCGCGATCGAGAAGGTGGTCCAGGGCCAAGACGCCAGCACCGCCGCCATTGGTGACGATGGCGACACGCCCGCGTTCCAGGGGCTTGAAACGCGCCGTGATTTCGGCGGCAGAGAACAGGTCTTCGAGGTCATCCACCCGCAGCACGCCGGCCCTGCGCAGAGCAGCGTCGACAACTGCGTCGGCGCCGGCCAGGGCCCCGGTATGGGTGCTGGCGGCTTTCGCCGTCTGCTCGTGCCGTCCCGGCTTCACGACAATGACCGGCTTGATACGGGCTGCGGCGCGCGCCGCCGACATGAACTTGCGCCCGTGCGGAAGCGATTCGAGATACATCAGAATGGCGCGCGTATGCGGATCCAGCGCCATCATGTTTAGGCAATCGCCCACGTCCACATCCGCCATGTCGCCGAGCGAGACGATCTGCGAAAAGCCGATACCCTCGGACTCAGCCCAATCAATGATCGAGGAAACGACGGCTCCGGATTGCGACAGCAGGGCAAGCGAGCCGGGCCTGGCGGGAATATGCGTGAAACTCGCGTTTAAGTTGAGGTTGGGCGCGAGCAGGCCGATCGTGTTTGGCCCGATGATGCGCACGTCATGACGGCGCGCAGCCTCGAGCATGCGATTGCGCAGATCGTCCTCACTGCCAATTCCTGCAGTGATGATCACCGCTGCGCGTCCCCCAAACGAACCGATCTGCTCGATCAGATCCGGTATCGTCCGCGCCGGCGTCGCGATGACGCAGAGGTCAGGGATTTCTGGCAACTCGTCGACGCGCGCGTAACAGCGCAGGCCGCACAGCTTCTGGTATCGCGGGTTAATCGGGTAGATCTTCCCGCCATAGCCGCCTTGAACGATGTTGGTGAGCAGGTGTGCGCCAAGTTGTCCCTGTCGTTCCGAAGCCCCGATGACCGCGACTGATCTTGGCGCGAATGCGGCGTCGAGATTGCGAATGGTCATGCGGGCTACTCCTGTTCAGGCGAAACAGGGACAAACTGCAGTCTGCGAACAACAATTTCGTTGATCTAGATCAACGGCAGCGACGCCGGATAAAGTTGCGGTTCGGCATGGCCGCCGGGTTTCGCCAGTCAGATATGGGGTTGCAGCGATTGTAGGGCAATCTGTATGCGCTCACGAAGCCAGAGCAGGGCCCCATCCTCGCTGGTGCGCTTGTGCCAGGTCATGTGAAAATTCTGTGTGCTGAGCGGAAACGGTGGCTCGATGATCTGCAGCCGGTCCGCATCCGGGCAGGTCTGGGCGTGAAGGCGACTCGCAAAGCCCACGAGATCGGTCGTTGCAGCAAGTTCAAGAATGGACCCCACGCGACTGACCAGCACCGCATCCTTGCGCTCGAGCCGTGAGGTGAGATTCACCAGGTGCGCATTCGCCATTGCACCGGGAGTCATGTCGAGTGCGATATGCGGAAGCGTCTGCAGCTGCTCCCGCGTGATTGCCCCGTCAATTTGCGGGTGCCCCTTACGTGCGACAACCACCACATCCAGCGGCGCCAATACCTCCCAGCGAAAATCGCGATGGGTTGGCGCTGGCACGTTGACCGCGAGGTCGATCAACCCTTCTTCCAGAGCCGCCTCGATGGATGTTGCGGCAGACAATACCAGCCGAAACGAAATCTGGTCGTTCTGCGCCGCATCGCGGACAAGCGCCGGCATGACGATGCGCTCGAGGGCGTCGACGACCATCAGTTTGAACTCGCGTCTGCTCTTGGCAGGGTTGAAGGCCGCACCGGGTTGCAGCGCAGAGCGCATATCCGCAAGTGCCCGCTGAACGGGGCCAATCAATTCGTCGGCCTTCGCTGTCGGCACGATCCCGCGTGCCTGTCGGACAAACAATGGATCGTTGAGGCTAGTACGCAGCCGCGCCACGGCGTTGGAGACGGTGGGCTGCGACACACGCAGCCGCTCCGCCGCACGCGTCATGTTCCGCAACAGGTAAACGGCCTCGAAAACCTCAAGCAGATTGAGGTCAAGTGAGGAGAAATGCTCGGCCAAACGGGTATCTCCGGATGCGATCTGCGCGGCTGGAGTTAAGAGCACGCCGTGCCATTCACCGTTCAGGCGGAACAAAGTCAACAGGGTGATGCATGATCAAGAGACGATATTGGCTCACCTTATGGGTGAGGGAAATAAGGCTGATATCACAAAGGATAAGCTTGTGGTGATCAACGCCCCGCACTAGAGCAAAAACCAGAACAAGGATAGATACTGCAAAGAAGCGCCGAGGTGCAAGTATATATGAAATATAAAATGCACCGAAGAAGCTTTGTGTCGTCTATTGGCAGCGCGGAGTGGTCTAACTTTCGCATAAGGACGGCATTGTTTTCTCGCATGCGAGAACTTTTCAGGCTGCAGCGTCTGCGAGCCAGGTTTCCCGTATGATCGATATCTTCCTGCTGGCCTGAACCATGCTTTCAAATCAGGCACGTTATCTTGTCGAGGACTGGCGCAGGGCGCTGTCCTCCGGTCGCAAGCCTTCGCAAAGTGAACTGGTACATCTAGCCGTCGTGCTGAATGCCCAGGTGGATACGCGACAGGCGCTCGAAGCGAGCTTCGAGCAGTTTGCGGCCTCCCTGCAAGCCTGGGTGGTGACAAATCCGCGCCAGAAGCGCTCTGTTCTCAGCGCGTTTGAGGAATTGTGCGACACTGCCGAACGTGGAGGGCCGTGCCGCCCCGGCGCTTCGCAGGCGTCAACCAGACCCTTGCCCTGAACTGATAGCACTACAGCTTTCGCGAGGGTTGCGGCGACGACAACTGTGCATGCGCGTGAAATAATCGCATGCCTTGCGATCCGTTTTCGCTCGCGGCGCATTATGCCGTGTGTGAAACTCCTCGGTACCCAGTCAATGACGAAGAAGAAGCGGGTCGCCCTTGTCGGCGGCGGCCCTACGGCGGTCTATACCTTAAAGAACCTCCTGCAAAAGGCGGAGGCTCTGCATATAACCATTTTTGAGGCCGGGCGCGTGGCTGGCTGTGGTCTGCCCTATTCGGAGGATCACAACACACCGGACCTGATGGCAAACATCACGTCTGTCGAGATTCCACCGGTGCTGGTCTCGCTATCTGATTGGGTACGCTCGGCAGATGGCAAGCTGCTGAAAAAGTTCGGTATCGCGCGTGACCAGGTGAACGAGCGAGACTTCTACCCGCGTGTGCTGATTGGCGCCTATTATTCTGAGCAGCTTGCGCGCCTGGCCGAAGCCTGCGCGCCTTGGCAAACGGTCACTATCGAGACCGAGACGCGCGTCGTGGACGTAAGTCCGGCTGGACAAGGCTTCACGCTTCGCATCGACAAGAATGGTAAAAAAGCCAGACGTCACTACGATGCGGTGATCATGGCCACTGGCCATTTGACAAAAGGCCAAAACGCGCAGCCCCTGCCAGGGCTTTTCCGCTCACCCTATCCGGTGCAGAACCTTGAAGTGGGTTCCGATCGTGCGGCGCTGATCCTCGGGTCTTCGCTGAGCGCCATCGATGCTGCCGTTGGGCTGGCAAACCGTTACGGCAAATTTGTCGGCGACGAAAACCATCTTTCGTTCGAGCTTTTGTCCAAAGAACCGCTGCGGCTCGTCATGGCCTCACGGAAGGGCACACTGCCGGATGCCGACTTTTTCTATCCGATCCCCGAAGAACCACTCATGATTTTCACGCCTGCTCGGCTTCAAATGTTGCGGCAAGAGGGCCAGTCGGGGCTGCTTGGAAGGGCTTTTAAGCTGTTCAAGAAGCAATTGGCGGCCGATGATCCTGATTTCGTTGCTCGGCTTGCCTTACAGCGGTTTACGCCAGAGGGCTTTGCCAAAGCGTACCTCGCCATGCGAAAGGCACGCCAGGGATTCGACGCTATAGAGCAAAACCTGGCCGAGGCCACGCGCGATTATCGCGAGCGGCGCGTGGTGATGTGGCGCTACACGATGATGCGTGCCCACGAGGTATTCAGCGAACTGGTGCCCTTTCTTGATCGGCGTGACCTTGCCCGGTTTCGCCGCCATCTCGCCCCGGTATTCGCCGACGCCTATGGATGCGTCCCGCACCTCTCCATCCTGCGGCTTCTGGCCCTCCAACGCGCCGGTTGCTTGGATATTGTGGCTTTGGGCGAAGACGGCACGATACGCTATGGCGCCGGAAACTTTATCCTTGCAGCGGGCGGACGTGAAGAAAGCTTCGGGACCTTTATTGACGCGCGTGGTCAGCAGGCTGCGTCGTTTTCAGAGCTTGGCTTCAGCCAGCTTGATCAAGCCCTGGCAACAACGGACCCGCTGAAACGCACAAATGGTCAGCGGAATGACGATCAGTTTCGGCTCCGGCTGGACGGACAGCCTCACGCCGATATTTTCTGTATTTCGATCCCGGTCATGATGGAGCGCTATCCGTTTGCCCAGGGCTTGGTCGCCTGTTCGGAAGCGGCAGAGGTCGTCGCAACAGCGATATAAGCCAAAGGCGCACGGGAAATTCATGAGCAGATTTTCGATTGAGCAGATTTTCATCTATCCGGTCAAATCGCTCGGCGGTATGGCCGTTTCGCGCGCCGAAATCACGTCCAGTGGGTCGCTGCGCGGAGACCGCGAGTGGATCGTCACGCGCCCGAATGGCACCATGCTCTGGCAGGGCGATATCCCGCACATGACCCTGCTTTCAGCCCAATTGGAAAACGGCCGCCTGATTATCGTCGATCGCGATGGTGAGTTTTCGCCACGTGCAGAGGAGGGGGGCGGCGTTACGGTCGATCTCGAGGGTCATGAACTTGCGGGAACCGATCAGGGCGATGCGGTTGCCGATTGGCTTTCGCATCGATTGCAGTCGGCGTGCCGCCTTGTTCACATCGGTCGGCAGGCTCATCAATGGGCCGGGTTGAACCCGGTGCACGCTATCTCGACAGTATCGCTTCACGCCCTCAACAAACGCTTGACCGAACGCGGGGAGGCAGCAGTAGAGCTGAAGCGCTTTCGCCCAAATGTCGTGCTGTCCGGCACGCACCCGGCCTTTGCGGAGGAAACAGTAGAGGAGATAATCTTCAACGGCGCATCGCTTAGCCTGCGCGAGCCTTGCGTGCGGTGCGAACTGCCAAACATCAGTCTCGAGGACGCCAGCCGCGGCAAGCAGCCGCTAAAACTGATCGGCGCCCTAAGCCGCGAACGCCCATCCGCCCGTCCTGCCTCATTCGGCACATACTGCACCGCTTACGGACAGACCCTGCAGGTCGGCATGTCTTCATCTGAAGTCTAGCGCCGAGAAACGCATCAGAAAAATTGGCTGGGGAACCTGGACCCTGCCCTTGTCTAGATCAGTATATATACTTCAAAGACTTAGCAAGGTCGGGAACGAAAAATGTGGACTAAAGTGGATCACCCTTGTGGTCAGGCCGCTGCCAGGTTCGACACCGGCCCCTTGTCAATAGCATAAGAGGTGATAGAGCACTAAGGTGTGACACGCGCTATGACTGCTCGCTTAGGGGGGAGTGTGTGGACGAATATACTGGTTTAAAGTTCGCTTGGTGGAACACTCGATTAACGCCACCGCGAGGCGAGCCTCTCATCGCACCAGAACGCCACATAGTTTTTGCCTATCTTTTAAAAATTCTTGGCGGAGGTGTCGAAATGTTGGCGCTGTGTGAAGTTGCCAATGACGACATAGACGCGCTTAAGGGTGCGCTGGCCGGTTCACCTTACAGCGTCGCTCCCTACTTCGGTTCTGATAACACCGGTAGATTTGGAATTTGCCTTATTTGGAAGCCAGACACGATTACAATTATCTCGCACGACTATATAGTTGATATTGTTCGCGGTTATAGTAAGCGTATTGCTGTAAGACTAACAGTCTCGCACAACTCAGGTTTTGTTTTTGACATGTTCTTAGTGCATTGGCCCAGCAGATTGCACATGAATGAAGAGTCCGCAAGTCGAGAATTACTAGGCAGTGCTTTGCGGCGGAGCGTCACTCATCAACATCTTCAAGGGCAGCAACACATCGTGGTGATGGGCGACTTCAATGATGAGCCTTTCAATGATGCGTTGACAGAGGGGCTCAGATCCACGCGGGATCCAAATCGTGCGTCTCAACAGTCCGATTTGTTCTACAACCCTTTTTGGCGACATATGGCTCCAGCAACAGGACACGTGTGGGGGCAAGACGCGTCAGAGCGGCAAGGCAGCTATTACTATCGCTCGCACCAATTGGATCGTTGGAGAGTGATAGACCAAATCCTCTTTTCCTCGTCGTTCGTGATGAGCGATGGGGTGTGGCAAATGGTTGAGAATGGCACCCACATCAGCCAGGATAACGAACTCCGGGAAATAGTCGAAAGCTCGCGATCGAAAATCGACCATCTGCCGATTTTTGGGGAGATTAGGAGAAAAAAATGACCAATTTTCTCGAAGGGCTGCGTGCCGGTTTGGCTGCGCACAATGAAGTCGACGCAGAAAAGCGTGAGATCGCGCAGATAATTAGTGACTTGAACCAACAAGTCCTCATGGTTTCTGATGGCAAAGTTACAGCCGTCGTTCTTGAGGTGACCCAAACGCGTTCGGTGGCCGAGATGTTCGGTCGGGACGGCAAAATACTTCCGGCAAGACGAGTGTTCGAAGCACTTTGCTTTAAACAAGCGGCAGAACCGTATGATTACCGGATTTTGGCCGAGTGGATCGAAGAAGACGGGGGATATCCCGTAACGGTGAGCTTCGACGAACGCCGTATTATATGCCACGACAGGCCGTCTCTTGAGCAAACTATTCTGCAACTAGTGCAGACTGCCACATCCGGGAGGGCGCTGGCGGAGTTGAGGGGCTAAAGGCGTGAGCCAGTAGCCGGACTTTTGTTTGAAGAAGTAGGTGGAAAATATTCCTATATAAGATTATGATCCTATCACGATTACAGTGAGCGGAACATTTGTCTTTTTCCAAGTTTCTTTCTGATGTCCTAAAAAAGTCGGAAGTCGAACAGACCGACTCAAGGCTGTCGACGCTCACCGACCCGCTGGCCTCTTTGCTATTCGGTGCTCAGCCTACCTATTCCAACATTTCGGTAACGCCCAAGACTGCAATGCAGGTGCCTGCCGTTGCGTCTGCGGTGACCCTGATTTCAGATGCCGTAGGCACGCTCCCGGTGAAGCTTTACGTGCGCAATGGCAAGGGCAAGGAAGCCGACACGGCACACCCTGCCTTTACCCTTGCGCATGATGAGGCCACGGACTGGACTAGTGCTGCTGAACTACGGACCCAGCTTACGCGCGATGCGCTGTTGCACGACAACGGCGGTTTCGCGCTCGCAGTGCGTGGCGGCAGTGGCAACGTGGTTGAGCTTCATCGACTAGACCCCGCCACTGTGGAGCTGAAGACCGATGAAACGACCCGCGAGCCTTTTTATCTTGTCAGAGAGGGCCGCAAGAACGTCCGCCACGAGTATTGGGACATTCTGCACGTCCGGCATGACGATGGCGCACCGATCAATCTGGCTCGCAACGCCATTGCTCTAGCCATCGACCTTGAACGGCATGCGGCAAAGCTCTTCAGCAATGGCGCGCGCCCGTCTGGCATCCTAAGCACCGATGCAAAGACGCCGGCTGGACTGAAGAACATTGCCGAGATGTGGAATGCCACGTTTGGCGATCCGTCCAATACCGGCAAGCCCGCCATTCTGCCTGAAGGCACCAATTATCAGCAGACCGGCCTTTCAAGCGTCGACGCTCAGTTTGAGCAGATGCGCCGCTTTCAGACTGAAGAGATTGCCCGGACGTTCCGCGTGCCGCCGACTATGCTGTTCGACCTCACGCGCGGCACTTGGTCGAACACCGAAGAGATGGGGCACCAGTTTCTGACCTACACCCTTCGGCCTTGGCTGAAGGCGTGGGAGTGGGCTTACGCCCGCGTGCTGCTCACGCCGGAAGAGCGCAGGACGCGCTTCTTCGAATTCATCACCGATGACCTTCTAACGGTCAGCTTTGCCCAGCGTGCGGCTTCCTATGGCCAGTATCGCAGCATGGGCGTGCTCACGGCCAATGAGGTGCGGGCAGGGCTCAACCTTCCGCCGCTGCTGGGTGGCGATGAGCTTCAGAACCCATACACGACAACCAGCGCCTCACCGGCGCAGGCAAGCAACGACAACCCAACGAAGACTGAGAAAGACGCCGCCTGATGCACAAGGCATTTTTTGGCGACCGTGAGCGGGAATTCTCGCTCACGCCGCACCTGATTCCAGAACTTGAACGCCTTGCCGGCAAGGGCATTGGTGGCATCGTCGAGAATACCCGCCGCATGGGCTTTGGCGAGATCGTCAACACCATCCGGCTGGGCCTCATCGGTGGCGGCACCCATCCAGAAGAGGCACAGGCGCTAGTGCAGACTTACGTGAAGGTGCATCCACTTGGTGAGCTTCACCTACTTGCCTTGGACATTCTCACCGACCTTTGGGCCGGCGCAGCAGCCCAGCCCAGCGATAAGGCTGCTGCAACGGGCGATTTGTCCGCCGCCGTCAACGCGAGTGCCGCGTGATGGAAAAGCTGGAAATCAAGGCCGAAGTCAGCATCGATGATGCCGGCACAATCACCGGCTTGGCTTGGCCATTCGGTTCTGCCGATAGCGTCGGTGACGTGATCGAAAAGGGCGCGTTTGCCCTTCCGTCCAGACTGCCCATCCTCATTGAACATGACCAGTCGCAGGTTGTGGGCGTGTGGGAAAGCGCCGCCGAAACTGATGCCGGTCTTGAAGTAAAGGGCCGGCTCTTTGTCGAGGGCGTCGACCCAGCCCGTAAGGCGCGTGAGCTCATGCAGCGGAAAAGCATCACCGGCCTGAGCATCGGCTTTCATGCGGACCGCTTTGAATACTTGCCCACCGGTGGCCGCAAGTTCGACGGCCTCACCGTCACCGAAATCTCTCTATGCCGCCGCCCGGTTCATCCGGGCGCGCGGATTACCTCTGTCAAATCCATGGAACAGGAAATCACCCATATGGAAAACGAGTCTCCTGCCGAAGCCAATACCGAGCTGAAGGCGGCAAACGACAATCTCGCAGCGCTTACCTCGCGGCTGGACAAACTGGAAGCCAAGGCCAATCGCCCGGTTGCTGCTAATGACAACGGCGACGCACCGAAGGAAGCCAGCGCCGCATTCGGCAACTTCCTGCGCCTCGGTCGTGAGAACCTTGGCGATATGCACCGGAAGGCGCTCACCGTCGCCAACGATGCGCCGAACTACGTCTTGGCACCCGAAGAGGTGTCGGGTGAATTCCTGCGCAACTTGGTGGAATGGTCGCCAGTTCGCTCTATCGCGGATGTGCGCACAATCGGCACCCACACCATCATTCTGCCTAAGCGCACCGGCGTCACCAATGCCAAATGGACGGGCGAAGCTACGTCTTCGGAAGCGTCTCAGCCCACCTTTGACCAGATGGAAATTCCGGTGAAGGAGCTGACCACTCACGTCGATCTGTCCAATTGGCTCATCGAAGACTCTGGCGCCACTGCCGAGCGCGAAGTGCGTCTAGCGCTGGCTGAAGACTTCGCCAAGAAGGAAGGGACCGCTTTCGTAAACGGCAGCGCCGCAGCTGAGCCCAAGGGTTTCATGGCTGAAGCTGGCATTGCCGCTCACGTGAACGGTCACGCCACAAACATTTCCGCCGACGCGCTGATTTCGTTGCTCTACAGCCTGCCGGGCATCTTCCGCAACGCGGGCAGTTGGGCAATGAACGGCAGCACCCTCGCAGCCGTGCGCAAGCTCAAAGACGGCAATGGCAATTATCTCTGGCAGCCGTCCTACCAAGCAGGCCAGCCAGAAACGATCCTTGGCCGTCCTGTTGTCGAGTTGATCGACATGCCCGACGTAGCAGCGGACGCCTTTCCCATCGTCTTTGGTGACTTCAAGACCGGCTATCGGATCTATGATCGGCTAGACCTCGCCATTTTGCCGAACCACTTCTTGCTAGCGACTGAAGGTCTGGTGCGCTTCCATGCCCGCCGCCGCGTCGGCGCTGGCGTGGTCCGGCCAGATGCCTTCCGCAAGCTGAAGATGGCAACGAGCTAAACCATGAAGCTTGGCGCGGATGGCATCTTTGTCGAGTTGGCAGGGGACGCCCATGAGCTTCGCCCGTCTCTCCGCGCCAGCATGCGCCTTGTTCGGCGGCACGGGCTCACCGGCCTGCTTGCCGCCGTCGATGGCTTCAACGTCAACATCATTTTGGACATGCTGAGGGAAGCGGCCATCAAGCCCAGCTTATTGCTGGAAGAGATCGCCGCAATTGGCCTTGGCGCTGTCCGAAATCGCCTTACCGGCCCGCTGGCCGAATTCGCCCTGGCTATTGCGGGCATCGATCCAAACGACGCCACACCACCTGCACCTGCCAACGGGAAGCCTGTCGATCCTGAGCAAGCCTTCGCTCAGCTCTTTGGCGTCGCCACCGGCTGGCTGGGCTGGGCACCGGAGGAAGCATGGAACGCAACACCCGTAGAGATACTCGCTGCCCGCGCTGGCCGAACAGACCTCATCACAGACGTGCTCAAGGCCGTGTTCGGGAGCCCGAAAGGGACCACCGCAACCGACGCGAGGACGGACCACTACACCGACGAACAACTCCGCAAGATCGAAGAGCAAGGCAGCGATCCGGCATTTGACCGTGCGGCACTGCACTCTCTGAAGAACAAGGGACGCACTACCTGATGCCTATCGCGCCACCACACCTTTGCGGTTGCGGCAATATCGTGCCGTCCGGTGAGCGTTGTGCTTGCCAAAAGGCCAGCGACCGAGCACGCAAAGCCCGCCATGATCGCCGCCGACCATCTGCACGGCAGCGCGGTTACAACACCGAATGGCAGAAGGCCCGCGCTGCGTTTCTAATCGTCCATTCGCATTGTGCATGCGGAAAACCTGCAAGCCATGGGACCACATCACGCCGCATCGTGGTGATGACCAGCTCTTTTGGGACCGCACCAATTGGCAGGCACTTTGCGCTCACTGCCACAACAGCACCAAGCAGCGCCAAGAGCGGACTATGAAGCCTTCGAGGTAATGCGACCGAAATCCCTGCCTTGTTCTGTGATTGCTAGGCCATCTGCGGAACTCCTCTTAATGAAGCCTCGCGCAACTAGGTAATCTACAGCTGCTATGTCGTCTGGACCCCGAATTTTATCAAGAGAAACAACCGCGCCAACCGCAAGTTGGCGCAGCAATCTGTATGCATCAACAGGCATATACTCGGCCATTTTCTTTCTCCATAGGAATTGTTCATCGCTTTTATTCGCAGGACGCAGAACACGCAACAACGCGCCGGCCACATGGTCTGCGCGATGGGCCACCGGGGTGGTTGAGAATTTGCCAGCCTCCAAGGGGACCGGCGGCGGGTCCGTCGCGCAAGATATTTCCTAAATAGAGTTTTTTTGGATGACCGCACTTACCGACCTAAAGGCCCAGCTCAACATCGTCGATGACGATGCCGACGATGGCCTGTTGAACCGCAAGATTGCTGCTGCCGAAGCGTCTGTTTCCGCAGACATTGGCGCGGAGACGCCCGTAAGCTATGCCGATGCACCTGCCGACCTTCAGGAAGCCATCCTGATGAAGGCCGCCCATCTGTATGAAAACCGTGAGGCGGTGCTGGTGGGCATCAGCGCCAACGAGCTGCCTATGGGCTATGCCGACCTCATCGCACCCCATCGGAAGTGGGTGTTTCGATGAGCACTTCACCGCAACTGAAGCGTGTTCTAGCGCGTGTTGAGGGCATTCCGGAAGCCGTTCGGCGGGACATGCAGCCGGCTATCAGGAAGTCTGCTGACGAACTGGCAGACATGCAGCGCAACCTTGCCGAGACTTCCCGTGACACTGGCGCGCTTATCGAGTCCATCGAAGTAACGCCGCCCGGTGGCACCACTCCCAACTACAGCCAGCCGGGTGGCTCCCGCACTGCCCATGAGCTTGAGGCCATCGTGACAGTGGGCAATTCGGAAGTCCGCTATCCGCATCTGGTGGAATACGGCACTGCGCATGCTCCGGCCCAGCCCTTCTTCTGGCCTGCCGTGCGCAGCCTTCAGCGCCGCATCACCAACCGGCTCAACCGTGCTGCCCGCAAGGCCGTTCGTGAGCATTGGAGTGAAGAATGACAGAACCAAGCCTTGCATTGCAGATGGCCATCCGCGCCCGTCTAGTTGCCTCACCGCACGTCATGGAGCTGGTAGAACCGCCCAATATTCGAGACGGCGGAACCCGGCCCGAAGCCTTCCCAAGTATCATTCTTGGTAGTGCGCAGGTCGAGACAGCCGGTCACTATCGGACCTACCGGAACGTGACCGTCTATCTGGATCTGCACATTTGGGGCGAAACGCTAGAGGCCACCAAGAACGTGGGGGCTGCCGTGTCGAAGGCGCTTTTCGGTGAGCCTGACGTGCCTGGCTTCGATCTCACCAACGGCCTGAGCGTTGAACGCAGCATCTATATGACCGACCCATCGGCATGCGGACATGGCGTTGTGAGCCTTCGGGCGCTCATGGGCGGTGCCATATGATGCGCGCCGGTCTCTTGTCTCACACGATCAGCTTGCAGCGTGCCACCGAAGAGGTGAGCGCTGCTGGCACCGTTTTAACGACCTGGGCGGATTTTGCCACGGTTCGTGCTGAGATGGTCACGCATTCGGTCGCAGATGCTGGAATGGCGTTTGGCGAAGCGGCGAAGGCGTCACTGGTGCTGCGCATCCGTCACTATCATGGCCTCACGTCCGACGACCGGCTGATCTTTCGCGGGCAGGCTTACGGCATCACCAATTTATTGGAGCTGGGCCGGCGCGTGATGGAGTTGCATTGCGAGGTGCTGAAATGAGAGGCCGCAAGCCCACCAGCATCGTGAGCGGCAGCAGCCCTGTTTCTGTGGTGCCGAAGCCGCCGAGCTACATGTCGAAGGATGCAAAGGCCGAATGGCGTAAAGTCGCGCCGATCCTGACTAGTGAACGCAGGACGCTCACGGAAGCGGACCTTGCCACATTGGAAAACTACTGTCTTGCCACCGGCACAATGCGGCAGGCGCAGCGCATCCTCAATGTGGAAGGGTTGGTGACTGCGGCAGGGAAGCGCCATCCGGCTTTTGGAATCATGAATGCTGCCCAGACCACTCAGCGGCTTTGCGCTGCTGAGCTTGGCCTTACTCCCGTAAGCCGGTCGCGGCCTGCGGTGCGTAGCGAAGGGAACGATGACAACAATCCCTTCGGCATCTAGGTCGACATACCCGCACTGGATTTATGATGATACGCCCATCGAAGATACCTTCGGTGACGGTGAGCGCGCTGTCCAATTCCTGCGCTGGCTTAAGCACCCCAAGAGCGGGATGCCCGATAAGAGCTTTCAGCTTGATCATTGGCTTGAGCGCATCGTGCGCCGCATTTACGGTCCACGACACCCGGACGGCTCCCGCATTGTGAAGACAGTGGTTCTGTTGCTGCCGCGCGGCAACCGCAAAACCAGCACTGCCGCCGCACTAGCGCTGCTGCACACCGTTGGACCGGAGCGTGTTCCGCACGGTGAAGCGATTTTCGCCGCCGCCGACCGCAAGCAGGCCAGCATCGCCTTCAAGGAGGCGCTGGGCATCGTGCAGGCGCACCGCACGATTTCAGGGGCGGTGAAGGTCTATGACGCGCACAACAGCGCAAAGAAGATCATCTATGCAAAGGAGCGGGTGACGCTGGAAGTCATTTCCGGTGACGCCGGCACACAGCATGGTCGAACTCCAAATTTTGTGCTGGCCGATGAGCTACACGTCTGGCCGAATTTCTATCTTTGGGAAGCCCTTCAGTCCGGTCTGGACAAAAGCGACAACACGTTGATGGTGGTGGCGACCACGGCAGGCCGTGGCCAAGAAAACGTCGCGTGGGAACAGATCGAAGACGCCCGCAAAGTGGCGCGTGGCGAAGTCGACGATCCTTCAATCTTGCCGATCCTCTTCGAAGCCGACCGCGATACAGATTGGCGCGATGAGTCGGTTTGGTATGCCACCAATCCCGGCCTGAAGCATGGCTATCCAAGTCTCGAAGGCTTCCGCCGCGCCGCTGCCAAGGCTGAGCGCAGCATGCGGGAGCGGCAGAGCTTCAGGCAGCTCAAGCTCAACGTCTGGCTTGACCAGAGCACGGACCCGTTCATTGACATGGACGTCTATGACAAGTGCGCCAATGACGTAGAACCAATGGACAACGAGCCGTGCTGGGTCGCGGTGGATATGAGCGCCACGACCGATCTAACTGCTGTTGTCGCCGCCTTCCGTGATGATGATGGCACTGTCTCTGTGCTGCCGCACTTCTTCCTGCCGGGAGACCTGTTGCGCGACCGCGCAGACCGGAATGGTGTGTCGTATCCCGAATGGGCGGAACAGGGTCTACTCACGGCAACGCCCGGCAACGTCATCGACTACCGAGCCGTCACCGACCACATTCTTGAGCTTTGCGCACGCTTCGACGTGCGGGAGATTGCCTTTGATCCCGCATACGCGCAGCCGGTGATGGGGCCACTAGCTGATGAGGGCTTGCCGGTGCTCACAATGCGGCAAGGCTGGGTGACGCAATCGCCGGCGCTCAATGAACTTGAGCGCAACATCGTCGGTGGCACCTTCCGGCATGGCGGGCATCCGCTGCTGCGCTGGTGCTTTTCCAACGTCGCCATTCACACTGACAGCGCAGGCAATCGCACCATGCACAAGGGCAAGAGCACCGGACGCATCGACGGTGCCGTTGCGACCTGGATGGCCGTCTCTCGAGCTGCCGCAAACGACAATTCCGCGTCCGCTTGGGACGACCCCCATTTCATGCAGAAAGTCTACGGATGAACGACCAGATTCTGAACATCTCGATTGAAGCGCGTATCGCCAAGCTTGAGCGCGACCTGCGCCGTGGCAGCAGCGTGCTCAACCGAAACGTTGGCGGCATGGAAAGGCGCGCCAAACTGGCAAGCCAGCGCATCGAGCGCCACTTCGCAGCCATCGGTGCTGGCATGATGGCTGGCGTCACCAGTGCGGTTTCTATGCGTGCCGCTCAGCAGCTCATTGATACAAGCACCCGGATTGGTAATTCCTTGTGGGTGGCTGGGCTTGCCGGTGAAGACCTTGAGAAGGTCTACCGTAGTCTCTTCGAGTCTGCCCAGCGCAATGCCGCTCCGCTGGAATCCCTTGCGCAGCTCTACTCCCGCGTGTCGCTGGTGCAGGGCGAACTTGGCGCTTCAACCGAAGATATGCTGAAATTCACTGATAACGTGGCGGTAGCGCTTCGCGTAGCAGGCACCGACGCGCAGTCCGCATCCGGCGCGCTGCTTCAGCTTTCGCAGGCGATGGGCTCCGGAGTGGTGCGGGCCGAAGAGTTCAATTCCATCCTTGAAGGCGCACTGCCGATTGCACAAGCCGTCGCTGCTGGCCTTGATGAGGCAGGCGGCTCCGTTTCGAAGCTTCGGACACTCGTGGTGGACGGTAAGGTTTCGTCTGCCGCTTTCTTCGATGCCTTCGAAGCTGGTTCGGTAACGTTGCAGCACAAGGTAGCGGCTGCGGAGATGAGCGTCTCATCTTCGTTTGTCCGGCTTCAGAATGTGCTGATCGACGCTGCTGGGCGATTCAATGAGACTTCCAGTGCCGGACAGCGGTTTGCCAGCTTCCTAGATACGCTGGGCAGCAAGATCACCGGGCTGGTAAACTCTCCTTCCTTCGATAGCGCATTGAACGACCTTGGTGACGCCATGGCCAAGACCTTCGAAGCGGACATGCGCGATATTCAGACCGTCATTGAGCTGGTGGAAGGCTTGGCCGCTAAGTTCGACAGCTTCGGCGCTTCCGTCACGGACGCCCAGCTGGAATTGGCTCAAGCCGAACAGGCCATGTCCAATCTGGCAACCAACACCAAAGGCCGCTTTGGCGAGTTGGACGCTGCTTTTCAAGATCTTGTCCAGCAGCTGCTTGAAGGGCGCGGCACCGCTGAGATGGCAGCGGAGGCCATTACCGCTCTTGGCGATGCCAATCCTGACTTCAGCAGCCTTCAGGGCCAAATCAGTGCCGTTATTCAGAACTTCATAGCCTTGCGCGAGGCCGCGCGTGCTGCGCTGCAGCCGGACGTTGCGGGCCTTCCGATGACGTATGCAGGGCAAGAGGGTGCACCGCCGCCAAAGCCTGCCACGCCGGTAGAGCGAGTCACCTTGGCCGATTATCCCGTTGCGCCGGTTGCTGGTGGTGGCAGTGGCGGTGGTGGTCGCGCTTCCGCAGTGCGCGCCGAAGCTGATGCCGCTGCTGAGTTGATCGCTGAGTTGGAAAACGAACTACGGCTTATCGGTCTGTCCGAAGTCGAGAAACGCATTGATACCGAACTGCGCCGAGCCGGGAGCAGTGCCACCGAAGCCCAGAAGCTATCCATACGGGGGCTCGTCACGGAAATTGAGGCGCAGAACGAGGCGCTAGAGCGCACGCAGGCCGCAATGGAAGGCGCAAAGGGTTTGGTCAAGGATTTCTTGGGCGGTCTCTTGAGCGACCTGCGCAGCGGTGTCGACGGCGCCAATGCGCTTGCCAACGCTTTCGGACGATTGGCTGACCGGCTGCTAGATATGGCGCTTGATACCGTCATCAACAGCCTGTTTGCCGGAATGATGGGTGGCGGTGGTGGATTGCTGGGCGGCCTCTTCGGCTTCAGCCAGGGCGGCATCGTTGAGGCTGCAGCGGGCGGGCTAATCCGTGGTCCGGGAAGCGGCACCAGCGACAGCATTCCGGCGCGGCTTTCCGATGGCGAGTTTGTTGTGCGAGCCTCTCAGACGGCCAAGCATCTGGACGTATTGCGGGCTATCAATGATGGCAAAGTCGCCGCGTTTGCCACTGGTGGCCTTGTTGGTGACGGGCCGGCCATAAGGGCGGCAAACGATAACATCGGCAGTGTCCACGGCAACGCCACACCCACCAACGTCACCATCACGTCTAACGTCACCGTCAATACCACCGGAGGCAAACCGGAACAAAATGACGACCTCGCACGGCAGACCGCCAAGCATGTTGAGAACCAAGTCCGGGCGGCCGTTCATGAAGAAATTCGTGCCGCAACCCGACCGGGAGGCTATCTGCGGCGCGCTTAGGCCCTGCCTCAAACAGCAACCCACACCTTGCATTCTTTCTTGTTAACAAGTAATATTGCATTTTGTTAATAGGAGCCCAAAATGTCCAAGCACGTTGTGTTGCCGGATGAGCGGGAAGCCAAGCTCAAGCAAATTGCTGCCAAGCATGAAATCACGGTTGCCGAAGCGGTAGGTCTACTTATCGAGTGGGCCGTCGAGCATGAAAAAGTGGAACCGGGGATCCCTGGCATCGAAATCCGTCGCGACACCAATAACGTCGTGATCGACTTCGGCGTGTTCCGGCGCACCTATTCCTTAGAGGTTGCCAAGGCATTCTCAGTAGCATTGCGCTGGTATGCGCGGCCTAAAGGGACGCAGTTCTCAGATATCCTCGACGCGCTTAGCGGGTCGGAGATTGTGGGACTTTCGCGTCGAGGCACCTCAGTGAAGGTAGCCGGCCCAAACGGGGCCGAGCGCACGCTAGCGCCATCTGTCGCGCGCGAACTAGCTACGTTAATCGAACGCAGCACCGCTCAACTTTCGCTATAAATACCGAAATAGGCCGAACCGGGCCGTTACCCGGTGAGGAGCATACTGGCACAAGACTAAAATCCGCGAACTGGGAATGAGACCGGCGCGATGAGCCCGCCAGTGGGCGAACACGGAAAGGCGGCATACCGCTCCCCGGCAGAAAATGCTGGACGCGCTTGCTGAGAGGCCGTGCTGGGAAATGCCCAGCGAAAAGAACCATCAATGATTGCGGCAATGTTGAAAGCCTCACAGGATGAGGTAGCGACAACCGCAAGTCATGCTGCGGTTGAAGGTAAGCCGCGCATGACGAGAACCGACAGGTTCGACCGTGTTGCCCTCTATGGGCAGGATATCGGAGCTAATGCAGGTCAATGGACACCGCCTGCTGGCCTAACAAGCCTTGGCTCTTCACCACTTCGACGGATGAGATTGAAGCTATCCCCAAGCGCTATGCAGTGCTTTTCCAATACTGCGTAGGGCTGGGGGATAAGTCTTACTCTGGATGAGGCTGTTCATCCTATTCTTCCGCTTCCGGCAAGCAAGACAAAGGGGCAGCGAGCGAAGCGAGCTGGTAAGGCCGAAGGCCGCGCAGGGAGGCGCGAAGCGCCGAGTGACGCCATTCATTTCTCGTCTGCATGCTTCCCGCTTGGACCATAAAAGTAGCGAGACAACCTCACCCTCGCTTGGCGTGAGGGTCGTTTTTCGTGGCACTGTGATGGGCCGTTCTGTGTGAGTAAGTAAGTGATTACTTATTTAAAAAACAATGACTTAGATAGATAAGTGACTTGACTAAGGCCGTTGTGGTGTCGGATTCTGAACCTGCAGATCAACGGGGACACCGATGCACGACGAAACGACCTATCTATCAAGCTTAAGCTGGTCTGAACTTCTTCATGTGTTCAACATCAATGCCGCGTTGCGCCTCAAGCTAGGTGTCAAGCTCTGTCCGTTCACCGGTAGGGTGGAGGAATACACGCTGGCGGACCAGCTTGGTGGCATGCTCAACGTGTGGCCCGCAAAGTGGCGCGAGATCATCGAAGACAGTCGGATTGAAGCCGCTTGACACGTAAGATAGTGTCGGTTACATGTAACCGACACTATGGAGCTGGTTGGAAAATGGCATTGTCTAACGCAGAAAAGGTCCGTCGCTACCGAGAGCGCAAGAAAGCCGCCAAGGAAGCAGCGCCAGATCTGACGGCAAACTTCATCGAAGGCTCGTTCGCCGAATTTGTCGGCGAAAATTATGAATTTGAGGAGTGGATTGTCGCTTCTGGTTTTCAGCTGCCGAACTGCTTCGCCGAAGAGGTCTGCACCTTCGATGTCGATGATCTGACTGAACGCAGCCAGAGTGGGAAACCGAGTCTTGAGCGAATGGAGTTTCTGGCCGGCGTATTTCTGAACGCTGCGACGGAGCTGCATGAGAAGATAAACGCCTTCAAGCTCGCTGAAATCGAAGCCCGCATTGCCGAGATCGAGCAAACCGACTTGTCGGACGCTGAAGCTAAGAGCAAGGCGCTAAAGGACATCGTGGCATTGCAGGGCATTAAGAGCAGCTTGGAGGGGAAGACGTTCCGCCGCTCATTTGCTGAGATCAGCGTAAAAGGCAGCTACTCCGAATAAGAAATTCCGCTGGGTGGGCTCTTGGGCTCAATCGCGAACCCACCACAGCGGCGCAGCGCGGCAGGCGCTTCCTGCCAACACTAGTAATGGGAGCCTATCATGGCCCGCACCTCTCGCTCAACGTCCGTTACAGGGCGCGACGGCTACATTGTCAATCAGGCGCTTCTCTACGCCATCGCGCACATTCAGTCTTTGCCTGAAGAAAAGCAGGAATTTAGCAACATGTGCGATATGTGCGCTATCGTGCTGAGCGACTTGTCCGCCTTTACCGCAAACCAGATCAGGGACGTGGCTCTTCATACTGGCCACACAGTCAACCTCTGGCCGTTGGAAGATGAATTCTACACGGCTGCAGAGTTGGGGCGGCGGCACGATCTACAGCGGCGCATCAGCCGTGCTTTCAAGTGCAACAAGGCCTTTATGGTCAGTTGCGGGGAAGGCGTTACAGACGATCCTGAGATTCTGATGATGGCGGCACACCTGAAGAGCGGTGGTGCTATCGACGCGACCGGTGGGCTGTTCGATCTGGAGCCGGCAGCATGATGGAAAAGTTCGACAACTATCTGGTTACGAAGGTTATCGGAGTGGGTGTGATTCCTGTGTCGTTTGTCCCGGAAACGACTGAAGCGCTTCCCGGCACCTACCGGGTAGACATGCTGGCAAACGCCACCCTTGTCACAAGTTCGGATGGCGATGACCTACCCTTCTTTGCCTTCCGCTTCATACGCGATGGACACGTGCCGGTGACATTCTATAGCACCTGCCGCGATGACGGTGTTGCCGGCTATCTGATCAATGACGCGCCCGAGCGGGAAGTGACGATCAATGATCTTGATGACGCTGACCGCGCCTACATTCGGGGTGAACGCGCATGACTATCACCACCAGTCTCGACCACCAGATGAGCTACCGCGAACGCCAGGAGTTTGAAGTGATGATTACCTTGGAAGAGGCCATCAAGACCGCCCAGCCGATCGACACTAGCACTTTGGCAACTCGCATTGTGGACGCGATCGAGAACATCGATCCGGCTGAGTTCGAAGAAAACTAGGCGGGCTACCAGACATGGCACCCCGAGCTCAGTTCGGGGTGTCAAGCTGAACATTTCACCTTCGCTGTAGTCGACATAAACCGTGCCAATTCCATTAGTGATAGGCTAGACGCCGGCCCTGTCAGCCGCTCTATTCTTCGGGTTCTTCTTCCCCACCTTCATCATCATCGATCACATCGTCGATGTTCTCTCTCGTGCTCGCCGATTTGCGACGACGACCGTCCACGATTTCGATCTGAGGTGCCTTTTTTCCTGCGGCCACCTCATTCTCGTGGAGCTTCGTGATGACACCCAACTTGTTTCTCATGCCGCCTACGTTGACCACTATAAAAACCGCTTCGTCGGTGCGAGCTGCCTGCTGATAAATTCGAGTCTGGGTCTTGTAGCCATGAACCACTTGACCCTTTGACAGCTTCATTTCGACAACAATTCTATTCGCGTAACCGATCGAAAAACGAAAATCGACAGGGCCACCACCGGTGTTGGTCTCAGGCGCTATGTCGATGTTGTTGGCTTTGCAGAACAGTTCAGCGACAGCAAAGAAAACAAGCTGCGCCGCGCGCTCTCTCTTCGGCTTATCCTTGTCCCAAAGGAGTTCCCATAAATTGTTCTGTTCCACCATGTAGCGAAAGTGGTTGACGATTTCGGTGACTGCGCGAAGGAGTTCTTCGCGACTGGGAGGCGCAGCTTGAAAGCCTGGCTTCTTAAAGGCTTCAAGTCGGCTAGCCATTAGCTCGCGGAAGCGAAACAGGTTCAGCGGATCACTCTTTGGGTCGTAAGCATCGCTTGACACTAGGATAGCTTCGAAGATGGTCCTGAAGTTGCCGACCGATTCTAACGCGGCCTTGCGCAAGGCCGCCTTTTTGTCGGCCATAGTCGCTTCGGCGATGGGACCAACGAAGCCGTTGAAAGCCTCCCGAATTCTCTCAATCTCAAGGACCACACGCGATACGTCCGACCAGTCAGCGGCAAGAGGCAGGTCCCTCAGGATGTCGCAGGGCACCAAGATTATTGGGACTTCGGGCGCGCCCGGGTTTGGGGGTAGTTGCCTCCCGCCATAGTCCTTGAAAATTCCGGTTTCGACGCCGTAGTCCTTACAGAACTTCTCAGTTACCTCGATCAGCGCCGGGAAAATCGCGTTGGTCGCGAGGTCGCTGATCGTGTCCGGTCCCACACCCTCTTCGAACATTCCCATAAGCGAGATGATCTCGGGGTCGGTCTCTCCGAGAGTAATGATCTCCTTGGCTGTCGCGAGAACTTGGTCTCGAACGTTCCTCGGTCTCGAGCTGCCCCTCGTGCTCGACCCACCATAACCCAGACACGTCTCTGGTCGCTCTTTTAAATTGAGCAGCCGCCCAGCTCCCTTCCAAGCCGCATCCCCTGGTGTCTTGCTCGCAGCGAGAAGCCTTACAACGTCACCGAAGTGCTTCCGCAGCAGTTCGTTGCCATTCTCGCGAATTAACTCGATATCGCTATTCTTTAGCAGGAGAGGGTCTATGAACAGTCGACTGTCTGCATTCAGAACGGGATCAAAGAGTCCCTCGGCCGCGAGCGCCTCCGGCGATACACCGAAGTGTTTAGAAAACAGGATCGGTGTGACAAGAGTAGCCATACAATTCCCCCAACAGCTCGGGGCAGACTATTTGCGAAAGCAGCTAAAGTCCATGAATGAGCTAAGTCGTATGTTTTGCCATCTCAATAAGCTCGACGCGCTTCTGTAGTGTGCCCTGCGGCATCTGCCCGTAACGCGCGGTCATGCTGAACTTGCTGTGGCCCATCAGAAAGCCGAACTCTTCGTCCATCAGTCCCGCTCGGCGCATGGCATCTGAAAAGCCGTGCCGGAAGCTGTAGAGTGACAAGCCGCGCCCTTCTTTTAGTCCGAGCTTGATCAGATAGAGCCCGAACTTCTTTTCGAACTTGGCGGCGATATGTCCGCGCTCATTGCGCTCCGCTTCAGGAAACACGCGACGCTCGCCAGCAGCCCGCTGGCGCTCTACGTGCTCAATGAAGCCCATTTCCACCAACTTGGAGTGCACTGGCACGACGCGAAATGATCCCTTGGTTTTCAGGCTCTTCTCGTCATCGCCTTCGTCGGTAAAGTGCATTACCCAAACGCCGTGCATCTGTCGCACGTCATCCACTAGAAGCTGAGCGATCTCGCCGGGCCTGGCGCCGGAATACATCATCACATGCGGAAGCCAGTAGCGGTGGTCCCTGATCAGGTGCTCGCCCGGGACGTGCCACTTCACTTCATTCTTGCATCCGGTGAACAGTGGCGAGGCCAGAAGCACCTGAAGCTCATCATCTGTGAAAGGCCGGACGTTTGTCTTGGTCTTGTCCACCTTCAGATACATGTCGGTAAACGGGTTGGCCGCGATGTAGTCGTGGGCTGCAAGCCAGTTACAGAAAGCCCCGAAAGCTGCCATGTAGCGGTTTACGGTCTTGGCGGAGATGACCGGCTTGGGCGTTACGAGCCTGCCGTTCGCCTCAATAATTTCGCGGAAACTCATTCCCTTGAAGATGGAAGTCTCCGCTGCCTTCACCGGGTATTCCTGTAGCAGGGCCTTCCATTCGCGCACTGCCTTCTTATTGAGATCGCCAACCGGGAAGTCCGAACCGACCAACTCTACAAACGTGCCAATGTCGCGCCGTGCCTGCATCAGCGTCGCCTGAGAAATGGCCTTCGGGTTCTCCTTGGCGTAGCGCTCAAACAATTCCATCAGCCGTTCGCCCGGCTTTGCGACTTCCAGAGTAGCCGCAGGCCGTGTGACAATGGGGTCTACAGGCGCGCCAGCGTAGTTGCCTATGTCGCGCTCGCCGGCGCGTGTCACCACTTCGATCTGTGCGCGCATCAGCCGGAAGCATAGTTCGCGATACTGGCTGCTTCCGGGCTCGACTAGGAGCTGGTGGCGCTCAATGAAAGCATCAGCAGCCCATTCAATCAAAACCGTCTCGCCACGCCCAAGGTGCGCCCGCAGCGCGCGCGTATGGTGTTCGCGGCTTCCGGCCATCCATGTTCTGCTCGTCAGCTCCGGTATGGTGCGCTCAAGCTCGTCTGCCCGCAGCTCAGTCGCGTAGTGATCCCATGTGGCCCTCGCGAAGTCCTCTTCGGCGATGTCGCGCCGCCGACGCAGCTCGTCGAATTTGTGGTGCCATTCTGCAAGCACTGAAAGCTTGCGAGTATTAGCGGTCCGCCGATCCTTGGTGTTCAAAGACCGAACGAGCTCGCGCGTGCCCATGAGGTGCTGAAGTTCAGTCGGGACGACCTGCCGAGCATAATATGTGGAGCCGCGCCGTTTGAGGTTAGAGCCGTTTGCCATGCCATTTCTCCTTCCCCAGGCTTTATAGCGATCGGTTCACGGCGGTGCAGATTTCGCCGGAAGTGGATCACCAAAGTGGATCAGTGACGTGCTGATAAGTGCTTGTGAAACAAGAACTTATTGGAACATCAATGACTTAGGGAGGATTGGCTGGGGAACCTGGATTCGAACCAAGATCGACGGAGTCAGAGTCCGCTGTTCTACCATTGAACTATTCCCCAAGCAGCGCGGAGCGCTTGGCCAGGCGCCGAGCGCCTGTGTGGAGGGCTTTTAGCACATTTTCTGGTGAGATCAACCCTGCCGAAAGGCCGCGTGCACGGCGTCCGGACAAGCATCAGTAGGTGGGCGCAATCACGCAGAAACCCTGGAGTTTGAGCGCCTCTTCTATGCGCTCCGACTGGCCCCCGATCAGTTTGTCCGCCGAAGAGGTCGTCGCGAAATACGACCAGTCAATGTCGCGCAGGTGGGTGGGTATCGCGGCTTTGGCGCTGTCCGGCAGCACGAGAAGGCGTGGCTCTTCCTTCTGAGATGCCTCCGAGGAGGCTGGCTTGGAGATAAATACGACCACCTGCATTGCCGCCCCCGGGCCTGCTCAAAACGCCGAAACTCCTCAAGAATGAAATGATAACGGAAAAAGTCTACGTCGCAAGAAAGTTGGGGCGTTGATGGTACAATAATGTCAGCCTCTGGCCGATACTTAAGTCACTGGCCCTGGGTGTCGTTGCGGGTGAGAACCTTAGTCTCGCCATTGCGCCTATTCGTGTTCTGCACTAGGCTCCATACCAACGTTGATTGACACCGTAATCGGGCGCGATCGGAGCTTCCGCATCTAGCGACCGGACGGACTGGAGACTTGAGTGACCGATGAGAATCGGTCCGCTGTCGCTTTGCCTGATGGCGAAGTCGGCGCCCGCTTTCGTACTGGTGGCAACAAGCCGCCGTCGAGAGCAACGGAGGGAGCGCAACTGCCCTCCGGAGCAGCGGACAGGCGGACGAAGTTTACCCACCCTGCCACGCGCAGATACCGCGGCCCCACCTATGCGGCACTGGATCTCGGCACGAACAATTGCCGCCTTCTGATCGCCCGTCCGCACGACCGCAGTTTCCGCGTCCTCGATGGATTTACCCGCATCGTCCGGCTTGGCGAGGGCGTCTCGCAGACGGGACGTCTTGGGGATGCGGCAATGGCTCGAACTGTCGAGGCGTTGCGGCATTGCGCCAACAAGCTGAACGATCATCAGCCGGCCCGTATGCGTCTGATCGCGACAGAAGCCTGTCGCGCAGCAGAAAACGGCGTAGAGTTTCTGGCGCGCGTCAAGGAAGAGGTCGGGCTCGATCTCGAGATCGTCGATCGCCGGACGGAGGCCGAACTGGCCGTGACCGGGTGTGCCGACCTGATCGAGCAAGGAGCCGACGGCGCTTTGATGTTCGATATTGGCGGCGGCTCGTCCGAACTGGCCTGGCTCGATTTCCGCGGCGGCCGGCCGCGTAGCCAGGGCCGCATGTCTGCCTCCATCCGCTCCTGGCAGTCGCTGCCCGTGGGCGTTGTCTCTATCGCCGAAAAATTCGGCGGCGTCGATGTGACCCCCGAAGTGTTCGAGGCGATGGTCCAGCATGTCTCAAGCCATCTGCGCCTGTTCCGCGGACGGGAAAAGCTCAAGCAGATGATCATCGATCATCCCGTGCACCTCATCGGCACGTCCGGCACCGTCACCACGTTGGCGGGCCTGCATCTTGGCCTTGAGCGCTATGAGCGTCAGAAGGTTGATGGCCTGTGGATGGCACGTCCGCAGGTCGATGCGACGATGAAGGCGCTTCTCGGCATGACGTATGCTCGTCGCATGGCACATCCTTGCATCGGTCGGGATCGCGCCGATCTTGTGCTGCCGGGCTGCGCGATATTCGAGGCGATCCGGCGCGAGTGGCCAACCGAGCGCGTGCGTGTCGCGGACCGGGGATTGCGCGAAGGCATTCTGATCTCGCTGATCGATGCGGATCGGCCGCGCCGCATCTCCACGAGCAAGCAATCCCGGGGGCGGCGCAATGGCAGATAAGGCTCTGGGGCGGGGCGGTCGCAAATCGGCGCGCGATCTGAAGGTGCGCGTGAAAACTGCGAAAAAGCGCACGGTCTCCTCGACCAAGTGGCTAGAGCGTCAGCTCAACGATCCTTATGTCGCACGGGCACGCGCCGAAGGCATGCGCTCGCGCGCTGCTTTCAAGATCAAGGAGATCGACGAAAAGCACCATCTGTTCAGGCGCGGCGGCAGAGTGGTCGATCTTGGCGCGGCACCGGGTGGCTGGTCGCAGGTGGCGGCTCAAGCCGTCGGCTCGACCGATGAGCGGCCGTTGGTCGTTGGCATCGATTATCTCGAGATGGACCCGATCCCCGGTGTAAAACTGCTGCAGAAGGATTTTACCGAGGACGATGCCCCGGAGATGCTGATCGCAGCACTCGAGGGGCAAAAGGCGGACGTGGTAATGTCTGACATGGCATGGCCGACCACGGGCCACCGGCCCACCGATCACTTGCGCATCATTCAACTGGTGGAATTGGCGGCAGATTTCGCCATGGATGTCCTGAAGCCGGGTGGCAGCTTTGTCGCAAAGGTCTTCCAGGGCGGCACCGAGCATGAATTGCTGCATATGCTCAAGCGCAATTTCCGCACCACCTTTCACGCCAAACCCCCGTCCAGCCGACAGGATTCTGCCGAGGCGTATCTCGTCGCGAAAGGCTTCAAGGGCAGCGAGATCGAGGAAGAGTAGGCGGCCTGCTACACCACTCTTCGCGAGCGTTAAGGTGGGGCCGGAATAGTCCCGGCCCCCGAGAGCCTAAAGCTCTTCTGCGAGAAACGTCTGCAATGCGGCCCAGCTGGCCTGGTCAGCATCGAGATCATAGTCGTCCGAGCTGAAAACAGTGAAGGCGTGCAGGGCGCCGCCATAGATCTCGGCATCATGCTCGACGCCGGCTGCCTGCAGTTCATCCATCAGTGCAGCCAGTTCCGACATTCCCGAATTCGGGTCGGCAGAGCCATGCAGCACCAATATGGGGCTGTCCACACCCTCGTAGCTCTGTCCTTCCGGTGTCGCCAGCGAGCCATGAAAACTGACAAAGCCCTCAAGATCCATGCCGGCCCGCGCCGCTTCCAGCACCGCAGCGCCACCGAAACAGTAGCCGATCATGACGATCTCGTCCGTCACACCATCGAGTTCCTCGGCCGCCGCTAGTGACCCCATGAGCCGCTCGCGAAACAGATCGCGGTCCGCATAAAGCTCACCTGAGCGTTCGCGGTTCTCCTCGAATGAGGACGGACGACGCTCGCTGCCATATACGTCGATGGCAACGGCCGTATAGCCAAGAGCAGCCAGCATTTCGGCGCGGCGTTCTTCGTAATCCGTCAGCCCGTCCCAATCATGAACGATCAGAACAGTACCCTTTGGCTCGATTGCGGTATTTGTGGCGACATAGCCCTGCATGGGTACGCCGCCAACCTCATAATCGAAGCTCTGCGCAACCAGCTCCGCATATGCGGGCGTGGCAGTGAGCATAAGACCGGCCCCGATAATCCCTAAGCGTGACATCATAACTCTCCCTGAAGTTTGCGCGTCGTGAAAAACAGACACAGCAACCAAACTCGCTACTTCGGCAAGTGTTGCGAGCGACAGTGACAGGAACGTGTCTCGAGCGACGACGCGGGGGATGCACGTGAAGAGTGTCGAACGCACTGGTGCCTAAGCCGGCTGACGGGGGTCTGGCGATACCAGTCCTCGCTACGTAGCTTGCCGGTTTACCCATTGATCGAGAAGCCCAAGCTGTCTGCTAGAGTTGGGATTTTCTGCCAATAGTGGCTGAACCGACAGCTTTCAGACCGGCAGCAGAAGGCCCGGCAGACTGCACCGACATTAGTGTGCGCGGCTATCGATCAATATCTGGCGCAACTGGCGCATCAGCGCGGGCCCAGTGATTTGGGAGGCTGTGTAGCCTTCCTGGGCAAGAACCTGCTTGATCTCGCCATTGGTCGTATAGCGTCCGGACTTTGCGAGTTCGAAGGCGCGTTCGAGAGTGGTTTTGTTCGGGTCCATATCTAAGTCTAGCATGACAGCGTACGACTGTCGCTTGCTCAATGCGTTCGCACCCTATTTTCGATGCAGCTCTCGATCCCCGTGCTGTCGGGATGCCGGCCTAAAATCTCGGAGCCTTTGCGGCGAGACCCGATTGCGTCGATTTTGCCAGCGCAGCAGCGCGTTCGCTCTTTGATCGGTGGCCCGATACGCTGGCGCCCGCTTGCCGCGACATCAAGAGGAACGGCACGGCTGAGAGCGCGGAGACGGCTGCAACGACGTAAAAGGCGATCTGAAAGTCGATCAGTTCCAGTTCCGCGCCTCTCAAGCTAGAGCTGGCTTCCAGAACACCGCCAGCGAGCGCAACGCCGAGCGCGGTCGCAATGGGGCGCATGACCGCGTGGATCGCTGTCGCTGGCCCCTGATCCTCTTCCTTGACGTCTGCAAAGGCCAATGCGTTTTGTCCGGTGAAAAAGACGGATCGGAAGATGCCGACCATCAGGATCACCACCATCATCACGACCACCGGTGTCGAGGCATTGAATGAGCCTTTGATGACCATGCCGATTGTCGAAAGCACTGCTGCCCAGATCAGCGCCGTCCTGAAGCCGATGGCCATGTAAAGCCGCCCGGCGAAGAACTTCATGATCAGGGCGCCAAGTGCGCCAGTGAACGTGATCATGCCGGATTCAAACGGGGTATAGCCAAAAGCGAGCTGCAGCATCAGCGGCAGCAGGAAGGGCACGGCGCCGGCGCCAATGAGGAAAAGCGTCGTGCCCGAGATGGCTGCCCGGAAGGTCGAATCCTCAAAGATCTTGGGATCGAGAAGCGGGTGTGGCGCGCGTCGTGCGTAGCTCAAATAGGCAATCGCCGCCACGACACCCACCGCAGTCGATACTGCCGCGACCCACATCGGCAGCACCGGCAGGCTGACCAGCGACAAGCCGAAGACGATACCGGCAAACGAAATGCCGATCATCACAAATCCTGGGAAATCCATTGGACGGCGCCTGACAACCGGCACTTCCGGCAGGAAGCGAGTGATCAGCACGAGCCCCGCGAGCCCGATCGGCACGTTGATCAGGAAAATCCAGTGCCAGCTGAGGAATGTCGTGAGAAAGCCGCCCACCGGCGGGCCCATCGTTGGTGCTACCAGCGCCGGAATTGTGAGCCAGGCCATGCTGTCGACGAGTTTCGACTTTTCCGTCGTCCGCAGCAGGATAAGACGCGCCAGAGGCGACATCATCGCGCCGCCCATCCCCTTGAGGAATCGCGCCCCTACGAATTCCTGCAGTGACCCGGCGAAGGCGCAACAGATCGAGCCGATGATGAACACGACGATCGCCGCACGGAACACGTTCTTCGCGCCGTACTTGTCGGCAACCCACGAACTGATCGGAATGAAGATCGCCAGGGAAACGAAATAGGCGGTGAACGCCAGTTTCAGCGCGACAGGTGTCGTGCCGATATCCTCCGCGATCGCGGGAAGGGACGTTGCGATCACCGTCGCGTCCATGTTCTCCATGAACAGCGCGACCGCCAGGGTCAGGGGTATGATGCGGGTCAATGTAAAATGCAGGTATGTGCCACGGTCATGTATTTATCGCCCTCAATGGCGGGCGTTGCAATGGGTAACGCACATTATTGACGATCGCTCCCATCGATTAGGGTCACTAGCCAAGCCAGCCTGGCGCTGGTAATGACCCTTGCCAACCTTGCCCCAGCGTTTCGCAACAGCGTCACCGGGGCGTGTTCCAACAGTTCTGTTTATTTCAGAAGGCAGGAAGGGTCTGGCCTTGGCGAAAATCATTACCTCGATCACCGGTGAAGCTGCGCTGACATTTGATGACGTGCTTCTGCAGCCGGCGCGTTCCGACGTCCTGCCGACTCAGACCGACATCTCAACCCGCGTCACTTCCGATATCGCGCTCAACCTGCCGATCCTGTCCTCGGCCATGGACACTGTGACAGAGGCGCGCATGGCCATCGCCATGGCGCAGGCAGGTGGCATGGGTGTCATTCACAAGAACCTCAGCGCCGAGGCGCAAGCCGAACAGGTCCGCCAAGTCAAAAGCTTTGAGTCCGGCATGGTGGTGAACCCGATCACCATCGGCCCTGACGCTACGCTGTCGGATGCGCTCGGCCTCATGCAGAACCACCGCATCTCGGGTATTCCGGTGGTCGAAAACGGCGGCAGCGGCGGACGTGTCACCGGCAAGCTCGTTGGCATCCTCACCAACCGCGATGTGCGCTTTGCCTCCAATCCCACTCAGCCGATCCGCGAGTTGATGACGCATGAAGGCCTCGTCACCGTCCACGATGACGTGTCCAAAGACGATGCCAAGCGGCTCCTGCACGCCAACCGCATCGAAAAGCTCCTTGTCGTCGATGCGCAGGGGCGCTGCGTCGGCCTTATCACCGTCAAGGATATCGAAAAGGCGCAGCTCAACCCGAACGCGGTCAAGGATGCACAGGGCCGTCTGCGCGTCGCCGCGGCGTCGACCGTCGGCGAGGACGGGTTCCGCCGCTCCTTGGCGCTGATCGAAGCCGGTGTCGACCTTCTGGTGATCGATACGGCCCACGGCCATTCGGTACGGGTGGCCGAGGCGGTCGAGCAGGTGAAGCGCGAAAGTAATTCTACGCGCATTGTCGCCGGCAACGTCGCGACCGCCGAGGCGACCAAGGCGCTGATAGACGCCGGCGCCGACGCCATCAAGGTGGGGATCGGGCCGGGGTCGATCTGTACGACGCGCGTGGTCGCCGGTGTCGGCGTGCCGCAGCTCGCGGCCGTCATGGCGTGCGCGGAGGAGGGCGACCGGCAGGGTGTGCCAGTGATCGCCGATGGCGGCATCAAGTTCTCCGGTGATATGGCCAAGGCGCTCGCCGCTGGCGCATCCTGCGTCATGGTCGGCTCGCTGCTCGCGGGTACAGATGAGGCGCCCGGCGAGGTCTACCTTTACCAGGGGCGCTCCTATAAATCCTATCGCGGCATGGGCTCGGTCGGCGCCATGGGGGCAGGCTCTGCCGATCGCTACTTCCAGCAGGATGTTCGCGATCAGATGAAACTTGTGCCCGAAGGTATCGAGGGCCAGGTCGCCTATAAGGGTGCAGCCAGCGCTGTGCTGCATCAGCTCGAAGGCGGCCTTCGCGCATCGATGGGCTATACCGGTGCGCATAACCTCAAGGACTTCCGGGACAACGCCACTTTTGTGCGGATTTCCGGCGCCGCCCTCAGCGAGAGCCATGTTCATGACGTGTCGATTACGCGCGAGGCTCCGAACTATAGGGGTCGTTGAAAAACAACCACATAGCTCGGCTTTCAGACTCTGATTCAAGACTTCAGGTGTGCTTGTGACACTCGTTGAAAAGTTCCTGCTCGTGGCGATGGCCTTGCAGGCCGCGCTGACCTTTTTCGTGCTCGTCCGCATGGGGCAGGAGCGAGTGCCGCGGGTCATGCGCGGTGAAATTCCGATGCGCGACATCGCTGTTGATCGCGAAGCCTATCCGCTCAAGGCCCGGTTGCTGTCGAACAATTTCGACAACCAGTTTCAACTGCCGGTACTGTTCTACGTGGTGGTTATTCTGGCTATCACTGCCGGAGGCGCCAATTGGGCTGAAGTCGCTCTCGCCTATTTCTTCGTCGCGCTGCGGTATTTTCACACGGCGATCCATACCGGCACCAACAACGTTATGCAGCGATTCCAGGTCTACGTTGCCGGGTTCGGGGTTCTGGCGCTGCTGTGGCTCGTCGTTCTCTTGCGTCTTTTGTTGTCGGGAGCCGCTTGATGCGTCTTGCAGGTCGAATAAGTGCTGCCATTGAGGTCTTGACCGAGGTTGAGCAACGCCATCGCCCGGTTTCCGAGGCGTTGAAAGCCTGGGGGTTTGCCCACCGCTTCGCCGGAGCAGGCGATCGCGCCGCCATCGGCAATCTGGTCTATGATGCGCTGCGTCGCCGCCAGTCCCACGCTCAGGCGATGCAGAGCGATGCGCCGCGCGCGCTCGTTCTTTCTGTCGTCGTGCGGGATTGGGGCGAGCCGGCAGAAGCCCTCGCCAATAGCTTCACGGACGATCGACACGCGCCTGAACCTATCACCGAGACGGAAATGGAAGCGCTGCGGCGCGCCGATGGTCCTGCCGTTCCCGATGTACCGGAATGGCTGCAGCCGAGCCTCGAACGTGCACTCGGAAGTGAGTGGATCGCTGAAATGCAGGCAATGGCAGAGCGTCCGCCGCTCGATCTTCGCGTCAATACGCTCAAGAGCAGTGTCGAACGCGTGGCCAATAGCCTGAAGCGCTTTAGCCCACAATCAACCGATATTGCCCCCACCGGCCTACGTCTGCCCGCGGGCCAGCGCGATTCGCGCACGCCGAACGTGACGACGGATGAAGGCTATCAAAAAGGCTGGTTCGAAATTCAGGACCAAGGCAGCCAAATCGTATCGTTGCTGGCGGGGGCGCAGCCGGGCGAGCAGGTGCTGGATCTGTGTGCGGGCGGCGGCGGCAAGACGCTGGCAATGGCAGCCGCGATGGACAATCGCGGACAGATCTTTGCCCACGACAGTGACCGATCGCGCCTCGCACCTATTTACGACAGGCTCAAGCGGTCCGGTGTCCGCAATGCACAGGTGAGACCGCCCGAACCAGAGGCCCTTGATGACCTTGCTGGCCGCATGGATCGGGTCCTCATCGATGCGCCGTGCACGGGCACCGGTACATGGAGGCGCCGGCCGGACACAAAGTGGAAACTCTCTACCGAGCAGCTGCAGTTGCGCGTCGCCGAACAGCAGGCAATTCTCGATGCCGCCGTGGCAAGCCTGAAGCCGGGCGGCACTCTCGTTTACATCACATGTTCACTGCTCCCGGAAGAGAACGCCGATCAGGTTGCCGATTTCCACCGTCGCCACGAAGGATTTGAGGATCTCAATCTCAAGCATGTCTGGACGAGCTACCTGAACGGTGATTTCCGTGGCTTGGACATGCCGCATGGCTTGCTGCTGACGCCTCTGCGCACCGGCACTGACGGATTCTACATCGCAGCGTTGAAACGAACCGCTACCCGGTGAACCGAAGCCGCTCAGCGCTCGTTTGATGAATCATGAGCACACAAGGTCTGGGCGCGGCCCATCGCACGAAGAAATGGATTGTTTATCTGCTGTTCGCAGTGGGTGTCATTCTTGTCGGGGGCCTTATCGGCTCGCAGGTGCAGCCCGGCGAATGGTATCGCAGCCTTGAAAAGCCCCCGTTCAATCCACCCGATTGGGTGTTCGGTCCCGTCTGGACAATACTCTACGCGATGATCGGTGTTGCCGGCGCGCGTATTTTCCTCGTCAACCCGAGATCCGTACCGATGGCTTTTTGGGTGGCGCAAATGGTGCTCAACTGGGCGTGGACGCCGCTATGGTTCGGAGAGAACCTCATCTGGCAGGCATTTGCCGTTGTCTGCCTGCTACTTATCGCGATTGTTGGATTCATTTTCACAGCCTGGCGGCAAGACAGGATCGCGGCTTGGCTGTTTGTGCCGTATCTGTGCTGGGTGGCATTCGCAGCCACGCTCAATCTGTCGATCGGTCTTCTTAACTAGGCCTGCGCGCGAAGCATTCGTCATCTTCGGTGACGGTGCTTGCGCTTGCCTCACGAGGTGGGTAAAGCCCCGCCATGCAGCACGACACATCCGCCTTTGCCGAATCCATCCTGATCGTCGACTTCGGGTCGCAGGTCACGCAATTGATCGCCCGCCGCATACGCGAGGCCGGAGTTTATTGCGAGGTTCACCCATTTCAGAAGGCCGGGGAAGCGCTGGAGCGCCTGGCCCCCAAGGGCATTGTGCTGTCGGGCAGTCCTGCATCGACCCTCGATGAAAACGCGCCGGAGGTCGATCCTGTTCTTCTTGATGCGGGGGTGCCAATCCTTGGTATCTGCTATGGTCAGCAGGCTCTCGTAAAGGCTTTGGGTGGACGCGTAGAAGGCGGTCATCATCGTGAATTCGGTCGCTCCGAACTGACGATCAGGCAGCACTCGGCGCTTGTCGACGATGTCTGGGAGCTCGATCACAGCTATCAGGTGTGGATGAGCCACGGCGACCGTGTCGTCGAGATGCCGGAAGGCTTCGAGATTGTCGCCACCTCCTCGGGCGCTCCGTTCGCGATGATCGCCAACGAGGAGCGCCGGATCTGGGGCGTGCAGTTCCACCCGGAAGTCGTCCACACGCCGGACGGCGCGAAGCTCTATGCCAATTTCGTCCGCAAGATCTGCGGTTGCGAGGGCAACTGGACCATGGCCACGTTCCGCGACATGGCAATCGAGCGCATCCGCGAACAGGTCGGCGACAGCAGGGTTATTTGCGGCCTTTCAGGTGGCGTGGATTCGTCAGTCGCCGCGGTGCTGATCCACGAAGCGATCGGCGATCAACTCACCTGCATCTTTGTTGACCACGGCCTGCTGCGCCTCGGAGAGGCGGAGCAGGTGGTCTCGATGTTTCGGGAAAAGTACAACATCCCGCTGGTTCACGTTGATGCGGAGAACACGTTTGTCGCTGCCCTCGAAGGAGAGAGCGATCCTGAGATCAAGCGCAAGACCATCGGTCGGCTGTTCATCGAGACCTTCGAGGCAGAGGCGGGCAAGATCGGTGGCGCCGATTTTCTGGCGCAGGGCACGCTCTATCCGGATGTCATAGAGAGCGTCTCCTTCACTGGTGGTCCCTCCGTCACCATCAAGTCGCACCATAACGTTGGTGGACTGCCCGAGCGCATGAACATGAAGCTCGTTGAGCCGTTGCGCGAGCTGTTTAAGGATGAGGTCCGGGCCCTCGGCCATGAACTTGGCCTGCCGGAGCATTTTGTGGGCCGCCATCCGTTCCCTGGCCCCGGTCTCGCCATTCGCTGCCCCGGTGGCGTCAGCCGGGAGAAACTCGATATCCTGCGTCAGGCCGATGCCATCTACCTCGACGAGATCCGTAAGGCCGGCCTTTACGACGAAATCTGGCAGGCGTTCGCCGTGCTGCTGCCGGTCCAGACCGTCGGTGTCATGGGAGACGGTCGAACATACGAATTTGTCTGCGCCCTGCGCGCCGTCACGTCGGTCGATGGCATGACTGCCGATTTCTACCACTATGACATGAGCTTTCTCGGCAAGACGGCGACTCGGATCATCAATGAGGTGCGCGGCATCAACCGGGTCGTCTACGACGTCACCTCGAAGCCCCCCGGCACGATCGAGTGGGAATAGGCCCGGCGTAAAGCCACCAGCCCGACCAATCTCTACTCAGCGGGCGTTGCTGGCGCCCGCGTCCTCAGCGGCGCAAGCGCGCTGGAGCGGTCTGCAACCCAATCGAGTATGGCGCCGGCAGCACGCTCAAAGCCCTTTCGAAACCGCCACTCGAACAAGTACGAGAACACCGCCGCGATGCCGATGGTGGCGAGGATAGTTTCTGCCAGACTTACGCCCGCCGGCATCGACAGGTTGAGATTGGCGAGCAAAGTCACGCCAATCGTTTCGTGGATCAGATACCACGAGTAACTCAGCAGGCCGAGCTTCGCGACGGCACCGGAGAATCCCGGCAGCACGGGAAATCGTACGCCCATGCTAAACACGACGAACAAAGCCACCAGCACGCCAAAGACTGCTGTGGTTATTATCTGGCCCCACACCGCTTGCTCCGCTTCAGTGCCGCCGGCACTGACCCAGATGACGCCGAGGCACATCAACAGATTGGCCAGCATTAATGGCCACACCTCTGTCGATCCGGATTTCAGCCTTTGGCCGAGAATCCCGACGGCAAAGAACGGCACATAAGGCGCGATCAGCAGGAATTTGAGCATTGATTGTGGGGTGATCGTTCCAGGCCCTGAGATGACGGTCGAGGCCATCCACACCGGCGCACTGAGCAGGCCGAGCAGACCGAAGACGCGGCTGAACCGCGACGCGTCTGGGATGAATGCCCACAGCAACGCCACCAGCAGGTAGAACTTGATCTCGACGGCGATCGACCAGAACGAGCCGTTCACCCATTCGCCGAGTTCACCGAGAAACATGAGATTGAGAATGAGATCGACCCCGGACGGTGCGACCTCGCGGAAATGCGCTTCCGGCACACTCGGAACCGCAAAGACAATCTGGAAGACGAACAGAAGAATCACCGCGGCCGCAAACGCCGGGTAGAGTCTCGAAAAACGCCGAGCCAGAAACACGCCCACCGACTGCGATCGCTCAAGCGTCATGAAGATGCAGTAGCCCGAGACAATGAAGAAGAAATAGACCCCGATCCAGCCGAAGGTCACCGGCAACGGCCCACCTGCACCGATATGCAGCGTCTGGTCGGGAAGCCGCGCCGTGAAATGAAACAGCACCACCATGAGTATGGCGGCACCCCGAAAGATGTCGATCGTTTCAACCCGCTGTCCGCTCATGGCCGCACTCCGCTATCCCGTTGACAGTAGCGATCGGCAGCAGCGGCGCGAGGCTATAGTTGATATAGTCTTAATATCGAAAATGCCGCTGATATTGGATGCGGTTTTATCTCAAACTATTGCTCGAGCCACGCGAAGGCGCGGCGCAGCTCGTCCGCGCCGTTCTCTTCGTACCATCGGCCGTGCGACAGGATAATCCGCTGAGGATCCCAGGATATCATCGTGTCGACCGCCGCCCGCAGCGCAGTGCGGTGCTTTCGAAAGGTTACGCGCATATCGCGCGGCATCTGCCCATGCGGATCCTGAACGCCGCCTAGCCGCGTCAGCAGGCGCGTGATCGGGTTGCGGATCTTGTGCGGCTCGAAGTTCTCGATCAGATCCGTCAGGATCAGCGTCCGCGATGGCCGATGGAAGAACACGACTTCGGTCATGAAGTCGCCATGCACGGGCAGCGTATCCAGCACGCCGTACCAGGGCAGGGCGGCGGTCCCGACAAGCTCGACAGTCTCGAAATCGATACGGCCCTTTGCCTGCTCGCGAATTCTGGGCGCGAGGTAAGTCACCGCCTCCGGATACGCCGCGCGCCAGTCGGGCAGCCACCAGTAATGAATGCGGTTCGGTCCCAGGAGCCAGCGAACCTTGCCGAGTGCATCCACCTTGGCCTTCAGCTCCGGCGTCAGTTGCGTTGGCGAATGAACGAACAAGCCCCCATCGATCAACACGATCGTCATGCGCGTCGGAAACGTCATTTTTGGCCACGGCATCCCGAAGCGGATTGTCGGTCCGTCAACGATGTAGACATCGTCTGCGACCTGTTTCGGCGTATTGATCGGCTGATAGGTGGCTTCAGACATGGGCAACTCTGGTACTCTTTCTGCGCAACGCCTAGCGCATGCGGGCGCCGAAATGAACCTTGGCAAAGCGGCAATCTTGCCGCATCGCCTGGCCGGCACCCTTGCCGCTTGCACGCACCAGGGGCTATCTGCCCGCAACGGCAACGCGCGAAAGGCACGGAAATGGCCCTGTTGGCACTCTACTGGCCCCTTGTGGTGGCCATTGCACTTGAAACAATCGGCACATCCGCGTTGACCGCCTCGCAACAATTCACGCGTCTCGTGCCCTCCATCATCACCATCGTGGCCTACTTTGCCTCGTTCTATTTTCTATCGCTGGCGCTCAAAACCATTCCGGTCGGCGTTGCCTATGCCATTTGGAGTGGCCTCGGGATTATCTTCATATCGATGATCGGCCTAGCAGTGTTCGGCCAGAGGCTAGATCTGCCAGCGCTGATCGGCATCGGGCTCATCATCATGGGCGTCATCGTCATCAACGTCTTCTCGAAGAGCATCGGACACTAGGCCAAACTGCCCTAAAACTACGCGAGTACGTTTGCATTCCCGAAGGCCGGCAACTATTGTGCCGCGACTTTCGAACCCCTGTCCAAGGCAACCATGTCCAACGAGAATATTTTCCGCGAGGTCGACGAGGAACTGCGCTCTGAGCGGATGCGCAATTTGTGGCGCCGCTTTGGTCCGTTCATCATCGGCGCCGCCGTTGCCGTGGTCGTGGTCGTCGCGGCCAATGAGGGGTGGTCGTGGTGGCAGCAGTCGCGCGCTGCGGAGGCCTCGGAAGAGTTTTACGTCGCGCTCGATCTGGCCGAATTCGGTGATCTCGATGCGGCGCGTCAAAACCTCGAGCAGATTGCGGCCGAAGGATATGGTGGCTATCCGGTCCTTGCGCGTTTCAGCGAAGCCGGCTTGCTTGCCGAGCAGGGCGAGACCGAGGCTGCGATCGAAGCTTACGATGCCCTCGCCAGCACGTCCGATAATCAGCGTTTGCGCGAGTTGGCGCTGGTTCTCGCTGGTATGCTCCTGGTTGATTCCGGCACCGTCGACGATGTCGAGGCGCGGGTGTCTTCCATTGCTGCCGAAGAGGGGCCGATGCGCAACCCGGCGCGTGAGGCACTGGGGCTCGCTCACTATCAGGCGGAGGACTACGCGGCGGCGCGCGAAAATTTCGAAGCCGTTCTGAGCGATCCGCTCAGTCAGGACAGCACCCGTACGCGCATGAGCTTTTACCTGGCGCAGCTTGTCTCCATGGGTGAAGTTGCGCCCGACGCTGTCCCGGACGAGGTTCTTGAGCCGGAAGACGCTGGCGCAGCCGAAACCGCCGAATAGCCTCGGCGGCGGCCGGCCGCTTCGGCGGCATATGAATGATATCGAAACACAACGGCAAAGGGCGCACCCCGAGGCCGTCAAGATCAGGACGCTGGTTGCTGGCATGACCGTCACCGTTGCCATTGTAGGACGGCCCAATGTCGGCAAGTCCACCCTGTTCAATCGCCTTGTGGGGCGCAAGATCGCGCTTGTCGACGATACGCCCGGCGTTACCCGCGACCGCCGTGAGGCGGAAGGCCGAATCGCCGATCTGCGCTTTCGCATTCTCGATACTGCCGGCTACGAGGACCGCACCGATGGGAGCCTCGAAGATCGGATGCGCCAGCAGACCGAACTGGCGATCGCCGAAGCCGATGTGATCCTGTTCATGATCGACGCGCGCGCGGGCATCGTGCCGCTCGATGAACGGTTCGCACAGGTGCTGCGCAAATCCGGCAAGGACGTGCACCTGATCGCCAATAAGGTCGAGGGTCGCAGTGCCGAGGCGGGACTGATGGAGGCCTACTCACTGGGTTTCGGTGAGCCGGTCGGGCTTTCGGCCGAGCATGGTCTCGGGCTGGCGGATCTGCATTCCATCGTCTCGCAGGCGATCGATGCCGCCGCCGCACGCGCCGAACGCGCCGAGCAGGAAGTCCATCTCCCGGCAGTCGATGTGGATATCGTTGAAGATGAACTGGAAGGCGAGGGCGAAGAGGCCACTCTTCGCTGGAACCCAAATCGCTATCTCAACGTCGCGATTGTCGGCCGCCCGAATGCGGGCAAGTCCACACTGATCAATCGCCTGGTGGGCGAAGATCGGGTTCTCGTCGGCCCTGAAGCGGGTATAACCCGGGACAGCATTCTGGTGCCGTGGGAATGGCAGGGCCGCACAATCAATCTTGTCGACACGGCCGGCATCCGGCGACGCTCTCGCGTCACCGAAAAGCTTGAGAAGCTTGCAGTGGGAGATTCACTGCGTTCCATTCAGTATGCCGAAGTTGTCGTTCTGATGCTGGACGCCACCCAACCGTTCGAAAAGCAGGATCTGCAACTCGCTGATCTCGTCGAGCGCGAGGGCCGCGCGCTCGTCATTGCCGTGAACAAGTGGGACCTGATCGAAGACAAGCAGGAAACGCTGGCCAATCTTCAGGAAGCCTGCGAACGGCTCTTGCCACAGGTGCGCGGCGTGCCGCTTGTCACTCTGTCGGGACTGACCGGGCGAAATCTCGACCGCTTGATGGACGCCATCTTCGAGATCGAAAAGAGCTGGAACGCCCATATCTCGACCGCGCGGCTCAATCGTTGGCTGGCGGGCATGGTCGAAGGGCATCCGCCGCCGGCTGTTTCGGGCCGCCGGCTCAAATTGCGTTACATTACTCAGGCCAAGCGCCGCCCGCCGAGTTTCATCGTCTTCGTTTCGCGTCCAGATGCCTTGCCCTCGTCCTATGTGCGCTATCTGGTGAACGGCCTCCGCGACACATTCGGGCTCAAAGGCACGCCGATCCGTCTATGGGTGCGCGCCAGCAGCAACAACCCTTACGATGATCCGACCAAGCGTCGGCACTGACATCAAACTGCCAGCGTTCCTGTTCATTGAAGCCAAAGCGGCGTAGCCTCGCGCGCAGTTGTCTTGATACTGGACCCTTTTGTGTACCTAGAAATTCTCCTCGTCCTCGTGCTCATTCTCGTCAACGGCCTGCTCGCCATGTCGGAGCTCGCGGTTGTCTCGGCCCGGCCTGCACGGTTGCGGCTCATGGCGGAAAGTGGTGACAAAGGCGCCGGTACAGCGTTGGAACTGGCCGAAGATTCCGGCAAGTTTCTTTCGACTGTGCAGATCGGCATCACGCTGGTCGGGGTGCTTTCAGGTGCATTCTCCGGTGCAACGCTCGGCCGCCGCCTTGCTGATAGCCTGTTGAGCATGGGAATGTCGCCGGCGGTCGCCGAGATCGTCGGCGTCGGCGTCGTGGTCGTCACCATTACCTACCTGTCTCTCATCCTTGGCGAATTGGTGCCCAAGCAACTCGCGTTGCGCCACCCGGAGCGGATCGCGAGCAAAGTTGCGCCGATGATGGCAACGCTGGCGGTAGTGGGTGCCCCACTCGTCTTCGTCCTCGATAAGTCCGGTGATCTGGTCCTCGGCTTGCTGGGGCAGGGCGGTGACGACAAGGACTCCGTTACTGAAGAAGAGGTTCGTAGCGTTATTGCCGATGCCACCAATGCCGGCGTGCTGGAGCGCGAAGAGCACTCGATGATAACCGGCGTGATGCGCCTCGCCGACCGCTCCGCGCGTGGCCTGATGACCCCGCGAATGGATGTTGATTTTCTCGACCTTTCCGACGATGCCGCAACGATCCGCAAGAGGATTCTAGAAACCACCCGCTCGCGCCTGCCTGTGCAGGATGGAGATGCCGATTCAATTGTCGGGGTCGTCGCGATCAAGGATCTGGTCGATGCCTTTGATCGTGGCAAGGACTTCAACGTTCGCAGCTATGTCAGCAAGGCGCCCGTGGTGCTCGACCACACCGAGGCGCTCGACGTCATCAAGGCCCTGCGCCGCTCGACCGTTCATATGGCGCTGGTCTTTGATGAATACGGACACTTTGAGGGCATCGTCACCTCCGGGGACATTCTGGAGGCGATCACTGGCGTTTTCCGTGAGGAAAACGACGAGGAACCGGCAATGGTGACGCGCGTCGATGGTTCGCTGCTGGTCGCCGGTTGGATGCCAGTCGACGAATTTGCCGATCAACTCGGCCTCTCGCTGCCGCGAGACACCAAATACGAGACGGTGGCCGGCTACGTCCTGTCTGTGGCGAACCACCTGCCCAAGGAAGGCGAGATCATCGAAACCGAGGAGTGGAACATCGAGGTGGTCGATCTCGACGGGCACCGGATCGATCGCGTCATCATGCATCGCAAGGGCGACGCACCAAAACAGCCACGCGATTAAAGGTCAGAGAATCCGTTATTCTGAATGTCGAAGAGCCGCCCGTTCTCGCTCGTTGAAGGCTTGATCAGGTCCACGATTTTCGGAGCAATCTCTGCCGGCGTTGGCAAGGTCTCGGGGTTCTCGCCCGGCATCGCCTTCTTGCGCATCGCGGTGCGGACAGCCCCCGGGTAGAACACGTTGACCTTCACAGAACTCTGCGCGATCTCGCCCGCATAGGACTTGATCATCGCATCGAGCGCAGCCTTGCTGGCCGCATAAAGCCCCCAATAGGGTCGCGCTGACTTCGCTGCACTCGACGAGATGAAGACCGCACGTCCGGCATCCGCCTGGCGCAACAGCAGATCGAGCGAGCGCACCAGCCTGAAATTGGCGGTCACGTTGACCCGCAGCACATTCTCGAATTCCTGCGGCTTGATATGAGGCAGCGGCGACAGTGTGCCGAGAAGGCCAGCATTGGCAATCAAACCGTCGAGAAGCCCCCAGCGCTCGAAGATCGCGGCTCCGAGCCGGTCAATGGCATCGCCATCGCTGATATCGAGCGGCACCAGGGTACTGGCCGAGCCCAGCTCCTGTATTTCGTCATCAAGTTCTTCAAGGCCGCCGACGGTCCGGCCCACGGCGATAATGTGGGCACCGCGCCGTGCGGCTTCGAGCGCGCTGGCATAGCCGATCCCGCGAGAGGCTCCCGTAACCAGTACGACTTTGCCTTGCAGGTCCTTGGTATCTGACATTCAGCCGGCTTCCTTGAGCAGCGACACTTGTTTTGGCTCGCTTTTGGACCGCCCGCCGAGGTCGGTCAACCGCGTCGGGTAATCACCCGTGAAGTAGTGGTCTGTGAACTGCGGCGCCTTGGCGTCGCGCGGTTCGCCCCCAACGGCCTCGTAGAGACCATCTATCGACAGGAATTGTAGAGAATCGGCGCCGATATGCCGGCACATGTCTTCAACCGTCGCATACTGGTTGGCGAGCAGATTGTCCGGGTCCGGTGTGTCGATGCCGTAATAGTCCGAGTGATAGATCATCGGGCTCGCCACGCGGATGTGGACTTCCTTCGCGCCTGCCTCACGGATCATCTGCACGATCTTGAGCGAAGTGGTGCCGCGAACGATAGAATCGTCAACCAGCACGACCCGCTTGCCGGCGATCTCTTCGCGGTTCGCCGAGTGTTTCAGCTTCACGCCGAACGCGCGGATCGACTGCGTCGGCTCGATGAAGGTTCGGCCCACATAGTGGTTGCGGATAATGCCGAGCTCGAACGGAATACCGCTTTGCTGAGCGTAGCCTATAGCAGCCGGGGTGCCGCCATCGGGCACCGGCACCACGACATCAGCCTCAAGGGGTGCCTCAAGCGCGAGGTTCTTGCCCATGCGCTTGCGGGCCGCATAAACGCTGCGTCCGCCGACGATCGAATCGGGACGCGCGAAATAGACATACTCGAACAGGCACAGACGCTCGCGCCGGGGTTGAAACGGCTTATAGGAATCGATGCTGATGCTGCCGTCCGGCTGCTGCTCACACACCACCACTTCACCATTCTCAACATCCCGGACAAAACGCGCGCCGATAATGTCGAGCGCGCAGCTTTCCGAGGCAAAGATGGGGTGGCCGTCAAGGTCGCCCAGTACCAGCGGACGGATGCCGTTGGGGTCGCGCGCGCCGATCAGCTTGGTGCGGGTGAGTGCCACCATCGCGTAGGCGCCTTCGAGCGCGCCCAGCGCGTCGATGAACCGCTCGGAAGACGAACTGCGCTGCGAACGGGCAATCAGATGCAGCACGACCTCGGTGTCAGAAGTCGATTGGCAGATCGCTCCCTGAGCGATCAGCCGCTTGCGCAGGGTCAGCCCATTGGTGAGATTGCCATTATGTGCAATCGCGATACCGCCAACTTCTAGCTCCGCAAATAGCGGCTGAACATTGCGCAGTGCCGTCTCACCGGTAGTGGAATAGCGCACATGGCCCATTGCCATGTTGCCCGGAAGGCGGTTGATGGTCCCAGGGTCGGTAAAGTGATCGCCGACGAGACCGTGCTGGCGTTCCGAATGGAACTGGCGGCCGTCGAAACTCACAATACCGGCCGCCTCCTGCCCGCGATGCTGCAGCGCGTGCAGCCCCAGCGCCGTCACCGTTGCCGCATCAGGGTGGCCGAGAATGCCGAACACGCCGCACTCCTCGCGCAGCGTGTCGCCGTACAGCTCGTCATCAAGGCTCGGATGTGTCACCGAACTCTCCACTTCAAGAAATCTGCCCTCAATAGCAGAACTGGCCAGCGCCATGCCGCGCCATGACATGGCCCGCCCGAATTGTAAGCCGCTATCAGATCTCTGTAGTCGGCTCGACTGGCGGCTCTGCCGGCACTGTTTCTTCGGGCACAGCAGGCTCTACCTGCGCATCGTCAGTGATGCCGGTTGTCTGATTGAGAATCTCGGTCACCTGTTCCTCGAGATTGTCCGGCAACATGGAAATCAGCGTATCGCCCATCCTCGTAAGATAGGGCAGGGACTGGCTTTCTTCCAGCCAGTCAGGAAGGTTTTCCGGCAGCAGCCACATGCCGAATATAACCACAACGATGGCGATCAGAAGGCCGCGAAGCACACCGAACACGAATCCAAGCGTGCGGTCCAGCGGCCCGATCTTGCTATCGACGACGAAGTCGGCGATGCGCATTGTCAGCAGATGCAGGATGATCAACGCGACGATGAATGTCACGACAACCGTCGCGATATCCGCTGTCAGGTCATCATTGATGTAACCGCGCGCAATCTCTGGATGATACTGCCACATATAGATCGCGAGTGCGGCCGAGCCGGCCCATGTGGCGAGTGAAAGCACTTCGCGGGTCAGACCTCGTGCCGTCGCCAGAATGGCCGAAATCAGCACGACCACTCCAACACCCACATCGAACGCAGTCAGCATATTGAGATCGCCTGCCCAGTTTGATTGCCCTGTTCCTTAGCGGCGACACTTAACGGCTTTGGCTGCCAATGCCAAGCGCCGGGCAAGCAAAGCTGACTTGTGTTTACAAGGTAAAGTGGCTGTTGGGCCTCACTCCGCCGCTTCCGCGACCGGCATCTCCCCACCACTGGCAATCCGCCCGATCAGTTCTGCGAGTTCCGAGTACTCTGAGATCTGCAGTCCGTCACGCCGATCGGCGCTATTGAGCCGTGCCGTGGCAGCGGAAGCAAATCCCAGTTTTTCCGCCTCACGCAGCCGCAAGGCCCCATGCACCACCGGGCGCACGCCGCCGGCCAGTGAAATCTCGCCAAAATAAACCGCATCGCTCGGCAGCGGCGAGTTCGTCAGCGAGGAAATGAGGGCCGCTGCCACTGCAAGATCTGCTGCCGGCTCGTTGATCCGCAGACCACCGGCGACGTTGAGATAAATGTCATTCGCCCCGATACGCACCCCGCACCGCGTTTCAAGCACTGCCAGGATCATTGAAAGCCGGGAGGAATCCCAGCCAACCACCGCGCGGCGCGGCGTGCCAAGCGGCGATGGGGAAACCAGTGCCTGGATCTCGATCAACAGGGGGCGCGTGCCTTCCATACCGGCGAAGACCGCAGAACCGGCAGCGTTTTCATCGCGTTGATCGAGGAACAGCGCAGACGGATTCGAGACTTCCTGCAGCCCCAGGGCGGTCATCTCGAACACGCCAATCTCGTCTGTCGCGCCATAACGGTTCTTGACGCCGCGCAGGATGCGGAATGTGTGGCTGGCGTCGCCTTCAAAATACAGCACTGCGTCGACCATGTGTTCGACGACGCGAGGACCCGCGATCTGGCCGTCCTTTGTAACGTGGCCAACCAGTACAACCGCCGCACCGGATTTTTTCGCGAACCGCGTCAGCGCCTGTGCAGAGGTGCGCACCTGCGTTACCGTTCCGGGAGCGCTGTCGACGCGGTCGGTCCACAGGGTCTGGATCGAATCAATAATGACCAGGTCCGGTGCCGGCCCGCTTTCGAGCGTTGCAAGGATGATCTCGATATTGGTTTCACTCGCGAGCAGAACTTCTGCCTCGCCCAGCCCCAGCCGCTGCGCTCTGAGGCGCACCTGTGCGATGGCCTCTTCGCCCGATACGTAGACCACTCGCCGGCCTGCTTTTGCCAGGGCCGCGGCTGCCTGCAGCAACAGGGTCGATTTGCCGATGCCCGGATCACCGCCAACCAGCAGCGCCGAGCCACGAACAAACCCGCCCCCCGTGACCCGATCGAGCTCGGTGATGTTGCAGGTTACCCGCGCCGCGCTTTCGGTCTCTCCGGAAAGGGGCACAAGTTCTGTCGGCTTGCCGCTCGAGCGCGCCGCTTTCGGGCCCGCGCCGACGCCGCTATCCGTCAGTTCCTCGACAATGCTGTTCCACTCGCCACAGGCGTCGCAACGGCCTGCCCAACGGGCCGAGACAGCGCCGCAGGCCTGACAGACAAAGCTGGATCTCGATCTTGCCACGGAACTCCCCTTGTTCGCGCTGCAGGATAGCGGTCCAAGAAGATGTCGGCAAGAACAAAAAGAGAACCTATGCCGGTTTTTCGGCCCCGATATAAGACCGTGAATAGCGCCCGCGCAGGGTTGTGGTCAAAATCTCGTAGCCGATCGTTCCGCAGGCGTCGGCCTGGTCGTCGACGCCGATATTCTGGCCGAGAATTTCCGCGCCTTCCCCGGGCTTGGGAAGATTGTCGCCAAGGTCAGTCACATCCACAACGGTCAGATCCATGGAGACGCGGCCGATGATCGGGCAGGTCCGCCCATTGATATGTGCAACGCCGCCTTGACGCGCGCTGCTGCCCGACAGACTGCGGAAAAGGCCATCCCCATAGCCGATCCCAAGTACCGCAAGCCGGCTGTCACGCGTCAGCGTATAGCTGGCGCCGTAGCCGACAGTCTCGCCCGTCCTGGCCGGTTTCACCTGCAGCACCGGCGCATGCAAATTGACCACCGGCGCCATCGGGTTTGGACGTCCAATCACGGCCCGCCCGCCATAGAGCGCCACGCCCGGCCGCACCATCTGGAAATGGTAATCACGCCCGTTCATCAGGCCAGCCGAATTGGCCAGCGACGCGGGAATGTCTGGAAATTTCTGCCGCAGTGATTCGAACAGGGCCAGCTGTGTGCGGTTCTTCTCGTGCGTCGGATAATCTGCGCAGGCCAGATGGCTCATGATCATCTGCGGCTGGTAGCCGAGTGGCTCCATGCGCTCGATGACGGCGTTGGCTTCCTCTATCCGCAGGCCCAGCCTGTTCATGCCCGTGTCGAAATGCAGAACGGCGGGAAATGCTTCATTGCGCTCGATGCACTTGTCGAGCCACTCTTCGACCATCGCGACGGAAGAAAGCACCGGCATCAGGTTCTGCCGCACATAAAGGCTGGCGGCACCCGGGTAGAGGCCGTCGAGAACGAATATATGCGCCGCCGGAACCGCCGCACGCAGCGCCAGCGCCTCGTCGACCGTCGCGGTGAAGAAAAATTGCGCACCGGCATTGGCAAAAGCGCGCGCGGCTTCGGCAAGGCCAGTGCCATAGGCATCGGCCTTCACCACCGCAGCCGTCAAGGCGCCCGGAGACACCTTATCGAGTGCACGCCAGTTGCGGGCCAGGGCTCCGAGGTCAATCGTGAGCTGGCCGCCCAGGCCTGAAGTATATGCGGCCATGTGCGCCCTTATTCCATGCGTTCTGGCAAGTAGTCTGCACGCGCAAGGTTACCAAAACGCGTAAATTGCGCCTCGAACGAAAGCTGTACGGTTCCGGTCGGGCCGTGGCGCTGCTTGCCGATGATCACTTCGGCGCGGCCATGCACCTTCTCCATCTCCCCTTGCCAGGCAAGATGTTCCGGCGTGCCCTCCTTCGGCTCCTTGTTCTTGAGGTAGTATTCCTCACGATAAACGAACAGCACCACGTCGGCATCCTGCTCGATCGAGCCGGATTCACGCAAGTCGGCAAGCTGCGGATGCTTGTCGTCGCGCGCCTCAACCTGACGCGACAGCTGGCTGAGCGCGATGATCGGCACTTCTAGTTCTTTGGCCAGTGCCTTCAGCGTCGTGGTGATTTCCGTCAGCTCCTGCACCCGGTTCTGGCTCGCGGACTTGCTCGAGCCAGAAAGCAGCTGCAGGTAATCGACGATCAACAGGTCGAGTCCCTTCTGCCGCTTCAGCCGCCGTGCACGCGCCGCCAGCTGCGCGACGGAAATGCCGCCGGTATCATCAATGTAGAGCGGCACCTGGCTCATCAGGTTCGATGTATCGACCAGCTTGGCGAACTGGCTTTCGTGGATATTGCCGCGCCGGATATCGGCCGATGAAATCTGCGCCTGCTCGGCCAGAATACGGGTCGCCAGCTGCTCCGAACTCATTTCGAGGCTGAAGAACCCGACAACGCCGCCGTCAATGGTCTTTGAGTGACCATCCGGCGTCACTTCGCTGCGGAAGGACTTGGCGATGTGAAAGGCGATATTGGTCGCGAGCGAAGTCTTGCCCATGGCCGGGCGTGCCGCAAGGATGATCAGGTCGGAGCGCTGCAGACCGCCCATCAGCCGGTCGAGATCGACGAGACCCGTGGCAGTGCCCGAAAGCGAGCCATCCCGGCTATAGGCCTCGCCCGCCATCTGGATGGCATCCTTGAGGGCCAGGTTGAACGACTGAAAGCCTCCGTCATACCGGCCTTTTTCCGCCAGTTGGAACAGCGCGCCCTCGACCTCTTCAATCTGCTTTTCCGGCGGCTGGTCAATCTCGGCGTCGTAGGCCGAAGACACCATGTCCTCGCCAATCAGGATGAGGGAGCGGCGCAACGCCAGATCGTGAATGGCGCGGCCGTAGTCGACGGCATTCAGCACCGTCGTCGCTTCCGAGGCGAGGCGCGCCAGATACTGCTGCATCGTCAGATCGTTCAGCAGGTTTTCCGGCAGATGCGTCTTGATGGTGATCGGGTCTGCAGACTTGCCGGCCCGAACGAACTTGCCGATCACCTCATAAATTTCGCGGTGAATGGGCTCGTAGAAGTGCTCGCCCTGCAGGAAATCCGAGACGCGATAGAACGCCTCGTTGTTCACCAGAACAGCGCCGAGCAACGCCTGTTCGGCCTCAATATTGTGCGGCGCCAGGCGGAAGGACTTGTCCTCGGTGGGGTGCAACCTTTGAACCTCAGCCATGACCATCTCCTTCGTCGCTCGTGCGGCAGTGCCCCCCTTATCCACATCCACAAAAAGAGAGTCGATGAGTCGCAGTCAGCACACGGCCTCTCGAGGCACACTGCGTTTGTCGCCTGTGAACAGCGTGAATAACGGGAGTTTGCTGGAGAGCCGGCCTTGGCGCAACTCAACAACGGGCGAGGTGGCCAAAGAGCTCAAAGACAAAAGGGCCGGGCATACGCCCGACCCCTTCAAGACTTCAGAAGGTGAAGAAACTCAGGCTTCTTCGTCTTCGGAGAACGACTCGCGCTCCTCGGCGGCGGCGTCAGCCTGGCCGGCGGTGAAATCGCCCTCGGAGTCGTCGTCATAGGTGGTGACCGTCAGGTCCTCACCCTTCGCCTGGCGCTCGGCTTCGTCTTCCGAACGGGCAACGTTGACATTAATCGACACGGCGACTTCGGCGTGCAGGCGCAGCGGCACTTCGTGCAGGCCGACCGACTTGATCGGGTCCATCAGCTCGATCTGCGAACGCTGGATGGTGTAGCCGTCTTCTGCCAGGGCATCGACGATATCGCGAGCGGCGACCGAACCATAAAGCTGGCCGGTTTCACCAGCCTGGCGGATCATCACCACGGTGCGTCCATTCAGCCCTTCGGCAATACCGGCAGCAGCGTTGCGGCGCTCTTCATTGCGCTTTTCGATGACGGCGCGCTCGGCTTCGAACTTCACGCGGTTTGCCTCGGTCGCGCGCAGCGCCTTGCCCTGGGGCAGAAGGAAGTTGCGTGCATAACCGTCGCGAACGGTGATTTCGTCGCCGATCGTGCCGGAACGGCCAAGGCGCTCTAGAAGAATGACTTTCATTTTGGGTCCTTTCAGTGCTGTCCCATCAGCAGATGGTTAGAAGACTGCGGCGTGCCGCAGCCCCCAACGGAGCCTTTGTCGTGCTTATTGCACGGCGTAGGGCATGAGGCCGATGAAGCGGGCGCGCTTGATGGCGCGGGCCAGCTCGCGCTGCTTCTTGGCCGAAACGGCAGTGATGCGGCTCGGTACGATCTTGCCGCGCTCGGAAACGTAGCGAGACAGCAAGCGCACGTCCTTATAGTCGATCTTCGGCGCGTTCGGGCCGGAGAACGGGCAGGTCTTGCGCCGGCGCTGGAACGGGCGGCGGGTCTGAACTGTGGTCAGGTCCTTGATAGCCATGGAATCTGTCCTTTTCTCTTAGAACCGGCGCGGGCGACGATCGCCGCGGTCACCGCGCTCGTCGCGCTTCTGCATCATTGCGGACGGGCCATCTTCCAGCTCGTCGACGCGTACGGTCATGAAGCGCAGAATGTCTTCATTGATGCGCATCTGGCGCTCCATCTCGGTCACCGCCGCGGCAGGCGCGTCGATGTTGAGAAGGGTGTAATGTGCCTTGCGGTTCTTGCGCATGCGGAAGGAGAGACCCTTGAGGCCCCAGTATTCCGACTTTTCGACCTTGCCACCATTGCTGGTGAGAATTTCCGTCAGCTGGTTGGTCAGGTCTTCGACCTGCTGCTGGCTGACATCCTGGCGTGCCAGGTAGATGTGCTCATAAAGGGCCATGAGACGCCTTTTCGTATCGGTTGACGATCCATTCCTTCGGCGCGGAGCCTCCTTGAAGCCGGAAAGGCGTTCAAAGCAGTCTTCTAAAGAGCGGGAACACGGGAGGCCGGACGTGCTGCGAAAGCACCCTATCGGCAATAGCCGACCCTCCGTTCAGCCCCCGGCCGAACGAATGCAATGGGCGTATACTGCCAATCAGGCACATGCGCAAGCCTCGCCCGCGAAGCTTGACACTGAGGTGACAGGCGGGCAATCCCGGCATTGGAGCACCGGGCGCCGAGGAGCGGTGCAATAAACGGAGGACCGTTGATGGCCAAGTACGCATTCACCTTCCCGGGGCAGGGCAGCCAGGCCGTCGGTATGGGCAAGGCGCTTGCAGAAGCGCATCCCGAAGCGCGCGCAGTGTTCGATGAAGTCGACGAGGCGCTTGGCGAAAAGCTCTCCGAGATCATGTTCGAGGGGCCTGAAGACACGCTGCGACTGACGGAAAATGCGCAGCCAGCGCTGATGGCATCGAGCCTCGCCGTCATGCGCGTTCTCGAGGCCCGGGGCATCCGCATCTCCGAACTCGCCTCATATGTCGCCGGCCATTCGCTGGGCGAATACTCCGCCCTTTGCGCTGCAGGCAGCCTGTCGCTGTCCGATACGGCCCGCCTCTTGCGCACACGCGGTCAGGCCATGCAGAAGGCTGTCCCCGTGGGCCACGGTGCGATGGCGGCTTTGTTGGGGCTCGATCTCGATGCAGTGCGCGAAGTCGCGGCAGAAGCTGCAAACGGCGAAGTCTGCGCGGTGGCCAATGACAATGCGCCGGGGCAGGTGGTCGTCTCCGGTGGTGTCAACGCTGTTCAGCGCGCGATAGATCTCGCCCGGGAGCGCGGCGCCAAGCGGGCACTGCTGTTGCCGGTCAGTGCACCCTTTCATTGCTCGTTGATGCAGCCGGCAGCCGAAGCAATGGCTGAAGCGCTCGGCGATGTCGAACTGCGCGACCCGGTTGTGCCGCTCGTTGCCAATGTGGTCGCTTCCCCCATCAGCGATGCCTCTGAAATCCGCACCCGTCTTATCGAACAGGTCACGGGCGTCGTGCGCTGGACAGAAAGCGTGCGATGGATGGCCTCCGACGGCAAGGTTGATACCTTCGTGGAACTGGGCACCGGCAAGGTCCTCACCGGCCTCGCCAAACGTATCGATTCCGACGTGACAGCCATATCGGTGTCCAGCAGCGATGATATTGCATCGCTGGTCGAGCAGCTGGGTAGCTGACCTCAGCTCATAGAATATAGCACTGCATCCTCAACAGGAGCGATTAGATGTTTGACTTGTCTGGAAAGAAAGCCCTGGTCACCGGGGCGAGCGGCGGCATCGGTCGCGAGATCGCCAAGGCGCTGGCTGCGGCAGGCGCCACTGTGGCGCTGAGCGGCACACGGGTGGGTGCGCTCGAGGACACTGCTTCGGCTATCGGCAAGGAATGTCCGATTCTTCCGTGCAACCTGTCCAATCTTGATGAGGTCGATCGTCTGGTTCCGGCCGCAGAAGACGCCCTCGGCGGGCTCGACATTCTCGTCAACAATGCCGGCATGACGCGCGATAATCTGTTCATGCGTATGAAGAACGAAGAATGGGATGAGGTGCTCGCGGTCAACCTCACTGCCGCATTCCACCTTTCACGCGCGTGCCTGCGCGGCATGATGAAGCGCCGTTTCGGCCGCATAATTGGCATATCTTCCGTTGTTGGCGTAATGGGCAACCCCGGGCAGGGCAATTACGCGGCCTCGAAAGCCGGCCTGATCGGCATGTCGAAGGCGCTGGCGCACGAAGTCGCCTCGCGCAACATCACCGTCAACACCGTAGCACCGGGCTTCATCGGCTCGGCGATGACGGATGAACTCAACGAGAAGCAGCGCCAGGACATCATGTCGACCATTCCAGCGGGTCGACTCGGTACGGCTGAAGAAGTGGCAGGATGCGTGGTGTTTCTCGCAAGTGACGCCGCGGGATACGTCACCGGCCACACGCTCAACGTCAATGGCGGCATGGCGATGATCTAGGTCATTGTCCGATGAGAACGATGGAATAGCCGTATGAAGTATGATAATGCGCGCCGCGTTGCGGATTGGCGGTTGCCTTGCGGACGCCCTGAAGCGCATTTACAGTCGAAAAATTCCGGCTGTGAAGCTTATGAGTGCGCTTGCACGTTTAACTGAGCGCCAATAGAAGCGTACAAAACCTCGATTTCAGAATAAGGAAGTCAACACATGAGCGATATCGCTGATCGGGTCCGCAAAATCGTTGTGGAACACCTCAATGTAGATGCGGAGAAGGTCACCGAGAAGGCCAGCTTCATCGATGACCTCGGCGCGGATTCGCTCGATCAGGTCGAACTGGTCATGGCGTTTGAAGAGGAATTCTCGGTCGAGATTCCAGATGATGCCGCTGAGCAGATCCAGACCTTCGGCGATGCAGTGACCTTCCTTCAGAAGGCTGTCGGCTGACCTTTCAATCAACCGGGTTGTACAAATGGAAATGCGCCGAGTCGTCATAACCGGGATGGGAATTGTCTCACCCCTGGGTTGCGGTATCGAAGCCACGTGGTCGAACCTTCTGGCCGGAAAGAGTGGCGCAAAACGCATCGACGATTTCCAGGTGGATGACATTGCCTGCCAGATCGCCCATCGCCTGCCTTTAGGCGACTACGCAGATGGCAAGTACAACCCGGATGAATGGATGGACGTGAAGGAGCAACGTAAGGTTGATCCGTTCATCGTCTATGCCATGGCCGCCTCGCAGCAGGCGATCGAAGACGCGGGCGTCGTACCCAAGACCGAGGAAGAAAAGGAACGCACTGGCGTCCTGATCGGCTCGGGTATTGGCGGGGTGGGCGGTATCTACGATGCGTCCGTCACGTTGCATGAAAAGGGGCCACGACGCATCAGCCCCTTCTTTATCCCCGGACGCCTGATCAATCTTGCTTCCGGCCAGGTTTCCATCCGATTCGGGCTCAAGGGCCCCAACCATTCCGTCGTCACCGCGTGTTCGACAGGTGCGCATGCCATCGGCGATGCCGCGCGTCTTATCGCCCTTGGTGACGCAGACGTCATGGTCGCTGGTGGCGCCGAAAGCTGCGTCAACCGTCTTTCGCTCGCAGGCTTTGCCGCTGCACGGGCGCTATCCACAGGTTTTAACGACGCTCCCGAAAAAGCATCTCGCCCTTACGACAAGGATCGCGACGGCTTTGTCATGGGCGAGGGCGCCGGCATTGTCGTGCTCGAGGATTATGAGCGTGCCAAGGCCCGTGGCGCCAAGATCTATGGCGAAATCATCGGCTACGGTCTTTCGGGCGACGCCTACCACATCACGGCACCAGCTCCGGACGGTGATGGCGGCTACCGGGCGATGAGCGCCGCGATCAAGCGTGCGGGTATCAGCCCCGGCGACATCGATTACATCAACGCGCACGGCACCTCGACGCCGCTTGGTGACGAGATCGAGCTGGGCGCGGTGACCCGTGTCCTCGGCGATGCCGCCTCAAGTGTCTCGATGAGTTCGACCAAATCGGCAATCGGCCATCTGCTCGGCGCCGCCGGTGCAGTCGAGGCGATCTTCTGCGCGCTGGCAATGCGTGACAGCAAGCTGCCAGCGACACTCAATCTCGACAACCCATCCGTCGAGACCGAGATCGATCTGGTTCCCAATACGCCCAAGGACAAAGAGGTCAACGTCGCGTTGTCCAACTCCTTCGGCTTTGGCGGAACCAATGCTACGCTGGTGATGCGCAAGGTCGCCTGACCGTCCCAATGCCGCACCATCGCACATGCACATAGACCAGGCTGACGCCGCAAGCAGCGCCGATGGCGCGTCTAGAGGAGGGTAGAACACGCGATGGCCAACCGTAAGACACGCCGCACCCGTCCGCGTCGGCGCAATGGTTTTGTGGAACTGGTCAATGGTGTTCTCTCACTCATTGTCTTTGCAATGCTGCTGGTCGGCGGCGTGTTGTTTTATGGGGCGTGGCAGTTCTACGGCGAAGGCCCGACAGCCGAGGAAACAACGTTTCGCGTTGAAGCCGGCAACAACCTCTCGACTGTCGCGACGCGTCTTGAAGAGCAGGGGCTGATCGCCAATCAGTACATTTTCCAGCTCGGCGGCCGGGCACTCGATCACCAGACCAACATCAAGGCTGGCGATTTCCGCATTCCTCCCGGCTCCAGCATGTCGGAAATCCTGCGTGAGCTGACACAGGGCGACCCGATACGCTACGCCGTCACCATCCCCGAGGGCTGGACGTCCTGGGAGGTCGTTCAGCGGCTCAACCGCGAAGACAACCTCACAGGTGAAATCGATGCGTTGCCTGCTGAAGGATCGATTCTCCCCGGCAGCTACGATTATACGCCTCAAGACGCGCGCCAGTCCGTGCTCGACAGGATGCAGCAGGCGATGGACGAGGCCGTCGAGGAAATCTGGGCCGGGCGAGAAGACAACCTTCCGCTCGAAACGCCAGAAGAACTCGTGACCCTCGCCTCGATCGTCGAAAAGGAAACGGGTGTGCCTGAAGAGCGGCCACAGGTCGCCGCCGTCTTCGTCAATCGCCTCAAGGTGCCGATGCGCCTGCAGTCAGACCCGACGATCATCTATGGCATCACGCGCGGCCAGTCGACGCTGGGACGCGGCTTGCGACGCTCCGAGATCGAACAGGAAACGCCCTACAACACCTATCAGGTGGATGGACTACCGCCGACGCCGATCGCCAATCCAGGGATCGAGTCCCTTCGCGCGGTCGCGCATCCGGACGAACACGCTTATCTCTACTTCGTGGCGGCGGGCCCCGTGCCGTCCGACGGGCACGTGTTCGCGGAGACTTATGCCGAGCATCGCGAGAATGTCGCGCGCTGGCGCGAGATCGAGCAGGAGGCCGCTGCACAGGCAGAGCAAGAGGCTCAGGCCGCCAAGGACGCCATAGAGGCGGCAGAGGCGGAAACAGAGGACGAAGAGGCTGCCCCCGTCACCGAGTAACGCGCCCTTTCGGTCGCACCACTGCAGGCGGTGGATAGCGGCTCAGCGCTCTTGACCTCGGCAGGGCCATAACGCAACTAGCCTGCATCACGGATAAACAGGCGGGGCGTCCCATGGAGTTTCAACGTCGCGGTGTGATGCTGGTCATCGCCTCGCCCTCGGGCGCCGGCAAATCCTCGATCTCGCGGGCCCTGTTCGGCCAGGACCCCAACATCAAGCTTTCGGTCTCTGTGACCACGCGCGCTCGCCGCACCGATGAGGTTGAGGGCAAGCACTACTTCTTCATCGATGTGCCGACCTTCGAGCGCATGCGCGCCGATGGTGAACTGCTGGAATCGGCCGAGGTGCATGGCAATTTCTACGGCACGCCCCGCGCCCGCGTTGAGGAGCAGCTGGCCTCAGGCAACGATATCCTTTTCGATATCGATTATCAGGGTACGCTGCAGCTCTATGAGAACTCGCGCCCCGACATGGTGACGGTTTTCATCCTGCCGCCCTCGATAAAGGAACTGCGTGCCCGCCTCGAACGGCGCGCGCAGGACAGCGTCGGCACTATCGAGAAGCGCCTGACCAATGCCCGCAAGGAGATGGCGCACTACAACGAGTATGATTTCGTCATCGTCAACGAGGATCTGGAGGTCTCGACGCAGCGCGTGCGCTCGATCCTTGCGGCGGCCCGCCTCGAACGCGAGCGCCAGACCAACCTCGATAGCTTCGTGAAGGGCTTGCAGAACCAGATCGGCTCGATCTGATCACTGTCCGCGTCTGGCGGCCAGTACCTTCGCCATCTCGAGAAATGTTGCAATCGGCAGTGTTTCCGCACGCTCGTCGCCGTTCAGCCCACCGGCTTCGAGCAGTTCCGGTACCGGTAAGCCGGTTGCCTTAAGGCTCTGCCGCACCATTTTGCGGCGCTGGCCGAACGCCGCTCGTGTGATCGCCTCGAGCGCCTTGACCGGAAGGGCACCGTCCACCGGCTTCGGCTTCAGATGCACCACCGCAGAGGTGACTTTTGGTGGCGGCGTGAACGCTTGTGGCGGCACGTTGAAGGCAATGCGCGCATCGCTGCGCCAGCCGCTCAACACCCCCAGCCGACCATACGCCTTGTCGCCGGGCGCTGCACAGATGCGCTCCGCCACTTCCCGCTGAAACATCAGCGTCATGCTCTCAAAGAAAGGCGGCCATGGGTCCTGGCTCAGCCAGCCCGTCAGTAGCGGGGTTGCGATGTTGTAGGGCAGGTTGGCGACGATCCGCGTCGGCCCTTCCGCAAGGCGCGCGTAGTCGATCTCGAGCGCGTCGGCCTCGATGATCGTCAATCGCCCCGGATAGGCGTCACTGATCTCTTCGAGCGCCGGCAGGGCACGCGGGTCGCGCTCGATGGCGACGACCTCACGGGCGCCCTCCATCAAAAGCGACCGCGTAAGGCCACCCGGGCCTGGTCCCACCTCGATCACCCGTACCCCTTCAAGCGGCCCAGCCGTGCGGGCGATGCGCCTTGTGAGGTTGAGATCGAGCAGAAAATTCTGCCCCAGTTCCTTTTTTGCGCGTAACGAATGCGCCGCGATCACCTCGCGCAATGGCGGCAGCGGGTCGGTTTCGTCCATGCCTAATTGCGCCTTTCGCTCATGCTGGCCGCAAGTTCGATCGCCGCCTTCATGCTCTCATAGGATCCTTGGCCCGTGCCAGCGAGGTTGAACGCCGTCCCGTGATCGGGCGAGGTTCGCACAATCGGCAAGCCAAGCGTCACATTCACCGCCTTATCAAACGCCACCGTCTTGATCGGGATCAGCGCCTGATCGTGATACATCGCGATGACCGCATCGTAGCTTTGCCAGTGCGGCGGATGAAACAGCGTATCGCCGGGCAGCGGTCCCGCCAGATCGAACCCTTGGCCACGCAGCCGGTCCAGCGCTGGCGCGATAATGTCGCGTTCTTCAACTCCAATCGTTCCGCCTTCGCCGGCATGCGGATTGAGGCCCGCCACGGCTATGCGTGCCCGCTCGGCCCCGAAGCGGTCGCGCAGATCCTTTGCGACGATCTGCACCGTCTGAGTTATCAGCTCTTCGGTGATCAGCTTCGACACGATGTGCAGCGGAACGTGGATGGTCGCGGGAACAGCACGAAAACGCTCATGTGCCAGCATCATCACCGGGTGCGGAATGCGCCCGTTCTCTGCGCAAAGCGCCGCCAGAAACTCCGTATGTCCAGGATATGTGAAGCCTGCAGAATAGAGTGCGCCCTTGTGGATCGGCGCAGTTACCAGTGCGCTGCAGCGCCCTTCGCGCACATCGCTCACTGCCCGCTCGATCGCCCGAACCACCACCGGCGCTGCTGCCGTGTCGGTCTCGCCCGGCCGGTCCGCGACGGCAATGCCATCTGCGACGTCGATGACACCGATGCATCCTTCAGGCACCGGCTCCCCGGGCCAATCAAGCGTTCTGATCTGTAGATTTATACCAAGCCGGGCAGATCGTGCCGCCATGAACGAGGCCGCGCCATAGACCACGAACTCAGGCAATCCGGTAACCTCGGCTGCCAGCCGAAGGATCAGGTCAGGTCCGATCCCGGCTGGCTCGCCCATGCTGATGGCCAGGGGCACAGCGTATCCTCGTCTCGCAGGGAGAAACCCCGGCGCAATCAGTTGCGAACGATGCGTGCCTTTTCACGCAGTTCCTCAAGGAACGCCGCCGCGTCGGCCTCGACCTGATCCTGGCCGGCTTCGCTGCGCAGTTCTTCCTTGATGAAGGTCGTGTCGTTCGCCTGGGCCTTCTCGCAGACCGCCAGCATCGAAACACCGCGATCGGTCACCCGTGGGCTGGTGATACCGCCGACATTGAGCCCTGCCAGTTCGCGTGCCACGGCCTCGGGAAGCTGCGTAGCGTGACGCCGCCCGACATCGATCACCGCGGCGTCGGTGTAGTTCATGGTCAGGTCTACTGCGGAATCGCAGCCCGAAAAGCTGCCGCGATAGCGGTTGGCCTGCGCGGTCCGTGCAGAGGCGTTCTGTCCGCCGGGAGCGAGAAAGATCACTTCCTTGAGGATATAGTCGAAGCTCATCGTTGCATTGAGCTGGTTTTCTGCCTGCTGGTCGAGTGCGAGGTCAGAGACCTGAACCTGCGGTGCAATCGTGCCCTGAACCACCTCGTTCCAGGCAATTGCGGCCTCGAGGCGGTCACGCAGGGTTTCGGGGGTCGCGCCAACGCCGCGAAGGATCTCGTCAAGACGCTGCTTGCTGATCTGGACGTTACGCGCAACCTGAAGATAAGCGGCGTCGATTTCGGTTTCCGCGACCGAAATGTTCAGCCGCTCTGCTTCCTGCATCTTTAGGGCTTCCTCAATCAACTGATCGAGCGCCGCGCTTGCCCCGCCTCGGTTCCCTTCAACCTGAAACAGGCGGGCGCGCTGCGTGACCTGATTATCGGTAATCTGTTGACCGTTGACGGTTGCGCGGACGCCAGTCTGCGCGTTCGCCGGATTAGCGGCAAGGCTCAGCGTCAGCATTGTGGCCAGAGCAGCAACGAGGTGCAGCCCTCGAGACATTGCAAGCTTCATCATCGTGTTCGTCCAACCAGTTCGAGGAAACGCGGCAAACGGAACAGCCAAAAATGGCCAAAATCCGCTCGCCACAGAGTCGTTATTCGCCTGCGCCCACCCGGAAACCGGAAGGCGCCTTAAGCTCGAACGTTGCGGTAAAGCGTGTATCGTTCGGGCTTCTATGGGTCGGGCCGGTCACCACGGCGCCAGCACCAAACCCGAGATAGCCGTCGTCATACTGCAGTCCGCCGCCTGCCTGCAACCAGCTGTTCGCGGCAAGGTCCCAGTATCCGTTGGCGCTCAGGGTCCAGTAATCCGAGATCGGTACGCCAACAATGGCGCCAATCTCATGCTGTGGATCCAGCACACCGGCCGCGGGGTTCGCAGCTTCATAGAAATAGTCGAGGTCGGCGGAATAGCGATTGTATTCGAGGCGCGCGCCGAGGCCGGCTCGGGCAATGTCGATCTCATCGGGGGCGAACTGCAGCTTCGCGCCAACATCAACGCCCCCACCGAGATAGGCCTTGGCGCCGAGCACGGCATAAGACGCGTCGCTGTCGAGCGCCGGAATGCCGCCGGGCAGGGCAGGGTCATCTGCAGCGAAAGCATTTTCACCGGCGATCTGCAGGGACTGGCCACCGGTAATCTCGAGCCGGCTACCATCAGCAAAGTCTGCCAGGTAGCGTCCGCCGATATTCGCACGCAGCCCGGTTTCCTGTCGGTCGATCCCGGCAAAGCGGTTCGTGCTGAACACATTGGTCTCATCGAGCACCAGGCCTTGCGAATCGTCGTTAACAATCCCCGGCATGCTCTCGCCGCCGCGATAGCCAAGTTGCACGATTGGCTCGACGATATGCGTGCCACCGGAACGGTCCACCCCAGCCCATGGCCAGCGCATATCCAGCAGCGCCACTGGTGCGGCGCCGAAATGCTCTTCATCGCTCGGTGCCGATGCCAGCGCGCTGCCCGGCTCATAGATTGTCGCGTCGAGCCGCGCTCCAAGATAAGGCGTGATTAGAACGCCCTGTGGGGTCGCAAACTGCCGGCGCCACCCGCCCTCAAGCATTGCGTGATATTTTTCGCCCTCAAAGCCGAGAACATGGTCGACGCCGTTGACGCGCACCCAGTCATCGGTGTCCCGCTGAACGCCCAGCAAACGGCCGCTCAGTTCGATCTGGCCGGCATCGCGCCCAAGCGGCTGAACATGTTCGATACGAAAATTGGGTAGAGCTGAAGCCTGCTGGTCCTGATCGTTCTCGGTGACGTCGCCGAGTTCATTGAACTGCTGCAGCCGCAGATCGATATAAAGCCCCTCGGAGACATGCGTGGCAAAGACCTGATTGATGCTCGCTTCGGCTGCATCGAGTCGATAATCGCCGAGATAGGCTGGGTCCGTGAATGCGGTATAGGACCATCCTGCTGTCCAGTCTTCTGCCGGCGTAAAGGCGCCAGCTGATTGCAACGCGCCGCGCCACTCGCGGTCGCCGACCGTGCCTGCAAAGGCCTCGGGGTCGAACTGGTAGATGCCCGAAGCCTTGATCGCGAACGAGCCGCTGTCGAACCGCTGGATCCATTCCGCGCCCATCAAAAAGCCCTGCCCGGACACAGGGGTCGGCGAGAGGATGACTTCCGTATCGCGGTTCGCAACGATGGCAAAGGGCAGGGACAGGATCACACCGGTCTCATCGGAGTAATCAAGGCTTGGCACCCTGATCCGCTCCAGCGCTTCGCGTGTCGCCTGGGGCAGCCAAACATAGGGCAGGTACGCAACCGGTATACCGAGCAATTCGAGCGTCGGCTGTTCGACCAGCACCGAGTTGTCCTCGGCGTTGTAAACGAAGCGCGAAGCCCTGACGGACCAGCCGATTTTTCGGCCTTTCTCGTCAATGCAATCTCCGCACGGCGCGTAGGTCGCGTTGGTGAGATAGCTGCGCAGCGCCGAGTCGTACTCGATGCTGTCGGCAGTGATGCGGGCGCCGTCATATGTGGTGATGGTCAGCGACTCGACGAATGCCTCACGCAGGCCTCCAGTAACCCGGAAATCCCTGCCGGTCGCGATATTGCCGTAGGGGTCGCGAAGGCTGACGGGACCGGCAAATCGCACCGCGCCGCTACGGCGGTCATAAACCACCTGCGCGCCTTGCGCGGAATAGCCGCCGACCGAGAGCACTACGTCGCCGCGCGCTTCAATGACGCCGCTGTCGAGATTGAATGAGAGCGTATCGGCTTCGACCGTTGTCGGAGAGCCGGATGGTACGGCGGCATTGAAGAACTGCTCGGGCACGAGGCCTTGTGCTGCACTCGGCGCGACACCTGCGGCCGCCAGCGCAGCCGTTAGTGCCAGCCGTTGCAGCCATGACGCAGTACTGAAGCCCCACGGCTGCATCACGCTCGACCGTCTTCCTTGTAAAGCAGCACCGTCACGCCAATGACGATTGCCACGAATGCCGGCCCGAGTGCCGCAAGAACCGGGTGAAGCACGCCACCGGAGCCGGCCCTTTCGGACATCTCCGTAACGACGAACACCACGAACCCCAGCACCACCCCATACAAGATCGAAGGGCCATATTTATCGGACCTTCGATAACCCGCGGTAAACGCAAAGGCAATCAACAGCGAGCCCACGAGAACCAGCGGCATGCTGAGCAGCTTCAGGAACCGGGTCAAGACGGCAGCGGCGATCGTCTCGTCTGCGATGCCATTGCGCAACAGCCGCGCCAGTTCGAAGAACGTCACGTCCTGCACCGACGTCAGCTGCAACTCGATTGCTGCCGGTGTTGAAGACGTCGGCAGCAAATAATCGCTGACGCGCCGCGGTGGCTGATCAAGCCGGCGCAGCACCGCCGAAGGCATGAACCACTCGCCATCGCGCAGTTCCGCTTCTTCCGCCTCGATGCGCATGGTGGGGTTATCCGCGATGAAAACGGTCAGGTTCTGAAGGCGGCTGCCACCGAACGACATGTTTTCGGCCGCGATGATATAGTCCCGTGCGCTATCATCGATAGCGCGTTCCTCGATCCAGATTTCCCCAGGCGGTTGCAGTAAGGAGGCCTCGCCAGGCGGCGTCGGGGCAAGCTCGCGCAGGATGCGTGTCGATTGAGTCTCAACAACCATCGAAACGCCAAGGGCTGCTACCAGAACGCCAAGCGCCGGTGCTCGCACGATGCGCCAAAAGGAGAGCCCGCTGGCCTTAATCACCGTCAGCTCGTGCCGCGCCTTGAGGTCGATGAGGCCGATAATGCCGCCAAGCAGCACCGTGACCGGAAGCGTCTTGATCGTCCACCGCGCACCGGCGGCCATCAGCATGACGATCGCCCAGAGCAGTCCGAACGTGTCCCGCACATAGTTGAATCGCCATGTGTCGAGCGCCTCGACGAGAACGATCAGCCCGTAGAATACCAGCACCGCTCCGGCGATGCGGCTCGACATGCGTTTGAGCACCAGCCAGTCGACACGACTCATGTCGGCACCTCGCCGCGTACCGGCGGAATGCGCCGCAGTCGCGTCCTCCACACCAGCACCACAAACCCGATGAGCGTCATCACGGCACCACCAAGGATCGGACCAATAAGCGGGCCGAACGGGCGATATGAAGTGATCGCAAGATCGCAGAACGCGATGAACAGCACGAACACTTCCATTGGAACATTAAGGCGCGTGCGGCTGCCACTGGGAAAGGCGCAGAGCGCCAGCACCAGCAGGCAAAGACCAAGCACCCGAAGCCCCTCGCCGAAGCGCTCGACGAGTTCACCGGCAATGCGCTCCGTCATCCCCGTACTGGCAACGCGCTGCAACAGCGCGATGGTGTCGACAGGCGACAGGCTCGAGCCATTGTCGAGGTCGGTGTTGAAGCGATCGACATTCAGGCGATACCGTCCAAACCGGATTTCCGAGAACTGCCCGCGCGGCGTCCGGGTCTGGATCGCGCCGTCGCGCAACTCGAGAATATAGCCGTCGTCGCTTTCCGCGACCGTCGCCGAGTCCGCAATATAGGTACGGCGCTCGTTCGGGTCGCGGCGATCATCGGCAAAGAACTCCGAGATCACGCCGTTGCCACTGCGCTCTCCGATCAGCACCAGAACGCCCGGCGTGACCTGCGAGAACTGACCTGGGCGCAGGGTCGAGCTCACCAGATCCGCCGTGATCGAGGCGTTTAGCGTGTCGAGCTGCTGGCGGGCGAGGGGCGCAATGAAGTTCGAGATCAGCATCACCACGAGAGCGCTGACGCCGACGACAAACAGCGCCGAGCGCAGCAGCGGCGAGAACCCGTCGGCGGTATGGATGATATGAAGCTCGCGGCTCGCCTGCAGCGCGACGATGGCGCGGGCGAGCCCTATACCAATGCAGACGAATGCGAATGTGAGGACCAGCGGCGGCATGCTCAAAAGGCCTTGCTGCGCCAGGGTCAGCAGGCCTTGGCCTTTGAGCGACACCGTGTCGAAAATCCGCAGACACTGCACCAGCCAAAGCAGGAATGAGACGACACCGAACAGAATCAGGGTGTCGGTCGCAAACAGGCGTACGAGATAGCTGGTCAGCCGGCGCATGAATCACAATCTGGCCGGCAAGTCCGGCAAAGGGCACTGTGTGCACGTTGCGGTATTGGCCACCGCAAAGCAACCCGCGCGACCGGACGGAAGCCTCTCGATGGCTTGACGCGGCACACCAACCCGGAAATGTTCTTGTGACGTGAGCCGACCCGGCCCGATACCCACAGAGAGCCTTTTTCCTGCATGTCCCAGCCCCTTTTCGTCCAACCGGTCGCTCAGCTTCCCGCCGATAGCGACGTCGTCGTCATTTATGCGTTCGAGGCAGAGGCGCCGCAGGGCGCAGGTGGTGAAATCTGGAGCCGCACCGGTCTCGACTGGCAGGCGGTCAGCGAAAGCGCAGGCTTCAAGGGTAAGCAGGGCCAGATGCTGGATCTGGTCGCCGCGCAAAACCTTGATGGTAAGCGCCTTGTCGTCCTCGGCGCCGGCAAGCCGTCCGAGCCCACTGAAGCGCTTACAGCGTTTACCGATCGCGGCGGATCGCTGATGGGCAAGCTGACGACTATGCGCGCGGCGGATGTGGCGGTGCAGCTCGACGACGCCTCGCCCGCTGCCGTCGCGGAACTCGTCGCGGGCCTGCATCTGCGTCACTACAAGTTCGACAAGTACAAAAGCGCGTCGAAAGAGGACGCTGCGAATCCAGCAATGTCCGTCCGCATCGTTGTCGACGATGTCGACGCTGCACAGGCCGCCATCGCTGATCGCATGGCCGTTGCTGAGGGTACAATCCTCGCCCGTGATCTCGTCAATGAGCCCGCGAATACACTTGGCACGGTCGAATTTGCGGAGCGCGCTTCAGCGCTGTCCGAACTCGGCGTCGAAGTCGAGGTGCTGGGGCTGGAAGAACTCCAGGCTCTCGGCATGAATTCCATGCTCGCAGTCTCTCAGGGGTCGGCCCGCCCTCCGCGGCTCGTCATCATGCGCTGGAACAATGGCGCTCACGATGAGGCGCCCGTGGCGTTTGTCGGCAAGGGTGTGGTGTTCGATACCGGCGGTATCTCGATCAAGCCAGCCGGCTCGATGGAGGACATGAAGGGCGACATGGGTGGCGCTGCCGCTGTCACCGGCCTCATGCATGCCCTCGCCAAGCGAAAGGCGCGGATCAATGCGGTCGGTGTGATCGGGCTCGTCGAGAATATGCCGAGTTCCACCGCGATGCGGCCCGGCGATATCGTCAAGGCGATGTCCGGCACCACCATCGAGATCATCAACACTGATGCCGAGGGTCGGCTCGTTCTGGCCGATGCCCTCTGGTATACGCAGGATCGTTTCAAGCCGAAATTCATGATCGACCTGGCAACGCTGACCGGTGCGGTGATCGTGGCCTTGGGCCACGAACATGGCGGGCTTTACGCCAACGACGAAGCGCTGGCGACGCAATTGCTGCGGGCAGGGCGCGAAAGCAACGAGAAGCTCTGGCGGATGCCGCTCGATGCTGCTTATGACAAGCTCATCGAGTCCCGCTTCGCCGATATCAAGAACACCGGTGGTCGCCCTGCCGGCTCGATCACTGCTGCGCAGTTCCTGCAGCGTTTCGTCAATTCCGTCCCCTGGGCGCATCTCGATATCGCATCGACTGCCTTCGGGCCGCGTACATCCGAGATCAACACCTCCTGGGCGCCGGGCTTTGGTGTCGCGTTGCTCGACCGTCTGCTCCGAGACGATTACGAGGCTGGCTCGAACTGAGGCGGAGCTGATGGGCGAAGTTCTGTTCTACCACCTAGAGGTGCGCCCACTCGAGCAGGTGCTTCCGCAACTGCTCGAGAAGACGCTGGAGCGTGGTTGGCGTGCCGTGGTCGAAGTCGGTAGCAGCGAACGCGCTCAAGCGCTCGACCGGCATTTGTGGACCTACCGCGACGATAGTTTTCTGCCCCACGGCCTCGATGGTGAGGGGGAAGAACCGAACCAGCCAATCCTCCTCACAACCGCTGGCACAAATCCCAACGCCGCGGCGGTGCGCTTCTTTGTCGATGGCGCAGTACCGTCGAGCGCCGATGGCTACCAGCGGATTGTCTTCATGTTCTCAGGCCAGGATGGCGAGGCTGTTGCACAAGCGCGCAAGGCCTGGGTGGCGCTGCGCGCCGATAACGATGTCACCTATTGGCAGCAGGATGCCTCAGGGCGCTGGCAGAAAAAGGCCTGAGACGGGGTTGCGCGCCTCTACTGATCGAGGCGGCTGAGGCCCCCCGGGCCAAGGCTGAGCCGGCCAGTCGCCCGCATGTCCTTAATCGCCAGGTTGAAGAAGTCTTCCATCAACTCGTAGCAGAAAATGATCTCGACCGTGTTGGGGTCATAAAAGGCATTGGCCTCTGCGCATCGTTTTGCGGTCAGCGTCACCCCTCTTGGAAGTGGAAAACCGTCCCGCAGTTCCGTGGCAATCCGCTCGAAAATGCCGCTCTGGCGGAAAGCCTCGGCTGCGGGCTGCAAGCGCCCCGGGGCTTCCTGATAGGTCACCTCAACCTCGGCGCTGCTTGCTTTCTTGCCAGCCCGCTGGCCGATCAGAGACGTCAGGCTGCGGTCGATCAAATCGTAGTCCCACTCGCAGGTGAGCTGACGGTTGCGATCTATGGAATAAGCGTTCGCGATGCTTCTGAATTCGCGGGCATTGCTGCCCACCATCAGGCAGACGATCTGGTAAGCACGCTGCCTGTCGAGGCTGTGGCCTGCATAGTAATCGGCGTCGGCGAAGCTCGTGCCATATGCGATGCCAGAGAGCAGCCAGCCATAGGCGGCATCCGCCAGCACCTGATGAGAGTCAGGCGTTGTCTGCTTCAGTAGAAACCAGGAGGCCATGTTGTCGGCCGCGTCTTCCTCGCGGCCAAGGACCGGTAACGAAAACTGGTCGATCAGCAGATGCCCCATTTCGTGATACAGCACGAAAAGGCTGTTATGCGCGGCGAACGCATTGGCGGCGGCACGGCTCTTCTTGCCGATCTGCTGCGCATCGGCAGCCGTTACGGCACCAAGAAGCAGTGTGACCGAAAGCAGGAATGCGGCGAGAATTCTAGACACTGTTCGCTCGACCGATCACTAAAGGCATTGCTCGCATATCTTCAGTTGAAGGGAGGCAGGCAGGGCTGTCAACTCACACAAATGCTCACTCAGGCCCCTGGGGACCAATCCTTGGGTGCAAGCTCAAAATCGGAAAACCTGAATCCGGGCGCGACAGTGCATCCCACAAGCGTCCACTCGCCCAGCGAGCGTGCCGACTGCCAGGTCCACCGCGGCACAACGGCCTGCGGACGCTCGTCCACCTCAAGCGTTGCTCCAAGAACGCGGGTCTCGACTGTGACACCGTCGGATGTCTTCAACTCCAGCGGGGCGCCCTTGTACCAGTGCCAGACTTCGGCAGAATCGACGCGGTGCCAGTGTGAGACCTGCCCCGCCTCCAGCAGGTAATAGATTGCGGTGGAATGAGAACGGCCGGTCTCGGCCTTCTCGTCTGCAAATGTTTCCACATACCAACCGCCCTCAGGATGCTGCTGCATCTGCAGCGTGAAGATAACGTCGTGGGCGGTCAGCTGTGCAGTCATGCGTCCATCTGTTCCAGTTCGGCGCTCATTTCCAGCCAACGCTCCTCGAGCTGTTCGAGTTCGCCGGCAAAGCGAGCCTTGTCCTTGCCCAGGGCGATCAGGCGCTCCGGGCTCTCGTTGTAGATGTCCGGATCGTTGAGTCGGTTCTCAATTTTTTCGATCTCCCCGCGTAAACGGGTCATTTTGGTTTCCGAATCCTTAATCGCCTTGCGCAGTGGGGCGATCTCGGCGCGGCGTGCGGCGGCTTCCTGCTTTGCGGCCTTGCGCTCCTGCTTCGACAGACTGTTGCCGCCAGCGGACGACTTGTCCTTGTTTCCGACGATTGAGCGCTGATAGCTGTCGAGATCCTCGTCGAGTTCCTTGATCGTGCCGTCTGCTGCGATCCAAAGCGTGTCGCAGGTCGCCTCCACAAGGTGTCGATCGTGGCTGATGATCAGGACGGCGCCCTCATACTCATTGAGAGCTGCGACAAGCGCATCGCGGCTGTCGATATCCAGGTGGTTCGTAGGCTCGTCGAGGATCATCATGCCGGGGCCATGAAAGGTTACGAGGCCCAGGAGCAGCCGGGCCCGCTCGCCGCCGGAAAGATTCTTGGCCACCGTATCCATGCGTGAGCGAGTCAGCCCCATCTGCGCCAGTCGGGAGCGCTGCTGCGTCTCGCTCTGGCCGGGCATTAGCGCAGCTACGTGTTGTAGCGGCGTTTGCTCCGGCACCAGCTTGTCGAGCTGGTGCTGGGCAAAATGGGCGATCTCGAGCTTGTTGCTCTTGTTGAGGGCCCCATCCATCACTGGCAGATCGCCTGCGAGCAGCTTGGCGAATGTAGATTTACCGTTGCCGTTGACTCCGAGGAGCGCGATGCGATCTTCCGGATCGATCCGCTGCGTGATGTTGCGCAGAATTATGCTGTCGCCGTAGCCCGTAGACACACCCTCGAGGTTGATCATCGGCATCGGCATCGCTTCCTTCGGGGAAGCGAACTTGAATGGGGCGGCGTACTCGTCAAACATCGCTTCTGGCGGCTTCAGCTTCTCGATCATCTTGAGGCGAGCCTGCGCCTGCTTGGCTTTCGTCGCCTTGGCGCGGAAGCGATCGACGAACTTCTGCATATGGGCGATCTGACCAAGGGTCTTTTCGCGGCTCTTGTTGTGCAGCTCCATCTGCATGCGCCGCGTCGCTTCGAACGTGTCGTAAGCGCCCTTGTAGAAGGTCAGCGACTGATGCTGCAGGTGAACAATCGAATCCACAGCCTTGTTGAGCAGATCGCGATCGTGGCTGATCAGAAACACGGTGTGAGGGTAGGTGGCGAGATAGCGTTCGAGCCAGAGCGTGCCTTCGAGATCGAGATAGTTCGTTGGCTCGTCGAGCAGCAGTAGGTCGGGCTGCGAGAACAGCACCGCGGCGAGCGCCACGCGCATGCGCCAGCCACCAGACAGTTCACGCGTTGGCCCGGCCTGGCGCTCTTGCGAAAACCCCAATCCCTTGAGGATAGATGATGCGCGCGCTTCTGCCGTGTGCGCATCGATATCGGCAAGGCGGGTATGGATTTCGCCGATCCGGTGCGGATCGGTTGCCGTTTCGGCCTCCTCAAGAAGTTGCGTCCGCTCGCGGTCGGCCGACAGCACCACATCGAGAACGCTTTCGTCGCCCGCCGGGGCTTCCTGTGCCACCGCGCCGATCCGGGCGCGCTTGTGCACTTCCAGCGTACCCGCATCCGCGGCGATGTGCCCCTGGATCAGGTGGAAAAGCGTCGTCTTGCCTGTGCCGTTCTTGCCGACAAACCCGGCCTTGCTGCCGGTCGGCAATACCAGCGAAGCATCGGAGAACAGCTCTCGGCCCTCAATCCGGTATGTCAGGTTCGAGATGGTCAACATGGGTGCACTCGCAGCTTCTCGGGCGGACGCGGCGTCACGCGGAATACATGGGATGGCATTATTTGCGCCTCCCATATCGCTGCCGGCGATCCAAGTCCAATGCCGCCGGCTGCGGTCGACAGCCTCAGAGCGCAGCAACCACACGAGGACGGCTTGTGTGCTTAAGGCGGTGAAGCTAAAAGGCGCACGAAATCGCCCCCTAGGGCACCATTCAAGCATTCCTGCTGATATAAGAGGACATCACCCATGGCCATCGAACGCACTTTCTCGATCATCAAGCCGGACGCCGTCCGCCGCAATCTGATCGGCAAGATCATCGCCCGCTTCGAAGAGAACGGACTGCGTCCGATTGCGATGAAGAAGATCCATATGAGCCGCCAGCAGGCCGAAGGCTTCTATGCGGTCCACAAGGATCGCCCGTTTTATGGCGAGCTGGTCGAGCAGATGAGCGCATCGCCGGTCGTCGTCCAGGTCCTTGAAGGCGAGAACGCCATTCTCAAGAACCGCGAAGTGATGGGCGCGACCAACCCGGAAAACGCTGCCGAAGGCACCATCCGCAAGGATTTCGCTCTATCCGTCGGCGAGAACTCGGTGCACGGCTCGGATGCTCCCGAGACTGCAGCAGAAGAAATCAAGTTCTTCTTCAACGACGACGAACTCGTCGGCTGATCCATCAGCACTACTGATTGAAGCGGGGGCTGCCATTCGGCGGCCCCTTTCTCTTAGGCGCTGCGCGCGCCGTCCGCATCTGGCCGCTCGACCCGCTTGGCCAGATCTTCAATTTCGGCGGTAAAACTTTCTCGCCGCCGGTCGATATCCTCTGACCATTCGCTGAAGCGCTTCAGCAACGGCAGGAACTGCTTGCGATCCTCTTCCGACCACTCGGACAGGAAATCGCCCATCAGCAAGAACTTGTAGCCGCGCACCGCATCGACAATGGATTGTCCCGCCTTCGTGAGCCGCAAAATGGTGCGGCGCGAATCCGCCTGGCTGACAGCGCGCTCCGCATAACCAGATTGAACCATTTCCGCGACCAGACGGCTGGCGCGAGACGGATCAATGCCCAGCCGTTGAGCAACGGTCGAAACCATCGTCTCTTCGCCTTCGACCGTCAAAAACTCCGGTTGCGGTCCGGCAATCGCGGTTAGCACGTCGAGTTGCGGCAGATCGAGAGAAATGCCCAGATCCCGCAGCGCCGCATGTCCCACCTCGCGTTTGGCAATGCGTCTTCGCCAGTTCTGCATCACGGCATCGATCTGCTGTGCCGCCACCATGGCTGGATTGTCAGTCTGGGACTTATGCGCCAAGGACAGGTCTCCCATTCGTTAGTTGTATGCAGCAGATGCATGCTGTTGACATGTATTTGCTTCTAGCAGATATATAGCTCACGAACAACGATGCGCCAGATGCGCGCGGCTGAATTTTCGAGAGTTTTATTATGTCGCATATCTCCGACGGGGCGCCAGTCACCCCGGAGCAGTCCATCCCATGGGTTATCGGCGCCGTGGCTGTCACTCTTTTGCTGGCTTCGCTGAATCAGACAATCGTTTCCCCCGCCTTGCCGGTGATCGTCGGCGAACTGGGCGGGCTTGATCATCTTACTTGGGTCATTACCGCCTACTTGTTAGCTGCCACTGTCGTCGCCCCGATTTACGGCAAGCTCGGTGATCTGTTCGGCCGTAAGCGAGTCCTGCAGGCCGCCATCCTGATCTTCCTCGCAGGTTCCGCGATCTGCGGCCTTGCAGGCAACATGCTCACGCTGATCGTGGGACGAACCATCCAGGGATTGGGTGGTGGCGGACTAATGGTTGTCGCCATGTCCGTGGTAGCCGATGTGATCCCCCCGCGCCAACGTGGCCGTATTCAGGGCATTTTCGGTGCTGTTTTCGGTATCGCGACCATTGTCGGTCCTCTGCTTGGCGGCTTCCTCGTCGAAACCACGTCCTGGCACTGGATTTTCGCAGCCAATCTGCCGCTTGGGCTGCTCGCGTTAGGTGTCATTTCTGCTGCGCTCAAGGTCCATCCGGAGCGCCGTCGGCACAGCATCGACTATGCTGGCGCTGTGCTGCTCACCACCACGTTGAGCGCCATGGTGCTGTTCACCAGTCTTGGCGGCACCACGATCGCCTGGGCATCGTGGCAGAGTATCGGCCTCGTGCTGCTGGCTATCGCCGCACTCATCGGCTTTGTCGCCGTCGAGGCGCGGGCGAAAGAGCCAATTCTGCCGTTGTCGCTGTTCCGTAACAATGTCTTTGTCGTGTCCAACGCAGTCGGTTTCATCGTCGGACTTGCGATGTTCGGATGCGTAACCTTCCTGCCGCTCTACATGCAGACAGTGCAGGGCGTGTCTCCGACGAACTCGGCGTTCGCCGTGCTGCCAATGATGATGGGAATGATTGCATCATCGCTGGTTGCTGGGGTCGTAATGACCCGCACCGGTCGCTATAAGCTGCTCCCCATCGTGGCGAGCGCCAGCCTGTTCATTGGCCTGATGCTGCTGACCACAATCGGTACCGAGACTTCGCCCGTCATGGTCGGGGTCTACATGCTGCTGGTCGGCATGGGGATTGGTCCAGTCAACAGCGTATCGGTTACCGCCATCCAAAACGCTGTGCCCTACAACATGGTCGGCGTCGGTACTGCCGGCGCCACCCTGTTTCGACAGATCGGCGGCTCGGTCGGCGTATCGGCCTTTGGCGCCATCTTTGCTGCCGGTCTCGCGGCCAACCTCGCCGGGTCAGCCAGCGAGGGCCACGCCATGTCGGCTGCCGCTATTGCGCAACTGCCGCCGGCGGAACGGTCGCTCGTTCTCGAAGGATTTGTGTCCGCGCTGCATCCGGTGTTTCTCGTCGCTGGTATTGCCGCCGCGCTCGCCTTCATCATCGCCATGTTCCTGCGCGAAGTACCGCTGGCCAATACGCTGCGCCGTGAACCCGAGAGTGAAATCGAGGCGGAAGAGCACGCAACCGCAGCAGCCGTCGGCGGATAGTGATTCCGCGTCAATGCCTTATCGCCAGATCCGGAATCAGGCTGGCAGCGTCTTGATTCCGGATCTCAGCGCGTTGACTCACAGCCTCAACGGCCTCGGTGTGACATGAACACACCACCCGCAAGCTTCGGGTCGGACTCGCGACTTTGTTAATGGCGGCTCGATTAGCCCATGTTAGACTCTTCGTCACGGCGCTTCGGTTGCCCGGCGCCAGTGTCCACAAAGCCGATCGAGCGTCAGCGGCGTCGAACCGAACGGAGAGGATTTTGCCCCTACGTTGGCAGGAAGTGGTGTTGCCACTGGTCTTGATTGCGCTGTTGATCTTTCTCAAGCACGTCCCGGTGGTCGATCACTTGCCGCTTGCACGCGCTGCAGGTGTGGTGGCTTTTGCCACTGGTGCCTTTCTGGCGCTGCGTCTGCTTCAGCCCGAAAAAGCTGTGGAGACCAATGGCTGGTCGGAACTGCATGCCTCGCCTGCCGAGTATTTTGCCGTTTATGGCGGTGCCGCGCTCTCCGCCGCGCTGATGATCGCGATCATTCATGCCGGCTGGAAGACCGTCGATCCCATTGAAATGATCGCAGCCTTCATTGCGTCGCTCGGCCTCGCCGGCGGCGCCACGCTGGCGGCAGTCAGCGGGCTGTTCCAGCGTATCCGCTGGAACCATCGCACGCTGGTCCATCGCAGCGCTTTCGGTCGCCTCACCGAATTGGCCTGGGCGGATGTGGAACATTGCGAGCCGAGCTGGCGCGGTGTCGTCATCTCGACCCGTGGCGGGCGCCGCGTGACCTATAGCGCATTGCACGCGGGGGCTGCCGAACTTGCCGCACACGCGACTTACCGGGCGCGCAGGAATGCCGAGACGGCAAGCCAGGCCTTCGCCTCGGTCTAAACTGGCAATCTGCTCCCTTGTCGTGCCAAAAGCTTAGGACCAAACCAAGCGACGACTGGGGACTCACATGGCAAGCAATGCTGCTGTCCGGACCGCAAGATCCGTCTGCCCGCACGATTGCCCCTCAAGCTGCGCACTCGATGTGGATCTGCTCGAAGATGGCAGCATCGGTCGCGTCCGCGGTGCAAAGGACGATCCATATACCGATGGCGTGATCTGCGAGAAGGTCGCGCGTTACGCCGAGCGCGTGCACCACAAGGATCGTCTGCTCTACCCCTTGCGCCGTATTGGCGCCAAGGGGTCCGGGCAATGGCAGAGAATCGGGTGGGACGAAGCGCTCGACGAGATCGCTTCCCGTTTCAGGCAGGCCGAGGAAGAGGCGGGACCCGAAGCTGTCTGGCCCTACTACTATGCCGGCACGATGGGGCATGTTCATCGTGACGGGCTCAACCGCTTGCGGCATGCCCGCGGCTATTCCGATCAGTATGACACTATCTGCACGGGGCTCGCCTGGCCTGGCTATGTAGCCGGTACGGGTCTTCTTGGTGGCGTGGACCCGGTCGAAATGGCCGACAGCGACGTTGTCGTAATCTGGGGCACCAACGCTGTGGCAACTCAGGTGAACGTCATGACCCACGCCATGCGCGCCCGTCGCCGCAATGGGGCGAAGATCGTCGCAGTCGATGTCTACGAAAACGCCACCATGCAGCAGGCCGATATGCAGATGCTGCTGCGCCCGGGTACGGATGCGGCGTTGGCACTTGCGGCCATGCACGTCATGCTGCGCGAGGGGCTTGCCGATCGCGACTACATGGCGCGGTTCACCGATTTCTCGCCCGAATTCGAGGCGCATGTCATGACACGCAGCCCTGAGTGGGCGGCGCCGATCACCGGACTTTCAGTAGAGGCGATCGAGGCCTTTGCGCGTCTCGTCGCATCCCCCAGGACTTACTTCCGGCTCGGTTATGGCTTCACCCGCCAGCGCAATGGCTCTTTCGCCATGCACGCTGCTCTGTGCCTACCGGCGATGTCGGGCGCGTGGCAGCATCGCGGCGGCGGGGCGTTGCATTCAAATTCCGGCACCTGGCAGCTCGACAAGTCCCGGCTCACTGGCCAGCATCTGGGAAAATCCGGGCGTTCGCTCGACATGTCGCAGATCGGCGCGGTTCTTGCCGGCGATGAAAAGGCGCTGAAGGGTGGCCCGCCGGTCAAGGCCATGATCGTCCAGAACACCAATCCGGCTTCGGTCGCGCCGGATCAGACCGCGACACGAAAAGGCCTCGCGCGCGACGATCTGTTCCTCGTCGTCCATGAGCAGTTCATGACCGAAACCGCCGAACTGGCGGATATCGTCCTGCCGGCGACGATGTTCCTTGAGCACAATGACTACTATACGCGCGGCGGCCATACACGCGTTCTGCTTGGCCCCAAGCTGGCGGAGGCGCCAGGAGAAGCGCGCTCCAACCATGAAGTCATCAACGCCATCGCGCTGCGCCTCGGGCTCGAGGACGAGGGATTCAGGGCCTCGGATCAGGCCATCGTCGCGGATACGCTGACACGCTCCGGCTATGGAGATTTTGATGAAATCGCTGCGCGCGGCTATGTCGAACGCGCCCGTCCGGAGCGCGATGCCCATTTCGCTGGCGGGTTCGGCTGGCCTGACGGCCGCTTCCGCTTCGCCCCGGATTGGCCTGGAGCGGCGGCAAAGATGGGGTTGATCTGGGCCTGCGATCCGGCCTCTTTGCCGCACTTTGCCGATCATTACGATATCATCGATCAGCTGACAGACGCACAGCCGTTCAAGCTCGTCACCAGCCCCGCTCGCGGTTTTCTCAATTCCACCTTCAACGAGACGCCGGGCAGCCTGCGCCGTGAGGGGGAGCCATCCGTGTTCATGCATCCCGATGACATGGTGGAGCTTGGCATAGAACAGGAAGACCATGTCGAAATCGGCAATGGCCGGGGGGTGGTCACGCTGCTCGTCCGTCCCATGCGTGGAATGCAGCGCAAGGTTCTGGTCGCGGAGGGGCTACAGCCAAACCGCGCCCATCGCGGCGGGCAGGGCATCAATGTCCTGACCAGCGCCGAACCGGCCCCACCTTTCGGCGGCGTGCCGTTCCACGACACGGCAGTGTGGGTGCGTCCGATCGCGAAGCGTCAGGCTGCCGAATAGGCGGCAATGAAGAAGTAGAAGGTCATGCCGGCGCCGTAGACGATCACGGCGCCCCGGATCAGCTTGGTCGGAATGTGGTGCGCCAGGCGCGCCGCGAGGTAGCCGCCGGCCACGACGCCGATCAGGGCGATCGAGCCGAAATACCAGTCGATCGCTCCACTGATTGCGAACCGAACCACCGCGACCAGCGCCACCAGCGATGAGATTGTCAGCTTCATCCCGTTCATCGCGTGGATGTCCGACATACCGGCGCTCGCCAGATAGGCGAGCAGCAGGATTCCGAGCCCGGCGTTGAAGAACCCGCCATAAACACAAACCAGGGCCAGCATCGCAAACAGCACCACGGCACCCGTCGTGCGTGACGCGCGGCTCGGTTTTATTGTGCGGGCCAGCCAGCGGTTGACGTTCGCCCCGAAGGCGAACAGCACCACTGCAAACAGCATCAGCCAAGGCACGACCATGGCGAATACGGCGTCCGGCACCACCAGCAGCAACTCCGCGCCGAGATAGCCGCCAATGAGGGCGATCGCCCCGAATACCAGCAGGCGATGGCGATGCTCGGCCATGGCTTTCCAATACCCGATGGCCCCGCTTACATAGCCGGGCAGGGCCGCATAGGTATTTGAGGCATTAGCCAGGACCGGCGGCACGCCGGCAAACAGTAGTGCAGGAAACACGATGAACGAGCCGCCACCGGCCAGCGAATTCAAGGCGCCGCCGGCGAAGCCCGCCAGCAGCAGAAGTATTTCGGTCATGATTCGCCTCCCGCCTGGAGACTAGCCTTAAGCGCCGGCAGCGCCAGCAACAATGCAGAGGAGCTCTGCAGACAGCACGGATCTTGCCGGCTTGACACTTCGTGGCCCCGCGCTCATATCTCGCCAAGGCTGCTGGTGCCTGCCGCTCGCCGGGATGTCCCGATGGTGAAACCAGCCGCGCCACGAGCGCGCACAGCATGATCCGTCCTGTTCATAGGCGTTCATGGCAATGCGGGCCCCATGAGTTCAAGCGCCTTGCGAACCATGAGAGGATGGTGTCATGGCCTATGCGCTCGACACACCAAGCATTCATTCCCTGAAATCCGAAGCACGCGCGATGCGTGAAGCCGCGTCCGGCAAGGGGCAGCAGATAAGCCACGCTGCCGCGCTCGAGAGTGTAGCGCGTTCCCACGGCTATCGTGACTGGAACACCGCGCGGGCTCGTCTGCCGGAGCGTGTCGGTGTCCCGTTCGACGTTGGCGGAAGGGTGCGCGGCACCTATCTCGGCCAGAAGTTCGAGGGCCTCGTGATCGGCGTGCAGATGCTGGCCGACATGCAGCACTATCAGGTGACCGTGAAGTTCGACCAGCCGGTGGACGTTGTGACCTCGAAGCTGTTCTCTGCCTTTCGGCATCGGGTGACAGCGACCGTCGACACTAGCGGCGTCTCGCCCGCCCGCACCAGCGACGGGCAACCGCATATGCGCGTCACGCGGGCATGATGATCGGGCCGGCGACAGTCAGAACTGTCGCCGGCTTGCCTTTCATCGGTAAATGCCGATAGGGTCCGGGACATTGCGAGACCAACAACTGGATCGATCATGACCTCCCAGACCCTTCCCATCGAGCTTTATTTCTTCCCGACGCCTAACGGGCACAAGATCTCGATCATGCTCGAGGAGCTCGGGCTGCCGTACAACGTCCACATCATTCACATCGGCAAGGGCGACCAGTTCCAGCCGGAATTCTTGAAGATCTCGCCCAACAACAAGATCCCCGCGATCGTCGATCCGGAAGGCCCGGGCGGCGAGCCGATCTCGGTCTTCGAGTCCGCCGCCATCCTCAAATATCTCGCCCAGAAGTTCGGCAAGTTCTATCCCACCGATACCCGCAAGCAGGTCGAGGTCGATGAGTGGCTGTCGTGGCAGATGGCCAGCTTCGGCCCTATGCTCGGCCAGAACCATCACTTCGCCATCTATGCGCCGGAAAAGATCGAGTACGCCATCAACCGCTATCGCGATGAGACGCATCGGCTCTATGGCGTTCTCAACAAGAAGCTCGAAGGGCGCGATTACATCACCGGCGAATTCAGCATCGCCGATATCGCCTGCATCGGCTGGGCCCGTGGTTGGGAACGTCAGGGCATGGACCTCAACGAATTCCCCAATGTCGGCGCCTGGATCGAGCGGATGAGCAACCGCCCCGGCACCAAGAAGGGCCTTGAGGTTGACCTCGAAAGCGGCAGCCGCATGGACCTCAGCCAGGACAAGGACGCGCAGTCGGTTTTGTTCAATCAGCGCGCGCGCTGATTGAGGGCAGGGGCAACACGATTATTGTTGCCCCTCTGCCTCTTCCACGCGCTCCCACGCCTCACCGCGGCAGATGACATTGAACATCACGCAGCCATTGAGCCGGAGCGCGTCGGGGCCGAGCACTTCTAGGTATCCCGAGTAGGTCTTGCCGTCCTCGGGATTATAAATCTCGCCATCGTAGATATGCGCCTCATCGGTCGGCGCGACAGTGAGGATCTGCAGCCCGAGGATTGGCCGGTTGCGCAGGCCGGGGTCCTCGTTGTTCATATCCGTCATCGCATCGAGCGGAATGTCCTGCGCCGCCTGTCCCTCGGGCGTTGCGAGAATGTGGTCCGGGATCACGATCTTGCTGATTTCGCCGCAATAGCCCTCCGGGCAGGCGGAAATGGTGATGTGTGCATCAAGCTGTGTGCGCCACGTGCCCTCGACCGGCGCTTGCGCTGCCGCCTCGGCGGCAAAGCTCCCCATGGTCAGGGCGGCGACTGTAGAAAAATGGCGGACAGGACTCAAACGCATGCGACAACTCCCGGTGCGTTGATGAAACCCAAATCGGCGACGCGTCCGACTTTGCAAAACTATCCGCAAATCATGACATCGCAAGCAAACTTGAGGAACTTCGAATAAACCGCGCACAAAGCGGCAGAAAAGCCACGACCACTTAGTCGATTTCGATCCACGCTGGCACGTGGTCACTCGCGCCTGGCTCGCCGCGCACCGATCGATCGATACCGCCGCGCCGCAACCGGCCCGCGACAGACTCGCTTAGCAGTAAATGGTCGAGCCTTAGCCCGGCATTGCGCGGCCAGCGGTCGCGCTTGTAGTCCCAGAACGTAAAGATCGTCTCGTCCGGAAACAGCGTCCGCAGCGCGTCGGTCCAGCCCTGCTGCAGCAAGCGCTGGTAGAGCGCGCGGCTTTCGGGCTGCACCAGCGCGTTGTCCTTGAAGGATTTGGTCTCGTAGATGTCGCGCGGTTCCGGCACGATGTTGTAGTCGCCCGCGAGAATGATCGGCAGGTCCTCCTGCCATAGCGCCTCGGCGTGCGCGAGCAGCCGCTCGGTCCAATCCAGCTTGTAGGAAAATTTCGGACCGGGGCAGGGGTTTCCGTTCGGCGCATAAAGGCACCCGATCAACACCCCCTCGACCGCCGCCTCTATGTAGCGCGCCTGCGTGTCGCTCGGGTCTCCCGGCAGGCTCTGGCGTGTCAGTACTGGCTTTGATCCGCGCGAGAGGATCGCAACTCCACTCCACTGTGGTTGCCCCGCCCACACCGCCTCGTAGCCGGCATCGCGCAGAGCTGTTGCCGGAAACTGCCGGTCTGTAGCCTTCAACTCTTGCAGGCACACCACGTCTGGCGCCGCATCTGCCAGCCACGCCATCAGATTGGACAGCCTGCGGTTGATGCCGTTGATGTTGAACGTTGCGATCTTCACGCGCCGAGACGGCGGCTCCAGTCCGCAACAGTCTCGCCGAGGCGGCGCATGTGATCGGCCGCGGTGAAGCCGGAAACCGACTTGCGCGGCTTCAGATCATGATCGCCATCCTCAAACCAAGAGATCTCGATCGAGGAGGACAGCGTGTACCCCACGACTTCCTCGTGCGAGCCGAAGATGTCGCGCGTGCCCTGACAGATCAGCGCCGGCGTCTGCATCTCTTCGAGATGTGCCGTCCGCAACTGCTCCGGCTTGCCCGGCGGATGGAACGGGTAGCCAAGGCATACCAGGCCCGCAATCCGCCCTGCCGACAGCGCTTCGTCGGCGATCATGCTGGCGACGCGCCCACCCATCGACTTGCCGCCAATCAGCAACGGGCCGTTCGTCGGGCCCAGGTTTTCGATTGCCAGCACATACTCAGATTGCAGCTTTTCGGCTTTTGGCGGTGGCTTGCGCTGCCCGTCGGTTCTGCGCGCCGCCATGTAGCCGAACTCGAACCGCGCCACACGAATATCGTGTCCGGCAATCGATTGCGCCGCCGCCGCCATCGATGCCGAGTCCATTCCGGCGCCCGCTCCATGCGCCAGCAGCAGGGTGATGCGCGCGGCCTCCGGCCCGTCGAAGAGAAAGTCGGTGCTCATCCGGTGCGGCTTCGGTTCTGTGCTGCAATGGCAATTCCGGCGCGTGCCTTGCGGGCCCAGTCCGAGCGCGGATCGAGCTCGAGATAGCGCCGCCATCCAGCAGCCGCCTCGTCCATCCGCCCCATCTCGTAGTTCAACGCTGCAATATTATAAACCGCATCTGCATAACCGGCATCTATCTCGACGGCGCGAAGAAGGTGATCATGCGCGGCTGAAAGCCGGCCGAGTTCGCGAAGCACATTGCCGCAGTTGAACCAGGCCTCGACCATCAGGGGATCACGCTTGATCGCGGTGATATAGGCGGTCACGGCGTCCTCATACTGTCCGAGTTCGCGCCGGCAATTGCCTTCATTGAATGGTGCCGTGGCATCTGCGGGGTCGGTTGCCGAACAATGCGCGTAAAGCGTTGCCGCCTCCGCAAACATGCCCTCCGCTTCCGCCGTTTCGGCATGGGCAAAATAGTCTTCGGCGGCATCGTCCTGCTGGGGCAGGGGCAGCAATCGTTGCCCATCGAGTTCTGCGAGTGAATGCGCATCCTGCGCCAGGATGCGCTCCCCATGCGTCTCCAGCGTCAACGCTGTTAAGGAGCCGACCGGACCGATGGAATGCACAGCGCGCGCGATGCTGTACCAGTCGGCGCCATTATGAATCAGCCCGGCATACTTGCGCGCCAGGATGGCGTCACGGAACGAGAACGGCTCTGCGTGATGCTCGAAAGCGTCGAACAGCGCCAACATGTCGAGCGTGCGCTCTGGAAGGCCGGATTGCTCAACAAGCGCGTCGCGCCCGATCGCACCAGGGGCCGAGACATCAAGCGCACCGAGCAGCCGCATCAATCCGCTTTCGCTGATCCGCGTTGCAACAGTGTCGTTCGCGGCATCAACTCGATGCTCTATCTCGTCAGCGGAATGGCGCAGCAATAGGCTGCGGCAAAACACTGCGATGGTCGTGCCGCGCGGCAAGCCGCGGTGAAGCCTGCCTCCGCGATCAGCCGCTCGCCTCGCAGCGGCCCGCAACGGAAAGGCCTTGAGCGCTCCGATCACGCCAATGCTGCTGCCCGCCAGCGCTGCGGTCATCTACGCCTTCTTTCTCGGCGCCGCCCGAGGTTTCTTTGTCTTGCTCGCGTCGAGCGCGGCCTTCAGCGATGTCTTCGCCTCGGACTCCGGCTTTTCTGCAGCAGGCTTTCTTGTAGAGGATTTGCCGCCTGCCGTCTTCGCCTTGCTGCGCGCTGCCGGCTTGGCGTCGCCGAGGCTGGCTTTAAGGGCGTCCATCAGGTTCACCACATTGCCGCGCTCCGGCGCGGCAGCCACGATCGGCTTGTGACCCTTCAGTTTTTCCTTGATCATCTCCATCAGCGCGACCTCATAGCGGTCTTCATACGCCTTCGGGTCAAAGCGCGTGCTCTTCTGCTCGATCAGCTTCTCAGCCAGTTCCAGCATTTCGGGCTCCGGTTTGCCGTCCGGAATGTCGCCGAAGTATTCTGCTGTCCCGCGCACCTCGCTCGGATTGCGCAGCGTGGTGATGAACATGCCATTGTCTTTGGCGCCGATCGTCACCACCCGCTCGCGGCTCGAAAGCACCAGCCGCGCAATCGCCACCTTGCCGCTCTGGCGCATCGCCTCGCGCAGCACGATGAAGGTTTCTTCTGCCATGGCGCCATCTGGCGCGAGGTAATAGGGCGCATCCTGATAGAGTGCGTCGATCTCCTCACCATCGACAAACGCTTCAATGTTCAGCGTGTGATTGGATTCGATCCGCACAGCCTCGAGGTCTTCCTCCTCGATGATCACGTATTGCTTGGGCTCATACTCATAGCCCTTCACCAGATCACTGCGCTCGACAAGCCCCAGCTCGGGATCGACGGGCTTCATGTTGATGCGGTTATGCGTGTCCTTGTGAAGTTGGTTGAATCGGATGCGATCAGTCGAACTGGTCGCCGGATACATCTTCACCGCACACGATACGAGACTCAGACGCAGGTGACCCTTCCAGCTGGCTCTTGCCGCCATGGCCGCCTCCTACTCACAAACGCTACACAAACGAAGTCGATCATGCCGGCAGGTCTCGTTCCGACTGGTTAATGTCGGCCCACGGGTCGCCTGCACTGGTTAATAAACTCGGAAGACTAGAGTAATTGAGGTCCTCGGGAGAGTCGATAGACTCCAGAACCTGCCAATCTACTGGTGTCGATGCCGGCAGGTGAGGACGTGCTCGTAGCGAATACGCAGCCACCGCCGTCGCGCTGCGGGCGTTGCGATGGTAGTCGATGAAAATGCGGCGCTTGCGGTTGCTGGCGCCCATCGTTGTCACGAACGTATCGGGCCCCGTCGCTGCCAGCGCTTCGGCCAGACGCGCGCTTGCGGCATGGGCCTGCTTCCAGCCTATCGTTGTCCTGATCGGCACGACGATGTGAACACCCTTTCCCCCGGATGTCTTGACGAATGGCACGAGCCCGATCGCTTGCAACTCGGCGCGCAGATGCACCGCAGCATCAACGATTTCGCGCCAGGCAATCCCTTCACCCGGATCGAGATCGAATATGATCCGGTCGGGCGTATCGATGTGCTCGAGCCGCGTGCCCCAGCTGTGAAACTCAATGGTGCCGAACTGCGCCAATGCCAAGTAGGCATTGGTGTCGGTCACAGCGATATAGGTCTGCTTTTCGTTGTCAGAGTTCGCCGTCTCGATACTGGTCAGACTGGTCGGCATGCCGGTGAACGGGTGGCGCTGGAAAAAGCAGTCTGCAGTCTTGCCCGTCGGGCATCGGAACAGCGAAACCGGTCGCCCCAGCAGGTGCGGCAGCATGAATTCCCCGACCGCTGCGTAGTAAACGGCGATATCGAGCTTGGTCGGCCCATTCCGCCCGAACAGCCGGCGTGTAGGATTGGTCACCCATATGCCGGCCAGGTCCGCATCGCTGATCAGGCGCTGGCGCGGAGCCGTGTCCGTCACCGGCATGCTGGCCTCCCGGAGCCCCTTGAAAACCGCGTGCCGCAGCAGGCCTTCAGAGGTTATGGCGGTGTACTGCACGCGTGCCGTCAGCGTCGGTCGCACGCCAATGGTGTCTTTCGGTGACCCCTCGATGCGGTCCTCGATCTCGAGTGCTTCAAGCCGGTCCAGCAGATCCTTCATCGTGGAGCTATCGAACCCGGTACCGACTTTCCCGCGATAAATCAGTTCATCCTCATGCCATTCGGCCACCACCAGGGCGCCGATGCCGCCTGCAGCAGCGGAGACGGTGTAGCCCGCAATCACGAAGTCGCCGGTCTGTGGCGCCTTGATTTTCAGCCACGAGGCGCTTCGTCGGGCGGAATATTTGCTGTCTGCCCGCTTCGACACGATACCCTCGAGCCCGAGCGCCGCTGCCCGGTCAAAGAGCTCCTCGCCGTCGCCCTCGACATGATCGCTGTACTGCAGCGGCGAAGTGCTGCTGTTCTTCGTCGCCAGAAGGCGCGAGAGCAGGTCTTTGCGCTTTATCAGCGGCACTGCGCGCAAATCCCACCCGTCGAGGTGAAGAAGGTCGAAGCCGTAGAACACCAGATTTCGCGGGCGGGGCGTCGAGAGCGCCTCCTGCAACAGGCCAAACCGGCTGATCCCCTTACTGTCGAGCACAACGATCTCGCCATCGATCAGTGCGTCGCGGCAATTGAGAGCGGCGAACGCGTCCGGCAGATCGCCATAACGCCGTGTCCAGTCGAGCCCGCCCCGGGTAATCAGTTTGACCGTGTCACTCTCGATCCGGGCCAGCGTCCGATATCCGTCGAGCTTGATTTCGTGCAGCCATGGGGTGGTGGCGCTCGATTGCGGTGGCTCTGCTGCAGCGACCGCCAGTTGCGGCGAGAGCTTGTCGGGTAGCGGCGCCTTCACCGCACCAGCCAGTTTGCCGGGCTGCAGCCTGCGTGGTTTGCGCACTGTCTGTGCTGGCTGCGCCAACAGGTCTTCTATCCGCTTGCCGGATTTGACGCTTTCCGGACGCTCGCTGAGAATATCGCTGCCGGGCCGCATTGCCTGGTCGTGTTCCTTGAACAGCAGCCAGTTATCCTGCCGCTCGTCCTTGGCGCGCTTTTTCAGTCGCGTCAGCATCCAGCCGCCGGACAGCTTGTCTCCCGCCAGCCTGAACTTGAAGGCGCCTTTGTCGATATCCGTCTGCGCGTCACCCATCGGCGCCCACGTGCCGGTATCCCACACGATCATCGGCCCGCCGCCATATTCACCTTCGGGAATAACCCCTTCGAAGTCGATATAGTCTATCGGGTGGTCTTCCGTAGCCACCGCCAGCCGCTTGTCCGCAGGGTCGAGCGATGGCCCTTTGGGGACGGCCCAGCTCTTGAGAACACCGTCCAGCTCAAGCCGCAGATCGTAATGGTCGGCCGTCGCATGGTGCTTGTGAACGACATACCGCGATCCTCCCGACGCGCGCGTGCCGAATGGCTCGCTCGTCCGCGAGAAATCTCTCTTGCCGCGATAGTCCTTCAGCCGCTCCGCTGCCATGACACAACAATAGGCTGAAGGTCATGAAAGCTTGATTGAATTTTCTCGTGATGCGCGGTCGCCGGCTCTAGTTGCGATAAACGGCGCGGGCGGTCGCCGGATCTACAGTATAAAGATGCGCGTGCCGTGCGCTTTCCTCAGGCAAGGTCTTTACCGCCTCGAGGATCTGCGCCACGTCAGCATCGGACATAGTCCAGCTCAGATTGATCCGGGTCCAGCCGGGCTTGTCGATCTCCCTGCCATCGAGGATCGCAGTCAGCATCTGCTCGGATTGCGGCTGATCGATATCGAGCAGACGGTGCCCGTATGGCCCGGCGCAGGAGCAGCCGCCACGCGCCTGGATGCCATATAGATCGCTCAACAGACGCGTCACCAGCTGCGGATGCACCGTCTCGCCCTCGGGCGTCGTTACCGTAAAGGAGAAGATTGGCAATCTGTCGGCGTCCGGGTGCCCGAGAAGCCCCAGCCCCTTGGTGTTCTGCCACGCATCGAACGCCATCTTTGTCAGCTCGGCGTTACGCTCGGCAATCCGTTCGGCGCCCGCATGCGCCTTGACCGCGAAGGCGAGGGCAGCACGAATGTCACCGATGACGTTCGGCGTGCCGCTTTCCTCGCGCGCCACGGGGTCTTCATTATAAAGCTCCCCCCAGGGCGACACGAACCGCACGGTGCCGCCGCCCGGCGTCGTCGGCGTATCGCGGACAATGCAGTCGCGCCGGATTGCCAGCAGCCCGGAAGCACCGGGTCCGCCGACGAACTTGTGCGGAGACACGACGATCGCGTCCTTGGCATCGTCGCCTGCGCCCATATCGATCGGCACATAGGGGCCGGCGCAGGCATAGTCCCACACCGCAAGCGCACCGTGCGCCTTCAACAGGCGTGTGACCGCGACCGTGTCTGTGAGGATTCCGGTAGTATTGGATGCCGCAGAAAATGCGCCGATCACGCGTCTACCGTGAAGCGTTGCCAAGGTTTGTTCGAGGCAATCAAGGTCAGGGCCGCCTTCGGCAGCCTCGGGCACCTCAACGACATGTGCACCCGACTCGCGCCAGGGAAGGATATTGGAGTGGTGCTCGTAGGGGCCGATTAGCACCGTCGTGTCGGCGCCTGCATCGAGCAGCGCGACGATCTTGTTGAGGCCCGCCGTTGCGCCGCTGCCGGCAAAGATAACGGCGTGTTCTGGACCCGCTCCGATCTCATCGGCGATCAATGCCCGGGCCTGCCGGCGCAAATTGCTCATCACCGCGCCGCAATGCGAGCCTTCGGTATGGGTATTGGAATACCAGGGCAGGACACTTTCCGTAACGAACTGCTCGACCTGCTGCAGAGCCCGGCCTGATGCCACGAAATCAGCATAGATCATCGTGTGCGGCCCGAACGGCCCTGGCACAGTTATGCCCTTGCCGATCAATCCGTTCGCAATACTGGAAAAAACATCGCCCTCAAGATCGAAATCCAGAGCATCCCGCAGCTTCGCCATGACACCAGCTCCAAAAAATATGTACTGATCTAGATATCTTTGGCGCAAAGGTATTGCGCATTAATGGCAGCGATGTAAAATCAAAAACCAATAACAAAGAAAAAAATGGAAATCAGGAGAGGTTGAAACGGGCAGGCCGTGGGGTGTCGACTATCGGAACAGACGTTCCAATCACCCGGCACCACAGGAGAAAATTGCTTCACCGCCGGGGCTTCCCCGGGATGACGCCCCGGTGTAGGTGACGGGCACTCTAAAGATGGGCCGTTCGGGCTCAGGGCTGGTAGGCCCGGTGAACTGCAAATTGATCGGCGCGTTCTGCGTCGCTGGAAAAAACCCACTACCCAATCTGCAAGAGGAGAGGAGAAACCAATGCGTTTCCATAAGACTTTCGGGCTGGCACTGCTTGCCACCGCCGCCGTAATCACACCGACACTGGCGCAGGAGGACTTCCCCTCCGGTGACGTAACGGTGATTGTGCCATTCGCGCCAGGCGGTGCCGTCGACACCACGAACCGCATCATCGTCGAGCACGCCAACCGTCTCGGCCTTCTCGGCGACTATCAGTTCGAAGTCGAGAACATCGCCAACTCCATCGTCGGCCAGGCCACGCCGGCCCGCGCCGAGCCGGATGGCCACACCATTCTCGCGATGACCAGCTCGGTCGTGACCAATCCCAAGCTGCGCGACACGCCCTATGAGCTGTCGGATTACACCCCGGTCGCCCTTTACGGCCTCGATCCGGAAGTGATCGCCGTGCCGGCCGATTCCGACATCGAAACCGTCGAGGATTTCATTGCCGCAGCAACCGATGGCACCGTTTCGGTCGTGACCTCGGGCGTCGGCACCTCGCACCACATGAGCGCCATCGCGCTGCAGAATCGTGCTGACCTCGACCTCAACGTCATCAACGTCGATGCGTTTGGCGAGCAGGTTCAGCAGGTTGCCGGTGGGCACGTGCAGGCCGCGCTGTGGCCGTGGGGCGAAGCCTCACAGCAGGTCGAAGCCGGCACGGTGCGTCTGCTTGCTGTCGCATCGCGTGAGCGTCTCGACGAGTTCCCGGATATCCCGACCTGGGAAGAAGCCGGTCTCAACGTTGAAGAGTTCGCGACCTTCCGCGGCTGGGGCGTTGCGGCTGCAACTCCCGAGGATGTTGTCGCCGACCTCGCTGGCGTTCTCGAAACCCTCAGCGAGGACGAAGATTTCGTCAGCGCCATGAACGACGCAGGCTACGTTGTCGATTTCGCCGGTAGCGAGCAGTTCATGCAGACCATCGAGAACTATGACGAGCTGACGACCGAGATCATCGATACGGCCGGGCTCCGTCAGGAGTAACATTGGCGTCCGGGGCCGCTTGCCGGCCCCGGACTCTGTTCCTCGGGGGCTGGCGCCATGTTCATGAGAGATGCTGTCTTCGCGATCTGCGCAATCCTTGCGGGAGCCGCAGGATTGTGGACGACCTTCGATTATCTGCCGAAGGCACGGCATTTCCCGTTCGCCATGTGCCTCATCATCCTCGTCTCAGGCATCATCCTGCTCATTCAGGCGTTTCGGAACCGGCCGCAGCCACAGCCGGCCACAGGCGTGGCTGAAGGTGCTGGCGGTACTGGGCCAAGCACCCCGCTGCCAAATCCCAATCTTTCGCAAGCCGGTTTCTGGCGCGGTTCGCTGCCGTTCGGCGCGGTGCTCATCGTCTGGGCGCTGGCTGTCAGCTACGGCGCGGGCTACCTGGTGCCTGGCTTCATCGCCGGCGCGGTGCTGATGGTGATCGCCGGAGCCCGTGGTCCCTTGAAGATCGTTCTCGGCTCCGCCGCCGTGGTGCTGTTCTGCTTCGTGATGTTCTACATCGTCTTCCACACCCGCATCCCGGAGATGCCGGCGGTCCGCCAGCTGGTCGCTCCACTGCGCAATCTGTTCTAGCCCAGCCGACGGGAAGCCAAAATGGACGCCATTCTTCAAGGGTTCTACGTGCTGAGCGACCCGTTCGTTTTGGGGTTTCTCACCACAGGTGTGGTCCTTGGCCTTCTGATCGGCGCCATTCCGGGCCTCAATGACAACATCACTTTCGCGGTCTTCATTCCGTTCGTTTTCGGCATGGAGGCTTCACACGCCCTGGCGCTGATGGTCGGTGTCTATTGCTCCACATCGGTGGGCGGGGCCATCCCGGCCATCATGCTGAAAGTGCCGGGCACCGCCTCGTCGCTGCTGACCTCGATCGATGGCAACGCCATGACGCGGCAAGGCAAAGCCCCGCAGGCGCTCAGCGTTGCCATAACCTCGTCGGTTGTCGGCGGGCTGACCAGCAGCGTCGTCCTCATCTTCTTCGCCCCCTTGCTTGCCGCGTTCGCGCTGCGCTTCGGCCCCGCAGAAAACGTGGCGCTCGGCATTCTTGGCCTCGCCAGCGTCGTCGGTATGATGAGCGGCAGCATTTTCAAGGGCCTGATCGCCGCCGCTTTTGGTCTGCTGATTTCGAGCGTGGGCTACCATTACGGGCAGGACCGGCTGACCTTCGACAATTTCTATTTCTATGATGGCGTGCCGCTGGTGCCGCTGCTCGTTGGCCTGTTCGGCATTACCGCCGTGCTTGAACTTGTTGAGGAAGATGTCGCCGAGCGTCTTCGCGGCAACGAGCCCGGTCAGCGCCAAAAGGACGTGCGGGCGGTCATCCTCGATTCAAAGATGGTCAAGCGCCTGTGGCCGACATGGCTTCGCAGCTCTGCCATCGGCAACATTATCGGCGTCATCCCTGGCGCCGGCGCGCTGATGGCGATTTATATCTCCTACGATCAGGCGCGCCGTCACCACGAAACCAAGTACCAGAACGACCCGGACGAGCCGAAGTTTGGGGAGGGCGCCGTCGAGGGCGTTGCCGCACCGGAAGCCGCCAACAATGCGGTCGTCGCCAGTTCGATGGTGCCGTTGCTGTCACTTGGCATTCCTGGCAACTCCGTTTCGGCGCTGTTCATCGCGGCAATGCAGATCAAGGGCCTCGCCGCGGGCCCGCTATTGTTCCAGCGCAATATCGATATCGTCTGGATGATCATCCTGGCGTTCTTCGCTGCCAATCTGATGATGGGGCCGATCGCCTATATCACCGTGCGCTGGCTCATCTCGCTGATCTACGCTCTGCCGCGCAGCGTCCTCGCTACCGCCGTTGCGCTACTTTGCCTTACCGGCGCATACGCGGTCGAAAGCACCATGTTCGGTGTTTGGGTGGCGCTGGTCTTCGGCATTGTCGGCTATGGCTTCCGCAAAGCTGGCGTGCCGATTGCGCCAGTCATCCTCGCTGTCATTCTCGGCGAGCGCATCGAGTCCTCGCTCTACAACGCCTTGCAGCTGTCCGGCGGCAATTGGTTCACCTTCATAGACCCTCTCGGTCACCCGATCAGCCTGCTGCTGCTGGTGGTTTCTGCCGGCTTCCTCGCAAGCCCGCTGATCAAGCGCTGGCGCACCAGCCGCGCGCGCTGACTCTGAACACAAGAAAAAGGATCATTCGGTCTCATGGCTCATATCATTGACCACCGCTTCTATAAGAACAGCTGGGGTACGCCCGAGATGCGGGAGGTTTTTGATGAGCGCCAGCGGTTCCAGCGTTGGCTCGATATATGGGCCGGTCTTGCAACTGTTCAGGCTGAACTCGGCATCGTCCCCCAGGAAGCAGCCGATGAGATCGTCGCCAAGGCGAAGGTCGAAAACCTCGACGAAGACTTCATTTTCGAAGACCTCGGCCGCGCCGGCCACACACTGGTGCCGGTCCTGCGCGCCTTCGAGAAAGCCTGCGGCAACGGCGCCGGTGAGTGGATCCACTATGGCGCGACCACGCAGGATATTCAGGATACTGCGCTGTCGATGGAGATGCGTGACGCATGGGCTATCCTGCTTCGCAATCTGCTGACCCTCGAAAAGATCTGCCTCGATAAGGCCAAGGCCTATCGCGACACCACGATGGTTGGCCGCACGCACAATCAGCACGGCCTGCCGATGACCTTGGGCATGAAGATCGCCTCATGGGCCGCAGAAATCCGCCGCGATATCGAACGGCTGAAGGCAATGCCAGAGCGCAGTTTCCTTTTGATGATGCACGGCGGCGTCGGCACCATGGCGGCGCTCGGCCCGCAGGCAAACGAAATCGTCAAGCGCCTCGGCGAACGCTTTGAGCTGACCGTGCCGCCGGTCAGCTGGGCCAGCGCTCGCGATGGCGTTGCAGAGTTCGTGTCGACCCTCGGCATCGTTGCCGGCACCATGGGCCGCATCGCAAACGAAGTGTACCAGCTCTCGCGTACCGAAATCGGCGAGATGCATGAGCCGATGGCCGATACAGTGGTCGGCTCGACCACCATGCCGCATAAGCGCAACGCCGTGCGCTCGGAATTCTCCGGCACCATGGTGCGCGTTGTCATGAACAACGTGGCGCTGGCCCTGCAATCGATGATCGTGACCCATGAGCGCGATGCCAGCGTCTGGCGGCTCGATTGGCACACCATCCCCGAGAGCTCCGTCATGCTTGATCGGGTGATCGGCCACATGAACACCGTCATCGGCGGCCTCGCTGTCAATGAGGCGCGTATTGCTGAAAACCTTGAAATGACACAGGGCGCCATCATGTCTGAAGCGCTGATGTTCCGGCTTAGCGACGCGCTCGGCAAGCAAAGTGCCCACCATGTGCTGCATGGCGTGCTCATGCGCGCTGCGGAAACCGGCACGCCGTATCGCCAGGCCCTTCAGGACGCACCCGAACTTGCCGGCAAGTTTGATGATAGCGAGATCGCAGCGCTGCTGGATTACGCCAGCTATGTCGGAACCGCCGGCGATCAGGTCGATGCGACCATTGCCGAGTCCGAGCGTCTCTCTGCGAGCGACCCGGCACTTTGAAGCGACAGGACGAACGAAAGAGCTGAAACGATGACACATCCGTCAATGGCCTATTTCGAAGCGATGCAGGACGAAATGGTCGCCTGGCGCCAGGAACTGCACCGTCACCCAGAACTCGCTTATGAAGAGAACTGGACCAGCGATTTCGTCGCTGAGAAGCTCGAAAGCTTCGGCTATACACCGCATCGCGGTCTCGGCAAGACTGGTGTCGTCGCGACGCTGTCGCGCGGCGAGGGGCCGGTGATCGGGCTACGGGCCGATATGGACGCGCTGCCGATCAATGAGCGCACCAATCTGCCTTATGCCTCCCAGCAGGAAGGCAAGATGCACGCCTGCGGGCATGACGGTCACATGACCATGCTGCTTGCGGCGGCGAAATACCTTGCTGAGAACGGCGGGTTTGCCGGCACCATCCATTTCATCTTCCAGCCGGCCGAAGAGGGCTTCGCCGGCGCCGAGGCAATGATGAAAGACGGCCTGTTCGACAAGTTCCCGGTCGATGAAGTCTACAGCCTTCACAACTGGCCGGGCCTTGAAGAAGGCACGTTTGCCGCGCGCACCGGTCCGCAAATGGCCGCGTTCGATGTCTTCGAGATCAAGCTTTCGGGGCAGGGTGCACACGCTGCTATGCCGCATCTCGGTCAGGATATCCTCACTGCCGCCTCGACCATCCAGACCCAGATGCAAGCGATCGCTGCGCGCATGATCGATCCGCTGGAAACTGCGGTGGTGTCGATCACCGAGTTTCATGGCGGCGACGCTTGGAACGTCCTGCCGGCGGAGGCGCGTCTTGCCGGTTGTACCCGCCATATGACGGCGGCGGTTCAGGACACGATCGAAGCGCGCATGAGCGATATCTGCGCCGGTGTCGCGCGTGGCTTTGGCATTGAGGTCGAACTCGACTACCAGCGCCGCTACCCGGCAACCGTCAACACCGAACGCGAGACGGGCCTCGCGCTTGAAGCCGCCCGCCGCGTCGTGGGCGATGAGGTCAGCGATACCATCAATCCGTCGATGGCGTCCGAAGACTTCGCCTTCATGCTCAAGGAGCGCCCCGGCTGCTACATCTGGCTCGGCGCCGGCTCGACCGAAGGCGGCTGCACGCTGCACAGCCCGACCTATCGCTTCAATGACTCGATTCTCGCCAAGGGCGCTGCCTGGTGGGTATCCATTGCGACAGGCGCCATAGAGGCCCGCAGCATGGACAAGGCCGCCTGAGCCATGCCGCAGTCTGAGCCGCTACTGCAGCCACTTGCGCGCTGGAGCGTCTCTGAAGATCTGACCGACATCGCCACCGAGCTTTCGGGTGAGGTGGCGATGGCGGCACTCGACTGGTTTGGTGCACTTGCTGCCGGTGATGATGAACCGGCGTCGGACAACTACCGATCCTATCATCGCCTCGCCGATAGCGGCGGGCGTTCGCTCGCAGAGCATGCGTTCACACTTGGCGCACTCTCGCACCTCGCAGAAGTCGATGATGGTCACCGCGATTCGATGATCCATGCCGGTATCGTCACCTTCGCACCGCTTCTTGCGATAGCGCGCCAGCGCTCATTGACCCTAGATACGGTGCGACGGGCAGTTGTTGCCGGCTACGAAGCGGCAGTGCGCGTCGGCACCGCTTTCGGCCCCGAGCATTATCGGCACTTCCACATTACTGCTACCGCCGGCAGTTTCGGCGCCGCTGCTGCGTCGGCGGTTGCACTTGGTCTCGACGCACGCGGGTGCGTTGCAGCATTCGGCCACGCCGGAAGCCAGGCCATGGGGCTTTGGCAATTCATGGACGATGGCGCCGAGGCTGCAAAGGCCGCGAACCCGGGCTTCGCTGCACGCAACGGTATCGCTGGCGCATTGCTGGCACTGGCCGGTGTGCCCGCCGCCACCCGCATCATCGAAGGGCCGCGCGGTCTGGCCTTCGCCCTCAAATCCGAGTTCGATCCCGCTCCGCTGGCCGCCCCGTTCTCAGCCGATGGAACAGCCCTTGCCGGACGCACCGTCAAGGCATGGCCGGTTTGCGGGCAGATGCATCATGTCCTCGATGCCGTGCGCGACCGCCACGCCATTGCGCCCATCGACGTTTCGGCCATTCGCTCGATCACGGTTGAAAGCTTCGAAGCACTCAAGCGCATCGCTGATCTGCGTCACCCCGCGACACCGGCTCAGGCTCGGTTTTCGACGTCATGGTGCCTTGCGCATCAACTGCTCTACGGCGGTCCTGACTTCGGTACGCTGCGCGATCCAAAAGTTCTCGATGATCCTGCAATCGCGGCACTCGCCGAACGCATCGGACTGACGGTCAGTGACGACTTCACCAAGCCCTATCCGCGCACACGCAGTTGCCGGATCCGCATCGATATGGCCGACGGCTCGCGCAGCGAATGGGTGCACACCGGACGCCGTGGCGACCCCGAGCGCCCGTTCACCCCTGACGAGATGCAGGCGCGATTTGCCGATCTTGCGGCGAACAAGCCCGCCCCCTGGCGAGAGACGGCACTCGCCGTTTGCCACCTGATCTCGAACGGTCCCGCCGACACGATCCTGCCTAGCGAATATCTGGAGCGCCTTCTTGATGTCTGACCGATCCACCATGCCCGAAGCTTCCACGATTGATCGCTGGGGGCTCAATGCCATGCCGGCCTTCGTCGAGGTGGACAATGGCAATACGGTGTTCCGTGCAGCGGGCGGATTCAACTACCGCAATTCAAGCGTCACGGTCTTCGACGCCACGAAAGAAGACGCCTCATTGCTGGTTAACGAGGTGTTAGCATTCTCGAGCCAGCACGCTATTGAGCCGGTGCTGCGAGTGCTTGGTTCACCGAGCACTTTCGAAGCCGATCTTGAAGCTCTTGGATGGCGTCCGTTTCGCCGCTGCCTGGTCATGACACGGCCCGGCACACCCACCGGAAACGCTGATGACGTGGCGGATTTGCCGCTCGAAGACTGGCTCGACCTGCAGGTGCGCCACAAGCAGATTTCGGGCAAGGACGAAGAGCTGTTTCGGCAGATTTTCGGCAATCTGTCCTCCGCCGCCCGTCCCATCGTTTTCGCACGTGACAATCGCCCCGCGTCAGCCTTGCTGCACCAGGAAGATGGCTGGCTCGGGCTTATGAACATGCTGGTCGATCCCGAAAAACGCGGCATGGGCCTCGGCAAGAGCTTTCTCAACGCCATCCTCTCGCTGCCATCCAAAGGCTTCTGGCTGCAGGTCTTCATCGAAAATACCCCAGCCATAAAACTCTACGAATCCAACGGCTTCACCACCGCCTATCCCTACTGCTACTGGCGTCAGGCGCGCTGATCCAATGGCCAAGGTCATTCTCCTCAATGGCGTCGGCAGCGCCGGCAAGTCGTCCGTCGCCAAGGCCCTGCAAACGATTGCCGCCGGCCCTGTCCTGCATATCCAGATGGATACATTTCTGGAGATGCTACCGGACCGTTATGCCAATCATCCAGACACTTTTGCCTACGAGCAAATCGAGCGCGACGGACTTTCCGAAGTCGTCATTTCTAGCGGGCCGCGTGGGGCACAGATACTTCGCGGCATGCGTCGGTCCGTGAAAGCGATGGCGGCAGAAGGGTTTGATGTTGTTGTAGATGATGTTCTGTTCGGTCGCGATGATCCTGCATTTGCCGACTATGAAATGCTGCTGGTGGGGCACGATCTTCACTGGGTCGGCGTTCTCGCAGACCTCGAGACTTTGGAAATGCGCGAACGGCTGCGTGGTGACCGGCTTATTGGCCTTGCCCGGTGGCAGTTCGAGCGCGTTCATCATGGTATGAACTATGATCTGGAGCTACGGTCTGATGAGGCTTCGCCCCTCGAGTTGGCTGAACAGATCCGATACCGCTTCAGCCTCTAGAGGCCGCGTTGATTAACCCGCTTTGATACCGCTTCCGCTGTTTCGACGCGCTCTGAGTAACGGTCGACAAGGTACGGCGATCGTTCGCGCACCAGCCAGGTGAACTTTACCAGCTCCTCCATCACATCAACGATGCGGTTGTAGTACGGCGAGGGCTTCATGCGTCCGGCCTCGTCGAACTCATTGAACGCCTTGGGGACTGACGACTGGTTGGGGATCGTAACCATGCGCATCCAGCGTCCGAGAATACGCATCTGGTTGACGGCATTGAAGCTTTGCGAGCCGCCAGATACTTCCATCACCGCAAGCGTCTTGCCCTGTGTCGGGCGAACGCCGCCGAGCGACAGCGGCAGCCAGTCGATTTGCGCCTTCATGATGCTTGTCATCGCGCCGTGCCGCTCGGGCGAAACCCAGACCATGCCTTCGGACCATGTTGCAAGATCCCGCAACTCGCGCACTTTCGGATGATCTGCCGGCGCGCCATCCGGTAGCGGCAGATCGCGCGGTGAGAACATGCGGGTTTCGGCACCGAAAAACCGCAGCAAACGCCCGGCTTCTTCAGCCGCGAGCCGCGAATAGGAGCGCTCCCTCAGAGAGCCGTAGAGCAGCAGAATGCGCGGCGGATGACCGGGATCAGCGTCTCCGGCGAGGGCCCCGTAGTCGATCGGCGCTATCTGAGCGCGGTCGAGGTTCGGCAAATCCTCAGCGTCAAAAGAAGAACTCACGTGCTCGGCCCTTCCGGCGCTTCAATAACTTCTCCATCCTCTTTAACAAATTGCCCAATGTTCGGGTTCTCTAGAATTTCGAGAACAACTTCTGACGGACGGCAGAGGCGCACACCCAGCGGCGTCGTTACGAACGGGCGATTGATCAGGATAGGATGCTCCATCATCGCATCGAGCAACTGCTCCGCACTCAAGGCCGGGTCATCAAGGCCGAGATCGTCATACGGAGTGCCTTTGCGTCGCAAAGCCTCACGGGCGCTTAGTCCCGCATCGGCGATCAACTGCTTTAGCCGGTCGCGGCTCGGCGGATGCTTCACATACTCGATGATTTCCGGCTCAACGCCACTCTGCCGGATCATCGCCAGCGTGTTGCGAGAGGTGCCGCAATCGGGGTTGTGATAGATGGTAACACTCATGATTGGCTTTCCGGATTTATGGGGATGTCACCTGTGTCCGGCTTCCGCAATAGCCAGGACATCAGCGCCAACGCCAGCAGCGCGCCGGCGATTTGCGCGGTGATGAAGCCTGGCACATCAATCGGGCGAATGCCGGAGAATGTATCTGTCAGGGCGCGAGAGATGGCGACAGCGGGATTGGCGAAGGAGGTTGAGGCCGTGAACCAGTAGGCTGCGGTGATGTACAATCCAACAAGCCAGGGCACAGCAGTCCGCTCGAACCGGATACCCGCAAGAATGACCGCAACGAGCCCGAAGGCTGCGACCACCTCCGAAAACCATTGCGCGCCGCCGCTCCGCACATGCGTCGAAGCCTGAATGAGGGGCAGGGCGAACATCAAATGCGCCGCAAGCGTCCCGAGGATGCCGCCGCCGACCTGACACAGGACATAGGCAGCGCCGTCCCTAGCTGAGAGCTCCTTGCGAAGCGCAAAGACCAGCGTCACAGCCGGATTGAAATGCCCGCCCGAGATCGGACCTAGTATTGAGATCAGAACCGCAAGGATCGCTCCGGTGGCAATGGTGTTGGCAAGCAGCGCGAGAGCGACGTCCCCCGTTAACTGCTCCGCCATGATGCCGGAGCCGACCACGCCGGCAACAAGCATGCCGGTGCCGAGGGCCTCGGCGCATAAGCGGCGTCGAAGGTCTGGTTCCGCCATCAGGCCGCCGAGCCCGGACGGCTCGTGGACCCATCCATATTGCCAATGCTCTTCAGCTTCGAATTCAGTGACAGCCTGTCGAGGCTGGAGATCGGTAGATTGATGAAGCTCTCGATCCTGTTGCGCATGAAGCGCAATGCGTCTTCAAATGCGGCCTTCTGGCGGAAGTCCGGCCCTGAAACGGCGGCTGGATCCTCGATGCCCCAATGTGCGGTCATCGGGTGGCCAGGCCATATCGGGCATTCTTCGCCCGCCGCATTGTCGCAGACGGTGAACACAAAATCCAATTTCGGCGCATCATCGGCTGCAAACTCGTCCCACGGCTTGGAGCGCAGCCCTTCAACCGCAATACCCGCCTCTGCCAACACTTCAAGTGCAAGCGGATGCACACGTCCCTTCGGATGACTGCCGGCGGAGTATGCCTGAAAACGCCCCTCGCCGAGGTGATTGAGCAGCGCCTCCCCAAGAATGGACCGCGCCGAGTTTCCAGTGCACAGGAATAGAACGCTATAGGTCTGATGCGTCATGAGATGGCCTCCTTTTCAGCCACACAACACGGGGAGAGATCAGCAATGACAGAGCTGCAAAGCTCCGAGCGGCCGCCACAGCAATCCTTCAGCAGAAACAGTGACAGCGCGCGTATTGCATCGAGCTTTGCGTGGTAGATGATCGAGCGGCTGTGCCGCTCACCGCGGATCAAGCCGGCGCGGCTCAGGATCGCGAGGTGCGTGGACATCGTGTTCTGTGGCACGTCCATAAGCCGTGCCAATTCTCCCGCAGCCACGCCATCCGGTTCACGAACGACTAGCATGCGGAACACGTCGAGCCTTGTTGGCTGCGACAGCGCTGAGAAGACTTCGAGGGCGCGATCTGTTTCCATATATCCAGAATAATGGATATATCATCGCCTGGCAACCGCAATCCCTCTCGCTGGAACTGGTCGCGTTACATCCAAAGAGCGCGACGCGACCCAAATTCAGCGGCGCGGCGGCGCCGGAAGAGCATTGAACAGGGTGGGCATAGGTCGGCCATTCTGCGGAGCGGTCAGCTTTGCCGCTCGTCCTCGATGCTGAATGCTTTTAGCTTGGCCCGTAAAGCGGACAGGACACGCTGCGCGGTCTGAATGTCCTTGGCCGGCACGCCTTCAGCCAATGCCTCGACAAGCGGATTGTAAAGCCCAAGGGCTGCTTCATAGGTCTGCCGGCCCTTCGGAGTCAGCACGACAAGCTGCGCCCGCTTATGGTGCGGGTTCGGCTCGAATGCGACCAATCCCTCGCCCATCAGGTCGTTGACGATCCGCTGCACGTTCTGGCGGCTCGCGCCGAGATCACGCGCCAGCCACGCCACAGGCTGCGACCGGTCAGCCAGGGCGATTGCTCCTAATATCTGCCAACGGGCGCTTGTAAGGCCGAGCGGCGACACAATGCGGTCGCCCCATGCGAGCGTCAGATTGTTCGCCCGAAACATGGTCAGCAGCAGATCGGTTAAGGCCTGAGCTTCCGGTGTCGAAACGGGTGTTGTCATTTGTCACCTCATACCTATATTGACAACATGATGTCAATTGTGATGTTACATGACATTACCGCAACCAGGGACGCTAGACCATGATAAAGCTCATCCATCCCATCGCCGGCATGGTGGCGATTTTGACGATTGCCACCTTCTGGCTGTCCACCATCATCAGTGAAGTGTCCGGCTCCAATGCGTCTATTGTCGCGGTGAAAAGCGCGATCCCCTGGGGCTTTCTGCTGCTTGTGCCCGCGCTTGCCGCTGTTGGCGGATCGGGCTTCGTCTGGTCTAGGGGGCAACAAAAGGGGCTTGTCGGCGCAAAGCTTCGCCGCATGCCAATTATCGCCGCAAATGGCATTCTGGTGTTGATCCCCTCAGCGCTGTTCCTGTCGTCGAAGGCACAGGCGGGTGAGTTCGACGCAGCCTTCTATGGCGTCCAGGCGCTTGAACTGGTTTCGGGCGCGATCAACCTGACGCTGCTCGGCCTCAGTATGCGGGATGGTCTGCGGCTGTCACAATGGCGGCGCAAAAGCTTCCTTAAGCCCTCAACGACCTTTGCCTCAACGCTTGCCGCTCGTGAGGCTGCGGCCAAGGGAACAAGCATGTTCTACATTCGGAAGCCAGCCGGCTTTCAGTTCAAGGCAGGGCAAGCGATCTACCTGACGTTGCCGTCATCCATAGGAGCCGACCACCAAGGCCGGATGCGCACTTTTTCACTGTCGAGCACACCGCACGATGCTGACCTGACGATCACAACGCGCTTGGGTAACAGCGCCTTCAAGAAGGCCCTGGAGATGTTGCCCCTGGGAACCGAAGTCGAGATCGATGGCCCCTATGGTGACATGACGCTTGATGAGGACACCGCGCGGCCGGCCGTGTTCATTGCCGGCGGCGTCGGCGTGACTCCGTTCCGCAGCATGATCCACGACGCGCTTGATACAGGTCTGCCGCAAAAGCTGGTGCTGTTCTACAGCATGCGCTCCATCGAAGAGGCGGCTTTTCTGAATGAACTGGCCGCGCTCGCGGATCGTCATACCCAGTTCAAGCTGGTGACGACTGTAACCGGCAGCGGGCAAGCATCTGGTTCAGTCGAGAGGGGACACATCACGGCCGATATGGTCACGCGTCATACGGCGGACCTGGTTGCCCCGGTATACTACGTCGCTGGCCCTCCGGGCATGGTCGAGTCCATGCAAACCATGCTGACCAAGGCCGGAATTTCAGACGCTGACATTAGGACAGAAGCCTTCAGCGGGTACTAAGTCGAACAACCTAGACGTTCCATAGCGCATATGAAGCGCTACATCTGACCGTCAGCATAGAGGCTGTGGATGGAACTGTTTGTCTTCAGCGCATAGTCGCGGCGATACAGAACAGGCTTCAGGCAGATTTGCTTCTTGCCGCCCCTTGTCCAGGTGTAGTGGGGCTGACGAGAGGCAAGAACAGGGTGTCCACCCATGCCTGTCGCAGTTCGACTGGGGGCGCTGCGAAGGTCATGATGGCTTGGGACCGAAACAGGTCGTAGAGGAGCGTCGTCACAGGGGGAACAAGTTTTCGCTCATCGATCTCGCCGCGAGCGACTGCCCGGTCGAGAACGAGCTTGAGCGCATCGGTTTCCCCCTTGATCAGCGCCTCGCGCAAACCCTGGGGTGACGTGCCCGTCTCGCCAAAATAAGCCGCCGCGAACAGCGTGAACATCGCGGCAGAAGTGCGTGCACGTTCGGATGCGCGTTCGAGAAGTTCCAAAAGTTCCGCCCGGACACTACCCATGTCCTCGATAGTGATCGGATGCCGGCTCATCTGCCTGCGGATGGCGGCGACGGCAAGGTCTGCCCGCGTCTCCCAACGCCGCGCCAGAACGGGCCGGCTGGTGCCGGCGCGAACCGCTACGCCCTCCATCGTGAGCCCAGCATATCCATGAGCATCCAGCTCTGCGTAGGCGGCATCCAGGATGGCCTCTTCGAGCACGGCTCCTCTGCGTCGTTCCTTCATGGGCCTAGGTTATCCATACCAATTTAGATACATCAGTGCATCTTGAATTGCGCAATTCGTCGTGTTAGATGCATTTACGTATCTTAACTCTGAGATCCGCGCATGTCCAGAAATTCCACCTCGCTGCGCCATGCTCGAATCCCACCGGTTGAATGAGAGCGCTTAGCTATGCAGGCCAGCCTGGCACTGAAGGCCGTTACGAAGATATTCCCCTCTGGAGACGGAGTGCGCGAGGTCGATCTCGCTTTGACGCCGGGCGAGATTCACGCGCTGGTCGGTCTAAACGGCGCAGGTAAATCCACCTTGATGCGTCTGATGCTCGGCATGAAGTCGCCTGATAGCGGACTCATTACACTGAACGGCGTCGCGTTCGATAAGATATCGCCCGATCGCTGGGCGCGGGTGGGCCATCTTATCGAGTACCCGCTTGCCTATGCCGAACTCACCGTCCGGCAGAACCTCATACTTTCAGCGCGCCTGCGGGGATCTGCGCCTGACCGGGCCAAATCGGCAAGCGCCACAATCATAGAGAAGCTGAATCTGGGTAAATTCGCCGAGCGGCGGACGGGCGAGCTGTCGCTCGGCAATCGGCAGAGGGTCGGCCTCGCGTCTGCCCTTCAGCACGAGCCCGATCTGATTATTCTAGACGAGCCCACCAATGCACTTGATCCCGCTGGGGTCATTCTCCTTCGCACTGTTCTGCTTGAACGCGCTGCCAATGGCGCAAGTGTTTTGGTTTCCAGCCATCACCTCGACGAAGTCTCGCGCATCGCCGACCGCATAACGGTGATCAACGGCGGTCGCATCATCGGGGCTCTCCAACCCGGCCAGCCTGAAATCGAGCGGGCCTTCTTTTCACTCGTCCAGACCGATTCAGAGGCTGCGTGACCATGAATGCCTTCTCAACAGCTCTGTCCATGGAATGGATGAAGTTCTCCAACGCGCTGTTGCCGCGCCTCGCTACCCTCGGCATCGTCTTGGTACCGTCTCTTGTATCCCCGCTCATGGCATCCAGCCGAGACACCGGGTCGGCGCTCTCGGCGACGAACTGGATCGACTATTTCGACCTGAGCGCGGGCACGGTGGCCACCGGCGGACTTTTCGGTTTCGGTCTCGTGATCGTCTGGCTGTTCGGGCGGGAATTCGCCGATGGGACGATAACGGGCCTTTTCGGCCTGCCGGTGCCGCGCGACAAGCTGGCACTTGCCAAGATCGTCCTGTTCGTTCTTTGGGCCGGTGTCACGACGCTTATGCTTGCCATTGCACTTATCTGCGTCGGCGCATTTCTTGGCCCCGGTCCGTTCGGCGGCGAGGCATGGTCGGCGCTCGGCCGCTTCGTCGCAGTGAGCATGCTGACAGCGTCGTTGACCATCCCCTTTGCGCTGGTCGCCACGCTAAGCCGGGATTATCTGGCGCCGATCGGCGCGATACTGGGTGTCGTCATCATGAGTTCGGTCCTCGCGGACGCAGGCCTTGGGGGTTGGTCTCCCTATGCCGCGCCAGGATACTGGGCGCAAAGTGGCGGGGGAGGGGACCCGGTGACGATAACGATCCAGCTATTCATCGGCGTCATTCTCTCGGTGTTCTTCGCTGGCTTGTCAGTACGCGCGTGGAAGCGGTTGGAAATCTGAGGCGAGGCGCGCGGTACGGGTGCAGAAAAATAGCTTCTCTCAACTAACCCTGCATACGTTGGAGGCTCGGGCTGGTTTCACATCCTCCGCCTCTCGCTGAGAGCGTCTCAACGTTCAATATGCGCAAACACAATGGAAAGAACTGGTTCCACCCTGTCGTGACTGAGATTATGATTGCGGCATGTCCATCGCCCCATCCATCGCATCCCAGTGGCGTGCAGCCCGGCGCCGGGGCTGGGTGCTGGCGATCCTTTGCGGGGTGGCCCTCGCCATGGCCACAGTGGTTTGGGGCAGTTTTTATGCCCACCGCTACTATCTGGACGAAGCGGCCACGAGGGGCGCCAACACCCTGCGATTGTCGGTGGCGGTATTGCGCGGCCACATGGCGCGCTACGAAAGCCTGCCGCGTGTTATTGCCGATTTTGCGGCCATTCGAGATCTTCTGACTGCGCCTGGCGGTTCTACGCGCATCGATGAGATCAATGCTTATCTCAAGCAGATCAACGCCCAGTTCGACTCTTCTGACATCTACGTCATAGATGCGGACGGCACGACTATTGCCGCCAGCAATTATGACAGCGAAACCACGTTTATCGGCGAGAACTTCCGCTACAGGCCCTATTTCTCCGATGCCATCGTCGGTGGCGAGGGCCGGTTTTATGCTCTCGGCACCACGTCTCTCAAGCGTGGCTACTATTTCGGTGCTCCTGTCATGGTGGAGGGCGAGGTCGCCGGGGTCGTCGCTGTCAAAATCGAAGTCGACAGCATCGAGGACACCTGGCGCGATGCCGGCGGATACGAAATCGTGGTCACCGACCCCGAGGGCATCATCTTCATGACCAGCCGCGCACAGTGGCTGTATCATTCCATTTTGCCACTGACCCCCGACCGAGTAGAACGCACGGTCGAGACCCGGCGCTATGCCGATGCTTCGCTGACCGAGCTGTCCCTGACGCAGACGACCGAGTCCGGACACCCGCTCTACTCTATCACCTATAACGGCGAGCCGACGGAGTTTCTCGTTGTCGCCGAAGCCATGCCGGAAGCCGACTGGACCGTCAGCGTCCTGCTGGATACCGCCTCTGCCCGGTCCCAGGCTATAACTGCCATTATCATCGCCGGTCTCGCCATCATAATGACCGCATTGGCGTTGGCGATTTACCTTCAACGTCGTGCCCGTCTCAGCGAACGTCTGCAGATCCAGCGTGAAGCCAAAGAGACCTTGGAACGCCGCGTCATCGAGCGCACATCCGAGCTCGCCAGTCTCAACCGACGGCTCGAGACGGAAGTGGCGGAACGCCGCTCGACAGAAATCATGCTGAGAAAGACGCAGACCGATCTGATTCAGGCCGGCAAACTCGCGGCCCTTGGGCAGATGTCGGCAGCCCTGTCGCATGAGTTCAATCAGCCGCTGTCAGCGGCGCGCAATTATGCGGATAACGCCCAGGTCCTTATCGAGCGTGGGCGGGTAGAGGATGCCGCCACCACCCTCTCGCGCATTTCTGGCCTCATCGATCGGATGTCCGCCATATCACGCCACCTGCGCAACTTTGCCCGCATGCCCAACCAGAAGCTCACCGCAGTGCCTCTCAAAGAGACGATCGACGACACGCTGGAGATCGTCAACTGGCGCCTTGTATCCGGGCAGATCGATCTCGCCATCGATCTGGGAGACATCCCGCTTTTTGTCACCGGGGGCCCCGTTCGCCTGCAGCAGGTCCTCGTCAACATACTCTCCAACGCCATCGACGCTGTCGAGGAAACCGGCGACCGTCATATTGCCATCACCGCCCATGAGCACCGTGACAAGGTCGTTCTGAGCATTCGCGACCACGGCCCCGGGATCACCTCGGGCCTTAACGAGCGTATTTTCGATCCGTTTTTCTCAACCAAGGGCGTCGGCAAGGGCTTGGGGCTCGGCCTATCGATTTCGTACAACATCATCAAGGATTTCGGCGGAGAACTGCGGGCCGAAAACCATCCCGAAGGCGGGGCTGTGTTTACCATTGAGTTGCTTGCAGCAAAGTCCAGCTTGAACGAACCCCTCGCTGAGGCGATCAGCTGATGAACGGTGGAACCATCCTTCTTGTCGACGATGAGGACGAGCTTCGTCATTCCACAGCGCAAAGTCTCGAACTGGCGGGCTTCGATGTCGTTGATTTCGCGAGCGCTGAGAGGGCGACCCACCTCGCCGGCTTTGGCTTTAAAGGCATCGTCATCACCGACATCCGCATGCCAGGTATCGACGGCCTGTCGCTGATGACCCGCCTGCATGAGGTCGATCGGGAAATTCCCGTCATCCTCGTCACTGGCCATGGAGACGTCCAACTTGCCGTTCGCGCCATGCGGCAGGGCGCCTATGACTTTGTAGAAAAGCCGTTCGTCGCCAGCCAATTGAACGAGGTCGCATCCCGCGCCCTGGACTATCGCCGCCTGGTGCTCGAAAACCGGGTGCTGCGTGCAGCAGCGGGCCAGAGCGACGACCTCGAGCAGCGTCTGCTGGGGCGTTCCAACCCGATGATCGAGCTGCGCCGCAAGATTCGCGCCATCGGTCCCACCGACACCGACGTCCTGATCATCGGCCAGACCGGATCGGGCAAGGAAGTGACTGCGCGCGCGCTGCACGATTTGTCCCAGCGCGCCAACCGCCCCTATGTGGCCATCAATTGCGCCGCCCTGCCAGGCAATCTCATCGAGAGCGAGCTGTTTGGCCACGAGATGGGCGCCTTCCCCGGTGCCATGCGCGCCCGGTTCGGCAAGTTCGAACTCGCCCAGGGCGGCACTATCCTGCTCGATGAAATTGGCTCCATGCCCCTCGACGTTCAGGGCAAGTTGCTGCGTGTGGTGCAGGACCGCACCATCACTCGGCTCGGATCCAATGAGCCTGTGCCGCTCGACGTCCGCTTCGTCGCCACCTCCAAGGCCCCGCTCGAAGCCGATGTCGCAGCGGGCCGATTCCGCGCCGATCTTCTTTATCGGCTCAACGTCATCACTCTCGACATCCCGCCGCTATCCGAGCGGCGCGAGGACGTGCCCTTGCTCTTCATGCAATTGCTCTCCGAAGCCGCCTCACGCTATCGCCGCGAGCCCGTTACCGTGCCGCCGCAGGTTCTCGCTGCGCTGGGCGAACAGGAGTGGCCAGGCAATGTGCGCGAACTGCGCAACGCCGCCGACCGCTACATCCTCGATCTGGGGCTACCGTTCCTGCCCGGCGCGACCGACGAAACAGGCACAGCATCAGCCTCTCGCCTGGCCGAACGCGTAGCCGATTTCGAGCGCGGCCTTATCGAAGCTGCTCTGGTTGCCAATAACGGTAGCCTGAAGTCCGTCTATGAGTCTCTGGGGCTGTCGCGCAAAACGCTGTACGAGAAGATGCAGAAATACGGCCTCGACCGCAGTCGCTTCCTTCCCGGAGGCAGCGGACAAGACTGACTTGCTAGCGTGTGTCCCCGTTTCCACCCGCCTCAGCAGCCGTCTGTCACCGAATCCACCCACAGCCTGCCGTGAACGTGGAAAATCTGCGATCTGCGGTTGATCGTGCCGTTGCACTCACGAGCGAGCTTGCTCCCTGATGGGCGAACATTCGGCGCCGAGGAGGACTTTGCGCGCCGAGTGGGTGAACAAACCTAGATGGTAAACCCCACGGGAGGAACGCTATGCGTTTTACCACTCTCGCCGCTTTTGCGGCCGCGAGCCTATTTGTCGCAACTCCGGTACTGGCGCAGGACGATCATGCAGATTGGCCCTCAAGCCTGACGATCGGCACTGCCAGCCAGGGCGGCACCTACTTCATCTACGGCACCGGACTTGGCGGCCTGATCACGCAAGAACTCGGGATCAACGCCTCGGGTGAAGTCACCGGCGGCCCAGTTCAGAACTCGACGCTGGTCGAAACCGGCGATCATCTGATGGGCCTTGTCACCATGGGACCGGCCTACGAAGCCTGGACCGGCGCCTCCGAACTGGCGCCCGGTGTCGAGCACAAGAGCCTGCGCGCGCTGTTCCCGATGTACCAGACCCCTTTCCAGGCTGTGGCACTCACCTCGTCCGGTATTGAATCGGTCGCCGATTTCGATGGCAAACGCGTCTCGGTCGGCCCCGCCGGCGGCACCGCCGCCACCTATTGGCCGCGCTATTTCGAGATCCTCGGTGTCTCCCCCGAAATCAGCTACTCGGGCGCCAATGATGCAGTCGGTCAGGTTAAGGACGGTCTCATCGATGCCTTCGCTTTTGCCGCCGGCGTGCCGATCGCGGCCTTCTCCCAGATTGCCGCCGAAAACGACGTCAACATCTTCGGCTTTACCGAAGAGCAGCGGGACGAGATATTGGCAGAGATGCCCGAAATGGCGGCATTCGATACGCCCGGCGGCCTTTATGACGGCTTTCCAGAAGAAATTCCCACGGTCGCCATGTGGAACTTCGCGATTGCCAGCGAAACCATGCCTGAAAGCCTTGCGTACGAAATCACCAAGCTGGTGATGGAGAACAATGAGCGCATGGTTCAGATCCACTCTGCGGCCGCCGAGTCGATCGTCGAAAACGTGGACAAGAACACCTTCATGCCGTTCCACCCCGGCGCCGTCCGGTACTACGAAGAAATCGGCATCGAAATCCCTGACGCTCTGCGCGAATAGCACCAGCTTCACAACGGGTCTCACGGCGGATGTCGGCATCGCCGCCATCCGCCTGTCCGCAATTAAAAACACTGGGGGCGCACCCCGATGCGCCGTCCGGGCTTCAGCAGCCCAGGGAGGGGAGTTCAATGTCTCAGGACAAGTCCGCGCCGGCAAATGACGCCGGTCCGATGATCGCACAGGGAACCGACGATGAGCCCCTGGCCACCAATCAGCGCAGCCTGGTAGGCAAAATTGGTCTTGCTGTCACGGTCATGGCGATCGCCTATACTGTCTTTCACATCTATGTAATGAACATTTCGCCGCTCGAACCCTGGACATACCGCATGGTCCACGTCACCGGCGGCCTGTTCATCGGCTTTCTGAGCTATTCCGCGCTGACCTTTAATCCCGACGCGCCCGTCTTTGACCACCACCGTTCACCGATCGAGTGGGGCCTCATCGGTGTCGCCGCGATCGGTATTGTTTATGGCGCGGTGATGGTTGGCTACGCCTGGGCCGGCCGCTGGTTTGGCTTTGCGCCCATGCCCGACGCATTTGTCTTCGGCACCTATGGAATCCCGCTGCTCATCGGCACTGTTGCTGCCGTGGCCGCAGGGTGGTTCTTCTCAGATCGCGACCGTGAGCGTGTCCACCCGGCCGACTGGCTTCTGGGCATCGCGGCGCTCGCCATGTTCGGCTACATCATCTTCAACGTGGGCGCGCTGCGTCTGCGGGCGGGCACCGGCCTGGCCCAAGCTGCCGATTTTTACGCCGCGCTGGTTGGCGTGATATTGATCCTGGAACTGACCCGCCGCGTGGCCGGTCTGGCGCTGGTAATCATTGCAGGCATCTTTATCGCCTATTCTTTCGTCGGCCCTTGGCTGCCCGGCTTCCTGACCCATCGCGGATATACGCCCGAACGATTCTTCACCTATATTTTCACCGACCAGGGCATTCTGGGCGATCCGATTGCGGTCTCCTCGACCTACATCATCCTGTTCATCGTGTTCGCCGCCTTTCTGCAGGCTTCTCGTGTCGGCGACTACTTCGTGAACTTTGCGTTCGCTGCTGCCGGCAATATGCGCGGTGGCCCTGCAAAGGTCGCCGTCTTCGCCTCCGGCCTGATGGGTATGATCAACGGCACATCGGCCGGCAACGTCGTCGCTACCGGCTCGCTGACCATCCCCTTGATGAAAAAGGTCGGCTATCCGGCAAAGAGTGCCGCTGCGATTGAAGCAACCGCTTCCTCCGGCGGTCAGATCCTGCCCCCGATCATGGGCGCCGGCGCGTTCATCATGGCCGAGGTGACGGGTATTCCCTACACCGACATCGTGGTCGCCGCGTTCATACCGGCAATGCTCTATTTCGTGTCGGTCTACTTCATGGTCGATCTTCAGGCCACCAAGCTTGGTATGAAGGGGATCCCCAAGGCCGAGCTACCGAAGTTCCGCGTACTCGCCAGGCAGGTCTATCTATTCCTGCCCATCATCATTCTGATCTATACCCTTTTCGCCGGATACTCGGTGATCCGGGCCGGTACTGTCGCCATGGCCTCGGCCGCTGTCGTGTCCTGGCTGACGCCCTACCGTATGGGGCCGAAAGCGGTGCTCAAAGCACTCGAACTCGGGGCCAAGATGAGCATCCAGCTCGTCGCAGTCTGCGCGGCTGCCGGTATTATCGTCGGTGTCATTGCGCTAACCGGCGTCGGTGCGCGCTTCTCTTCGCTGCTGCTGGGCATTGCCGAACAGAACCAGCTGATCGCGCTGTTCTTTGCAATGTGCATCTCGATCATCCTGGGTATGGGGATGCCGACAACGGCTGCGTACGCGGTCGCCGCCGCAGTTGTTGCACCAGGGCTTATCCAGCTTGGTATCCCCGTGCTGGTAGCGCACTTCTTCGTATTCTATTACGCCGTGATGTCCGCCATCACACCGCCGGTTGCGCTCGCCGCTTATGCGGGTGCCGGACTATCGGGGTCCGACCCAATGAAAACCTCGGTGGAAGCGTTCAAGATCGGTCTCGCGGCCTTTATCGTCCCGTTCATGTTCTTTTACAGCCATGAGCTGCTCATGCAGGGCGAATGGATGGAAATCGCCCGCGTCGTCGCAACCGCGCTGTTGGGCATGTACCTGCTGTCAGCGGCAGTCCAGGGCTACTATTTCGGCCATCTTGGACCGATCCTGCGGATCGTGCTGTTGATCGCCGCACTGTCCATGATCGAAGGCACTTGGTACACCGACCTCTTCGGTCTCGGCGTGGCCGTCGCGATGTTCGTCTTCCAAAAGCGCATTGTCGGTCCGCGGGCCGTTGCTCGCGGCGCCGACTGATCGGGTCGCTGTCTCCGCGACCTACACCTCTCCTCTCGCAGAAAAGGCCGCCTCCCTCAGCGGGGCGGCCTTTTTCTTGTACTATCCATCGACTTCGGAGGCACCAAGAGACGGGCGTTTCGATTCCGGCCGCGTCCGCACGCGCTGACATCGATAGCCTATGTCGCTTCTTCGGGGATGACGATGCGCGGGCTCGGCGCAAGCGCTCGGGCGATAGAGATGACAAGTCGCTGGTGCGCCGCTTTCGCGACCGGGTGCTGCTAGTGAAAGACGGTCACATGGTCGGGCAGGGGCCATGGGCGATCTGCTCGATCGTCCGGGCGACGATTATGGCAGACGTATGCTGGCTGCCATATCGACCACCGAAGCACTGCGGGCCCAGCGGCCGCAAACCTGATGCGGCTCAGCTCGTCATTCGGCGGCGCGGACGAATTGAGGACCAAGCGCGGCATCGGCGCCCGTACCGAACTTTTCAAAGTTCTTGCGGAACAGATCCGCCAGGTGCTTTGCCTGCTGATCATAGGCCGCCGCATCGGCCCAGCTCTCGCGCGGGGTGAGCAGGAGTGGGTCGACTCCCGGGACTTCAAGCGGCACGGCAAAGCCGAAATAGTCGTCGATCCGCGTTGAAGCGTCTTTAAGGTCTCCATCGAGTACTGCTGCGAGCAAGCGGCGCGTGGACGCGATGTCAATGCGCTTTCCGACGCCATAGCCGCCCCCGGTCCATCCCGTGTTAATCAGCCAGGCTGCCGCGCCGCTTTGACGTAGCTTGTCCTCAAGCATGCGGCCATAGACCGTGGGGTGGAGCGGCATGAAGGGTGCGCCGAAGCAGGAGGAGAACGTCGCCTGTGGCTCGGTGACCCCCCGCTCGGTTCCGGCAAGCTTGGCGGTATAGCCGGACAAGAAATGGTAAACCGCCTGGTCGGGAGTCAGGCGGGCGATTGGTGGCAGAACGCCGAAGGCGTCCGCGGTGAGAAAGACGACGGTATCGGGCGTGCCACCCACACCGCCTTTGGCAATGGCTGGCAATACATCAAGGGAATAGGCAGCGCGCGCGTTCTCCGTCAGCGACACATCGTCGAACTGCGGCCGCTTGGCCGCGTCGAGCACCACATTCTCGAGAACGGTGCCGAAGTGCTTGGTCGCTGCAAAGATCTCCGGTTCTGCTTGAGGGCTGAGGTACGCCGTCTTGGCGTAGCATCCGCCTTCGAGATTGAAGATGCCGTTTTCGCCCCAGCCATGTTCGTCATCGCCGATGAGCGGGCGGGCAGGGTCATTGGAAAGCGTGGTCTTGCCTGTGCCAGACAGGCCAAAGAACAAGGCGGTACGACCATCCGCGCCGATATTGGCGGAACAATGCATGGGCAAGACACCCTCGCGTGGCGCATGGAAGCTGAAGAGCGAGAAGACACTCTTCTTAATTTCGCCCGCATAGAGCGTACCCGCAATGACGATGATGTTACGGCTCAGGTCGAGCGCGATCACCGTATCGCCACGGGTGCCATGCCGCTTCGGGTCCGCCTTGAAGTGCGGCGCGTGAACAATGGTGACCTCGCGGGGTGTTTCGCTTTGAAAAGCGCTGTCACCCGGGCTTATGAGAAGGTTTCGAATGAATAGCGCGTGCCAGGCGCTGGGGGTCAACACTGTAATTTTGTACTGTTGAGCTGGATCCGCACCGGCGAGCAGATCCTGTCGGAGCAACTGCCCGCCGGCCATGGCCGCCTCGACATCGGCAAGCAGACGATCGAAATGCTCGGGAGACATGGCAGCCGAATTTTCCCACCAGACCGTGTCAGATGTCAGAGCGTCGCGGACGATGAACTTGTCCTTGGGCGAGCGGCCGGTAAACGCGCCCGTCCGTACTGAAACAGCACCGTCAGCGGTGAGTTCGATCTGCCCTGAGGCAGCAGCGCGAGCAACCAGGACCGGTTCGATGTCGTTGGCAAAGACTTGATCGGCGCTCTTGCCGATCCGACGTCGCAAGGTACCGTGGTCAACCTGCTTCACTCGAGCTTACTCCGCTGGTGTTGGCACTATGGGTGCCAGTCAATGCGCGGACGTTAAGCAAAGTGCCGGGCACGCGGCCATACGGACAATGGTCGTAAGACGGAAGTTGCACTAGCTCGAGCGCATCGTCTGATCAGCAAAAGACCAAGGCGAGCAACTTCGGGTAGTGCCAACTCAGGCAAGCTCTGTCGCAGCCGGAACGCTCTTCCTGCCTGGGATCGCTGCAATGAGTTCACGAGTATAATCGTGCTGGGGCCTGCGGAATATCTCATCTGGCGTCCCTGACTCGACAATCTGACCGGCGCGCATGACGTGCACTTCGTGTGCGATCATCCTGACCACCGCGAGGTTGTGGCTTATGAACAGGTAGGACAACCCAAGTTCGAGCTGGAGTCGCGCCAGCAATTGCAGGATCTGTTGTTGCACCAGCACGTCAAGGGCAGAGACCGCCTCGTCGAGAACCACGAGTTCCGGTTTCAACGCGAGGGCCCTCGCGATGCCGACGCGTTGGCTCTGACCACCGGAAATCTCGGCCGGGCGTCGTTCGGCAAGCTCCGGAGGCAACGCGACCTGCTCAAGCAGTTCATTCACCCGCGCCCGTCGTTCGGCAGCGTTGCCGAGACCATGCAGGATCAGTGGCTCTTCAATCGATTGGCGCACGGTATAGCGGCCATCGAGCGAGCCAAACGGGTTTTGGAATACCGGCTGCACCCGGCGCCGGAAACTGAATAGGTCCTTGCCGTGCAAATGGGTGATGGCGCCGCCATCGAAAACGATATCGCCTGAACTCGGCTCCTCGATCTTGAGAAGCATCTTGGCGGTCGTCGATTTTCCAGAACCGGATTCGCCGACCACCGCGACGGTCTGTCCGCGCTGGATGGAGAAGGTCGAGTTATCGACGGCAACGAAGTCCTTTGGCTTGCCGAAAAAGCCCTGGCGTCCCGGGTAGACCTTGCGCACTGCGACCAGCTCAACCAGCGGCCGGCGCGGGGAGTCGTTGGTACGTGAGGTAGCGGGCACAGGCGGAACCAGCGGCCTGCTCTGCATTGTCGGCACCGCAGCAACCAGACGTCTGGTATATTCATGCCGTGGGTTGGCCATAACCTCGGCAGCCGAGCCCGTTTCAACAGCTTCGCCACGGAACATCACCACCACATCGTCGGCGCGCTCGGCGGCGAGCGCGAGATCATGGGTAATAAGGATCAGCGCCGTGCCGAGCTGGCGGGTCAACGTGTCGAGCTCTTCGAGGATGACGCGTTGCACGGTGACATCGAGGGCGCTGGTCGGCTCGTCGGCGATAAGCAATTGCGGCCGGCAGGCCAGGCCCATGGCAATCAGCACGCGCTGGCGCATGCCACCCGATAGCTCATGCGGATACTGGCGCGCCCGTCGGTCGGGTTCGGGAATGCCAACCATGTCCAGCAGTTCGACCGCACGCTTGAAGGCATCGCTGGCGCGAACCTTGTCGTGCACTTCGATGGCTTCGGCGATCTGGTTGCCGACCCGCTGCAGCGGGTTGAGATTGGTCATCGGGTCCTGCGGCACCAGCCCGACACGCTTTCCGCGCAGCGCACGAAGGCCCTTGTCATCGAGTTTGACGACGTCCTGCCCATCAAACAGAATTCTCCCGCTGCTCACCACACCGTTGTCCGCCAACAGTCCGTTGATGGCTGCGGCGATGGTCGATTTGCCCGATCCGGATTCACCGACGATGGCGACCTTGCGCCCCACCGGCAACGTCATGTTGAAATTGCGCACGGCGCTGATCGAGCCGCGGGCCGTTTCAAATTCGATCGAGACATCGTCGAGAACAAGGAGGGGTGCTGTGGTGTCAGTCATTTGGCATGGCCCCGGATCATCGAAGGGGAGGTCGTGAGCGTTTTGGTGCAAAGCGCCAGCAGCAGCGCCGTAAATGACGATGCGGCACCGAGGCTGAACAGCCAGTAGAAGGCTTGAGGCCCAGCCGGGTTGATGAAGTCGATGCTGGTGGCGACGACGGCCGCGCCGGTCACACTTGCGATTGCGGCGCCCATCTGGCGGCTGAGCATGTTGAAGCCATTGCTGGCACCGAGGCGATCTGCGGGCGTTGCCCCCATCAGCGCGACTGGCAATGCCGCAAAGGCGAACGAGATTCCGCCAGATACCAGCATCGCTGAGGCGGCGATCGGCACGGGATGGCCGAGATCGACTGCCCGCAGCCCGAAGGCCACAAGGCTCACAGCAATGCCGGTGATGATCGCTGCTCGGGCCCCGAAGCGGACAACCATCAAGCCGGCAAGCGGTGGGGCGAAGATGGCGCTGAGACTGGCCGGCGTCTGGACCAGTCCCGTGAGCAGCACCGAGCCGCCGAGCCCAACAGCGCCGGCGGGCATCTGCACCACGGTGATTGTGCCGGTAAAGCTGAGAAAAAATGCAAAGCCGAGAAGCAGAGCAATCAAATGGCTGCTGGATATCGCCGGGCGGGCGAACAGCCTAAGATCAACGAACGCGTCGGGTGCGCGCCATTGATGCCGCAGCCAGATGGCTGTGAGTCCTACAGCAAGCAGCAACCACATAGTTGCGCTGCCCATCGAAAGCTGGCCATCGGCGAGCACGCTGATTGGCAAGAGGAGCAGGGTCAGAATGACCCCAAGACCCAGAGCTCCAGCGAGGTCAAAGCGACGTCGCGCGACCGGTTGGACATTTGGCACAACCGCGAGAATGAGTATTGCTGCAAGCGCTGCACAGACCGCCATGATCCAGAAGATTGTCCGCCACGAGCCGAACTCGACAATCAGGCCTGCGAGCGGAACACCAAGGCTGGTCCCGATGCCGATAGTGCCGCTGATGATGCCGACCGCCATCGGTAGGCCCTCGAAATCCCAGAGCCGACGCAACATCGCCATCGATAGCCCGACAATGCCGACGGAGAAACCCTGAAGGACGCGTCCGACGATCATCATTCCAAGTTCGCCCGCCAGGCCCGAGATCAGCGAGCCCACGCCGAGTAGCGCAAGTGCCAGAATGATCACCGGTTTCAGCCCGAAGCGATCACCCAGCCATCCCAGCAACGGGGCGCCGATTGCACCGACAAGCATGGTGGAGGTCGCAATCCAGCTCGCCGCCGTCACGGAGACCCCGAACAGGGCCGGAAACTGCGGCAGCAATGGCAGCACCATGGTCTGCATCAGCGCTCCGATGACGCTGGCGAATCCCAGAACGACCAGAATGGCCGGTCGGGCCGCGTAGCGGTCCGACCCTGTGGTGAGCGTGGCGAACAAGGTCTGACCTAGCCTGCCTTGGCCTGCGGTACCGAAGCCCAGGAGGCTTCAATATCGGCGACAGTCACGACATTGGCGAACGACCATCCCATGCCGAACAGCGCATAGTGGTTGCGCTCCGGCAGGAATTCGCCGACTGCATCGGAAACGACGAAGGTGCCGTAGTCGCGCTGGCCAGCATCACGAACAGTCGTCTCGACGCAGATATTGGTGGTGACGCCGCACACGATGAGGTTGCGAACCCCCATTCCGGTGAGCACCGGCTCAAGGCGAGTGCCGTAGAACGAACTGGGACGCGACTTGTCGATCACCACCTCGTCCGGCTGAACGTCGAGTTCCGATATGATCTCGATCTCTTCGGTGCCGAAGCCAAGGGAGTTGGAGGTTTTGCGCGCTTCGGCGCTGGCGCCGTACTTGTGACCGAAATCGACCATGCCGGGCATGTAGACGTAGCGGGTGAAGATCACCGGCACGCCACTGGCGCGGGCGAGATTGACCAGCTTTACCGATCCCGGAATGGCGGTTCTGAGCGGCGTGACGTCGAGCCCTGCCTGTCCGAGGCTGTCATTGTTGTCGAAAAAGGCGCGTTGCATGTCGACAACCAGAACGGCGGTGTCGTTCTTCGGGATATCGCCCTCATACATGCTGATCGGATGAAGTTCTGCCATGAGCGGCTCCTGTTTGGCTTGGATTAGTTGAAGACGATCATGCCGTCGGGACGGGGCGTCCAATCGAGGCCCGGCGTCACGGCATAGGAGTAGGTGTCGATGAACAGCGGCGAATAGTAGGTCTCGGCAGTGACGATGCTGGAGATCTCGGCCAGCGTCGCGGCACGCGCGTCAGCGTCGGCCTCGCCAATTTCCTTATCGAGAAGCGCATCGATGTCTGCATTGTTGGCGTAGCCCTGACCTCCCGTGCGTAACAGCATGTTGAAGGGCAGATCGGCATCCATCACCGAGGGGGCAAATGCGAAAATGTAGAGCCCGGAGAGCCCGCCAGAGAACCAGGTGTTCGAGAAGGTCGAGGCTTCCTGCGGATCAAGCGTGACGTTGACGCCGACCTCGGACAGAAAGAACGCCACGGCTTGAGCAACCTGATCGACCTGTGGCAGACCAGAATTCGGGTAGGTCAGGGGAATGGACGCACCATCATAGCCGGACGCTTCAACGAGGCTCTTGGCCGCGTCCGGATCGTAGCTGGTCGGCGCAATGTCCGGCGTATAACCGAACGAAACCTTGGCCACGAGCTGCGATGCCGGCTCGACCGCGCTATTGAGCAGACGGTCACTGAGCAGCTGGCGGTCGAGCGCCATGTCGATGGCCTTGCGGAACTCTGGATCGTCGAGCCATGCGCTGGTGGCATTGTAGCCGAGATAAACGACCCGGTTCGACTGCTGGTCGATCACCTCGGCGCTGCCGGAGCCCTCGACGGCCGGAACGCTCGACGGGCCGAGTAGTGCAATGTCCAGATCCCCGGACTGCACCGAGTTGGCGCGGGTCGTTTCATCGGGCACAGGTTGGAAGACCACGGTTTCGTATTCGCCGGCGTCGCCCCAATACGCGTCGTAGCGCTTGAGGGTGATGGTGTCGCCGTTGACCCAGCTCTCGACCATATAAGGGCCCGAGCCGACCGGTTTGCGCGCATAGTCTTCTGCGCCCATCTGTTCGTAGGCACTCTTCGAGACGATCGGCACTAGGGTGGCCTGTCGGTCGAACGGCGCATAGGGAATGTTGAGTGTGAACACGATATCGCTGCCGTCGGCGGTGATGTCGTCGACTGTCGACAAATAGCCGCCAAGTCGCGACGTCGGATCGTTCATCGCTGTTTCATACGTGAACAGCACATCATCGACGGTCACTGGCGAGCCATCATGAAATGTCGCGCCGTCGCGCAGCGTGAACGTCCAGGTCTTTAGGTCGTCGGAATGGCTCCAATCCGACGCCAACCGCGGCACCACGGCACCGGTTTCATCGATGCCGGTCAGCTGATCGAAGACGTTGTAGAAGACGTTCAGTGCCGGCAGCCCGGTGTCATAGATCGGGTTGAGGCTGGTCGGCTCGGCCACCAGCGCAGCCGTCACGGTTGAGTCCGGCTGAGCAAAGGTCGGCGACACAGCAAAAGTCGCGAGGATCGCGGCGGTGGATGCCAGTAAGGCTCGGCGAGTCAGGGGAAATCTGGTCATGGATGCTCCTGTTGCAAGGACGGCTGGGGAGGATCAGCCGCGTCGTGGATTCTTGGTGAGGGTTTGGGAGGCGAACTGGATTCCGCCGATCAGAAAGAAGATGACCAACGCCGGCAGCAGGGTGAGCCCGATATTGGTCTGCAAATAGCGCTGGCCCTCGCTGATCATCAGGCCGAGGCTGGGCGTGGGCGGCTGAATGCCGAGACCGATAAAGCTGAGTGAGGATTCAACGGTGATGATGACGCCGACATCGAATGCGGCGAGCACAAACACGGCGGGGAGGACGTTTGGCAGCAAGTGCTTGCGCATGATCCACCAGCCGGAGCCGCCTGCAGTTGTGACAGCGGTGATGAATTCGCGCTCACGCAGCGACACCACCTGGGCACGCACGACGCGGCCATAACCGACCCAGTTGACCAGCCCTAACAATACGACCAGCAGAAGTGGGCTGGAGCCGAGCGCAGCGACGAGAACGATGAGAAGCAGCACCACGGGGACCGCCAGCTGGATGTTGCCGATGGCCATCAGCGCGCTGTCCACAGGCCCGCGCAGCCAGCCTGCCACCAGCCCGATGAGAATGCCGACGGCGGCGCTGATGCTCACAGCGCCAAGCGCCACCAGCACCGAGACCCGCGCCGCAACGGACACACGGCTCAACAAGTCGCGGCCAAGCGCATCTGTGCCAAGCGGATATTGCGGGTTCTGAAAAGCCGGTTCGAGCGAGAAAAACAGCGATTGTTTGTCTGGTTCGAATCCCGGCCAGAGCGGCACCACAACGATTAGCAGCAGCACCGTCAGCAACATTGTCAGCGAGACAATCAGCGACAGATTCATGCGCAGGCGCTGTCTGCGCGGGGCGGTTGATACAGCGTCGGTCATGCGAGCCTCACGCGCGGGTCGAGCAGGGCGTAGAGCAGGTCGACCACGATGTTGATCAGGATGAAGACGGTGGCGGTAACGACGACGCCGGCCTGGACGATGGGATAATCGCGCTGGGTGACGCCCTGAACGATCAGCCGACCGATGCCGGGCCAGTTGAAGACCATTTCGAGCACGACGGTGCCGCCTACCAGAATGCCCAGGTTGAGACCGGCGACTGTGATGACCGGCAACAGCGCATTGGGCAGCATGTGGCGCACCACAAGGCGCGGGCGGCTGACGCCCTTGGCGATTGCGGTGCGCACCCAGTCATTGGCGCGCATCTCGTCAAAGAACGTGTTGAACAGGCGCAGATAAAGCGCGACCTCAAACGTTGCCATGGTGAGCACCGGGATGACGTAGGAGGCGAGGGAACTGCGCCCGATTGCCGGCAACAGCCCCATGTTCACCGACAGGATGAGGATCAGCAGAATGCCGAACAGATAAGGTGGCACCGACTGTCGGAACGTGGCGGCCCACAGCAGCGCACTGCGCAGTTTGCGGTTGCCGCTGATTTCACCTGCAACAGCCAGACCGAGCGCTGCGATAAAGCCCAAAAGGAAAGAGCTGATAGCGAGTTCCAGGGTCGCCGGGAGGCGTTCGAGCACCAGTTCGAGCGCCGGTCGCTGCTGGCGGATGGAGTCTCCAACATCGCCTGTCAGCGCGCCGGTGATGAATGTCCAGTATTGCTCGATCAGGGGGCCGTTCAGACCGAGCGCGTTGCGCATCGCCTCAACATCGGCCTGCGTTGCCTGATCCGGCAGCAGAAGGCGCACCGGATCGCCGGTCAAGCGCGCCAGGAAAAATAAGGTTAGGATCGCCAAAAGTGTAACGATGCCCCAGCCGATCCGCGTGAGAATGTAACGCCCCATGGTCACGCCTCTAAATGTCCAACATTTAAAAGCTAGGATCAGTTTCGCTGGTCTCGCAACCTGAATCTCGCTAAAATCAGCAAGAAATGCTAAGAAGATCAGCAGGTGTGCAGGCTGTGCAATTTTTAAACGGCAAATTGCACATACTGAAGGCAGAGGAGGATGCAAACGTTGGACATTAAAGCGGCGAAGCCAAAAAGGATCGCGTCCTTGCCTGTGCGCAAGGTGCGCCCCGCCTATCATCAGATCGCAGACCAGATTCGTGACTTGATCATGGGCGGTGGCCTTCAGCCAGGCCAACAACTGCCGTCTGAGGCGCAACTGTCCGCAAATTTCGGCGTCAGCAGAAACACTGCGCGCGAGGCGCTGCGGATGCTCAGTTCACAAGGGCTGATCCAGACAACCCGCGGTACCAGCGGTGGGACATTCGTTGCCATTCCAGATCCGATTTTCGTTCAGAACAACATCGAAAACGGTCTTGGCCTGATGAACGGCGGCGACCGGCTCACCGCAGCCGAGATCTATGAAACGCGGCTGGTGCTTGAGGTGCCGGCAGCGCGCTGGGCTGCAGAGCGCCGCACGGACGAGGATCTGGAGCGTATCCGTATCGCTGCAGCGAGTGTCGAAGGTGGGCGGGAAACAGATGAGCGGACCGACCACAGCGTCGATTTTCATCACGCTGTTCTGGAGGCTGCGGGCAATCGGTTAATGTCGCTGATTGCACCGCCGGTTTGGCGGGTGTTTGCGCGCTGCGCCAAGGACTCTCCCGGCAAACCGCATTTGTGGCACGACATCGATTGCGATCACGCGGAAATACTCGAGCATATACAATGCGGAGATGGCGAGGCCGCTGCAATGGCGATGAAAGTTCACCTGGAGCGGCTGCGCGATAGCGAGAGTTAGGTGTAACTGGTCCACGCGAACCAGTCGCTAGGTCACACCACTAGATTCCTGTCCTCGCCTGAGCGTTCTGTACTGCGCTGGGGTCAGTCCGACGACCTTCTTGAATGTTGTGGAGAAATACTGGCTGGATGAGAAGCCCAGATCCATCGCTATCTCGGTGACGGTGCCGTCTTGTTTAATGAGCGACTGTTTGGCCCGCCCCATACGCTGCTGAAGATGATAGCGCGATGGTGTCATCCCAGTCTCTCTCAAGAACAGGTCGTGAAAATAGCCTGTGCTCAGGCCGGCGCATCGAGCAGCATCTTCCACACGGATTTCCTGGCAGGAGTGCTCATCGAGATATGCCAAAGCATGGGCTGTGGCATCAGAAATCTGCCGCCTTTTGAGCCAGTCGTGATCTCTTAAGACAGCGATCAAGACCTGATGAAACAGTGATCTGGCGAGATCCTCCGAGTACTGCGTAGGCTGGCGTTGTTCTGAGAGCAGGCCCTGAAACAATTCACGAATCTTTCCAGACCCGGGAAAGTGACGACGGTCGATCTTTCGAAAGGCCTTGCTCAGGGCTTCGGTGGTCGACAACGGCAAGCCTTCAAGTGCTCCGGTTTCCGGGAAATTGAAACGCAGCCAATAGCGAGTACAAGGATGGACAATAGCATTGGTACCGCCCTGCCAGTCCCCTGGCTTGTCGACCAAGATGCTGCCCGGACGTGCTTCATCAAGCGTGCTGCCATCCCACCATTCTACGCTGCCGCTCTCAAGATAACCCAACTCCAGTCCGTCCGGCCCATCGCGCCGCTCTCCACCGATCCGTGACTCTGACGTGACGAACATGCCGAGGCTGCCAAGCTCCGGCAGCACCACGAAATTTGGCCGTCGATACATCTCGAAGACCTCGGTGTTCAAAATTCTCATCCTCCTATCTCGAAAGACGATCCATCGAGACTGAGATAGTCCGTTGCGACAAACAGCTTGTCAAACACATCGGCAAAGCGCTGCCCATCGGGAGGAAATCATGGCCAGTACCAGCCCTAAAGTAACCGTTATCGGCGCCGGAAGTCTGTTCTTCGGCCGTCAGGCAATATGGCAGATGGTGCACTCGCCACACCTCAATGGCGGTACTCTGACGCTAGTCGACACGGATAAAGAGCGCCTCGACAAGCTCGAGAAGCTGGCTCGCATGGTCGCGGATCATGAAGGTGTTGCTTTGACCATTGAAGCCAGTACGGACAGGCGCGAGGTGTTGGCAGGCTCGGATTTCGTGGTCCTCAGCTTCGCCAAGGACACGGTTCGCTATCGGGGCCTCGATACACAGATCTCCGAGAAATATGGCATCCGCATGTGCTCGGGCGATACCATCGGCCCAGGCGGGGTATTCCGTGCGATGCGTGAACTACCACACATCCTCGATTGCGCTCGCGACGTCGAGGAACTTTGCCCGGACGCATGGGTCATCAACTACATCAACCCCTCGGCGGTGAACGGCATGGCGCTGAAGCGCTTTGCTCCGAACCTTAAGAGCTTCGGCCTCTGCGACAGTCTGCACATGCCGCATATCAAGCGCCGCTATGCCGAACGAGCCGGTCTCGTCGCCAAAAACGAGGCACTGAGCGCCGAAATCGACAGCAAGTTCGATCTGCGCATTGCCGGTGTGAACCATTTCACATGGGTGCTTAAAGCCGAATACGAAGGGCGCGATGTTATTCCAGATATCGGCGCTGCAATTGGACGCAGAGCGGCCACCGAAACCGATGGTGGCGACACCGGCGCAAAGGCGATCAACAACGACGCCATCGGCTATCAGCTGTTTCAGATGTTCGACAAGGTTCCTGCCTGCGTCGCCCACACCAAGGAATATGTTCGCTATTGGCAAGGGCACGGCGTGACAAAAGAAGAGATTCCGCCGCTCTCGCTTTGGGAAACCGAAGCTCGCTACGCGCGTCACCGTGAGATGTGGGAGCAGATCGATGGTTTCGTCACGGGCCAGACACCGATCAGCGAGTTCATGACGACCTTTGGGCCGGACCACGCAACCGATATCATCGAGAACATGGTCGGTAATCTCGGCAAGCCGTTCTATATCAATACCTACAATGACGGTGCTGTCAGCAACATGGCAGACGATGCCTATCTCGAACTTCTCTGCGATATCGATATGGACGGACCGCGTCCCCGTCCGGTGGGCGACATGCCGCGTGGTCTGCGTTCGATGCAGGAAATTGTTCTCGACACACATGAACTTACGGCCGAAGCGGTAGCCAAGGGTGACAGATCTCTGCTGCGCAGGGCGCTGTTGGTGGATCCGTTGACCAATTCTATCGCGGATACCGAAGCCTTGATCGACGAGTTGCTGGATGCTGAGCGGGATAACATTCCTCAGCATTGGTATGGAGGCGAGGGCTCCTTGCGGGCTGTCGCGTCGTAGAGGCCGCGCGGTCGCTGCCTGAAGCTCTTGTATGAGTTTCTCCGGCCAGAATGTCGAACGACATGGCTTGGCCAAGAACATAGATTTCTGGGAGTGCCGAAAAATAACAACTGGCACACCAGAGGAGGGTCGCGCTTTGCGCGACAAGAAATAATGGGAGTGAGGAAGAATGCATAAGCACAAGGCGTCACGTCGCCAGTTCCTGAAGCTGAGTGGCGCAGCTGTTGGCGCAGCCGCTTTTTCAGGATCGGCCAGCGTTGTTTTCGGACAAGATGGCTCGATGTACTCGGAGGCACCGGAACTCGCCGAGCTGGTGGCTCAGGGAAACCTTCCGCCCGTAGAGCAGCGCCTGCCGGGTTCGCCGGTTGTCGTAGAGCCGCTGAATTCAGCCGGCGAATATGGCGGGCAGATCCGCACCGGTATCATTCAGAACCGTGGCTTTCAGGCGCGTTCGACTTGGGGGCCAGAGCCCATTCTTCGGCTAGCGCGTGACGGCAGCACCATCGAACCGAACCTGGCTGAGAGTTGGGAATATACCAATGACGGCAGAACGTTCGTGCTGCACCTTCGCCAGGGGTTGAAATGGTCAGATGGTGAGCCATTCGATGCGCGTGGTGTCGATTTCTGGTGGAACCATATCAACCTAAACTCCACCATCAGCCCGGCACCAATGTCAGAGTTCATGGTCGAGGGCGAAGTGCCTGAGTTCGAGATGGTGGACGATTACACCGTCCAGTGGACCTTCGCGAATGTCCACGCCAATCTGCCACGGCTTCTGGCCCATGCTCCAGGTGTCAATATCGTTCGCTGGATGCCGAGGCACTACCTTGAGCAGTTCCATGAAGACTTTGCGGACCCCGATGAGCTTCAGGCCAAAATCAGCGCAGCCGGCTTCCAGACCTGGGACGAACTTCTGAACAACCGTTCAAACGTTCAGTACGGCATGCCATTCGACAATCCGGATATGCCGACGCTACTGCCATACCGGCTTGCTCAGGCGATGAACCTCAATATTCTGGTGGCCGAGCGTAACCCGTACTACTGGAAGGTTGATCCGGATGGGCGGCAACTGCCCTATATCAACGGGATTATCCTCACCAATTTCGAGAGCAGTGAAGTGCGCGATGCGGCGATCGCCGCAGGTGAACTGAATTGGGTGAACACCGACACCACGTTTACGAACCTTCCGCTCTACAGGGACGGACAGGAGCGCGGAAACTATGTTGCCCGGCTGTGGCTGACCGACCGTGGGGCAGAACATACGATCATGTTCAACCATACGGTTAAAGACCCGGCCCTTCGCGAAATCTACAATGACATCCGCTTTAAGCGCGGCTTTTCTCTGGCACTAGACCGTCAGCAGATCGGCAATGTGGTTTATCTCGGTTTCGCGGTGCCCTCGCAGCTTCAGATGATCCCCGGATCGATGTGGCGCAACGATGAGTGGGTCACCAAAGACACAGAGTTCGACCCGGATGCAGCCAACAGCCTGTTTGACGAGGCCGGGCTTGATCAACGGGATGGGCAGGGCATGCGCTTGCGGCCGGATGGGCAGCCCTTGATCCTGAACATCGATATCCCGGTAGATGATCCGGGCAGTCTCTCAGTTGCCGAACTCATCATCGAATTCATGCGCGAAGTCGGCATCACCTTCAACGTGCGCACAGTTTCTCGCGAGCAGGTGCGGGCGCTGATCGACAACAACGACATGGAAGTTGGAATCTGGATTGGCGACAAGTGCTCGGATTCCATGTTCCCGCACTCGCCGGAATGGCACGTCCCGTACCAGCCAACTGGCTGGAACGTATGGGGCATGGCCTGGGCTCAGTGGTACGCGACCGATGGCGAACGTGGTGAGGAGCCGACCGGAGACGTCAAGCGCGTTCAGGACCTGTTCGACGAAATGAAGGTGACGATCGATGAGGCGCGCCGCCTCGAGATCGGAGAGGAAATCCTCGGTCTTAATGCCGAACACCTCTGGAATATTGGCGATGTTGGCGAGGTGCCAATCCCGGTCATTCTCGGCGATAATTTCATGAACTACCCGGAAGAGGGCTTCACCGGCTTCTCCTGGCTCGGCAACTATCACTACCACATCGAGCAAACCTACTTTGAAGGCGGCGCCTGGTCAGGCGAACGCACTTAAGTTCTCCCAAGGAGAGGCGGTGGCTCCCACGCTGCCTCTCCATCTTCGCCAGACGTTCCGGCCATGGTGAATGCTCGATGTTACCTTACGTTGCCAAGCGATCGGTGCAGATGCTCGTCACGGTGTTCGTGATCAGTATCATCGCCTTTATCGTCATCCAGTTGCCGCCAGGCGACTTCGTCAATTCCTACCTTGCGACGCTGTCCGGCGGACAGATCGTCACTCAGGACGCTGTCGCCGCGTTGCGGGCCCAATTCGGGCTCGATGACAATCTGGCGGTGCAGTATTTCAAGTGGATAACCAATTTGCTGCAAGGCAATATGGGGATCTCGTTCCAATACCAGCGGACCGTGATCGATCTGTTGTCGGAGCGTTTGCCGCTTACCCTGGCGATCACCATACCGACGGCATTCTTCGTCTATGCCGTCTCCATCCCGATCGGCATCTACTCCGCCGTACGTCAGTACTCGCCGCTGGATTACGTGTTCTCGCTGGTCGGGTTTATCGGGCTTGCCGTCCCGAACTTCCTGTTCGCGATCATCATGATCTACGTTACCTCGCGCTATTTCGGCGGCAATGTCGGCGGCTTGTTCTCGCCGCAGTACGAGCTGGCGCCGTGGTCGATCGGCAAGGTGCTGGACATGATGCAGAATATGTCCATCGCCATTCTGATTATCGGCACGTCGGGCACCGCAGCCACCATCCGCGTAATGCGCGGCATGCTGCTTGATGAGCTCAGCCAGGCCTATGTCGAGACCGCGCGCGCCAAGGGTTTGTCCGAATGGCGGCTGATCATGAAATACCCTGTACGCGTTGCCATTTCGCCGGTGCTTTCGACAATCGGCTTCACCTTGCCGGCACTGATATCCGGCACTGAGATCACCGCAACGGTGTTGAATCTGCCAACGACCGGGCCATTGCTGCTGAATGCGGTGCGCTCCCAGGACATGTTCCTTGCCGCCTCGATCATATTCGTCCTCAGCATACTGACCGTGATCGGCACATTCATATCGGATCTGCTTCTCGTGTGGGCCGACCCGAGGATCAAGCTATGACCCAGATGGTGGATGAACGCGTCGCAAACATGCCGCCCCCGGCGGATGCCGCCGAAGGTGTGTCGAACCGCATTATCTCGCCAACGCGATTGATGTGGTGGAAATTCAAGAAGCACAAGCTTGCAGTTGCCTCGGGGATTTTCCTGATCCTCGCATACCTCGCGACAATCTTTGCCGGATTCGTGTCGCCATATGATCCTGCAAGTCGTTCCAACAATCTCTACGCGCCACCTCAAGGCATTCACTTCAAAGACGCGGAAGGAAATTTTCACCTGCAGCCGTTCGTTTACGGCTACGAAATGACGCGCGATCTCGACACTCTGCGGCCAGTATATACGACAGATACGGACGAGATTTACCCGCTACGGCTGTTCGTTCAGGGTGAGAGCTACCGCTTGTTCGGCCTGTTTGACGCCGACATTCACCTGTTCGGCGTCGAAGACGGCTACGTACACCTTGCCGGTACCGACGACTTCGGGCGCGACATGCTCAGCCGGCTGGTTTACGGGGCGCAGATTTCGCTGTCCGTCGGCATTATCTCCGTGCTGCTCAGTCTTGTTCTGGGGCTGGTCATTGGCGGCATTTCCGGTCTCTACGGCGGCATGATCGACAGCTTCATTCAAAGAGTCATCGAAGCCATCATTGCCATCCCCACCATACCGCTATGGCTGGGACTGGCCGCGGCCGTGCCTCGCGACTGGCCGCCGGTTTATCAGTACTTCGCCATTCTTGCGGTCCTCTCGCTGATCTCATGGACCAGTACCGCACGTGTCGCTCGCGGTCGGTTTCTGGCGCTGCGTGAACAGGATTTCGTCACAGCTGCCAAAGTCTACGGTGCCAGCCAGCCGCGCATCATCCGCAAGCATCTTGTACCCAATCTGATGAGCTACGTGATCGTTACGCTGACGCTGGCGGTGCCAAACATCATCATTGGCGAGACCGCCTTGAGCTTCCTCGGTGTCGGGCTCAAGCCCCCAACCGTGAGCTGGGGCGTACTGCTACAGGAAGCGCAGAGCGTGCAGATCGTCCAGTTCTATCCGTGGATCTGGATTGGGCCGGCCCTGTGCGTGATCCTTGTCGTGCTTGCCTTCAACTTTGTCGGTGACGGCGCGCGTGACGCAGCCGATCCGTTTTCCCGCTAGGAGGTCGCGCGTTGTCTGAACATACCACGCAAACCGCCACGCCTATTCTCAGTGTTCGCCAGCTCAAGAAGCATTATGGCGGCAAGAAGCCGTTATTCGGTCCGGCCCCCAACCCGCTTCGAGCAGTTGATGGCATCAGTTTCGATGTTATCGAAGGTGAGACTTTCGGCATTGTCGGCGAGAGCGGTTGCGGCAAGACCACTCTCGGACGGTGTATCGCACGAGCACTGGAGCCCACCGATGGGCAAATGCTCTACCGCCCTAAAGACGAGAAAGAACCAGTCGATCTCGCCAGGCTCAAGGGAAAGGCGTTGCGGCCCTATCGGCTCGACGTTCAGATGATCTTTCAGGATCCCATCTCCTCGCTCAACCCGCGCATGACGCTACTCGATATTATCGGCGAGCCGATGATCGTAAACGGGCTTGCAAAGGGGGCAGAGGTGAAGCGGCGTGTTGGAGAGTTGCTGGAGCGCGTCGGTCTTCGTGCCGATCATATGTCGCGCTACCCCCATGCTTTCTCCGGCGGCCAGCGTCAGCGGATCGGTATAGCGCGCGCACTTGCCCTCAACCCTCGGGTTATCGTGTGCGATGAACCGGTCTCTGCGCTCGATGTCTCGGTGCAGGCGCAGATTCTCAACCTGCTTCAGGATTTGCAGACCGAACAGAACCTCACTTACCTGTTCATCGCTCATGATTTGGGTGTCGTTGAGTATCTCTGCGATCGGGTCGCGGTGATGTATGTCGGCGAGATTGTGGAGTTGTCGGACACCGAGCGGCTGTTCGACAAGCCGCTGCACCCCTACACCGAAGCTTTGATGTCGGCAGTGCCGGAGGCCAATCCGTATTCCGTCCGGCAGCCCAAGATCCTAGAGGGCGATTTGGCAAACGCCGTCAATCGGCCTGACGGTTGCCATTTTCATCCCCGGTGTAGCTACTGTGTCAATCGCTGTCGAACTGAAGAGCCGCAGTTACGCGAACTGGAACCGGGGCGCTGGGTGCGTTGCCATCGCGCGGAAGAACTATCGCTCAGCGGCGCCAGTGACACGCTGGTCGAGGGGGTGGAGGCATGAGCGACAGCAATACCATCCTGAAAATCGACGACCTGCATACACACTACGATACACCCCAAGGAACTGTGCGTGCTGTCGCGGGTACCAGCCTTGAGGTTCATCGAGGAGAGACGGTGGGAATTGTCGGCGAGAGCGGCTGCGGCAAGTCGGTCATGCTGCGCTCGATCCTCCGGATCGTGCCGCATCCCGGCCGGATTATCGGCGGCAGCATCGAGTTCACCCGACGCGATGGCGAGACGGTGGACATGGTGAAACTGGACCCCAACAGCCGAAAGATCCGATCAATCCGCGGTGACGAGATCGCTATGATTTTCCAGGAGCCGATGAGTTCTCTGTCGCCGGTCCATACCATCGGTGACCAGATCATCGAGGCGATCGTGCTTCACAAGTCGGTTTCCAACACCGAAGCGCGGTCTATCGCCATCGAAATGCTCGGCAAGGTTGCGATGCCGCGCCCTGAGCAGATCGTCGATCAATACCCGCACGAGATTTCTGGTGGCATGCGCCAGCGCGCCATGATCGCCATGGCGCTCTCATGCGAACCACGGCTTCTGATCGCCGACGAGCCGACGACCGCGCTCGACGTGACCACCCAGGCGCAGATCCTTGACTTGATGCGGCGCCTCCAGAGCGAATTCAACATGGCGATCATGTTCGTCACGCACGACCTCGGAGTCGTCGCGCAAATGACTGAACATGTCGTGGTCATGTATATGGGGCAGGTGGTGGAGGCCGGCTCGGTCAAAGAGCTGTTTACTGCGCCGCGCCATCCTTATACGCACGGACTGCTGCATTCCATCCCGCGCCTTGGCCAGAGAAAGCTCGGGCGTCGTCTGGTCTCGATCAAGGGCAGCGTGCCCGATCCTTTCGCGCGCCCTTCCGGTTGTCCCTTCCACACCCGCTGCCAGTACAATGATGGTGATCGCTGCGTCCGCGAGGAGCCTGCATTGCGCGAAGTGATGCCGGGTCACAGTGCGCGTTGCCACTATGCCGAGACGCTGGGCCTGCAGGGTGTCGACAAGCCAGCTGAAGCGATCAACGCATGAGCGAGACCGAAACCCGGCGCCAGATGTATGAGTGCGCCCTTCAGCACTTTGACATCGAAGAGCCAAAACAGGGAAAGCCCATTGTCGTGACGGTGGCGCCGTGGACTGGAGAGTCTTGCACGCTCCTACTCAGCCTCACTGATGAAGATGGCCGCACTTATGCGCAGCGCGACGTCCAGATGAGCGCCGCCCCCCAGCGCTTGGCTTTGTCTGCAACTGTCAACTTGGCATCCGGCAACTACGATGTCGTCATCACACCGCCCCTAACGGAGTATTTTTCAATGATCCGCATCGATCGTCACATCGCGTTGTCCGTCGCCGACGCTCAAAGCGGCTCAGGCCCAGGCGCCATTTCCGCGTCGGACAAGATCGAGGATCATGAAGCCCCCATGCGGCGCATCACCAGCGGCAATCAGCACTATTTCGGTTACTACGACAAATTTCCGTGGAATGCTTCGGGTCGCTACCATCTGGCGCTTGAGACCAGCTTTCTTGATCGTCAACCGACCCGTGACGACGTTGCCATCATCGGGATGATCGACACTCATAACTCCGACCGCTGGATTCCATTGGCGGAAACCACCGCCTGGAGCTGGCAGCAGGGCACTATGCTGCAGTGGCTGCCCTCGGAACCAGAGCACACAATCATTTACAACGTCCGGGAAGATGATCGTTTCTTCGCGGTAATCCATAATATCGAGACCGGCGAGAAACGGCGGCTCTCACACTCTTTCTATGCAGTCTGCAGAGATTATGCGGTCGGTCTCAATTACGCCCGTCTGCATTACACCCGGCCTGGCTATGGCTATGCCGATGGCGTCGAGAATACCCTGCCAGATCCGCATCCGGCCGACGATGGCGTCTATCGAATTGACCTCGAGAGCGGCGACAGCGAGCTACTGATTTCGCTGCAGCAGCTGTTCGAGTTCGAAACCATCCCCCGGATGCATGAAGGGCCACATTGGGTCAATCACCTGACAGTATCACCTGATGGCAGTAACTTCGTTTTTCTCAATCGCTGCCAATTCGACCCGCGCAAGCGCTTCAACGATCGTTTCTTTTGTGCTGCAGCCGACGGTTCGAACCTCAGGCTGGTGCATGACAACACCTACTTCTCGCATTTCGGCTACCTCGATGAGCGCCGCATCGTTGCCTATGCACGCACACCCGGCACCGAAAACGACCAGTACGCGCTGTACGACCTCGACACGGACAAGTTCACGGTCATCGGCGAAGACGTCTTTTCGTCGGATGGTCACTGCTCGATCTCGCCCGATGGCAAATGGATGCTTACGGACACGTATCCTGACGCAGAGCACAAGAGAACGCTCATACTGTTCGAACTCAGCACGGGTCGGCGTGTGAATATCGGCAAGTTCTACTCGCCTCCGGAGCTAAAGAACGAGATCAGATGCGATCTTCACCCGCGCTGGAGCCGGGATGGCAAGCAAGTCAGCATAGATTCCGCCCACGAAGGCTCGCGTCAGCTCTATGTCGTCGATGTCAGCGGTGTGGTGGGATAAATGCTTGATGTGGTAGGCAAAGAGCTCACATGGGGATGCGTGGCGGAGATTTCCGCACCGATGTCTACGGAGCTGAACGACCTCGATGCACTTTCCTATGAGTTGGAGACCACTCTGGTAAAGTTGGGCTGTAATGCCCAGACCTGCCTGACTATCAGCGCCGTGATATTCTCAGATCCGCTGCGGCCAACACTGCGGGAGGCCCTTGAGCGCTTGGCTCCGTTAGGACAAACGCCACAAATAGTGAACCGGCCTCAAGCCGCGTCCCGAACGCAATTCGTTATCGAAGCAGTGTACGAGCGAGTGCCTGGTTCAGCTGGCAGCATCAAGCCTCGAGAACGCGAACTAGCCAAGATGTAGCCGGCGAGCCAGCTGACATCGACCACCACCATTTCCATCGCCAACTGCCCGACAAAGGCCGAGGCAGGCGACCTATAGGCGCCTTGAGGTCCTCGCTTACCCCAGGTGCACTGCTGCCGATATAGCAATGTCGTTGAAACAAGAGTCAGCTTCTGGGTCAGCAAGAGTCACCGCTTCATTCGAGATGGGGACAATTGCCGCCCGTCTGAAACGCGCCCCAACCTGTTTGAATTCCTGACCTGCTATCCGGAGTTGAGAGCTATCCGAGCCGTCCTGCGGTGAAATCTCGCGCGAGGGCAATGAACGCCTGAAAGGCCGCGGAGGAATTGCGTCGGTTGTAGTAATAGAGGCAGAGCGGAGCGAGGGGCGGTGTCCAGTCTTCAAGAATGCGCATGAGGCGTCCGGCAGCAAGGTCCTCGCGGACATCACTTTCCATGAAATAGCCGACGCCAACGCCGTTGGTCACCGCAATCCGGGACAGAGACGCTTCGTCAAGCGTTATTGGCCCCTCGACATCGAGCTGCAGTTCTTCGCCATCCCTTGCGAACCGCCATCGGAGCGGCCTCCCGTCGGGAAGTCGCCCACACACGCAGGGGAGTGAGAGCAGATCCTGCGGAACCTGCGGCATTGGCCGGGTCTCAAAAAACGTGGGCGACGCTGCAACGACCATGCGGCGAGTTTGGCTTAGCGGAATGGCGATCGCGTCGTTCGGCACCAGGTCGGCACTACGCAGCCCAAGGTCGAACCCCGCGGCCACGACATCGATTAGCCGGCCCTCTGTGACGATATCGATTTGCACCTGCGGATAGCGCTGGAGGTAAGTCACGATCAAAGGCGACATGATCTCGCGCGCCCCCGTCGCAAAGGCGTTGATGCGCAGAGTGCCGGACGGGGTCTCCTGTTGAGAACGCGCCGTGTTCATCGCCTTCTGGATGCCCTCCAGAGCCGGCTTAATCTGGGCGACGAAGATCCGCCCGGCATGAGTGAGCGAGACGCTGCGCGTTGTGCGATTGAAAAGGCGCACATTAAGCTCACGCTCGAGCTTGATGACCGCGTTGCTGATGGCGGTGGTGGACATGCCCAGCTCAAGCGCCGCCGCGCGAAACGAGCCGCAGCGGACAATGGCCAAAACAGCATCGAGCTCGATCAGAGAGTGGCGCGCCATTGTCCCGTTTTCCGCAATACCCCATACAGATTAATCGCGATTATCAGGGGCAAAGTCCAAGCTTAAGTTCAGGTCATCACCAACAAGGAGATGATTAATGACATTGAAGTTAGCCAAGCCGATCGCGGATTACATCGAAGCCAACGCGTGTCTGGACATCAACGGCATGATGAAGCCTTTTGCTTCCGATGCCCTATTCATCGACAACGGCAAGCACTTTGACGGACAGCAAGCAATTCGCCGTTTGTTTGAAGAAGAGGTGATCCCAGTAAAGGCAGTCTTCACGCCTGAAACGGTTCGCGAAGAAGGTGGTGCTGTCGTGCTGGAAGGTCCGGCGCATGGCGACTTTCCAGGCAGCCCGATCCGCTTCACCTATCGCTTCACGTTGGCCAACGACGCCATCAAGAGTCTGGAGATCACGGCAAGCGTGTGCTTGTTACCGGCGGCACCAAGGCCCGGGCCGCGCTACGGTTGAGCGCTTGCTCGCCGGCGGTGCTCGAGGAAGCAAAGTTGCTGTGAGCGATTGATCGCGGGCAACTTAAACAGTCAAGGTCGCGAAGCTTATGCCCTCGGACATGAGGGGAAAGCTATCTCGGACTCCCGGCGAAGCCCGGCTGATTGGGTAAAACAGTGGCGGAGAGGAAGGGATTCGAACCCTCGAGACAGCTCTAAACCATCTGCGCCCTTAGCAGGGGCGTGCCTTCGACCACTCGGCCACCTCTCCAAGGCCGGACCTAGCCGGTTTCGAGGCCGATGCGCAAGAGGGGAAGTGGATTTTCCTTGCGTAAACCGGTCGTAGGCACGCAAACCCTTGAAAAACACGGTGCTGGACGCTCGGTTGACCGCTTGACCGAGGACGACCGTTACGGTCTGGTGCCTGTGCTCACGGGGAGGGTGTATGACGTCTATTGCAATTATCGGCCCGGGCGCGCTCGGCGGAACCGTGGCCTGCTGGCTTGCGCAGGATCGGGAGCATCGTATCACCATATGTGCCCGAACGCCCTTCGAACGTCTTGAGGTCGAAACGCCGAAAGGGACCTTGCGCGCCACACCGGAAGTGGCGACCGACCCAGCTTCAGTGCAGGCTCCGGTGGATTGGGTGGTTGTCGCAACCAAGGCCTACGATGCTTCGTCTGCCGCGCTCTGGCTGAAGCCACTCCTCGGGCCGGCAACGCGCGTTATCGTGTTGCAGAACGGGGTGGAACGTGTCGCGCATTTTGCTGGACATGTGCCAGAGGACCGTATCGTCCCCGCGGTTGCCGACATACCGGCGGCACGATCGGCCCCCGGGCATATGGTTCAGCACCGGCTCGGATGGATCGTGGTTCCGCACGGTGCCAATGGCGATGCTGCGGTGCAGCTCTTTGCCGGCACTGAGATAGATGTCTCTGCCGTACCGGACTGGCAATCGCGCGCCTGGGCGAAGCTGTGCCTCAACTGCGCCGGCGCATTCACGACTTTGACCATGCGGGCCACCGGCCCCGTGTGGTCGCGCGAGGTTGAAACACTGGTGCGCGGGCTGGTGGCAGAGTGCGTAGACGTGGGACGCGCCGAAGGCGCCATGCTCGAAGACAGTCTGATCGATCAGGTGGTCGAAGGCGCACGTAACGCGCCCGAAGGTGCCGGCAATTCAATGTATGCTGACCGGCTGGCCGGACGCCCCATGGAGCTCGATGCCCGCAACGGGGTGATCGTTAGGTTGGGACAAAAGCACAACATTGAGACGCCGATCAACGCGCTCTTCGTCACGCTGTTGTCAGCCTCTGGATCGCCGTGGATCGATCGCCAGCAGGACTAACTGGCATCCACCTGCGCAGCGGCCTCGTCAGCCAGTATGCGCCCGTTGCGAACGAGATGTATCACGGTTGCCGGCCACTCCGAACGGTAATCACTCACGCCGGTGATCTGGCGGAACGCCTCGGCCTTTTGCGCGCCGAACAGGAGCATGGCGGCGCTACGTGCTTCAGCAATGGTCGCGATACCGACCGAAATGCCGTGCGTTGGAACTTCGTCGAGGGAAGCGAAGCCCGGGAACGTGCCCATGTTGTCGATGCGTGTCTGTTCGGCCAGCGGCACAATCCGCGTACGGCTTTCAGCGGCTGTGCCGGGCGGATTGAAGGCTACGTGGCCATCACTGGCGCCCGACGCCAGGATGAAGAACCCGAGGCCCCCGGCATGGCTTATTCGCTCGTCATACGCTGCCGGATTATGCGGGCCCGGGAACCAGACATTGGCGTCGGGCAGTTGCATCGAAGCGGGCAGGGAAGCGTTCAGGCGCCGTTGTATGTCATCACGCGCAAACCGGCGGCACGAATTGTGCGCCTCTGCATCGATATAGGTAAAGTTTCCATCTGGCGCCTGCTCGACATATTCGTCCATCATAACCAGAACCAGCGCGCGAAGGCTCTGTGGGTGCCGCGCCAGCCTCTCGGCCATGGCCTTATAGAGCGGGGTAGGGGTGCGGCCGGTGGGGCAGCCGAGCAGATATTTGCGGTTCTCGGAAGTCGCGACGTCCACTGCCTCGAGAATTGTATCAGCGAGTTGGGCCGCGTGTTCCGCAACTGGTCGGATTGAGATGTCTGGCACGGGTGACCTCAGCTTGCTGGCGCGGCGACACTGGCGCGCTTGATAAGGCGGCATTCGAGCTCGACACGTCGCGTTGGCGCCGTCGGATCGAAGGGCTCTATCAGCCGCTCTTCGAGCAGGCGAAGCGCCACGGACCCGATATGATTGACCGGCACTTCCACCGTTGAAAGTGGCGGCGAGCTCATTTCGGCATGCATCACATTGTCGAAGCCGACGAGTGAGACATCCTCCGGCACGCGGATGCCGGCCCTGCGCAGCACGTTTAGCGCGTGTAGCGCTACGTTGTCGGCAGCACAGAAAATCGCAGTGATCTTCTCACGCCGAACAATTTCAACGAGTTTTTCGGACAGCACCTGTTCGGCCAGCGCCAGATCCCAGGTCTGAAAGGAGAGCACCGAGGCCTCGTGCGCGGGTATGCCTACCTGCGCCATGGCATCGTGGAATCCGTCACGCCGCCGCGCGATCGTCGTGCGACCACCCCACGTGACGTGCAGCACCCGCCGATGCCCGAGCTCTGTCAACCAGCGCACCGCGCGACCGGCGGCGAAGCGGTTCTGCGGCGATACCGTATCGAGATTCATGTTCGGGTCTTCGCCGTTGACGAGGACCGTTGGTGGAAGCTGATTGCGAACAGCTGCCAGCGGCTCGAGCAACTCCGGGCGATCGTCGTGCATCAGCATCACGGCGTCGCAGGCATTGCTCGCCGCCGCCTGGACGATACCTTCTGCGGTGAGATTTTCACCGGGAGGAGAGTGTGGCACCAAAGCGATGTTCAGTTCGGCGCAGCGCGTTCTGAATGCCGAGAGGATGTTCCAGAGAAACAGGTTCGCCTCAGTTTGCGCCAGGCCATAAGCTGGCACCGCCAGCAGCAGCTTGGACAGCGTGCCCGTATTGGCCCGCTGCCTGCGCATGCCGAGGTAACCGAGCTCCTGCGCTACCCGCATCACCCTGGCACGCACCTCGTCGGAGATGCGTGCCGTACCGTTCATCACGTGCGAGACCGTGCTGATCGAAACCTCGGCTTCCCGCGCGATCTCTTTGAGACCGACTTTGGCCCGCGGCTTTAGCGCAGCATCGCTGTTGGGTTCGTCCACGGTCACACTCGCTCTACTTGATGCCGGTATTGGCAATACCGGCCGTGATATAGCGTTGCAGGAACACGAAGATCACGGTGACCGGAGCAAGGCTGAGCATGGTCATCGCAAGGATGTAGTGCCACTGCGTCGTAAACTGCCCCTGGAACGCATTGAGGCCGACCTGAAGCGTGAAGTTGTCCGGCCGGATCAAAACAATCAGTGGCCACAGGAAGTCGTTCCAGCGCCAGATCACCGAGAAGATCGCCAGCACCGCGAGGGCAGGGGCCGTCAGCGGCAGTACGACGCGCCAGAAGATACGGAACTCGCTGGCGGCATCGATACGCGCCGCCTCGATCAGTTCATCTGGAATCGTCAGCATGTACTGGCGCAGCAGGAACACCCCCGTTGGCGTAGCAATCGTCGGCAGGATCACGCCCCACAGATTGTCGATCATGTTCAGCCCGACCACCACGAGGAAGGCAGGCACGATCACGACAGAGAGCGGAATCATCAGGGTCGAAATGATGATGATGAACATCGCGTTCCGCCCCCTGAACTTGTACTTCGATAAGGCAAAGGCGGCCATGGAGTTGAGCAACAACGTCAATATCGTCGCCATTGTCGTCACGAAGACAGAGTTCTTCAGGTAGGTCAGAAAGTTGAAGCGCTCGAGAGGGTCCGTATAGTTCGTCGGCGCGATCGACAGGCTTTCGACCGGGGAAATGGCGCTGGTCGGGACGTTAATGGTCTCTCCCGGGTTCTCCGGGTCAACCATCTGCGCCTGAATGCCAATACGACGGATCAGAGCCAGTTCGCGCGTATCCCCGTCGATCTCCGCTTCCCAAAGGCCAAGAGAACTGTCGTAGCCCTCAACCTGGATCTGAACCGGTGCAACCGGCAGGAAACTCGGCGGGAAACGCTGGATCTCGCTCGGCTGCTTGAGCGATGAAACCGCCGCCCATGCGATGGGGATCGCCACGATCAGCGTGCCGACGAGCAGCCAGAACCAGGATAGCCAGTCGGTGAGGTCCGGGCCGTTCTTGCCTCGGGTGCGGCTGAGAAAGTTTACAATGGAAGACATGGATTACTCCGCTTTCTTCGCCAGCCCGAGCTGGATGAGAGTAAGAATGAGCAGCACGACACCCATTGCAACAGAAGCGGCCGAGGCAAGGCCATACAACCTGATGTCGCTGGCAAACGCAGTTTCATAGATGTACTGCACCAGGAAGGTGTTTGCGGTGCCGGGTCCGCCTCCATTGGTAAGCACATAGGCTTCGTCAAACACCTGCACCGAGCGGATCATCAGGAGGACGAGGACGACGACGAGGTTCGGCATCAGCATCGGCAGGGTGATGTTGGTGAACACGCGCCACCGCGGCGTTCCGTCGATGGCGGCAGCTTCATAAATGTCGCGCGGAATTGCCTGCAGACCGGCAAGGATGATGAGAGTGTAAAAGCCCATCTGAAACCAGATCGACACGCCGATCACCCAGAACCTCGACCAGAACACATCGAGCATGAAGATGATGCGCTCCATGCCGATATCGACCAGCAGCGAGTTCAGCAGGCCGTTGGTATCAAGGAACCAGCGCCATACGAGACCAACCACCACCGGCGACAGCAGCACCGGATAAAAGAAGACCGCGCGGAAGAAACCGCGTCCCTTGGTAATCTTGTCGAGCACAAGTGCTGTTATCAGTGACACGGCAAGCATGCCGGAAACGGTAAGCAGCACGTACCAGACGGTATTCTGCACCGCGATCCAGAACATCGACTCCCGGCAGCTATAGGGCGAGAGGAAGTTCTCGCACGAGAACAGCCGAGTGAAATTGTCGAGACCGATGAATGGGCGGTCAGTAAGCACAATCTCTGTACCGCCGGTGAAGGCATAGAACACCAGCAGACCAATCGGCAAGAACGTGAAAACCCCGAAAATCACGAGGTTCGGCAGCATGAACACCCATGGCATTCGCCGACCGCCGATCACGCGCTCGATCAGGTTGAACGGGATTTCGATGATGCTGACGAGCCAGCCAACAAGCGTGCCCAGCAGCGATTTGACCTGGGTCACTGGCTCGCTCCCTTCTGCATGGCCGTCGTCGTGGGAATGCGGTTCTCGTCGGAAGCGCGGAAGACATGAAGCCGTTCGGCAGGCAGGTTGAACGAAAGTTCAACACCGGAATCGGTTTCATAGTGGTGCTGGACGTGCAGCGTGATCAGCTCTTCAACACCGGCAAGACGGCCATAGATGAACGTCTCCGTGCCAAGGCTTTCCTGGTATTCCACCGTCAGCCGGAACGGGCCTTCACCCACCTCCGTATGGGACGGGCGGACACCGATCACCAGCTTTTCGCCGTCCTTGACGCTGTCTGAGGGAATTGGCAGCGCAATCTCGCCGAGCCCGGTGGTATCGGCTGTAACGGTGCCCCCGGACGTGCTCGTCACGGTGGCATCGAAGAAGTTCATCTTCGGCGAGCCGATAAAGCCTGCAACGAACAGATTTGCTGGGGTGTCAAAAAGTTCGAGCGGCGTGCCGACCTGCTCCATGATGCCGTCATGCATGACGACAATCCTGTCGGCCATCGTCATCGCCTCGACCTGGTCGTGGGTGACGTATACCATCGTCGACTTGAGCTGGCGGTGCAGCTTGATGATCTCGCCGCGCGTCTGGACGCGCAGCTTGGCGTCGAGATTCGACAGCGGCTCGTCGAACAGGAACATTGAGGGTTCACGCACGATGGCGCGGCCAATGGCGACGCGCTGGCGCTGGCCGCCCGACAACGCTTTCGGGCGCCGGTCGAGCAGCTTCTCAAGCCCTAGCATGTCAGCCGCGCGCGACACCCGGTCGTTGATTTCCTTGCGGTCCATGCGCAGGTTCTCAAGGCCGAATGCCAGGTTCTTGCGCACCGACATATGCGGATAAAGCGCATAGGACTGGAAGACCATTGCGATACGGCGCTGCGCCGGCGACCTGCGGGTGACGTTTTCGTCGCCAACGAAGATGTCGCCCTTGGTGACATCCTCGAGCCCCGCGATAAGGCGCAGCAGGGTGGATTTGCCGCAACCCGAAGGGCCAACGAGAACGACGAATTCGCCGTCTTTTACCTTCAGGCTGACATCCTTGATGACTTCGACATTGCCGAAGTTCTTGACGACGTGATCAATGCTCAGACTGGCCAATGCTCAGACTCCTGGTCGGTCACGGCCTACTGGCCGGAGGCTGTGGTGTTGCCCCAGACAATTTGCGGGTCGGGGGTCAGTGTTTCGAATGGGGTGGCGACGCCGTTGATGCTGAAGCCGGAGCTCCAGCCAAGCGCCAATTCTGTGCCGTCTTCGGTGCGGACTGCGATCTGGCCGTGCGCATCGGAGATGGTGGGTGTCGCAGCCATGCTAGCAGTGACGAAGTCTTTGAACCCGGAGGCGCCAGCGCCGCTTGAGACGCGAACGACAAATCCGGACCGTGTCCCTTTGGCGCGGAACTCGCGCCCGGCTGTTGCTCCGGCATCGATTGCGACCAGGGGGCGGGAAGCCCATATCGCGGCATAGCCATCGCCACTGCGGGCGAAGAGCCACTGGCCGTCGAGCGTCAGCTCATCAAGCCCATCGGCAGCAGCGAACGCATGGACGAAGTCCATTTCCGGATTATCGCCGAGATCGTAGAGCATCAGCGCGGTATCTCTATACTGGTTCACAAGTGGCAGAATGCCGTTGCCGGACCAGAACGAGGGCCGCTTGACGCCCCATGGGTCGGGCTCACCCGGATGGTTCACCCACAGCCGCGCCATCGGATGCCCGGCCAGCCGCACGTCGACGACATGCTGCTGGTGGCCCTTTTTGCCGGGCGCGTGCTCGACCACGCTCGACAACATCGCGCCGGCATTCTTGTAGAGCACCAGCTTGCCGTTATTGTCGTGGCCCTGCGTATAGCGCGCCTCGATTCCGGTGGCGTTTTCCCAAAGCGCGGCGCGGCTGCCTTCTTCAGGAGCGCTGTAGTCGCTCAGGCAATAGAGCGGCAATGCAGCCACGCCCGGGTTCAACCAGCCTTCGCCGAAGGCCACCCGTGCAAACGGCGCGAGTTCTGTCAGCGGCCCGGCGCGCAGTTCCTTGTCATAGGCGCGGCCCTGTGATCCTGCCGGAACGCCCTTGAGTGTGTGGAGGCCGGTCATGATGAACAGCTTGTCGAGGAGCTTGCGGCAGCGCTCCCTCAGCGTGCCGTCGCACCACTGGTAGAGCCCGAAGATGCCAATGAAGTCGATCGGGTAGTACGCAGCCGAATTCCATTCGACAAAGCCATGCTCTTCGACCGCATCGAACCATAACCCGAGCCGCTCTTCAGCAACTGCCTGCTGCTCGCGACCGGTACGGCCAGAGCAGGTAAAGGTGTCATCGGGGAACAGACCGCCGGCGATATATTGCGACACGTGGAAGCAAAGCGTGTGGTTCTCACTCCAGAACCACATCACATCATTGCCGGGCTCATCCACCCAGTAACGCCAGCCGAGCACCGCGTGCCGGATACGCTGCTGAAACCGGGCGGGAATGTCTTCGCGGAACATCCCCCACGCCCATAGCAAGGGTACCATGATGAAATCGGAGCAGTCTTCGCGCCGTTCGATCGACTCCAGCGTCGCCGTCAGGATCGCCTGAACCGCCACATCGTCGCGCGTGCCGGTGGCAAACAGCGCCAAAAGCCGCCCCATGCGCGGATCGCCATGCTCGGCGGCAAAGGCCAGTGCCTCGGCCTTGCGCTTGGCCTCAGTGTCCGCACCGGCGCCCGGCTTCACGGCGCGCAGGAAGGCGGCATCGATGACGCGCGAAATCGTTACATCGCCAACATGGAATGTCAGCGAAACCCAGTGATAGCCTTCGCGGATATCACGGGCAGGGCCGAGATCGAGCGTCTTCTGCCCGGCCTTGAGAACGAGTTCCTTGTCTAAAAGCGTCGCCCGGTCGTGCTGATGCGAAACCACCTTGACCGCAACCGGCACGTCGAAATCTGGAGCCTCGTCAAAAGCCAGGACGAACGGCTCATCAACGAAATAGTCCCGTGTCGGCCGAACGTCGGCCGCCATGCTGCGAACGCGCGCAATACGCTGCGGATCCGTTTGCGCCGAGATGCCGACTTCGAGCGGCGCTGTGCCGGTGTAGCGCAGTTCGACCAGCCAGTTGGTATCGCGCTCGAAAAGATCTTCCATATGCAGAAGGATCTCATTGTCGCCTTCAGCCAGCGGCAGCTGAATTTCGCACGAGTGCTGGGTGTTGCGTTCGAACGGTTCGAAGCGCGCTATCTCGCGCCCGTTCATCCAGATGCGCGCGCCTCCGCATGTCGATAGCGTAAAGGCATAGTCGCCTGCTTGGCTGGCAGAGATCGTTGTCCTGAGCCAGCGGCGGCAATGCCTGGGCGTATAGCAAAACCCGTTGAACTCGATACGCGGATTGTCGAGCGGAGCATAAAAGCCGTCACGTACCCAGTATTCAGGCGGCGAAATGGCGCGCCCCTTCATCTCGGTCAGAAAAGCAGACCGGCATGGCAAGTGGCCGGTTCCGGTAAAGCCGTTCCGAAAGACGTACTGCACCGGATCATCGGCGGGAGCAGGAAGACCGGAAAAGTCCGCCTCGATCACCGGACCCAGCTCCCACAATGCAACCGGTCCGCCATTTTCGAGGGCGGTCTGATAGCGTGAATGCGACATTCGATGCCTTTACTAAAATAGTTTCATGACAGCCGCCATGAGTGCGGCGCATACAAGTCTTGTTCTAGGCACATGTCAATGCTAGGAAGAGACAGCTAACGAGAGTTTGCTAAAATTTTTGCACTAGCAGTATTGGAGGACTGCATGTCGACCACCTTTAAGCGCGCCCTGATGGGCGCTGCCGCGATCACGGCCATCTCGGCTGCCACTGTTTCCGCTCAGGAAGCACAGCTGACATTCCTGTATACCGACGACAATCCGGCCAACACCGAGCGTGTTGAGGAGCTGACCCAGCAGTTCAACGAGGAACATCCGGACATCAATGTCGAGTTTATCTCGACCGGCTATGACGCCGTGATGCGCCAGCTTCCGATGCAGCTCGCTGTCGGCGAAGGTCCGGATATCGCGAAGGTCGCAGACCGCACGCTGAGCCGCTACGCGCTCGACCTGCGTCCTTACCTCGACGACGCCGACGCCTTCGCCGAGCTTTATGGCCAGGGCCTGTCGACGATGCGTGAAGGCGAGCCTGCCGATTCCGACAGCATCAACGGCATCATCTGGACCCAGACCTTCAACCTGCCGTTCGTCAACGTCACCCTGTTCGAGCAGGCCGGTGTCGAACTGCCGCAGCCCGGCGCGACGCTCGACGAAATCGTTCAGGCATCGGTTGAAGTTGCCGAGGCGACCGGCGTTGCTATCCCGTTCACCCTCGATCGCTCAGGCCACCGTATGGCGGGCCCCTTGCTGTCGTCCGGTTCCGAGATGATCAACGAGAACGGCGAGTATACCTTCCCCGATGAGGCTGCACAGGGCGTTATCGAACAGCTTTACGGCTACACCGAGACCGGTGCGTTCCCGAAGGAAATGTGGGGTGCCGCTGGCGGCGCTGCCTACAAGTCCATGGGTGAAGAGTTTGCCAACGCCAATGCCGTCACCTACCTCGCCGGCAACTGGATGGTCGGTACGTTTGACGACATGATCGGCGACGCCTTCCAGTGGACGGCGATTCAGGCACCTTGCGGCCCAGCAGGCTGCGTTGCGATGCCCGGTGGCACGTCGATCATGGCCTTCGAGCACACCGATTACCCGGAGGCTGCGGCCGAGTTCATGCACTATATCGGTAGCGCAGACGTTCAGCGCCAGCTCGCCGAAGAGTTCATCCTGATCCCGGGTGCCGATGTTGGTGATCTGCAGTACCAGACCGACAACGAGAACGTTCAGAATGCGATGACGGTGTTCAACAACAACCGTGATACGCCGATCCCGCAGGCTTACCAGCTCAACACCGCAACTGGTAACACCGCGTTCTTCAACACCATCGTGCAGCGCATGTCGCAGCTGATCGTCGGGGAGCTCACCCTTGAGCAGACCTACGAGACGCTGGAAAGCGACATGGCCGACATCAACGCCGAAATCTCTTCCGAAGAGTAGTCAGGTGTGTGACCGGGAGCATCGCTCCCGGTCATCTTGTTTTTGGCGTCCACCTTTCGGTGGGCGCATTTTTCTGTGGCGCGGCGCCGCAGCGGAGGCACGATGCAAGAAAAGCTCAGGGTGGCGGTCGTCGGATGCGGGATCGGCGAAGAACACCTGACCGATGGATTTTCACTGGCCCGTGATGTGTTTGACGTTGTCGCACTCTGCGATCTTGACGCGCAGCGGCTGGCAAGTGTGGCCGAGCGTCACGGCATCGATCGAACGACGACGCGCTTTGAAGATCTTCTGGCAATGCCGGATGTCGACGTCATCGATATCTGCACGCCTCCCACCGTTCACTTTGATCAGATCAAGGCTGTGCTTGCAGCCGGCAAGCACGTCATTTGCGAAAAGCCGTTGGTCGGCTCGCTGCGCGAGATCGACGAGATCATCGAGATCGAAAAGGCGTCCGCTGGCGCGTTGATGCCGATCTTCCAATACCGCTTCGGGCAGGGTGTACAGCAGGCCAAGCGCATCATCGATGCCGATTTGGCAGGGCGTCCTTTCTTCGTGTCTGCCGAAACGTTCTGGTCTCGCGATCAGGCATACTATGCCAACCCATGGCGCGGCCGCTGGGCCAGCGAGCTGGGTGGCGTGCTGATGACTCAGGCAATCCATATTCATGACCTCGTGACCTACCTCATGGGGCCGGTCGATCGCCTGTTCGGGCGCATCGCAACACGGGTGAACCAGATCGAGGTGGACGATTGCGCCACCGCGTCGCTGCAGTTCAAGAACGGCGCTCTCGGGTCTTTTAGCGCCACCCTTGGTTCGAGTGATCAGATCAGCCGCATTCGCCTGATGTTCGAGAACGTGACGATTGAAAGCGATCACAATGCCTATCGGCCTGGTCGCCAGCCGTGGCGCTTTCTTCCCAAAACCGCCGAGATCGAGTCGGCGATCGCTTCGGAACTCGAGGGTGTCACCGCCACGCCTGCGGGCTTTGAAGCACAGTTTCGCGGCTTCTTCGATCATGTGGTCAAAGGACGACCATTGCCGGTTACGCTCCGCGATTCCCGTCAGTCGCTCGAGATCGCCAGCGCGTTCTACCATTCAGCATTTGACTGTACCGACATCGTGTTGCCGATTGAGAGAGGGCACGCCGTCTATGACGGGTGGACTCAACAATGGACCGACCGCAAACAGGCCGTCTGATGCCGCACGACAACGCCTTTATCCGCTACATTCACTCTCAACCCAAGATCGTCGCGGAATGCCTCGCTGCAGGTCGCCAGGCCTTCCCCGTCTGGGACCAGAAGCCGCTGCAGCGGATCGCGCTGGTAGGCTCGGGATCGTCTCTTAATGCGCTGATGTGCATTGCACCGTCCTTGTCGACGGGCCGGGATATTGCCTTGCTCAATCCGCTGGATTTTATGGATCGCGTCGAGCGTAAGGCTGGCTATGACCTCGTGGTGGTGCTGTCGCAGTCCGGCAAGAGCGCGACCAGCATTGCCGCCGCACAGGCCGCCGTTGATGCCGGCTTCAACACGATTGTTCTGACAGCGGACGGCAATGCGCCGATCAGTGATGTGGGCGCCAAACTTGTGCCCATGCCCATCGGCGATGAGGCGATTGGTCCAAAGACTGTCGGGTATACGGGCTCGGTCGCGACCCTGATCGCGCTGGTCGAGGCAATGGGCGCGCCTGCGGTGATCAGCCCGGAAGATGTGGAAGCCGCACTGCAAGCGACTTTGGACAGCGCCGGCGCTGCCGTGGACGAAGCGGCATCCGCTCTGGAAGATGTCGACCATCTGATGTTCGCCTCTCGCGGACGGCATCTCGGCACGGCAACAGAAGCGGCGCTCAAGATCGCCGAAACGACCGGTGTGCCGGCTGCAGCCTATCCCACGGAAGAGTTGCTGCATGGCCGGTTGCACATGATGAGCAAAAAGAGCTGTGCCATCCTATTGGCCGACACGCCAATCGATCTTGAAATGGCCGAGCAAACGAGAACAGCACTCGAGAGCTATGATCTGTCCTGCTGGGTGGTTGACCTGACAGCCAGCGGCAAAGGACACGGGCCCGCTCTTTCCAGCACCACGCTGAGTGCCCCGATGGACCTGTTGAGTGCGATCGTGCCATTCCAGTTGTTGGCAAATGCGATGGCGGTGAAGCGAGGGCTAGACCCCTCGGCCATGCCTTATCCGGATATGTCTCAGCGCCTGTCGATCAAGCGGATGTCGCGATGAGCCTTGCGGTTGGGATCGATATCGGGGGCACCGGAATCAAGTACAGCCTCGTCACAGAAGTCGGCGAGGTACGGCGACGCCACTACCATCCTTTGCAACGTGGCGTTGCCTATAGCGAGCTGCTGTCTGAAATGGCTGGCACCGTGGCCAGTCTTGCCGCAGACGCCTCGGACAAGATCATCGGAATCGGATTGGCGACCCCAGGGCATATCGAACGCATCGGCTATACATTCGTCGACGGAGGGGAAAACCTGCCAGCGCTTGGCGAAGGCAGGATCGTACCAGATCTGGCCGATGCCACCGATCTGCCGGTGGCTATCGAAAACGATGGTCTGGCTGCTGCCATGGGAGAGATGATGTTCGGCGCCGGGCAGGGCGTCGAAAATTTCGCCATGCTCACCCTCGGCACCGGGGTCGGAGGCGGGTTGATCTGCGGTGGGCGTCCGAATCACGGTCCCGGACGCCAGCCGCCCGAGTTCGGCGCCATCGTTCTCGATATTGCCGGCCCACCTAACACCCACGGCCAGCCCGGAACGCTCGAGGCGTTCGCCGGCAAGGCCGGTTTCGCTGCCGCTTTCGCCCGGCAAGGGCTGATAGGCGATGACTTGAGGGCACACTTCGCGCTGGCCGGGCAGGGTCATGAACCAGCGGTTCGGGCGGTCGATGCCGTGGCGCTACGAATTGCGCAGGCAATCGGCATCATCACCAACATCGCCAATATTGAGATCTGCATCATCGGTGGTGGAGTTTCGGGTGCCGGCCCGGTGCTGTTCGAGGCGATAGAGCGACATCTGCCGCACTACACTTGGCCGGCTCTCTATCCGAACGTCAGAATCGTCTCAGCGAAGAATGGCAATGACGCCGGCACGCTGGGTGCTGCGGCCTTGGCCTTCGACGCCAATGCACAACCTGGCTGAAGGCTAGATCGCAAGATACTCGTGGCGCAAATCGGCATTGTCCAGCACCTCCTTTGCCGAGCCGGTGAACGCCACTTCCCCCGTATCGAGGATAACCGCGCGATCCGAAAGTCTCAGCGCGGCGACCGCATTCTGCTCGACAATGATCGTCGTGATCCCGAGTGGCTTGATGGCGTTGAGGATGCCTTCTATCTCCTGAACGATAACGGGCGCCAGGCCTTCATAGGGTTCGTCGAGTAGTAGCAGTTTGATATCTCGCGCAAGAGCGCGCGCGATCGCCAGCATCTGCTGCTCGCCGCCTGACAGCGTCACACCGTCTTGTCGCCGTCGCTCCGCAAGGCGCGGAAAGTGCTCGTAGATTCGCTCCAGCGGCCAGCCATGCCCCGGCGCGACCTGCGCCAGTGCGAGGTTTTCTTCAACCGTCAGTCCCTGAATGATCCGGCGATCTTCCGGTACAAGTTGAATACCCGTGCGCGACGCCTCATGCGGCTTCATCTGGTGCACCGGTTTGCCCTCGATCCAGATCTCACCGGATTTCAGCTGCGGCGTACCGGTGCGGGCGATGGTGCGCAGTGTCGATGTCTTGCCGGCGCCATTGCGTCCGAGCAGCGCCAGAATCTCGCCCTTGCGGATCTCGAACGAGATGCCCTGCACGATATAGCTCTCGCCATAATAGGCATGGACATCCCTGACGGAGAAGAAGGCCGCTGATCGGTCGGCGGCAGCACTGTCAGCCACAAATTCGTCCTTCATCGTCATTGCGCTCATCAATGGGCACCCCCGAGATAGGCTTCCTGCACCCGCGGATCGCCGCGCACCGCGTCTGGTGCGCCTTCAGCAATGATCCTGCCGCCCGCGAGAACCGAAATCTTGTCTGCCAGCGAAAACACCACATGCATGTCGTGCTCGATGATCACCTTGGTCATGCCACGGCTCTTGATCTTCTTGAGCAGCTCGATGGTGGTGTTGGTATCGTGCCGGCTCATGCCCGCGGTCGGCTCGTCGAGCAGCAGCAGGCGGGGCTTCTGGATCAGGCACATCGCAAGCTCCAGCCGCCTTTTGTCGCCGCGCGACAGGGATGCGGCGTGAAGATGCCGTCGTTCGATCATCCCGACATCGGCAAGCGCCTCTTCGGCCTCTTCGCGTAAGGCGGCCTCGTTCGCCAGCGGATTCAGCATGCGGATGCGAAACGCACCATCACGCTTTGCGAATGCCGGCGTCATGACGTTTTGAAGCACGGAAAGATCCGGGAAGATTTCAGGGGTCTGGAAAACACGCGCGACCCCCATCTGGTTGATCTCATGTGGCTTCTTGCCTGTCAGCACCTGTCCATCGAACACCACCGCGCCGCTCGAGGGCGCGAGACGGCCCACGATCACGTTGAGAAGTGTCGACTTGCCGGCGCCGTTCGGCCCGATGATCGCATGCGTCTTGCCCTCTTCGACCTCGAGGTCGATATCGGCCAGAGCGTGCAGGCCAGCGAAACGCTTATGGACATCCGCAACGTGCAGAACTGTGTTGTTGGAATACTGCATTGCGCTCTCCTATTCCGCAGCGCTGGTGCTGAAGCGCGTTCGCCGGTTGTCGCGGCGGTTCGCCACGGCGGAGCGGATCCGGCGCACGCCCTCCATGATCCCGCCTGGCAGGAAGACAACGATGAGCACGAACACCAGGCCGAGCGTCAGGTGCCAGCCCTCGCCGACAAACTTCGAGGTCACGGCAACAACGATGTCCTCAACCCCGTCCGGCAGCCATGAGAACGTTGCGTGCAGCATTCCCTCGTTGAAGGCGGAGAAGATGTTTTCGAGGTATTTGATCAGCCACGCGCCGATCACCGGGCCCACCAGTGTGCCAACGCCACCAAGAATGGTCATCAGCACCACTTCGCCGGATGCGGTCCATTCCATCCGTTCCGCGCCAGCCAGCGGGTCCGTCACCGCCAGTAGGCCCCCGGCGAGACCCGCGTACATGCCCGAAATCACAAAGGCGGTGAGGGCATAGGGCCGCGTGTTGAAGCCTGTGTAACTCATGCGCGTCTGGTTGGACTTGATGGCACGCAACATCATGCCGAACGGCGAGGCGAACACTTTCTGTGCAATGAAGAATGCGACGAGCAGCAGCACGGCACAGAGATAGAATCCGCCAATACCGCCAAGCGGCTGGCCGAAGATACTGGGCGAGGGGAGTCCGGCAGTCCGTTCCATGAACATCATGTCGATCACGCGCGGATCGTTGTTCGTCAGTTGCAGTGCCGTCTCGCCGTTGGTGATGGGCGTCAGCACCGAGTAGGCGAGGTTGTAGCTCATCTGCGCAAAAGCGAGGGTGAGAATGGCGAAGTAGATTCCTGATCGCCTCAGGCTCACGAAGCCGATGCCGAGCGCGAACACCCCCGACATCAGCACCGCAAAGATCAGCGCCGGGATCGCATCCATGGTGAACAGCTTGAACGACCAGACAGCGGTGTAGGAACCGACGCCCAGGAACGCCGCATGGCCGAAGCTGAGATACCCCGTCAGCCCAAACAGGATGTTGAACCCCACGGCGAAGATCGCAAAGATCGCGAACTTCTGCATCAGCCCGGGATAGGCCGCACCGAATGGGGTCAGCCAGATCGGCATTGTCAGCACCACGATGGCAAAGACCGCGAACAGGATGACGTCCTGGCGGGGAAGACGAAGCACGTTCATCGCTCAAGACTCCATGACGCCGCGGCGGCCCATCAGTCCGCGCGGGCGAACCAGTAGAATGACCACTGCCAGCAGGTAGATGATGATCTGGTCGATGCCGGGTATGAGGTTTTTGATCGCCGTCATCGAGGCAAAGGACTGCAATATGCCGAGCAGGAACCCGGCAGCGACAGCGCCCGGCAGCGATCCCATGCCGCCGACCACCACAACGACGAAAGACAGCACCAGAAATTCCATGCCGAGGTGATAGTTTGGCGGCAGGAGCGGCGTGTACATCACGCCCGCGAGGCCCGCGACCACTGCGGCCAAGCCGAACATCAGGGTGAAACGCCTGTCTATGTCGATCCCCAGCAGCCGCACCGTTTCACGGTCCGCCATGCCGGCGCGCACCACCATTCCGAAGGTTGTGAAGCGAAGAAAGGCAAAGACCGCAGAGAGAATGCCGATCGAAAACAGGAAGTAGACCAGCCGCCACCAGGGATATGTCACGGCCCCGGGCGTGAGGCCCAGCCACGAGCCCACATCCGCCGCGCCGCGAAACGTACTCGGCATTGGCTGCGGGATCGGGTTGGGCCCGAAGAAGGTCTTGACCAGCTCCTGCAGAACGATCGCCAGACCGAACGTGACGAGGATCTGCTCGGCATGCGGACGGTTATAGAAATGCTTGATCAGCCCGCGTTCCATGACGATGCCGATGATCAGCATCACCGGGATCGCCAGCAGGATCGATAGCGGCACCGAATAGTCGATGATCACCGCGCCCCAGTCACCGAGGTATTGCTGTGCAATCGGTGTCCGGATCTCGAGCGGCGAGCCCCAGGGCGAAAGTTGCTCCGGGTCTGTTGTGACGATCTCGTAAGTAATCAGTTCGCGAAACGCCACGGCACAGAAAGCGCCAAGCATGAACAGCGCGCCATGCGCGAAATTGACGACCCCGAGCGTGCCGAACACCAGGGTAAGCCCGAGGGCAATCAGCGCATAGGCACCGCCCTTGTCGAGGCCGTTGAGCAATTGAGCGAAGATCGCTTCCATCCGCCACTCCACTGAGAGAAATTACCCGGCCGCCATGGCAGCCGGGCAGTCAGCTTCTACTTGAGGATCAGCACATTGCCGGATCGTAAGGCCCAAGCTCGCCCTCGAAGAAATCGGGCGCATAGGTAACGTTGTCCCGTGAGGCGGTGGAGACGACTTCGAGCAGATCGAATTCGTTTGACGGGTTCTCCTTGCCCTGCACCACGAAGACGTCCTTGAAGCACTGATGGTCGGCGCCGCGATAGAGCGTCGGCCCATTGCCGAGCCCGTCGAATTCGTAGTCCTCGAGCGCGCGGATCACTTCGGGCGGGTAGAACGTGCCGGCCCGTTCCGCAGCATCGGCATAGAGCAGCGTCTGCACGTAGGATGTATGCGCGGCCTGTGATGGTGGCCGGCCATACTTTGCGCCGAACGAGTTGGTGAAAGCCTTGCTGCCTTCATCCTGCTGGCTCCAGTACCAGTTCGAGGTACCAAAAACGCCCTGCATGGCGTTGCCGGCGCCGGCCGCCATCAGGTCGGACACCAGCGGCAGCACGATCTGGAAGTTCTTGCCGTTTGCCTGGCGGTCCTTGAGGCCGAATTGCACCGCCTGCGTCAGCGAGTTGACGCCATCAAACCCGTAATGGTTGAGGATCAGCACGTCGGCGCCCGAATTAAGCACGGGTGTGATGTATTGCGAGAAGTCGCCGGCGCCGACAGGCGTGCGGACGGTCTCTGCAGTTTCCCAGCCGAGCGCCTCGGTAGCGGCGATCATCGATTCTTCCTGGGTCCAGCCCCAGGTATAATCGGCAGTCAAATGGTAGGCGCGTCGATCGGTGCCGTATGCATCGCCGAGCTGCGGCCCGAGGCCGATACCGGACTGATAGGCGTTGAAGAAATGCCGGAAGCCATAGCGGCGGCGATCCTTGCCGGTGGTATCGTTCGAGTGCGTCAGCGCCGCCATGAAGATCACGCCCATTTCCTGGCAGAGACCCTGTACGGCAATGGCAACACCGGATGAGGACCCGCCCGATATCATCAGCGCCCCGTCGCGCTCGATCATGCGGCGGGCAGAGTCACGGGCCGCATCGGACTGGGTCTGCGTGTCACCCGTCACATAAGCGACGCGCTTGCCGAGAATGCCGTTGCCGGTCAGCGCATCGGACGAGAAATGCGGGATCATCCCGCCATCGCCTTCGCCGTTGAGATGCTCGACCGCCAGTTCGAACGCGCGCAGCTCGTCGGCGCCCTCATCGGCATAGGCGCCGGTCAGTGGCACGTTGAAACCGAGCGTTACAGTGTCCCCGGTTGGGGCGTTGCAGAATTCCTGAGCGAAGGCACTACGTGAAAAGATATAGGGGGAAACTCCGGTCGCCAGCACGCCGGCAAGGCCGGTCTTGATGAGCCGGCGACGGCTGATGCCCTTCTTGAAATTCGTCATATGGTCCTCCTCCAAAAGCCGATGCGGTCCGTTCTTGTCGGGACTCGCACTGCTGGACCAACTATTCGCCTGTCAGATAATCCATTCAACAGGTCATTGTGAAACAACGATAATTTTGTAAACACTTGCACTTTCACGCGCCTTGTGTTGTCAATATCTTTACAAGAAGTAAGGGGAATACATGCGTGCGCCGATCGGGCTGAGGATCAGCACGCGTCGCAAGGCGCTGGAGCAATCGCAGGCCGGGTTAGCGCGGCAGGTGGGAATATCGCCGAGTTATCTGAACCTGATCGAAGCCAACAAGCGCGAGGTCGGTGGCACGCTGTTGCGTCGCATCGCCGAACATCTTGGGATCGACGTCGGCGACCTGACAGGCGAGAGCGAGCATCGCCTCATTCACGAACTCGAGGAGGCGCTGGCGGATCCGGTTCTTCGCAATGCCGGCCTTCCGCATGACGCTGCCCACGCGCTCGTTGCACAAAACCCCGCCGTCGCCCAGGCTTTGGTGACGCTTTATCGTGCCTACGCCTCTGCCAGCGCCACCGCGGACGCCTATGCGCACCGCCTGCGCACCGATCCGCTTCTGTCCGAGTTGTTGCATCAGGTGCTCTCGGGCATCACCGGCGTGCGTTCCAGCGCCGAGATCCTTGAAGACGTGCCGGATCTCGATGAGCCCGAGCGGGATCGCTTCATTGCCGCGATCGGGCGTGAAACCCGCACTCTGAGCGAAGTGGCGCGCAATCTCATCGGCCAGTTCGACAACGCGAGCGAAACAAGCCGCTCGGCTTTGCCGCGTCGTGAACTCGACGATCTGATTTTTGCCAGCGACAACCACTTTCCGGCTCTCGAAGCCGCCGCGGAATCCTTGCGAGCCGAAATCGACGCTACGGGGCCCTTTGGCGAGGAGACTCTGGTTGGCATGCTTGAGGCGCAGCATGGCATTTGTGTGGTCCGCGGAGTGCGCGAGGGCAGGGATGCGCGCGGCTATCCGGCTCAGTACGGCTTCGATGAAGACAGCCGCGCCTTCTGGTTCCGCAACACCACTACCTACGCTACACGCCAATTCCAGTTGGCGCGTCTCTTCGGTGAAATAAGGAGCCCAGGCGTTCTCGATCAGGCGATTCAGTCGCCGATCCTGACTTCGAACGCGTCACGAAGCGCCGCGCGACGGGCACTGAGTTCCTACCTCGCCGGGGCCCTTGTGTTTCCGTATCTCGATTTCTTTCAGTCTGCAGAAGCTGCGCGCTACGACATCGACACCCTGCGCGAGCGCTACAGCGCCAGCTTTGAGCAGGTCGCGCATCGCCTTGTGACTCTCAGGCATCCCCGGGGGGCGGGTGTTCCATTCGGTTTTCTGCGCTCGGACCCTGCCGGGCGGCTGACCAAGCACTTTCCGCTGCCCGGGCTGCTCTTGCCGAGCAGCGGCCACGCATGCCCGCTCTGGGCGATCTTCACCGCCTTCCGAACGCCTGATAGCACCGTGCGTCAGGTCGTGCAGTTCTCCAGCGGCTCCCGCTACATGTTCATTGCCCGCACCACCTCAAAGCGTGTGGCCGGCTTCTCGGATCAGGCAATGCCGATCTCGGTGATGCTGGCATGCGACGTTCTGCATGCCGATCGCACTGTTTATGGCGACGGTCTCGATCTTGCGGACGCGCGTGCAGATGTTCCTGTTGGTCCCGCCTGTCGCCTCTGCACCCGCATTGACTGCCCGAGCCGGCAGGAGCCTGCACTGACCCCATCCGGAGCGGACGAGGGACGCCTTTAGAGCATGAGGCTTGGAGTTTGATTGAGTTTGCGCTTTTATGCAGCGGTCTGCGGGTTGGAGGATCCGGCGGACAAAGGGGGGAAATTGGCAGTAGACGTTCTCATTGCAGAGGACGAGCCGAGCATATTGGAGGCGCTCGACTTCATTCTGCGGCGCGCGGGTTGGACCATCCGCTCCGTTACCGATGGTGAAGCCGTACTCGAGGCGGTGCGCCGCGAGCGGCCACGCATGCTCCTGCTCGATGTGATGTTGCCCAAGCGCAGCGGCTTCGAAGTGCTTAAGCAGATCCGCGCAACCGACGATCTCAAGCGCATTCCCGTACTGGTGCTGACCGCCAAGGGACAGGCGCAGGATCGCCGGGTGGCGGAGGAATTGCAGGCCGACGCCTTCGTCACCAAGCCCTACGCGAATGCCGAGGTAATCGAAACCGTGCGCCGATTGCTCGATAGCTCGAACATCTGGCAATAAGCGCATGCGGGGAAAGCTGGAAAGCACAGCCCTGCTGCTGACCCTCGCAAGCATTCTGCTCATCATGCCGCCCATCGCCTATCTGTTTCAGTGGCAGGCGCGACTGTTCGGCGTACCCGTCGAGGTGATCTATCTGTTCACGGTCTGGGGCGGGCTAGTCCTCTGTTCGGCGCTGCTGTCCCGCCGGTTGCCGCCGCAGACACCACCGTCCGGCGATGATGACGGAGGCAGCGGCTGATGCTGTCCGCGGACCTCGTTATCGCGACAGCTATCGGCTATGTCGGGCTGCTCTTCCTCATCGCCTATTTCGGCGACCGCCAGTCGCGCAAGGGCGCGGGCGGGTTCCTGCGCTCTCCCTTCGTTTATACGCTGTCGATCTCGGTCTATTGCACCAGCTGGACCTTTTACGGCGCGGTAGGCTCGGCTGCTCGCAACGGTCTCGAATTTCTCGCAATCTACCTCGGGCCAACCGTTTTCTTTGTCGGCTGGTGGTTCATGCTGCGCCGGCTGGTGCGCATAAGTCATGATCAGCGGATCACCTCGGTCGCCGACCTGTTGTCCTCGCGCTTTGGTAAATCCAGCCGCCTTGCGGTGCTCGTTACCGTCATCGCGCTGATCGCGATCGCGCCATACATCGCGCTGCAGCTCAAGGCTGTGACATCGTCAATCCAGGCCATCGCCGGTGCATCCGAGTTCTCGCAGGGTCGCCTGCGGGGCATAGACGAGGCCGGTCTGGCGCTCGCGGTGGCTGCCGGCATGGCAGTCTTCACCATTCTCTTCGGCACCCGCAATGTCGATGCCAAGGAGCAGCACCATGGCGTTGTGGCGGCCATCGCGTTCGAAGCCATCGTCAAGCTGACAGCCCTGGTCGCCGTCGGCATCTTCGTCGTCTATGTCGGTGGCGGGCTCGAATCCATTTTCTCGAACGCCGAGCAGGCTGGCGTTGAAATCTATTCGGCCAACACCTTCGATAGCCGCTGGTTCGTCATGAATCTCTTGGCGTTTTCCGCGATCATTTGTCTGCCCAGACAGTTCCAGATTACCGTTGTCGAGAACTCCGACGAGAACCATCTGCGCACCGCGGCGTGGGCCTTCCCGCTCTACATGCTGGCGATGAGCCTGTTCATCCTGCCGATCGCTATTTACGGGCTGACTGCCATGCCCGCAGGCGCCAACCCTGATATGTTCGTTCTGACACTGCCCCTTTCCGAAGGGCACGAAGGGCTGGCGCTGTTCGCCTTCATCGGCGGGTTCTCATCCGCCACATCGATGATCATCGTCGAGTCGATCGCGCTGTCCATTATGGTCTCGAACCACATCGTTATGCCCATCGTATTGCGCTGGGTGCCTGGCGAGGGCGCTGCCGACGGGCGGGGCGTCAGCCGCCTTCTGCTGAACTCGCGGCGTTTCTCGATCATCCTTATACTCGGGCTCGGGTTCCTCTACTTCTACCTGACACGCGATTCTGACGCGCTGGCGCCTATTGGCCTGATCTCTTTTTGCGGCGTGGCCCAATTCCTGCCGTCAATCCTCGCGGCGCTGTTCTGGCGGGAGGCATCGATTAGGGCGGCCACCGCGGCAGTCGCCGTTGGCTTCATTGTCTGGGCCTGGTCGAGCTTCATGCCCTCGTTCCAGAGTTCGTCGCCTGCCGTGGCCGCGATCATGGCGGAAGGTCCTTGGGGCCTGTGGTGGCTGCGGCCGGAAGCTCTGTTCGGTCTCGACGGTCTCGATCCGCTGGTCCACGCCGTATTCTGGAGCCTCTTCCTCAATAGCGCGACCCTGGCGATAGGCTCCCTGATGACCAATCAGTCAGCCTTGGAACGGATACAGGCCAACCTGTTCGTCAATGTCTTTGCCAGTGCTGGGCGCGGACCAACCTTCATGCGCGGGTCAGCAGCCGCAAACGATCTGTTCTTCGTCGCGCAGCGTGTTCTCGGCGACGAACGCGCAATCTCGATTTTCGAGACCGAGGCAAAGGAGCAGGGGCGAACCTGGCAAAGCCTTGAACCCAGCCCCACTTTCATCTCCCGGCTTGAGCGCGAGCTTGCCGGCTCGATCGGCGCAGCGTCCGCGCACGTGATGCTGTCGAAAGTGGTCTCGGGCGGCTCTGTGTCGCTCGAAGAGGTGATGCAGATGGCCGATGAGACGCAGCAGGCCATCGAATATTCGCAAGAGCTTGAACGGACATCTGCAGAATTGCGCTCCACCGCCAACCAGCTCGCTGTCGCCAACCGTCAGTTGCGCGAGGTCGATCAGCAAAAGGATGAGTTCCTCAGCCAGGTCAGCCATGAAGTGCGTACCCCAATGACAGCAATCAGGGCCTTCTCGGAGATCCTTCTCGACAACAATGGGCTCGACACTGACGACAAGGGCCGGTTCATCTCGACCATTCATAAGGAAAGCCTGCGCCTGACCACGCTACTCGATGAAATCCTTGATCTTTCGGCGCTCGAGCGCGGCGAGCGAAACTGGGAAAACCGCCCGATCGATGGTGAAGCCGTGCTCGAACAGGCAATCGAGGTCTGCAGTGCCCTCGCAAGGCAACGCGGGGTGGGCATTGTCTCGGCAGGACGCGCCGGCGCGGCCATCGTCGCCGCGGACCCGGATCGATTGAGCCAGGTGCTGATCAATCTCATCAGCAATGGCGTGAAGTACAACATCGCAGCCAAGCCACTCGTCAGCGTCACCTCGCATACTAGCGAGAGGACTTACGTCATCGAGGTGTCAGACAACGGCCCGGGCGTTGCCGAGGCCGAGCGCAACAAGATCTTCGACAAGTTTTATCGCGGTGAAGGTGTTGGTGCTTCAAGAACCGGCGCCGGCCTCGGTCTCGCCATCAGCCGTGAGATCATGCTGCGTATGAACGGCCAACTCGAACTGGTTGCGACGGGCGGGCAGGGCGCCTGCTTCCGCATCACACTGCCAGTCCTGGAAACGCATACAGCAACACGCGCCGGTTAGCGCCAGACTGCCCGCGCAACGCCGCGCAATTCTGCCAGGCCCTTGAGCCGGCCGATCAGCGGGTAGCCCGGCTGCGCCTGGCGTGTCAGGTCATCGAGTATGTCCTGCCCGTGGTCGGGCCGCATCGGGATCGACGCGTCGCTGCGGCCTTCCGCGCGGCGGCGCCCCTCCTCGTCCGCGACTGCTTGCAGCAAGGCGACCATGTCGACGGATCCATCGAGATGCTCGCACTCGTGAAAGGAGCTTCCCACAGTGTCGCCCTCAAGACGCACGTTGCGCAAATGCAGGAAATGCACGCGATGTCCCAGCCGGCGCATCATGCCTGGCAGGTCATTGTCAGGTCTCGCACCAAGAGCCCCTGAGCACAGCGTGATGCCGTTTGCCGGATCATCGATCTGCTCGATCAGCGCACGATAATCTTCCTCTGTCGACATGATCCGTGGCAGGCCCATCAGCGGAAACGGCGGATCGTCGGGGTGGCAGCACAGGCGAATGCCGAGCCGCGCTGCAGTCGGCACGACCTCCGACAAGAAATCCAAAAGATGTGTGCGTAGACGGTCGGCAGAGATGTCGCCATAGCGCGCGAGATGCGTGTGGATCGTATCGACCGAAAGCGCCTCGGCGGCTCCGGGTAATCCGGCCATTACATTGGCAGCCAGTTGAGACTTGCGGGTATCATCCATCTCGCGGATGCGCTCGTCCGCGGCGCATGCCACGGCCTCGGGAAGTGCCTCGCGCGCTCCGTGCCGTTTGAGAACGTGTACATCGAATGCAGCAAAATCGATTGCGTCAAAACGCATGCACGTGCCGCCATGCGGCAACCGCCACGCCAGATCGGTGCGTGTCCAGTCGATCACCGGCATGAAATTATAGCAGACCGTCTCGATACCGGCTGCTGCGAGGTTCTCGAGGCTGGTCTTGTACGCCTCAATATGCAAGCGCCAGTCGCCGGTCTGCTGTTTGATATCCTCGGAAACCGGCAGGCTTTCGACCACCAGCCATTCGAGCCCGGACGGTGTCCCATCTGCTCTCGCGGCAATCTCGCGCTGGCGGCGGGCGATCTCGTCCGGCGTCCACACGAGACCATCGGGGATATGATGCAGGGCAGAGACAATGCCTTGCGCCCCTGTCTGCATGACGTCGGAAATTGTGGTGATGTCGTTCGGGCCGAACCAGCGCCAGGTCTCGATCATGCGGTTTACCGGTGCGCGAGTGCGAGACCATCGGCGCCGAACAGGTGCCAGTGGTTTTCCCGTGCTTTGACATAAAGCGTATCGCCACGTCGCGCCGTGCTTTGCCCGGCTTCATGGATCAACACGGGGATGTCGCCGGGGAGCGTCCCATGCAGATAGCTGTTGGCGCCATACTGCTCGGTGACGCCGATCGATACCGGCCACCCACCGGTCTCCTCCCGCGCGACAGAGAAGTCTTCTGGGCGTATGCCCAGCGTCACCGCTTCGCCGACCTTTGCGGTGCTGGCAATCTTGCCCGGCAATTGCATTGGCGGCAGGCCAGGAGCCTCGAACGTCGAGCCGGTCTCTGCGATTTCGGTCAGCTTGCCTTCGACGAAGTTCATGCGGGGCGAGCCGATGAAACCCGCAACGAACAAATTATGCGGATTGTTATAAAGGTCGAGCGGCGCCCCATACTGCTCGATGATGCCACCACGCAGCACCACGATCTTGTCAGCCATGGTCATGGCCTCGATCTGGTCGTGCGTCACATAGATCATCGTGTTGCCCAGCCGCTCGTGAAGCCGGGTGATCTCCACTCGCATCAGCACGCGAAGCTCGGCGTCGAGGTTCGACAGCGGCTCGTCGAACAGGAAGATCTTCGGATCACGGGTGATCGCACGCCCAATCGCTACGCGTTGCCGTTGCCCACCCGAAAGCTGTTTCGGCCGACGCTCCAGCAATTGCTCGATCTGCAGCAACCGTGCGGCATCACCCACGCGCCGTTCGATCTCCGGCTTCGCCATGCGGATGTTCTCGAGCCCGAAACTCAGGTTCTCGCGCACCGTCATGTGCGGATAGAGTGCATAGGACTGGAACACCATGGCGACGCCACGGTCTGCAGCCGGCACATTGACGACACTGTCATCATCGATGCGGATATCGCCGTCGGAGACGTCTTCGAGACCGGCGATCAGGCGCAGCAGGGTCGACTTTCCGCAACCCGAGGGACCGACGAACACCACGAACTCGCCGTCCTTGATGTCGAGGTCGACGCCCGGGATCACTTCGACCGCGCCGAATGACTTCTTGACGTTGTCGAGAACAAGATTAGCCATCTCAATATTCCTTACTTGATACCGGTCGATGCGATGCCGCTGGTGATGTAGCGCTGCAAGAAGATGAAGGCGCAGGCGAGCGGCAGTGCGGTCAGGGTGGTCATTGCCAGCAGCAGTTCATAGCGAATGCCATACTCTGTCTGGAATGAAGCCAGTGCCAACTGCAGCGTGTAGGACTGGCGTTCGGTCAGAACCACAAGCGGCAGCAGGAAGTCGTTCCAGCGCGACAGGATCGAGAAGATCGCGACGACGGCAAGCGCCGGGGACGACAATGGCAGGATGATCCGCCAGAAGATCCGCCACTCGCTGGCATGATCCATGCGCGCGGCTTCGATCAGTTCATCCGGGATCGTCAGCATGTACTGGCGCAGCAGGAACACGCCCGTCGGCGTTGCGACCGTCGGCAGGATCACGCCCCAAAGGTTAGCCACAAGTCCCAGTTGCGCGACAATCATGTAGGTCGGCACCAGCACAACAGTTGCGGGGATCATCAGCGTGGCGAGGATCGAAACCAGCGCTACGTTCGAGCCGCGAAAGCGATACTTCGACAGGGCAAAGGCTGCCATGGCGTTCATCACCAGCGTGATCAGCGTTGCCACCACCGTGATGAACAGGCTGTTGTAGACGTAACGCCAGATGTTGCCGCCGGTGTCGGAAAGCAGATTGCTGTAATTCTCGAACGCCAGGTAGAACTTGCGCACTGGTGTGGCGTTCTCGATCGGCACAACGATGCGCTCGTCCGGGTTGGCCGGATCGACCATCTGCGCCTGAATGCCGACGCGCCGCAACTGTGCCAGTTGCACCGTATCCCCGTCCTCAGTCACCACATCGAACAGCGGCAGCGGCTCGTCATAGCCCTCAACCATTATCGTCTCGGACGAAAACGGCACGAGGGTGGGCGGAAACTCGGCCAGATTGGCGGGCGTCTTGAACGAGGAGACGACCACCCACAGCACCGGAACGAACATCACCAGAAGCCCGAACACCAGGTAGGCGTAGGTCAGCCAATCCGTCCAGTGCAGGCCCTTGCGCCCGCGGCGGCGTGAGATGAAGCCGCGGATCGATGTGCCGCTTTTGGCCATGCTCAAATCAGTCATTATTGCCACCCCGCGAGATGCGCATCTGGATTGCGGTGAAGACCAGCAGCGCCAGCCCCAGCAGCAGGGATGCGGCGGCGGCGAGGCCGAAATTGCGTGGTTGAGCGGCAAAGCCCACTTCATAGATGTACTGCACCATCAGCATGGTAGCGGACCCTGGCCCGCCGCCGGTCAGCACATAGAGTTCATCGAAGGTCTGCACGGACCGGATAACGGCGAGAATGAACACAACCAGCAGAACCGGCTTCAGCAACGGCAGAGTGATCCGCGTGAACGAACGCCATGGCGTGGCGCTATCCATGCGCGCCGCCTCATAGACATCGCGCGGGATGGACTGCAGCCCTGCCAGCAGAATGATGGTGTAAAAGCCCATATGTGCCCACACCGTCACGAACACTGACCAGAAGAACGCGGTGTTGGGGAACACCAGCCAGTTGAGGGTCGGAAGGCCGGTGGCGGAGAGCAGCCCGTTGAGGGCGCCATTGCGCTGCAGGATCCATTGCCACGTCAGCGCAACGACGACTGGCGAGAGCATCACTGGGAAAAAGAAGATTCCGCGGAAAAAGCCGCGGCCACGAATTTCGCGGTTGAGGCAAACCGCTGTCAGCAAGGCAATGGTGATCATCACTGTCACCTGCACCGGTACGAACACCATGGTGTTGCCGAGTGCGCGCCAGAACAGATCGCGCGAACAGGTCGCAGGATCGAGGTAATTGGTGCAATCGAACAGTGTCTGGTAGTTCGCACCGCCGATAAAGGGGCGGTCCCACGGGAAAAGCCGGTCGCTGCCACTGACCGAATAGAAGACGTTGATGAACACCGGCAGCAGGGCGAAAAGAACCACCGCCGTCAGGTTCGGAATGAGAAAGACCCAAGGCATGCGCTTGATGCCAAGCACACGCTGAAGTCCCGACATTAGCGGCTCTACGGCTCGCGCGGGAAACATCGCCACTTGACCGGCCGCATGCGCGACCTGGCTTTTTGCACTCATTGTCGGTCCTCGTGGAACTGCTGCCTGAATGGCCGCCCCGGCATCGCCGGGACGGCCTCATCTTCGATCAGGAGTTGGTCTGAGCAGCTTCGATAGCCAGGTTGACGTCCTGCTCGATACGTTCGAGCGCTGCGTCGACGCTGAGCTCGTTGTTGAGCACCTGGCTGATGCGGGTGGTCAGCGAGTTCATCATCGCACGCTGATAACGCCAGCCCTGGAAGCGATAGGCAGCATCCGCCATCTTCGGGATCTGGGCGGAGAACACCGCAAGCGCATCCTGAGTGTTCTCGGAAGCGCTCGGGTAGTCGACGCCGTTCTCGATCTGGGAGGCAGCGGACGGAATCTCGACTTCCTGGGAGATGTAGAAGTCGAGGTTCTCCGGCTGAGCGAAGAAGTTGATCAGCTCGCCGACCAGCTCCGGATGATCGGTATGGGAGAATCCGACCATGGCGCCGCCGCCGGGCATGACTGTGCAGGACGAGGGCCCACACGGTGCTGGCACAACTGCCCAATCGAACAGGTCGCCAACTTCGGTGTCCATCTGCGCCAGCGTCCAGGAGCCACCGAAATAAAGGACGACGTTGGCGTTCAGGAAGTCCGAGAACAGCTCGCGGTGAGTCGAGCCGCCGACAGCGCCCCAAAGGTCCATCGGCATCGTGCCATTCTCGTGCCATTCGACAAATTGTTCGATGGCAGCGCGAAGCCCGTCATCGACAACCGGGTTGCCTTCCTCGTCAACCAGTTCTGCGCCGTAGCTGATCGCAAGGCTGGCGAAACGGTGGCCCGAACGGTCCATCTCCATCGGGAAGTCAGTGCCGGTGGCCTCAGCAACCTGGCGTGTCGCTTCAGCCCATTCCTGCCAGGTTGCGCCTTCCTCGGGGACTTCGACGCCTGCCTGCTCGAACAGGGTCAGGTTCACGTAGGCGCCGTTCACAGTAAGCGTTGTGGGCATGCCGTAAATGGCACTGCTTTCTGTGTCTCCGCCGCGCAACCATTGCAGGGTCTGGCCCCACTCCTGCTCGAAATAATCAGCGTCCACATAGTCGGTAATGTCTTCATAGAACGGGCTGAGCCCGCCCAGATCAGTGATGATGGCAATGTCCGGACCTTCGCCGGCCTGCAGCTGAACCGGCAGGCTTTCGACGATGGTTTGGTAGCTGACTTCTTCGATCACGACGTCGACGCCGGGATGCTCTTCTTCGAACGTCGCCGCCATCTCCTCGAACAGGGTGCCGCCAGTGCCGGTATCGCCGACCAGCATGCGAATTTCCTGCCCGATCGCGCCTGTCGCCGGCAACGCCGCCAACACGAGTGCCAGGGCAGTGGTCGTCTTCATCGATGCAAGTTTCATCCGAGTCCTCCTCCACTTGAATGCTTGTGAGGTCACACTAGGCATTCCTCGCGCAAACCGTCTTCTGGTAAGACCAAAATGTCAAGCGTTTGGTAAGACCAAAGTTTCAGAGATCTCGTAAATAACGGAAAGATCATGATATTCTGACACGAGGGAATTGGACCAAAGCGCGAATTGGTCAGCCAATGGCTTGACATTGGCATGATCAAGGGGTTTGTGATGGGCCGAAATTCGGACCGGAAGCGGTCTGTCTGCGCTCAAGAGGAGACATCTCGTATGCTCAGATTTGCAGTGGTTGGCATCGACCACGGTCACATCTTCGATCACATCAAGGGACTGACACGCGCGGGTGCCGAGTTTGTCGGCTTCTGTCCGAAATCATCTGTGCCCGCCCTGGTGGAAAAAGTCGCCGAGGCTTACCCCGATGCACCACAGATCCCGCGCGAGCAGTTGTTCGCCGATGAGAGCATCGATGTTATCTGCACCGCTGCAATTCCACGGGATCGGGCCGGTATCGCCATTGAGGCGATGCGCGCCGGAAAGGACGTGATCACCGACAAGCCCGGCGTCACGACTTTCCAGCAACTTGAAGACATCAAGAAGACTGTTGCCGAGACCGGCAAGATATTCTCGATCTGCTTCACCGAGCGCCTATGCGTCCGCTCTGCCGTGAAAGCCGGCAAGCTCGTCAAGGATGGTGCTATCGGCAAGGTGGTACAGACCATGGGTATGGGGCCGCACCGCCTTGGCGGCACGCGCCCGGACTGGTTCTGGGAGTTCGATGCTTTCGGCGGCATCATCGTCGATATCGCATCGCATCAGATAGACCAGTTCCTGTTCTATACCGGCTCGACCTCCGGTGAAGTCGTGGCCTCCTCGGTCGGCAACTTTGCCTCGCCCGAAAAGACCGAGTTCCAGGATTTCGGTGAAGTCATGCTGCGCAGTGACAAGGGCTCCGGCTATGTCCGCGTCGATTGGTTCACGCCCGACGGCCTGCCCACCTGGGGCGATGGCCGTCTCACCATCCTCGGGACCGAAGGCTATATCGAGCTGCGCAAATACGTCGACATCGCTGGCCGCGAGGGCAAGGATCACCTGTTCCTCGTGAACAAGGACGGCGTCGAGTACATCGATTGCTCGGATGAGACGCTTGAGTACTTCACTCAGTTCATCGCTGACGTGCGCGATCGCACAGAGACGGCGATGAGCCAGGAACACGTCTACGAAGTGTGCAGGCTCTCGCTGGAAGCGCAAACGAACGCCAGCAATCTGACAAGTCGCTAAGCGGACAAGGAAAGACCAATGACGGAAAAGCTCAGGGTCGGCATCGTCGGAGCGGGCATCGCCCAGCGCCACCTGACCGGCTACAAGTGGAACTCGGAACTGTTCGATGTGAAGGTCTTGTGCTCGCTCGATGAAGAGCGCGGCAAGCCGGCCTGCGAGGAGTTCGGAATCCCCGAATACACCCAGGATATCGAGACCCTCTTTGCCCGGGACGATCTCGACATCATCGATGTCTGCACCCCACCGGATTCGCACTTCGAGTTCTCCAAGCGCGCCATCGAAGCCGGCAAGCACGTCATCTGCGAAAAGCCGCTATTCGGCTCGATCGCCGAGGTCGACGAGATGATGGAGATCGTTTCGAAGACCGATCGCAAATTCATGCCGATCTTCCAGTACCGCTATGGCACTGGCCTTCAGAAACTGAAGCGCCTGATCGAACTCGGTCTCACCGGCAAGCCGTTCCTGACCACCATCGAGACCCATTGGTGGCGCGGCCCGGATTATTACGCGGTGCCGTGGCGCGGCAAATGGGCGACCGAACTGGGCGGCGGGCTGCTTGGCCACGCCATCCATGCCCACGACATGCTGAACTACGTGCACGGCGCTTGCGCCGAGGTGTTCTCGCATGGCGCGACCCTAGTCAACGACATCGAAGTCGAGGACACCTCGACACTATCCGTGCGTATGAAGAACGGCTCGCTGGCTGCATTGTCGATGACGCTCGGTTCGCGCAAGGAAATCTCGCGGTTGCGCTTCTGCTTCCATGATCTCGTCGCCGAGAGCATTCTCGAGCCCTACACCATGGGCCGTGACCCGTGGACGTTCACTGCCGGCACACCCGAGCATCAGGCGAAAATTGACGCCGCGCTTGCCGACTACGAAGTCAAGGAAGACGGCTATACCCGTCAGTTCGAGCTGTTCCACGCCGCGATCACCGGCAACACCGAACCGCCGGTGACCTTGCAGGACGCCCGCAATTCGCTGGAGCTGGTGACGGCTGCTTACCACTCACAGCGCACCGGTGAACGGACGCCGCTGCCAATTCAGGCGCAGCACCCGCTATACCGGTCCTGGCTCCCGTAGGCTCGGTACCATGCAAAGCGAGAGGCCAGCCCGGCCACAAGGGGAGCGGCTCTACCAGGCCGTTGCCCGCCGGATTGCCCGGCTGATCGAGACCCACGCCGGTGACAAGAGCTGGCGGATGCCATCCGAGCGTGAGCTGGCAGAGGAACTCGAGGTCAGCCGGCCCGTCATCCGAGAGGCGGTGATCGCGCTTGAAATGCGCGGCGTCGTCGAAGTCCGTGGCCGGGCTGGTATTGTCGTTTTGCCTTCGCGTGCCGCGCAGGTGAATTTCGATCTTGCCGAGTCCGATATCGGTCCCGGCCCGTTCGAATTGCTCGAGGCGCGGCTGGCAATCGAATCGAGTGCCGCCAGCCTCGCGGCCGAACGCGCCACCAGCTACGACATCATGGTGCTTGAAGAGTGCATCGCCCAGATGGAGCAGGAGACGAATGTCGTGCTGCTGCAGGAAAAGGGCGATCGCGATTTTCACATGACGATCGCGCGCATGACCAACAACGCCATCATCGTCTCGATGATCGAAACGCTGTGGGCTCAGCGTGACGAGTCGGTGATGTGGAAGAAACTGCACGAACACATCCACGCCGAGAACGTCCGGCCGCTCTGGATCGGCGACCATCACTCGATCGTCTCTGCGCTGCGCATGCGTCATCCGGATGCTGCCTACAAGGCCATGGCTCGCCACATTCGCAACGTCATCAATGAACTGCTCGAGGCCGACGAGCGCGGACGCTTCGCCCCGGAAGAGACCGAAGAGCAATCATCGCGCGGTTGAACTTCGCGTCGATTATCGATTCTGTTTCAGCCGTTTGGCTCAGTTGCCGGACTCAGTTTGTCAGCCGATTTTGTGGCCTTCCCGCCACGTTCTGTCGCTGACCGGCATGCGCCGCTGAGCCGAAGATTGCGCTCGATAGCGCCACTGGCCATAGTCTCTTCCACACGAAGGCCTGAGGGAGACCACCATGAAAACCAAGCTGTCCATCACGAAAGGAGACACATCCCACAAGGACACATTGATTCATGGACGTTCGAGTTCCGCCCTCCAACGCTGCCAAAGCGCGCCTGCACGAGACCTCTAGCCAGTTAGGTGCCTCTCCGCACCAGCAAAGCCGCTGGCGAAAATTCCTGAGCTATTATCGCCCGCATCTGCCGCTTCTGGTGGCGGATCTGCTCTGCGCGATTCTGGTCGCCGCCACCGCCGTCGCGCTGCCGCTCTGCGCAAATTACCTGACAACGCACCTCGCGTCTCTCGCGGAAGGTCGCGAGGCCATTGAGCTGATTCTGGCGATGGGCGCAGTCATGCTGCTCATCCTCGCAATACAGGTCGTCGCCATCTACTTCGTCGATTATCGCGGCCATGTCATGGGCGCGCGGATCGAAGCCGCGGTTCGTCAGGAGCTCTTCGAGCACTGTCAGAAGCTCTCCTTCAGCTTTTATGACCGGCAGCGCACCGGCCAGCTGATGAGCCGCATCACCGACGATTCCCTCTGGCTCGGCGAGCTGTTTCACCATGGCCCGGAGGATCTGGCGATCGGGCTGCTGAAATATCTCGGTGCGCTCGCTGTGCTGATCTACATCGATCCGCTTCTGGCTGGTCTCATTGCGCTTTTGACTCCGCCCGCAGTGCTTTACGCGCTGCACTTCAACCGCCGTATGGGGCTGGCGCTCGATCGTAGCAAGCAGGAGATCGCCGCGGTCAACGAGCGCGTCGAAGACTCCCTGTCCGGCATCCGCGTGGTGCAATCCTTCGGCAATGAGACGCTGGAACGGGATCGTTTCGTTGATCACAACCAGCGCTTTCTCGATAGCCGCGCCGATGGGTATCGCAGCGAGGCCTGGTTCTCCGTCGGCACGGAAACCTTCGCGCAGCTGATCACCATCCTCGTCATCGTCGCCGGGGCCTGGCGCATTACGTCCGGCGCACTAACCGTACCGGAGATGCTGACGTTCCTGCTCTGTGTCGCTGTGCTGGTAGACCCGGTTCAGCGCCTCGCCAATTTCGTCAGGCTCTGGCAGGAAGGCTATACTGGCTTCAAGCGCGCCATGGATCTGCTTGAGATCGGCCCCGAAATTGTCGATCGCCCGAACGCGGTCGATATGCCTGAACCCAAGGGGCACATAAAATTTGAGGATGTGTCCTTCGGCTATACGCAGGATGCGCCGGTGCTGCACCATCTAGGTCTCGAAGTGAAAGCCGGCGAATTTGTCGCGCTCGTTGGCCCGTCAGGTGTGGGCAAGAGTACGCTGTGTGCGCTTATCCCGCGGTTTTACGACGTGAGCACTGGCGCGATCCTCATTGACGGCACCGATATCCGCGATGTCACCCTGTCGTCACTGCGCCGTCACGTTGGCCTCGTTCAGCAGGACGTCTATCTGTTCTCGGGCACCGTGGCGGAAAACCTGCGCTATGGCAGGCCGGATGCCAGTCACGAGGACATTGTCGCCGCTGCACGAGCGGCCAACGCCCACGCGTTCATATCGGCTCTGCCGCTGGGCTACGATACGGACATTGGCCAGCGTGGCGTCAGGTTGTCGGGCGGTCAGAAGCAACGGCTGACGATTGCCCGCGCTTTCCTGAAAAATCCGCCAATTCTGATCTTCGACGAGGCCACCAGCGCCCTCGATAACGAGAGCGAACGTGCTGTCCAACAGGCTCTCCTTAGCCTGGCGAAAGGCCGCACCACCATCGTCATCGCTCATCGGCTGTCGACCGTTCGTCACGCTGATCGCATCGTTGTGCTGACAGGCGACGGCATAGCGGAGGAGGGGACGCATGATCAGCTGATGGCGGGCAATGGGGTTTATGCCGGGCTGCACACGGTTCAGGCCAGTATCTGAGCGTCGCGCGACGGGCAGCTTTGGCGGTCCGTCCCGCGCCTTTCGATTGTCAGCCCCCTTCGTCATCCCTATGGTCGTTGCAAGTGGAAATTCGGGTACTGCAGATGAACCGCCCCAATCCCTATCTCAACGATCATTGGCACGTAGTCGCCGGCAATGAAGCGGTGGCCTCCGGCCAGCCGTTCCGCACAGTGCTGTTCGATGTGCCGATCATCATTCAACGTCTGGCTGACGGCCTGCGCGTCACTGCAGCATTAGCGCCGGAAAAGCCGCTGCCGGTTCTTGAGCGATACGGCTTCATCTGGACCAGCCTTGGCACCCCTATGCCGCTGTTCGAAATTCCGGAATACGACGAAGCTGACCGGCGCAACATGAATGCCGGCTCGCTCGGCGTCGCCGTATCCGCCCCACGCGCCATCGAGAATTTCCTCGATATGGGGCACTTCCCTTATGTCCACACCGATATCCTGGGGGCTGAGCCGCACACCGAGGTGAAGGAATACGATGTCGAAGTTTCCGCCGAGCGCGGCGAGGTTCTCGCGACTCGCTGCCGGTTTTTTCAACCCCGCGCCGCGACCTCATCTGCCGGTGGGCAGGAAGTGGAGTACGTCTACCGCGTGCCGCATCCGTATTGCTCAGTGCTATACAAATCCTGCCCCTCGGATGAAAACCGCCGGGATGTCATCGCCATCTTCTGCCAGCCGGTCGGCGAGGAGCGGATCGTCGCGCACATGCTGCAGTCGCTGATCGACGATGTCAGCACCATCACCGATATGCGCCGCTTCCAGCAGACCATTTTTGGGCAGGACAAGCCGATCCTTGAAAATCAGTATCCCAAGAAACTGCCGCTCGATCCGCGTGCCGAAACCCCCATCCGCGCCGACAAGTCGGCTATTGCCTATCGCCGCTGGCTCAGCCAGATGGGCGTCAATTACGGTGTCATACCGCTAGTGCCTAGAGTCGCCGATGTCTGAACTGTCCGCCGCCTGGCATCCAATCGCTTCGAGTGAGGATCTGCCATATCGCCATGTCTTCCATGGCCAGTTGCTGGGGCGTGAGTTCGCCGTCTGGCGCGCCGATGATGGCAACGTCAATGTCTGGGAAAATCGCTGCTTGCATCGCGGCGTCCGCCTGTCCATCGGCATCAATGAAGGCGCCGAACTCAAGTGCCAGTATCACGGTTGGCGCTATGCCAATCGCACTGCCGGCTGCACCTATATCCCGGCCCATCCCGCCGATGCGCCGGCGCGCCGTATCACCAACCGGACCTATCCGGTCATCGAGTTTGCGGGGCTCGTCTGGTCCGCTGCCGGCGCTGCCGATGCCTTTGTGGAACCGCTGCAAGAGGCCGACTGGTTCGCCCTGCGCCCCATTCCTGTCACCGCCACACCCGAGATGGTGCGCGATAAGGTTGTCGCAGCCGCAGAGCCTGGAAGTGAACCGGTCCGGCTTACGGAGTTCGGCTACAGCATGAAGCTCGCTGGCGGCCGTGGTGAAGACGCCGCTGTCTTTATTCAGCCGGTTGATGCGGGCAGGGCTGTTATCCGCGCCCTGTTGCCAGAAACGCCCGCGCAGCCTCTCGCAACCTTGCGCCACTACAACGCTTTGCTGAATGCTCTGCGCGAACAGATCGAGCGCACGGCGCGCGAGGCTCCGGCACCTGAACCGATCGAGCCGGAATACGAGCCGGTATCGCTGGAACTGGCGACTATGCCGGAACTGCGCCTTGGGACCCGAACCAGCATTCGCGTTCGCGTTGCACGCAAATACGATGCCGGCGAAGGTGTCATCGGCCTCGATCTGGCAGCCCTCGAAGGGCATCTGCCAACCTTTCAGCCCGGTGCGCATATAGATGTGCACCTGCCCAACGGCCTTGTCCGCCAATACTCGATCACCAATGGCCCGGGCGAACAGCTCCACTACGGCATCGGCGTCAAGCGCGAGCCGGAATCGCGCGGCGGCTCCTCCACCATTGCAGAGGCTGTGCGCGAGGGCGACCTGTTGGCGATTTCCGAACCGCGCAACAACTTTCCCCTTCGCCGCGACGCCACCCGTACCACGCTTATTGCCGGCGGTATCGGCATCACGCCGCTGCTGGCAATGGCGAAAAACCTGTTCGGCTCGCGGCTCGAGTTCGATTTTCATGTCTTCGCGCGCTCACAGCAGCACCTGCCGTTCGCCGATGCCCTTGAACGGTTCGGCGATCACGTCTCTCCACATATCGGCCTCGACGCGGCTGAGACCGGGCGAACGCTGGAAGAAATCGTCGGCAGCTATAGCTTTGCCCGGCATCTTTACGTATGCGGGCCGGCGCCAATGCTCGAACTCGTACGCGCGCTCGCTGCCCGCAATGGCTGGCCGGACGAGGCGGTGCATTTCGAGTACTTCAAGAACACGCGCGAAATCGATCAGAGCTCAAGCTTCACGGTAGAGCTTGCACGTTCTGCGCTGACGCTCGAAGTGCCCGCAGGCCGCACAATCCTTGAGGTATTGCGCGAGAATGGCGTCGAGGCGCCGTCTTCATGCGAGCAGGGCGCCTGCGGCACGTGCCTGACGAAAGTGCTTGAGGGCACACCCGACCATCAGGACGTCTACCTCAACGAGACCGAGAAGCAGGCCAATGCCTCGATGCTGACCTGCGTCTCCCGCTCTCTCTCCGACAAGCTGGTTCTCGATATCTGATGATTACCCTTTATGACTTCGAGCTCTCGGGCAATTGCTACAAGCCGCGACTGCTGATGAGCATTCTCGGGCTCACCTATGAGACCGTCCCTGTCGATTTCTACCCGGGGCGCGAGCACAAGTCCGAAGCTTTCCTAAAGCTCAACCCGTTCGGAGAGCTACCGGTTCTCGTCGATGATGGTCTGGTTTTGCGCGATAGTCAGGCCATTCTGATCTACCTTGCCAGCAAGTACGACAAGACCGGACAATGGTATCCGCTCTCTGACCCAGCGGTGCTGGCCGAGATCGCCATCTGGCATGATTTCGCCAATCGGATCACGGCCACTGCATCTGCGGCGCGCTTGGGGCTCAGCATGTTCTATGATGTTGATATCGAAGCGGCCCAGGCAGGCGCGCACCAATTGTTTCGTCTTTTGGATGAGCATTTGTGGTTTGGAGAAAGGGAAGGGCGCGATTGGCTCTGCGCGCCCTCTCATCCTACGACTGCCGATATTGCCTGCTTCCCCTATGTCGCGCTTTCGGAAGAGGCAGGGGTTCCGCGCCAGGATTACCCGGCAATTCGCCGCTGGCTGGATCGTGTAAAGCGTATTCCGGGGTTCACGGTCATGTCCGGAGTCTTTCCGGCTGGCCCGGCCATCGAGGCCTAGATGCTATCTGCTGCGCGTGGTCCCGAAGGCCCACCTTCGAAACTACCGGACAGCACTTCGCGGGGTCCGTCTTTCGGGTATTCCGCACCTTCTATCAACTGCACCGAATAGAGATGACTGTCGCGAAAAGCGCTGGCCATAACCTGCGTAGTCGCGATGTTGGGGTCTTTGCCCGCTGCCGCCGCCTCAGCTTCTGAAGCGACGACGCGCGCATCGCCGGAAGATGATGCGCGCACGATAATTTCGCCCTGATCCGTTGCACGATCCCAGTTGGAATCGGTGGGACCGGCCAGTGGCGTGAGCTTATAGATGCCGTTTGCCATGCTCGATCTCCTTATGATCCAGCGCGCTTGCCGACGGTATCGGCGACGTATGCACCTCGCTCGCCGAGCGGAACCTCGGGTCCGGTCGTGGTGTCACGCGCAGTTTGGTGTTCGATCTCTGAATCGACCTCGGCACCCAGGATCACGATGATCGTTGAAATCCAGGTCCAGGTCAGAAGGCCGATCAAGGCGCCGAGAGACCCATAGGTGGCATTGTAATTGCCAAAATTGGCCACATACCAGGAGAACAGAACCGACACGACAAGCGTCAGGAGAACTGCGAGCGCAGCACCGGGCGTAATCCAGCGCCAACGGGCCTGCGAGCGGCTCGGTCCGAACCGGTAAAGCATTGCAAGTCCGATCAGCACCACCGCGACCAGCAGTGCAAAACTTGCAATACGGATCAGCCATTCGCTCAACCCGCCCAGCGGAAAGATCGAAAGGATTGATGGGATAACAACCACGATGCCGACGACCAGAACGGCTGTCACTGCAAAGGCAAGCGTGAATAGCAGCGCAAGGCCATTGAAGATGAGGAAGTTTCGTCTTTCTTCCTCGCCATAGGCAATGTTCATAGCCTGGAACATGCCCTTAACCCCGGCGCTCGAACTCCATAGAGCGATCGCTAGAGAAATAAGCAGGCTCCAGCTCAGTGCAGTATTGCCTTCACCAGCGACGCGTTCCAGTTGATCAGAAATCAACTGCAGACCATCAGCCGGAATGACGCCTGAGAGCAGGCTGACATGATCGACTACGGTCGCCCGATCGGCAAACAGCCCATAGATGGACACAAACGCCGTCAAGGTCGGCACCAGTGCCAACAGGACGAAGAACGTCACACCAGCGGCTGTGAATGGGACCCGGTCGGTGTTGAAGCTGCCCAACACGCGCATCGCGATGTCGCGCCAGCCTTTGACGGGTATGTGTTGGGGAGCGGACGCGGTACGACCGCGCCCGTTTTCGTTAGCTGCCATTATGTCAGCCTCGTTTCCCTTCATAGCCGGCTCGTGGTCGAGTCCCGGTTGTCAGATCCGGACACCGAAGACTTGGCGTCGTCGTACAGGCGCTCAGCCTTCTCGCTGGCATCGCCATAAGCGGATTTCACGGTTTCTCGGCCCTGCTCATATAGACCTTCTGCCTCAGTGGCAGCGCGATCCTTGAGAGCATCCGATTGTTCGCCAAACGCTTCGTCTTCCTGGCGGGTATGTGGCAGTGACGCCCCGATGGCCGCTCCAACTGCAAAGGCCAGTGCCCCGGCAACCAGTGGCTGCTCGCGAAGGAAGGACTCGAGCCCCCGTCCGGCAACCGCTGCTTGGTGCTGGATATCGCGCCCGGTCTGCGAAGCCTGATCCTGCAGATCCCGGCCGGCCTGAGCTGCCCGGTCGCGTGCATGATCAATGCCCTCGCCAACAGCCCGCTGTGCATCAGCGGCACGCTCGCGAGCGAGCGTCCAGTTGTGCGAAGCCCAGCCGGAGGCGTCGTCGAGCCGCTTGCCGGTTTCGTCCCGGAAATCCGAGATACGATTGCCGGTTTCATCGACAAAACCGCGATAGGTCTTGCCTGTTTCGTCGACGAAATGCCCGGCGCGGTTACCAGCTTCGTCGGCGACGGCGTGGTACTTCTTGCCGGCGTCATCGAGCCATTCGCTGCGATGCTTGCCATCATCCTGCCGCGCGTGAGCCGAGCGCTTGAATGTTGTCGTCTTCACCGTGGCGACCGGGTAGGGGTCTGGGGTGACCACAGCCGGCACGCGTGCATCGGAATGATGCTCTGGGATACGCTGTCCGGAGGCGGGGCGCGCCATCAGCCAGGCAAGGCCAACGCCAACCAGCGCCACTGGCAGCGGATTGTTCTTCACGCTGCGACCCAGATTATTCACATAGTCCGCGCCGGCGCCGCTGCGGGTATAGCGCAACGCCTCGTCGATGAACTGTCCGGGCGAAAGCCGATCCTGAAGTGCATCGAGGCGGGTTTCGATCCGACTGCGCTGTGCGTCGACTTCACGCTCGAGATTTTCTGCGCGATCATGTGCGTTGGTCATCAGAACCTCTCCTTGACGGCGGCGGCATCATGGCCGAGCGCGTCTGTTGTGCGGTGCATATCGAAGCTTGCGCGCTTCATGCTTTTCATTCCGGCGCGCACCATGCTCATGGCGATAAGGCCCACCACGATGGCGACGATCAGGCCGGAGATGCTGTTGGCGACCAATGGGGACATCCCCATCGCGGTCAGCGCTGCACCGATGATTGTTACGATAGCTGCAAGGAGAACGCCCAGGGCGCCAATGCCGAGCACGGCACCGATGGCGATCATCCGACCACCTTCGGCTGCGTAGGCGGTCTTCTCGTTGAGTTCTGCCTTGGCGAGATTGACCTCTTTACGGAAAAGCCCCGTAATATCGTCGATCAGTCCGCGTACGAGGTGCGGCAGGGACTCTTGGTTTTGCGGGTCTGCGCGGGTGTCCATGTCGCTTCTCCTAATATGTATTCGTGTTGCGTGGGTTCGCCGGCACCGCAGGGGTTTCTACGGTCCGCTGGCGGTGTGACGAGGCTGTCACGAACCGGCTTGCGGCAAAGCCAAGCAGTGCAGCGGCACCAAGAAATGCAGCCGGGTTCTGCCGGCCGAAGCGCTCTGCCCGGTGTGTGAGTTCATCGATGCTGCTGTCGCGTGTCGCATCGGCGACATTGCGTACACCGTTAGCGAGGTCGGCGGCGTAACGCGACATCGTCGGCTGGTCGCCCTTGATGTCGTCCGCTACGCGATTGACAGCGTCGGCAACGCTGCCGAGTTGTTCTGCCGCATAGTTCTTCTGATCAGTCGCAAAGCTGCGCGCCTGGCCCTTGGCGTTCTCAGCCTCGTTGCCGATATACTCACGCGCCTTGTTGTACTGGTTCTTGGCTTCGTGCTCTGCGGCATGAAGCTGGTTGTCAGCTTCAGACTTCACCCTGTCGAAATCCGCATTAGCCTTGTTCTGAGTGCGCGAGGTGGCTTCTGCTGCGGTGTTGGGCTGATTGGGATTTTTATTCGGATCATCAACCATCTCTGTACCCTCTCTGATACCCCCGTTTCTAAATGCGGGGCCTGATCGAGGACGCGGATGTGCCAAGATTTTGCCGCACCAGCGCCCGTTTCGTGTTCGTGATCGGGATAAGCAATGACTGCCGGGCTAGGTTCCATCTTCGTCGCGCAGCGCGACCGGCGCTGTAAAAAATTGCTGCGCGGCAAGCTGGTTGAACCAATGGAGCAGGCGCGAGTTATCCCGGCTTATGGGGCATCACATGAAAACACAGCGCTACTACGTCATTCTCAATGCGCGCTCGGGCACGGCGGAAAGCGCCGGCGTGACGCCAATTGGGCTTGAGCAAAGCTTCTCCGCCATTGGGGCCGAGGCAACGATCGACGTCGATTTTGACGCGCCGCTGGTACAGCGTATCGATAATGCCATCGCCAGTGGCGCACCTTGCATCGTAGCCGCAGGCGGCGATGGAACGGTCACTGCCGTGGCGGAAAAAGTCGCGCGTACAGATCGCGTCATGGCGATCCTGCCGTTGGGTACGCTCAACGCCCTGGCACGCGACCTCGAAATCCCTTTCCAAATCGACGCCTGGTTTGCCGCTTTAGGGGATATGCAGCCGCACCGCATCGATGTCGGCTGGGTCAACGGGCGGGTTTTCCTGCACAAGGTATTTATCGGCGTGGTGCCGAGCATTGCAGCAGCGCGCGAACGAATGCGAGGGCGCAAGGGAATCGGCGCCTTCGTCGGCTTCACGCGCTATCTGTTCAGGCGGCTCTGGCGGGCCCGTCGGATGGTGGTTGAAATCGCGCCACAAGAGGGGGAACCGCATCTCGAGCGCGTCCATGCCCTGGCGGTCTCCAACAACGCTTACGCAGAAGGTGCAATGCGGGTCTTCTCGCGCCAGAGCCTCGATGGCGGCAGCCTCATGGTCTACGCCATCCGGCATTTGCGAATCATGGATTTTCTTCGGTTGGGGACCGGCATGCTGCTGGGCCACTGGCAGCAGGATCGTGAATTGCGGATTGAATCCGTCCGAGCCGTGACGATCAAAGCGCGCAACAAGCGGCTGCATGTCATGCTGGATGGCGAAATCGAGAGCCTTCAAACGCCACTGGAATTCTCGATCACGCCCCGTGCGCTTGCCATCCTCGCACCGCCTTCGCAGATGGTGCACGACCAAGACCCCGATAGCGACCAACTGGAAACGGTAGCCTGAGCATGCGAATAACCCACCTCTCCGATCTCCATTTCGGCCATCACGACGAAGATCTGGCAGCAGGTCTGGCGCATGACCTGTCCAGCCAGAATCCGGATCTGGTGGTTGTCAGCGGTGATTTCACGCAGCTTGGCTCGCGGCGCGAGTTCATGGCGGCCCATGCCTTTTTGAAAGAACTGACTGTTCCGTTTCTCGCCGTACCAGGCAACCATGATGTGCCCGCCTATAATCTCTTCAAGCGCTTCACTGATCCATATGCGCGCTATCGAAAATTCGTCTCCGACGAGGTCGAGCCTTTTGTCGAGATGGAGGGCGTTGCCATTGCCGGTCTCAAGACTGCACGCCGCGTTCGAGCGGGATTGAACTGGGCGCATGGCTCCATCAGCAAGTCGCAGCTGCGCGAGCTGCGCCAGCGCTTCCGGCAGGCGGATCCGAACTCGGTTAGAGTGGTGGTTGCACACCATCCGCTGCTCTGGCCGGAAGAGCAGATGATGAAGCCTATGCCCCTGGTCAAGCGCGCCGATCTTGCATTGCGCACCTTCGGCGAACTTGGCGTCCGGCTGGTGCTCTCAGGGCACTTCCACATGTCCTATGTGCGCCGTCACGAGAACCCGGGCGAGGTGAGGGTTGCCCAGCCCAGCGGTGCACGACGGCCGACAGCCGCGCCCATCCTGGTCGCTCAGACCTCATCGACCATTTCGACCCGGTTGCGTGGGCACGCCAATGCATACAATCTCATCGATATTGCCAATGGCTATATCACGGTCACCGTTCGGGAGTGGCAAGACAACGCCTGGGTTACGCGGGAGACTGCTTCAGAAAAAGCGGTTCTCAATCACGAGTAATCGCGGACCGCATTGGCGTCCCAAACAACAAAAAGGCCGGTGATGCGTCACCGGCCTTTTTATTTGGTAGCGTAGCTGCAGCGCTAGTCGATCCGTGTGCCGTTCTTGTCGAACAGATGCACCACGGAAAGGTCTGGAGTGACCTTGATGCTGGAGCCGGGTGTCGCCGTCACACGTTCGCGGAACACGCCGACAACCTGCTGACCGCCAATGCGACCAAGGACCTGCGTCTCCGAGCCTGTTGGCTCGATAACGCTGACCTCGAACGGAATTCCGTTATCATCGAGCTGCATATGCTCGGGCCGGATGCCGTAGGTTTTTGCGTGGGAAGCGGGCTTTGGTACCGGCAGCACCACACCACCAGCCGTCTTGAAACCAGCATCTGTCATCTCGCCCTCGAGGAAGTTCATCGATGGGCTGCCGATGAAGCCGGCAACAAACACGTTGTTGGGGCGATCATAAAGATCGAGTGGCGAGCCGATTTGCTCGATGACGCCGTCGCGCATCACCACGATCTTGTCGGCCATGGTCATGGCTTCAATCTGATCGTGCGTCACGTAAATGGTCGTCGTCTTCAGGCGCTGATGCAGTTCCTTGATTTCGGCGCGCATCTGCACACGCAGCTTCGCATCAAGGTTGGAAAGCGGCTCGTCGAAGAGGAACACTGCCGGATCGCGCACGATGGCGCGGCCCATTGCAACGCGTTGGCGCTGGCCACCGGACAACTGGCGCGGCTGGCGATCCAGAAGGCTCTCAAGCCCCAGGATGGCGGCGGCCTTTTGCACTTTTTCCTGTATCTCGGCTTTGGGCGTGCCCTTGAGCCGCAGCGAAAAGCCCATGTTCTGGGCGACAGTCATATGCGGATAAAGCGCGTAGTTCTGGAACACCATGGCGATGTCGCGCTGCTTCGGCGCGAGGTCGTTGACCACGCGCTCGCCGATTTCGATCTCGCCGTCAGTGATATCTTCGAGCCCGGCAATCATGCGAAGAAGCGTAGACTTCCCGCACCCTGAAGGGCCGACCAGAATGACAAACTCACCATCCTGGATGTCGACTGACACCCCTTTGAGCGCATGGAAACTGCCGTAGAACTTCTCGGCCTTGTTGATCGTAACGCTCGCCATCTGGTTCCTCTCCCAAGCTGTGCACTACACCCGATCCTCCACGGGTGACCTCACCGGTCTGACCAGAGAAGTACGCCCCGTGGCAGGCGGTGTCAATTCTGGGGAGAGGGTTCAGGACGCCTAGAAAATCGCTGCGATACCCAGGACCCCGAGGATGAGAAGGATCACGATACCGGCGAGAATAACGAAAAAGACGATCTTTGCGAGATTTGCTGCACCTGCCGCGATACCGCTGAAGCCCAGCGCGCCGGCAACGACGGCGATGACGACGAGTGCGATGAGAAGTTCAAGCATGAATAGTATCCTTTAGTGTTGCGCTAATAAGCGATCAGGCCGCCGGCTGTGGATCTTCTGGGCCGGGGGGCGGCTCATTGGGGTCGTGCTGCGGTGGCGGTACCGGGTCCGGCTCGGGAAAAGGTTCGGGTGGCGGAGGCGGTACGGGCTGTGGGTCAGGCTGCGGAAAAGGCTCCGGTGGCCGAGGGTCAGGTTCGGGACGGGGAGGTTCGGCGGGCGGAATGTATGCCGCTTGCATTGTATTTGCCTTCGTCGATACAGCTGTGTTTTGAACGGCCTTGCATCAGCGGAGTTCCGCAACAGACCTTGATTGCCTGTGCGTCAGCACGCAAACTTATCCTGACCAACACCTGGAGAGATCGAAATGCCGATTCTGCTGCTTATTCTTCTGGCCATCCTGATCGCCCAGGTGGGGTTCTGGGATGCCTTCGTCGCAGTCCTCGGGGCGGCGGGCATGATCATCCTGTTCGTGATCATCCTGATCGCGGCGCTGGGCATCGCAGGCTTTCTGGCAGTGCGGCGTATGGGCAGGCGCTAGCGCAGGTCCGCGCACGCATCTAGCAACTGCACTGCCACGCCGGCGTAAAGCACTGCGAGAATGGATAATCCATTCAAAAACCGCATCACAAACAGCATGAGCGGTTGTTGATCTCCGGGCATCTTGGCTCCGGAAAGCGTCTTGTAGACAGGGTGGGGCCAGATCAGCAGCGCAAGCAGCAGGCCCAGAACGAGGACCGTGCCGGCAATGACGCTGGCGGAGGCGAGCGTGTTGCTTCCGGAGGGGCCGGTGCCCACAGCAAAGCCACACAAGGCTGACTGGCTACCATAGATCAGCGTCAGGTGCGCCGCCCACAGTATGGGCCCGGCCATCAGGAAAACGAGTGTGCCGATAGGCCGGGGTGTAGTCTTTGCCTCTCCCATCGATCAGCCTCCGATCAACCGGGGAAATCCGTGGATCAGCAGCAGCCCGAATAGTCCCTGGCCGGCTGTGTAGTAGTAGAGCAGGGCGGCATTGTCGAAGGTCACCCGCCGCTTCGCATCGAGTTGCGCGGTAATCACGCGGCCCACCGCAAACAGGCACATGATGATGGTTGCAAACGCCGCCTGTCCGGTGAGTATCGGCGCCATGTAGACCATTGCGCCATAGGATGATGCGGTCGGCGACAGCCCGGTGCTCATATGCCCGAGAATCTCCAGCGCCACCGCTCCGCCGAGCGCTGCGGCACCGAGTGTCAGCAACCCGGCGACCCTAAGGCTCATATGGCGCGGTTTCGGCAACAGCTTGCCGGCGATGAACACGACGGCGCTGCCGCCGATGAACAGCAAGGCCGAGCCGATCGGCCAGAGCAGCGGCGGCGGCGGCGGTGATCCTGCCGGCGCCCATACGTCGGGCGAGACGGTCCACAAATAGAGATAGGAGAAGAAGTAGGACACATAGAGCGAGGACGCGACCAGCATCAAAACGACCATCGCCCACCAGCTGTGCGACATTGGTCCGGTCATGTAGGTCGGAAGTTTTATGCCATGGCCAATCTCGACCTCACCCTGTTCTGGCTTGTCGAGCTGCCACGTCCAGATGATGCAGGCAACGATCGCTAGCACACCACAGGCAATGGCAATCTCCACCTGCTTAATCGTCAGCAGCAGGAAAAACGCCGCAGTGAACGCTGCGGCCCCAAGGTGCGTCCAGCTCGGGCCGGGCATTTGCAGCACATATTGCGGCTTCGCCTCGATGGCGGAGGTGACGATGGTCTCGCGACCGCCCGTCGGTGCATTTGGCAGGTAATGCAGGCCCTCTTCGACTTCCTTTGCGAGGCTCGGCCGGTCCCATTGCGGCTCGAGGCTCGTCACATGCGGAATGCTGCGCGTAGAATACGTGTCATTCGGCAGGAATTCGAGCGTCCCCGCGCCCCAGGGATTATCGGGTCCACCTTCGCCGAACCGGAAGTTCTTGGCCAGATCGACCAGGAACACCAGGACGCCCGCCGCCATGGTGAAGGCGCCAACGGTCGAGATCGTGTTCAGCAGGTCCCAGCCCATATTTCCGGGATACGTCCAAACGCGCCTTGGCATACCTGCAAGGCCGGTGAAGTGCATCGGAAAGAACGCGACATTGAAACCGATGAACATCAGCCAGAACGCCCACCGCCCCAGCCGCTCGGACAGCATCTTCTTGCTGACCATCGGCACCCAGTAATAAAACGTCGCAAACAGCGGAAACACCATCCCGCCCACCAGCACGTAGTGAAAGTGCGCGACGATGAAATAGCTGTCGTGCGCCTGCCAGTCGAACGGCACGATGGCAACCATCACGCCGGTCAACCCGCCGAGCGTGAAGATGAACAGAAACCCGAGGATGAACAGCGACGGCACCGTAATCCGGAACCGCTTGCGCCCGGCGGCAATCGTCGCGATCCACGAAAATACCTGAATGCCCGAGGGAATCGCCACGGCCATGCTCGCGGCGGAAAAGAACGCCAGGCTCATCCCCGGGATGCCGGTGGTGAACATGTGGTGCACCCACAGCCCGAAGCTGAAAAAGCCCGTGGCGATCAGCGCCACGACGATCAGCCGGTAGCCGACCAGCGGCGTCTGCGCCATGGTCGGGATCATCATCGAAACCAGCCCTGCCGCAGGCAGGAAGATGATGTAGACCTCCGGGTGCCCGAAGAACCAGAACAGGTGCTGCCACAACAGCGAGTCACCGCCGAGTTCTGCTGTAAAGAACGGCCAGCCGAAAGCGCGCTCGATCTCCAGAAGCATCGTTGCAAGGATCACTGCCGGAAAGGCGAAAATGATCATTGCCGCGAACACCAGCATCGACCACGCGAAAATCGGCATGCGCGCCAGCGTCATTCCCGGCGGGCGCGTGCGCAGTACGCCAACGACAATTTCGATCGCACCGGCTATGGCCGATATCTCGATGAAGCCAATGCCCAGCAGCCAGAAATCGGCGTTATCGCCCGGCGAGTATTCCAGCAGCGTCATCGGCGGATACATGAACCATCCGCCCTTCGGCGCCAGGTCGTAGAAAACCGTCGAAAAGAACACCAATCCGCCGATGATATAGGCCCAGATCGCAAAGGCGCTGAGCCGCGGGAAGGGCAGGTCGCGCGCCGCCAGCATCTGCGGCAACAGCATCACCCCCAGCGCTTCCACCGCTGGCACGGCGAACAGGAACATCATCGTCGTGCCGTGAACGGTGAAGATCTGGTTGTAGAGATCCTGGCTGAGAAAATTGTTGTCGCCGACCGCCAGTTGCGTGCGCATCAGCAACGCCAGCACACCCGCCATCAGGAAGAACAGCAGCGCCGCCCCGATATAGAGCACGCCGATAACGGTATTGTTGACCGCCGTCGGCAGTCTCCAACCGGTCGGCGTCGCCCAGATGCGCTTCAGATCTTCCAGCTCGTGCGCCGGCCGGGGGCCTTTGTTGGGAAGCTCATCAAGCTCGTGGGTCGACATAAGCGCTCCAGCTCAGCGAAGAAAGAAGAGGATCACGAGGCCGGCGCAATAGCACAGCAACACCGCGAGCGAATCGAGCCCCAGCCTTAGCACCGTCTTGTCGGCGCGCTCGGCCATGCCGATCATGAACAGCGCAGTCACAGCAATGCCGAGCAGGGCCCCGAACGCTGCGAACGAATCTGCCTGGCTCAGGATCGGCTCACCCTGCGCCACGAGGTCGATGACGAACACCAGCCCGACATTGATCAGATTGGTCCCGAGGATGTCGGAGACAGCCAGCGTCAGAAGCCCGGCCTTGGCCGCCGTGATCGTGGTGGCCAGCTCCGGCAGCGAGGTGGCAAAAGCCAGTAGCACGAAGCCGACGAAGCTGCCGCCAAGCCCCGTCTGCTCCGAGAGCGCATCCCCGGTGCGCGACAGGGTATAACCGGCAATCAGGATCACGAGGCCCAGCCCCGCCGTCCACAGCACCAGTCGTCTCAGGCTCTCGCCCTCGAAAGCCTTGTTGGCTTCGCGTTCCGCCTTGTCCTGCTGCTCGTCGAGCGTGTGATCGACCTTGCCGCCATAAGCGACCAGCCATGAGCGGCGGCCCTGCGATTGCGCCAGGAGATAGACGCTGAAGGCATACGCCAGAATACTGAACCACGCCCACGCGCCGATCCCGAGAATGGCGACATCCCCAACGACCGCACCGGCGGTGATGATGGCGAGCAGCAGGATATTCAGCCCACCCTGCAGGAACACCATCGGATCGGGAATCGATGAGGTCAGGGCCCGCTCTCGGATAAAGGCATCGACAAGCGCCAGGATCGCCACTTGTGCGGCGATCGAGCCCAGCAGGTTGTTCAGCGCCAGATCAGGCGCGCCGCTCGCTGCCGAAGTCACCGTGGCGCCGATCTCCGGCAGGGAGGTGATACCCCCGAGCAGCAACAGGCCGATCGTCGCCTGTCCGATGCCGGTCTGGTAGCTGATCGCATTGGCATAGTGCGTAATCCGGGCGCCCGCAGCCCACACCACGCCGGCCGCCACCAGAAAGATCGCGAAATTGACGAACACGTTGAACTGGCTGAACTGCAGGATCATTCGAGACTGTCCAGATAGATGGAAAGGTCGTCGAGCTGCTCTTCCGTGAAGATCTCGTAAGCCGGCATCTTGTTCTCCGGCTTGATGTGCTGGTTGTTGACGATCCAGTCGGAAAAGGCCTGCGAATTGTTGGGCATGGTCGCGGCGGCAAGCGACAGCCTGCCGCCCACATGCGTCAGGTCCGGCCCGATCACGCCGTCAGCCTCTGTACCGCGAACCGCGTGGCAGGAACCGCACCCTGCTTGCTGGAAAAGCTCGGCCCCGTGCTGCTCCTGGGCGGTCGCGGGCTCGTGTGCCGGTGATGCGGCGTGCGCCAGCCATGCCTCGAATTCCTGCGGCGGATGCGCCACGACGTGAAATGCCATCAGCGCATGTGCGCCGCCGCAATATTCCGCGCATTGCCCGCGCGTTACACCGGCCCTGGTGGCCGTGACCGTCAGTGTGTTCTCGCGCCCCGGTATCATGTCGAGCTTTCCCGCAAGGGTAGGGGCCCAGAAGCTGTGGATGACGTTATCGCTGGTCAGCGCCAGCTCCACCGGCGTGCCGACCGGCAAGTGCAGTTCGTTGGCGCTGGTAATCCGGTTACCCTCGCCATCGAGATAGGTGACGCGCCACCACCACAACTCGCCTTCGATCGCGACCCGCAGCTGGCCGTCCTCCGGCGCCTGGCTTTGCGCGCCCGCGCGCATGACGAACAGCCCGTAGACCAGCAGCACCGTCAGCACCACCACCGGAAAGAACAGCCCTAGCCCGGTAATAAAGCGCTCATTGGCAAACCGGCTGCGCAAAGACTGCGAGCCGAACAGCGCAAGCCCCGTTAACACCACAACCAACGCCAGGATTATGCCGCTGCCGATGGTCATGATCCAGAACAGCAAATGCACCCGCTCGGCCTCGACCCCGCCCGGCGAGAGCACTGATTGCGTACCCGTGCACCCGGCAAGCAGCAGAGCGACAAGAACAATCAGGCCGGTCCTCGCCAGCGTACCGCTCATCTTTGAGTCTCCGCCTCAAAAGCCGGTAGGCTTGCATAATAGGCGCTCACGGCCTCAATCTGGTCTGGCTCCAGCCGGCTGCCAGCGACAGCCATGATCTGCGCGTAGGCGGAGCCGCTTCTTTGGTTCGCGGCCCACAATTTCAGCTGTGTCGCGAGGTAGCGTGCCGACTGGCCGGCCAGCCCCGGAAAGTCCGGATCGCGCCCGGCGCCGTGGCACGACTCACACGAGGGTAGGTCGTCATCTGGCACGCCTTGCTTTGCGATCTGTTCTCCAGTGGCGATCAAGTCCGGATCGAGTGGCCTTTCGCTTTCAGGCGTGTCGAGTGACGCATAGTACAAGGCAAGTTCAGAAATCTCGTCATCCGTCATATGGTAGGCGATCGGCGCCATGATGCCGCTATTGCGTTCCCCCGAACGGTATTCTGCAAGAGCGCGCGCCATGTAATCCGCCCCGAGTCCATCGAGACGCGGGACGAGCGTACTAACCGGCGGTGTGTCAGTGTCGCCGTGGCAGCGCACGCAGTTTTCTGTAGCCGCAAACGTCAGGCCTTCGGCATCCCGTCGCGCCGGCACATCTGGATCGGGAAATGTCCGAGTCGGAAATTGCTCGGCTTGCGGCTCGAGACTGTCGAGGTATGCAACCACAGACCACACTTCATCAGAGCGGGCCTCGGCGGGCCATGCTGGCATGCCTGTGTATTTAAGCCCGCTGGCGATGATCCAGAAGAGGCTGCTCGAATTGTAGTCCTCTTTGGCCCGCAGAAGCGGCGGCGGATGCGGAAGCATGGCCTCGTAAACCGGGTTGATTTCACCGCCCGGCATGGCATGGCATTCGGCGCAGCTGGTGCGGTAGTGTTCGGCGCCTAGACGCACCATGTCCTCGTCGAACTCGGGGACGTCGATGCTATCGGAGTGTGCGCGTATCGATTGATCGCGCACCACTGTCAGCAACCAGGTAGTCACGTCGAGATGCGCGCGATTAGCCCCGACATTGTAATAGCCTGACCAGACGAAAACCGCGCCCCCGCCAATGCCCAGGGCGACGAGTATGAGCATGGCCACCCCGATCCGCTGCCATCGGGTCAGCCGTCGGACCTTGACGACTTCCCTGTCAGCCATGCAACCGTGCCTCTGCCTCCAGTGCTAGGAACCAGCGTGCCGAAATGACGATACCAATTGCGACATAGGTCAGCGGGCAGGCAATAAGCATGATCAGACCTGCAAGCTGCTGATCAGCCAGGGAGCTTGCGCCCATGGAGTGGCCGGCATGCGCCATTCCGCCAAACAGTGTCCTTGGGGAAAACACCATCAGAGCGCCTAAAAGGCAGAACAGCTTGCCGGTGATCAGAAGCGCCAGAATCGAACGCCACTTGCCGGTGGCCGGCATCGTGAACATTGCAAGCCAGAACCACGCGGCGGCGGCAATCAGGCTGATATGCATGCCGAGCATTAGCAGCCCGCTCTGGCTCGCCGCGGACAACGCCGGGGGCGAGTGCCAACCCCAGAGAAGAACCAGCTGCGCAGTTGTCGCCCAGGGCCAACTCCTCCAGATTTCTCTCTTCGGCTGTGGTTTTAACAGCAGCAACAGCGCAGGAACTGCCACGTTCATCAACACGATGTGCTGAATCATGTGCATGCTGAGAGGCCCGAATGCGGCTTCCATCGCTACTTGTCCCCCTGGATGCGAATGCTGGCGCGCTTCTGCGCCGAACAATATCGGATGTCGAAACCGCGGGATTGGTTCCGCAGCAGTTGCAAGTGCAACCAGTGCAAATCTTTGTGCTCAAAGCAACAGCACAGGCACCATGGCGTTAGGCCCTCACCACAATGGCTAGGGAGGCGCGCATGCCCGCAAAATCCAAGTCCCAGCAGAAAGCCGCAGGAGCGGCTCTTTCCGCGAAGCGCGGCGATACCAAGGTCAGTGATCTGCAAGGCGCATCGAAGCAGATGTACGAGTCGATGAGCGAGAAAGAACTCGACGACATGGCATCGACCGAGCGCGAGGGAAAGCCCGAGCACAACTCCAAGAGTTAGGTCTCGAGGCCGGGGCCTGCATACTCTGTCCGAGGGCGGATCAGGCCCCCGGTCTCCGATTGCTCGATCGCGTGAGCAAGCCAGCCAACACATCGCGCCATGCTGAACAGCATGAACGGCGCCCCCGGCGGCAGCCGATGAATCACAGACACTGCTGTGAGCGCGAAATCGATATTCGGCTTCTCCCCCGTCAGAGTCTCGCCCATCTCCAGCACGTCCCGCAGATATGGCGGTAGTTCTAGCGCATCCAACAGAACGGCTGCGCGTATATCTCCGTCGGGGTACAATGGGTGGCCGAAAGCCGGGAGCCTCTGCCCTTGCGCCAGGATTGAGCGCAACGCAGCATCTGCGCCTGACATCTCCGCATCGCGCAACAACAGAGCTACCGCATGCCAAGCGCCGCCATGCAACGGCCCTGTCAGCGTCGACAGTCCCGATAGCAGGCACGCGGAAAGAGGCGCCCCTGTAGACGCTGCAACCCGTGCGGCGAATGTCGATGCATTGAGTTCGTGTTCTGCCAAAAGCACCAGCGTCTTACGCAGCGTCTCTGCAGCCTGCGGACAGCTCCAACGCTCCGCGAGTTCCAGATGTACCGCGCCACCATCGTAGCCGAAGAAGGCGTTCAACGTATTGGCGAGAAGAGATTCAGCCTCAAGCTGAAGAGATTGTGTCGATCGCCCCAGGGAGGGCACGTCGTTTAGCGCGCACGTGGCGAGGTATTGCATCGCGACTGTCGAGCCGAACGCGGCTGTCTCAGATCGACGAGGAGAAGGGAGCTTGGTGAGTTGGGTCCCCCAGAGTAAGGCGATGACGTCTTCGAACGGGGTGTCAACGGCTAGCCTGGCGGCATCTCGTCCGCGATAGAAGAGCCGGCCGCCTTCTACGGTCGATATCGAGGAGGTCAGCACCGGATCGCCCCAGCGCATCGTCTGCGCCGCGATAGTGTTGGCACTGCGCCGGCCGCGAGCGCGTGATGCCAGCCGCTCCACGTCCGCGGCAGCATAAAGGCTGCGGCGTGTGTCGGCTTCGTCAACGCGTGTTCGGATCCGTCCGCGGCTGACGCTGGCATAAAGGCTCTGCGGCTTTGTTCCGAGAATGGCCAGAGCCTGTTCGCGAGTTAACCACTGCATAGGTTGATCAATTTCATCAAGATTGACGTCAACCAAATTAGTCCTGAAATCTCTCGCCAGCAAGGAGAGTTAGGATGAAGATTGGACTCGATGACGTCATCGCGGCTGAAACACGGTTGTCAGAAGTAGATGGCGCGGCCGGTAAACTGACAATCGCGAGCTATCCGCTGGAGATCCTGAGCCAGCAATTCTCGTTCGAACAGGTTTGCGCGATGCTGCTGCAAGTCGGTTATGCGCAAGAGCTCGACACTACGACTATCGGTTTCAAGATGGCAGCGGCACGCCCGCGCGTCGCCAGATACATTGATCATATTGATCAACAGCTCGCGCGGCATAGCGTGGTGGACGCAATGCGTGCAGCCATTGCGTACATCCCCGATGCGGACGATGTGACCACGGCTCTCGATCTTGCAGTGGCGCCGGCAGTATTTCTGCCCGCAGCGATTCGGCTCTCAGCCGACCAGGCTGCAATTCCGCCGGACGCATCGCTGTCTCACGCCGCCGATATGTACAGGATGCTGCACGGCGAGATGCCGAGTGCCGCTCAGGAAAAGGCGCTCGATACCTATCTGCTGACGGTATCCGACCACGGCCTGAATGCCTCCACTTTTGCTGCGCGCGTCGTTGCCTCGACGGGGGCCGGGCTGACCTCTTCCGTACTCGCCGCTTTGGGAGCGCTCAAAGGCCCTCTTCATGGCGGTGCGCCCGGTCCGGTGCTCGATATGCTGGACGCGGTGCGGTCTCCAGAGAATGCGCAGGAATGGCTGTCGGCCGCGTTGGCGCGTGGCGAGCGTCTCATGGGGTTCGGCCATCGCATCTACCGCGTTCGCGATCCACGCGCCGACGCGCTCAGCGCGGCATTGTCGACGCTGCAAGCTGCGGGAGATATCGATCAAGCAAGGTCCGCTGTTGCGACTGCCGTGGAGCGCGAGGCTCTTGCCTTGCTCAAACAGCATAAGCCCGATCGGCCCCTGCACACCAATGTCGAGTTCTTTACGGCGCTGTTGCTGGAAGCCTTGGGCTTTCCCCGTTCGGCCTTCACCGGGGTTTTTGCAGCGGGTCGCACGGTCGGCTGGGTCGCCCACGCACGAGAGCAGGCTCTTCATGGCCGTCTCATTCGGCCCCAATCGCACTATGTTGGAGAGAGGCGCCAGGTCGCCGATAATGAGTGGCTGGCGGCGTAATACCGCCAGCGCTTCGCTTAGCTTGCCTCGGCCATCGCGGGCGAGGACTCTAGCACTGCGGGCACATCCTGCTGGTCGTCGGTGCCGAGCATGTGTGCAATCCGCTCGAGCGATGCCACCAGCATGGCCTGCTCCCATTCCTCGAGAGCCATGAATTCGCTGTGGAATTTCGCGTGGACACCGTCCGGCGCAATCTGCAGCACCTGTCGGCCGCGCGGCGTCAGCGAAAGCCAAACCTGGCGCCGGTCACTCTGACCTTTGCGCCGGGCGATCATGCCGATCGACTCCAACTTGTGAATCAGCGCGGTGGCTGTTGCCTGCGTGATCCCCATGCGTCCCGCCACGTTGCCGGCAGTTTGTTCCTGCCCTTCGTCGAGCAGCTGCATGAAGATGAGCTGAGACGGCGTCAGCCCGGTCTCGCGCATCAGCGCCTTACTGTTCAGTTCGGTCTTGCGAAGGATTTTCCGCATCGCGGTGAGGGCTTGCTTGGTCCGATTTTCCAAGTGGGGCGTTCCCGTCATAACCATGGCAGTGTCCTCTACCTTCATATCTGCTCGCGCGGGCCCGGCAAGTGCCGAACGATCAGCGATGCAGAATTATAAGTTTTATAGAACTAACTAAATCGTAACGCCTTTGGCAAGGGTAGGTTCGTTTCCACAAATCGAGAAAATTAATGGCTGTGAATGCAACCGCCTGAATTGGCTTAGAAAATGCGTTTTCTCGCGCGAGGCAACCGAATAGGGGGCATTGACATTTAGTTTGTGCGGGCTAATTAGTTGCCCGACGCCAAACGGGAGAAACCGCTATGCATCTCGCAGCCGTAGGAAACCGCAGCACCGCTAAGTCAGACGATCTGGTCATCCGCGCTCCAAAGCGCGAGGACGGCTCCGGTGTCTGGGATCTGGTGCGCGCCACGAGCTCGCTCGATGACAACTCGATGTACTGCAACCTGCTTCAATGCTCGCACTTCTCGCAGACCTGCGCGCTTGCCGAGCTTGACGGCGAGGTCGTCGGCTGGCTCTCGGGTTACATCCCACCCGAAACACCGGACGTGTTCTTCGTCTGGCAGGTGTGCGTGAGCGAGAAGGCCCGAGGCCGCGGTCTCGCCAAGCGCCTGATCAATGCCGTGCTGGCCCGTCGCGTCTGCAAAGGCGTCGAGCGGCTGCAGAGCACGATCACGGGCGACAACAAGGCCTCCTGGGCACTGTTCGGTTCGATTGCCGATCAGCTCGAAACGGAGCTGACCCGCAAGCCGCACTTCGAGCGTGACGAGCACTTCGATGGCCGCCACGCGACAGAATTCCTCGTCAATATCGGCCCGTTCGAGCGCAAGGCAGTCGATATGCCTTCAGCTGCTTGATCATCAGCCGATTAGCAAATGCAACCGTCCCAAGGGAGACGAGTTATCTTGACCATGAGTGACACAGAAAAAACAGATTCTGCCATTTTCGATCGCGTCGAGAGCCAGGTTCGTTCCTATTCTCGCAGCTTTCCGAAAACCTTCAACAAAGCTGTTGGCGCGACCATCTATGATCGCGACGGCACTGAATACACCGACTTTCTGGCCGGATGTTCGACGCTCAACTATGGGCACAACGATCCCGACCTGAAAGCCGCGCTTATTGATTATATCTCCGCCGATGGCATTGCGCACGGCCTTGATATGTTCACCGACGCCAAGGAAAAGTTCCTTGAAGCGTTCGAGCGGATCATCCTCAAGCCGCGCAACATGGACTACAAGCTCATGTTCATGGGGCCGACTGGCACCAATGCCGTCGAAGCTGCGCTCAAGCTTGCCCGCAAGGTTACTGGCCGAAACACGGTGATCTCGTTCACCAACGGGTTTCACGGCGTGACGCTGGGCTCGCTTGCCGCCACAGGCGCATCGAGCCACCGCAAAGCCTTCAATGCTGGCCTCAGCGGTGTTCAGCGCGCAGCTTACGACGCCTATTTCGGCGATATCGACACTGCCGACATGCTCGACAAGCAGCTTTCGGATGCATCGAGCGGCTTTGACGCTCCGGCTGCGATCATCGTCGAGACGGTGCAGGGCGAGGGCGGCCTAAACGCCGCGTCCGGTGCCTGGCTGAAGAAGATCGAGGAAATCGCCAAGAAGCACGGCGCGCTGTTCATCATCGATGATATCCAGGCCGGCATAGGCCGCACGGGCACATTCTTCTCGTTTGAGGAAATGGGCCTTGATCCCGATATCGTCACGATGGCCAAGTCGCTTTCGGGCATGGGGCTTCCCTTCGCTTCAGTCATGTTGAAGCCGGAACACGACATTTGGGGACCTGCCGAGCACAATGGCACGTTCCGCGGCAACAACCACGCATTCGTCACCGGGCGCGCTGCGCTTGAGAAGTTCTGGGCCGACAAGTCGTTCGAGACAGAGGTCAAGAAGAAGGGCGAATATCTCGGTCAGCGCCTCAAGGCTATTGCCGACGCTCACGGCTTTACACTGCGCGGCCGCGGCATGATGCAGGGCATTAACGCCGTCACTGGAGAGCGTGCAGAGGCAATCTGCAAGGCCTGCTTTGAGCAGAACCTGATCATCGAGACGTCGGGCCCCGACAGCGAGATCGTGAAGGTTCTTTGCCCGCTGACCATTGAAATGGATCAGTTCACCAAGGGTCTGGATATCCTCGAGAACGCTTTCGAACGTGTCATGGGCTCACGTCGCGCGGCTGCAGAATAATAATAAGAGGACGAAGCAATGATTGTCAGAGATCTGAACTCGGCGCGTGAGACCGATCGCCTGGTCAATTCTACTGGGTGGGACAGTACCCGCCTGCTCTTGGCCGGCGATAATATGGGGTTCTCGTTCCATATCACGCGTATTCACGCGAATACCGAGCACGTATTTCACTACAAGCATCACTTTGAGAGCGTTTACTGCATCTCTGGTGAGGGGTCGATCGAGGATCTCGCCACGGGCGAGGTTCACAAGATCACCCCAGGCGTCATGTACGCCTTGAACGACCATGACAAGCACCGCCTGAAGGCGGAATCGGAGTTGGTCATGGCGTGTTGTTTCAATCCGCCTGTCACGGGTAACGAGGTTCATCGTGAAGATGGCTCGTACGCCCCGAACGACGAGGCTGTATCCGAGAACGCGTAAAGCGCGATCAAAGTACAACCACGAACTGAAAGGCATTTCAGATGAGTATCTCTGCTGCTCAGAACAGTACCAACACAGCCGACGCCTACCCGACGCGGCTGAACGAGGAACAGTGGCTTGAGCGCAAGGATCCTGTCTTCTGGGGCAACTGGACCCCGCAGGCCCCGCTGACCCGTGCCGAAGCGGAAAGCTTCGACAAGAATGGCTATCTCGTTCTCAAGAACGTGTTTTCGCCCGCTGAAGTCGCGTCACTGCAGGAAGAATCGCGTCGTCTGCGAAGCGGCAAGGGAAATCTTGATCCGGATTCCACGATCACCGAGCCAGGCTCGGATGAAGTACGCACCGTGTTCCGGCTGGATGAACAGAATGCGCTCTTTGATCGCCTCGCACGCGACGAGCGTGTTGCTGGCCGCGTTCGTTTCCTGCTCGATGACGAGGTGTACCTTCACCAGTCCCGCCTGAACTACAAGCCGGGCTTCACGGGCAAGGAATTTTATTGGCACTCCGATTTCGAGACATGGCACGCCGAAGACGGCATGCCGCGCATGCGTGCGATCTCTGCGTCCATCCTGTTGACGGATAACGATGCCCTCAACGGTCCGCTGATGCTGATCCCCGGCTCGCAGAAGACATACGTCTCCTGTGCGGGCGAGACGCCGGATGACAACCACAAGTCCTCGCTGAAAAAGCAGGAAGTTGGTGTGCCGTCGCCGGATACCCTCAAGCAGATGGCTGACAAGTTCGGCATCGATTACGCCTCGGGCAAGGCCGGCACTGTCATCCTGTTTGACTGCAACACGCTGCACGGTTCCAACGGCAACATTACGCCGTTCCCGCGCTCCAATGCGTTCTTCGTCTACAACGCATGGTCAAACCTCGTGACCGATCCGTTCGCTGCCAACAAGCCGCGTCCGGCTTTCCTCAGCAAGCGTGACCCAGAGGGTCCGCTCAAGGTGGCTTCAGGCAAGCTCATATAACGAGCCGGCGCCAAGCACTGAATTCCATAAAGAAAGCACCCCCGACAGGCTCGGGGGTGCGGGCGGAGTAAGCATGACCAACACCTCGAGCCCATCCCATACAGTCGAAAAGATCGGCGGTACGTCGATGTCCCGCACCAGCGAATTGCTGGATACGGTTCTGATCGGCGATCGAAAAGGCGAAGACCTCTACAATCGCATCATGGTTGTTTCGGCTTACGGCGGCATGACCGATGCCTTGCTGGAGCATAAGAAATCAGGCGAGCCGGGCGTTTATTCGCTGTTCGCAAGTTCTGAAAGCGGCTGGACCTGGGGCGACGCGCTGAGCAAGGTTGCGCAGCGCATGCTCGAGAAGAACGCCGATATCTTCACCGATGATGGCCCGCGCGAAGCTGCAGATCGCTTTGTGAAGGATCGGATAGAAGGCGTCAGATCCTGTTTGATAGATCTGGCGCGGCTATGCTCATTCGGCCATTTTCAGCTTGAGCAGCACCTGCTGACCGTACGTGAGATGCTGTCTTCGCTTGGTGAGGCGCAGTCTGCCCACAACACCGCATTGCTGCTGAAGATGCATGGCGTCAATTCGCGTTTTGTCGATCTGACTGGGTGGCGCGACGAGAACCAGTACACGCTGGACGAGGTTATAGATCGCGCATTCGCCGATATCGACCTGAGCCGGGAATTGCCGATTGTCACCGGCTATGCCCAGTGCAGAGAAACGCTGATGAAGACCTATGACCGCGGCTATAGCGAGGTTACCCTGTCTCGCGTCGCAGTCGTCACCGGCGCTGCGGAAGCCGTCATTCACAAGGAATTCCACCTGTCCTCCGCCGACCCGAAGATTGTCGGCGAAGATGCAGTGCGCGTGATCGGCGAGACCAACTACGATGTCGCCGACCAGCTTTCGAACATGGGCATGGAAGCAATCCACCCACGAGCCGCCAAGAGCTTGCGTCAGGCCGGTATTCCGCTGCGGGTCAAGAATGCGTTTGATCCAGACCATCCGGGCACCGTGATCCGCTCGGATCTCGAAACCCGTGAGCCGCATGTGGAGATGGTGACAGGTCTCAAGGGCGTGTTCGCGCTTGAGTTCTACGATCAGGATATGGTCGGGGTGAAGGGTTACGACTCCGAGATCCTCGACGCGCTGACCCGGCATAAGGTTTGGATCATTGCCAAGACTTCGAATGCCAACACCATCACCCATTTTCTCAAGGGGTCGCTGCAGGCGATCAAGCGGGTTGAGACCGACTTGGCAAAGGCCTTCCCGAATTCTGATATCGGGCTGCGAAAGCTGGCACTTGTCTCCGCAATCGGTCGCAGCCTCAATGAGCCCAGCATCCTGCCCAAGGCGATCGCTTCGCTTGCCGAGGAAGGCATCATGCCCCTTGGCGTGCATGACCTGATCCGCAAGGTGGATCTGCAGGTTCTTGTTGAAGAAACCGATTTCGAAGCAACTCTGCGTGCGCTGCATCGCGGTTTGATTGAGAATTGGACCGGAGAGCGCTCGGACCAGTCTGCACTGGAAGCGGTGGCCTAAACCGTTTGCGCAGTTACCAAAAGGCCCGCGGTCTTGCCGCGGGCCTTTTTTGTGAGCAGTGTTTCAAGAGAGGCCTGCTGGAGGAGGAAGCATCGTGTCAAAGCCAGTCATTACAATCGTTCTGGGAGATCCGGGAGGGGTTGGCCCTGAATTGGTCGGTCATCTGCTCGCCGACCCTGACACTCTGGCCAGCGCCGACGTTTTGGTAATTGCCGACCAGCACGAGTTCGATGAAGGTCTGCGGATTTCCGGTGCCAGTCTCCAGTATGCGACGGTGTCTGAACGCCCCGGTTCAAGGCCGGCCGAGGGCGTGACGCTCTGGAATTTTCGCGGGTCGGAGACTCAGCCGTTCAGCCGTGCTGAAGTCAGCGCAGCCAACGGCCGCTACGCTTTGGACACGCTGGAACAGGCGGTGCTTCTCACCCAAAAGGGCATTGGCGATGCGTTTCTATTTGCGCCGCTCAACAAGTCTGCCCTGCATCTCGGTGGCCTCGATCTTGATGATGAGGGGCAGATGTTCGCCCGTGTTCTCGGCTCAAAGACGCCGCATGGGGAGCTCAATGTGCTCGATAATTTGTGGACGAGCCGCGTCACCAGCCACGTAGCCCTCAGGGATGTTTCGGCGCTGATTACGGAAGAGCGTATCCACCGCTCGATCAAGCTCTTGCACGATGCTGTGACTGACGCCGGTATCGCCAGCCCGCGCATCGCAATCTGCGGCCTCAATCCGCACAATGGCGAGAACGGCAGCTTCGGCCGCGAGGAACTGGACGTTATCATGCCCGCCGTAGAGTCGGCGAAGCGGGCAGGGTACCCCGTTGAGGGGCCGTACCCAGCCGACACCATCTTCCTCAAGGCCGCCGATTATGATGCCGTCGTGACCATGTATCACGATCAGGGCCAGATCGCCCTCAAGCTGCTTGGCTTCTCGCGCGGCGTAACAGTGGCTGGCGGTTTGCCGATCCCAATCTGTACGCCGGCGCACGGCACCGCGTTCGATATTTATGGGAAAGGGCAGGCCAATGTCGGCGCCACGCGTGCCGCGTTCGGCATTGCGGTGAAAATGGCAAACCGGCGATTGGCCTGTGAAGCCGAAGAGAGTCCCTCGGCCGCAACCGCCTAACGGGGCCGCAAGGCGTCGGCTTGATCGCGAGTTAGTGGGCGAATATCGCGGCCATGAAGCAGCAGGAAAAGCTTGGCCGTTTCCTCGAGTTCTTCAATGGCATATTGCGCCTGTCTCAGCGTTTTTCCTGAGACGACCGGGCCATGATTGGCGAGCAGCACCGCATGGTGCGCGCTCGCCTGCGCCGCCACAGCTTCCGCAAGGTCTGCGTCACCGGGCGCGTAATAAGGCACCATCGGCAATCTGCCGATGCGCATTGCGAAATAGGCCGTCAACGGTGGTAGCGCATCATCCGGGTCCGTATCGCGAAGAATGCTGACGGCCACCGAGTGCGTCGAATGCAAGTGCACGACCGCGCCGTCGCCTTCGCGTTCGCAGTACATGCAGCGGTGGAGAAACGCTTCCTTGGTCGGCTTGTCGCCGGACAAATGCCTCCCCTCTGCGTCGAGATGAGAAAGTTGGGCCGGGTCGAGATCGCCGAGTGACGCGTTGGTGGGCGTCATCAGCAACGAGCCGTCATCAAGCCGAACGCTGATATTGCCGGTCGAACCGGCCGTCAGCCCCCGATCGAACAGCGATTTGCCGACAGAGCAGATCTCCTCGCGTGCGTGTGTTGCGGCACTGCCGATGGCTGTCATTGCAAGTGCTCCCACGCCTTCAGGAAAAAGTCCTCATTGCCGAAATTGCCGGATTTGAGCGCCAGCGCAAGGGGGCCTGCCGGCCCGTCCGCCAGCGTCCACGGCACGCCCGGCGCAATTTCTGGCCCGATCTTGAGTGCTTTGAGCCCCAGGGCCGCCGAGATCGCGCCGGACGTCTCTCCACCCGCAACGATCAGCCGGCTCACCGCGCGCCTGCACAGCGCGCTTGCGACCTCAGCCATGAAGGTCTCGACAATCTCGCCGGCCTTTTCCCGGCCGAGGGCATCCTGCGCCACCCGCACGGCTTCAGGCGTTGCGCTGGAATAGACCACTGGCGTTTCGTTTTCGCCCTGAGCCAGCACAAACTCCACTGCGTGTTCCGGCACAATCTCGCCTGAAGCGATCGCCATCGCCGAAATCGGCAGGGTCGGAACTTCCGCTTTCTCTGCAAATTCGACCTGCCGGCGCGTCATCGTCGAACAGGAGCCTGCCAGTATGGCGCAACGCCCCGGCGGCGCATTCATCGTTTCGGGCAGGGGAGCGAGTTCAGCATCCTCGACGAAATTCCTCGGCAATCCGATAGCCAGCCCGGAACCGCCAGTGATCAGCTTCATGCCGCGGCAGGCTTCGCCGATGGTTTTGAGGTCCTCGTCTGTGATCGCATCGACAATCGCTATGCCGTCAAGCTCATCGAAACGCGCCTTCAGCGCGTCGGCGCCACGCGTTAACACATCGTTAGCAACGAGTGACACACGTGTTACGGATTGCCGTGCGAGAACGCGGACAAGATTGGCATCCCGCATAGGTGTCAGCGGGTGATCGCGCATGCTGCTGTCCGAGAGCAGTTCATCGCCAACAAACAGATGCCCGCGATACACCGTCCGCCCGTTTGCCGGAAACGCCGGGCAGGCAATGGTGTGGCTTGTCCCACATAGCGTCATCAACGCGTCGATCACCGGGCCGATATTGCCGCGATCGGTGGAATCGAACGTCGAGCAATACTTGAAAAACAACTGCTCTGCGCCTTGCGCGAGCAGTGTTTTCGCAGCCGCAACGCTCTGCGCCACGGCTTCGTCAGCCGCGATGGTGCGGGTCTTGAGCGACACAACGACGGCCTGCGCATCGCCCGCCTGAAAGTCAGCATCAGGCAGCCCCACCAACTGCGTCACCCGTAGCCCGCCACGGGCCAGCATGAGTGCAAGATCCGTTGCGCCGGTGAGGTCGTCGGCTATCGCGCCAATGAACATCGATCACCCGTCTTTCAAAGCTGGAGGCACAGCCAGCATAGGGGTGGCGGGCAGGTCGCCCAAGCCGTCCCGGCTAAAACATCCACGCCAGACGGGTTTATCCACTGCGCCAGTGCACCACCGGCTCGCCCAGCACCTGCAATTTCGTCGCATCCTCGCCGCCGATCGCCGAGATCAGGAGGTTGGCGATCTCGATCCCGCCGCGCGATACGTCCTCCTCGATCGTGTCGATCTGTGGAAACAGCGTTGGCAATATGTCTGATGTCTGTTTGGCCACCATCTGCACATCGCGCCCCAGTTCAGCGCCGCCCTGGCGTAGCCCGCTGAGTAGCGCCATTGTCCGCCGCTCGCTGTCGCAGATGAATCCGTCGGCCAGCTCTCCGCTAAGCGCCATCTCATAGCCAAGTCTTCTCGTCTCGTCTGCGCTGGGATCGGGCCCGCGTCCATGAATCTCCGCCTCCAGCCCGAGCTTTCGCGCCTGGTCCTCGAATGCGCTGACAATATTGTGGTGATTGGTCGTGCCGTCATTTGCGACGAGAAGAGCCACTTTTCGGCAGCCCTTCTCAGCAAGCCGCTCAACGGCGAGTTTGGTGAACCGACGTGAGTCGAAGTCGTAATAGGGGTGCGGTGTGAAAAACTGCGTGCGCCCGTGCGTGACAAACGGAAACTGCCGCTCCATCAACAAGGCAACACGCGGATCATGTGCGCTGGTATGCGTGATCACCACGCCATCAGCCGTCTTGTTGTCGAGAATGTAGCGGATGGTTTCGACCGAGCCGTCCCGGTGAAATTCCGGTGCAACGCTGAGATGGTAGCGCGTACCTCTGATCGCCTGGCCGATTCCCTGGATCAGGTGCCGTTCGAAATCGATCGAGTTGTCGGATTCATCGAGAACCAGAACCACAACATTGGTCTTGCCAGTTCTCAGACGCACGCCCGCCCGATCAGGCACATACCCCAGCTGGGCCGCCGCTTCCGCCACGCGATCGCGTGTCTCCTGCTTCAGATTGGCCCCGCCACGCAAAGACAAGGAGACAGTTGACTGGCTAAGCCCGGTCAACTCGGAGATTGTCTTAAGCGTTGGCCGGGTCTTGTCGCCGCCGACTGCCTCCCGGCTCCTTTGCTGTTTGCTCATGTGTTGCAAGTCACCATCCTCTGCAACGTTACAGCCCGAGAGCATCAAGCTCAAGCATCACATTCATTTGCTGACAATCCTTGTAAGCCACTGACACATATGACTTATCCAAGCAGCATTATCGATAGCCAGCGTCGGTTGATATTTCTCTATTGCAACGTTGCAAGAAATGTCCTTAGCTTCGCCATGCGCATTGAGGAGTGCGCATCGGGCTCAAAACGGTCCGACATTTGGGAGGAATGATATGTTCAAGAGGACCTTGTGCGTTGCTGGACTCACTGGTGCGCTCATGGCCGGCACCGCGATGCCGGCATCCGCAATCTCCATCATGTATGCCGATTGGCTCGCGAGCCTGGTCGAGCCTGGCATCGCCAATTTCGAGGAAGCCACTGGCGAAACCGTCGATGCGATCAAGCTGCCGGGGCAGGGTTATGATCAGCGCATTGCGCTCGACCTTGCAGCCGGCACTGCGGCAGACGTCGTTCAGATGGACAGCTTCATGGTTTCGGAGCTTGCGTCTGCCGGTTATCTGGCGCCGCTCGATGAGATGGCCTCGGAGTGGGATCAGTACCAGTACTACCAGGAGGGCCTGCTGGACGTGGCCTCCTATGACGGCAATGTCTACGGTCTGCCGACCGACACCGATGTCCGTATGCTGTGGTACGACAAATCCAATTTCGAAAAGGCCGGCATCGAGATGCCGTGGGAACCGAAGACTTGGGATGATGTGCTGGATGCAGCGCAAAAGCTCAAGGATGCGGGCGTAACCTACGCCTTCCAGCTGCCGGCTGGCACGAAGCAGGGTGAAGCGGCCACCATGCAGGGGTTCTATATGGCCCTACTTGGCGCCGACACGCCGGAAGATGACCGCAACCGTCTGCTCAACCGCGAAACCGGGCAATGGATTGGCAACAGCCCGGCGCTGCGCCGGACTCTTGAGCTCTACGATACCGTCTACAATGAGATGGAACTCACCCCGTCGGATCTCAACTACGCAACCGATATCGGTGCTGCGGTCCGCGAGGCGATGGCCAATGACGAAATCGGCATTCTCGCCAGCGGCTCATGGGAAGATGCATGCCTTTGGGATTGTAACGGCGTGAATCTGCCGAGCCGGGAAGAGCGCGATGCGCTCGTCGGTTGGACGCCGTGGCCGGGCTCCGGCGAGGAAGGCGCCAAGGAAACCACCAATATTTCCGGCGGCTGGACGATCGGCGTCAACGCCAATGCCTCCGACCAGGATCTTGCCTTCCAGCTCGTGACTGCCATCTTCGACGAGGAAAACTTCAAGTCCTGGACGCTTGCCAACCACCGCATGGCGGTCCGCACTGATATTTCCGAGTCGCCAGAGTACATGGAAGACAGCTACCTCGCTGCTGCAACCAAGCTGGCTGCGGACACGACGGGCCGCGATACGGTTCCTGGCTATCAAACCGTTTCGGCTCTCGTCCAGCAGGCTACCGGCGACGTCGCCGACGGTGCGCCGGTCGATGAGGTCCTGCAGGACTATCATGACGCGCTTGTCGACGAGTTCGGCGAAGAGAACGTCATCACCTACGAATAATCGGTGTCCTCCTGCGCGGCGGCGCCCCTTTTGGTGCCGCCGCGGTCCCATGCGTCCCTGACGCCGGGAAACGTAGAGCTGCGGGGCGGGTAAACGTATGAGACATCAGGGCAATCCCTGGCTGACAAGCAACCTTTTTGTGCTTGGTATCGGCATTCTGCCGGCACTTCTGATGATCGGGGTGCTGCTTTATTTCACTGCATGGGCCTTTGCCTTCAGCTTCACCGACCTTGCGCTTGTTGGGCGCAAATCGGTCGAATGGAGCTGGGTGGGTTTTGACAACTTTGAGCGGTTGTTCACCCGACGCGGCTTTCTTGAGTCGCTGTGGACCACCATCTATTTCGTGTTCTTCTCGGCAATCGTCGGCCAGTCATTGCTTGGCTTCATTCTTGCGGCCTCTCTGCGCGGCATGCGGGGAACCCTGCGGACGATGATCGAGGTCTCGATCATGCTTGGCTGGCTGGTTCCCGATATCGTTGCGGCATTCCTGTGGTCGGCCACCACCTCCGATACCGGCTTGATCAACGCGCTCATTGTTGTGCCGCTCGGCTTCCAGCCGGTCAATTTCATCAATGATTACGCCCTCGCAGTGGTGACGATCGCCAATATCTGGAAGGGGACAGCATGGTCCTACATCCTGTTCTCGGCGGCGCTGGATTCGATATCGCGTGAACTGATCGAGGCGGCCAAGGTCGACGGGGCCACTATGTGGCAACGTGTATCGCTGGTGATCCTGCCGATCATCCGGCCGCACATCGCCACCAACATGCTGTTCATCACCATCTGGACCTTCACCTATTTCCCGCTGATCTTCGCGATGACTGGTGGCGGGCCCGGCCGGCAAACGGAAACACTGGCGATCTTCCTTTACAATCAGAGCTTCTCGCGTGGAAATCTCGGCTTTGGCAGCGCCATCTCGGTGGCGATGCTGCTGATCGTGGGCGGGCTCTCGCTGATCTATCTGCGCATGCTGAGGGAGCCGACGTGATGCAGTCCGGCATAGTACATTCACGCCTCACGGCTCTCGCCCTCACGTTCATGGCGATTATCTGGGTGAGCCCGTTCACCTGGCTGCTGCTAAACGCCTTCGATACATCGTCGACCGGCCAGCTTGCGTGGCCGACGACGCCGGGTGTTGGCAACTTCGTCGCGGCCGTCAGTGGCGATTCCGGCCGTCAGTTCATCAACTCGGTGATCATTGCCGCCGGCACCGCAACCTTGAGCGTGATCGTCGGTATCGCAGCCGGCTATCCGCTCTCCCGGCTCAACATTCCCGGTCGCAATGCCTTCCTGTGGGCCCTCGTGTTGTTGCGCATGCTGCCTGCGGTCGGTGTTCTGGTGCCAATCTATTTCGCGGCGCAACGTGCCGGCCTGCTCAATCAGTTGGGTGTGATCCTTGCACTGACCATTCTGAACCTGCCGTTCACCTTGCTCTTGCTGAAGAACTTCTTCGATACCGTGCCGATCGAGATCGAGGAGGCGGCCTATGTGGAAGGCGCCTCGCTATGGCAGATCGTCACCTTTGTGGTGCTGCCTCTGTCGCGCGCCGGCATCGCGGTCGTGTGGTTCTTCACCTTCACCAGCGCCTGGAACGAGTTCCTGCTGCCGCTGATCTTTGCACGGGTTCAGGACGCCTTTCCGATGTCTGTCGGCTTGTATGCGGCCTTTGGGCGTCAGGGCGCCATCAATTACGGCTTTCTGGCCGCCTATTCGATCATCTACGCGGCGCCAGCCATCGCCGTCTATTTTCTGTTGCGGCGCAACCTCAACACAGGGTTCGCCGGTGTCGGAGTGAAGGGATAATTCTATGAATTCGCTTGCAAGCAGGCTTGGCCTCCTTGTCGATGACGTCAAACGCGAAGGCCAGCTTCTGCGCCTGTGCAATGATCTCGGGTCCAAGATTCTGACCCCGGTTCCGGGCGAAATCGCTTGGCGTTATCTCGAAGCGGACACGGACGCAGCCTCGGCGCTGGCCGCCGACTGGCGCTCTTGGGCCGCGTTCGATCAGCGGACAGTATGGAGCAAGAAGCAGGGGCCTACCTGGTTCGCGGCGGAAGTCGAGGTACCGGCAGAAGCCAAGGGCAAGACCTTTGTCCTCAGGTTCTCGTCGCAATGGCAGCAGCGCCCCGGCTCGACTGATCCACAATGCCTTGCCTATCTCGATGGCAAGATCGCTCAGGCGATCGATGGCAACCATACCGAACTCGTCATCGAGCGGAACGCGAAGCCCGGAAACAAGCATATCGTGCTGGTCAACGCCTTCACCTTCTTTGACAGGCCTCTGGCTGGGTTCGGTGTCGAGTACCTCACCCGGCACGAGCGCGTCGAAAAGCTATACTTCGATCTGATGACGCCGTTTGAGGTGGCGGGTCTGTTGCCGCAGACCGACGCACGGCGCCATGCCATTCTCAACCTGGTCGAAGAAGCGCTCTATTCTCTCGACCGTCGCGGGCAGATCACCGACGAACTCGAGGCGAGCCTGCCGGATGCCGAGAAGATTGCGTCTAAAATCTACGAGCTGTCCGATACCGAGGTGCAACCGACGATCACTGCCGTGGGCCACACCCATCTCGACGTCGGCTGGCTGTGGCGCGTCATGCACACACGCGACAAGACCGGGCGTAGCTTCGCCACGGTCTTGAACCTGATGGCCGAATATCCTGGCTTCGTGTTCATGTACAACCAGTCGGTGCTCTTCAACTTCCTCAAGACCGACTACCCGGAGATCTGGGAAGGCCTGAAGGAAAAGGTAAAGTCGGGGCAGTTCGAGATCGAAGGCGCCATGTGGGTGGAGCCTGACGTCAACATTGCTTCAGGCGAGGCGCTGGTCCGGCAGATCCTGCGCGGCAAGCGTTTTCACCAACAGGAGTTCGGTGTCACCCCGAAATGCGTATGGTTGCCGGATACATTCGGCTATTCCGCCAACCTGCCGCAAATCATGGAAAAATCCGGGCTCGAGTATTTCATCACTTCAAAGCTCTCCTGGAACGATACCGATCGGCACCCATACGATACCTTCTTCTGGCGCGGCATCGACGGCACACAGACCAAAGCGCAGCTGATTACGGCGCAGCGCTTCGATTCCGATGCGATTTTTACCACCTACAATTCGGATCTGTCGGTCAGCGAAGTCATGGGCGCGTGGAAGCGCTACGAGCCGAAATCCGTCTACGATGAGGTCGTGCTGTGCTATGGTTATGGCGACGGCGGTGGAGGCCCCACCCGCGCCATGATCGAGCGCGGCACGCGCTTGCAGAACGGCATTCCCGGGGCGCCGAAGGTGCGCATGGAAGGCATTGTGCCGTTCCTCGATCGGCTCGGCAAACGCATGACTGATGAGGCCGGGAAGTTCCCGGTCTGGAACGGTGAATTGTACCTCCAATATCACCGCGGCACGTTGACTTCGATCGCCAAGAACAAACGCAACAACCGCATTGCCGAACGCCGCCTGCGCGAACTGGAATTTGTGGGGGCGATGGCAATGGCGACCGCTGGGACCGCGTATCCCAAAGAAGCGCTTGCCCGATATTGGGATACGCTCCTGATCAACCAGTTCCACGACATTCTGCCAGGCACATCCATCCCGGAAGTCTATGAGGACTCGGATGCCGAATACGGCGCGATGTTTGCCGAACTCGATTCCTCCAACGGCCCGTTTCATGCCGCATTGGGCACCCTGAAGGCGCCCGGCGCGAAAATCTTCAACGGCACGAGCCAATCGCGCGATGGCGAACTGGTGCTGATTGATGAGGTGGCTGCAGGAACAGGAAAGGGCTTGGTGCAGGGCGGCACTGTGCGCGACTTCCAGAAAGTCACCTTGGCCGATGGATCGAGCCGCCTTGCAGCGCCCGTGCCAAATGTTCCTGCGCTGGGTTGGGCCTCTGTCGGTGTTGCGACATCCAGCGGTGATGCGCGGACGTCGCTAAGCGTATCGGCGACGCATCTGGAGAATGATCTGCTTCGCGTCCGTTTCGACGCCAATGGCGAGATCGTCTCGGTTTTCGACAAGATACGTCAGCGCGAAGCGTTGGCCGAGGGCCAGACGGCGAACCGGCTCGTCGCCTACGAAGACAAGTCGATGAACTGGGATGCCTGGGATATCGATTGGTATTTCGACAAGAAGGGCTGGGCCTTGGCCGATGGCAAGGCAAGCATCGAAGTCGTGGAAGAGGGTCCCTATCGCGCCGCGCTGCGCGTCACGCGCGAATATGGCAAGTCGCGCTTCGTTCAGGTGATCTCCCTCGCAGACGGCGCCCGCCAGCTCGATTTCGATACCTTCATCGATTGGCACGAGCAGCGCCAGGTGGTGAAGGCGCTCTTCCCCTTCGACCTCAACACTTCGGAACTGCGCTCGGAAATCCAGTTTGGGCACGTCAAGCGCGCAACCCACCGCAATACGAGTTGGGACAAGGCGCGCTTCGAAGCTTCGATGCAGCGTTGGGTGGATATCAGCGAGGCGGATTTCGGCGCAGCGCTGATCAATGACTGCAAGTACGGCTACGACGCTGTCGAGCAGACGGTGCGCATCACTCTGGTTCGTGGCAGCACGCATCCGCATCCTGAGGCGGATCAGGGCGAGCACAGACTGCGCTACGCATTGTTCATCCACGAAGGCGAAAAAGACCTGCAGCTCGTACACCGGGCGGCAGAGCGGCTGAACAACCCGCTGCAGCTTGTCGGCGCTTTGGGTGAAGCGGCAGAAGCCGCACCCTTCAGCTTTGCCGACGTCGATTGCGACACAGTCACCGTCGAAACCGTCAAGAAGGCGGAAGATAGCGACGACCTGATCGTTCGAGTGTTCGAACATGCCAACCGCCGCGCCACAGCGCACATCCAGTTCGGTGTGCCGGTGAAATCCGTATCGCGGGTCAACCTGATGGAAGAGGGCGGCGAGTCGGTCGAGTTCAACGACAACTCGCTGACGCTGTCCCTTCGTCCTTTCGAGATCGCGACCCTCAAACTGTCTCTCTAGCCGGCCTCCCACGCCTGACCTTCAAGCGCACCTTCGGGTGCGCTTTTTTCGTCACGGGCCCCTGGTGATGCCAAAGCCGTACCACTTTCGCCTCTGCCCGGTTCATCCCTTGGTCAAGTCGGGTTGAAGCCGCCGATACGCTGGCCATTCCAGACCCTCAGCGCCTGATGGATAAAGTTTCGTCTTGGCCAATGGTCTTTTATTGGTATGGTAGCTCCAAAGCCGGATCATATCGGCGAAACGGAAGCGGCCTGGTGAGGACAACTTGGGTGACATGACGGAAGACGGGTTCGGCTCAGGTCCGATCACCCTCCCTTCGGGCGGACCACTCTACCTGCAGCTCAAGCGCTGGCTTGAAGACGCGATTGCAAATGGCGGCATCAAGCCTGGCGATGCCTTGCCGTCCGAACGCGACCTTGCCCTGCGGGTCGACGTCAGCCGCGTCACCGTCCGCAAGGCGGTGCAGCAATTGGTGCAGGACGGGCTGCTTGTGCAACGGCACGGTTCCGGCACCTTCGTCGCCACGCCGGCGCCGCGGGTCGAGCAGTCCCTGTCGCAGTTGACCTCGTTCACCGAGGACATGGCTCGCCGCGGAATGGCCGTGCGCTCGCAGTGGCTGGACCGCGGCGTTTACCCCCCGTCGCCGCAGGAAACCATGGTGCTCGGCCTGACGGCTGGCGAACAGGTTTCACGTATTGCCCGCCTCCGGCTGTCTCAGGAGACGCCGCTAGCGATTGAGCGCGCCTCGCTGTCGACGCAGATCCTTCCTGACCCGGCAGCAGTTCGCGATTCCCTCTATGCCTGTCTGGAACAGGCCGGCAGCCGACCAATACGCGCCATCCAGCGTATCCGCGCCGCCAATCTCGAGGCAGACGAGGCTGCACTTCTTGGCGTCGCTCCAGGTGCGGCCGGGCTTTACATCGAGCGGGTGTCCTATCTCGCCAATGGTCGCGTCGCGGAACTGACGCGCTCGACCTATAGAGGGGACGCCTATGATTTCGTTGCCGAACTGAGGCTCGGCGACGGCAGGACGACTTAAGGAGACCAGATGTCCGATCAGACTCACATGTTACGCGAAGTCAGGGAGATCCCCGCGGCGACCGCTCGCCTGCTGGACAGTGGACGTGAGGCGATAGGCGATGCAGCAACACGCTTGCGTACAAAGGATCCAGCCTTCCTCGTGACCATCGCGCGTGGCTCGTCGGATCATGCGACTGCTTACATCAAGTACGCGATAGAGCTGACGGCAGGGCTGCCTGTGGCCTCGCTCGGGCCGTCCATTGCCTCGGTTTATCGCAAGCCGCTCAAACTCCGCACCGGCGCAGCCCTCGCCATTTCCCAATCCGGCAAGAGCCCCGACATTCTCGATCTGGTAAAGACTGCCGGGCAGGGCGGGGCGCTGACGATCGGCATCACCAACACAGCCGGCTCTCCGCTCTCCGGTGCCACCGATGTCACGATTGACATGGCCGCTGGCGAGGAAATCAGCGTTGCCGCCACGAAGACCTTCGTCAACTCGATCGTGTCCGGTCTTGCAGTTCTCGCCGAATGGCAACAGGACGCCGGTTTGCGTGATGCTGTCGCTGCGCTGCCTGAGGCCTTCGAGAAGGCTTTGGCATGCGACTGGTCGGACCTGATCACCGCACTCGACGGTCACGACTCGCTCTTCGTGCTGGGGCGCGGGCCGGCGATGGCCATCGCCAACGAGGCGGCGCTCAAGTTCAAAGAAACCTGCGGGATGCAGGGCGAGGCCTACAGTGCGGCCGAGGTGTTGCACGGACCGGTCTCTCTGGTGGCGGAAGGCTTCCCGGTTCTCGCTTTTGCGGGCCGTGACGCGGCAGAGAAGGCCGTGGCTGACACCGCCAACGACATGGCCGCAAAAGGCGCGCGGGCATTTCTCACCTCGGCACACGCCGACGCGGCGCGCAAACTGCCCTTTGCCGAGACTGGCCACCCGATCACCGACCCACTGGCATTGATCGTATCGTTCTACGGCTTCGTCGAGGCGCTCGCGCGACACCGGGGGCTCAATCCCGATACGCCTCCACGCCTCAAGAAGGTGACTGAAACGGTATGAGTTCTGCCAGCTTCCGCTGCGAGAGGCTCTTCGACGGAGCCGAGTGGCACGATGACGTAGTGATTCACGTTGAAAATGGCATGATCACCGCCCTGGAACCGACAGCGGGATTGTCAGGGGGCGCTAGCCTTGACGGCATGGTCGTGCCGGGTTTCGTGGATCTGCAGGTGAACGGCGGCGGCGGCACCTTGCTGAACGACGCGCCCACCCGCGAAAGCATCGAAACCATCTGCAGCGCGCACTGGCAGTTCGGCACCACGGCCCTGCTTCCGACCTTGATAACGGACACGCGGGAAGTCACCGCTGCCGCTATTGCCGCAGGTTCTGCTGCTGCCGGAAAGGTCCCTGGTTTCGCTGGGCTGCATCTGGAGGGCCCGCATCTTTCACTGGCGCGCAAGGGCGCACATGATCCGGCGCTGGTTCGTCCGATGGAAAACGAGGATTTGCAGCTTCTGGTCGCTGCTCGTGCGCAGCTGCCGAATCTGCTGGTCACGGTCGCCGCCGAAACCGTCATCCCGGATCAGATCAGGGCGCTGGCCGATGCCGGAATCATTGTCAGCATTGGCCACTCCGATGCCGGATTTGATACGGCGAACGCGGCGATCGATGCTGGCGCGCGGATGGTCACGCACCTGTTCAACGCCATGAGTCAGATGGGCCATCGTGAACCCGGTCTCGTTGGCGCCGCGCTTGCCAGAGGGGAAGTGTATGCTGGCTTGATCGCCGACGGAATCCATGTCCATCCCCAGGCCATCAAGATTGCCCTTGCGGCCAAGCAAGGGCCCGGACGAATCTTTCTTGTCACGGATGCGATGTCGCAAACCGGCACTGACATCCGCGAACTGACCCTGAACGGTCGGCAGATCACGCGCGCCAATGGCGCCTTGCGCTTGGCGGATGGAACGCTTGCCGGTGCCGACCTCGATATGATCGATGCGGTGGCCTTCATGCATCGCGAGATTGGACTGGGGCTTGAAGAGGCGCTGAAAATGGCGAGTTTCTATCCGGCTCAGGCGATAGGGCTGGAGGGGCACGGCCAACTGATTAAGGGTAGCCCGGCAAACTTCGTCCAGCTTTCTTCCGACCTCGCGGTGCGTAGTACGGTAATCGGCGGAGAGCAGCTCTTCTCCGCCTGATCCGCTCAGCCGCGTCCGATATAGGGCATCTTGGTCGCCATCACGGTCATGAACTGGACATTGGCCTCCAGCGGTAGCCCCGCCATATAGAGTAGGGCATCCACAAGATGCTCGATGGCGAATGTCGGCTCCGGCATCATCGTGCCGTTGGCCTGGGGAACCCCGGCACTCATGCCGCTGGTCATGTCTGTCGCCACATTGCCGATATCGATTTGCCCGCAGGCAATGTTGAAGGGGCGGCCATCAAGAGAGATGGTCTTGGTCAATCCCGTGATGGCATGCTTTGAGGCGTTGTAGGGCCCGGCACCGGGCCTCGGCGTGTAGGCCGAGATGGAACCGTTATTGATGATGCGGCCACCTTGCGGGGTCTGGTCGCGCATGCGCCTGAACGCTTCGCGCGCAACATAAAAGGCGCCATTGAGATTGGTGTCGATCATCTGACGCCAGATATCGACATCGAGATCGCCAAAGCTTGTCGCAGGCGCTCCACGGCCAGCATTGTTGAAAACTACGTCCAGGCGTCCGAAGCGCTCGTCGATCGCCGAAAAGAAGCCAGCGACCTCATCAGGGTTGGTCACATCACAAGTATATGCCAGCCCGTCCCTCAGCTCGGCGTTGACTGCCTCAAGCGCATCCGTGCGGCGCCCGCAAATGGCCACCCGGTACCCGGCACGCGACAGCCCCAGCGCTGTTGCGCGTCCAATTCCGGACGATCCGCCCGTCACCACTGCTACCTTAGACTCTGTCATCCCGTTTCCTTCACAGATGCGGCGAAATTCCCGCGCCGTTTGCCAGATGCTGCCATTATTGCGCCGCAGCACCAAGGCGGGCTCAAGACCACCTTGCCACTCAAGCCCTTATTAACCGGGCATTCACGACAGTTAAGAGGTGGTTAACGGCTGTGTGCTGAATCTGCAACAAGGGCTGCGCAACAAGACGCCGTGCGCCCCAAATCCCTCACTACGCAATTGCGTCGGCATTCGGCATGCGTAGAGTGGGCCTTGCGAATCCATGCATGGGATCGTTTGTCGGTCGCAACGCGACGGCAACACACTGCACCACAAACAAGTGTGGTCGCGTTTCGACAAACCGCTGGGTAACCGGCACCAAAATGACTGACTTTGGAGGTCAACACATGAAACTCAAGAGCCTTATCCTCGGTTCTGTCGCTGCCGCTGGTCTCTCGACCGCTGGCTACGCTGCCGATCTGGACGTTCTGACTTCGCTGGACGTGTGTGACGCGCTCGGCCTGTCGGGTCTCACCATCTCTTCCGACACCAACTGCCTGCAGATCACTGGCGGCGTGTCCTATGAATTCAACTGGGGCGACTATCGCGGTAGCGAAACTGCTGTTGACACCCTTGCTGGTACCCAGGACTTCGACAACAACGACTCCGGCCCGCTCGGCGACAAGGATTGGGAATCGCAGGTTGAGGCTTGGCTGCAGTTCGTCGGCACCGCTGACTCCGACTTCGGTCCTGCCCGCGCTGTGATCCGTCTCGAAGCCATCGACGAAGTCCGCGTCCAGAACGAAGAGTTCATGGCCGACGACGACGACACCGATGGTGTTGACCTCGACGAAGCTTACGTCTCCGTCGGTGACTCCACTGTCATCATGGCTGGTAAGAAGGGCTCGATCGCAAACTTCGGCGATGACGAACCGTTCAACTTCCTCGGCCTGTTCAACTCCTCTGAAGTTGACACCGGCGTTTCGCACGACATCGGCATCGAAGAGTTCTACACCGAGCAGTTCGACACCGGAAGCCACGTCATCCAGGTTGTTTCCGATCTCGGCAACGGCGTGAACGTCGGCCTCGGCCTCGAAAATCTCGCAGAATCCGATGAAGTCGACATGGCCGGCACCCTGGTTGGTGTTGTTGGTTATGCCGGCGAAGGCATCACTGCACACGTCACCGGCTTGATGGGCGGTATCCTCGACGGCGACGTCGATGCATACGCTGTCCATGCTGGCGCAACCGGCACCTTCGACATCTTCCGCATCCGCGGTGCGATTGCTGCCAACCACTACGTGCCGACCGACGAGTCGTTCTACAACGCCCTCGCTTCGGCTGCTGCAACGTTCGACATGTTCACCCTCGCAGTTTCGGGTGAAGTCAACGGCGGCAGCGGTCTCGACACCGACTACGGTGTTGGCGCGTCCATCGGCGCTGCTGTGACCGAAGGCGTTGCGATCAACCTCGGCGGCCGTTACTACGACAACAACAACGGTGGCACGAGCGGTTACCAGGTTGCAGCTCAGCTCGTTGCTGCTGTCACCGAGACCATCTCGCTCACCGGCGAAGTTGGCGTCTACGGCACGACCGAGCGTCCTGACGACACCACCGATTTCTACGGTGCTGCTCAGCTCGCATGGGCACCAGGCGGTGGCTTCACCTCCGCTCTGGGTGGCGAAGTGCACGAGAACGGCGCTTACAAGGTCACTTTCGAAGCCGCCAAGGAATTCAACTAATCCTTGGATCGCTTCTGGCGATTTGGAAGGGTCCGGCTTTTGCCGGGCCCTTTCTTTTTGTGCCGAAGAACCCCATCGAAGAGCGTCAAAGCCATTTTCATCCACCACCGCGCTCGTTAATTTCCCTCAAAATTCCCGCAGATTCGCGAAGGACGGCAAATGCGAATGAACGGCGCAGCGCGCAAGACTTTGGCAGCAATGGTGTTGTGTTCCGGGGCGGTCGCGCTGCCGGGGTATGCTCAGGTAACATCTCAGCCACTAGGCAACGGCGAAGGCGGCGCCGGTAGTATCGTCACTCTCGAGGCGGACGCGGCCCCCGTGTCACCTTACTGGCTGACCATCGACCGCAGCGCTGAGGATGGCTCGATAGTCTTTGGCGGGTACGCGCCGAATGAGTCGCTCTTGGAGGCGTTGGCCGTCGATATTGAGGGCGCTGACACATCAAGTGTCGAAGTGGCGCGCGGCGCTTCCGCACAATACAACGCAGCAGTGGAATTCGGACGCCAGGCTGTCTCGCGGTTGAGCGAAGGCCGCTTCTCGCTTCGTGGCAACATGGTCTCGATCAAGGGAGTGGCCGCCAGCGAAACCGATGCCGCAGCAATCGAGGAACTCTCGGGATTGCTGCCTCCAGGGCTCATCCTGATACTCAATGAAATCGAAATCGCTGAGCCCTCCGCAGACATTGCAGAGACACGCAGTCCGGTAGCGCCGGTTGTGGTCGAACAGGCGTTTGCGTTTACTGCCTCCAAGACCGATGGTGTGTGGCGTTTCGGTGGAGATGTGCCCACCGCCCAGATGCGGTCGTTCCTCGCGGTGCGCGCCGGCGACGGTGGGGAATCCGACGTTGAGGTGCGCGAGGGGGCGCCCGAGGGCTTCGTCGCCGATATCGTGCTGGCGCTTGATACGCTCGACATGATGAGCGGAGGCCAGGCGGAGTTTGTCGATGGCGACTGGTCCATCTCGGGCATAGCATCGAGCTCAGAGACCGTCAGCGCAATTGAGGCGAGCCTTGCCGATAAGGGTTGGGAACTCGAGCTTTCGCAGTCATCGCCTTCAACCGAGCCCGCTGCGGCTCCCGATCCGGTTTCTGACACTGATGATGCTGGCGGCGCCGAGGAAACGGCACTCGAAGGCGACATCAACTCTGACACGACCGCGGAGTCATCTGCCGAGGCAGCCGATGTCACTTCAGAAGAGTCTGCAGAAAACGCAGATGCGGAGCCATCGGAGCAGATGCCGTCCACCGATCCTGAGTACGCATTCATCGCCGAGAAAGGCGAGGATCAGGGAGTAGAATTGTCCGGCATGGTACCGGCAGAGCAGACGCGCGCTTACCTTCGCGTCGTGGGCAATACGGAAACCGATACGCTGGCTGTAGCTGAAGGTGCGCCGGAGGGGTTCATCCTCGCGGCAGTCGCCGGAGTTCGGGCACTCAATGCCCTCGCATCCGGCACGCTTCGCTTTGAAGATGGGGCATGGGCGCTGACAGGTCGTGCTGCCGATGAGGCAGCGCGCAACGCGGCGCTTGCCGAACTGCCTGAAGCCAATGATTGGACCGTTACGATCGAATTGCCGAGCGCGGCGGAGATCTGCCGTGATGAACTGGCGGTATTTTCGGAGCGCAACGCCATCCTGTTCTCGTCAGGATCCGCAAGGATCGCCGGGTCCGAAGGCGCTCTCGACGAACTGGTGGGTTTTTTGAGCCATTGTCCCGAGCTTCCCATCTATGTTGAGGGCCACACGGACTCAGATGGCAGCGCAGCAACAAATCTCGCACTGTCGGTTGCGCGTGCCGAGGCAGTGGTTGCGGCACTCGTCGAGCGGGGGGTATCTTCAGCACGACTTTATGCCGTAGGCTACGGTGAAAGCGCGCCGATCGCGTCAAACGATACTGCCGCCGGCAAGCAGCGCAATCGCCGTATTGTTGTGGAGCTTGAGCCGCGCGAGCCCTGATCTCTGAGGTATTTCAAAACATGCAGGCCGTGCTTTATCTGTTGAGCATCTACTGGCCCTTCATGGCGGCAGCTCTCGCTCTTGGGCTCGTCGCCGGTTGGTTTGGTGCAGCCGCGAGGCATGGTTGAGCTGATGCAGGAAAGGTAGCGCCGCAATGAATGGTTATGTCATTGAAGCAGCACTGCTCTTGCTCGCAGCTTTCACCATTGGGAGTGGACTGGGTGCTTTTGCCTGGCGGCTCGGCCACGACGAGCCGGCGCAGCGGCCACGCGATACAGTTGGCGATGACGAAGACCGCCATTTGAGCGAGACCAAACCGCTGCGGCACAGCGAAGAAAAACAGCAATCGGCATCTCAGCCGATTGCTGCGGCCGCAGAGCACCGTGGCGCTGTGTTTCTCGATGCGCCGCGCGCCAGCGGTAAGGATAATCTGAAGCGCATCGCCGGAATCGGCCCAAAGCTCGAGCGCACGCTCAACGAAGCGGGGATCTATCACCTGGATCAGATCGCCGGATGGAGCCTCGAAGATCGGCGTCTTCTCGATGAGCGTCTGGGGTTGCGCGGCCGCATCGAACGCGACGATTGGGTCGGCCAGGCTATACGGCTTACCCAGCCGGAGACGGTGGCGACCGGCCCCTCTAGCTAATTAGCTCCAGCCGCGAGGTCGCGGCATGCCGTACGAACTCAGCAAGCGCCGCGATTTCCGACGGCTCGTCCAGCAGCGCCGGCGATCCTTGCCCCTTGATGACCATCGCCCTGGCATCCGGACGCCGGTGAACCATCTCCTCGAACGTTTCCCGCCGCAGCTGATTGGTAAACTGGGTGCGAATTAGAAACAGCGGCACGTGCCGGAGCGCATCGTAAATCGGCCACTGTGCTGCCAGTACGTCGTCCAGGCTGAACTGCTTCAGAAAACTCTCAAACCTCGCGTCAAACAGCGGCCGCGCTCTGCCGCGCTTGTCGATATAGTGGCTGCGCATCGCCAACGTCTCGAGGTCCTGTTCATCCGCTCCGGGGTAATCCCGGCCAAGAATGCGATGGAAAGCGGACAAGACGTTACTCCGCCCCTTGAGACTGTTGAGAATCTCGAGGTTCGTACGCAGTCGCACCAGCCCGCGCGGGTCGCTCAGCGGGCCGGCGTCCGAAAGGATTAGCCCCGCCACAAGCAATGGGTGGTCCCGAGCCAGCAGCATCAACGCCTGTCCGCCATAGCCCTGGCCCACAAAAACGGCACGTTCGATGCCGAGTGCCATGATCACCTGCGCGACATCTGCCGCATCATTGGGGGTGCCATATTGGCTGGCGGCCGCTCGATCGCTTGAGCGTCCGCGTCCCTGCAGATCGATCAGGACGATAGGATGATCGTCTATGAAGTCTGGGTGCGAACGAGACAGCAAGCCTTTGAAGTCGCTCATGTTGCGCTCATATCCGGCAACGCAAACCAGCGGCACCTTGCCCCGCGCCAGCGTGCCGCTGATGTGAACCGCCGCATATTCGCGCGCACGGCCCAGCGTCACCGGCACCACTGGCAGGTCACGAAAAGCCGGATGATCTTCAGGTATTTTGCGCCGCGTGAACATGGGGGTCCTTACCGCGTTTTGCGCGGCGCGCGAAGGTGCTTTAGCGGATGCGCCGCAGCGCGTCGGCAATGGTGATTGGTTCCGCTCCCAGCCGTGCGCGGTAGACGAGATAGTTTCCCAGCACCCGCTGCACATAGTGCCGCGTCTCATCGAACGGTATCAGCTCAACCCATAATACGGGATCGACATTGCCGGCGCGCGGATCGCCGTAAGCTCTTATCCACCTGTCCGCGTTGCCGGGTCCGGCATTATACGCCGCGGCAGCCAGCACCAGGGAGCCGGCATAGCGGTCGAGCTGCGCTTCAAGATACGTAGAGCCGAGCAGGAGGTTATAGTCGGCATCGCGGGTAAGTCGTGCCGCTGAATACTCGAGGCCTAGCCGATCGGCCATGTCCCTTGCGGTGCCCGGCATCAATTGCATCAGCCCGCTCGCGCCGGCGTGGGAACGCGCATCGCGCCGGAACATGCTTTCCTGGCGAACCACGGCGAACACAGCCGATCGATCTGCCGCAAGACGCGCGGTTTCAGGAATAGCTTCGATGGGAAAGGAGTAGGGGTCGAGATCCACCCCGCGCCGGCGTGCAATTTCAGCGATCGCGATAGCAGCGTCCTGTGCGCCAAACTCCACAGCCAGCCGAGTGGCGGCAAGAAATGCTGAAGGTTGATCGAGTCCTTGCGCCCACTGTTTCAGAAGGCTCAGCGCCAGACCGGTCTCTCCATTTTCGGCCAGCAGCCTTGCCGCCTGCATCGGCTGTGCCCGTTCGAAGCCCGCGTCAGCGTCGCTAGGTGTTGGCAATGGTCGCACCGGCACGTCCTCGAGGCCGAGGGCAAGCCGCGCCAGCTGCCCATAATAGACAGTGTGATGCTGAGCGGCGACGCCATACGCCGCATCCGCTTCGGCAAAACGGCCGGCCTTCGCCAATGCGCGCCCCAGCCAGAAATGTGCCTTCGTCACGCTGTCGGGAATGGTCGTGTGCCCCGTCAGCTGCTGGAACTGTTCGACCGCGCTGTCAGCGTCGTCGAGCAGTGCCAGGGCAATCCAGCCGGCAAGGAAATGCGCCTCGACCAAATCAACAGCCGAACCTTGGGTGAAGCCTGCTACGGCCCGATACGCCAGTTCCGGCTTGCCATCCGCCAGCAGGTCCCGTGCAATACGATTGCGCTCGGTCCACCAGACTTCAGGTGCAACAGCATCCTCCGAAGCCTTTTCAAGCCACTCCACGGCTTGCTCATAAAGCCCAGCCATCCTTGCGCGCTGAACGCGGGTAAATATGGTCACCGGATGTTCGGCATATTCGTCGGGCAAAGCATCGAGCAGCGCCTTGCCATCCGATTGCCGCCGCGCCGTTGCAGCGCGCGCTTCGATCAGCGACTTTTGTTCGTCGCTCAACCGTTCGGCCGCGCGTTCCGCCGGGCGAATGCGGTCGTGCATGAGCAATCGTTCGACGCGCACCCAGTCGTCTTCTGCGGTCAGCAGGCCACCAAGATTTCTGGAAATTCGGTCTTCCTGCTCGTTTGTCAGCAGGTGCCCGGTCCATAAATCGCGCGCAAGCTCACTCGCTTCGTCGGTCTTACCTTCGGCCAAGTAAGCCTCGGCGAGCCTGATGCGCGCAGTCAGCGTACGCGGCATCTCGTCACCAAACCGGCTTATGATGTCGGTGTCACTGGCATCGCTGCTGAGCAGGGCCTGTTCAATGCGCAGCCGCATCAGGTCCTCATCAACAAATTCAGGCGCCTCTTCGGCAAAGACGGCGAGCGCATCGGCATCGATCGCCCCGGGCCGCGAATAGATGACTGCCCACTGCGCCGCGTGCCGCTGTACGGCGGAGGGCAGAGTGGCTGCCGTATCGAACGCAGCTTGCGCTTCACCTTCATCGAGCAGCCCCAAAGCGACCTTGAAGGCGCCCATCGACGGCGCTGAGGGCGGAGCGGGGCGCGACGGTTCCGAGCGCACCGTGCTTGTGGTGATCGGGTCAAGTGTTTCCGTCGCCGGCGCGCGCACGGAATGCAACGTCGTGCCAACCCCAAGCGTGGTGGCGATAATCAGGCCGGCTGCCAGAACAGTCGATCTCGGCATTCGCTCGTAGGTCCTCGAGAGCTTGCGGTTAACGCGATATTACCCGGTCCGGGTGAACATTCGGTTTCGGAGCCGGTTGACGCCCCGGTTGCATGCTTGTGATCGGCGGGGCCAATCAGTATGGTGCGCGACTTCTGCACCTATGTGTGCGCGACACCATCGGGGCGTGCTTATGGCATCGCCCCGCGGCTGATTTGTGGCAAACCAAGGAAAGACTGACTCATGTTGAGAGGTTCGATTACGGCACTCCTCACCCCCTTCAAGGATGGGGCGGTGGACGAGAAAGCCTACTCGGACTTTGTCGACTGGCAGATCAGGGAAGGCACGCACGGTCTCGTCCCTGTCGGTACCACCGGCGAAAGCCCGACAGTGACGCACGAAGAGCACCGGCGTGTCGTGAAGATTTGTATCGAGGCCGCCGATGGTCGCGTGCCGGTTGTGGCCGGCGCCGGGTCGAACTCGACCGCCGAAGCTGTAGCGCTTGCGCGTTTCGCCCAGGAAGCCGGGGCCGATGCTATTCTGTCGCTTGTGCCGTACTACAACAAGCCGAACCAGGAAGGCATTTTCCAGCACTTCTCGGCGATTGCCTCTGCGATCGACCTGCCGGTCGTGCTCTACAGCGTGCCGGGCCGCACGGTTGTCGATGTTACGGTGGATACCATTGCTCGGCTGCGAGATGCGCATAGCAATATTATCGGCGTCAAGGATGCCACTGCCGATATGGGCAAGGCCAGCCAGGAACGCGCCAAGTTGGGAGAGGATTTCATCCTGCTTTCTGGCGAGGACATGACCGCCCTCGGCTTCAATGCACACGGCGGAACCGGCTGCATTTCCGTGACCTCGAACGTTGCTCCGCGTCTGTGCGCGCAAATGCAGGATGCCTGCCACCAGGGTGATTTCAAGACGGCGCTGTCGATCCAGGATAGGCTGGTGCACCTTCACAGGGCGCTGTTCATCGATCCTAACCCGATAGGGGTGAAGTACGCCGCCTCGCGCCTTGGTCTTTGCCGGAACGAACTGCGTCTGCCTCTCGTTCCTGCGTCCGAAACCACGATGGCGGCTGTCGATGCCGCGCTGGTTCATGCCGGACTACTGGAGGGCTGATGGCGACGAAGAAGGAAAGCAAGAGCTATATCAGCCACGGCCAGGTTGCGGACAATCGCCGCGCTCGCTTCGATTACGAGATCGGCGACACGCTCGAAGCCGGAATCGTTCTGACCGGCACAGAGGTTAAGTCGTTGCGGCTTGGAAAGGCGCAGATCGCTGAAAGCTATGCATCACCCGAGCGGGGTGAGTTGTGGTGGATCAACGCGCATATTCCCGAGTATCTCGAAGCGAATCGTTTCAACCATGAGGAAACGAGACCCCGCAAACTGCTGGTTTCGAAAAAGGAACTTTCGCGGTTGGGGGCCGAGGTCACACGCGCCGGCAACACCATCGTGCCGCTGAAGCTCTATTTTAACGATCACGGCAAAGCCAAGCTGCTCATCGGTCTTGGCAAGGGCAAGAAGACGGTCGACAAGCGCGAAACGCAGAAAAAACGCGACTGGAACCGCGAAAAGCAGCGCCTGCTCAAGCAGGGCTAGCTTTCCGCATGCTTCAACGCATGACGCGCTGCAGCTCCGACGACATCTTCGAACATCTGCTCCGTCAGAACCCCGGTGTTCGTATTGTATCGTGAGCAGTGATAGCTGTCGAAAACGGTCACCCCATGAACGCCGATCGTGTGCTGTGCGCCGTGCTTGAAGGGAAAAGCTGACAGCTTTTGCCCAAGCGCCCTCAAAACCGACTCATGTGCAATACGCCCCAGCACCAAATAGGTCTTTGCCTGCGGCTCTGCATCGAACACCGCCTGCAGGAATGGTCGGCAGGTGTGGATTTCCGCCGGTGTCGGCTTGTTCTGCGGGGGCACACAGCGCACTGCATTGACGATTGAAGCGCCGTCGAGCGTAAGGCTGTCGTCCTGCCTTTGCTCGTATTCACCATGCGCCAGTCCGTACTTCTTCAGCGTTGCATAAAGAAGATCGCCCGCATAATCGCCAGTAAATGGTCGACCGGTCCGGTTGGCACCTTTGAGCCCGGGCGCAAGGCCCACCACCACAAGCCGTGTAGCCGCACCCGTCCAGACCGGCACCGGGGCGTTGAAATACTCGGGGAATTTCTGCTGGTTCTCGTCGCGGAACGCGGCGAGGCGCGGGCATAGCGGGCAATCGGGCGGGGGATTGATATCGGTCACGGCGAACTCTGGCGGAATGGCTTTATCCGCTTAGACGAAATGCCGTGCCGCTGCAAAATTCTCAGTCGTCGTCGCTGTCCTGCGCATGGCTGCTGACACGGGGCGCGCTCGGAGCGCGGCCAACTGTCTTTGTCAGTTCCGCAAGATCGAGGAAGAAATCCGCCTGCCTGCGCAACTCGTCGGAAATCATTGGCGTCGGGGTACTCAGTGTCGAGGCGACTGTTACCCGCTTGCCGCGCCTCTGTAACGAAGCGACAAGAGCGGTGAAGTCACCATCGCCGGAAAACAGCACCATGTGATCGTAGTAGGGCGCCATGTCCATGGCATCGACGGTCAGCTCGATATCCATGTTGCCCTTCACCTTGCGGCGTCCGGTTGCATCGGTGAACTCTTTCGCCGGCTTCGTCACGACTGTGTAGCCGTTATAATCTAGCCAATCGATCAGTGGCCGAATCGAAGAGTATTCCTGGTCCTCGACTAGGGCCGTGTAGTAATAAGCCCGAACCAGATACGCTTTCGATTGAAACTCTGAAAGCAAGCGACGATAGTCGATGTCCGTGCCGATTGCGCGCGAGGCCGCATAGAGATTTGCGCCGTCGATGAACAAAGCTATCTTTTCTCTGGGATCTATGGACACGCAATACTCCTAATAAACGGCAGCTGCCGGAACGACCGGCGATCAGCACTCACATTATATGCCAAGCTGGAACATATTCGCTTTTCGCACAGTCGACTGGCATTGCGCAACTGGAACGTTAGTCGCATGCGGAGGTGACCGCGAATTATCGCGGTGACACAGCTCGCTTGTAATGCTTGCAGGGCTCGTGTAATGAGGGTGTCAATCCCCAAACAATGATTGGAGACGCCAGTGGCCCGCGTCACCGTTGAAGACTGCATTGAGAAGGTCAATAACCGTTTTGACCTCGTCCTGATGGCAGCTCATCGCGCCCGCATGATTTCATCGGGTGCCCAGATCACCGTCCCGCGCGACAACGACAAGAATCCCGTCGTATCGCTACGCGAGATCGGCGATGGCACCATCTCCCCCGACGATCTGCGTGAAGATCTTATTCACTCGCTCCAGAAGTATGTGGAAGTGGATGAGCCCGAACAGCACACCGCACCGCTTATCGAAGGTGGTTCACGCGGTGGCGACGATGATGATGCGATCAACTTTGACACGATGAGTGAAGACGAGTTGCTGCGCTCGATCGAAAGCCTGGCGCCCCCTGAGCGCCGCGACGATTGATCGGATCGATATCACGATCCATATGAGGAGGCGTTCGGCGATTGCCGGGCGCCTTCTTCGTTGTGGTTGACATCGTTCGCCATCCGCAGCCCGATGGGCGTCGAAAGCAAAGGCAGCGTGAAGGAAAGGCGCACCTTTAGTCATGATGCGTCAGTATGAGCTTGTGGAGCGGGTTGCGGCGTATAATCCCGCCGTGGATGAGGCGCTCCTCAATAGGGCCTATGTCTATGCCATGCAAAAGCATGGTAGCCAGAAGCGCGCCTCCGGTGACCCGTACTTCAATCATCCACTGGAAGTTGCCGCGATCCTGACCGAGCTGAAGCTCGATGATGCTTCTGTGGCTGTCGGGCTGTTGCACGACACCATCGAGGATACGGACGCCACCCGCGCCGAAATCGATCAGCTCTTCGGCCCCGAGATTGGCGCCATCGTTGATGGTCTCACCAAGATCGAACGCCTGAACCTTGTTAGTCGGGAAGAAGCGCAGGCCGAAAATCTGCGCAAGCTTCTGTTGGCGATCGCCCAGGATGTGCGCGTCCTGCTGGTGAAACTCGCAGACCGTCTGCACAATATGCGGACGCTGCAATATGTGCCGCCGAACAAGCGCGCGCGCATTGCGCAGGAAACCATGGATATCTACGCGCCTCTGGCCGGGCGCATGGGTATGCAGGATATGCGTAACGAGCTCGAGGATATCGCATTTCAGATCCTGCAGCCGGATCACCACGCCGCGATCACCCGACGGCTTTCCGAAATGCAGTCGGCTTACGCCGAGACCATCAAGACGATCAGCGCCGAATTGACCGAGCGGCTGCAGCTCGAAGGGATCGAGGCTGTCGTCAAGGCACGTGTGAAGTCGCCGTTTTCGATCTTCAACAAGATCGAACGCAAGCAGATCGCGCTGGAGCAGCTATCGGACATGATCGGCTTTCGGATCATCGTCGATACACTCGCCAATTGCTACCAGACCCTCGGGATCGTCCACACCAACTGGAAGGTCGTGCCGGGACGCTTCAAGGACTATATTTCGGTCCCGAAGCACAATGACTACCGCTCGATCCACACAACGATCGTCGGACCCGGCCGTCAGCGCGTGGAATTGCAGATCCGCACCCATGAAATGCATCAGGTTGCCGAACTCGGTATCGCGGCGCATGCGCTTTACAAGGACGGCGTCTCGGCAGACCTCAACCGGCTAGAGAATGAGAGCCGCGCCTATAGCTGGCTTCGCAACACCATCGGCCATCTGACAACCGGCGCCTCGGCGGAGGACTTTCTCGAGTACACGCGGCTTGAGCTGTTCCAGGATCAGGTCTTCGCATTCACGCCGCGTGGACGTCTCATTGCGCTTCCGCGCGGCGCGACACCGATCGACTTTGCCTATGCGCTCCACACCGATATCGGCGACACCTGCGTAGGCGCGAAGATCAACGGCAATATTCTGCCGCTGGTGACGCAGCTGCGCTCGGGCGATGAAGTCGAGATCATCCGCAATCAGAATCACCGGCCGCCCGCTAACTGGATCGGAATCGCCGCGACCGGCAAGGCTCGTGCCGCCATCCGGCGCGCCGTGCGAAATGCCGCAGCGCAACGTGCCCACGCCTTGGGTGAACACGTGTTGTCCGTCATGCTGGAACGTGAAGGTGTGCTTCTCGACGAGGCTGAGGGTCGTGAACTTGGCGAACGCCTGGGCTATGCCGGCAAGCGTGAACTTCTGATTGCCGTTGGCGAAGGCAAGGTCAGCAGTGAGTCGCTGGCCGCCGAGCTCGATGAGGTCAAAGGTCTCAAGCGCCGCCGCAAACGTATCGATCTGCCCGTCGCCGATAAGGCCGATGGCTGGTTCGCGTTGCGCGATACCGATTGGTTCCGGTTCCGCGTACCAGGCGGGCAGCGCTCCGGCGAACGTGCCAAGGCGGCCCTAGCGGGCTTGGATTTCCATATTCCTGTGACCGTTTCTCCCGAAGGTGTTCTGCCAGGAGACAGGCTTGTCGGTATTTTGGAGCCCGATCAGCCAATGCGCGTCTACCCGATTCACTCGGAAGCGCTGGTTGAGTTGCACAATAGCGACGTGGCCTGGGTCGATGTGCGCTGGAACCTGCTCGGACGCGAAGATCAGCAGCATCCGACAGTCATCACGATGGAGTCGGTGAACCGTCCGGGATCGCTGGCGCAAATCTCTTCGGCCATTGCCGCATGTGACGCCAACATCAACAATCTCATCATGCGCATGATATCGCCGGACTTCCATCAATTGACCTTCGAGATCGAGGTGCGCGACCTCGCGCAATTGACGGATGTGCTGGCAACCCTCAAACGTAGCCCCGGTGTTTCAGCCGTGCAGCGCGCAACGGCTGCGGAAGCCGCATTGATTTCGACACTCGAGTGGGACGGCGAAAAGGGGACTGTCGACTGATGACACGTGACGAGGTTCTGGAAGTTTTCCGGTCATGTGATGCAATCCTTGAGGGGCACTTCATCCTCTCGTCCGGGCTGCATTCACCGATGTTCCTGCAAAAGACGCTGGTGTTCCGTCGTCCGGAAAAGACCGAGATCCTGTGTCGCGCCCTCGCGGAGAAGATCCGTGCCGAGGGATTCGGTCATGTGTCGCAGGTCGTCTCGCCCGCCGTGGGCGGTATCATCCCCGGCTATGAAACAGCGCGGCATCTCGGTAAACCCGCCGTCTACACCGAACGGGTGGACGGCCAGTTCCAGCTTCGCCGCAACTTTTCGGTCGAGAAGGGGGAGCGCGTGATCGTCGTCGAGGATATCGTCTCGACCGGTTTGTCTATCCGCGAATGCATCGAGGCGTTGCGAGGGCTGGGTGCCGATGTCGTCGCCGCGGCGGCCATCATCGACCGTTCCGCTGGCAAGGCTGAGCTTGATGTGCCGCTGGTCTCGCTGATCGATTTCGAAGTTCCGGCCTATCCGGCCGATGCCCTGCCGCCGGAGCTCGCGGCAATTCCAGCGGTCAAGCCGGGAAGCAGGGGGCTGTCGTGATTGTTGGGCTAGGGTCGGATCTTATCCAGATCCATCGGGTGCAAGAGGTTCTTGATCGCTATGGCGAGCGGTTCACCAATCGCTGCTTTACCGAGATCGAACGGCGCAAGTCGGATCGCCGCGCCCAGCGGGCAGCCTCCTACGCCAAGCGTTTTGCAGCCAAGGAGGCGTGCTCCAAGGCGCTCGGCACCGGGCTCAGCTCCGGCGTCTATTGGCGCGACATGGGTGTCGTCAACCTGCCATCGGGCAAACCCACCATGGCTTTGAGCAATGGCGCTGCCCGTGCGCTCGAGCGGATCATGCCCGAGGGCCACATCCCGCATATTCATCTCACCATTACAGACGATGCCGGGCTGGCCCAGGCCTTCGTGATCATCGAAGCGCTCAAGGTTGACCAGACAGGCGGCGCGTCTTAACCACGGCGCCAAAGGCGCAAAGGAACAATCATGAGCCAGTCCGACGAGAAGGCCGGAAAGAACGCGAAGTCGGCCCAGCCAAAATCGGCGGCAGGCGAGGTATGGGAGACGTTTGTCGTCATCGTCGAGGCGCTGCTGATCGCGATCGTCATCCGCTGCTTCCTGTTCCAGCCGTTCTCTATTCCGACCGCATCGATGCAGCAGACCCTGATGATCGGCGACTATTTCATCGCCAACAAATTCGTCTGGGGCTACGGCAAGCATTCGTTCTCGCTCGGCCGTTACGGCGATTTCACCTTGCTCGATTTCGAATTGCCGATCTCGGGCCGCATTCTTGGCCGCGAACCCAATCGCGGCGATATCGCGATCTTCCGGCCGGTGCCTGAGGACATTGAATACATCAAGCGCGTGGTCGGCATGCCGGGCGACGAGATCCAGGTTCGCGAGGGGCGCCTTTATATCAACGGCGATATCGTGCCGCGCGAAGAGATCGGCACCGCTCTCGACACTGATTCCAATGGAGACACGCGCGAAGTCACTGTCTACCAGGAAACCTTTCCGAATGGCACGACACACACCATTCAGGAAATCAGCGACAACCAGCCGCTTGATAACACCCCCGTTTATCGCGTGCCAGCCGGGCATTATTTCATGATGGGCGACAATCGCGATCGCTCGGCCGACAGCCGTGTGCTGTCTGCCGTCGGTTACGTGCCCTACACCAATCTGATCGCCAAGGCCGAGGCGCGCTTCTTCTCGATCCAGGACAACATTCCGCCCTGGCAGATTTGGCAGTGGCCGGCGAATGTGCGTTGGGACCGCATGTTCAGGTCAGTCTACTAAAGAGCTGGCTGAAGATGTCGGCTCAATCGGACGGACGTGACAAACTGCAATCGAGGCTCGGCTATCGCTTTGCCGATCCCGACTTGCTGGATCGCGCGCTGACGCATTCGAGCGCGGTGCCGCCCTCACGGCGGATCGAGCGCTCTTACCAGCGGCTTGAGTTCCTGGGGGATCGGGTGCTCGGTCTCGTGGTCGCCGACATGCTGTTCCGCAAATTCCCCAAATCCAACGAGGGAGCGCTCTCCCGCTCGCTGAACACGCTTGTGCGCAAGGAAACCTGTGCGATCATCGCCAAGAAGCTCGATCTCGGCCGGGAACTGGTACTGGGCGAGAGCGAGGCGCGGACGGGCGGAGCGGGCAAGGAGGCGATACTGGCCGATGTCTGCGAAGCCGTGATTGGTGCGATCTACTGTGACGGCGGGCTCGGAAAGGCATATAGCTTCGTTGAGCAGCTGTTCTCTGAGCATCTCGGCGATACCGGCACATCACGCGCTGATGCCAAGACGACCTTGCAGGAATGGGCACAGGCCCAAGGGCTCGAACCGCCGACCTACACGGAGGTCGATCGCACCGGCCCCGACCACGCACCACAGTTCACCATTTCGGTGGCTGCCAAAGGATTTGAACCGATGGTGGCGACAGGCCCCTCCAAACGCATCGCCGAACACCAAGCGGCAGAAAAGTTTCTGATCCGCGAAAAGGTCTGGAAGGAGCCGTCATGAGCGAGTTGCCACCCGACACCTCATGCGGGTTCGTTGCCCTCGTCGGGGCCCCCAATGCTGGCAAGTCCACCCTGATGAATTCGCTTGTCGGCACCAAGGTGTCGATTGTCACCCATAAGGCGCAAACCACACGCGCCCAGATACGTGGCGTGGTGACGGAAGGCGATGGACAAGTCATCTTCATCGATACACCCGGCATTTTCGCGCCTCGTCGGCGGCTCGACCGGGCGATGGTGCACGCCGCTTGGACCGGTGCCGGCGACGCCGATCTCGTGGCGTTCATCGTCGATGCCGAAAGGGGTTTGACGGCGGAAGTTGAATCTCTACTTGAAGGTTTGCTGGCGGTTCGCCATCCCAAGATGCTGGTCCTCAACAAGGTGGACGCGGTCAAGCGCGAGACCTTGCTCGAACTGTCGCAAAAGCTGAACGAGCATCAGCGGTTTGAGGCGACCTTCATGATCTCGGCCTTACGCGGCGATGGTGTTGCCGATTTCCTGTCGTGGTGCATGGAGCATTTGCCGCCCGGCCCATGGCACTTCCCCGAGGATCATCTTACCGACCTGACGCTGGCGCTGACTGCCGCCGAGGTGACGCGCGAAAAGCTGTTCCTGCGCATTCACGATGAAATCCCCTATAACGCCACGGTCGAGACCGAGCGGTTCCAGGAACAAAAGGACGGCTCCTATCGTATCGATCAGGTGGTCTATGTCAGCCGCGACAGCCACAAGAAGATCGTGATCGGTGACAAGGGCCAGACGCTGAAGGCCATCGGTGCCGAGGCGCGGCGCGAACTGATGGAAATCTTCGAGACGAAGGTTCACCTCTTTATTTTCGTCAAGGTCCGAGAGCGCTGGGGTGATGATCCCGAGCGCTATCGCGAAATGGGGCTGGAATACCCGCAGGGCAAAAAGTGAGGTTGCGCGCTTTGCGGCGCTGCTGAGCGATGGAGTGGACTGGCGAAGGCCTTCTGATCGGTGTGCGTCGCCACGGCGAGACAAGCGTTATCGCCGAAGCCATGGTTGTCGGACGCGGGCGCTGGCTGGGCCTCGTGCGCGGTGGTCGCTCGCGAAAGCTCACGGCAACGCTACAGCCGGGCAACAGCGTGCAGCTGGTCTGGCGCGCACGGCTTGAGGATCATCTCGGGGCTTTCGCTGTCGAATTGCTGCAAGCCCGCGCGTCTGCCCTGTTTGCCGACCGTAACCGGCTCTACCTCAGCCAGCTCCTCTGTGATCATCTGCACCTGCTGCCGGAGCGCGATCCACACGATCGGCTCCTTGCCCATGCCCTGCGGCTTCTCGATGGCGAGATCGACGCTGCCGATGTTGCCCGGTTCGAGCTGATGCTGCTGGACGAACTGGGGTTTGGGTTGGACCTCACGCATTGCGCGGCGACGGGGCGCACCAGCAATCTCACCCATGTCTCCCCAAAATCCGGCAGGGCGGTTTCACAAGAGGCTGCCGAGCCGTATAAGGATAAGCTCTTGCCGCTGCCGGAGCTTTTGTTTGGCACAGCGCCGGCTGACGATGAAGCGCTGCGTCAGGCGTTCGCGCTCACCGGGTTTTTTCTCGATCGTCACGTATGGGGTGCCCGCAACATCGATCCGCCGCCCACCCGTGACGCGCTGGTTGATCAGCTTGTGCAGTCTGCCTGACGGAACGCCCGGAAATTCTGGCATTTGTGCCGGAAGCCCTATACTCCGTTCCTGATTCGTCTACATCCCGGAGCCACGTATGTCCGATACCGACCTGCTACCGCCCGACGGTGAAGACAATGGGTATGTCGATCTGCGCGCCGCGCTCGAAGAGCGCTATCTTAGCTACGCGCTTTCGACCATCACCCAGCGTGCACTGCCGGATGCGCGGGACGGGCTGAAGCCTGTTCACCGCCGCATCATTCACGCCATGCGCCTGCTGCGGCTCGACCCTAACCAGGGGTACAAGAAGTCTGCCCGTATCGTCGGCGACGTGATCGGTAAGTTTCACCCGCACGGTGACCAGTCGATCTACGATGCGCTGGTGCGTCTGGCGCAGGATTTCGCGCAGCGCTACCCGCTCGTCGATGGTCAGGGCAATTTCGGCAATATCGATGGCGATAGCCCGGCGGCCATGCGCTACACCGAAAGCCGCATGACCGATGTGGCGACGCGTCTGCTCGAAGGCATCGGCGAAGACGCCATCGACTTCAAGGCGACCTATGACGGCGAAGACGAAGAGCCCGTCGTCCTGCCGGCGAACTTCCCGAACCTGCTCGCCAACGGCTCCACCGGCATCGCGGTCGGCATGGCGACGTCCATTCCGCCGCACAACGTCGCCGAACTGTGCGAGGCCGCAACGCATCTGATCCACAACCCGGATGCGACGGCTGAAGAACTGATGCGATTTGTACCGGGGCCGGACTTTCCCACCGGCGGCATCATGGTGGAAAGCTCCAGCTCGATCGCCAATGCATATGCGACCGGTCGCGGCTCGTTCCGCGTTCGCTCCAAATGGCATGTCGAGGAAACGGGCAGGGGCCTCTACATCATCGTCGTCACGGAAATCCCGTACGGCGTTCAGAAATCGCGGCTGGTCGAAAAGATTGCCGAACTGCTGCTGGCGCGCAAACTGCCCCTGTTGAAAGACGTGCGCGACGAAAGCGCGGACGATATCCGTCTCGTTCTCGAACCGCGCGCCCGTACCGTCGATGCCGTCATCCTGATGGAGCAGCTGTTCAAGGTGTCGGAACTGGAGTCCCGGTTTCCTCTGAACCTGAATGTCCTCGACAAAGGCATGGTGCCGAAGGTGATGAGCCTCGGCCAGGCCTTGAAGGCCTGGCTTGAACATCGCAAGCAGGTTCTCGTTCGTCGCAGCCAGTACCGTCTCGGCCAGATCGAGCACCGGCTCGAGGTTCTGGCCGGCTACATCGTCGCGTTCCTCAACCTCGATGAGGTCATTCGCATCATTCGCGAGGAAGACGATGCCAAGGCGTCGTTGATGGCGACGTTCGAGCTGACTGACGTTCAGGCCGAAGCGATCCTCAACATGCGCCTCCGCTCTTTGCGCAAGCTGGAAGAGCTGGAGCTGCGCAAGGAACATGACGCTCTCAGTGCAGAGAAGAAGCAGGTCGAAGGCTTGCTGGCGTCTGAGAAGCGGCAATGGGGCGCGATCTCAACCGAGATTGCCGAGATCCAGAAAGCCTATGGCAAGGACACGCCGCTCGGGGCACGGCGCACTGAATTCGCCGAAGCGCCGACGACAGACCTCGCAGCGCTCGAGACCGCCTTTATCGAGCGTGAGCCAATCACCGTCATCCTGTCTGAGAAGGGCTGGATCCGTGCCGTTAAGGGCCACACCGCCGAGGTGGACGAGAAGGGCTTCAAGGCGGGCGACAAGCTCAAGCTTTTTGTTCAGGCTGAAACCACCGACAAGCTGCTGTTGCTGACGACAGGCGGCAAGGTATTCACGCTCGCAGGTGACAGGTTGCCCGGCGGCCGGGGGCAGGGGGAACCCGTACGGCTTATGGTCGACATCGAGGAAGGCCAGGAAGTGGTCGAGCTCTTCGTGCACAAACCTGGGACGACGCGGCTGATCGTTTCCTCCAGCGGCAACGGCTTCCTGGTCGCCGAAAACGACATGGTCGCGAATACCCGCAAGGGCAAGCAGGTGTTGAACGTCAAGGCACCCGACGAGGCGCGCCTTCTCGTACCAGCCGAGGGCGACCGGGTCGCGGTGATCGGACAGAACCGCAAGCTTTTGATTTTCCCGGCCAGTCAACTCGTCACCATGGCACGGGGCAAGGGCGTCCGGCTTCAGCGCTACAAGGATGGTGGCATCTCGGACATCAAGATGTTCTATGCTGCCGATGGCCTTTCCTGGACCGACAGTTCCGGCCGGACGCACCAGCGTCCGATGGAAGACCTGCACGGCTGGCTGGGCGATCGTGCGGCCGCCGGCCGGCAGCCGCCCAGCGGGTTCCCGCGTAACAACAAGTTCGGAAGCTAGGAGCTCGGCACATGATCCGTCATTGCGTGTTCGTCAAATTCAGACCCGATATTACCTCGGAAGAGCGCCAGTCGATCTTCCGTCAGCTGGCGGATCTCCGGGAAACGGTCGATGGAATCGTAGCCGTGCATTTCGGCGCGAACGTGTCGCCCGAAGGGCTCGCTAAAGGTTTCGCGCACGGTTTCATCATGGATTTTGCCTCAGCGGAGGCGCGTGACGCTTACCTTGTCCACCCGGATCACAAGGCAGCGGGCGGACGACTGGTCGCGGCCCTTGAAGGTGGACGCGACGGCCTCATGGTCTTCGATATGGAGATCTAAGTTTGTTCGAAAAATCAAAGCTCTGAGCGTTTGGCCGGATTCTTATTCAGAACCTTAGGTGAGCGGTATCCAGCCCAGCGAACCCTTTTGAACTTCCAATGGCTGAAAGCTGCGCTTGTACGCCATCTTCGGTGAATTCTCGACCCAATAGCCGAGATAGACATATTTCAGCCCCGCCGAGCGCACCTGCGAAATATGATCGAGGATCAGGTGGTTGCCGAGCCCGCGCTTGCGCTGTTCGGGATCGAAGAAGCTGTAGACCATCGACAGCCCGTCCGGCATCACGTCGGTCAGTGCAACGGCAACCAGCTCTTCGGTTTCTCGTTGCCGATACTCCACCACTACCGAATGCACCGGGGTGTCCTCGACCATATATTCATAGTCGAGGTGGCTCATCTGGGTCATGCCGCCGCCATCGTGACGTGCCGCCAGATAGCGTTTGAAGAGCTCATACTGCTCGGGAGTTGCCGTAGGCGGCTTCACATCGGCGCGGATGTCGGCATTTGTCCGTAATACGCGCCTGAATCGCGACGAGGGCTCGAAATCATCGGCGACGATCCGCACGGATTGGCACGCGGAGCACCCTTCGCAGGCCGGCCGGTAAATCAGGTTTTGGCTGCGCCGAAAGCCATTGTCGCTCAGCAATTGGTGCAGGCCTGCGGCGCGTTTGCCGTGCAGGTGCGTAAACAGCTTTCTTTCCTGCCGATCTGGCAGGTAAGGGCACGGCATCGCCGCCGTCAGGAAAAGCTGTGTGTTCTCGGGAGAATGTTCGATCATTCAGCACCCTGTGCCGACAGATCCGTGAGTGTAGCGCGGCTTTGTAGTGCCTGCAATCTTACTGATCCTGGAAACGGCGCCAATGCGCTTCCATCGGCGAGCGACGCAGCATCAATGTGCCGGTCAGCAGGTCGTGGATCATCTGGCGGCGCGGCGTGAAAAGCGCGAACAGCAGCGAAATCGGCCAGGAAATCCAGAATGTCACGTAAAAGATCAATGCATGCAGGAACGCCATCGCCCCATCGAGCCGCGTTCCGCGCGTCGGCGTCAGCACCAGGTCCATCATCCGCATGCCCCAGGTGGCCCGCTGCGGGGAGCCGAGCGTGAAGGTGTAGTAAGCGATCAGCGCCAGCGGCACCACCACAATCAGCCCGAGCCATGCCAGCCCGAAGGTGAAAAAGCCGAGGATAAGTGAAACGAACCCGAATACCACCGTCAGCAATGCGATGGGAACAAGGTCGATCAGATAGGCAACGACGCGCCGCGTCAGTACCCCTTCAAAAAGTTGGGGCGCCGTTGTCGGATCAGGAAGCTGAGGTGTTGCGGAAGTCATGGTTGCCTGCGTCATGACGTAGAGATCGGATGGCGATCAAGAGATTGCAAGAGCTTGATACGGCGAGCCAGCTCTAATTCAATCAAGCAGGTCGCGCGCGACTTCAAGCGCGAAGTAACTCAAGATTCCGTTGCACCCCGCACGCTTGAACGCATGCAGGCTTTCGAGAATTGCCGGCTCGCGCGCGATCGCCCCGGCCTGCGCTGCGAACTCGATCATCGCGAACTCGCCGCTCACCTGATAGGCGTAAATCGGCACGTTAAACGTGTCCTTGGTGCGCCGGATCACGTCGAGATATGGTAGCCCCGGCTTGATCATGACCGAATCCGCGCCTTCCTCGAGGTCCTGCGCGATTTCGCGCAATGCTTCATCCGAATTGGCAAAGTCCATCTGATAGGTGCGCTTGTCTCCCACGAGGCGCGAGCCGGAGCCGACGGCCTCTCGGAAGGGCCCATAATAGCACGAGGCATATTTGGCCGCGTATGACATGATCTGGCGGTCCTCGAAGCCTTCCGCGTCGAGAGCCTGCCGTATGGCAGCCACGCGGCCATCCATCATGTCCGAGGGTGCAATGATGTCGGCACCAGCCTTCGCCTGCACCAGTGCCGAGCGTATCATCACCTCGATCGTTTCATCGTTGAGAATGACCCCTTCTCTCACAAGCCCGTCCTGGCCGTTCGCCGAATACTCGTCGAGCGCCACATCCGCGATCAGTCCGATATCCGGCACCGCTGATTTGATAGCGGAAAGCGCGCGACACATCAGATTGTCGGGGTTGTAAGCTTCCGCGGCATCTTCGCTACGCTTGTCATCGGGCGTGTTGGGAAACAACGCCAAGGCAGGAATGCCCGCATCACGTGCCGCGCGCGCTGCCTCGACAGCAAGATCGATGCTCAGCCGCTCGACATTCGGCATGGTCTTGATCGGCGTGCGCGCGTTTTGTCCTTCGATGATGAACAGCGGCCAGATCAGGTCGGCCGGCGTCAGCGTCGTCTCGCGCACCATGGCGCGACTCCAGGCGCTGGCGCGGCTGCGGCGCAGTCGGCGACCCTCGAGAAAGGACATGTCGTGACGTTGCCAGGTGCTGCTCATCATTGGTCTCCGCTCGTGTGCCTGCCTGTCTAGCCGCGTGCGGGGCACGAGGAAAGAGGTGGAAATGCCGCCTTGTCGCTCGCCTTGGTTGCCGCTAGGAAACGGCGATGGAATTCATCGCCCCTTATATCGGACGCTATGTCCGCGCGATCGCGCTGATCAGCCTGCTCTTGGGACTGAACGATGCGGCGCGTCTGTTGGGCGTCTACAATTCCTCCAACAGCCCCATCCTGATGATGGGTGTCGATGCCTTCGTGCTCCTGGCAATTTTTGCCGTCTCTCGGCTGTTCGCCGCCGTCGGCTTGTGGATCGGCGCCAGCTGGGGCGCGGTCCTTCTGGTCGGTGCGACCAGCGCCGAACTGGTTCTTTATATCGTCGGATCCGAGGTTCAGATGAGCCTGTTCGGGTTCGTGCTGCGCCTGTTTCTCCTCGCCAGCATCATTGGCGTATTCATGCTCGGTTTGCGTACGAAACGCGCCGAAGCGGGCGACTGAGGGTTCGTAACGGGCTGTTTAGGTTACAACTTTATGTCCAGGTGTAACCAATCATAAAGCCAATTTCCCGAACTTTTTCAGTAAGATAGTTTTAAGTGTGCCGTTTAAGCCTACCTTATCGGGCGTGGGGTAGTTTGAGCACATGAGACGCGGAAAACGCGCAGAACCACAGTGAGGCAGAAATGGCAATCAAATCCAACGCAGCAGAGGTGCAGCAGACCGAAGCCCCCGCTCGGCTAAAGCCTGCTTACCTCGAAGCCGTCTCCCGCGTGGAACGGCTCCACCGCCGCCTACTCGACCTGATCAAGGACGAGTTTGACCGTATGGGGTGGGACGATATCAATCCGGTTCAGGCATTGTTGATGTTCAACATCGGCGACTCTGAGCTGACAGCCGGTGAGTTGCGCTCGCGCGGCTACTACCTTGGCTCGAATGTGTCGTACAACCTCAAGAAGCTTGTCGAGACCGGCTACATCTTCCAGGAGCGTTCGCGCACCGATCGTCGCTCGGTTCGCATCCGCCTGACTCCGAAGGGTGAGGAAGTGGCTGAGGTGATTGACGAACTCTATGATCGTCACCTGAAGTCGATCGATAAGGTCGGCGGTCTCGGAGACGAAGAGTTTGAGGGTCTGAACAAGTCGCTGGCACGTCTCGAGCGTTTCTGGGTCGATCAGATTCTCTACAAGCTCTAGAACCGAGCCTGAAGGTAGCCGTATTGGATTGGTGTTGCGCGGCGGTCACAGAGTGACGCCGCTCGCCGCCATCTGGGCCGAGGGACCATATTTGCGCCGCAAACTGGCGCAATTTGGCATGGTAGTGCTTTGGCAACCATTCTCCGGCAGTGTGTAGATGCTGCTTAACAGAGCTTCACAGCTGGTTGAGCAACATTGTGAGCCCACCGGGCTGGTGCTAGGCAATCACCCAATCCTCATGCGCGGCACTTCAGGTTACTCAAATGCGGTTGAATAGACGTACGCTGCTTCGGTCCATGGCGCTTCTGGGGGCTTCGGCCGCCATTCCGGCCCGGGCTCAGGAATCTATCTGGGACATGTTTGCGCGCAACCGCGTGTTGCGCGAGGCGGATACGGAAGGGGCAAGCCAGGCGGCGCGTCAGCTGATTGCGACGCCCGAGCCGATCCTGTCCTACGATACAGCTCAGAATCTGCAGTTCGCCATTTCGCAGTATGAGCCGTTCGTTGCCGCCGGTGGCTGGGAAGAGATTCCCCGCGAAGTTTATGGTCTGCGCCTTGGTCATGATCGCAAGGGCGGTGTGGCCCTCAAGCGGCGCCTGATGTCATCAGCTGACATGCCTTATCAAGAGCGTGTGAATGAGATGATCGATGAGCAGACGGATGCCGCCATCCGCCTGTTCCAAGCTCGTCATGGCCTTCAGTTGACGGGTGAAGTCGATGAAGCGACATTCTACGCCATGGCTGTGCCGGCCGGCACGCGCCTGCAGCAGCTTTATCTTAACCTGCAGCGCGTCAATAACATGGCGCCAAATCTGTCAGATCGTTACGTCAACGTGAACATCCCCGCAGCGACGATCGAAGCGGTGGAAGGTGGCATGGTCGTCCAGCGGCACATTGCCGTCGTCGGCCGCGTTGATCGCGCCACGCCAATCTTGGAAAGCAAGATCCACCAGATCAACTTCAACCCATACTGGCACGTCCCGACGTCGATCATTCGCAAGGACCTTATTCCCTACATGAATAAGGATCCGCAGTACCTCACGAACAACCGCATCCATATCTTCGACGGCAACGGCAACGAAATTCTGCCGACTCAGATCAACTGGCAGACCGAGGAAGCGGTGAATTACCTCTTCCGTCAGGAGCCTGGTGCGGAAAACTCCATGGGGCACGTGAAGATCAACTTCCATAACCCCCACAACGTCTATCTGCACGACACGCCCAGCAAGGCGCTGTTCGGCGAGAATGCACGTTTCCATTCGTCGGGCTGTGTCCGCGTGGAAGGCGTTCAGGATCTGGTCGCCTGGCTGCTGCGCGATAACGGTTGGGATCCGACGCGGGTGTCCGGCATGTTCAGCAGCGCAGAGCGCCTCGACGTGTCGATCAACAATCCGGTGCCGATCCACACCACCTACATCACAGCGTGGGCGAACCGGAACGGTACTGTCAGTTTCCGCGACGACGTTTACAATTTCGACTCTCAGGGTAGGGTAGCTTTCGAGGCTTAAGGATCGAGCCGGAGGCAGAGATGGGCGAAATCCTCTACGAATTCGCCCAGCTGGGCCAGCAAATGCGTGTATCGGCGATAGATACCGAAACCAACGTCGAAGTCGTAATTCTGGCGCCGGTGACGGCAACGCGCCTTCAGATGCAAAACGTTGCCGGAGCCAAGCTGCGCCGCACTCTCGAAAAAAGATCACAAAACCAAACGGCCGCTACCAAAAGTAGCGGCCGATATGCGTGATTCTAGCAGGGTTTAGCCCGACTATAGCCGGCAGGGATGACGAATGCCGTCATATCCCAGATACGTATCAGTCTCGACATCGTACGACCGATAGCGATCATAGCAGGCGCGAATATGTGCGTTGCTGCGTGAGCCGCGGTCGAGATAGATCACGTCGTTGTCGCGCTGCGAGTTGGCGATTGCGCCGCCGATGATCGCACCGAACGTAAACCCGAATAGCCCGGAAGCAATGTTGTCGAGATCATTGTTGTGGCGGCGATAAAATCGATCATAATCACGCCGATCCCATCGGCCACTACGATAATCGCGGCAGTCTTCGAGATTGCTGTGGCGACTGCAGAAAGTCGTTACGACGCGGTCACGTTCGTCTGGCTTGGCCTGCACCAGGGAAGACTGTGCCGAGGCCGGCACAATTGCGCTGATCGATACCAGGCCGCATAAAGCGGCTGCACAAATGCTCTTGGAAAACGCTTTCATTGCTCAATGCTCCTTGCGCTGCCCCCGCAACCGAAGCTTCGGTCATGCGCCTTAAACTGCGCAACCGGCCCGGCGGTTGCGCAGTACGATCACCTTGTCGCTCGGGATTGTCTTGACGAGGTCCGCCACCTGCTCAACAGTACATAGATGAGTTACAAGCCCGCCGGATATTCCGATCTTTCAGCGTACTTGCTGGTCAAGAACGCGGAAGAGGTGCTGACATTCTGTGAAACCGTTTTTGAAGCAACACGACTTAGGGTCTTTCCCGACGGCAAAGGCGGCATCATGCATGCCGAGTGCCGGATCGGGGATACCGTCTTGATGATGGGCGAGGCCGAAGGCCCGCCTGCGATGTTGCACCTTTATGTTGATGATCCGGATGCCGCGTTCGATCGCGCCATTGCGGCAGGCGCCGAGGTGCTACAGCCCATGCTTGAAAAAGGCGATGGGGACAGGCGGGGCGGTGTTCGCGCCCCGGATGGCACGCAATGGTTCATCTCGAGGCAAATTGCGGACGACTAGACGCCGCTCGCTGAACACTGGTCACTGACTTGCGACGTATTGGGCGCTTGGCCCGATGCTGTGCACATGCTAGAGCCTGCGCCCGGATCACCCTTCAGCCACCATATATCGGGCCAGCCCGAGGAGACCGCCAATGAGCGCAGCTGCTTCTGTTCCGCTGTTTCCGCGCTTTTTCAGCGATACGCTAGCGCAGACCGACCCTGAGATCGCCGACGCCATCAAGAAGGAACTCGGTCGCCAGCAGCATGAGATCGAACTCATCGCATCCGAGAATATCGTCTCGCGCGCTGTTCTTGAAGCACAGGGCTCGGTGCTCACCAACAAGTACGCAGAAGGGTATCCGGGCAAGCGCTACTATGGTGGATGCCAGTACGTCGATATCGCTGAAAACTTGGCGATTGACCGCGCGAAGGAACTGTTCGGCGCGCAGTTTGCCAATGTCCAGCCGAACTCCGGCAGCCAGATGAACCAGGCGGTATTCCTCGCCCTGTTGCAGCCCGGCGATACCTTCATGGGGCTCGATCTCAACTCCGGCGGACACCTGACGCACGGCTCACCTGTGAACATGAGCGGCAAGTGGTTCAATGTTGTGTCTTACGGCGTTCGTGAAGACGACCATCTCGTCGATCTCGACGAAGTCGAGCGCAAAGCCCACGAACACAAGCCAAAGCTGATCCTTGCCGGTGGCACCGCCTATTCGCGCATCTGGGATTGGAAGCGCTTCCGTGAGATCGCCGATTCGATTGGCGCCTATCTCATGGTCGACATGGCGCACATCGCAGGTCTGGTGGCTGGGGGCGTGCATCCATCGCCAGTGCCGCATGCGCACGTCACAACCACCACGACGCACAAATCACTTCGTGGACCGCGTGGCGGCTTGATCCTGACCAATGACGAGGACATCGCGAAAAAAGTCAATTCGGCGGTGTTCCCGGGGCTTCAGGGTGGCCCGCTCATGCACGTTATTGCCGCCAAGGCGGTTGCGTTCAAGGAAGCGCTGCAGCCCGAGTTCAAGAGCTATGCCGCGCAGATCGTTGCCAACGCCCGTGCCCTTGCGGCGAGCCTGACGGAGAACGGTCTCGATGTTGTCTCCGGCGGCACCGACAACCACTCGATGCTGGTCGATCTGCGCAAGAAGAACGCGACCGGCAAGCGGGCCGAGCAGGCCCTCGGCCGTGCATGGATCACCTGCAACAAGAACAGCATTCCGTTTGATCCGGAAAAGCCGTTCGTCACCTCCGGTGTCCGTCTCGGCACGCCCGCAGGCACTACACGTGGCTTCGGCGAGGCCGAATACCGCCAGATCGGTGAGCTGATCGTCGAGGTGCTCGATGGTCTGCGCGAAGCCAATACTGACGAAAGCAATGCGGCAGTCGAGGCTGCGGTGCGCGCAAAGGTTCAGGACCTGACCGACCGCTTCCCGATCTACGCGGACTAAAGCATGCGCTGTCCCTATTGCGGAAACGACGACACGCAGGTCAAGGACAGCCGTCCCACCGAAGACTCCGGCGCCATCAGGCGCCGGCGTGTCTGCAATGCGTGTGGTGGCCGGTTCACCACCTTCGAGCGCGTGCAGCTGCGCGACATGACTGTCGTCAAAAAGTCGGGTCGGAAAGTGCCGTTTGATCGCGAGAAGCTGTCGCGCTCCGTATTCACAGCCCTGCGCAAGCGTTCCGTTGATCCGGAACGGGTGGAGCGCATGATTTCCGGTATCGTGCGTCAGCTCGAAAGCCTCGGCGACACGGAAATCACCTCGGACCAGATCGGCACCTTCGTCATGGAAGGGCTGAAGAGCCTGGATGATGTGGCATTCGTACGGTTCGCCTCGGTGTACAAGAACTTTTCGTCTGCCGACGATTTCCGGTCATTCCTCGCGGAACTCGGGCCCGGTGAGAACGACTTGCGCGACCAGCACCACTGAGTTGTCTTTTTGACGGTTGAAACTGCCGGGTCAGGCCTTTATTGGAGGCGACCTGCGGAGTTCGTCGGCCCAACAGCTGTGCTTTGTCGAGCCCCGGCCTTCAATAAAGCCACCACTACTCGGAGCCCGCATGTCCGGTCCGTCCAAACGCGATCCTGAATCAGCGCCCGTTGCCAACCAGCGCGGTGTGGCGCGCCTTGCCGCCGTTCAGGCGCTCTACCAGATGGACGTGGGCCGGATTACCCTCGAGGAGACATTGAGCCAGTTCGGCATGTATCGGCTCGGACAGGATATCGAGGGCGACGAGTATCTGCCCGCGGATGAAGACTATTTCCGCCAGATCGTGAGAGGCGTCATCAAGCACCAGCTCGATATTGACCCCGCGGTCAATCGATCGCTTGATGCCGATTGGCCGGTCAATCGTGTAGACGCCACAATCCGCGCCATCTTGCGCGCTGCCACATACGAGATGCTCAAGCGCCAGGATGTGCCGCCGCGCGTAGTGATCTCCGAATATGTCGATATCACCAAGGCTTTCCACGAGGATGATGCGGCAGGCCTGGTCAACGCCTCGCTCGATGCCATAGGCCGGCGCGCCAACATCTTCTGACAGCGGCACTGGCGCCAATGAGGCAGCGGTGACAGAGTTCCGGTTCCCGGAGATCCCTCATGACCACCGAAGCAGCCCAGTCTCATTCCACCCGAAACATCGCGCTATTGTCGATCGCGCAGGCTATCGGCGGTTCGAATCAAGCAATCGTCATGTCGATCGCAGCGCTCACGGCTGCTGCTATGTCGCCCGACCAGGGCCTCGCGACCTTGCCGGTGACGATGATGATCATCGGCCTCGCGCTCGGCACCGGGCCGGCGGCGTTTCTGATCCACCGTCTGGGCCGCAAGAATGGCTTCATGCTGGCGGGTGCCGTGGCAATCCCGGCAGGCATACTTGCCTCTGTTGCGGTGATCATATCGAGCTTCATTCTGTTTTGCGGCGCGCTCTTCATCGCTGGCGGCGCGGCTGCTTTCTTTCAGCAGGTCCGGTTCGCCGCGGCCGATAGCGTCGAGCCGGCGCTGAAGGGCAGGGCCGTCTCGTGGGTCATGTTCGGAGGCGTTGCCGCCGGGTTCTTCGGGCCGCAGCTCAGCAATTTGTCGCGCGATTGGATACCGGGAGCACCCTTCGCCGCCGGCTATCTGGTGATCGCCGCCTTGGCGGCACTTTCGATTCTGGTGTTCTCGCAAACCCGTCTGGCACCGACCCATAAGCCTCTTGCCGGAGCGCCGTCCGGACGCAAGGCAAAACAGCTGTTGCGGGCGCCGGAGGTCTTCGTGCCGATGGTGGTTGCCGCCATCACCTACTCACTGATGACCCTCGTCATGGTGGCGGCCCCGCTGGCTATGGTCTATGTCTGCGGGCACCCCGCCAGCGCGGCGAGCGGCGCCATTCAATGGCACATTATCGCAATGTTCGCGCCAAGCTTTGTGACGGGCATGATCATCAACCGGATCGGGGCAGAACTCACCGCCGCAATCGGCCTCACTCTGATCATCGGCTGCGCGCTTGCGGCGCTGCACGGCATCACCATCGATCACTTCAATCTGGCGCTGGTGCTGCTCGGCGTCGGCTGGAATTTCGGCTTCATCGGGGCCACGACCCTGCTGACTGCCAGCTATAGGCCGGAAGAAGCCGCGCGGGTTCAGGGCATGAACGAGCAGTTGGTGTTCGGCAGTATGGCCGTGGCCTCGATCGGCTCAGGCGTATTGCTGCGGACCATTGGCTGGGAGTCGATCAACGCTCTGGCGATTCCGTTCGCCAGCATCGGCATCGCGCTACTCGGCTGGCTGCACATCCGGCGCCTGCATGGCGCCGAAATGCGAAGCGAAGAACGTGGCTAGAGGCCGACCGAGGAGAGGATCGATTCGATGAAGGTGCGGTCCTCGCCATAGGATGGCGTACGCTGGCCTTCCATCGTGATCACGCGGCCATCTTCAAGGCTGTATGTGGCCTTGTCGGTAACGCGGTTGTCGGCACCAAAATACACCGCCAGCACCGTGCGCGACTGGATGGTCTCAAGGCCGAACGAGGTACTCTGCAGCTTGGTCTGCACATAGTACCAGGCACTCTGGTTGCCGAAGGTGTTGGTCGTCTGCGGCGAACCAAGCACCGTACGCACCAGCTCCTGGCTCTGGCCCGGACGAACCTGGGCGAGGGCGCTGTCTGAAATCTCATATCCCTGCGTGCGCGAGGTCACCAGGCTGTTGCTGGCGGTGCACCCGGCGAGCACCGTGACGCTGGCAAATGCGGCCGCTATGAAAACGGTGCGGCGGGAGACGGTGGGCAGGTGCATGATTTGACTTTCCCGATGGCTCTCGACTATAGGCGTTGAACTAAGGCAGCAGTCTTTTGAGAAGTTCGGCCGGCGGAATGTGTAGCGGCCAACATTGCGAAAGGCAAGGCGAGCGGAGCCATGTCCCCCAAGGTCTGCCGACTGCAAGAGCGCAGAGCATTTTGATGTTTCAATCCTTGTTTCGCAGGGGATCAGGTTCTGATTCCGTTTACGCGGCCTACACTGCCATTGTGGCGCAATCCCGTCAGCCGGTGTTCTACGCCGAATGGGGCGTCCCCGACACGGTGACCGGCCGCTTCGACATGATCAGCCTCCATATGGCGATGCTGTTTCGGCGCCTGCGTGGCGGCAGTGAGCAGCAGCGCAATTTCAGCCAGGCTGTGTTCGACCTGTTCTTCAAGGACATGGATCGCTCGCTGCGCGAGATGGGCGTAACAGATATGGGCGTGCCGAAGAAGATCCAGAAAATGGGCAATATCTTCTTCGGCTTGCTGGCAGCGCTCAATGAGGCTCTGGACGCCGGAGAAGAGGCGGCTCTTGTCGATGTGCTGAGGCGCAATATCTACGATGAGGACGATGATGCCGACGGCCAAAAGGCGATACTGCTGGCCCAGTACCTGGCTCGCCAGGACCAGCTGCTGGCACAGCAGGACACGAAGAGCATCGTGGCCGGAACCATGCAATTCGAGAGCGTGTGATGACCAAAACAACAATCGAGATGTTCCCGGATGCGGTCGTCCGGCTCGACCGCGTGCCGATTGACGGTCGGCGTGTCGAGTTTACTGCCGACTCCGAGGCTCTCGCGCAATTGACCGAGCGGCTGAAAGTGCAATCGGTCGAGGCCTTATCAGCCACGCTGACGGCAAAACGTCTTCGTGGCGGGCTTCAGGTCGTGGGGCAGGTGTCCGCAGCCATCACTCAGGCCTGTGTCGTTACACTCGACCCGGTGACCCAGCGGATTGATGAGACGGTCGATCGTGTGTTCCTTCCCGCAAGCCAGAAACCGAAGGAGCCGGAGCCCGGTACCGAAACCTTCGTCGACTTGGAAGGGGATGATCCTCCGGACTATATCGAGGGAAACGAAGTCGACCTTACAGAACTCGTCATCGAAACAGTGGCACTCGCAGTCGATCCCTACCCGCGCGCCGAAGGCGTTAGCGTCGAGGATGTCATTGAAACCGATGCGCCGGCTGAAGAGTCGCCGTTCGCAAAACTCAAGCAATTGAAAAGCAAGTGAATTTTTCAAGACATTCAGCGCCTCCCGGTTGCTCCGCAAGGGCTTGCACCGGGTCCACTATTGGCTATGGTGAATGCGGCCCGTTGTTCTCGGGCCGAAGTGGGCGGACATGACCGACACAATACGCATATCTGTTGACGCCATGGGCGGCGATAACGGTCCACGTATCGCACTTCATGGCGCGCAGTTGTCGCTGCGAGAACGCCGCAACACCAGCTATATCTTCCATGGCCGCGAGGAAGTCCTGAAGCCGTTGCTCGAGGAGTTCCCTGACCTCAAGGCTGTCTCTACCATTCGCCATTCCGAAACGGTCATCGCGATGGACGACAAACCGAGCCAGGCGCTACGCAAGGGCCGCGGAAACTCGTCCATGTGGGCGGCGCTGCAGTCCGTCAAGGATGGCGAGGCCGACGTTGCCATTTCGGGTGGCAATACCGGGGCTCTCATGGCAATGGCGACGTTCTGCCTGCGTCCGATCGAAGGCGTCTCGCGTCCGGGCATCGCGGCAATCTGGCCGACCTTGCGCTCCGATATCATTGTACTCGATGTTGGTGCCACCATCGGTGCCGATGCCCGCCAGCTTGTCGATTTCTCCATTCTCGGGGCTGCTCTGGCCCGGGCGCTGTTTGACCAGCAGCAGCCCAGCGTCGGGCTGCTCAATGTCGGCACCGAGGAAGTGAAGGGGCTCGATGAAGTACGTGAGGCCGCGCGCTACCTCTCGGAGGCCAGTGGCGCCGGTTTTAGGTATCACGGGTTCGTCGAAGGCGACGATCTCGGCAAGGGTACAGTTGACGTGGTGGTCACCGAAGGCTTCACCGGCAATATCGCGCTCAAGACTGCAGAGGGCACGGCGCGGCAAGTGGGGACCTATCTGCGCAACGCACTCAAGGCCAACTTCATGTCGCGGGTCGGCGCGCTGTTCGCCAGCAGCGCCCTCAATGCCCTCCGCCGCAAGATGGATCCTCGCTCGGTGAATGGCGGTGTGTTTCTCGGACTCAATGGCATCGTCATCAAGTCTCACGGCGGCACCGACGAAGTCGGCTACAAGAGCGCTGTGGGCCTTGCCTACGAGATGGCTCGGAGCCGGCTGATCGACAAGATCGATGAAGGGCTCAAGCGTTTTCCAATCAAACCCGCCGACAGCACTGCCGAAGACGGGAAAGCCAGTAAACCGGAGGCCAACCCGGCGTGACCAGAACGCGATCAATTGTCCGCGGCATAGGCGGCTATCTGCCCGAAAAAGTGCTGACAAACGCGGATCTCGCCAAGCTCGTCGATACATCCGACGAGTGGATTGTGCAGCGCACCGGTATCCGGCAGAGGCATATTGCGGCGGAGGGCGAGTTTACCTCTGATCTTGCCGTTTCGGCCGCCAGGAAAGCGCTGGCGCACGCTGGGCTTGATGCTGGGGATATCGATCTCGTCATCGTCGCGACAACCACGCCGGATTACACCTTTCCCGCAACTGCAGCCCTCGTACAGAACAAGCTCGGGATCACCCGCGGCATGGCATTCGACCTGCAGGCGGTTTGTTCCGGATTCGTCTATGCGGTGGCGACAGCTGACAGCTACCTCAAGAATGGGCTGGCGAACCGGGCGCTGGTCATCGGCGCCGAAACCTTCTCGCGCCTGCTCGACTGGACCGACCGCGCAACATGCGTTCTGTTTGGCGATGGCGCGGGCGCTGCAATCCTTGAACGGGTAGACTTGGCCGATGACGCGCCGGAGCGTGGTGTTCTGGCCTCGTCCCTGCGCTCGGATGGGCAGCATTGGCAAAAGCTTTATGTCGACGGAGGTCCGTCATCGACGCTTGGCGTAGGCCATGTGCGCATGGAGGGGCGGGAGGTGTTTCGCCATGCCGTCGGCATGATTACCGACGTTGTCCACAGCACACTGGAACAATCGGGTCATCAGGTCGAAGATCTCGATTGGTTCGTGCCGCACCAGGCCAATAAGCGCATCATCGACGGCGTCGGCCATAAACTCGGGCTTTCTGCCGATAAGGTCGTCGCAACAGTCGATCAGCACGCCAATACCTCTGCCGCATCAGTTCCGCTCGCGCTGTCGACCGCGGTCGAAGACGGCAGAATCAAACCGGGGCAGCTTGTTATGCTTGAGGCAATGGGCGGCGGTTTTACCTGGGGCGCATCGCTGATCCGCTGGTGACAGTGAATGTGCTGGATTGACCTCTAGTATTTCAGAGGTCTACAGTTTTTCGGGTTGAGGAGGCAGGCGTCGGGGCCGTGAAGAACCGACCTCGAGCATGATCGTGCCAGTTCTACTCGGACATACGGTTGCCGGTGGCGCCCGTTCCGGAAAATAGCCTTGAGGCGTACACGGAGGTGCGGATGACTCGGAAGACGGTTACTCGGGCGGATTTGGCTGAGGCAGTTTATGGGACTGTCGGACTGTCGCGCACCGAATCGGCGGAGCTCGTTGAGCGCGTGCTGGACATGATCACCGACGCGCTTGTCGAAGGCGAGAACGTCAAGCTGTCATCGTTTGGATCGTTCCAGGTCCGTTCGAAAAACGAGCGGATCGGCCGCAATCCCAAGACGGGCGAAGAGGTGCCGATCCTGCCGAGGCAGGTTCTTGTGTTCAAACCAAGCAACGTGTTGAAATCCCGGATCAACAAATCTATGATCGCCCCTGTCAAATAAGGCTTTTTTGCTGGGGTGAGTGGTGGACAAGTCGCCCGACGCCTTTCGAACGATCTCGGAAGCGGCCGAAGAACTGGATCTGCCGCAGCACGTGCTCCGTTTCTGGGAGACGCGCTTTTCAACGATCAAGCCGCTGAAGCGCGGCGGTGGTCGGCGCTACTACAGGCCGGACGACGTGATGCTCCTGAAGGGCATTCGTCACCTGCTTTATGACAAGGGCTTCACCATCAAGGGCGTGCAGAAAATCCTGAAGGATCAGGGGCCGCGCTACGTCGTGTCGATGGCCGAGGGCAAACCACTTGAAGAAATCCTGCCGGAAATAGAAAGCGCTCAGAACGCCAGCGACGCGGCTGTCATCGAGGATGCCAAGCTCGGCGTAGGCGCTGCCGGCGGCCTCGACCAGGATGCGCGTGACAAGCTGTCCGATGTCCTCAAGGATCTGCTCGAATGCAAGCGGATGCTCGAGCGCGCTCGCGAAACCTGACGCTTAACTTACCTGCCGCTTACTCTGCGGCAGGCTGCAGCTGTGCGCTGTCTTCACCTGCCTCTTTGGAGCCCAGCTTCACGTTGGGCAGGAACAGCGCGGCGACAAACCCGACTGCAAACAGCAACGCTCCGAAGTGGAACAGATCGGCGAACGCAAGCGTGAATCCGGTCACCACTTCGCCAGCCGCTTGTGCCGGTAGGATGGCGATCGCTGCTGGTGTCATATCGTTCATCGTGCCGGGCATGACGCTTGCGGTCGCCTCGGACAGGCCATTGCCCACCCGGGTCAAAGCCGCCGTCAGCAGCCCGCCATTCGCGGCGAGACCAAGCGACGCGCCGATCATGCGCGCCAGCGTGATGGTGCCGGTCGCCGCACCAACGTCGCGGTGCGGGGCGGCTGCCTGAACCGCCACCATCAGCGTCTGCATCTGCAGTCCGATGGAAAACGAAAAGAAGAACATCATCACGCAGATCATCCACAGCGGTGTCGTCGATTGCACCTGCGTGAAGGCCATCAGAACCACGACGCCGATTGCCATCGCAGCCACCGGGAACATTTTGTACCGCCCCGTGCGCGCAACCAAGTAGCCCGAGCCAATGGAAGCGACCAGTGAGCCAATTGCCGAAGGCACGAACAGTAGCCCTGCCATTGCAGGCTCAAGACCTGTCACCGTTTGCAGGAACAGAGCGAAATAGTTGAGCATCCCGAGCGTCGCCACGCCCGAGATCACCGAGATCGACAAGGCGAGTGTGATCGTGCGGGTCGAGAACAACCTGAGTGGGACGATAGGCTCCTCAGCGCGGCGCTCGACAAGGATGAAGCCCACAATCGCGACCAGGGCGATCACCGGCAGGATATAGGGCACAATGCCCCCGTAGCCGCTACCAAGCGCTTCTTCGGCCCAGAACACGGTTGTCGTGACGGCAAGCGCCAGCAGCAGGCCGCCAGGCACGTCGATCGTTGGCTGCCGCCCGGTTTCGAATCGCGGCATGACCAGCGCCAGCGCCAAGATCACCCCGACGCCGATCGGCAGGTTGATGAGGAAGATGTATTCCCATCCCGCCGTCTGGCTGATCAGCCCACCTGCAACAGGGCCGATCAGGCTCGAAAGCGTGAACACGGCCGCAGCATAGCCCTGGTATTTGGCGCGCTCGCGCGGCTCGAACAGATCCGCCAGAATGCCAAAGGCCGAGGTCATCAGCCCGCCGCCGCCAAGCCCTTGTAGCACCCTGGCTGCAATCAGGCTCTCCATCGACCAGGCCATGCCGCAGGCCAGCGACCCGAGTGTGAAGATGGTGATCGCCGTAATGAACACCGGCTTGCGGCCGAACAGATCCCCGAGCTTGCCGTAGAACGGCGTCACCGACGCAGTCGCCAGCAGGTATGCGGCACCCACCCAGCCGAACAGCTCGAGTTTGCCAAGATCGGCTGCGATCGTGGGCAGAGCAGTCGCGACGATCTGCATGTCGAGCGCTGCCATGAACATACCGACCAGCACCGCAAAGTAGATGGTCATCCTTCGCCGTGTGCTCATTTGCGGTCGGGCGTCGGCTGTGGTCGCAGACATAGGGCTCTCCTGGACAAGCGGCGTATTTCTGTGCCGTTGTCAAACATATGTCAATGACATACACACTCGGCGTGATATTGGAACTTCAACGATCGTGTCAGATGGCCAAGCCAGTCTCCACCGAAACGTCGCTTCACCATAAGCAGCTGCAATTCCTGCAGCAGGAGGGAATGTCATCGGCTTCTGCACAGGCAACGATCGTTATCGACCGCATTATGCAGGACCTTCGAAAGTCGATAGCTCGGCGCGAGCTCGGCCGGATGATTATCGAGCAACTTGACCTCGATATCGAAGCATCGGCTCTCGACATTCTGTTTCTGGTCGAAGGCAAACCCGAACTCGATGAGGTCACTGTCGGCACGGTGGCGGAGCGATTGGGGGTAGACCCCTCTCGTGCCAGCAGGTTGGTGGCCGATGCCGTGTCGCGCGGCGTTCTCAAGCGGGTTGCGTCACAGGCTGATGCGCGCAGGATTTGCCTTGAGTTGACCGATAAGGGCGCGGATTACGCCCGGCGCTTTAGAACCCACAAGCTGAAGCTGTTTGCGGAGGCGCTAGGCGGCTGGTCGGAGGCAGATCTTGTTCAGTTCTCGGCACTGTTTGAGCGCTTCAGCCAATGGGTTTCAGAAGCGCGAACCCGCAATCTTTCAGGGCCAGGCAATTAGCCGTCGAATTGTGCCGATTGCCCATTGATTGCGTCGGCTTGCGCCGATTAAGTCCGCACACAAAACCGCACTCACAATTGGAGTAATTTGCATGAGCATTCGTTTCGGCCTGCTTGGCGCAGGGCGCATCGGTAAGGTTCACGCCCGCGCTGTCTCGTCCAACAGCAGAGCGCAGCTCGTCGCCGTTGCCGACGCTTTCGAGCAAGCGGCGTCTGATCTCGCCGGACAATATGGCTGCGAAGTGCGGAGCATTGATGCCATCGAGTCCGCTGCCGATATCGATGCCGTTATCATCTGCACGCCCACCGACACACATGCCGACCTGATCGAACGTTTCGCGCGCGCCGGCAAGGCGATCTTCTGCGAAAAGCCGATCGATCTCATCATCGAACGCGTCGAAGCTTGCCTGAAGGTTGTGGATGCGGAAGCGGCGACATTGATGGTCGGGTTCAACCGTCGCTTCGATCCGCACTTCATGGCGCTGAAATCCGTCATCGAGCGCGGCGAGATCGGTGCGGTCGAGATGGTGCAGATCGTCTCGCGTGACCCCGGCGCGCCCCCGGTCGACTACATCAAGCGCTCCGGCGGCATCTTCCGCGACATGACCATTCATGATTTCGACATGGCCCGGTTTCTCCTTGGCGAGGCTGTCGAGACCGTCACGGCGCACGCTTCCAACCTCGTCGACAAGGCAATCGGCGAGGCCGGCGATTTCGATAGCGCCAGCATCATTCTGACCACCGCCAGTGGTCGGCATGCCTCAATTTCCAACTCGCGCCGCGCCACCTATGGGTATGATCAGCGCATCGAGGTGCACGGCGCCAAGGGGGCCGTCTCCGCAGAAAATCAGCGTCCGGTGTCCATTGAGATCGCAACAGCCGACGGTTACACGCGCCCGCCGTTGCATGATTTCTTCATGACCCGCTACACCGAAGCATATGCCAACGAAATCAGCGCATTCGTTGATGCGGTTGAATCAAAATCTCTACCGACGCCGAGCGGCCTCGACGGCATGTTGGCGCTCGCACTCGCCGAAGCCGCGCTCAAGTCCGTCAAGGAGCAGCGTGCCGTAAAGATCTCGGAGGTCACCGGCGCCCTCGCAACGCGTGACGTGTTTCAGGGCCGCTAGCGCTCCGCCTCCTGCGTGCCGACGCTGGCCACCGAGCCACGTATCATCAGTTCGCCTGACAGCGCGACGTGGCGCTGTTGGGCTTCCGGGTGTTCGAGGCGGGCAATGATCGTCGCAGCGATCGCTTCCGCCAATCTCGGAACCGGTTGCGCTACGGCAGTGATGCCTGGCCGATGCAGGGCGAACAGTTCGACGTCATCGAAACTCGCCAGCGAAATGTCCCAGCCTATTGTCAGGCCATTATCGCGAAGCCAGCGTAGAACACCGACTGTCATATTGTAGTTGGCGCTGAAAACTGCTGTTGGCGGGGCCTCGAGCGCCATCAAGCGAGAGACGGCGAAATAGCCGCCTTCTTCAGTCCAATCGCCATTGCAGATGTACTCGGCGACCGTGGGTACGTTGTGCGCAGCCAATGCGCTTTTGTATCCGGCGAGGCGATCGCGTGCCACGGACCGGTGCAGGGGGCCATGAACGGTAGCAATTCTCCTGTGGCCGGCAGCAATTATCTGCTCCACCAGCAGGGCGCTTGATGCACGATTGTCGACCAGCACTCTGTCCGCAACAATACCGGGCAGATCGTTGTCGAACAGGATTACGGGTACGTTGTCAGGAAGCTGCTCCTTGGCCGCCTCCCAAAGCTGTTCATTGCCATCCATCACCACGGCGTCGACGCGATGGTTTGCAAAAAAATCCAGGCCGTCAGCAAACGATCGCGCGTCCTGCTCGTGCCGATAAAGCAGTACCGTCCTGCCACGCAATCGCAGCAATCGTATGAGATCATCAATCAGCCGCGCATGCACTTGGCCAAGCGAAGGAACCATGAGGCCGACAAACTGCGACTTGTTCGACTTCATTGAGGCAGCAGCAGCATTGCGGCGATAGCCCAGCGCCGCAATCGCGTCGGCGATCATGCGGCGGTTGCTTTCGCGCATAGGCCGGTCATTGAGGTATCTCGAAACCGTACCAAGCGCGACGCCAGCGTGCTCCGCAACGTCGACTATTGTGACCGGGCGGCGTCCGCGAGGCTTTCCTTCAGGCTCCACCCTACCTCCGGAAACTCTGTCTTGTTGACATCGTTGTCATGTATGCACGCTTTTGGCGGTCAGAATCAAGGCGGGAGCGCTAAGCATCGTTCACAAGGGAATGACAACGTTTCATTTGCATGCCCGCTCTTGTATGGTAGAGCCAGCCTAAGTTCGGAAAGTCCCGGTTCTGCGCCGGGATGCTCGTGCCACCGCATGTGAGGAAAAGACAATGCGCATTGATAGACGACAATTCATGATGGGAAGCGCCGCGCTCGCAGCAAGCCTCGGTGTCTCACCGGCCTTCGCGCAGCAGGCAATGCTTCGGCTGATCTTCTGGGGTGGCCAGCCGCGCGCAGACCGCACCTATGGCGTTACCGACCTTTACACCGAGGCAAATCCCGACGTTTCGATTGATGGTGAATTTCTCGGCTGGGAAGATTACTGGACCAAGCTTGCGACGCAGACTGCTGGCGGCAACGCGCCGGACATCTGCCAGATGGATTACCGCTATATCGTCGAGTATGCGCGACGTAACACTCTCGTTCCCCTCGATGAGTATGTCGGCGGCGTGCTGGACCTTAGTAATTTCGATGAAGACCAGATCGATGGCGGTCGCATTGATGGTTCCCTGTACGGCATCAGTCTCGGGTCAAACGCGGGGTCGACGCTCTATAATGCCACTGCGTTGAGCAATGCCGGCATCGAGATCGATCCAATGTCGATGACGTACCCGGAATTGCTGGAAGCAGGCGCGCGCTTCGCTGAGGCTCAAGACGGCATGAAGCTGCTTTCCGACGGTAGCGGCGTTGAGTTGCTGCTGGAGAATTGGCTGCGTCAGAAGGGCAAGGCCCTCTATACCGCCGAGGGTGAACCGGCCTTTGAGGCCTCTGACCTTATTGAGTGGTTCCAGCTCTGGAACGAACTGCGCGCCGCAGATGCCTGTGTCAGCGCCGAAGTTCAGGCCGCCGATGTCGGCCCGGCCCAAACCTCGGTTCTCACGACAGGCCAGGCCGCGACTGCCTTCAAGACGTCGAACCAGCTCGTGGCCTTCCAGGAGATCAACGAGGATAATATCGATATCGCGATCTATCCGAAAATTTCCGAGGATTCGACCGGCGGGCACTACCGCAAGCCGTCAATGTTCTTCTCGGTCACCAGCTCCAGCCAGGATCCGGAAGCCGCGGCGCACTTCATCAACTTCTTTGTCAACGACATTGAAGCTGGTCGAATTCTCGGTGTGGAGCGCGGAATTCCCGCCGATTCAGAAGTGCGCCAAGCCATCGCCCCAGAGCTTGACGAGAAGAGCAGGGCGGCTCTGGAGTTCGTTGCGAACCTCGGCGAGCTGGCTGGTCCGCTGCCGCCGCCACCTCCGCCTGCCGCTGGCGAAATCGAAAAGGCACTGATCACAAAGAGCCAGGAAGTCGCCTTCGGCATGCAGTCGCCGGAAGACGCCGGTCAGGCGTTCTTTGATGAGGTCAACAGCATCCTCGAACGCGGCTCGGTCAACTGATCGATCCCATAGAACAAGAAAAAAGGGGGAGCATTTGCTCCCCCTTTTTTCTGTCTCAGTTATCGAACAGCCATTCGTGTTCCTTGGCGTTGTGGAATTTCCACGTCCGCTTCGGACCGGCCATCACGTTGAGATAATAGCTGTCATAGCCGTGGATCGTCGCCACCGGATGGTAGCCGCGGGGCACTAGCGAGACATCGCCGTCTTCCAACGCCATCGCTACATCGAGCGAGCGGTCATCGGTGTAGACGCGCTGCATGGCGTAGCCCTGCGAAGGGTTGAACCTGTGATAGTACGTCTCTTCCAGCAGGCTCTCATGCGGCAGGTTGTCAGTATCGTGCTTGTGCGGCGGGTAGGAAGAGGTGTTGCCCGCCGGTGTGATCACCTCGACCACCAGCAGCGATTCCGCCGGATCGGTCTCCGGCAGAATGTTCACAACATGCCGTGTGTTCGAGCCCTTGCCGCGGGTGATCCGGGGGTTCGTGCCCGGCGGTATGACACGGGCAGGCAGGCTTCCGCCTTCACCGGGGGCGCTGCACACGGCGAGTTCGAGATCCGTCGTCGCCTCGGCATGCCAGGATTGCCCAGCCGGGATATAGACAGCGTAAGGCTCGCCCTCGAACGGGCTCATCCGCTCGCCCAGTTCGCCGAACGACTCGTCGCCGACCGTGATCTTGGCCTTGCCCGTCACCAGAACCAGGCAGACTTCTTCGCGCCCGGTTTCGGCAGATGCGGTCTCGCCGCTGGCGAGCTTGTGAAGTGCAAAGCCCACATGGCCCCAGCCGGCGGATTCTGGCGTGACCTTGTGAACGAGGCCGGATTTAGCGCTCGGGCGGACCCGGAGGTCTGGTTGTGTCATCTGGTGGGGTCTCCTTCGGGAAGGCGATAAACAATGTGTAGATGGCGTAGGCCAGCATGCCGGCCGTCAGCACGCCCCATAGCGGCTCGCCGCCGAACCACTCCCAGCCACACCAGACGGCGATGACCGCCGTCAGAATGATGCGTAGCCAGAGCGGCCGCAGCCATCTGGTTTCGTCTTGCTTCACTCCGTCCACCTTTCTGCATGTCCGCGATGATGGATAGAGTATTTCGGCGCGCCGATCAGCCCCTTGGAAAGCCCTGGGTCTCGACGGTGTAACCGGCGGCAGTCATGATCCGCATCAATTCCTTGTAGCCGACCTCTGCCATCTTCAGCGGCGGGTTGGCCTTCGGGTCCTGTTCAGCCTCGACCACGAACCAGCCTTCATAGCCGTGCTCGGCCAGGCGCTTGACCAATGGCTCGAAATCCAACGATCCGTCGCCGGGCACGGTAAAAGCGCCGAGCGCCACGGCATCGAGGAAGGATTGCTTCGTACGGTCCAGCCCGTTGATCACGTCAAGGCGCAGATCTTTGACATGCACGTGGTTGATCCGCGCATGGTACTTGTCGATCGCCCGCATCGCGTCGCCACCGCCGAACACCAGATGTCCGACATCCAGCAGCAGCGGAATGCCGGCGCCCGAGTGGTTCATGAAGGCGTCGAGCTCGTCCTCGGTTTCGACCACCGCCGCCATGTGGTGGTGGTACGAAAGCGGCATGCCACGTTCCGCGCACCATTCGCCGAATTCGGTGAGCTTGCGCGCGTATGCCTTCATCTCATCGTCGTCGAGACGCGCCTTTTGCGCCAGCGGTGCCGAGCGGTCACCCTGGATCGAACGGCCGACTTCGCCGTAAACGATGCACGGTGCACCGACTGCGCGAAACAGCTCGATCATCGGCTCAATGCGGTCTTTGTTGGCCGCAAGTTCCTCGTTGACGAGCGTACCGGAGAACCAGCCACCGCAAAGCGTTACGTCCGCTTCCTTAAGAATCGGCAGCATCACCTCAGGGTCGCTCGGGAACCGGCGGCCCATTTCCATGCCGGTAAACCCGGCGGAGCGGGACTGCCGCAGACACTCTTCCAGCGAAACGTCGTCGCTGAGTTCAACCAGATCGTCGTTCCACCAGGCGATGGGCGACATGCCGAGTTTGGCTTTCACGGGTATGCTCCTCCACGCCGCTCAGGGCGCTGCGTTTACGCGTTGTCCTAGCCGATGCGCTGCGCTTTGAGCGCGTCGACATAGCCCTTGCGGGCACTGTTGACCTGTTCGCGATCAGACACTTCCGGCACGGCCACGTCCCACCAGGCGCCGCCGGCGTCGGTTGTCTCGAGCGGGTCGGTATCGATGACGATCACACTGGTGCGCTCTTCGGATTTGCTCTCCGCGAGGGCCGTCTCCAGCTCGCTGATCGAGGAAACCTTGCGTGAGCTGGCACCCATCGAGGCTGCGTGCGCAGCAAAATCGATTCCCGGCAGAGTGACATGGTTGGTGTCCTTCAACAGATTGTTGAAGTTCGCACCACCTGTCGCCATCTGCAGGCGGTTGATGCAGCCATAACCGGCATTGTCCAGCAGAACGATGGTGAGCTTGGCGCCCAGCATGATCGCGCTGGCGAGTTCCGAGTTCATCATCATGTAGCTGCCGTCGCCGACCATCACCACGACGTCGTCATCGGGTCGTGCCAGTTTCACGCCAAGACCGCCGGCAATCTCGTAGCCCATGGTCGAAAAACCGTATTCGAGATGGTAGCTGCCCGGGCCGGTCGATTTCCAAAGCTTGTGCAACTCGCCCGGTAGGCCGCCGGCCGCACACACCAGAACCGAGTCAGGGCGCGCCCGCTGCACCGCACCGATTACCTGCGCATCCGAGGGCAGGGCAGCGTTGGTTGTTGCGGTCACCGCATCGGCAGCTTCGAGCCAGGTCTGCTTTTCCTCAAAGGCACGGGTGCGCCACTCGTCGGAAACTTCCCAGCCCTTGAGCGCCTGGTCGAGCGCTGCGAGGCCGGCGCGCGCATCGGCCACCAGCGGCAGCGCGTTGTGCTTGGCGGCATCGAACGGCTGAACGTTCAGCCCGACAATCTTGAGATCTTCGTTCTGGAACAGGGCCCAGGAGCCGGTGGTGAAATCTGCGAGGCGCGTGCCGACAGCCAGAACCAGATCGGCTTCCTTGGCCAACGCATTCGAGGCTGAGGACCCCGTCACCCCGACCGATCCCATGTTGAGCGGATGATCGTGCGGTAGCGAGCTTTTGCCAGCCTGCGTCTCCATCACCGGAACGCTGTGTTCTTCGGCGAACTGCATAAGGGTTTCGGTGGCTTCCGAATACAGCACCCCGCCGCCGGCGATCAGCACCGGCTTGCTGGCCTTTCGCAGCGCCGCTGCTGCCTCGGCGAACTCGTCGGCATCTGGCATGATCCGGCGTGGCATCCAGACCTTCTCGGCAAAGAAGCTCTCAGGATAATCATAAGCTTCTGCCTGTACGTCCTGACAGAGCGAAAGCGTTACCGGGCCGCACTCTGCCGGGTCGGTCAGCACCTGCATGGCACGACGCAAAGCCGGAATGATCTGTTCGGGCCGCGTAATCCGGTCGAAATAGCGGCTGACCGGCTTGAAGCAATCATTGGCGGAGATGGTGCCGTCGCCAAAATCCTCGACTTGCTGCAGCACGGGGTCGGGCAGGCGGTTGGCAAAGATGTCGCCCGGAAGCAGCAGCACCGGGATGCGATTGACATGTGCCAGCGCCGCCGCCGTCACCATGTTCAGCGCGCCGGGGCCGATGGAGGAGGTGCACGCCATGAACCGGCGGCGGAAATTCGCCTTCGAGTAGGCGATTGCTGCGTGGGCCATGCCCTGTTCGTTTTGCGCCCGGTAGGTCGGCAACTGGTCCTGCACCGAGTACAGCGCCTCACCGACGCCCGCCACGTTGCCATGACCGAAAATCGCGAACAGGCCGCCGAAAATCGGCACCGTCTCGCCATCGATGATGGTCTTTTGCGCGCATAGGAATTGCGCCACGGCCTGCGCCATTGTCAGGCGGATCGTGTTCTGGGCCATGTATCTGCTCCTCGCCGGGTTGCCGGTTTTCGCTAAGCGTTCAGTGTGACGATCTTCAGGCTTTGGCCCGCTGCCAGGCAGAAACCAGCGATTGGAAGCGTTCCGCCATGTCGGAGACCGCCTCCTCGTCGCTCATCTGGCCGTCGAGCCAGGCTCTTGCCGCGAGACCAAAAATGGTACGGCCAACGGCAAAGCCGCGCACAGTGCGCGCTGTGCGCGCTGCCGCAAAACTCGCTGTCAACGTGTCCTGCGGCGCATCCAGCCCGAGCAGCACAACGCCGCGGCACAGCGGGTCGCGCGCCTCGATTACCGCATCAATCGCAGCCCACGCAGCCGGGCTGTCCTGCGCCTCGAGTTTCCACCAGTCCGGCTTGATGCCGGCCTCATAGAATTCGGTCAACGCCTCCGCGACCGTGTCGTCATCGAGTGTTCCGTGCTTGCCGGCGATGATCTCCACCAACAGCTCCCGCCCGACCTTGCGCGCGGCCTCATAGGCCGTGCGTACCTTGTCGATCTGGTTCTGCTTGAGGCCGGTCATGTCCTTCGGGTGGTAAAAGCACAGAACCTTGGCGCAATGATCCACCGGCCAGTCAATCAGCCGCGAGCCCAAATCCTGGCTGAACTCGAACCGAAGCGGGCGTGAGCCCGGAAGCTCCAGCGGCCGTGCCACCCACAGCCCCGCCTCTTCGGCGCGGAACAGGGCCTCGCGGCCATATTTGTCGTCGAGCAGCATGCCGAAGCCAGGCTTGTCGCCTGCCACTCGCACCGCTGCCTCGACAGCGAGCGCCTTGAACTGCGGTATCCGCTCGAGCTTTGCCTTGTCCGAGCCGGCCATGTCTTCGATCTGGCTGCGATGATCGATGGCAAGCGCCATCAACTCCGGCCATTCGCGCCGCCGGGTCGTCGCCCAGTGAACGTGGTTGATCGCCTCGTCCTTGCGCAGCGCCTTGTGCTTGCTGCCGTTGTCGAGGAAATACTGCAGCTCGGTCCAGGTCGGGATTTCCGGCGCACATAGCAGGCGCGATACGGCAAAAGCGCCGCAGGCGTTCGCCCAGGTCGCGGAAGTTTCGTGCGGTTCGCCGCGCAGCCAACCGCGGAGAAACCCGGACATGAACGCATCGCCTGCGCCAAGCGTATTGTAGACCTCGATCGGAAAGCCCTTGCCGACAATGCCGTCCTCGAGATCGTCGGGCACGTCTCCATCATAAACGATGCACCCCATCGGCCCGCGTTTCAGCACGATGGTCGCCGCAGAGAGGGCACGGATGGCCTTCAAAGCCTCATGCAGATCCGACGCACCGCCAGCAATCAGCACTTCTTCTTCCGTACCGACAATCAGATCGCATTCCGGCAGAACTTCGGCCATGCGCTCCGAGACCTCTTTCGAGGCAATATACCGGTTATCGCCTGCGTCATGTCCGGCGAGGCCCCAAAGGTTGGGCCGGTAGTCGATGTCGAAGACCACCTGCGCGCCGTTTTCCTTGGCGAGTTTCATCGCCTTGCGCTGTGCTGCTGCGGTGTTGGGCTTGGCGAAGTGCGTGCCGGTCACCAGCACTGCACGAGACCGTGCGATGAACGCCGGGTCGATATCGCTTTCTTCAAGTGCGTTGTCGGCGCAATTGTCTCGATAGAACAGCAGCGGAAACGAAGTCTCACTCTGTACCGAGAGAATAGCCAAAGCTGTCAGACGCTCTGGATCTGAGACAATGCCCGCTGTCTCCACACCTTCGCGCTGCAGTTGCTCGGTGATGAACCGGCCCATCTGCTCGGCGCCGACACGGGTAATCAACGCTGATTTGAGGCCTAGCCGGGCAGTGCCGACTGAAATATTGCACGGGCACCCACCGACCGACTTCGCGAAACTGCCGACATCTTCCAGCCGCGTGCCGATCTGCTGGCCGTAAAGATCGACAGAGGCGCGACCGATCGTGATGACATCGAGATCGAAGCTCTTGCTGGTGCTTTCGGACACATTCTTCTCCCGGCTGATCTGTCTGGCGTCCTGCGTGGCGCTACGGCTTTCACCGTTCGGTACCTCCAGAACGCGGTCGTTCTAAAACATGAGTTCTGGATGCACGTCAATTTGGAATGCAAGTTCCATTCGAATTTACCCCTGCCGCTTGTCTGGCTGTCGTCTCCGCTTTTCGGCCACGCCAACCGTCACGGCCATGGCGAACGCCATGCTGGCGGATAGCGAACGGAACCCGGCATGGTCGGCCTCAACAAGTTCGAACCACATTCGCGAGCACTCGACCAGTGGCGACAGCGCAGAGTCGGTCAGCGAGACGATCGGCACACCGTTGCTTGCGAGAAGCCGCGCCTGTGCCGAGCTTTCCGAGGCATAAGGGGCAAAGCTCACGGCGAACGCAGCATCCTTCGGGCCGGCCATCGCAAGTACCTCGTCGTCAATCCCGGCAGCCGTTCCGACCAGCGCATAGCGCACGCGCAACTTGCCGAATGCATAGGCCATGTAGCTGCTGATCGGAAACGAACGACGCTTGGCGATCAGGTAGATGGTCTCGGCTCCGGCCAGCAGTTCAATCGCCTCGTCGAAGGCATCCGGGTCGATAGCGCTGTCGAGGGCATCGAGGGCACGGTGGCCTGCGCCAACGAAGCCGTGCAGGATCGCGGCGCTTTCGGAGAGCGATCCATCATCCTCTTCAAGCCGGCGCAGCCGATCCTCATAGCTGGACGTGCGGTCCCGAAGCCTGGCACGAAAAATCGCCTGCATCGCGGAAAAGCCGTCATATCCGAACAGCTGCGCGAAGCGCACAAGTGTTGATGGCTGCACTTCCGCGGCTTCGGCGATACTCGCCGCCGTGCCGAAGGCAATGTCATCGGGGTTGTCGAGGGCATGAACAGCGACCTGCATCAGACGCTTCGGCAGATGCGTTTTGCGCTCGAGTATTGAGGAGCGCAGGGCATCGAAATCGGCCGGCGGCAGTGCCTTGTCGCTGTCACTATCCATAGGAATCCTGGCTTGCTGGAACAGGAGAGCAATCTTCCCCATAGCGGGCTCCCAATCAAGCGTGGCTGGAAGATTCATTCCATTTAGGCAATAAGCGGAAAGCCTGGTGCGGGAGAGATCTATGAGCGCGACAATCGGAGTGGGCCTGATTGGAACGGGATATATGGGCAAGTGCCATGCGCTCGCCTGGACGAGCGTCGGGGCCGTCTTTGGGCCCAAACGCCGCCCGAAACTGGTTCATCTTGCCGAAGCCGATCCGCAACTTGCTGCCGAGCGTGCAGAAACCTTCGGTTTTGAAAAGTCCACCGCCAATTGGCGCACGCTGATCGCCGATCCTGAGGTCGATGTGGTCTCGATCACCACCCCCAATGCGCTGCACCCCGAAATGGCCATTGCAGCACTTGAGGCCGGCAAGCATGTCTGGTGCGAAAAGCCGATGGCGCCGGCTGAAGCGGATGCCGCCCGCATGCGCGATGCCGCCCGCGCCGCCGGCACCGCCGCAATTCTCGGCTACAACTACATCCAGAACCCGATGATCCGGCAGATCGAGCGTCTGCTGCACGAGGGCGCCATCGGCGCGGTAACGCATATGCGCATCGAAATGGACGAGGATTTCATGGCCGATGCGTCATCTCCGTTCGGCCCCAAGAGTGATGGCGCCCACGGGTATGGTGCCCTCGATGATTTTGCGGTTCATCCGCTATCGCTCCTCAGCGTACTCGTCGGCCTGCCGCGCCGTGTCGTCACGCATATGAGTAAGCCGTTCGCGGCCCGCCCAACGGCTGACGGCGGTTCACGCGAGGTTGAAACCTACGACATCGCCAACATCCTGTTTGAACTCGAATCCGGTGCCTCTGGCGTATTGTGCGTCAATCGCTCCGCATGGGGCCGCAAGGGGCGCATTGCCGTGCAGATCTACGGCGCGCGCGGCAGCATCGTTTATGATCAGGAGCGCATGAACGAAGTGCAGTTCTACAGCGCCGATGATGACCCGGCCGTGCAGGGGTTTCGCACCATTCTCGCAGGGCCGGCGCACGATCCCTATGGTCGCTTCGTTCCCGCACCGGGGCATGGCCTCGGATTCAATGATCTCAAGATCATCGAGTGCGCTGAACTGCTGCGCGCGATAGATGGCGATGCCGGCGCGCGTGTCATTGATTTCGAGCGCGGTCTTGCCATCGAGCGTGCCGTCCATGCCATGGCGCGTTCTCATGAGAGTGGCGGCTGGGTCGATCTCAGCTAAGAAAAAGGGCCGCCGGATGGCGACCCTTTGTATCTGTCAGGCGCTTTCGGGGATCGTCAGCGGCCCGCGCTTTTTGCTGAGCCGTCCATTGTCCTGATAGAGGATGAATAGCGACGCGCCGATGATCAGCGCCGCACCCGGCCAGAACACCAGGGCTGGCGTCTGCGAGAGGATCAGCCATCCCGCCAAGACATTGAGCGGCAGCTTCAAATCATCAAATGGCTGCAAATAAGTTGCGTCAGCGGCCTTGTAGGCGAGGCTGATGCAATACTGCGCTGCCGCGGTCACGAGCCCCAGCACAACGATCAGCCACAGCGCATTGCCGCCCGGCAGCACGAAGTCGAAGCCGGTCGCGAGGCTTGCGGGCAGGGTGCCCGCCGGCAGCACAGCGATCGCAATGCCGAGTATCAGCCCGATCAGCAAATGGTTGGGGGTGATCAGCACCAGCATGTACAGCGTCAGCGATTCCGGCGCTTCATCGCGGGTCAGATATTTGGTGATCACGGAAACAGTGCCCCAGCACGCTGCCGCAAGAATTGGCAGCAGAGATGCCATCGTGAACTGCTCCGAGCCGACCTGCGAGACCATCACCGCGCCGATGAAGCCGACAAGCGTCGCGCCGAGCCGTTGCGGCGTCAGCCGCTCACCCAGAAACAGCGTCGCCCCGGTGATGATGAAGAATGGCCCCGTCATCGACAGCGCCACCATCTGCCACACCGGCACGCCGCTGGCGAAACCGAAGGCAAAGAACTGCACCCCGAGCGCAGAGAGGAACGCGCGAACTTCGTGCGCGAACGGATGCCGTGTCTTTAGCGCCGAAAAGCCGATCTTGAGGATCAGTGGCAATGCGAAGACCGTGGCGATCAGATACTGCCAGAAAACGACGGCCGTCGACGGAACACCCATGCCGTAGGTCACGATAGGTGTAATGACGTTGGTGATGGCGAAGGTGACGCCTGCACCAAGCATGAACAGCGCGCCGAAAACGGCGGCGCCGGAGAGGGGAGAGGTAATCTGGTTCATTCGTGATCCTTTCCGTAAGACCCAGCTACCTCAGGGTTTACGGGGGATCGCAGGCGCGTCGGCGCACGCAAGTCTGCGCGCACCAGCACCTTTGGCCGTCCCGTTCTCTTCCATCCGGACTGTAACCGTCGGCTTCGGAATCACACCGAATCTGCTGACCCGCGCCGACTAGAAGTCAGCACGGCGCTCGCGGGCTGGAAGCATTGCTTCATCACCGCCGGTGGGGAGTTTCACCCCGCCCTGAGAACATATGTGCGACCAAGGCCGCACACGGGGATAATTAGGCCAAGCCGGGCAGGGGCGCAAGGCGGCACATTGGTGTTACCGACTTGCGCCCATAGGGCTCGATGCTGTCAATCAGCCCTGATCAAGCCACTTCACGTCTTCGGGGCTCAACTTGATGTCGAAGGCACGCATCGAATCTTCGAGCTCAAGCAGGCGGCGCGGTCCGATCAGCGGGATCACCGGGAAGGGTTGTGCCAGCACATAGGCAAGCGCCACGTGGATCGGGCTCATGCCGAGCTTGTTGGCCAACTCGACGGCACGGTCGCGGCGTCCGAAGTTCTCTTCGGAATACCAGCAGCGCACCAGTTCCTCGTTGTCCCGCTTGTCGCGGCCGGCACGGTCGGTAAAGAACCCGCGTCCCTGGCTCGACCATGCGAAGTTCGGGATCTGGCGTTCGTTCAGCCAGCTTTTCCACTCGGCATCGGATGAGTGCACGCAGCCGGCCCAGATCGGGTCGATCATCTCGGCCAGGGAGAAGTTGTTCGACAATGCCCCCGGCTTGGTCTTTCCAGTGCGCTCTGCATAGGCGATCGCCTCGTCCATGCGTTCTTTGGTCCAGTTGGACCCACCGAAGATGCCGCGGATCCGCCCCGCCTGAACTTCCGCATCCATCGCATCGACGAACTCGCCCACCGGCACGTCCGGGTTGTCGCGGTGCATGAAGTAGACGTCGATATAGTCCGTCTGCAGCCGCTCGAGGCTTTGCGTCAACTGCTTGGCGATGACATCCGGATAGACCAGTGGCGAATGGGCGCCCTTGCCGATGAGGATCGACTCCTCGCGCACGCCGCGTGAGCGATGCCATTCGCCGAACAGCTTTTCGGTGTAGCCGCCGCCATAGACAAAGGCAGTATCGAAGATGTTGCCGCCCGCCTCGTAGAAGGCATCGAGCAGGATCGCCCCGCTCGCAAAGCTTCGGAAATCCTCAAAGCCGAGCGCAACGACGGAACCCTTCTTGTTGAGTCCCGGAATATCGCGCTTCGGAATGGCTGTGCCATTCGGCCCAAGCTTGTCGCCATCGAGCGTCAGCGGCCTGTTCGGGGCCTTCTCGATCTCGTAGGTCAGCCCGGCGGCGTTCCGCCACTGGTCGAGCACACGCAGATTGCCGAGCGTGTCGTCCCAGGTCATGCCGGGAGCCGTCAGCTCCTGCTGGCCAGCCCGGATCGCTTCGCCGGCGCCATCGACCTCAAAGCTGTAGAGCCAACGGCTCTCTTCGACCGTTGCCTCCTCACGTGTGCCATCGGGGCGGATGACGGTGATGACACCGGTGCCGCCTTGCTTGCCGCTTGCGAACCAGAAGTCGGAAATCTCGATCCGCCCCTCGGTGCCGTAAATGCGCAGCACATTGTCGAGCTGCAGCGAGACAGCGCACGACACCTCAGCGACAATGTCGTTCGGGAAATGCAAGATCGCCGAAGCCCATTCGTCCACGCCGCTCTGACCGAGATGTGCCGTTCCGACCACCTTGCTTGGCTCGAGCGTCGGCTTCCCTGCGACGGCGCCAGCGATCAGCCGCGAGACCGATACCGGATAGCACCCAACGTCGAGAATGCCGCCACCCGCCAGATCATTGGCGTAGAGACGATGCTCAGGCATGAACTTCGGCAGCTTGAAGCCGAAGCTCGACTGGATCTTGCGCACCTCGCCAACGCTGCCGGATTTGATCATCTCAAGCAGCTTGGCGATCTGCGGGTGCAGGCGATACATGAACGCCTCGGCGAGGAACGTTCCGGCCTTGCGCGCCTCATGCATCACCGCGTCAGCCTCGAAGGCGCTCAGCGCCAGCGGCTTTTCAACCATTGCGTGCTTGCCGGCCCGCGCTGCCTTGATCGCCCATTCCGCATGCATCGGGTGTGGTGTCGCAATATAGACTGCGTCAATGTCCGGATCGGCCAGAAGCTGGTCGTATCCCTTGATGATCTGCGCGCCGGGAAAATCCTCGGCAAGGCCGGGACGATCGGGGTTGCGGGTGCCGATTGCGGCAAGGGTTGCGGTCTCAGAATGCGCGATGCCTCCCGCATACGCCTTTGCGATGCCACCGGGCCCAATAATGCCCCAGCGAATCTTGTCTGCACACATGGTGATCTCCTCACTTCGGCCACCCGCTCGAAGGTCTGGTGGCTGTCTTTTTGTCTTGGGCTTGAATGCGGTTGCTGGAGGCCGACCGTGGCACGGTCCCGCGACTATTGATAATGCACCCGAGTTCTAACCACCGTCTTGTCCGATGGAAATACCGAACGGGCCAAAAGTAAGGTTTCGGCACGAGGCTAAGATGCGGCATGCCTGTCCTGAAACTGAGCATATCAGTCCTGCAATCGTCACATTCGCGCTCTAGGGGCGCTCGTGTTCAGACAAGGAGCGAGCAAATTGCGACTATGGGCGCTAGGGATGATCTTTGGATTGCTTGCAATGACGCCGTCTTCTCCGGCAAGCGCCCAGCATTGCTCTCCCGCAAGGTTCGCTGAAGCCGGCTACATCGTTTGCACGGTGGACCCGGCCGCAGAAGATCTTCGCCTGTTCTGGCAAGGACCTGAAGGGGCGCCCTACAAGCATTTCATGAACCTTGGCGCAGCGCTCGCAGACCAGGATGAGAGGCTTGTGTTCGCGATGAATGCGGGCATGTACCTTCCGGATTTCACACCGTCCGGTCTCTATGTTGAAAACGGCGAGGAATTGCGGCCCCTCAATACCATTTCCATCGAAGCCGAGCCGGCAAAGACGCCCAATTTCTACAAGAAACCCAACGGCGTGTTCTTTCTCTCGGAGGCCGGGGCAGGGGTCATGACGACTGAGGCTTTCGAGGCGTCGAGGCCGCCGGTGCGCTACGCCACTCAGTCGGGGCCGATGCTCGTCATCGATGGCGAATTGCATCCGGCATTGATCCCGGGCTCGACCGATCGAACCCGCCGGAGCGGAGTGGGTGTCTGCGAGGACGGTAAGGTGCGGTTGGCGATCAGCGAGGATGACGTCAATTTCCACGATTTCGCGCGGCTGTTTCGCGATGAGTTGAAGTGCTCAAACGCCCTGTTCCTGGACGGTGGAAACGGCACCGGACTCTACGATCCATCCATTCGGCGTCGAGATGTGTCTTGGCACGGTGGATTCGGACCGATGATCGGTCTCGTCGAGTAGTTTTCAGACGAAAGCTTCATCGAGCAAGTGACGCGCCGCGGTTCGAACCGTACAAGCCCGAAGCGAAATCGGGTATGAGCATTTTTACGTCCCCGGTCGCAGCCAAATGAACAGAGCCCGCCATGCTTCACGTCTATGCTTGCCACAATGAAACCCTGCGCCAGGTTGAGCCGGATCATCAGGAGCCAGCAATAGTCTGGTATGATTTGCTATCCCCAACGCCTGAGGAAGACCGTGCCGTCGAGCAAGCAGCGGGAATAGCCATTCCTTCGCGCGACGAGATGGAGGAAATTGAACTCTCATCCCGTCTTTATCAGGAGGAGGGGGCTGTGTTCATGACGCTGACCGCGCTGGCGCAACTTGATACAGACGAACCCCTCAAGACGCCCGTAACATTCATCCTCACCAGCCGCGCCTTGGTCACTGTGCGCTACGCCGATCCGCGTCCCTTCGAGGCCTACTGCCTGCGCGCCGCGCGCGGCAATGCAGGCGCGTGCAATAGCGGCGAAGCGGTGATGATGGGGCTGATAGAGGCGATGAGCGACCGTATCGCCGACGCGCTGGAGAAAGCCAGCAATGATGTCGACAAGCTTTCGCGCGAGGTCTTCCGCAAGACATCCAATAACGCCCGCCGGAACACCCGCAACCTGCAATCGGTGATCGAGCAGATCGGTCGGCGCAGTGAAACGCTGACAATGATCCAGGAGGCGTTGGTCAGCATGGGCAGGCTGGTCGCCTATCACGGCGCCCTCGAACGAGCGGCCAACGGGTCGAAATCCTCGATCCGGCAGATGGCAAAGCTTATCCAGCGCGACGCCGCCTCGCTCAACGAATATGCCGAATCCCTTAGTGATCGGCTCACATTCCTGCTCGATGCCACGCTCGGTCTGATCAATCTTGAACAGAACGGCATCATCAAGATCTTCTCGGTTGCGGCCGTGGTCTTCCTGCCGCCCACGCTCGTCGCCTCGATATATGGCATGAACTTCGAGCATATGCCTGAACTGGGCTGGCAGTTCGGCTACCCGTGGGCGATCGGCCTGATGGTTCTGTCTGCTGTCCTGCCTTACCTGTTCTTCAAGCGCAAAGGCTGGCTCTAGTCGCGCCAGTAGACCTATTTTTCTGCGCTCCGCCCACTTGAGAATGCGCTATAACTCCGTAAATTATTCCACCGGAGAGTGAACATTTGGGCATTCTGGTCAGCACGGCATTCATCTCGCTTGACGGCGTCATGGAAGCTCCCGGCGGCGAGCCGGGATATCGAAACAGCGGTTGGACCTTCAACGATATCGAGTTCGAAGAAGCAGTCTACGAGATGAAGGGTGAGGAGCAGGCTGCCTCGACCGGTATGATGTTCGGTCGCGTCAGCTACCAGGCTTTCAGTGCCGTTTGGCCATCGATGACGGACGAGTTCGCACGCTATAATGCGCTGCCGAAGTACATCGTCTCTACGAGCCTCGCAGAAAAGGACCTCGCCTCGAACTGGGGGCCGACGGAGATCATCCGGTCCTTTGACGACGTTGCGAAGCTCAAGCAGCGGCACGAAGGGATAATCACCATTCACGGCAGCGCCGCACTATGTCGCTCCCTCGCTGATGCCGGCTTGATTGACCGTTATCACCTGCTGGTCTTCCCGACACTGCTGGGCGCTGGCAAGCGGCTGTTCAGCGAGGCCGATAAAGACAAGCAGATGCTGCGCCTGACGGACTCCAAGGCATATTCGAACGGCGTGCAAAAACTGGTCTACGAGGTTCGGCACGAATAGGCCCGTCAATCTACCGTCGGCGCTATTGTGCACTGCTCGGTGCTGCGCTGAATTGGTTTCTTCAACGTTGCATGCGCAGGGGCGCGAGCCGATGGCCCACACGACAAATTACTTCAACACCGTCATTCTGCCGGCTGAGGATTCTGCATCCGTCGCTAAAATTCCTGCAAAGCCGGATTCGGTCGCCGGTCTGCAATTCGGCATGCTTGTCGGCAATCCCTACCAGCATACGTCCGATGACGTACTCTCCGCTGTCGCAGCGGTACGCAACGGCATTCCGGAAGCCGAGCGTGACGCTTATCGCCAGATTTTCTTCTCAAAGGGGCAGCCATGTTTTCGTGCCTCGCCGCTCACAAAGACGCATGGGTGGGCAGTACATGCCGATGCCCAAGGCCGTATGGCATTGGTTGATCCCGCAAGCGGAATACTTGAAGACCTCACGAAGGATGCTGGCACCAAGGTGCTTATGGCCATGAGGACAAAAAGAGCATGAATGCCGGATCGCCATGAACGACCCGACTGTTTCCCAAAACATGCCGTACTAGGAAAAACCGGCTAAGGCGGGCGTTAGCGTCCTCATTCGGCCAGTGAATAAACAGGCTGAATCGCTCAATCTGCGGCGGCTTTGCCAATGAGATTTCGTACTCGATGCAGCCCCTGCCGAACACCATCAATAGCGCCGCACGTCTGTCGCCGTTCAGCATTGACGAATTCGGGCGGCAGGCCGCCCGAATTAGAATTAGCGCAAGCGGAGGCTATACCTGGGGTCTGCCATTTCCGTTCCCGCCAGCGTTTCCCTTATTGCCGCCGTTGCCCTGACCGCCAGCGTTGCCTTGTCCGCCAGCATTACCCTGGTCCCCGCCGGTGCCGTGCGTCCCACCATTGCCTTCGTTTTCAGTGCCGTCCCCGCCTCCAAGGCCTTTGCCAACGCCGCAATTTCCGTCGCAGGCGGCATTATTGCTAGGAATGTCGTGGCCGTCACCGTTGTCGCCGTTGCCCTGACCCTCACCGTTACCTTCGTTTCCGGTGCCGTTGCCGCCGCCGGGGCCCTCGCCTTTGCCGCAATTGCCGCCGCAGGCAACATTTTTGCCTTCGTCGTCTCCGGTATCGCCATCGTCACCGCCGGTGTCTTCGTCGCCGCCGGTATTGCTGTCGCCACCACCGGTGCCTTCGTCACCTCCGGTGTTGCCTTCGTCACCTCCAGTGCCTTCGTCGCCGCCGGTATTGCCGTCGTCACCACCGGTGCCATTGTCGCCTCCAGTATTGCCGTCATCACCTCCGGTGTTGTCGTTGTCTCCACCAGTATTGCCATTGCCGTCGCCGTTGTTTCCGCCGGGCGACTGGCCACCACCCGGCACTTGGCCAGGGGCTGGGGGCTGGCCTGGAGTTGGCGCCGGGACAGCTGGTTGCGCGCTATCGTCCGGGTTCTGCTCCGGCGACGCATTTGAAGGGGGTAACCCGTTCCCAGGTGATGCCGGATTTGGCAGGGGCCGGCTATTCGCCGCGACAGCCTGACCGGACTGGAATGACGCAGCTACAGGGAAATAGCGCGCTGTACCGCAAAGGGAATCGGCAATTGCATCAAACTTGGCAGCCAGAGCCCGGTCTTGCGCAGCGTCGGCTGCTGTACGGATACCATCCGCGATGTCGAGACAAACGGGAAGTCGCACGCGCGGAGCCTGCGCGGCCAGCGCATTGACCAGATTGTCAAGGTCTCGATCGCGCTGTGGGCCGGGCTGACGCACCCGAGCAAAAAGATCGACGAACAAAACACAACGGCTAGCTGATGGCGACTGCGGACAATATTCGAGAACTGCGGGCACGGTGCCTTGGAACTCAACAGCAGCGGCTCCGGCAGCGCCGCTGGTCAGCAGTGCGATTGAAGCGAAGGCAAGTCTCAACAAACGGGACATCCTGTCCTCCACGAGAGTGAAGGCGCCTATTTACGCTTTGTTAATTAAGTCTCATAGCGGGATCTTCGGACTTTTTATTGTTTGATTAACCAGAGAAATCAATAATTTAGAGGAGATCCCCAGCAGTAAAATGCAGAATATAGCGAGAGCGTATAGTAACTTCCAACTGTTTGCGACGTACTGCACATATCTACTGCAATATATTCGACCGACAGCTCGTAGCTGCTAAAGCGGTCAGCGGCACTTTTCGTCCGAAGCATCTGTCGAACAGTCGGATCAACGACGAGGATGTTGGTAGAGGGGAGCAGTTCACCGCTTTTGAACTTGACCAGGGGCTGCGAGGGACTGGGCGGGACACCAGTCCCGCACGCTAACCAATCAACAGGATTCTGATCGGCATCCATATGGCCATAGCGACCATCATCAGGTTTTCGGTCAGCGACACAAATCCAAGGGGCACTTTGCTCGAGCCGCCGACGCAGGCGCATTTCAATTCGCGCTTATCGATATAAACCGCCTTGAACACTGAGACCGCGCCGACGGTGCCGATGAACAGGGCGATCGGTGCCGCAATCCAGATCAGAGCGCCGGCGATCATCAGGATGCCTGCCAGAGCTTCACCGAATGGGTAGATGTACCCGTATTTGACCCAGCGCCGCGCCAGCAGGTCGTAGTTCAGGAACATTGTCGAAAAACTCTCGACGTCCTGAAGCTTCTGGACCGCCAGGAGGCACATGCTGATGGCGATGAACCACTCGAAGGCCCGTATCGTGAAGACCGTGCCAAAAGCTGCCCAGCTGACCGCCAAAGCCATGAAGAAGGCCGTCGAGAAGATCGCGATGACGGGCTTGTAGCTGGTCTCGTCGGCGCTCTTGACCTCTTGCCCGAAATATTCGCGCAGATCGTCGTGTCCGCCGATCCGCTTCCCCTCGATAAAGGTCTGCGGCGTGGTGTCGACGTTATGCTCCTTCTTGAACGCATCGGTCTCTTGCCGCGTCTTCAAATGATGATCATCGACAGTAAAGCCGTGGCTTTCCAGAAGGTCTTTCGATTTCAGGCCGAATGGACAAATGTGCTCTGGCATGACCATTCGATAAAGAGTGGCGGTCTTGCCGGTGTCGCTCTGCGTCATGGCTCTCTCCTTTCAATGTCAGGCGTCGCAGCGATAAAAGCCGCGATAACCGACCCGCAGACCCTCTTCGAGTTCGAAAACCAATTCGGCGTCCTGGCGCCAGTCGGCATCCTCCTGCAGTTCCCTCACTGCCACGGTCGCCCCTGGCGCGGTGAACGAGGCGGCTTCGTCGGTCGCGGTGGCATCGGCCTGCAGTTCGACCAGCACGCCATTCAACTTCATCGCGGCGATACCGGTATCCGGGTTGATCCAGAATATCGGGTCGGTCTCCGGGCTGCGATTGAACCGGCAGGCGGCGGGTGCGCTCAGCACCTCTTGCGCCTCGCTTTCAGTCATCGGGGCAGGATCAAGCGTCGACACCAGTGTGTTGGCCAACGCGTCACTGATGGTGCCGACCTCCGGCTCCGGGTCCTCATAGACACTGTTCACCACATTGCCCTCGGAGACTTCTGCGATGAGGTAGCGCATTTCCGCAATTTCGCGGCGCTGCGCAGCGATGATTTCATCGGCCAGCTTGCGCACGCGAGGATCCTCGATCTGTGCGCGCTCCGACGTCATGATGGCGATGGAGTGGTGCGGGATCATGGCGCGCATATAGCTCGGTCCAGATACCGTCACCTGGCTGCGCACCAGCCACAGCGATAGGCCGAACACAGCTATCGCCCCAAGGAAAATGGCGATGTTCAGCCGAGTGCTCTTGTACATGCCAAGCATGAACGCCAGCATGATAGCCGCCATCGTGGCGCCCATCAGGATCGCCATGTAGGTGCGCGTCTCGCTAAAGAAGACGTGCTCCCACGCGTAAGTGTTCAGATACATCAGGATGAACATCACCACTGTCGAGGTGAGGATCATCAGGCCGAACCGGATGTAGGACATCATGCCTTCCTTCTGGATCAGGATCTGGAGTGCACTGCACGAACCCGCACATGCTGGATGGGTTTCAGACCACGCGAGTTCGCCTAAGTGGATCAACCATCTCGCGTCTCGGGCTCCTTCCGCACTCCGCAAACATATTGCCGCGTTTGTGCGGCTTCCAACCGGGGGAAGGTCAACCCCGGAAAAAGCGCCTCCGGCCGTAGTGGACCGTTGATGGGATAGGGGACGTCTAAGCTATCAGGAAGAAAGGAAACCGGAGCGAGACGTCGATCGTCTGAGGCCCGTAAAACAAAGGGGCCCGGCGATGAGCCGAACCCCTTGAAATTCATGGTCGGAGCGACAGGATTTGAACCTGCGACCCTTTGTCCCCCAGACAAATGCGCTACCAGGCTGCGCTACGCCCCGACTGCGCGGAGACATAAGGAAACACGCCGGATCACGCAAGGGGGTTTGCGGCCTTTACGGTCAGTCCTCCGAACCCTCGTCACCCTTTTGTTCAGGCTGGTCCTCGGGGTAGACGATGCGGCTTGAAAGCCACTGGTAGGCGCCAAGCGCCACAAGCGCGAACATCGAGGACGCGAAAAGTGCCGCGGGATATATGGCGTATTCCAGACCTTCCCGGCTCGTCTTGAACACCATCACCAGTGCCTCGAGGCTCGCCGCGATAACAATGATGGTGATGAATTTGGTGATCGAGCGCCGCGACTCGCGCGACGAGCGCAGTTCGCGTTTACGCAGGATTTCTTCTTCGGCGATGAACTTCGATGTCTCGACGACTGCAAAGCCGATGATCACGATACCGATGCTGTCGAGCGCAGAGTCGACAGGATCTCCCTGCAGAATGCCCTGCAGCGCCTGCCATGCGGCTGTCACCAGAAGTGCTACGGCCAGCACCATGAGCATGAGCGTCGCGACGACGAAATAGATATGGGCGACGTTGGAATAGAGCTTTCGCAATAGAGATCCTTCGCGTTGTTACACACAACTGGCACGCCGTGCTGCCGTTCCAGTTCTCGACTCCGCCGGCCGATCCGTGGCATCGAAACGGTGCCATGAGAGCCATCGATACCATAGCACTTCACGCGGAAACCTGCCGAGCCTGGGAGCTGCCCGGCACCGGCGAGTGCTGGCTGATAAACTACTCAGAGAATCGTACCTTCGGCATTACGTCCGATGCCGGCCAATACGTTCTGCGGGTGCATCGTCCGGGCTATCAATCCCTCGACAACATCAACAGTGAGTTGGCCTGGCTTGAAGCCTTGGGCCGGGACACCGAGCTGAGGGTGCCGGTGCCCATAGCCGGCCTTGATGGCGCGTACATCCAGCACCTTCCATTCGGTTCGGGTACCGCCGCCTGCGTTCTGTTCCGGCACATTCCGGGGCACGAGCCGCAACTGGATACCGGGCTTGTCCCACACTTCCGCACGCTTGGGCGGTATGCCGCGACCCTTCATCGCCATGCCGCGACGTGGGAGAAGCCCGCATCCTTCCAGCGCCATGAATGGTCCGCGGAACAGATATTGGATCCGGACGGATTGTGGGGCGACTGGCGTCGCTCGCCAGATGTCGACAATACTATCCGGCCAGTCCTCGACCGTGTCGATGCGCAACTGCGCTCAGATATCGCCGCATATGGCAAGGGTCCGGAACAGTTCGGGCTGATTCACGCCGATATGCGCTTGGGCAATCTCCTGATCGATGGCGACGATCTGGCACTGATCGATTTCGATGACAGCGGCTTTTGCTGGTTCGCCTACGATTTTGCCGCCGCAGTATCTTTCCATGAGGATTCAGCGCTCCTGCCGGAATTGCGCGAGGCATGGTTCGAGGGCTATCTACCGGTCAGGACGCTGCAGCCCGAGGACATTGCCGCCATGGACTGTATGCTCATCCTGCGTCGCATGGCGCTGTTGGCCTGGATCGGCTCGCATGCCGAAACAGAGCTCGCGCAAAAACACCGACCCGGCTTCGCCGAGGGAACAGCGATGCTTGCGGAGAACTATCTGGCGAACCGGCGACCCCTCTAGAGCACTGCTGAGGCGCGATCCTCAAGCCGCCGCGGGCCACTGCGCATCGCAAGGCCGACACCCCAGATCATGCCCACGAGAAAAAAGTAGTGCCGCCAGTGGTCGGTATCGATGATCACGGCCTCAAGGATCAGCACCGCGTAGGTGCTGATGAGAGGGATCATCAGCGGGCGCAAGGGCGAGCCGGATAGTAGCGAACTGAAGCCGATCCACAAGGTCGTGCCAATCAGCAGGTAGTAGAGGGCGCCGCCGCCCCAGCCATAGACGTGCAGCACATTGACGTAGGTGTTGTGCGGTTCCTCCACAATTACGCCGGAGCTGAACTCGCCTGGACCGATCCCAAGCGGGTTTCTGAGCGCCAGATCGAACGCGTATGCCTGCCGCCCGAAGCGGCCAGTCGCACCGGTATCGTAGTTCTGCGACTCGGTGCGCGTCTCGAACAGTTCGCCAACCTGAGGAATACTCAAAAGTCCCGCCAGCAAGACCACAAGGCCCACCGTGCCCGCAATGCTCAGCATCATGATCCGGACCTTGTCGCGCGCATTGGCCTCGAGCACGAAGCACAGCACCAGCACCATCAATGAAGACACGGCAAGGTGCCCCCAGGCTGCCCGTGAAAAACTGACGAACACGCCGACCAGTAGCAGGCTGTAGCCGGCAGCCGCGAAAATGGATTTCCAGCCAGTGCGCAGCAGCACGCGCTGCAACAGGAACATTGCCGGCAGTATCAGGAACGGCCCGTAAACATTCGGATCCTTGAACATCGCCTTGGCACGGCCATAGCGCATGAATTGCTCCGCCGCTGGCAGAAAGCCGAGATAAGCGGTGATGCCAATGATGGCGGAAAGCAGTGCTGCGATCAGGTAGGCCCGCATGACAAGCCGCGTCCGCTGGATAGGCGCGTCCGCCACGAAATTGGCAAGGAAGTAGGAGGTGAGCAGAAGAAAGAAGGTGACGATCACGAAAATCAGCGACTCGTCGAGCGGCGTATGCCGGACCTGCAAAGCCGCAATCAGCGCAAAGGGGATGAAGGCGACAACCATCGCGAGAAGGCCGAGCGTGCCGCGGTAAAGACCAAAGCCGCCCACCGTGGCGACGGCAAGGACCAGAAGAAATGCAATCTCATAGGGCGAGGGTTCGATGAAAACGAACCCGCCGCAGGCGATCCACAACGCAACTGTCCAGTTCAGCAAACGCTGCGCACGCTCGCGCACCACGGCATGGCCGAGCGCGCCTTGCGGCCGTGCGGAACTTGCTGAACCGGCGAGACTCAATATGCATTCTCATTCTTTGCGAACAGCGAGATCGGGGTCATGACCAGGATGTAGAGGTCGAACAGGATCGACCAGTGTTCGATGTAGAACAGGTCATGATTGACGCGCTGCATGATCTTGTCGATCGTGTCGGTCTCGCCGCGCCACCCATTGATCTGCGCCCATCCGGTAATGCCCGGCTTGACGCGATGGCGGGCGAAATATCCTTCGACAGCCTCGTAGTAGAGCGCATTGTCTGCCTTGGCCTGCATGGCATGCGGACGAGGCCCGACAATCGAAAGCTCGCCGCGCAGCACGTTGAATAGCTGCGGCAGTTCGTCGATCGAGGTCTTGCGGATGAAGCGGCCGACGCGCGTCACGCGAGAGTCGTTCTTGGTCACCAGCTTTGCGGCATTCGCGTCCGAGCGGTCGGTATACATCGAGCGGAACTTGAAGACGCTGATGATCTCGTTGTTGAATCCGTGCCGGTTCTGCCGGAAAAACACCGGTCCCTTGCTATCAAGTTTGATCAGAACTGCTGTAGCCAGCATGATCGGGGACAGAAGGATCAGCGCCACTACCGCAACGATCTTGTCGAACAGCCACTTGAAAACCAGGTTCCAGTCGGAGATCGGCTTGTCCGCCATGTCGAAGACAGGCACGTCGCCGAGATAGGAATAGGCGTGATGGGTGAACTTGAGCTGGCTCATGTGAGCCGACAGTCGGATATCCACCGGCAGCACCCATAGAGTGCGCAGCATCTGCAGCACGCGTTTTTCAGCAGATAGCGGCATCGACACCAATACCAGGTCGACCGGTGTGCGCCGCGCGAACTCGACGAGATCCGCGACCCGCCCGAGCTTGGCGCAACCCGCGACATTTTCCGGCGAGCGTTCATCAACGCGATCGTCGAACAGGCCGAGCAGGTTGATATCGGTGCTGGCGCCCAGTCTGATCTGCTCGATCAGCACCTCGGCATCCGAACCGCCGCCAACAATAACGGTCCGGCGTTTCAGGCGTCCGTCTGCGGTCCACCTCTGAATCAACGAACGAAGCGCAAACCTGAAGGCAATAAGCGCGACCGCGCCTACCCCGTACCAGGAGACCAGCCAGACGCGCGAGATCTGGTCGCCGGCCTTGAAGACGAACACACCGACCATCAGCACCGCTACCACACCCGACCATGCCGCCAGCACGCGCGTCATCTGGCCGATCAACTCGCGGTAGATGATGATGCGATGGCTCGCCGCTATGTTGGTGGCGACATTGGTAAGTAGGCCGGTGGCAAGGATGACGGGCACATAGAAGATATTCTCGCTGGTGCCGAGATAGAGGCTGTAAATTACATAGCCGATAGCTGAGATGAGTATGGCTTCGAGCGCTTGAGCCACGCCGGAGATCACCGATTGCGAGAGGGTGCCTTCAACAGGCGCCGCGATGATGCGCTCAGCCTCCGGCGAAAGGCTTTTATCCGCACCAGAGCCGGTGGTTGCCGCAATGTGATCCAGTACCGCCTGCTTGGGGTCGAGACGAAACATCTGCCTAGCCAGTCTACAAAAATCGTAGGGCCATACTCGTCAGAATGGATGAAGACTCTCTGAAGCCTGCCGCTCAGTCCCGATGCATCGCACTGCGGTACTGCGCCTCGATCTGTGCCGCCATGCGGGCCGCTGAGAACTTCTGCCGGATATAAGCGCTCTTGCGCTGTGTTTGTCGTGCGGCCTCTTCCGGGTCATCGATGAACAGCTGCATCGCCACTCTAAGCGCCTCGGCATCGTTTGCCGGTACGAGTTCAGAAGCGTTCGGTCCGAAGATCTCGGGAATACCGCCAACCGCAGTCGCAATGACCGGCTTTCCGGCAGCGATCGCTTCCAGAACGATATAGGGCAGGGATTCTGCTAGAGATGGGACGATCACGCATCGCCCGCGCTGAAAGGCGTCTCGTGCCGGATTGGCGCCGGGCATGCTGACGCGGCTGCCGAGACCAAGTGACCCTGCAAGCTGTTCGAAGGACTTACGGTCCGGCCCGTCGCCAACAAATAGCGCGTTCGCCGGGCTGCCGTCCCTGCGGTGAACCTTGCTCAATGCTTCAAGAAGAATGTGCACGCCCTTGAGGCGACGCAACTCCCCTATAAAGACGAAGTCCGCCGCGTCAGGTGCAGTTTCCACGGGAAAGAACTCGTCTTCGCGTAAACCGTTGTGAACGACGAGCGAAGGGCAGGTGGGTTCGTCCACGATGGTCGCGTAAGTCTGACGTGCGTATTCGCTCTCGAAGAAGATGCCGTCTGTACGGCGCATCAGCCTGCGCTCCAGCGCATGGAAGATCCGTCCGTTCGTGGAGGCTTTGTCGAAATGCAGCACGCCCCCATGCGGCGTATAAAAGGTCGGCGTATGCTTCGTCCGCGCCAGGCGCGCGTGGAACCCGCCCTTGGCGCCGTGGCCATGAATTACCTCGATCTCCAGCTTGCGGGTCAATGAGCGTAAACTGAAGGGCGTCGTGATGTCGCCGGCCCCAAGGGTTCTGGGGATCTCGGCGTAATGGATGCCGAGTTCGAGATCGGGCGATAGCGCTTCCAGCTTTGCTTCGCTTTGCGAATCCGCAGACAGCGTATCAACGACGACGCCGATCTTGTGCCCGCGCTGGGCGAGCTCGTGGCTCAGATCGGCGACGTGGCGGAACAGGCCACCAACCGGCGCGCGCATGATCTGCAAAATGCGCACGGCGCGCTCCTCGCTTTAGAACCAGCGTTCCTTAACGACGATCGTGTCGTCCGGGAAAATCGGATAGTCGAGCCCGACCGTGCCCTTGACCATCTCGCTGCCATTCTTGCGGTAGATCACCGCCTCATCGCGTTCCGCCGTTTCGGTGAAACCGCCGGCCGTACTGATCGCCGCACGCAATGTCATCCCGTAGACATAGGGAAACTGGCCGGCGTTCTTGACTTCGCCCTGAATATAGAACGGCCGGTATTCGGCAACTTCCACGGCAACGTCGGGGCTGCGCATGAAGCCATTGGCCAGCGCTGCCGCTACGCGATCAGCCGCGCCGCGTGTCGTGGTGTTGCGCACCGCAACAGTGCCCACCAGCGGGAAGGAGATCGTCCCGGCATCGTCGACCCGGTAGCTGTTGGTGAGATCTTCTTCTCCATACACCGTCACCCTCAGCACATCGCCGGTGTCGAGAGTGTATGGCCCCTTCGTCTCCACCGGATAGATAGCCTCCGGCGTCGTGGCGCATGCCGCAAGCGGCACGAGAAGCATGGTCATCAAAAGTTTAGGTGCGCGCATTGGCTTTCCACCGATCGCAGATAGGGGGAGTTTCGGTGCGCGTGGTTAAGAAATCGCTTACAGCCCAATAAGAAAATCGCGTGTTGCGACGGCTTTAACGGATTTATTACCTTACAGGCAGAAAGTCCTCCTCGACGAATGCGAGGACTGTTCATGACCGATCACTCACCGGCCGCGCGCGATGCACGGATCGATATGAGCGCGATACTGTCGGCTGTCGTGGTGCGGCTGCCGCGCATCATCCTGATCACGATCCTCGCCTTGGTGGCGACCTACGTGATCCTGATGTTTACGCCGCGCCTTTATGAGTCCTCCGCCGATATCCTGGTGGAGCCACGCGGCAATGCCTATACCAGAGCACTCGGCGATACGCAGCAGACGGTGGGCACGGTATCGACGGCGGAAGGCGTTGTCTCCAGCCAGATCGAGCTCATCAAATCGCGCGACACGCTCTTGCAGGTGATCGAGCAGACCAATCTGCGCGATGTGCCCGAATTCAGCGAAACTGGTTTTTCCCCGATCGCATATGTCCGCGGCCTGCTCGGCGGCGAGGAGGAGGTGGCGATCCAGCGTGATGCGGTGGTCCTTGGCAATCTGATCGATGCCATGACCGTCATCCAGCAGCGCGATTCCCGCGTCATCAGCATCTCCGTCCGTACCCAGGATCCGGAACTGTCGGCCACCCTTGCGAACGCGATTGCCAACGCGCACGTCGTCCGCCGCGCCCAGCTTTCGCTCAGCGACACCGCCGAAGCCTCTGGCTGGCTCGGCGACGAGATCAGCGGCCTGCGCGAGTCCGTGAACTCCGCCGAACAGGCGGTGGCGGATTTCCGCATCGAGAACGACCTGTTCACCGGCAACAACCAGACAAGCCTTCTCGATCAGCAGCTTTCGACCATCGCGACGCAGATCAACGAAGCGCAGGAGCGCAAGAACACTGCTCGCTCGCGCGCCGCGCTCATCCGCGGGCTTGTCGAGCAGGGGCAGTCCCTTGAAGGCGTCGCCGATATCCAGCAGTCCGCCGTCATCCAGCAGCTCTCGCAGGAAAAGGCGGGTCTGCAGGCCGAGCGCGCGCAGTTGCTCGCGACGCGCCTCGCCAATCATCCGTCTGTGCGCGCGATCGCCGCACAGATTGCGGAACTCGATCAGCAGATCGCTCAGGAAGCCCGCCGCGTTGCTGCCGCCCTGGAGTCGGAATCGCAGATCGAGGCCAGTCTTGAGCAGTCCCTGCGCGACGAGCTGGAAAACCTGAAGGCCTCTGCGTCAGACGCCACGCGCGAGACTGTCACGCTGCAAGGGCTGATCCGTGAGGCCGAGGCGCAGCGCGACCTGCTCGAAAGCTATCTGCGTCGCTACAACGACGCTCTGTCCCGCTCCGGCTCCGAATCCGAGTTTCCCGATGTCCGCGTCATCAGCATGGCGGCCCCTTCGGTCAATCCTGCCTGGCCGCCGACCACCATGATCTTGCTGGCGGTTGGTATCGTTTCAGTCGTCGGGCAAATCGGCCTGATCATTTTCGGCGAGCTGCTGTCGGGGCGCGCCGTCGTGCCTGCCCACCAGCAGCGCTGGAGCAGCAATGCGCCGGCCGAGACGGAATCCGAGCCCGCCGCCTTTGCTGATGATAGTCCTCAGCACGCACCTGCGCCACTCGCGGAAGCCGAAGACACTGATACTGCCGTCGACGAGATCGAGGCCGGCGACCTCATGCCCGCCGCCGCTGCTGCGACTCCCTTGGCGTTCGAGACGTCATCGCATGATGATGCCGTCGAAGACGATGGAGAGATGCCGGCCACAGTCGCGCCGATGTCCGGTCCGCGACCCTCGGGTGATCACGAGCGTCTCGCCTCGGATATCGCGATCGGTCGCTGCCGTATCGTCATGCTCGCGGCAGAGACCAATCATCTCGATAGCCTCAACCTCGCCGATGTTCTCGTCCGCGAAACCCTCAACCGTGGCATCAGCGTTGCCCTTGTCGATGCCGGCAGCGCCAAAGCCACCGAAATGCCCGGCATTGCCGATTTGAGCGCTGGCCGTGCAAGCTTTGGCGACGTCGTTCAGAAGTCGGGGGACGCCCAGTTTGCAGAAGTCGCCTGGGGCACCTCTGCGACCTTCGAGCGGCGTTCGAAGCGGCCCGCGACACTGGTGCAGGCACTCAGCGACATCTATGAGGTTGTCATCGTCCTTACCGGTCGGGCAGGGATGCGCTCGACCCTGCCGGCTTTCGCGGGTATCGGCGACCGGCTGGTGCTGGTGGCCGGTGAAAACTCCAACCCCGAGGCATTGGAAGATCGTGTGGCCGAACTCGAAGAGGCTGGTCTCGGTCGTGCCGAAGTGATCGCGCCGCCGCAGTCCGTCGCAGCCTGAACTCGTTCGCAGAAGATCCATGTCCCTGAAGTACAAGGCTATCCGCGCTGCATTCGAGGTGCTTTGGGCGGCGCGGGCGCCAGCGCTGATGCGCCGGCTTTCCTCGTGTCGCGGCGTCATTTTCACGCTGCACCGCGTCCTGCCGGATGAGCCCCGGGCGTTTTCGCCCAACGGCATCCTGCAGATCCGGCCGGATTTTCTCGATTACGTACTCGAACGATTGCGCGCGCTCGATATTGATCTCGTCAGTCTCGACGAGGCGATGGATCGGCTGAAGGCCGAAAAGCCGGGACGCAAGTTTGCCGTCATCACCTTCGATGACGGCTATCGCGACAATCTCGTCCACGCCTTGCCGATCCTGCGAAAGCACGCCTGTCCGTTTACGCTCTACGTTCCTACCGCTTTTATCGATGGTACCGGCGAACTGTGGTGGCAGGCCCTTGAGGATTTGCTTGCAGTCCATGAACGGCTGACCGTCACGCTCGACGGCGCGGAGCAAACCTTTGAGGCCCGGACGACCGAAGAGAAGCAGGCGAGTTTCGCTGAACTCTACTGGTATATGCGCCGTGCTCCGGAAGCCGATCGTATCGCCTTGCTGACCAGCATGTGTGAGTTTTACGGCCTCGATTTATCAGCGCATTGTCGCTCACTGATCATGGACTGGAACGAACTGCGCCAGTTTTCCTCCGAGCCTTTGTGCACCATCGGAGCTCATACGGTGAACCACTACGAGCTGGCCAAGCTCGCGCCCGAAGATGCGCGCATCGAGATGGTCCACGGCATCGACGTCATCGGCGCCCAGTTCGGCAAGAGACCGAGACATTTGTCTTATCCCCTTGGTGGACCACTGTCCGCGGATGACCGGGAGTTCCGGATTGCTGGCGAGCTCGATCTCGACACAGCCGTTACCACCCGTCCGGGCGGGCTCTATCGGCACCACCTCGAAACGCCGATGCAGTTGCCCCGGGTCTCGCTGAATGGCCTGTTCCAGAACCGGCGCTATGTCGACGTGTTTTCGAGCGGCGCGATCTTTACGATGCTGGGACGGGTAGGGGCCGGCTGATATCTCAGGCGTCCGGCCTCGCCATCCAGCGCACCAGCACGGTGGCAGGCCAAAGCCAGCCGAAGCCGGCAATGGCGAAGTAGACGATGTGCACCCACCACGGCATCTCCATCAGCAGCAGCAGATAGACCGCCGTTGCGAGAATCGCCCAGCCCAGCACTGAAGCCGTAAGCAGCAGGCCGCCAATCAGCTTGCGTCGGGATTGCGTCATGGTGCGGCATCGCGGCAGTTGCATATCATAAGGTGCGGGCATACCACTGCACCGTTCTCACGCATACCGGGATATGGCCTTGGAAGCCGTTCACAATGCCGCACCGTCTGCGGACACTCGCACCAATGACTCACTGCGTCCGGTTCGCATCTGGCTCTATGCGCTTGCCGGGTTCGTTCTCGTCATCCTTATGGTCGGCGGGATAACACGTCTGACCGAATCTGGTCTTTCCATCACCAGTTGGAAGCCGGTTTCGGGCGTGGTGCCGCCTCTGAACGAAGAGCAATGGCAGGCCGAGTTCGAAGCCTATCAGCAGATCCCGCAATACAGCGTCGTCAACTCATGGATGACGCTTGAGGACTTCAAGTTCATATTCTTCTGGGAATGGCTGCACCGGTTGCTCGGACGCTTGCTCGGTGTCTTCTTTATCGTGCCGTTTACGGTGTTTCTGGTGCAGAAGCGCCTGCCAAGGCATCTCGCCATGCCGCTCTTCGGTCTGTTTATTCTGGGCGGATTTCAGGGCCTCCTCGGCTGGTGGATGGTTTCCTCGGGATTGTCCGAGCTCACATCGGTCTCACAATACAGGCTTGCCGCTCACCTCACGGCAGCGGCGCTGCTGTTTCTTGCGCTCACCTATGTCGCGCGAAGTCTGACGCCCGGTGCCGTCCCGCAACTGGTGGGAAAAACGCAGGTCGGGCAGGCCTGGATCTTGCTGGTTCTGTTCGTGGTGCAGATCGCGGCCGGGGCCTTTGTAGCCGGCTTGGATGCGGGCATGGGTTACAACACCTGGCCTTTGATGGATGGGGCATTGATCCCATCCGGCATGGCCGTCATGGATCCGTTCTGGCGCAATCTGTTCGAGAACGCGCTGACCGTGCAGTTCATCCATCGCACAATCGCCTATGGCATTACTGCCTATATTCTGATGCTGGTCTGGTGGCAGTCGCGTAATGGCGGATTTACTGGCGTCTTCGGCTGGTTGCCGAGGCTGGCAATACTCGTCGGGCTGCAGGTGGTCCTGGGAATTGCGACGCTTCTGATGTCGGTCCCCATCAGCCTTGCTGTCGGGCATCAGGCGCTGGCATTCCTCCTTGCGGGCAGCACCGTAGCCTACATCGCCGATATGCGTAGAATCTCAAAGGTCTGGCAAACGGTATAATAATACCGCAACGCTAATACGTTGAAATCATACGTCTTTATCTTTTCGCTTGACGCCCTTTCTGCGGGCCTGTAATCCCCGCTGCGAGATTGCCGCGACGCACTGTGTCGGCGGCGCCCCGACTATCTGAGGATACCAAAATGAAGACTTACTCGGCCAAACCGAGCGAGATCGAAAAGCAGTGGGTGCTGATTGACGCCGAAGGGCTCGTCGTCGGCCGCCTCGCTTCGATCATCGCTTCGCGTCTGCGTGGCAAGCACAAGCCGACGTTCACGCCGCACATGGATATGGGCGACAACATCGTCGTCATCAACGCCGACAAGGTGAAGCTGACTGGCCGCAAGCTCGACCAGCATCGCTTCTACTGGCACACCGGTTATCCCGGCGGCATCAAGGATCGGACTGCCCGCGAGCTGATCGAGGGCCGTTTCCCGCAGCGCGTTCTGGAAAATGCCGTACGCCGCATGATGCCTGGCGGTCCGTTGACCCGCGCACAGCTCAAGAACCTGCGCGTTTATGCTGGCACCGAGCATCCGCATGAGGCCCAGCAGCCCACGCAGCTCGATGTTGCCGGCATGAACACCAAGAACGTGAAGGTGAAATAATATGGCCGAGACCATCAATTCCCTCGAAGAACTCGGGTCTTCGGCTGCAACCCCGGCCGCCAACGATGCCCCGGTGCATGTGCAGAAGCTCGACCAGTATGGCCGTGCCTATGCCACCGGCAAGCGCAAGGACGCCGTTGCACGCGTCTGGCTGAAGCCAGGTTCGGGCAAGGTCACCGTCAATGGCCGCGAGTTTGCAAAGTACTTCGCACGCCCGGTTCTGCAGCTGATCGTGCAGCAGCCGTTCGACGTTGCCGAGCGCAAGGACCAGTACGACGTCAACATCACCGTTTCCGGTGGTGGTCTGTCGGGCCAGGCTGGTGCCGTGCGTCACGGTATCTCGCAGGCGCTCACGTTCTATGAGCCGGACCTGCGTGGCGTTCTCAAGAAGGGCGGCTTCCTGACCCGCGACAGCCGCGTGGTGGAACGCAAGAAGTACGGTCGTGCAAAGGCCCGTCGTTCGTTCCAGTTCTCGAAGCGCTAAGAACGATATACATTCTGCGAAAAGGGCCGGCGAAAGCCGGCCCTTTTTCATTAAGGCTCCTGGGCGGCTCGAAACCAGCCAGGTCCGATATCTGCATATTGTCCTTGCCGGGTCAGCTTGGCCCCCAGCCGGTCGAGTTCCGCATCAGACCATCCTTGCGGGTCGGTTACCGCGATCCAGGCCTCGAGATAGTCCTGTGGCGCATACACATGGCCGAAACCGATCGGCGATGTCTGTGCCAGCACGAGGTCGGCAAGCAGCTGCAGGAAGGTGACGACTGGGTACCAGTTAAGCTGCGGAGAGATGTCTTGCGGCCTGTCGCCGCTCAGCCACTCCGGCGGGCGATAGAGCACTGCAGGATCGAAGAAGACGATCGGGTCGCTCGGATACTGCAGATAGACCAGCCTGATCGGTCCCCACGACGCGCCAGGGACATCGAGCGAATTCTCTTGGTTCGTAAACCGAACCACCGAGGAGTTGCCCACCAGAGGCAGCCATTCGGGAGAGCCCGGCAGGCGGTTGGCGGTCGCCGATTGCCAGGCCTCACTCGCAAACGGCGGTCCGGCCCAGAGGGCGCCATCGAACGGATCCGCGAGCACGTCGTATAGCGTTGCCGATGCCTGGGACGCATAAGCTCCAAGGCTGAGACCGTGCAGATAGAGCCGAGGTCGTGATCCTTCGGGCAGGGCAGTCCAATACTGATAGATTTCCGTGAAGAGCGCCTGCGCGGCGGCCGTTCCCACTTCCGGTTCCGCCAGAAGCGAAATCCAGCTGGTGAGGTATGAGTACTGCAGCGCCACACTGGCCACGTCACCATTGTGGACGATCTCGAGCGTATCGATCGCGGCAGGATCAACCCATCCCGTTCCCACTGGCATGATCAGCACCAGAACCGATCGCTCGAAAGCGCCGACTCTCTGCATCTCTGCGAGTGCCAGGCGGGCACGCTGTTCCACGGTCTCGGCTGAACGCAGCCCAACATAGACTCGCAGCGGCGTGACCGCAGGTTTGCCGGTAATTTCGGAGATCTCGTCTGCAGTCGGGCCCGACTGAACATAAGAGCGGGCGTCGAGCCCGATAGTCTCCCATGCAACGAATGAGGCGTCGCTGCCCGAGCGAAGCGGATCGGTCGGCGCCTCTTCATATTGCCCCGCGAGTGCATCGAGGCGGGCATAGAACTGATCTGCTGCGTAGAGCGACCATCGCAGAACCACGCCATTGACGAACAGGGTGGTGGCCAGCCCGACACTGACGATACCGATCACCAGAGCGACGCGGCGTGGAATAATTCCCGTCAGCCGGCGTGCTACAAACCGCATCCCGTGCACCAGCACCGTGCCAATACCGATTAACGCGATGGCCGGGAGCAGCGCGATCAGCGTCACCCATAAAGGATTGTTGGTCTCGACTGGCTGCATGTCCATGGCGGCACGGATCGAATTCTGCCAGCTGGTCGACTGCCAGAGGAAGACGAACACGATAGTGACCGCAACGAGGAAGGCGGCAAGCCGAACTCCGCGAGGCAGGCGTCGCCCCGGCACGCTCAGCTCCATGAAATTCCACAGCCACTCGAGGAACACGCCAATCCCGTACCCCGCGGCGAAGACGCAGCCGGTCAGAATTCCTTGAATCACGAAATTTCTCGGCAGTAGCGATGGCGTCAGGGAAAGCGCGAAGAACACCAGTCCCAACAGCACGCCGCCGGTCGATGTGCGGTCGAGCAGCCGGTTGAGAAAGCGAACGGGCGGCAGCACTTCGGCAGCCCTGATCCACTTCCAGTTTCGACCGCGTGCCGGTGTGTCCACCTGATCGTTCCTGTCACCACATCCCGCTGGCGTGCAGCCCCAGCGTGATCACGAACCATATCACGCCGACATCGATCGTCACCCCGATCAGGGCAAGGGCGATCCCGGCGCCGACAAGGATGCCATCGCGGTTCAGAAGGGCGATGCACAGCACGGTCAGCCCCACGTTCGGGATAGCGTTCATGAACGGAATCGGCACCGCCATCGGCAGGCACAGCATCATCATGAACACGCCGAGTATGCGCTGCGCCAGTTTCCCAGCCAGCCATTCCAGCCTGGTGCGGGAAATTTTCGACATCAGCCGTGTCAAGCTGCCCATGCGCTCGAGCATCTGGATCAGCAACCGCGTCGATAGCCGCCTCTTGCCTAGAAACCCCGGTAGCCAGATGCTTTTTGCCCGCACCATCGCGATGGAAAAGGTGAAGATCGCCGCGGCCATTGTGCCGCCGTAGCCGGGCGGGCCTGGCAGCATGTTGAGAATGCAGAACACCAGAATGACCAGAAGATGCGATTTATCGCCCAGCAGGTCGATCAGCTCGCGCACGGTCACCCTGCGCCGGCCATCTTCGATGGCGGCGCGAAGCGTGCCGGTAATGGCAGCGACATCGGCCTCGACGGGGCTGGTGTAGCGTGTCCTGGTCATGCCGCTCCAAAGTTCATGCAGGCACTTATGGCTAACGAACCTTCAGGAAAAAAGACAGGTGCCAGACAAACGGATCATCCGTGTTCCTGTTGCATGAATGGTTCACGGCATCGGCTTTCATAAAAATGGCGATAGAAAACGACATGGAATGGGTCTAGTCAGGTCGAAATCTCGTGGCGCAAGCGCGTCGCGGCGCGATCCTATGGTCGGTGCCGCCCCGTCATGTCGCCCGTTTTTGCGCACAGGATAGTGTCATGGCAACACCCGAGCTTACGGCCGAGCAGGTCGACGCGTCTGCACCCGAAGATCTGAGCGCCCGCAACCGCCTGGTGATTGCGCTGCTGCTGGTCTCGACGTTTGTGGTGATTCTCAACGAGACGATCATGAGCGTCGCCCTGCCGCGGCTGATGGTAGCGCTCGATTCGCCGGCCAGCGCGGTGCAATGGCTGACCACCGCCTTCCTGCTGACAATGGCCGTCGTGATCCCGATCACCGGCTATCTGATTCAGCGGATCAACACCCGGCCGCTTTTCATCATCGCCATGTCGACGTTTTGCCTCGGCACGCTGGCCTGCGCCCTGTCCCCGGGGCTGGGCATGCTCATCGCCGGTCGCGTCATTCAGGCCGTCGGCACCGCAATCATGCTGCCCTTGCTGATGACCACCGTCATGACTCTCGTGCCGGAACAATCACGCGGCAAGACCATGGGCAATATCTCGATCGTCATTTCCGTTGCTCCCGCGATCGGCCCGACGATCTCCGGCTTCATCCTCAACAGCCTCGATTGGCGCTGGATGTTCTGGCTGGTCCTGCCGATCGCTGGCGGTGCGCTCGCGCTTGGCGCGATCCGGATGAAGAACGTCACCACGCCGCGTTATGCGCCGCTCGATTTTCTGTCGATCCTTCTGTCTGTCCCCGCCTTTGGCGGCATCGTCTACGGGCTGAGCATGCTGGGAGAGGGCGGTGGCGAGGGCATTGTTGCGCCATGGATTCCGCTGGTCGTTGGCCTCGCCATGCTCGCAGTGTTCGTCTTTCGCCAGCTCCGCCTCCAGGCGCGGGACAAGGCCTTGCTGGACCTGCGCACCTTTGCCTCGCCGACATTTGCGATCGCCGTGGTGATGATGGCCGTCTGCATGATGTCGCTGTTCGGCACCATCATCCTGCTCCCGATCTACACGCAGAATGTCCTCGGCATGGATGCGCTGCAGACCGGGCTCATCCTGCTGCCCGGTGGCCTCGTCATGGGGCTGTGCGCGCCATTCGTGGGCCGTCTCTATGACAGGTTCGGCGCTCGCGTACTGCTCGTCCCCGGCACGGTCATTCTCAGCATCGTGCTGTGGTCGCTGACTTTACTGAACCAGACGACGCCGGTGCCGCTGCTGCTTGCCGCGCACGTCACCCTTAGCATTGGCCTCGCGCTGATGTTCACGCCGCTGTTCACTGCCAGCCTCGGCTCCCTGCCGGCGCATCTCTATTCGCATGGCAGCGCCGTCATCGGCACCATTCAGCAGGTCGCTGGTGCTGCGGGCGTGGCGCTGTTTGTGGCCCTGTTGGCTCTGCAGACCAACGCGCTGTTGGCTGAAGGTCTTGATCAGGTTGCTGCCACCGCAGGTGGCATCAGGGTGGCGTTCACCTGTGGCGCGGTCATCTCGCTATTGGCGATCGTGGCAGCTTTCTTCGTGCGCCGGCCGCGCAATGCCGCGGCCGGTCATGGAGCCATGCACTGATGAAGTGATACCTCGGCGCGGCGGCTAGGAAGCCTTGGCTGCCGCGCCGGTTCTCGCACGCGAGGAGATATCGGCGCGCCGCCGCCGCGATGGCCGCACCCGCGGGATATACGACGCCATCACCTGCTCGATGATCTTGATCGCTTCGCCAGTTCCGTCCTCGATATCGAGCTGCTCGGCCACCCGCGCTGCATTGTGCCGGTAGGCGACATTATTGGTCAGTTCGCGGAGGGCGTCCGCCAGAATTTCCGGCGTCAGCCGGCGCAACCGCACAGGCTTTGGCCCGCATCCCAGTTCATAGACACGGCGGCCCCAGTAGGGCTGATCGACCGCCTGCGGCACGATGAAGGTCGGTCGCCCGAGATGCAGCCCGGCCGAGGTCGTGCCTGCGCCACCGTGATGGACGACGCCGCTGACATACTTGAAAAGCTTGTCGTGAGGGGCCTTTTCGATTGCAAAGATGTTCGCCGGCAGATCGGATGGGTCGATGCCGCCCCAGCCGCGCGCCACAACCGCTCGTCCGCCCCAGGCGCGCACGGCTTCCTTGAGAATCTGCGTGTTACGCGCGGCGCCGAATGGCATGGAGCCAAATCCGATATAGACCGGCGCGTCGCCCTCGGAGAGAAACCTCTGGAATTCCGGCGAAGGCTGCCAGCCGGTATTGTCGCCAAGGCTCCAATAGCCGGTCACCATCGCTGATTTCGGCCAGTCGCCGGGGCGCGGCGAAACGGTGGGCGAATAAGCGTAAAGCGTTGGCAGGTGCGAGCCGTCCGTGTTCCGGAACAAGCCGCCCATCATGCGCGAATCAAGCCCCATCAGCTCACGGCGCAGCTTGTTGCGGGGCAGGTTGTAGTACAATTGCTGCACCGACATCGTGGTGTAGGTCAGCCGGTTGAAGGCTCTGCCGAAATCCGGCCCGACATTGTACATGCACAGCGGGAATTCGCTGGTCGTGTTCAGCGGCTGCAGCGCCACCATGATCGCAGGAATCTTCAGCGCCTCGGCGATATCGATGCCGAAGCTAGTATTCATGTTCAGAATGATCGCGTCGGCGCCCTGCGACATGTTCCAGGCGCGCCGTGCAGCCACATCGACGATCTGCTGGCCCTGTCGCAACAGCGAAGGGCCGTTGATCAGCATCGACTGGCTCATCGCGTTCTCGAAGCGCGACTGCAGCAGAAAGTTCTGAATCGAATCGCCAAGGCTATGAAACTCGAGGCCGTAGCTCTCGATCATCTCGCCGAAATCGTCGGAGGCACCCATGGCCACGGAGTAACCGTGCTTCTTGAGAGCCAGACCCAGTGCTACATACGGCTGAACGTCGCCCTGCGTGCCAATGGTGCACAAGGCAATGCGCTTGACCATCCAAACCTCACTTCACACCGCCGGTTCTAAACGTGCTGCGGCGGCCCATTTACATCGCCTCGCAGTGCAATTATGAACGGCCTTCCATAGTCGATTTCATTACAAAAATCGCTCATCGAGGGCAAGAGATGCCGTTTCCGGCGCCCACCACCAGCTCGCGCTACCGTGAAGTAGCCTTGTGGATTTCGGGGCTCTCATCGTATTTTTCAAGCGCCAACGCTCGATAGCTCTTCCCGTCGGTCTGTAAGGACCGGGAAGAGCCGAAAACGATCCGGCCGCGTTTGAGGCGTTTGCAACACGCTGGCGGCTTAACTGAACCCACACCATAATTGTGCGACATTGTCCCGTCTGAATGGGCGCAAATCCCGAATGGGGTCGTGCACGTTTTCGGCCCGAGCCGGGCCACCGAGGATCTGATGAGCGAAGATTTCCACCGCATCCGCCGCCTGCCACCTTATGTGTTCGAGCATATCAACCCTATCAAGGCGAAAGCTCGAGCCGAGGGTGTTGATATTATCGATCTTGGCATGGGCAATCCCGACCTGCCGACGCCGGATCATATCGTATCCAAGCTGCAGGAGACGGTCCAAAACCCACGCACGCACCGCTATTCCACCTCGCGCGGCATCCCGGGGCTCCGCAAGGCTCAGGCGAGCTATTACGGCCGTCGCTTTGGCGTGAAACTCAATCCCGATACTCAGGTTGTCGCGACACTTGGGTCGAAGGAAGGGTTTGCCAATATGGCGCAGGCCATTACCGCACCGGGCGATGTGGTGCTGGTGCCGAACCCCACATACCCCATCCATTCCTTCGGTTTCATCATGTCGGGTGGCGTGGTGCGCTCCATGCCGGCCGAGCCGAACGAGGATTTTCTGCGCTCGCTCGACCGTGCGGTTCGTCACTCGATCCCGAAACCAATCGCTCTGATTCTCAACTATCCCGCCAACCCCACCGCCTATACCGCCAATCTCGATTTTTACGCCGAGGTGGTCCGTTATTGTCGTGAGCAGGGCATCTTCATCCTCTCAGATCTCGCCTATTCGGAGATCTATTTCGATGAAAGCGATCCGCCGCCCTCAATCCTGCAGGTGCCGGGTGCGATCGATATTTCGGTGGAGTTCACCTCGATGTCGAAAACCTACTCGATGCCCGGCTGGCGTGTAGGCTTCGCCGTCGGCAACGAGCGCCTGATCGCGGCCCTCGCGCGGGTAAAGTCCTATCTCGATTATGGTGCCTTCACACCGGTTCAGGTCGCCGCAGCCTCCGCACTTAACGGCTCAGACGAGGTTATTGGCGAGGTGCGGCGCATCTACAAGCATCGCCGCGATGTCATGATCGAGAGTTTCGGCAGGGCCGGCTGGTACATCCCCGAGCCCAAGGCCACGATGTTCGCCTGGGCACCGATTCCGGATCAGTTCGCAGAGCTGGGCTCGCTTGAGTTTGCCAAGCTGCTGATCACCGAGACCGGTGTTGCCGTCGCCCCGGGCGTCGGCTTCGGCGAATATGGCGATCAATATGTGCGTCTGGCGTTCGTTGAGAACGAGCAGCGCATTCGTCAGGCCGCGCGCAACATCAAGAAGTTCATGGGCTCGCTCTCTGGTACGGGCAACGTGGTGCCGTTGCAGGGAAAGAAATAGCGCCTCGTCGATTGAGGAAGCGGGCCAAGGTCCGCTTCCGGCATCTCTCAAAAAATACATGACAACGATTGTCCTCTTTTGTATGGGTCGGCCAGACCAACATCAGGAGGACCGTCGTGACACGCTGGTTCACACGATCGATCTTCGCCGCGACAATTGCCGTCGCCGGCACGATCGCAACCTTCGCCCAGGAAACCTTCCCGGTTACCGTCTCGCACGCCTTCGGTGAAACCACCGTCGAGGACGCGCCACAACGCATCGTCACCTGGGGCTGGGCCGCCCAGGACGCGGTCATTGCACTTGGCCAGGTCCCGGTCGCGATTCCGTACTTCGAGTACGGCGGGGACGAGCAAGGTATGCTCGCTTGGACCAAAGAGGCGATCGCCGGGACCGGCGCGGGAATGCCGACCATCCTTCAGAACACGCAGTCGCCACCAATCGAGCAGATCGCGGCGCTGCAGCCCGATCTCATCGTCGCCGTCTACTCTGGTATCACCGAGGACGAGTATGCGCTTCTCAGCCAGATTGCGCCGGTCGTTGCATACCCCGATGACCCCTGGAGTACGCCCTGGCAACAGACCATCACCCTTACAGGTGAAGTTCTCGGCAAGCGGCAGGAGGCCCAGGATCTGGTCGAGCGCCTCGAAACCTTCATTGCGGACGAGGTGGCTCAATACCCCGAGATCGACGGCACCAGCTTCGCCGCAATTGCTGAGTACAACAACGAGGTAGCGGTCTATGCCGCACTCGACTCGCGGGTAAAATTTCTCGCGGATCTCGGGATGGTCGTGCCGCAAAGCGTCGAGACGCTTGCGCAGGGCAACGAGTTCTTTTTCTCCCTCAGCTTCGAGCGCTTCAACGAACTCGCGAGCGATATTCTCATCAGCTATTTCGAAAGCGATGAAGAAGCCGACGCCTTCTACGAGCGCCCCTACATCGCATTGTCTCCGCAGGTCGAAGAGGGCGCTGTCGCCTCGATCATCGGGGCAGAACTGATCAACTCCATTTCTCCGCCCAGCGCCTTGTCGCTGGAATGGGGCTTTCCACAATACATCGCCAAAATCGCCGAAGCGGCGCGTAACGCCAAGGCAGAGGACTAGAGAATGACTACGATCAACATGAAGACCCCGCTCGTTGCGCTGCTCCTCGGTGCAACAAGCCTGTCCGGTGCGGCCTTGGCTCAGGACAGCTTTCCGAAAGAGGTTGAATCCGCGCTGGGCACCGCGGAAATCTCGGAGCAGCCGGAGCGCGTCGTGACGTGGGGCTGGTCTACCCAGGACGTTGTCATCGATCTTGGCATCGTGCCGGTCGGCATGCCGTTCTTCGCCTATGGCGGCGGAGAAGACGGCGTCCTTCCCTGGACAGAACAGGCAATCGCAGATCTCGGTGCTGAAATGCCGACCATCCTGCCGAACAGTGGTGAACCCCCGATCGAAGCCATCGCGGCGCTCGAGCCGGATGTGATCATTGCGCCGTATTCCGGCATCACCGAGGAAGAATATGCGGCGCTCAGCCAGATTGCGCCAGTGGTCGCCTATCCCGAAAGCGCCTGGTTCGCCACTTGGCAGCAGGTTGTTGAAATGACCGGCAAGGCCCTTGGGCTCACGGAAGAGGCGGACGAACTGATCGCCGAGACCGAAGCTTTCATGCAGCAGCAGGCGGCGCAATATCCCGCATTGCAAGAGGTCACCTTCGTCAATTTCATCGACCGCGATGACGGCCAGGTTTCCGTCCGCACGGCAGAAGATCCGCGAACCCGCCTGCTGGTTGATCTCGGCATGGAGCCGATCGAACAGGCGCCCTCTGCGTCTTCATTCGGCAGCACCTATGCCTATGGGCTCAGTTACGAGAACTTTGATGAGCTCGACGCCGATGTGCTGGTGAGCTTCTTCGACAATCCGGAAGACGCCGAGGCTTTCTTCGCGCGTCCTTATATTCAGCTGGCGCCGCAGGTGCAGTCGAATGCCCTGGCGCGGCTCGAAGGGGAAGAAATCACAATGGCTGTCAGTGGGGCGATCACCCCGATGTCGCTGCGCTATGGCTTCCCGCAATATATCGAAGCTGTCGGCGAGGCAGCTCAAAGAGCAGTCGAATAGGGCTTATTTACAAAGTCCTATTGACGGCTAGGCGAATTCCTATGATGTGTCGCCGCCATGAGCGATATTCAGCCATTCCGCCAGACCGTCGAGTCCTTCATCGCCAGCCGCGGCTGGACGCCCACCCGTTTCGGGCGCACCGTGGCCGGCGATCCTCTTTTTGTTTTCGATCTGCGTGAGGGGCGCGAGCCGCGCTCCGAAACCCGCACCCGCATTCTCAAGGCCATGCAGGAATACGGTGAAACCAAGACCCGCGCGCCGATGCGCATCGGCGTCGCCGGCCTCGGCAATGTCGGCGCGACGCTCGTCAGCATCCTGCAAAAGGATGCGGACTCGCTCACCAAGAAGCTTGGCCGGCAGATCGTCGTCACCTCCGTTGCGGCCCGCTCGCGCTCACGGGATCGCGGCGTCGACATCTCCGGGCTCGAATGGTTCGATGACCCTGTAGCCCTCGCAAAGTCCCCCGATATCGATCTCTTTGTTGAGCTGATTGGTGGCGAAGATGGCCCGGCGCTCGCTGCCGTACGCGCGGCGCTCGAAATCGGCCGCCCCGTAGTGACCGCCAATAAGGCGCTCCTCGCCAAGCACGGCGTCAGCCTGGCCCGGCTCGCCGAGGAAAGCGGTGCGCAGCTCGGCTTCGAGGCGGCAGTTGCTGGCGGCATCCCGGTGATCAAGACTTTGCGCGAAGGCCTCGGCACCGCCAGCATCGCCCGCGTCTATGGCATCATGAACGGCACCTGCAACTACATCCTCACCCGCATGGGCGAAGAACCGATCGATTTCAGCGAGTGCCTGCGCGATGCCCAGGACCTCGGTTACGCCGAAGCCGATCCGACCTTCGACGTCGAAGGCTTCGACACCGCCCACAAGCTGTCGATCCTGTCGACGCTGTGCTTCGGCTACGAGATCGCGCCGGACCGGATCCACGTCGAAGGCATCACCCGCATCACCCAGGCCGACATCCGCGTGGCCGCCGATCTCGGCTACAAGATCAAGCTTTTGGGCATCGCCCAGCGCTCCGATGACGGCATCGAGCAGCGCGTTCATCCAACGCTGGTGCCCAAGTCCAGCGCAATCGCCGGCGTCGATGGCGTCATGAACGCCATCTCGCTCGAAACCGATCACGTGCACGAACTGCTGCTGGCGGGCCCCGGCGCTGGCGGCCCGCCGACCGCATCCTCTGTGCTCTCCGATATTCTCGATATCGCCCGCGGCGCCAAGGTGCCGCCGCTCGGCGTGCCGAGCCCCGAACTGCTTCCCTATAAGCAGGCTCCGATGCGGGCGCATGAAGGTGGCTACTACATCCGCTTGAATGCCAAGGACGTACCCGGAGCACTCGCCGCCATCGCCACCCGAATGGCCGAGAAGGGCATTTCTATCGAAAGCGTCATCCAGCGGCCGGATTTGCATGTCATTGAGCCCGCGGATACGGATATTGTGACGCGCACGGTGGTTCTTCTGACCCAGGACACGCTCGAATCGAACGTGCGCGAGGCGCTGGATCTGATTGCCGCTGACGGCGTGATTGTCGGCCGGCCGCAATTGATCAGGATCGAGACACTTTAGGGCTGGGCACTGCGGCGAGGCTGAAATGGTGAAACTGACAAAGTCGGACGGAGCCCGTGCTCCGGCCAGCATCGCAAGGCACCTGACGCTCGAAATCGTGCGCGTTACCGAACGTGGCGCCATCGCCGCAGCAGGCTGGCGCGGCAAGGGTGACGAGCGCGCCGCTGATGCCGCCGCGGTCGAGGCCATGAGCCATGAACTCAGCCGCATCGATATCCGGGGCAGGGTGGTCATCGGCGAGGGCGAGCGCGACGAGGTGAAAGCCCTCTATATCGGCGAAGAGGTCGGCAGCGGAACCGGGCTCGAAGTCGATATTGCCGTCGATCCGCTCGAGGGCGTCACGCTTTGCGCCAAGAACCAGCCGGATTCCATCTGTGTCCTCGTCCTGGCGGAGCGTGGCGGTCTGCTGAACGTGTCTCGAAATCTCTATATGAACAAGATCGCGATCGGTCCGGGCTACCCTGAGGATATCGTCCACATCGATGCCTCTGCCGAAGAGAACGTCAATGCCCTGGCCAAGGCCAAGGGCGTTCCGCTCAGCGAGATCACCGCTTGCGTGCTCGATCGGCCGCGCCATACCTCGCTCATCGAAGAGCTGCGGCGCTGCGGCGTATCGGTGAAGCTGATCAGCGATGGCGACATCGCCGGCGTCATCCATGCTGCGCAGACCGATGAGACCGGCATCGATATCTATCTCGGCTCCGGCGGCGCGCCCGAGGGCGTGCTGGCGGCTGCGGCGCTGCGCTGCATTGGCGGCCAGATGCAGGGCAAGCTGATACTGGATACCCCGGAAAAACGCGCACGCGCCGCCCGAACCGGTATCACCAAGCCGGACACCATCTATTCGATAACCGATCTGGCCGCAGGCGATGTGCTGTTCGCCGCCACCGGCATCACCGATGGCAGCATGATGAGCGGCGTCCGCTTGCGGCGCAACAATGTCGATACATCGACCATCGTCATGCGGTCATGGTCGCAGACGGTACGCTGGGTCAACGCCCGGCACGCGCGCTAGCTGCCAGCGCGCGTTAGCCCTTCCGTTGGCACGTGAAATGGCTTACCCGCAATGCATGCTCGAATCGCACCCCCGCCATTTCCTCGGTGTCAGGTCCTCCATATCCGGTCGCGCCTGGGTCGATCGGCTGGATGAGGCGGCGGCTCGCAATGCAACGGCGATCTCTCAGCGCGCGAATATCGCCGAGGTTCTGGCTCGCGTCGTGGCCGGTCGTGGCGTACCGCTCGAACAAGCTGAGGAGTATCTGTCGCCGACAATACGGCATCTGATGCCGGATCCCTCGACATTGACCGAGATGGATCGATTGGCTGAGCGCCTCGCGCAAGCCATTCTGGATCGCGAACCCGTCGCACTGTTCGGCGATTACGATGTGGATGGTGCGTGCTCGTGCGCGCTGATGCAGCGCTTCCTCGAGCATTTCGGTGTTCGTACCACAGTTCATATTCCAGACCGCATTTTTGAAGGTTACGGCCCGAACACCGCCGCAATGGACAAGTTCGTCGAGGATGGCTTTAGGCTTATCGTTACGCTCGATTGCGGCACCACCAGCGATGTCACCATCCGCCATGCGCGGGAGAGGCAAGCCGATGTCCTGGTCATCGATCATCACCTTGCAGACGCTGACCTGCCGGACGCGACGGCCCTCGTGAACCCCAACAGGCCCGATGATATCTCGGGGCTTGGTTATCTTTGCGCCGCCGGCGTCACCTTTATGGTTCTGGTGGCCGTCAATCGTCTGTTGCGGGAGCGTGGCGAGACGCGCATTCCCAACCTTATGGGCCTGCTCGATCTCGTGGCTCTGGCAACGGTATGTGATGTGGTGCCACTCACCGGCCTCAACCGTGCATTCGTCATTCGCGGTATCGAGGTGGCCCGCAAGGGCGGCAATCAGGGCATGTCGGCGCTCTCGCTCGCCGCCCGCATCAGCGGCCCGCTCAACCCTTATCATCTGGGCTTTCTGTTGGGCCCGAGGATCAATGCCGGCGGGCGCATCGGCGATGCGGCGCTTGGTTCACGGCTTCTCTCGCTCGATGACGAGCATGAGGCGCTTGCTCTGGCCGCGCGGCTCGATGAGCTGAACAGCGAACGACAGCAGATCGAGGTCGAGGCAGTAGAGCAGGCAGTGCAGGCGGCGGAAGCGGAGATTGGCCTGGGAGAGGGCCCGCCGGTCCTCGTTCTTGCCTCTGCCGATTGGCACCCCGGTGTCGTGGGCCTCGTCGCGGCGCGGGTGCGCGAGCGGTTCGATCGTCCGGTAATCGCTGCTGCCATAAAGCCCGACGGGTCAGCCGTTGCTTCGGGACGATCAATGCCGGGTGTCGATCTAGGGCGCGCAGTCATCGAGGCTGTTGAACTCGGGCTCATTCCAAAGGGCGGGGGGCATGCCATGGCTGCCGGTGCTACCCTGCGCCATGGTGACCTCCATGGCTTTCGTGCTCATCTCACTGACAGGTTGAAGGATAGCGTTACAGCGGCGCGCTCGATGACGCAGGTCCGGATAGATGCGGCGCTGACCGCGCGCGGCGCGACGACAGACCTCGTTCACGATCTCGACAGGGCAGGGCCCTTCGGAGCCGGCAATCCCACGCCTGTCTTTGCGTTTCCGGCGCATCGCGCCCGCTTCGCTCAGGTCGTAGGCAAAGGCGGCCATGTCTCGTTCTCCCTCGCCTCTGATGATGGCGCGCGCATCAAGGCCATTGCATTCAGGGCGGCGGAGACGCCTTTGGGCGAGCTTTTGCTGTCCAATCAAGGTGCCGCTCCGCTTCATGTGGCGGGATGCTTGAGCCTCGATCACTGGCAGGGGCGTGAGCAGGTGCAGCTTCGCGTCGTCGATGCTGCACGGCCCGAAACGCGCTGACATGAAACCGCAGACTGATCCACGGCATTCCATCTTCCGTAGTTTAATCAACTACGCCACGGAGATCCCCATATAAATGGCGCCACTCGACATCGCAGTCATTGGGTCCGGAATTACCGGACTTTCAACAGCTTGGCTGCTTTCCCGGACTCAAAATGTCACCTTGCTCGAGCGCGCCTCGAAGCTTGGGGGACATACGAATACCGTCTCTGCCAAGACAGGGGACGGGGCGGTTGATGTCGATACCGGCTTCATCGTCTTCAACGAAGCGAACTATCCGAACCTGACGGCCCTTTTGGCGCATCTCGGCGTAGAAACCGCTGTCTCCAGCATGAGCTTTGCTGTGTCGGTTGCAGAAGGCCGCATGGAATATTGTGGTCGGTATCTCAACGGACTGTTCGGCCAGCGCCGCAACCTCATCCGGGTAGAACACTGGCGTCTGGTCAGTGACATCCTGAGGTTCTTCCGCGAAGCGCGGAAGCAAATCGATTCCTGTCCCGACGATCTGTCGATCGGTGCGTTCCTCGAGCGTTACGGCTACTCGAAGGCCTTTATCGAGGACCACATCCTGCCGATCTCGGCCGCCATATGGTCTACGCCCAGCCGTGGCATGCTTGCGTTTCCCGCGCGCACCTTCATCGAGTTCTTCGACAATCATAATCTGTTGCAGGTGAACGGGCGGCCTATCTGGCGCACGGTGAAGGGCGGTGCGCAGCGTTATATCGACAGCATCTGCGCCGACGGGGCATTTCAATCGCGTACAGACGTAAGCATCTCGCGCGTGCGGCGGCAGGCAAATGCGGTCGAGATCGATTATGCGGACGGCAGCACGCAGAGTTTTGATGAAGTCGTGTTCGCCTGCCACGCCGATCAGGCGATGGAGATGATTGCCGACCCCACCGAGGCGGAACGCGAGGTTCTGTCCTCGTTCAAGTTCACTGCCAATCGGGCGGTTCTGCACACCGACAAAAATCATATGCCGCGTCAGCGCAACCTGTGGTCTTCCTGGAATTATCTGCGAGCGTCGGAAGGTGAGAGCGCCTTGAGCCTCACCTACTGGATGAACAAGCTGCAGCCTCTCGATACCAAGACCAACATATTTGTTACCCTCAATCCGAGCGCCGAGTTCGCGCCCGGCACGGTCCAGCAGACTTTCGAGTATGATCATCCATTGTTCGACGCAGCCGCTATCGAGGCCCAGCGCGACCTCTGGCGGATACAAGGTCAGTGCCGGACCTGGTTCGCCGGCGCCTGGATGGGGTATGGCTTCCACGAGGATGGATTGCAGGCCGGCCTTGAGGTCGCTGAACGGATTGGCGGCCGGAGCCGCCCGTGGTCCGTACCAGCTCATCGCGACCGGATCGCCCATACCTGGGTAGAAGATTTGGGGAGCACATGGGCGGCGGAGTAAGAGCCAGCGAGCTTGGCGCTCTGTACTGCGGCACCGTCGTTCACAAGCGCTCGCGGCCCAAACGGCATGTCCTGCGTTACCGCGTCTTCTCGATGCTGGTGGACCTCGATTCGCTTGAATCACTGGATCAGAAGCTGCGGTTCTTCTCCTTGAACCGATTCAACTTTTTTTCGATCAGAAGGTCCGACTTCGGGCCGCACGATGGCAGTTCGCCGGCCGAGTTCTTGCGGCAGAAAGCACGCTCAGAGGGCGTGTCGGAGCCGATCACCCGGATACGCATGCTGGCTTATCCGCGCATGTTCGGCTTCGCCTTCAACCCCATCACGGTCTATTTCCTTGAAGTCGGGGACGAAGAGCTGGCGATGATGGTCTACGAAGTGCGTAATACCTTCGGAGAGCACCATTTTTATTCGGCGCAGGTCGATGACGACGAAACCGTCAGTCACACTGCTGCCAAGGCTTTCTACGTATCTCCATTCAATACGCTCGAGGGCCGATATCGCTTCTCCATCCGCCCGCCGAAGGAAGAAGTGTTCATCGGGGTGACCCTGAGCACCGACGAGGGCGGTCTGCTGACCGCATATTTCGAAGGGCAGCATCGTGAACTGACCGATGCCGCCCTGCTGAAACTCGGCCTTGAATATCCGTTCATGACGGCTAAAGTGCTGTTCGCAATACACTGGGAGGCTCTAAAGCTGTGGCTTAAGGGTGTCCCTCCGACCCTCAAACTTCGCCGCAAGTCGGCGCAGAGTTCGGTACCGCGTCAGGTCAAGACAACCAAGCGATATGAGTAAGACAGTAGTAGATCAGTCCGGTAGCGGGGTGACACCCTGGAAGCGATTGGCGTCCTGGGTGGTTGAGGCCATCGGTTCGAAATTACTGGGAGATCCCCAGCACGGTGCTGTCACCGTGATCCTGCCAGACGGTCGCACCCGCACCGTCGGCAACCCATCTACAGGCGGCCATGCTGTCCTGCGGTTGAAGAATTTCAATGTAATTACCGAGTCGATGCGGCGCGGCACGGTCGGCTTTTCTGCCGCCTATATGAATGGCGACATCGAGGTCGATGACCTGACAGCCCTTTTCTTGTTCTTCTTGCAGAACAGAGAGGTGTTTGAGAACGCCAATCGCGGCATGTTCAAGCGCGCAGCGCAGGATCTGGCCTATCATATTGGCCGCGCGAACACTTTGTCGGGCTCTCGCGAGAATATTTCCGAGCACTATGATCTCGGAAACGATTTTTATGGGCAGTGGCTCGATCCGTCGATGACCTATTCGTCGGCGGTCTTCACCTCCGGCGATCAAAGCCTCGAAGAGGCGCAACTGGCCAAGTATCACCGCGTCGCGGATATGGCGGGTATTACGCCCGGCAGTTCGGTGCTCGAGATTGGCTGCGGTTGGGCCGGATTCGCGGAGACCGTTGCCCGCGACTATCAGGCTAACCTTCGTGGGATAACGCTGTCGGCTGAGCAATTGCGCTTCGGTCAGAAGCGCCTGCAGGAGCAAGGGCTCGATAGCCTCGCCAGCCTCCACTTCGAGGACTACCGGCACACCGAAGGGCAATTCGACCACATCGCCTCAATCGAGATGATTGAGGCCGTGGGTGAAGATAACTGGCCCAGCTACTTCAAGACTGTCCACGATCGGTTGAAGCCGGGCGGGACGGCGGCCATCCAGGCCATCACCATCAACGAGGCCGATTTCGAAGGCTATAAGTCGGGGCCGGATTTCATCCAGCGCTACATCTTCCCGGGCGGCATGCTGCTGACCAAGACGGTCATGCGCGAGTACGGTGATCGGTTTGGGCTAGTGCTGGAGAACGTCGAGACGTTCCGCCTGTCCTATGCCAAGACGCTGCGTTTGTGGCGCGAGCGATTCCTCGAGCGTTGGCCGATGATCTCGGCGCTTGGCTATGACGAGCAGTTTCGCCGCAAATGGGTCTACTATCTCAGCTACTGCGAAGCAGGCTTTACCGAAGGCATGATCGACGTCGGCATCTATCAGTACCGTCGTCCGACCTGAGGCGATCCGTTAGCGTGGTGTTAACATTTGTGTCACGCCACGCTAACCCTAATTGTCCTTCGGCATCATCCGGGATGTGATCGCAAAAAACAGCGGATAAGGCAGCATTCTCATGAACTTGAGGATGAACGCCATGCGCTTTGGGAAGGCGATTTCAAAGGATTTACTGTTTGTCAGCCCGTCGACCATCCGCCGCGCCGCATCCTCGGTTTCGAGCAGGAACGGCATCGGGAAATCGTTCTTCTCGGTCAGTTCGGACTTGAAGAATCCCGGCGCCACAACCCGCACATTGATGTTCCGCGGCGCCATTTCCGCATGCATCGATTCCGTCAGGCTGATCAGCGATGACTTCGTCGCATTGTAGGCTGCAGCCCTTGGCAAGCCGACATAGCCGGCGACTGAGGAAATCACCGCCAGCTCGCCACCGCCTTGCTTTTCATACTGTTCGAACAACGGGTTAGCGAGACGCACCACACCCAAGAGATTGGTGTCTACGACCTTTTGGAACTTGTCGAACGCATAATCGCCCGGCTCGCTGGGCTGCCAAGCCGCAGCGCCGAAGATTGTCAGATCGATCCGGCCCAGCGTCCTTGAAATCTGCGCAACCACATCCGCGACAGCGTCCGCATCGGTTACATCGAGCGGAAACGGATGAATGTCGCGTCCGGCTGCCACCTCATCGAGTTTCTCACGCCGCCGCCCGGAAATCGCGACTTTCCATCCGCGATCCGCCAGTAAGCGAGCGGAAGCGGCTCCGATGCCGGAGCCGCCACCAATGATCCACGCAATTTTCTTTTCTGTATCGGCCATCAGATACCAAACAGTGGCTGCAGGGCGCGCATCAGGCGCCCGCGGAACGTAAGGGGCGAGTCGACTGCAACAAGACAGATGCAATCCTCACCCGGCTCGGCGATCGGTTGATGCTCGACATCTTCATCATGATCGGCAATGTCGCCGCGCGCGAAGACGCCGAACCGGTCATGATATGCGCCCTTCAGGATCAGGGTCAGTTCCTGCCCGCCGTGGCCATGCTCCGGCACCTGTCTCCCACCTGCCACCCGCAGCAACATCAGACGCGACGAGTTTTTAGATCCTGTCGGCAAGTCCGCGGTCGCAACGCCTGGACCAGTCCAGCGCCAGCGAACGCCCTCTAGCCCATTGGGTAGGTACGGACGCAAAGGTTCCGGAATGTCGTCGGCTGTAGTTTCGCTGCGTACCACAGGCTGGCGCTCGCACGGGCTGGCGTCGGCAGCGTCAAGCAGGCGATCGAGCGCCCCATCGGACATTTCTACCGGTTCCGCCGCATCAACAAAGGCGCCGCCGATCGCGTTGATTTTGCGGACCGTCTCGCGTCCGCCCTCTGACATTGCAAGATGCGTCGCGATAACCGCAGAGAACGGCTCGTCGAGCGTTCCGGCGCTGAACGCCATAAGCGTCGACAGGTCGGGATGATGGGTGACGCTCATTGAAGATCCTCCAACAAGGGCCGAAGACGGTCATAGGCGAGACGCAGTCGTGACTTCACGGTGCCCAGCGGAATTCCGAGCGCCCTTGAGATCTCGGAATGCGGCATATCCTGCACAAAGCTCAGCCGCACCACTTCTCTTTGGTCTTCCGAAAGATCGGCAAGTGCCTTGCCAACTCTGTCCACCACCTGGTGTTGTTCGACCACACTGACGCCAATAGGAGCGTCGCTGACCAATTCCACTTTTTCTAGATCCTCATAAGGTTTGTTTGACTGGCGGCGAAGCTGATCGATGCGCAGATTGCGCGCGATCGTGAAGATCCAGGTGCTGGCTGCGCCGCGCTGCGGCGAATAGAGCTCCGCCTTGCGCCACACGGTCAGCAATGTCTCCTGTACGAGATCCTCAGCCAGGGCATTGCTGGCGCCAAGCTTGAGCATCATCGATTTGATCTTCGGCGCATAAAGGCTGAACAGTGCGGCCAATGCCGCCTTGTCGCGCCTTTGCGCTATTCGTTCGATCAGCTCCCGCGGATCTTCGCTCTGATCGGTGCCGGGCAGGTGCCCCGACGTTGGCTCGCTCATCACCACCGCATGCATGCTCGTCTCCGCGTTTGGAGTGTGAACGAACCGCCAAACTGGTTGGATCACCGCGAAGATATTCAAACCCTGTCAGGCTTAGGGTCTTCTCCTGCCGGGTCAAGTCACGCCTGCGCTGACGAGACGATTTTTAACATGACTTGACCAGTCATCTTAGAGGGTCTAACCACCAACCCATTGCCATAGAAGACAACCGTGATGACCAAGCTTATTCTGATAGCGCCGCTGTTGTTTGCGTCCCTCCATGTCGGCGTGGCGGCTGAAGAATGGCGCTACACGGACGGCTCCGGACAAACTGTCGAACTCGACGAAGTGCCTAAGCGAATTATCGCGAGTGCCGATGCTGCAGCTGGCTTGATTCCGCTCGGCATCAGACCGGTCGGCATATACGCCGACAGCGTCGTCGCGCAGAGCAAGCCGCTACAGGGTCTCGATCTGTCCGGCATAGAAATTATCGGATCCGTGTGGGGACAGATCGATATCGAAAAGGCGGCGGCCCTTCAGCCGGATCTTGTTATCGCCGAGTACTGGCCAATGGACGGAAACTGGAGTGGCGGCGAGGTCGTGACCGGTCCTGAAAGCCCGTTGCGTCAACTGGTTCCGGTAACCGGTCCCACGCAAGGCGATTCCATTTTGTCGCTGATCGAAGACTACGAACAGCTTGCAGCAAGCCTCGGGGCTGATCTGACCGTTCCGGCGATAGAAGACGCCAAGCGTGCATTTCAAGCTGCGCGCTCTGAATTCGAGGAGGCAGTTGCGGCAAAGCCTGACCTGACCGTCCTGGCGGTGTGGGCCGGCGAAGACGCGCTCTATGTTGCCGCGACCGAGGGTGCGGCGGAGCTGTCTGATTTCAGCCGCTGGGGGCTGAACCTCATCGATCCCGAGAATGCCGACGACAGGGGATATTGGGAAACTCTAAGCTGGGAGAATGCCGACAAATACCAGCCTGATCTGATCATGGTCGATGACCGATCCGAGCAGACGATGGCAACCGCGCTGGCACAACCGACCTGGACAACAATGCGCGCCGCTGAAACTGGCGCCGTTACCGATTGGCCGGCGTTCTGGCTTCGCAACTACGCTGCCTATGCCCGCGAACTCGAGCATCTCACCGTAGCCATCAAGGCTGCGGATCAGCATTTGACGGATTGACGTGACCTGGGCCGACACAGCACCGGTGCGCGTTCTGGCAGACAGGCGCATAGTGGGTCTAGTGGCCATGGTTTTGGCGCTCATCGGGACCGCACTTGCCTCGATCGGTATCGGAGCGAGAAGCATTGCGCCGGAAACGGTCTGGACGGCGCTGGTTGCCTTTGACCCGCAATCGACTGATCACCAGATCATCTGGGCGCTTCGAATTCCGCGCACACTGATCGGCATCGGCGTAGGCATCGCGTTGGGGATGGCGGGCGCGGTGCTTCAAGGGGCAACCCGAAACCCGCTGGCGGATCCATCCATTCTCGGTATTCACGCTGGCGCTGCAGTGCTTGTCGTCATTGGCATCTTCATTTTCGGACTGACCAGCTTCTCCCAATATGTCTGGCTCGCCTTCGCGGGAGCTGGTGCTGCAATGCTGTTCGTTTACTCTGTGGCCTCGTTAGGGCGCGAAGGCGCAACACCGGTAAAGCTGGCACTTGCTGGCGCCGCGACGACGGCCGCGTTGATGTCGGTGGTCAGTGCCGTTCTGTTGACCAGTCTCAACACGCTCGACGAAATCAGGTTCTGGCAGGTGGGGTCGCTTGCGGGGCGCGACATGTCCATCTTCACGCAAGTCGTGCCGTTTCTCCTGCTTGGCACGGTATTGGCGTTTGCCATCGGCAGGACGCTGGATGGCCTGGCAATGGGGGATGATGTCGCCCGCGGGCTCGGCCAGAACGTCGCTGTCAGCCGTGGTCTTGCCGGCCTTGCCGCCGTAATCCTCGCTGGCGGAGCAACCGCTGCCGCCGGACCGATCGCTTTTGTCGGTCTCACCGTGCCGCACCTGGCACGCGCCATCACCGGGCCGAGCTATCGTTGGATCCTGCCGTATTCGATGCTCATCGCGCCGTTATTGCTGCTGGGCTCAGATATCCTCGGGCGCATTGTCGCGCCGCCGGGCGAGGTGCAGGTCGGCATCGTCACTGCAGCTCTGGGGGCGCCGGTGTTTATCGCGCTTGTGCGCCGTCGCAAGCTGGCGGAGCTTTGACGATGTTGGAGAAAAGCAGGGCCTTGCCTGTCACCAGCGCGCGTCTGGCGCTGACGCGGCACGAACTGGTAGTTACGTGCTGGCTGAGCCTTGGGCTCGCCGCGCTATTCGCAGCCTCGCTTTACCTTGGAGATTATGTCGTGGCGCCGCTGGATGTCGTGCGTTCGCTGCTATCTCCCTTTACGGGAGTGCAAACCCAGGGTGTCGATTTCATCGTGCTTTCCCTGCGTCTGCCAAGAGCAATCCTTGCGATCTTGGCGGGCGCGGGTTTTGCGCTTTCCGGAGTCATGTTTCAGACCTTATTGCGCAACCCGCTCGCAAGCCCCGACATTGTCGGGATTTCGACCGGGGCCAGTGCTGCTGCCGTGTTCGCCATAGTCGTCTTGGGGTGGGGCGGGGCGCTGCTTTCATTCGGTGCCCTTGCCGGTGCGCTGCTGACCGCCGTGGCGATTTATCTGTTGGCATGGCGCGACGGTGTCAGCCCTTACAGGGTTGTGCTGATCGGCATCGCGGTTTCGGCGATGCTATCGGCCGTGATCTCATATCTCTTTACGCGCGCCCGGATCTTCGAGGTACAGCAAGCGATGGCCTGGCTGGTGGGAAGCCTCAACGCGGCAAACACCTCCGAGATTATTCCTCTGGCTCTTGCCCTGCTGATACTTGTGCCGACTGGTTTGCTGCTCGGTCGAGGGCTATCGGCCCTGCAGCTTGGCGACGATACGGCGCGTGCGCTTGGTAGCAGGGTTGAACTGTCTCGCCTCTCGCTGCTCTTGTGTGCCGTGGCACTTTCAGCATTTTCTACCGCAGCAGTCGGCCCCGTGGCGTTCGTGGCTTTTGTATCCGGTCCGATCGCGCGCAAATTGCTCGGCACTGGCCGCAACGGGTTCGTGCCGACAATGGTCGTTGGGTCCTGCGTAATGCTCGGCTCCGACATGCTGGCGCAGCATGCCTTGCCAAACACGCAGTTGCCGGTGGGCGTGGTAACCGGATTGTTCGGCGCAAGCTTCTTGCTGTGGCTGCTTGCAATGTCCAACAGGCAAGGGCGGGTGTGATGAGCACAAAGACCTCGAATGGCCGGAAGCTCGAGGCGACCGGCATGCACCTCTCCTACGGTCAACGCGAGGTGGTGACCGATCTGGACCTGAGGATTCCGCCTGGCAAGCTGACCGTGATCGTCGGCGCCAATGCCTGCGGCAAGTCGACCGTCCTGCGCGGTCTCTCGCGGCTCCTGGCACCGACGCATGGCGCTGTCGTGCTCGATGGCAAGTCCATACACTCCATGTCGACTAAAGAAGTGGCACGACACATGGGGGTGTTGCCGCAGTCACCATCAGCGCCTGAAGGCATTATCGTGGCTGATCTTGTGGGGCGCGGACGTTACCCTCACCAGGGCTGGTTCAAGCGCTGGAATACCTCCGATGACGCTGCTGTCACCGAGGCATTGCAGGCAACGGAAACGCTAGAGCTAGCAGATCGCCCGGTTGATGAGCTTTCCGGCGGCCAGCGGCAACGCGTCTGGATTGCGATGGCGCTGGCTCAGGAAACCGATTTGTTGATGCTCGATGAGCCAACCACGTTCCTTGACATCAATCATCAGGTCGAAGTGCTTGATTTGCTGACGGATCTCGTACGCACTAAGGGTCGCACCGTGGTGGTGGTGCTGCATGATTTGAATCTTGCCTGCCGCTACGCAGACCATCTGGTAGCCATGAAGGCCGGGCGGCTGGTCGCCGAAGGAACGCCTTCGCGGATTGTTGATGCTGCGCTTGTGGACACAGTTTTCGGCCTTTCCGCGCAGATTGTGACCGACCCGATTTCCAACACGCCGATGATCGTGCCGATTGGGCGGCACCACAGATCAGCCCGCATCTACACCTGAACACCATTGCTGTGGGAACGCCTTCAGCCTAGTCGTTGAAGCCTCGTCCCGTGAAGGCCCTCTATCATGCTGCGCAAGTTCTTCGCCTACTACGCACCCTACAAGGGACTGTTCTTTCTGGATTTCGGTTGCGCTGTGGTGGTGGGCCTTTTGGAACTCGGTTTTCCTATCGCCGTGCAGCAATTCATTGACAGGTTGCTGCCCAGCGAAAACTGGCCGCTGATCCTCACCGCGGCGGTGGTGCTGACGCTTATCTATACGCTGAGTGCTGCTTTGCAGGCGGTGGTGACCTACTGGGGCCATGCGCTCGGCATCGGTATCGAAACCGATATGCGCCGCCAGGCCTTCGATCACCTTCAGAAGCTGTCGTTCCGGTTCTTCGACAACACCAAGACCGGCACGCTGATTACGCACGTCACGAAGGATCTCGAGGAAGTCGGCGAGGTGGCGCATCACGGCCCGGAGGACCTGTTTATCGCGATCATGACCTTTATCGGCGCGCTGGCGCTGATGATCGCGATCAACTGGCAACTGGCCTTGATCACGGCGACGGTTGTTCCGTTCATGACCTGGCTCGCCAGCCGCTATGGCGCGCGTATGACTCAGGTCTGGCGACAGGTGTTCGGACGCGTCGGCAACTTCAACACCCGCATCGAAGAGAGCATTGGCGGCATAAGGGTCGTCAAGGCGTTTGCTAATGAAGATCATGAGCGCAAGCTGTTCGAGGCGGACAACCACGGCTATCGCGATACGAAACTCGAGGGCTACCGCGCCATGGCCGCCTCGACGACCATGACCTACCTGTCGACGCGGCTGATCTATGTCATCGTCATGGTCGCGGGTACCTGGTTCGTGATGAATGACAGTCTGAGCTATGGGGGCTTCGTCAGTTTTCTGCTGCTGATCAACGTGTTTTTCCGCCCGATCGACAAAATCACCAGCGTCCTGGAGAGCTACCCAAAGGGCATCGCCGGCTTTCGCCGCTATCTCAACCTGATAGAGACCGAACCCGACATTTCGGACCGCAAGGGCGCACGAAGTGTCGATGTGCTGAAGGGCGATATAGAATATCGGGACGTTTCCTTCGGCTACACCGCCGGCCACAAGGTGCTGGACGGCTTGAACCTGTCGATCAAGGCGGGGGAGACTATCGCGTTCGTCGGCCCCTCCGGCGCTGGCAAGACGACTATCTGCTCCCTGCTGCCGCGATTTTACGAGATCGAAAGTGGCGCCATTCTGGTCGACGGAATTGATATTCGCGACATGCGGCAGACGTCCCTACGCAGCCATATCGGCATCGTGCAGCAGGATGTCTTCCTGTTCGGTGGCAGTGTTCGCGAGAACATCGCCTACGGCCGGCTCGATGCCACGGACGAAGATATCCGCGATGCAGCGAGAAGGGCCCGGCTCGATACGGTGATCGCGGCGCTGCCCGAGGGATATGACACGATCATCGGCGAACGCGGCGTGAAGCTGTCCGGGGGGCAGAAGCAGCGCATGTCGATTGCCCGGATGTTCCTGAAGAATCCGCCGATTCTGATCCTCGATGAAGCGACTTCGGCGCTGGATACTGCAACCGAGCAGGCGATCCAACGCGCGCTCAACGAGCTCTCTGATGGTCGGACAACGCTTGTGATCGCGCACCGGCTTGCGACGATCCAGAACGCCGACCGCATCGTCGTCGTCGACGAGACGGGCGTTGTCGAAACCGGAACGCACGGCGACTTGCTTGCGAAGGGCGGCACCTACGCTCAACTCTACAAGGCACAATTTGGCGCGCTCGTCGCGTGAGATGACGGAATCAGTCTCGCAACATCGCCGCGTAAGTGTCTGAACTCTCAGGGAAGCGGCGGAGCAAGGTCGCCGTCCTCGCGAGTGCACTGAAGGATGACTTCACTGACGGCGTTGCTCTGCTCAGGTGTTGGCTCCTGCGCTTCGACAGCCTCCCACAGGTCGCGTTGAGAGACTTCTTCCAGCGCGCAAGCACAGTAACTGGTGCAGAAAGCCGCCTCGGATCCCGTGTTGAGGCATCCTGCCTGACAGGTGCCGGCGAACGCGTTGACGGATGTCGTTTCATCGAAGACGAAGGTCGCCAACGGGTAGATAATCGCCAGCAGGGCAAGCTGGTGAATGAGATAGATCACCAAGGTCCAGCGGCCGATCATGGACAGACCATGCCAGGGACCGGTTGTCGGCGCCCAGTTCCCGAGCCGCTCCAGCCTGCCGCTGTCGATGAGGTAACGGGTGAGGGCGATGCCCAGCAGTGTCACCCCAAGCCAGGGAAACACCGGCACGAGGTCATTGGTCGGAGGCGGTACGGGCCAGAAGCCGATCCAGGACCAGACCTTCTCGGTAAAGACCGGAGCCGAAAACACCACCCCGGCAATGATAACCAGAAGTCCGACGAATGCCGTCAGCCAAAACGGGATTCTCAGGAACGGCAAGCCCAGGAGGCTGAACACCGCGATTGCGTGCAGCACGCCGAAATAGACAAAGGTTTCCGGGAAGGCGAGATACGTCCCGATGCTGACTAGTGCCGCAGCGCCGCCGATGACGGCGAAGCGACGCCAGAACGCTTTCCAGCGGATCTGCCGTCCATGCGCCAGCACCAGCCCAACGCCGGCAAGGAAAACGAAACTACCCAGCAGCACGCGCGCAAAAGCAACCCAGATCGGATGCGTGCTGACATCGAACGGGATCAGCCAGAAATAGCTGAGATCCCAGAACAGATGATAGAATACGACGCCGACGATCGCGACGCCGCGTACGACGTCGACAAGCGCATAGCGGGGACGGGACGCCGCGCCGCCTCGGGTGGTGTGCGCGGCGTCCCTCAGACTCATTCAGCCTCGGCCTGGATCGAGACCTTCTCAAGCAGAACCGTAGGATCTTCCTGCGCCGCCATGAAGTCGGCCAGGCCCAGCCCTACTTCGTCGAGCGAAGTGATATCGAGCATCAAAGTTCCACCGTCGCGGATAAAGCTGCTCAGTGCATCGCCCACAGCTTCGGCATCGCTGCTGCCGCCGAGCAAGCCGATTGCCATGCCTTCGGCAACGCCGGCAATGATCGGGCGCATGGTGGATACGTCGACGCCCTGCTGTGCTGCAGCATCAGAAAGCAGAAGTTCGGTCAGGCCATTGTCGACGACCGTGATCTGCAGGTCCTTCGCAGTGGTGCCCATTGCAGCGACCATTGCCAGGTCGTTGTTTTCGCTGAACAGCTGCTCAGTCGCATTTCCGACCGTACCGGCGATGTTAATGCTGCCCAGATCGGCCTCCTCGAGCATCAGCGTGTTGATCTCGATCTGGTCCAACTCTGCCAACCAGTTCATCGAGAGCTCAAAGCCAACGTCGACGCTCTCGATCCCCATGGCCCGAAGTTGCTGAAGCTGCTCGTCTTCGCTGTCAGCCGGCAGATCAACGAGAATATTCTCGGCAGATGCATCGATCGACGCTGGAATGCCATTGGTGTAATCGCCCAAAGTGAGATCGACACTGCCGACGGAGGCGACGATGCGTTCCCCTTCGTTATCGGTATCCGGAAAGTCCATCTCCAGCCCGCTTATCGAAAAGCCTGCAAACGCCGGGATCAACTGACGCGCGTTGTCGCGGAACCATTCGTCGGCATCAGAGACGGGCATGCCGGCAATCACGTCGATCTGGTCTGAAAAGTCGAAGCCTTTGAACACAAAGGAATCGAACGCCATCGATCCGACACTGCCATCTTCCGTCAACTCGATGCTGACATCCTCAACTGCAATTTCAGGGTAAGTGCCAGGCTCGAAGCCGCCCATCGTTACCGGACCAACCACGACGGACACCGGCTCACCGGTGTCGTCTTCGCCCGAACAATCAATGCCATCGAAGGTGAATGGGGCAGACCGGAAAGACGTGATCAGATCGATATACATCGGCAGAAAGTCTGCCATCAGCTCTGGATCGGGTTCTCCCTCGTCATCGTCCTCAGAGCTGGCCTCGAGCTGGTTCGCAATGCTCATGAACTCGGTGAACGGGACTTCCAGCGGACGCGCGCTGAACTCGGCGACCTGCATGCTGCCGATCTCGCAGGTAACCTCTGGCGTGGTGATAGAGCCGCCAGCCATCGTGACATCGGTGTAGATAGTCTGGAACTCGGAGCTGGACTGCTCGACGAAGCCGTAGAAGCCGAGCAGGGCATTGATGTTCAACGCGCTGGCGGACATGGTGTCAAAGCTGCCGCTGAACTCCTCGCCGTCTTCCATGGTGATGCTGCCAATGGTCACGCTGCCAGCGACACCGTCGATGACGTCTTCGATCGTCACGTCGTTGTAGGTGATGAGAAAGTCATCCATCTCCTCGCCCGAGGCGGTCACCTCGACTGTCGGGATCGTGATGCTCGCAGCATCGAGAGCGGCAAGATCCTCTGCGTGACTCTCGAAGTCCCCCGTCAGGATCGCCCGGAGCGTGTCCGCATCGATGGTCGACTGCTCGACAGTGACGTCGGGAACATTGACCTGAAATGCCAGCTCGGAGGCCTCGGGTGTTTTGGTTTTCTGCGCCAGGGCTGCCGAACTGGGCAGGGCAACTGATAACAGGGCGGCGGCTGTAACTGTGGCGAGTGGCCCGCCAATTCGCTTCATGTTCGACATGGTCCTGACTCCTGTGAAATTCTTGAGATTCAATCTGCGACAAGCCTGCTTGTGCAGCAATACCTATAGGGCTGACCTGTACAACGATATGACGTGACGTGGTGGCTTCGTAACAAAATCAATAGACTTCGGTGAGCACCTCAATCTCGGCACCGGCCCCCGGCTGCACTTCGAATCCCCGGTTGAAGACGGTGTCGCCCTGCTTGGCCAGAACCTCATAGTCGCCGGCAGCAAGCACAGTCTCGGGGAAGGCGCCGAGATCGGTGAACAAGGTCGCTCCCTCCATGGTTTGTACGGTCCACTCCACGTCAGCAATGGCTTCGCCACCCGGTTCGGAAACGAGCTTGAACGAAATTTCGCTTGCCTGATGATAGAGTGTCGCATCTGTCAACTGGCCGGCCTGAACTCTCAAATCCGCCCGCACTTCGGCGTTCACGCTGCCGAACCGAGAGACCACATGATAGGTGCCGGCATTGACGGTGACGATCTCATTTGCGGTGATATCGCTTGCCAAGAGCGCCTGCTCGGTCTCGCTGTCTGACGAATAGATATCGAATCGCAACAGGTTCGGAGAAATTCCTATATCGCCCTCAACGGCCGCATTGAGCCGGATAGCACCAGCATCGAGCACGACCGATTTGCTGTTCGATCCAGGCGCGACGCTGAGTGTGTCGCTGGTTTGGGCGCGACCGTAGGCCACATGAACAAGGTACTCACCCGGCGGCAGCTCAAGTTCGGCGGTCGCATCCTCAGACTTCGCGCGAAGAGCGAGATCTCCTGACTCGTCGGTTGAGGTGTCGAATACGCGCCATACGAGGCCGCGACTGATGGGCTCGCCCTCCGCTGTGACCAGCGCGGTGAGTTCAACAGGCTGCGGCACCGAAGTTATCGCATCGATCGCTGCGGCAGCGGCTGCTTCCGC
>NZ_BMZE01000004.1:403870-432380 GCF_014652635.1 Devosia pacifica
GGTTCATTATCCCGCTGAGGTCGCGGCCGTGGCAGGGGCGGGTTCGGGTCAGCTGCGGTCTCGGTATCTTGGGCGAATACCATGTCCGACTGAAACAGCGAGCCGCTGCCAAGTGCGATGAGGACTACGAGAAGCTGAAAAAAAACGCGCATGCTTTTCAGGACAAATCTTGTGGCATGGGAAACGCCTATTTGGCGATTGGGGTGAAGCTGTGTCACAGACGCAGCGACAATGAAACAGCTTTGCGGTGCCCGCCGAACCCGACACCGGTTCGCGCGCCAGAATGGAGGTACAATGCCAGCCAACGAAACCCTGCGGGACTACCTGTTGACGCGTCGCTCGGTGGGGCTGGCGTTCTTGAAGGATCCCGGGCCCAGCGCCGATGAGCTTGAAACCATGCTGCGTATTGCCACACGCGTGCCGGATCATGGCAAGCTGGCGCCTTGGCGGCTGGTGATCTTTGCTGGCGACGCCCGCGCCGAAGCGGGCGAAAAGCTCGCGGCAATCGCTTCGCGGCGAAACCCTGCGGTCGAAGCTGCGGCGCTTGATGCAGAGCGGCGCCAGTTTCTGCCGGCGCCGTTGACCATCGGCGTCATCTCCACCGCCCGCGAGCATCCAAAGATCCCCGAATTCGAGCAGCTGATTTCCGCTGGCAATGTCGCGTTCAATCTCGTTCATGCTGCCTACGCCATGGGCTTTGCGGCGCAATGGGTAACGCGCTGGTTTGCCTATGATGATGAGGCCGCAACCACGCTCGGGGCTGGGGCGGGAGAGCGCTTTGTCGGATTCGTTCACATCGGCACGCCCGCCACGACTATCGAAGACCGGCCACGGCCAGATATTGGAGACGTGGTAACTTATTGGCAAGGTTAACACGGTCTTAACTGGGGCGGCATATGGTTGTCGCGGTCTTGAAGGACAGAGAATACTATGGGCGTTGAACCGATCTCCATTCCACAAAACCTTGCCCGCGCGCTTGATGCCGCGGGCACGCGCAATGGCGTCGACTTCGGTTACCTCGTTCAAACCGCGATACGTGAAAGCAGTCTGAACCCGGAAGCGAAGGCCTCCTCCTCGAGTGCAGTCGGGCTCTTCCAATTTCTAGAAGGTACATGGCTGCAGGTCGTGAAGCAGGAAGGCGCACGCCTTGGTTATCCGGATGTCGCCAACAGCATAGAAGTGGATTCCTCCGGACGTTACTTCGTGCGTGATTCCGCCGAACGCCAGCGTATCCTCGCCATGCGTGAGGACCCGCAAATGGCAGCGGATATGGCAGCGGCTTTCACCCGCAACAATGGCGCCTTTCTAGAGGAGCGGTTTGGCCGCATGCCGAGCCCCGGTGAACTCTATATCGCGCACTTCCTCGGAGCAGGGGGCGCGGCCAAACTCTTCGAGGCCGGGCTAAACAATCCGGATCAGCCCTCCACAGCGATATTCCCGCGTCAGGCTGCAGCCAATCCCTCGATTTTCTACGAGAATGGTGCGCCGCGCACCGTGCGCCAATTGTACCAGACGCTGGTCGCCAAGCATGAGCAGGAAATCAAAGCGGATGTCGCGCGCCAGAGCCCGGCGCAGGCCGAGAGTGCCCAGGCAACCACGCCAGAGCCGGTCGCCTCACGGTTTGCTCCGACCAACGTGTCGTTTACCGGGCTCTTCCGGACGATACCGGAAGGAAACGCTCTGCCACCTCTGGCGCCTGCTGAAAACGCTGGTAACGCAGCCTTTTTCACGCAGCTTTATGCTCGATAGTTCAGGCGTGCTTGTATGGTGAACCGTTCCTTAAGCCCTGTCTGCCACAGTGGATGGAGTTAGAGGGATGAGTGCGTGCGTTCATGATCGGATACGACGAGTTTTTCGAGCTTTCGCAATCTGCTGACAGTGAAAAGCGCGGCATTGCGGCCCATCTGGCCGCAACCGCCTATCTCCGACACGATGGTCCGGCTGACGAGCACGCAGCGCTTTACGCGGCACTGTTCGGTTTTCTCGAAGACCGCTCCGTGAAGGTGCGCGCCGCATTGGCCTACGGGTTGCTGCATGCAGAAGAGGCACCACGCGCCTTGATGCTGGCTCTGCTTCACGACAGCTCGATCATCTCCCGGGCAGTACTGCAGTATTCGCCAGTACTGCTGGATGCCGACATGCTGAGCCTGCTGCCGGGCCTTGAGCTTGAAGGACTACTTGCGATTGCCCATCGTGAGCGCCTGAGCGAGCGTTTGGCGGCCAGACTGCTGGCGCTCAAGCAGCGACCACTCACGCTCCATATTGTGCAGCGGCTTGATGTGCCGCTCGGATCGGAAAGCCAGACAGCGACGGTGGCGCATTTTGCAGAGGATGCACAGATCCGCGGCGCACTGCTTGCGCGGCCCGACCTGGTGCCATCTCTTCGGCTGCAACTGGTTGAGCGTGTGGGCGAGGCGCTGCGGGATCTACGCGTCGTCAAGGGATCGGTGGCGCCGGATCGCCTGAACAGGATGCTGCGAAATGCTGTCGACGCGGCAGTGGCGACAATCGGCGATCTTCCGAACACCGACGCTCGTGGGCTGAGCTATGCCGCGAGCATGATCGAGCAGGATCGCATCAGCACGCGAGTGCTGCTCCATGCGCTTGTTCATGGCCAGGTATTGTTCTTCGCAAATTGTTGCGCCGAGCTTTCTGGCACGCCCTCTGGCAAGGTCTTCGCGCTGCTGGAAACCGGCAGCCGGGCAGCCCTCAATGCCCTGTTTTCCAGATGCTCCTTATCGCCGGCCGTACGCAATATTTTGGCGCGGCTGATTGCTCACGCGCGTCAAGTCGATCTGTCGGACGATCTGGCGGCTCGCCACTACATCGTCACGGCGCTGACGGAGGAGCTTATCGCCGAGCATGATGGCGATATCCCGGAGAACCTTTCTGAAGCATTCGCTTATCTCAGCGAGCAGAATGCGGTCCTCGCGCGCCAGGCGGCAAAGGGTGTGATGATGGCGTTCGCCAGTCAAACGGACGCTGGTCTCGGAGGGCAGATCGAATGCCATTCGCAGGCGGGCAGGCTGGCGCTGCCAGCGGCCTAGTACCGGAACTGCTCGATAAGGATGCGCTCTTCGAGGCTCGTGCCGGGGTCGAACAGCAGCGTAACGCCCGACTGCCTGTCTTCACGCACGGTGACGTCGAGAACGTTCTGAAACTCCACATTGTCCGCAACCGCATTGACAGGACGCTTCTCCGCTTCCCGGGTGCGGAACGTGACGACCGCGCGGTTGTTCAGTATCGCACCGCGCCAGCGGCGCGGGCGGAACGGAGAAATCGGTGTCAGCGCCAAGAGCGGCGAGTCGATCGGCAGGATCGGGCCATGCGCCGAAAGGTTGTATGCGGTAGAGCCGGCAGGCGTAGACAAGAGCACGCCGTCGCAGACCAGCTCATCCAAGCGCGTCTCGCCATCAACCAGTATCTGCAGCTTTGCAGCCTGGTACGTGCCGCGGAATATAGAGACTTCGTTGAGCGCCAGTGCCTTTTGGCGATTACCTGACCGGTCCACGACTTCCATCGAGAGCGGGTAGATTTCAGTCGGAAGCGCCACTTCGAGCCTGTCGAGAAGGTCGGCCCGCGCAAAATGGTTCATCAGGAAACCGACAGAGCCGAAATTCATACCGTAGACGGGGATTCCGTGCGGCATCACCTGATGGAGGGTCTGCAACATAAGACCATCACCGCCTAAGGCGACGATGACATCGGCGTTCGCCAAACCGACCTCACCATAGGTTTCGCGGAGTCCGGCCGCCGCCGCCTGCGCATCTGCCGTATCGCTGGCCACGAAGCTCAGCTTGCGACGTGCTTTGCTCACGCTGCCCTCACTTGGCAAAGGGTCGCGAGTCCGTCGCGACAATTGACGTGCGAGCCGTCTAGCACGCTGGATAAGCGTACGCCAGTGAACCCAAGAGGCAGCAGCGAATCATTTCAGTTGGCAAGTAACTCCAATTTTGTCAAAGTTCAGACAGTTAAGGATTTATTAATTTTTCATATAGGAAAATTGCATGCAGCGTTCTGGGCAAACGTTTGCAGGCGAGGCACCGAAGGCCTCCCCAGTGGAGCCCGGTGGCTTGCCGCTCCCCATTCCGAAAGTCGGGTATATCGATTTCGAGAAACGCTGCTTCGATTTCGTCCTGTCCTTATTTGCCTTAGTAGCGCTTTTCCCCGTCTTGGCGGTCGTTTCACTGTTGGTCGCCATGGAGCGGCGAGGGCCGGTGCTGTTTCGCCAGCAGCGCCTTGGACATCACAGGCACGTCTTCACCATCTACAAGTTCAGAACGCTGCATGATGGCCCCGAGGGTAAGCGTGCAACGGCACTTGGTCGCTTTCTTCGGCGGGCCAGCCTCGATGAATTGCCTCAGCTATTTAATGTTCTGAGAGGCGAAATGTCGTTGGTCGGGCCGCGACCACATGCAATCGGTCAGGGAGAGCGGCCGCTCGATCATCTGGTCAACGCCAATCAGGAGCGCTTCGCGGTAAGGCCCGGCCTGACGGGGTTGGCGCAGATATCTGGACACCGCGGCGCCATGAACGACCTTAAGGACGTACAGCAGCGGCTGGCGCACGACATCGCCTATGTCAGGCAGGCCAGCCTGCGAGCGGACATTGGCATTATCTGGTCGACACTCTGGCAAGAGGTCGTCACTGGCAGGGGCAGCTGAGGCCTGTTTTAGGGGTGACGCAGCTTTTGTGCGCTTGAGCCGAACGAGACAGCATCCCTTGTCGCGCGCGCCCTCTCATTGAAAATGCTGTTGCGTCTCATGGTCTTGAGACGAGTCCCCTTGCGGACGTATGCCTTAAGCACCCTGCGGAGCGACATTCCGCCGGGGCTTCGCGTCTGCCTTCCCCGGCAGGCCAACAAGGGTAGGAGGCGGCCGCATGGGGTCTGGCGAACTCACACATCTGCGCAGGTTGGAATCCGAGAGTATCGAGATTCTGCGCGAAGTTGCCGCGAGCTTCGAACGACCGGTGATGATGTACTCCATCGGCAAGGATTCGAGTGTGCTTCTGCACCTCGCGCGAAAAGCCTTCTTCCCGTCGCGCATCCCGTTCCCGCTGCTTCATGTCGATACCACGTTCAAGTTTCGCGAGATGATAGCGTTTCGTGAGTGGATCGCTGAAGAGTACGGGTTCGAACTGATCCGGCACACGAATGCTGAAGGCGTGCGCAACAATATCAATCCCTTCGATCACGGTTCATCGCGCTATACCGACATCATGAAGACGCAGGCACTGCGCCAGGCACTCAACGCCGGGCGTTACGATGCCGCCATAGGTGGCGCGCGTCGCGATGAGGAGAAAAGCCGTGCCAAAGAGCGTGTTTTTTCGCACCGTAACGCCAGCCACGCCTGGGACCCGAAGAACCAGCGACCCGAGCTTTGGCGGCTCTTCAATACGCGCTTGAACCCAGGCGAAAGCATGCGGGTTTTTCCGCTTTCCAATTGGACCGAATTGGATGTGTGGACCTACATCTACGCCGAGGACATACCGATTGTGCCGCTTTACTTCGCGCGCTCGCGGCCGGTGGTTGAGCGCGGCGGCACGTTAATCATGGTCGATGACGACCGGCTACCACTCGAGCCCGGCGAGATGCCGCGCGAAGAGACGGTGAGATTTCGCACGCTTGGGTGCTATCCGCTGACCGGTGCGATCCGGTCCAACGCCAGCACACTGGTTGAAGTCATCATGGAGATGCAGGCCAGCCGGACATCCGAACGGGAAGGGCGCCTCATCGACTCCGACCAGGTTGGCTCGATGGAAAAAAAGAAGCAGGAAGGGTATTTCTGATGTCACTCGCGAGCCCCCTGCCTGAGACTCAATCCGAAGCCGAGATATCGCGCTGGCTTCAGGAGCAGACCGATAAGTCGCTGTTGCGCTTTCTGACTTGTGGCAGCGTCGATGACGGCAAGTCGACCCTCATCGGACGGTTGCTCTACGACAGCCAGCTTATTCTCGATGATCAACTGACGTCGTTGCGCTCGGAAAGCCAGAATCGCCACGTTGGCGACGAAGGCATCGACTTTTCACTTCTGGTCGATGGGCTTACAGCCGAGCGCGAGCAGGGCATCACCATCGATGTCGCCTATCGCTTCTTTTCGACAGACAAGCGCAAATTCATAGTTGCCGATACGCCTGGCCACGAGCAGTACACCCGCAATATGGCGACAGGCGCCTCGAATGCTGATCTTGCATTGCTGCTGGTGGATGCGCGCAAGGGATTGCTGACGCAGACGCGGCGCCATAGCTTTATCCTTTCACTGATCGGCGTGAAGGACGTCGTGCTCGTCGTCAACAAGATCGACCTTGTGGACTACAGCTCGGACGTGTTCGACCGGATTGAACGAGAGTACCGCGAATTCGCGGCCGAGCTCGGCTTCAGGAGCATTTATGCGGTTCCCGTCTCTGCGCTGCGCGGAGACAATGTCGTTTCGCGAAGCGAAAAGATGCCATGGTTCACTGGAGAGCCCTTGCTTCCCTATCTCGAGAGCATCGACGTATCGGAGGATCATGAAGCGCGTCCGCTACGCTTCCCAGTGCAGTGGGTAAATCGTCCAGACCTTGATTTTCGAGGGTTCTCGGGCACGTTGACGGCAGGGCGCGTATCAGTCGGGGATGAGCTGCTTGTTGCATCTTCCCGTAAGCCCGCGATCGTATCCCGTATCGTTACGATGGATGGAGACTTGTCCGACGCTGCGGCGGGCCAGGCGGTAACCCTTGTGCTCGACCGTGAGATCGATATCTCGAGAGGCGATGTGCTGGCGCACTCAGGGACGGTTCCCGAATATTCGAACCAGTTTCAGGCGCGCCTGATCTGGATGCAGGATGAGCCAGCTTATCCCGGGCGCTCCTATCTTTTGAAGATCGGCACGCAAACGGTGCCCGCCAGTCTCACCGGTCTCAAGTTCCGGACGAACGTCAATACTCTGGAGCGCGGTGCCGCCAAGTCGCTCCAGATCAATGAAGTCGGTACGGTAACGATCGCTACCGACCGCCCAGTTGCCTTCGATCCCTATGATCAGCACGGTCAGACCGGTGCTTTCATTCTGATCGACCGGATTTCAAACCAGACACTTGGCGCTGGCACGATAGAATACGGCTTGCGCCGCGCACAAAACCTCAGCTACCAGGCCTTTGACGTCGATAGGGTGGTCCGGGCCACTCTCAAGGGTCAGACGCCGCGCATCGTGTGGTTCACCGGATTGTCCGGTTCGGGCAAGTCCACAATCGCCAATCTGGTTGAACGGCGCCTGACATCCGAAGGCAAGCACTGCTACATTCTGGACGGTGACAACGTCCGTCACGGGCTGAACAAGGACCTCGGCTTCACCGATACCGATCGTGTCGAGAACATCCGGCGCGTGGCTGAAGTTGCGAGGCTGATGGCAGACGCCGGCTTGATAGTCCTCGTCTCATTCATCTCCCCTTTCCGCAACGAGCGTCGCCTGGCCCGAGAGATTGCGGGTGATATCTCGTTCACCGAGGTTTACGTCGATACGCCTCTGGAGGTTTGTGAAGCGCGCGATCCGAAGGGCCTTTACGCCAAAGCCAGGGCTGGGCAGATCAAGAATTTCACCGGCATCGATAGCGTCTTTGAGCCTCCAGAAATGCCGGATCTCACACTCAATACCGCCGAGCAGGATCCTGCCGATCTTGCGGACGAACTACATACGCTGATCAGCGCGTGACCGACCGGCGCTCCGGCGCTGCAAAAAAGCCGGCGAGGTTGTACAGATCCGCCGGCTTTTTCGCTTCAACCTGCTGGCTAACCGCAACGAAGACTTTCGCTTCGGTTCCGGCGGCTGCCACAAGTCGCATCAGGTGCCGCCGCGCCAGCCGGTGCGGAGTGTCCGCCCACCGGGTAAGAAACAGCAGTGCATCCGAGAGCGGCGCCAAATACATGGCGTCAGCGGCGTTATCGAGGGCTGCGCTGTCCAGGAGCACAACGTCGAAACTTTCACGGGCTGCAGCAATCAGCTCGACCAATGCCGCGCTGACGATAACCCGGTCCACTTCATACGGCGGCAAGGGCTCGCCCGCTGGCAATATTGCCGCCCCGGACACGCCGTCTCGGATAATCAGCCGGTTGAGGTCGATTTCACCAGACGCCCTGAGATAGGCGGCAAGCCCCGGGCGCGACGGCGCAATGCGTCCGGTGCCAGTGCTCCGCAAATCGCAATCGATCAGGAGCACTTTCCGTCCGGCCATTGCAAATGACCGCGCCAATGAGAGCGCGGCGGTTGTCTTTCCTTCGCCTTGCCTGCTGGAGGTAAGCGTCGCAACCAGTGCGCCCGCTGTTCCCGTCTGGTGCTGGAGATTTGCGCGCAGGATCCGGATAGCGTTCGCGTAGCCGCCTAATGGCCGCTCCAGTATCTCCTCGCTTGGGCCTTCGGAGCCAGCCGGGAGAGTGACGTGCGGGATAGCTCCGATGGCTGGCAAGCCGAGATGGCGTTCAGCATCGTCTTCGCTATACATGCCGCCGGTCCAGGCCTCACGCAAATACGCTAGAAGGCAACCGGAACCGAGACCGACGAGACATCCCTCGGCCAACCATGCCAACACGTTTGGTTGGCTGGGGGTGAGTGGGGCGATTGCTGCGGACACCACATTGCTATGGGCCATCTGTAGGCCCGCGAGATCACGAAGATCGCGTCCGCGTGCCTGAAGCGCTCCGAGTTGCCGCGAAAGCACCGAGCGGTCTTCCCCCGTGGCGTTCGCAAGAGATGCGCGGACGGCCTCGATACGCGCATTCATCATCTGCTCTGCGCGAGCAAGACTCTCGGTTTTCGCGCTGATCTGCTGCGCCAAATACGCATCCACTGTCGTGTTGGCCAACACCGCCGCTCTGTCTGGAGACATGGCCAGTGACGAAACTGCCAGAATATTTGTTAGTCCGCGCCGCTCCGCGCGAATGCGCTGCTTCAGTCGTGATAAAGCACGCATTCTCGGAGCATCGATGCTCGTTTGGGCAAGCGCCGGTATCCAGCGCGCTGTCCAGGGTTCGGCAGCAAATTCCGGATCCGCGGCTAGGTTCAGCCTATCCACCACCTCCAGCAAGATACTGTCGGACTTCAGGATCTCAACCTCGGACTGGACACGGGCGCTTTCGCTTCCCGATGGAGGTCTGTCCTGGGGAGACAACAGGTTTTGAGGTGTCGGATCTACTATTATTAGCGATGTAGCCGAATAGAGCGGACGCTGATACGCCGCTCCAAGCGCTGCGACGCTTAGGCCCAGCACAATAAACAGGGTGATCAGCTTCAGGTGGCGGCCGAAGCCAGCCATAAGGCGCCGCAGGTCCATGTCTTCATGCACGCGCCTATCCCCCCGTCGCACACTTGCTGGACGGATAGTGCCTAAATACGCTCAGGTGTTCAAGAAATATGGCTCGTCGTTGCTAGACAGACAAGCGGCAGTCAAGATGCCGCTGTGATAGGCGCCGGTATCGACGCAAATCCGCTTCGCGCTTAAGTACGGCTCCGCTCCAGGCGTGTGGCCATGCACCACGCGCATGTCCAGCTCTTCCGTTCTGGCTGAGAACTCCTTTCGAATCCACAACAGATCGTGGTCCGTTTGCTGGTCAAGTGGCACCGCTGGACGAACGCCGGCATGGACAAACAGCGCACCCGGTACTGCCAGATATGTAGGCGCGCACTCTACGAAGCTGCGGTGACGCATCGGAATCGCCCTGACAAGGGCCGCCTCGATCGCTTCCGGGGCTCCAAGGACCTCATCCGGATCAAGGCCGTAGGAAATGAGGGTGTCGATGCCGCCATTGGCAAGCCAGGGCGAGGCAACATCCGGCTGCTGCATGAACTCGGCCATCAACTGCTCATGGTTTCCTGCCAAACAAATGCGAGGCAGGGGGCTTGATGCGGGGTTCGATGCCCATTCCAGCACGTCGGCAGATGTGCCTCCGCGATCGATATAGTCGCCGAGCATGACGATGAGGCACGCCTCGGCGTGCTCGCCCGCGTCCTTTACGATCATGGCTAGCAATGCCTGCAGCAAGTCAAAGCGACCATGCGTGTCTCCGACAGCATAGACCTTGTGCGGCCACTGAGGCAGGCTCAGCCGCGGGCGCACTGATGCCTGGGGGCCGCCGGCCACCTGAACGGCATGCGCCAGCGCGTGGTCGCTCCGGAATAGGCTGTAGTCAGCTGTACCAGATGCCATCATCAATCACCGGGGCGACGCCGGCTACGTTCTCGGGGCTTTCCGACATGTTCATCAGGACATTAGCCATATCCCTGCGTCCGCTGGCGAGCTCGCCGACCCAGAAGGCATACCCCTCGGCTTCAGCCGGACGTCCTAGAATGTTGACGTAGAATGCTGAGACCAGCGCCCCGTCGGTCGGATTGCTGCCGTATAGGTCTTGAAACTCGGCTGATCCGACGAAGGCGCGCGCCGTATCATAAAGCGAGCGGCCCTCATCAAGCTCATTGATCCAGAAGCGTAACCCGGAATCATCCGGGGTGCGATTAAAGGCCGACTGATACAATCGATATGCCTGTCCAGCATTGCCATCGATATCTAGAGCCAGCGTTCCGTCACTGAAGTCGAGGCGCTCGATTGACGTCAGTGTGTCACGGCCTTCGGCATAGCGGCTCCCAAGGTCGGCCACAATGATCGTGCCATTGCTATTGACCTCTACGCTGTAGACATTCCTCGAAAGCGAATAGAAGGCTGTGTCGACACCCTGGCCGCCATCGATGATGTCGTCGCCACCACGGCCGTAGATCACGTCGTTGCCGGCATTTCCCCAAAAGGTCTCGCTGGCATTGGTCCCATCAAGAAAGTCGTCGCCTGTGGTGCCGATAAAGTCACGGGAACTCTGTGGAAGCGATGCGGCGCCGTAAAGGGATTGAATGCCCTGAATGTCAGCGGCAGTAAGGTCAACGATATCGTTTTGGTAGGCGTACATGATGGTGTTCGGATCGGCGCTGTGGGCAAGGCCGATCGTATGTCCGATCTCATGCAGGGCGACGGTGTAGAAGTTAACGCCGCCGTAGCTGCCATTCACTGACCAGTTCTCTGCGGAATCAAAGCGTATTTCGGCGGCATCGTACCGGCCGAAATCCCCGGCATATGCAGGGTAATAGAGATACTGAGCTTCTCCGAGTGTTGCACTTGGTCCATCGATGTAGTCCCAGCCAAGCCGTATGTCGCTCGAAGCGGTATCGACGGTTTCGACGAAGTCGATATCGGCAACTGACTCCCACGTCTCGAAGGCGCGCCGTACTGCGTCTTGGTAGCCGGGGTCCGAGATCGCGTAGTCATAGCTGAAAAAGCTGCCGTTTCCGGCGGCGAAGCTCCATGAGACCTGACCACCGGTTGTGCCGAGCTTAGCGCCGCCCCACTTCACACCGGTGTAAACATATCCACTCATTCACGGTCCTCGATCTCGCAACACGCTCAATCTACTACGCAAACGGGGTTACTGCCAGGTTTCGATCAGAGCACTCGGGCCGGTACGATGCCGGACACTGCATTGTCCATGATGCTCACAAGCCTAAAAATACTCCGGAGGAACAAAGAACAGCTTGTTCGAGGTAGCTTGGATAAATCCGGAAAAACAGTGCTTGTGGTGGAAGACGAGCCGCTAATAGCCCTCATGCTCGAGGACACCCTCGAGGAGCATGGCTGGCACGTGTCTTCGGTTGCCATGAATGAAGCCGATGCGGATAGTTATCTCTCCAAGGAAAGCCCGGACCTTGCGGTGCTCGACGTTAAACTGGGCGGGGGAACAAGTGCTCGCCTCGCTCGCGTCTGTAGTGATCGACAGATCGCGACAGTCTTTGTTACCGGCTTGGGCGCAGAAGACCTGCCGCCGGAATGTTCTGGCCGACCGGTTCTCCAAAAACCGTTCTCTCCCGAGGACCTGCTTGCGGCCTTGAAGGCAGCCTAAGCTTGTGTATGTCGCCGCGACGTGTTCTCTGCGAACAGCGGAGTTTTTTGCTGACGGTAGCCAGGAGGTCGCGGCTTGGACGAGATGACGGGCAACCATTTAGTGGACCTGTTGAGCAGTGACGATCAAGACGCCCTCGTTGGAAGAGCGCACCGCGTACAATTACGGCAGGGGGCGGTGCTCGAGGAACCAGGTCAAGGTGTGCGCGCGGTTTACTTTCCGGTCAGCGGCCTGCTCTCAATAATTGCCGACCTGCCACGAGGGCGGGACATCGAAATCGGTGTTATCGGATACGAAGGCATGACGGGCAGCGGGCTCGCGCTTGGCGACGATCAAGCCCCCTTCGCAACGATCGTTCAAAGTCCCGGAGATGCTCTAGTTATTGAAAGAGCAGAGTATCTTGCCGTTGCGGAGCAACGTCCACGAGTGGCGAATTTGGCACGCCTCTTTGCCCGAGCCTTTTCGATCCAAATCGCATCGACGGCGCTCGCCAACGGTCGCGCGAAGCTCGAGGACAGGCTGGCGCGCTGGCTGCTCATGGCTCAGGACCGCCTTGACTCTGACAGGGTGCGAATGACGCACGAGTTCTTTGCGGTGATGCTGGGTGTCCGCCGCGCCGGTGTCACGGAAGCGTTGCATCTTCTCGAAGGCAAGCATCTGATTTATTCGCGGCGCGGCGAAGTCATCATTCGCGATCGTGAAGGACTTATTGATCTGGCAGATGGATCGTATGGCTTTCCTGAACAGGAATACCAACGACTACTTGGCGCTCCCGATCGCGGACGGTAGTAGGCGGTGATGGATTGACGTATGCGTCATCTGTGTCGGTAAGCCATTGTATTAAAGGATATTTGCGCGTGTCGCGAGCCGCTTAGCGGCTAGGTACGATAGCGGACCCGACGTTGCGGCGCGCTGATCAGTCTGTAAGCATCAGGCTTCCGGGGCCGCAAAAGACTTTTAACCATCGCCCCGTAACGAGGGCTTGTATGAAAGAATTGCGGCAGGACACGGTCCGCAACGTTCTTTTGCGTTCCATGAACTCTGCTGACTTTGACGACTTGGTCCCTCATTTGGACCGAGTGGTGCTTAAGAGGCGGCATACTCTAGAGGTCGCAAACCGCCCGATCGAGCATGCATACTTCATAGAAGATGGTCTTGCGTCTTCGATCGCGCGCATGGGCGATGACCGCGATATAGAGATTGGTGTTACCGGTCGCGAAGGAATGACTGGGGTTTCTGCGATTCTCGGCGCGGGGCAATCCCCTCACATGACCATAATGCAGGTCGAAGGGTGGGCTTGGGCAGTATCGATCGAGATTCTCCTGACGCTTCTGGATGCCAGCGTGACCTTGAGGCAATTGCTGCTGCGCTACGTCCATACGACGCTAGTGCAGACCGCGACTTCGGCTTTGGTCAATGCGCGCGCACGCCTCGAAGAGCGCCTTGCGCGTTGGCTGCTTATGGCCAGCGACCGACTAGGCGGCAACGACTTGCGCCTCACGCACGAGTTTATGGCCGTGATGCTTGGTGTGCGGCGGCCTGGCGTCACTGAGGCGATGCATATTCTGGAAGGCTATGGCTTAGTGCGCGCGACCCGTGGCCAGGTTTCGATTATCGACAGGGGACGTCTTGAGGAGTTTGCCAACGGTGCCTACGGTGCGTACGAGGCTGAGTATGCGCGGCTCATGGGGTCGACATTGGGCGGAGCGGGCCGTCGTTACTGACATTGACCTCTCGACGCTTGCCTAGGCAGGCTCGGTTTCTCAGGCATTTAATGGCTTTCCGGGCCTTGCGCCGGATAACTCGGTGCGGTCAACTGTTCCTACGAGCAGTCGGGCGGCCTGCCCACCTGCTAACTTCAAACTAGCCGTGAGACTGCAATGCCCAAGTTTGTTTTCCAGTATCGCGTCGGCGATGAAATCGTCGAGGAACTGGGGGCACACGAACACGATGATCTTGAGGATGCAGAAGAATCAGCGGTGGAGTGGGCCCGTCGCGTGATGCGACGTGTGGCCAAGCAAGGGGAAGATCTGATGGCACCGAGGTCGGTCGAAATCAGTGACAACGCAGGCCATGACCTTCTTTACATCGTCTTCTGGGGTGCGCCGGACACCGACGAGAGCGAGACTGTCCACTAATCTAGCTACTCGATTTGTCGCGTAGTCGGTTCATGCGTTGCAAGAGCAGAGCCACGCCGCTGCAGAACAATGCCCATCCGGCACCAAGCGCCCAGCCAGCAACGACATCGCTGGGGAAGTGAACGCCGAGATAAAGCCGGCTGATGCCGACAAGCAGCGTCAGACACATGGCGAAGCCCAGGTAAAAGCCTCCCAGGATTCTATCCTCCGAGAGGCGGGCCATGAGGGCACCGATAGTCAGGTACGTGACTGCCGAGAGCGTCGCGTGCCCGCTCGGAAAGCTATTGGTGAAGTGCTCGGCGGCGCTTTCAAGCTCTGGCCGTGAGCGACCATATCCTATTTTCAGCAGCGAGCTCAGCAATGCTCCGCCTGCCACCGAAGCCAGGATAACAATGGCGGCGCCGGCTTTGCGTCGAAGCAGGAACGACCCAACAACGCCAAAAACGAATATGAGAAGCACGGTATAGCTGCCGAGGGCTGTGATATCGCGCCCCACTTCGTGAAGCCACGGCGGCCCAGCCATCTGATCGACATTCCCCGGGGCGCGAAACCAGGCAAGAACGGTGGTGTCGAACCATTCGGTTTCGCCTTCGTCCACTTCGTCGGCTAGTTCGAGGAATCCCCATCCAAGCCCGCACGCCAGACCAAGCGTGACAAGCAGCAAGAACTCGCCTCGCACAAGATCCAGAATTTTCCAGGGTAGCCGCGCGGGCTCAAGTCTCGACATGCTGCAATCTTCCAAGTCTATTAGGTTGCGCGCTTGGCCATACGTTCCAGATCATCCCGGTCCGGCGCGTCAACCTTCCTGTAGATCGCTTCGATGATGCTGTAGCCGCCAAAGGCAACGAGGCCCAGCGCCGCGATCCCGTAAAGCCACGTGCCAAAAGGCAGGGCACGTACCCAGACCAAAGCATCCCGCAAACCGCCGGCATTGTCAGGGGTCACCGTAAAGCCGGCGTAGATGAAGAACCCGCCGACGACGATGAATAGCGCGCCTCGTGCACTGAGGCCGAAGACGCAGATTGCATAAAGTAGTCCTTTGGTGCTGGGAAGGTATATCCAGCGTTGAAAGGTGCCTGCAACACCACGGTAGATCTGGACGAGACCCACAACGGCCACAATTGCGCCGGCAATGCCAACCAGCCACGGGCCGAACGGCTGGTGCATCAACCACGACGAGATGCTTTGCTCGGAGTCGCCACCTCCACCTCCGCCTCGTCCAAGGGCCAGGCTGGCTGCACTTGCGGCAATCGAGCCGTTGGCAATAGCGCTGGCGAACTGACCTATCCGGGTCAGGACACCCTTCATGTTGTTCTTCTGATCGTCAGCGTTGAGGACCGACTGGGCCAAGCGCCATACCACGTGACCGATCATGCCGACCGCGACCAGCCCCAACAGGATCTGGCCAAAGGGCTGTCTCAGGAGGGTGGAAAGAGCCTCTCCGGAATCCGCAGCGTCACTCTCGCCCCAGAAGACCGAAAGAAAACTCAGTCCACCGATTAGAAAGTAGACGACGCCCCGCGCGCCATAACCTGCTCGCGCCAAGACCTCAGTTGGCCCGTCAGAGTCGTCGACGCGCGCCTTACCCAGTATTCCTTTTGAAACGACGTTCCGCATAATGCCCCCAAGGTTATGAGGCACAATGATGGCAATGCGCTTTCAGTTCCTGCTGGGTCCTAATGGAGCAACCGGACGAGCGGCAGCTTGTTGCGGTGCGCTGACGTACTGCCACCATCAGTTTCGGCAGCTACTCGTGCGGGTTTCGCGGGCGGCTTTGCGTCCACGGCCATCTGCCGGTGATCTCGACCTCGAGCGACAAGCTGAGGAACGTCCGGATGAGAACAATACCACCCAGCACCAGGACGCTGTCGAGCGTGGGCTCAACCGCAACCGTCTGGATGATGTCCGCCGCCACGAGGAGCTCCAGGCCCAGTAGAATACCGCGTCCGAGTGTCGCCCGGGCCCTGTGGTAAGCCGGAATGTCACGGGAACTAAGAGTGTAGTTTACTGCAGCAACAAGAATACCGCCGCAAATCACCAGAATGCCGATGACCTCGATGCTCCGAGTCACGATGTGCAAGAATTCGGCGAGTAGGGGATCCAAGTGATGCTCCTGTTGATGCCTGCTGAGCCTATCCGGCCCTTGCAGCCTCCGATAGCGAGAGCCTGGACGGTACCTTGAAGCGCCTTCGGAGAGTTAGGTGAAACGCATGCCTTTTGGGATCTCGACAATACCCACATCAGCGTGCCGTGGGACGAGGTTTCGCTGCTTGAAGGCGGCAATGTCGGGACATCGGTTACCAAAGCAAACATAGGCAAATTCTATGCTTCGAAGCCGAGACGGCGCAAGTCGACGACGATCTCCACGGCGGCCCTTCGGTCTTCACAGCTACCGACTTGAGCGGCGATTGCGCTTCCCTCACTGACAGCCTGCTTTTGGCGGTCGTGTAGAGTAAGTGTTCAAAAAGATGGGTCGGCAAGCCGACCCATGTTTTCTAGTGAATTAGGACCCGTCAGTCATCAGTCTGGACCGCCACGCAAACCCCCGGGCTCATTAGCGCCTGGAGGCAAATCATCCTTGTCCCGCTCGAACTCCTGGTTCAGATCCTCGTTAGTTTTTTGCGTATCTTGCCGCTTCTCGTTCTCGGGTTTCTTTGGGGCCCGACCCTTGTCATCGTTCATTGCCGTCTCCTTTTGTCGGAGGCTCAATGCGCAGACCGCTGTCATGTTTGCACCGCGAAACGCTAGTCGAGGCTTACGAACTGGTCCACTTGCAGCGGGACGATGATCTTCGGCTCCAGCACCTCCAGTTCGAACCGCTGTTCGAACATGATGGCAAATCCCGTAGCAAACTTGCGCACAACGCGACCGACGACGCTGCCCAAGGCAAGCACCGAGCCGATCTCCGGATCCACCTCGGCGGACACAGCGGCGCCCGTGGCCGACATGTCGATGACGAAGCAGCGCACCCGGCCACGCCCCGGAATTACAAGATGCGAATTTGGAGATCTTGGCAGCACGCGCTTCGACTGCCGGTTGTCGGGAACCTGAAAGTTGCGGTGCTTTTCAGCCCAAATGACCTTTGCCGCCAGTCGCTTACGCTCTTCCGCACTCAAATCGAGGTCGACGACAAGGCTGTAACCAAGGTTCCGGCGCACGTGGCCGGGCAGCATGCCGAACTCGGTGAAATATGTCGTCACCGTCTCTCCGACCTGCGCGGGCATCGGGCCAGAAAAGGTCAGCGAGATTGGCGATATACGTTTGAGGCGGCAGGCAAACGCACGGGAGCGGCTGCCCTGGCCCGGCTTCTTGATCAGGTATCGCCCCTGCGCACTTGCAAGGTGGCTCACTCGATCATTGATCGAGAGTTGGTCGGGTGTCTGGCCGGCGGTGGCACTCGTGTTCATCTAGGCCGCCTTTATTGCTGATCCCATAGGCGTGGATGGTCTCAGCAACTGCCTAACTAAGTGTTTCATATGGCGTGCATTTTCGCCGTATGGGGCAAAGGTCCGAAAGCGGACAGTGCCATAGGGCACAAAAAGTAACTTATGTTAAGAATCCTGCTGAGGGGCGAGCGGGGTGAAGATCGCGCGCCGGCGCTATAGCGACCTTCTTGTAATTGCTGCAGGCTCTTCGGTGCTCATCCCGAGGCCGGGTTAGCCATGGCCGTGCCGCTGCCTGCGTCGTCATCATTCTTGCCGGCGGAATATGCGCGCGACAGGTCGCGATAGGGGCGAGAGTTGAAAGCGGCGATCGTCACGATCAAGCCAATCATCCCGGCAAGAGTGAACACCAGCGCCATTCCTCGATCCGGCCCAGTGCCGAACCAGCCGCCGATAGACCGGGCGCCATCTCCATCGGTCATGAACGGGATGACCACGAACTGGGTGAGGGGGCCTATGATGAAGGCCGTCAGGGGAGAGGCCGACTGCTCCACCGATTGCGCGAAGCCGAAAACGCGGCCCTGTCGTTCCAGAGGCACGACCTTCTGCAATGTCGTGTGCTCTGCCGCCTCGGCAAAGGGCGCCAGGAGCATCCAGACGAAACAGCCGGCTGCCAGAAGCCATATAGAGGACTGGAGCGTGAATACGCAGCACGTCGACCAGGTGATGAGATTAACGAGAAGCAGCGTGCGGAGTGGATTCTTGCCCAGCCCGGTGCGTGAGATAACGATGCCGCTCAGGATAAAGGCCGTCGATAGCGCCCCGAACAACAAGCCCCAGATTTCGACACTCACCAAAGACAAACCATAGGCGTCAAGCAAGGCCATGAAAACGCCAGCGAGGAAGTTGTTGAAGCAGGCAAAAAAGATCAAGGCGAACAGGCCTGGCACCGCCGCAATGACGCCGATCGTGCCCGCGAGGTCAATGCGCTTTCGGGTGTCAGGTTGGCCAGGACTACTCGGCGCAACGCGATCTTCCGAGATGTGCACGACGGCGAGATGCAACAGCACAAGCAATGTGCTGGCAAGGGCCAGGCTGATGACGCCGAACATGCCGGTATAGGCGACGAGAAACCCTGAAATGACGGAGGTCGTGAGAAATCCGATGCCAGAGACCATGCCGACGAGGCCGTTGGCCTTATCGCGTTCGTGTTCCGGTATCAGGATTGTCACTAGGGTGGACAGAGCAATGGAACGGATATTGCCGGCGATCACGCCCAGCATCACCATGAGCACGAAGCCCCAAAGATACGGTCCGTACGGGTCCGTGAAGGCGCCCTCCGGCTCCAGTAGCAGGATCCCGAGGCTTGCGAGATAGAACAGCGCCGAGACCACGCCCGAGCCAAGCATGGCCGTTTTCTTTGGGTTGTGGTCAACGATCGATCCGAACCAGAAACCGAAGGCTGCGGTGAAGACCAAATAAACGCCCGCGATCATACCTGTCGCGAACACAGATTGAGTTTCGAGGAATGTCCAGAAGGTGATCGCGAACCAGACTGTAAAGTTGGTGACGTTCGCCACAAGGTTGTTGAACAGGATCTGGTAGAACGGCTTCATCGGCGGGCCTCATTCCTGCGGTCCCACGCCATGTTGGCGGAGCTTTCTTGTTGTAGCTCTACTCCAGCCGACTGACGAGATGTGTCAGCAGGACTTGCAGCGGCGACGAGCGAGCCGGCACCACTTCTGAGAAAGTTTTGTCTCTTGATGCCGTTATTCCGGTCAGTCGACGGGGGCTTTCAGTAGGCCGCGGTCTGGGCGGATAAAATGTTCCAGCTCTTGGACGGCCGCATCCCGAAAGCGCTCTCGCTAATTCAAAAATATAACGCCTTTTTCAAGCAAAATAGGTCATGTGTTCTGCATGTGTTATGATCGATATCGGCAATATTGCTGCAATAAAATTGATCGGAATTACATGAACGTTCCAACATGGGTAAAGCCCGGCGTCTATGGCGCAATTCTCGGTGGCGCTATCGTTGCCATCGTCGGATTCTCCTGGGGCGGGTGGGTGGCCGGTGGCTCCGCTGCCGCGAGCGCCGAGGAAGCGGCGCAGCAAGGGCGTACCGATCTTGCAGCGGCAATCTGCGTCCAGAACTTCATCGCCGACGAAGGCGCCCGCGACAGCCTCGCGGAGATGAAGGCCTTGACCAGCTCGTTCCGCCAGCGAGACTACGTGGAAGAGGGCGGCTGGGCCCTGATGCCCAACACCGACGAAGCTGCGAGGGCAACGATGACCCTTTGCGCGCGGATGATTGCCGAGCTGGAGCCCGAAGAGCTGCCTGTCGTGGCCAACGGCGAAGTTATAGAGCCCGGCGAAGTCATCGAAGAAGATGTTCCGGTTGTCGCGGAGCCCGACTCTACGGCAGGGTCCGCACCCGCTGCGGACGCACCTGTTTCAACTGATGGCGAAAGCGAGCCCGTCGAGGAATTGTCGGCGCCTGTCGACGAAGAGGTCGAGCCTTCGGTAGATAGTGACGGCACGGTCGTTCAAGACTAGCGACCGACCGCGGCTAGCAGGTCCGGCCCAGCGCATCACAGCAGCGCTCTTGAATTTGGTCTGCTGCTTTAAGGCGGAAACTCGGAAGGCTTGTCGCAACGCGACGAGCCTTCTTCGCGTCCAAGGATAAAGCCGGCGTCAGGACAGCTGCCATCCGAGTCAGCGATTTAGCTAAAGTCACCAGCCAGCAGATTCGCCGCTTGGCCAATCCTATTGCTGGAGTGAGGCCTGCCTACGGAATGAGGGGCGGGCAACAACGGGCGATGATCGATGGAAGTCCGGGCGCGTCCGTTCAATTAACGCCCGACATCTGATGCTGAAATGGTCTGAGCATTGATGGCCCAGCTCACAATCCGGCCATTCTCGCGACCGGACGCAATCATGATGCCGACTAGGCGCCAAGTCTCGATGTCGATAAGGGGGCCTCCCGACAGGCCGCGTTCGACATGGCAGTCGGTGACGAGCAGGTTCTCGTCGATGCCGCTTTTCATCCGACACTTCGGCGAGGCCGAGACCATTTCCGGGCGTTGCTGGGCGAATCCAGCGGTAATGAACCGGGTGGAGGGATTCACTCCATCGGCTATCTGCAAGGGTCGGAATACTTCCGGAACGGTGTTCGCCAGATGAAGGACAGCATAGTCGGCTGACGACGGTGCGGGCCCGCGCGGAGCGTATCCACTACCGAGCATAACTTCGTCGGCAACGGTGTGGAATCCGTAATTGCCTCTATCGTAGCCGAGCACAACGTGGATCGATTGCGGTCGCATAAAATGCCCGGTGCGGGCGTTGAACAGGCAGTGCGCTGCGGTCAGGACGCGGTCAGGAGATATGAGGACGCCGGTGCAACGCCCATAGGCACTGTTGTTGACCTGAGCGATCGCGGACCAGCGATCTGTATTCACATCGACGGGACTCAGCTCGGCTGCCAGAGCGGGAGCGATAAAACATCCCGCCAAGAATGCCATCAAGAGACGTTTCATCGCTTCCTACTGGCTGCCTAGTATGGCGTGGGCATGTCCGAGTCCGAGCACCCGCCCGGTTAGGGACGGACTGGTCCGCCTATTGGCCCGATCTCAAACCAGCCCGTGCCATCGAAGCCCCACTCTGAATGGGCAACAGAGTGGGGCTAACAGGGTTGATTGCCTTCCCAATCGGGCGTCAAGGCAACCGAGGGGATTGGAGCAAGTCTCGTACAGCCCATCAAGGCGCTCGACCGTCTCAGCGTTGCAGCGAGGTTATCGCGGTTTAGGCAAATTGCTCTATTTGCCTATTCGAAAGCTTCAATCGCGGTGCGGGCGGCACTGAAGAGGCTCTGATCATGTCCAGCTATCCCACCAGCGTTCTCGTCGCGACCGGCGCCCGGCTTCTCAAGCCAATCATCGAGCAGAGGATCGGCGGTGGCGCTCTCTGTTCGACGTCGCCTAGCGGTCGCTCGCGATGCTGATCGATGCGCGGACCGAGATATGTGAGCTTTCACGGGAAATCGCTCGGAGCGGGGGCAGGGGTGAGGCGTCTTTCTAGCTGGCGACCTTCTCTAATCAGGAGTAGCTTCGCGGCGTATTGAGGGACTTGCTTGCAGAGAGGCTCCATCGGGTGGGACGTCTGATCGTTTGCAATTTCATGACCATCGACGGCCTCTACACGGGCCCGGATGGCGACATGGGGCCCTTGTTCGCTCACCAACACCCGGACTATGCCGGTAACGACGATTTCGATCACTACAATCTGGCAATGCTCAAAGCGGCAAGCTATCTGCTGCTGAGCCACACTGCCTTTATCGGCAACAAGTCCTACTGGACAACCGTTCCGGGCGATCCTCAGGCCACGGTTGTCCGCAAGGACTACGCGGAACTGATTGCCGATGTCCCCAAGCTGGTCGTGTCCGACAAGCTCGGAATGGAAGACACCCAGCCTTGGCGCAATACGACCATTATCAGTCGGAAGAACGGCCTATCAGAATTAGCCAAGCTTAAGCAGCAGACCGAGGGCGACATTCTCGTGATACTGAGCCACTTGCTGTGGCAAGATCTGCTATGCCATGGCCTCGTCGACGAGTTGCAACTTACCGTCTTCCCACTAGTGGGCGGCGAAGGAACTCCGGTGTTCACTCAGCGCCCGAGCGTTCCGTTCAAGTTGCTCCGCAGCCAAAGCTGGCCACGCTCAGGCAATTTGCTCATGGTCTACGGCTGTAGCTGACGCGAAGGCATCCGCATACCGAGGTAGATGATCGCGCAGCCGCGTGGCTCGGGATGGGCTTTTTCGCTGTCGCCGCAAACGGCGGAGCGACCCCATCGTCCAGATGTTGGAGAGCGTCTTGCAGTTGAAAAGCCATACTATGCCGCCACAAGCTAATGCTCTTCTTGACCTGGTCAGGGCAATATCGGGGACGTCTCTTGCCGGGCTCTATCTGCATGGCTCGTTTGTGGGCAGCGGCCTTCAAGAGCTCTCAGATCTTGACTTCATCCTCGTGGTAAAACGGCCGCTCAGCGAGGCGGAACGGCAAGCGTTTTTGCGTGACTTGCTATCGTTGTCCGCCCACCATCCCGCGCGCGTGACCAAGCAACGCTGCCTCGACGTTCTCTGCGTGACAGCCAACGAGTTGCAGCGTCCATCCTATCCGGGCCATTGTGAATTCATCTATGGCGAATGGCTGCGCGAGGGGTTCGAAGCCGGCGCTGCGTTGGCGCCGTTCATCGATCCGGTGGTGACCCTGCTGGTCGCGCAGGCTCGTGAAGAGGCTGTGCCGCTTCACGGTCCGCCGCTGGCTGACCTTGCGGATCAGTCCGTCGAGCTGTTGGTGCCACGCGCCTTGCTTGATTCACTGGCACCATTGCTTGCCGACCTGCAGTGGGACCAGCGCAACGTGCTGCTTACCCTCGCCAGAATGTTGCGAACGGCGATCATCGGCGACTTCGTCTCGAAAGATGCAGCGGCACTTTGGGCCGCTGAGCGGTTGCCGTCCGCTGCGGCGCACACGCTGAGGCAATGTGGACTGGCCTACCGTGGAAAGTTGACCGATTGGCAGGCGCGGCCCGACGACGCTGAAGAACTGGCTGACCATCTCGGGCAGAAGATCACCGAGGCGCTGACGTCGAAACATCGTCTCTAGGCTAGCCAGACCAGATTTTCAGCGAGCCTAATGGCTTTCAATGAGAGGAAGGTTTCTCAACGGTTTGGGAACCAGCCTGTAAACTGCGCGAGAACCTGTAAACCGACCACCGGCGCCGTTTATGGGGAAATAACTCAAAGATTTGAGAGGCTTATGGTGCCGGCAGCAGGGTTCGAACCCGCGACCCCCTGATTACAGATCACGGTATCGATCTCTTGGGGCTCGGCGTCGAAGTTTGCGGTCGAGGGATGGATGGAGCGACCCCATCCGCCAAGCGGCATATGGTTCGCGCTGACACAGAACACTGCGCCAGCCCTCTTTCCAAGGCGAGATCATAATTGGCAGGACTGACCTACCGCCAATTCTGCCAGCCTCATACACACTGGATCAGATGATCGGCCCGAGAAAAGCGGCGGAATGCGTTAGGGGCCAAACGGACAAGCGGCACCATTGCCACGCGACGCTTAGGCGATCGACTGCAGCAGCGCCTCCGCGGCACGCGTCAGGTCGCGCGACAGGTCCATGCGCAAATGGGCAAACTCCGGCCGGGCCAGCACTGCGCGGGCGGCGGGAGGCGGGTTAGTGTTGGGCCACATGCCGACGAGCAGTGTTCCGATCATGAAAATGGCCCAGCCGCAATCAGTCGGCGTCGCCCCGGGTAACCGCGCCTTCAGCGCGGCTATAAGGCGGGTGTTCTGTGCATCCATATGCAGCTTGGTGGTCGCGATGGTGTCTTCCGAAACATTCTGCTCCAGTGTGTTTGCGAGGATGGCCATCAGTGAACAGCAGCGCGGATGCGCCAGGAAAGTTGTGCTGATGGCATCGGCCAAGGCTGGCACGTCAGACGCAACGCCGATGGCGTCTACCATGGCGTCGACTAGCTTCACGAATTCTTCGCGAAACATTTCAAGCAGTACCTGCTCGCGGCTTTCGAAATAGCGATAGACATTGGATTTGGTGAAACCAGCCCTGGCCGCGATGGCATTTAGGCCGGTGCCGGAGGGGCCTTCGGCGTCGAACAGTTCGGCCGCCGCCGCGAGCAATTGTTCGCGGCGGAGCGTGATCTGTTCGGGCTGTCTGGCACGCTGAAAGGATGGGGCGGGAGTCATGCCTCCAGTCTAGGCCGCCCGGGAGGTAACAGGGAAGGGGACGCCTGTAAGTTTCTCCGATTCCTGCCAAAGACGCCGCGCCATGGCCACGTCGAGTGCTGCTACCGGGGTCGTCGCGACGCCGGCCGGGCCGCGCACTTCAAACAGGCCCGTTGGGCCGTAGTACCCGCCTGGTACCGCATCGGGAGCGGTGGCGGCAAAAATTGTCGGCAAGGCAGCCTTGGGAACGGGCGCAAACAGGAACGCCAGGTTGCGTCGCGCAAAGGCCGCTGGGCCTTTATCGCCCATGCCGTTGACGATGAGGTCGGTGCGCGCGACGCCGGGATGGGCTGCCAGGCTGGTCAGGCCCCAATTGTTGGCTTGGCTGCGGCGTTGCAGTTCGAAGGCGAACATCAGGCAAGCCAGCTTTGATTGGCTATAGGCCACCATTGCTTTGTAGGGCTCTGACTGCAGATTGCTAAGGTCGATCTTTCCCTGCCGCGCGGCAACGCTCGAAAGCGACACCACGCGTGCGCCGGGCGCCGCCCGAAGCAGCGGAAGCAGGTGAGTGGTCAGCGCAAAGTGCGACAAGTAATTGGTGCCGAATTGCAGCTCAAAGCCGTCGCTCGTGGTCTTGCGGGTCGGCGGCGTCATCACGCCGGCATTGTTGATAAGAATGTCGAGCGGTTCGCCCGCGGAGATCAGCCGGTCGCTGAACGCCGCAACCGAGTCGAGGCTGCCGAGGTCGACCATTTCGAAAACTATGTCGGCATTAGCTGCGACGCCTCGAATGGCGTTGACGGCTTTTTTGCCTTTCTCGGAATTTCGGCCGGCGAGGACGACGCGCGCGCCGTGCTGGGCCAGCATGCGCGCGGTTTCGTAACCCAACCCGCCTGTGGCGCCGGTGACAACCGCGGTCTTGCCAGTCAGATCGGGAATGTGACGTTCGGAAAAGCTCATGCTGCGCATCCTGGTAAAGAACCAATGTTCTGTTATTAGAAGAACAGCGGTCTGTTGTCAAGCGTCGGCGCTGTGGGCTCCGAGTCGGAGACCTATCTGTTCAGGTTTGCTAGGGGGGAAGTTGTGCGAAATTTTTAGTTTGGGCACAGACTGCTGCGGAGATGGACGCCTTTTGTGCACCCTATCTGGAACCGGAAGCCCGGCGGCCATTGCTGCAATGGACCCGCGAAATATCAGTAGGAGGCGAACCAGCCATCACTGCGCGACGACTGGAGCGCGGATGCGGCATTGCGGTCGTCACCGATCACGAAGCTGGCGTTGGTAGCGAAGCCGGGCGCGGTGATAGACAGGGTATAGATCGATCTATGGCGAGCTGAGGTGCCTAATCTATCCATCACCGACGTTGCAGCGAGTACACACTTCCTGCCTCTCGACAAACCAAATGAGATTTCTACTGCCTTGCAACGTTGGATGCCGAATTCGGGCGTGCCGGTCAGCATGGGGACTGGCAGGTTCTGGCAAGGCAGCTTGCGACGTGCTCGACGAAAGACCGCGCTCGATCTGGCTGCTCGATACGTCGACCTTGAAGAACCTGTGGCGTCTGTTCTCGATTGCGCCCGAGAGCAATCACCTAGCCCGCGCTCTTGGCGCGGAACATGGCGGCGAGTTATGCTGCTGATGCCGCAATCGAAACCAGCAATAATCCCGCACCAACCGTCGACTGATGCGGCCGTCTCGACCACCAACGAAAGAGCCAACGCATGAAAATCGTCGCTGTGACCCCGTACTTGGTCAAGGAATGGCGGACCATGCTGTTCGTCAAGGTCGAGACCGACGAAGGTTTCATCGGAATTGGGGAAGGGGGCCTAACCTCACGAGAGTGGGGCGTCGCCGGTATCATCGATGCGCTTGCGCCATTGTTGGTGGGGCAGGATCCGATGCGTTCGGAGCACCTGTGGCAACTGATGTGGCGCAGCGGCTTTCACCCTTCAAACCAGGTGCTGACTTCAGCCATCGCTGCCATCGACATCGCGCTGTGGGATATCAAGGGCAAGGCGCTTGGCGTGCCTGTCTACCAGTTGCTCGGTGGGAAAGTTCGAGACAAGGTGGACACCTATTGTCATATGGCGGCCGCTACGCCGGAGGAACTGCTTGGCCTTGCCAAGCAACGCGTAGCCGAGGGTTGGAACTGCCTTCGATGGGACAGTGGTCCATTTGGTGACATCGTCTATGATGCCCGACACGCAGTGGACTGGACCATAGAGGCCTTCCGGCTGTTGCGAACCGAGCTGGGGCCAAAGGTCGAACTTGCTTTCGACGCCCACACCCGGACCAGTGTGCCAGACGCAGTACGGCTCTGCCGAGGCGTTGAGCCATATCGTCCAATGTTTATTGAAGATCCATTGCGGATTGAAAACCCAGAGTCCTACCGCCGCCTCAGAGAGCAGACGGCAGTGCCTATTGCCGCGGGCGAACAGCTTGGGACAAAGTGGCAGTTTCGCTCGCTTATTGAGGAAGAACTGGTCGATTATGCGCGCATCGATATGTGCATTGCGGCGGGTTTTACCGAGTCGCGAAAGATTGCAGGTTGGTGCGAGACGCACTTTATCGACATCGCTGTGCACAATCCAATCGGTCCGGTTTCTACTGCTGCCTGTCTCCACCTGAACATGGCTACTCCCAACATGCTGGTACAGGAGTTGCCGCGTCGACCAGGCGAAAGCCTTAGCGATGTGATTACAGGAGGGCATCGGTGGGAAGATGGCTGGCTCGTTCCCTCCGACGATCCCGGGCTCGGCCTTGAGGTGGATTGGGAAGGGCTTTCTCGTTACCCGTTTGAACAAGCCAGTCTGCCGATATTCTATCGTGAGGATGGATCGCTTACGAACTGGTGATGCGGGTGAGCCGCTCCCCTTGGCTAATCAGAGAGTTGATTCAGCGATCACAGGCGGCTTCTGTTCGCCGCCGTGGTTTCTCTGTGTAAGCCTAGACGGACGTGTAGCTAACTCGAAATCCGTTACCTGCTGCCGGCTTCGGAATGGCTCCACGAACTCTACGTGAGGCGGATGGCTGCAATAGGGGTCATATCGGCCTGATCGTTGAACTCCATCGAGCTGACCTGCGCGCTGACGACGGTCACATGTGGAAGCCAAACCTAGCTTTCCAAAAATCCGAATCCTCGCTCAACGGTTCTTTTGGGGTAGCGATCTTGCCGCGCGCGTTTCTTCCTAGCCCGCTTTGGCCAAAGGAGAAATGTAATGGGTATCTCACAATATGACCCTGCTGCTGCAGGACGACCTGCCTGGAATGCCGGCAGGCATGTTGGCGCCAAGCGCGCATTGAAGATCAGACAAATCTGGTCAATCCGCTTCTTCCTCCACAGAGAAGGAAGGATGAGAGACCGAGCACTTTTCGATCTTGCGATAGACAGCAAGCTTCGAGGCTGCGATCTGTTGAAAATCAAGATCGGCACACTCGTAGCTGGACCCGCCATCGATCGCGATCGATGGTGATTCAACAAAAGACAGGTAGACCCGTCTAGTTCGAGATCACAGCTGACACAAGAGCCAGCCTGCTTGCCTCGCTCGAACGACGCGGCGGTACGATCGATACCTCTGCGTCGATGTCGAAGACGCTTTATCGCTTTCCGAGGCCGCCGAGATCTGATCCCCAAAGTCTTCGCCGGCGGTGAAAATCTAAGATCGTTGGCTAAGCGCCACATTCCTGAGATACAGCGTGCAGCGGCTCGGCCTAAAAGCGGACCTACGCCACTGCGTAACTAGCGTATTCAAGCGTGGCCGGCCTTTGCAGGATTCCAAATCCAGTCGGACTGACACCAGATCAACTGATAGAAGTTGGATTAGAATTAATATGATTATTCCTCGAACAACTCAGGTAGTGAAGAAGTCCGCATGACCGAGCATTGCAAGCTCCAGCTTGGCAGGAAATGCGGCCAGGTGCTTTCTCATTTCGCTTTGAGCTAAAGTAAGGTCGCCTGTTGCTACAGCCTCAAAAATCTGAGCATGCTGATCGACAACCTTGTTCATCTTTGGAGCGTCTTCCTTACTCAGTTTGCACACCCGTCTTGAGTGCATTCTGACGCTCGCAAGGGTCCGCCATGCAAAGCCCACCCCGCCTGCATGGCACAGCATTTCATGAAAATTTTCGTCGAGAGCGGAGAACGCGGCTTCATCACCTGCCTCAGCGGCTTCCCTTTGTAGGGACAGCTGTTTTTCGAGGATCTTCCTTTGGTCTGACGAAACGTTCCCGGTTAGCCGCGCGACCACCGCGAGTTCAATAGCTTCGCGGACAAATCGCCGCTCGAGGATTTGGGCGCGAGAGATGGGCAACACGAGTGTGCGACGATGCGC
>NZ_BMZE01000005.1:0-32500 GCF_014652635.1 Devosia pacifica
CCTCGTGAGCCGCGCCCAACACATCCCGAAATGAAAAAGGGCCCGCGCGATGCGCGGGCCCTTTTTTAGTCGGTAACCAGAACGGGGCTTAGCCCTGACGCGCCTTGAAGCGCTTGTCCTGCTTGTTGATGATGTAGACCCGGCCGCGGCGACGGACGAGTTTGTTCGCGCGGTGGCGCGTCATCAACGCCTTCAGCGAATTGCGGATTTTCATCGTCGTGTCCTTAACATAAAAAACAGGCGCCACCGGCGCCCGCAAACTCGCGCGGACCATATGGCCAAGACCCGCGTGTGTCAATGTCTCATCCCACTTGTGCAGCACTCACCGCCGCAATGCAGGATTAACGCCCCGGTCATGGATTTTCCATACCCTGCCGACATTTAAAGAGCTAGCAGCACCATGACATCGGACCGTATTGCCACAACGAATGTGTTGATATGCGCACCCAGCCAGCACCTGGCCAGCATGCTGACCTCAATGTTTCGCTTGTTGGGTTGCCGCAAGATACAGACCGTCGACAACGCAGACCGCGCATGGCGCGAACTCGAGCGACGTGAGTTTCCGTTCGTCTTGCTCGACGAGGGCCTGAGCGGCTGCGATCCACTGCGATTCGTGCATCGCCTGCGACGCGCTGAAAGCTCGGCCAGCCGCAATGCAACGATCATCATGATGGCGTCTGCCCCGGATGAGGCTCTGATCAAGGCGGCACGCGATGCCGGAGTAAATGAGTTTCTGCGTAAGCCCTTCTCTGCCAAGCAGATCGAGGCAAGGATGCGCAACAGTCTCAGCCGGCCACGTGAGCTGGTCGCCACCGAGGCCTATGTCGGGCCGGACCGCCGGCGTCACGCGACCGAAGACCGCGGCGCCCAGGAACGGCGCCGCGGCGACAACGAGTAGATCAGGCGGCTGGCTCTGCCTCACCGGATTCGATCTGCTCCCAGCGCAGGCAGGCCACCTGTCGATTTCCCGGGATACGCTCGAGAGGCGGCAACTGCTCGGCGCAGTAATCCTTGGCGTAACGGCAGCGCGTGCGGAACGTACATCCTGACGGCTGATTGATCGGCGAAGGGATTTCGCCTTTCAGAGCATCGATGCTGCGCTCTCGTGCAAGCTTGGGATCGGGAATCGGCACCGCGGTCAGCAGTGCACGCGTATAGGGATGCTTTGGGGTGCTGTAGATCTCATCACCGGTCGCAAGCTCCACGACACGTCCGAGATAGAGAACAAGGATCCGATCCGAAACGTGTCGCACAACGGACAAGTTGTGCGAGATAAAGATCAGGGTCAGCCCGTACTCGTCCTTGAGATCGGCCAGAAGATTGAGGATCTGCGCCTGAATCGACACGTCGAGCGCCGATACCGGCTCATCGCACACAATCAGCTTCGGCTCGGTCACAAGCGCACGGGCGATACCGATCCGTTGCGCCTGCCCGCCCGAGAACTCGTGTGGGTAGCGATTGATCATCTCAGGCAGAAGCCCAACTGATTCCATCACCCTCACCACGCGTTCCTGACGCTGGCGCTTGTTGAGCTCGGGCCGCAAGGTGCGCAGTGGATCCGATATGATCTCACCAACCGTCATGCGCGGATTGAGCGATGCCAACGGATCCTGAAAAATGATCTGCAAATCCTGCCGCCGCTGGCGCATCTCCTTGGGCGACAGCGACATCAGATCCTTGCCCAGCCACAGCACCTGCCCCGCATCCGGCTCGATCAATTGCAGGATGCACCGGCCGAGGGTCGACTTACCGCACCCGCTCTCCCCCACGATACCAAGCGTCTCGCCCTTCTTGATTGTGAAGTTGATGTTCTGGAGCGCCTTGAGTTCCAACGGCTTGCCGAACAGGCCGGTGGCGATGGAGAAGCTCTTCTTCAGATCCTTGATTTCGAGAAGCGTATCTTCGGCTACATTGGCTTGTGCCATCATGCCACCTCCTCATAGCGCAGCGGGCCTTCGTAAAAGCAGGCTTTCTTGCGGTCCCCGCCAATCGGTTCGAGCGGTGGACGTTCCTCAAGGCAGCGATCAAAACAGAACGCACAGCGTGGATTGAACGAGCACCCCTTGGGCAAATGCTCAAGGCTCGGCGGCAGCCCCCTGATCGGGTCGAGACGCTCGGCTCTATGGGCGATGTGCGGGGTCGAGTGCAGGAGCCCCAGCGTGTAGGGGTGGCGCGGATCGTAGAACAGGTCGTTGACCGAACCGGTCTCGACCGAGCGGCCGCCATACATCACCATCATCCGGTCGGCGACGCCGGCCACCACGCCGAGATCGTGCGTGATCAGCACCAAGGCTGTGCCGAAATCCTCCGTGAGCGACTTGAACAGGTCCAGCATCTGAGCCTGCACGGTCACGTCCAGCGCCGTGGTCGGCTCGTCGGCGATCAGAATTTTCGGCTGACACAACAGCGCCATGGCGATCATTACGCGCTGGCGCATGCCTCCGGAAAGCTCGTGCGGGTAGGAGTTCGCACGCTTGGCCGGCTCGGGAATACCCACGCGCTCCAGCATTTCGATTGATGTGCGCACTGCGTCCTTGCGGTCGAACCCGCGATGGCGCACCAGGACTTCTGCCAACTGCGTGCGCAGCCGCAAGGTCGGGTTCAGCGACGTCATCGGATCCTGAAAGATCATCGCGATATCGCGGCCGCGATACTCGTCGAGCCGGCGCTTGTCCATGCCGACGAGATTGACGTCGCCCATCAACGCCTTGCCGGTCGCGCGCCCATTGCGGGCAAGAAGCCCCATGATCGACAGAAACGCCTGGCTCTTGCCGGAGCCGCTTTCACCCACAACAGCAAGCGTCTCGCCTTCGGTGAGCTGGAAGTTCATTTCACGCACGGCATCCACTTCGCTATCGCGCAGCTGGAAGGTGACCGACAGGTCTTGAACATCGAGTACGGTATTGGCCATTCAGCGGTCCTTCGGGTCGAGAGCATCGCGCAGGCCGTCACCGATATAGGTGAGGCAGAACAGCAGTGTCACGAGCACGATGGCTGGCGCCATCAGCATCCAGGGCAGCACTTCCGCTACCGGCGCGCCGGCCGATATCAGCGTGCCGAGCGAGGTTTGCGGCTCCTGCACGCCAAGTCCGAGATAACTCAGAAAGCTCTCCGCGATGATGATTTCAGGGATGGTCAGCGTGGCGTAGATCACCACGGGTCCCGTCAGGTTCGGCACGATGTGCCTGATGATGATGGTCCATGGAGAGGCGCCGCCTGCGCGCGCCGCCTCGATGAACTCACGCTCCTTGAGCGTCAGCGTCTGTCCGCGCACGATGCGCGCCATGGTCAGCCACTCGATCGCACCGATGCCGACGAACAGCAGCACTGGGTGCCGCCCGAACATCACCACCAGGATGATCACGAAAAGGATGTAGGGGAGCGCATACATGATATCGACAATGCGCATCATCACAGAGTCGACACGTCCGCCGAGATATCCGGCAACAGCCCCGTAAATGACACCGATCACGACCGATACCAGTGTCGCGACACCAGCCACGATCAGCGACATCTGCGTGCCCTGCAGGACACGCGCAAGCATGTCGCGGCCGTTCTGGTCAGTGCCGAAATAGTGGCCCTTCTCGAAATCGGGGGGCTTGCGGATCGAGGTCCAGTCGACTTCCGAGTACCCCCACGGCACGAAATACGGGCCAATGAATGCCGCCAGGACAATGAAGACCAGCACAGCGATTGAAGCCACTGCGGCCTTGTTGCGCGCGAGGCGTGACAGCGCATCCTGGGTCAGCGAACGACCCTTTGGCGCGTCGAGCGTTTCGAGCTTGTTGGCGTAGGTGGTGAGGACCTGGTCCTTGCCGGTAATTCCAGCCATTAGCGGTACCTCACCTTCGGATCGAGCCAGGCGTAAAGCAGGTCAACCAAAAGGTTGAGCGCAAGAATGATGAACATGTAGAGAAGCGTTGTGCCCAGAACGATGCCGTAGTCGCGGTTGAGCGCTGCGGTGACGAAATATTTGCCGATCCCAGGCAGCCCGAAGATCTGCTCGACAGCCAGCGAGCCGGTTAGCAGATAGCTCAGCCCCGGCCCGAGGTAAGAGACCACCGGCACCAGCGCCGGCTTGATCGCGTGCCGCGCCATGACCAGCCGCTCACCGAGACCCTTGGAGCGCGCGGTACGAACGTAATTCGTGCCCAGCACCTCGATCATCGATCCACGCATCAGCCGCGAGATCCGGCCCGCATGCGGCCATGCCAGAACGGTAATCGGCAGCACGAGGTATTCCCAACGCCCGCTCACCCAGCCACCGGCCGGAAACCAGTCCAGATAAACGCCGAACCAGAGCTGCAGCAGCGCCGCCATCAAAAAGTTTGGTACGATGACGCCGATCATCACCGCCAGAACCATCACGTAGTCTGGCCACTTGTTCTGGTTTACCGCCGCGACCATGCCGGCAAGAATGCCAATGATCGTCGCAATCACGAAGGCGGACAGCGCCAAGGTCAGCGTGAACGGAAAACCGATCGCGATCAGCTGACTGACTTCAAAGCCCTCGATCACCATCGACGGTCCGAGGTCACCCTGAAGCAAACGCCAGATATAGATGAAGTACTGGTTGATCAGCGGCTGGTCGAGATTGTAGTGCGCGCGCAGATTGGCAAGGACAAGCGGCGGCAGTGCGCGCTCGCCATCAAACGGACCGCCTGGTGCCAACCGCAGAATGAAAAAACAGATCGAAACGGCAATGAACGCTATCGGGATTGCCGACAGCACCCGCCGCGACGCGTATCTGAGCATTGAGAGTGACCTTTATTGTCCGGGCTCGAAGCGGCCATCTGCGGGGCCATGCGCCGGAATAAGAACCGTGGGGCCCGAAGGCCCCACGATTGTTTTGTACCGAGACTACTCTTCGTTCTTCGAGAGCCAGCGGGTGCGGTGCACGTCCTTGGCGTTGTCTTCAAAGCCCTCGATATAGGGGGCGACAACGTTCTTGGAGACGTACCAGTAGATCGGGATCGCTGCGAACTCGTCCATCGCGATCTCTTCGGCCTCGGCGAGAAGTTCGGCACGGGCGTCGAGATCCTGCTCTGCGGCAGCCTCTTCAAGCAGCGCATCGAACTCTTCGTTCGAATAGCGGCCGTAATTGTTGCCCCAGTTCATCTGGCCTTCCTGCTGAACGCCAGTCTTGAGCAGGTCGAGCGTGTTGACCGGATCGTTGTAGTCCATCAGCCAGCCAGCGCGGCCGATCTCGAAATCGCCGGCACGCAGCGCATCGTAGTGAACCGCGACTTCGGAGTTGAACATCTCGATATTGACGCCAAGCGGCTCCCACATGGCAGCGAGCGCCACGGCGATACGCTGGTGGTTGTCGTTGGTGTTGTAACGCAGCTGCAGGTTCAGCGGGCTATCCGGGCCGTAGCCGGCTTCCGCCATCAGTTCCTGCGCACGAGCCATCCGCTCTTCATAGGGCATCTCGGCCCAATCCGGCATGTAGGCCTCTTCGACATAGTTGCCGGTGCCGGGCGGAACCCAGCCATAGGCCGGCAGTTCGCCGGTGCCGAGAATATCCGGACCGATGACGTCACGCAGGATCGAGATGGAGAGCGCCTCGCGGATACGCGGATCCGTCAGCGGGCCTTCTTCCTGGTTCATCACATAATAGTAGATGCCAAGGAACGGCTCGACATGGGCCTGCCCTTCGAGATTCTCCTGCATCCACTGGTATTGGTCCGACGGGAAGTCGGTCAGCATGTCGAATTCACCGGCGCGGTAACGGTTGAGGGCTGCCGCCTGGTCTTCGAGAACGTAGTAATAGACTTCGTCGATCTGAACGTTCTCGGCGTCGTAGTAATCTTCGTTCTTTTCGGAACGAACATACGAGCCCGGAACCCACTCGACGATTTCATAGGGGCCGTTGGCGACGATATTGTCGACATCTGACCAATCGTCGCCCATTTCCTCGACCAGATGCTTCGGCACCGGATAGGCGGTGTAGTGCATCAGAGCATCGAGGAAGTACGGGGTCGGCTGCTCAAGCGTGATCTCAAGCGTCTGGTCGTCGATTGCCTTGACGCCAAGTTCGTCGAAATCCGTGATTTCGCCGGAGTTGATCGCCTCGGCATTCAGGATCGGATACTGCAGATACGCATAGTCCGAAGCCGTTGCCGGATCCATGATGCGCTGGAAGGCAAAGACGAAATCTTCGGCGGTTACCGGCTCGCCATCGGTCCACTGAATACCGTCGCGCAGGTGGAAGGTGTAGACGGTGCCGTCTTCCGAAATCTCCCAGCTTTCTGCCTGTCCCGGGATCGGCTCGGCATTCGCGTCTTCTGTAACGAGACCCTCGAGATAGTCACCGACAACGCGGTTTTCCCAGTCACCGGAAACCTTGTGCGGGTCGAGCGAGCTTGGGTCGCCGCCATTGTGCAGGTTCAGCGTCACGGCGTGCGCGGCGCTGCTCATCAGCATCGCAACCAGCCCGGCGGTGCCAACCGCCTTGAGGGTCTGAGTGAACTTCATGATCGTCCCATCTCCTTGATGAACTTTTTTGTAAGAAACGGCCATGGGGATGCCTGGCCGTTCGCCTGATCTGCAATTTTTACTACTTGATCAAGATCGGTGGACGGTATCCTCACTTTCCGTCCAGTTGCAAGTGAAAGCTTGCCGCAAATGTCGGCGTATCGCCGCTCTGACCAAGTTTTACACTGCGTGCCTAATCCTGACGCTCAAGTAGCGCCGCGACACCCATGCCGCCTGCCGTACAAACGGACAGCAGAGAGCGCTGTTTTTGCTCTGTTTCCAGCAATTTAGCAGCAACGCCGAGGATACGCGCACCTGTGGCGGCGAATGGATGGCCGTAGGCAATGCTCGAGCCTTTGACATTGATGCGATCGCGCGGAATCTCGCCCATAACCTGTTCTCTCTTGAGTACGTCGCGACAATATTGCTCATCCGTCCACGCATTCAACGTCGACAGCACTTGTGCGGCAAAGGCTTCATGCAGCTCGAAATAATCGATATCATCGAAGCCCAATTGCCGCCGCGCCAGCATCTCGGACACGGCAATCGTCGGCGCCATCAGCAATCCGTCACCATGCGCGAAATCGTTGGCGGAAACCCGGCCTGCCGTCAAAAAGGCAAGGATCGGCAGACCGCGTGCGCGCGCCCACTCCTCGCTCGCCAGCAAGACCGAGGCAGCGCCGTCAGTAAGGGGCGTCGAGTTGGCAGCCGTCAGTGTGCCTTCGCCCGACTGTTTGTCGAATGCAGGCTTCAGCGCCGACATGCGCTCCAGCGAAGCATCAGCCCGCACATTGTTGTCCCGTACCAGACCTGCGAAGGGCACCAAAAGATCGTCGTGGAAACCCTCGTCATAGGCCGTGGCGGCATTGATGTGGCTGCTCAGCGCAAACTCGTCCTGCGCCCGCCGCGGCACATGCCATTGCTTGGCCATCAGTTCGCAATGTTCGCCCATTGAAAGACCGGTGCGCGGCTCCTGTGTCGAGGGCGCAACCGGCGCCAACTCGCCGGGCCCGAACCCGCGAAACGCTGCCAATGTCTGCCCGGCGCCTTTCGCCCGGTTGGCATCGATCATGCGATGCTGGAACTTGTCACTGAAAACCAGCGGGCTATCGCTGACAGTATCGCTGCCACAAGCGATTCCGCTGTCGATCTCACCGGTTGCAATCTTGGCTGCCAGCATCAATGCGGCTTGCAGACTTGTACCGCAGGCGATCTGCATCGTGGTGCCCGGGGTCCCAGGCGCCAGCCCGGCATCGAGCGCGGCTTCACGCGCCAGATTGAAATCGCGCGAATGGCTGATCACCGCGCCACCGACGACCTCGTCGATCTTCTCACCAACAAGACCGTATTTTTCTGCCAGTCCACGCAGAGTTGCGGACAGCATCGAGAGATTGGTTTCGTTGGTATAGGCGGTATGCGCGCGTGCGAAGGGAATACGGGCGCTGCCGACGATTGCTACGCGTCTCATCTCGGTCATCTCTACCCCCTAAACCTTGCCATCTGCGCGGGCTTTCAACGGCCCGCCGCGGAACGGTGCGAAACCCGTGCCGAGCACCACACCAATGTCCGCCTTTTCCGGGCTCTCTACGACGCCATCTGCAACAGCAGCCTCGGTAGCATCGACCAGCGGCACCACCAGTTCGCGACCCAACCCCTGCAGGTCTGCGTGCTCGGGGACCTCACCCTTGACCGCCTTGCCGTCTTCCCATCGGTAAAAGCCCTCGCCACTCTTGCGGCCAAGCTTGCCGGCAGAGACCAGTTCGTTGAACTGAGAGCCTTCAGGCACGTCGTGCCCCAACTCCTGGGCCACCGACTTCCCGACGTCGAGACCGACCATGTCCATCAGCTCGATCGGCCCCATCGGCATGCCGAACGCCACCGCAGCAGCATCAAGCAGTTCTTTGCTTTCGCCCTTCTCCACGCGCTCCACGGCGCCAAGCATGTAGGGCATGAGCACACGGTTCACCAGAAAACCGGGCTTGGAGCGAACCACCACCGGGCTCTTCGCTATCGCCAGGGCAAAGGATGCGCCGCGCGCCACCGCCTCATCGGAATTGTGCTCTGACCGCACGACTTCGACCAGCGGCAGTTGCGCGACGGGGTTGAAGAAATGCAGCCCGATCAGCCTGCCGGGATCTTTTAATCCTTCGGCAATACGCTCGAGTTCGATCGATGACGTGTTCGTTGCAAGAATTGCGTCGGGCTTTGCCTGCTCTTCGACATCGGCGAAGACGTTGCGCTTGATCTCCAGATCCTCCAGCACCGCCTCGATGATCACATCGGCGCGCGCCACTCCGCGCCCCGAGGGGTCTGGCTCAAGCCGCAGCATCGCCGTATCGACCAGATGGCGTTTCTTGAGCCGTTTCTGGAACAGCTTGCGCGCGCGATCGAGCGCCGGTTTGATGCGCTCCATGTTGAGGTCCTGCAGCGTCACCGCCATGCCGCGCAGGGCGCACCACGCCGCGATATCGCCGCCCATCACGCCAGCACCCACCACGTGAACACGTTTAAAGCTCGAGCCGCGCTGCCGCTGCTTTTTCAGGTCTTCCGTCAGAAAGAAGATGCGCCGCAGGTTCGCCGCGGTGTCCGAATTCATCAACGGGATGAACGCATCACTCTCGTGCCCGATCATCGCCAGAGGGTCATCGCCATACTTCTCGAACAAATCGATAAGCGCAAAGGGCGCCGGATAGTGCTCAGGCCGCACCTTTTTCTCGGTCTCCTCGCGCATTTTTCTTGCGGTATAGCCGCGCACCGGCCCCATCGCCGCCGCACGTTCTGTAAGACCAGCGGCCTTGGCACGGCGTTTCTCCAGAACCGCCTTGCGCCCCGCCCACCGCAGCGTATCGCGATGACGCACAAGCTTGTCGACAATCCCGATGCGCTTTGCCTGCGTAGCCCGAAGATTGCGGCCGCTCAGCATCATCTGCATGGCATCGACCGGGCCCGCCTGCCGGATCGAGCGACCAGTCCCGCCAAAGCCCGGGAATATGCCGAGCTTCACTTCCGGAAAGCCGATCCGCGTCGCGTCATCATCGACAGCAATGCGGTAGTGACACGCCAACGCCAGCTCCAACCCTCCTCCAAGGCAGAAACCGTGAATGCCCGCAGCGGTCGGCACCGAAAGCTGCTCGAGCCGCGCAAACAGGCGGTGTGTCCGCTCCAGCGCTGCCCGCAGCACTTCCGGCTCGGCGATGTCATCGAACTCGGAGATGTCTGCACCGGCGGCAAAACCATTATCCTTGTCCGAGAGCATAACGAGACCCCGCATCTGTTCCGAGGCGGCGAGCGACTCGATCGGATCCATCAGTTGCTCGAGTTCCGAGAGCACCTCCTGGCTGAGGGTATTCGTCGAGGTTTCGGCGCGATCGAGGATCAGCCAGCCGATAGCCTCGATGTCGAGCGAAAAGCGCCAATGTCTTGAGTGCGGAAGATCGGGAGTGGTGATATCGGCCACGGGCGGCTCCTGTCAGCTCGTCTTGCCTGTCGCGGCAACGCGCGACGCATGGTTTCGTGCCAAATGCTACTCGGCAGCCTCGGCATGGCGGGAAATCGGACGCGAGAATGCGTCCTCAGCAAAGTCATCGACGGCCACCGCCTCCTCGGTAGCTTCGTCCGAGGCGCGCAGGATCCCGGCTTCATTTTCGCCGATGACACCGGCCGCGACGGCGTCCGCGATCGCGTCCCGATCATGCCGGCGCTCGATCGTGCCCTTTCTCAAAGCCTTGGTGAAGCGGGCTTCGATCTCTTCTGCTTCCGTTACCTTGATAAACGCGTCCTCCAGTACCCCGGTCACGTCCTGTGGTGCCGTCGACACATAAGCGCCCATCGTCAGCCGGTCGCGGAATGCACCTGGGCGCAGAACTGCCCGAACAAACCGGTAATTGTCCCGGTCGCGAGAAGGCTTGGCATGCCGACCCAGCGGAAAGCACAGAGCCTTCATCACGTTTGCGGCCACGCGATTTGGGAAGTTGGCGAAGACGCTGCCGAAATTCGCCTCCATCCGCGCGATGTGGTCCCGCAGGATCGCCTCGATCAGCGCACGATCCTCCGCGATGCGCCCTTCATCCTCGAAACGCTTGAGAACGGAACACATCATATAAAGATCACCGAGAATGTCGGCCATCCGACCTGAGATCATCTGCTTGCGCTTGAGATCGCCGCCGAGAAAAACCGTCGTCCAATCGGCGACCAGAGCAAAGTCCTGCGCATATCGATGAACCTGACGATACCAATGCGCCATGTCCCCCGCCTCTTCCGGGTGCGAGCAGATGGCGGAATTGGTGAGACCATAAAGCAGGCTGGCCGACATATTGCGCAGCATGAAACTGGTATGCCCGCCAAACGCGGCATCGAACGCCTTGATGCCATCGCGCCGATCCGTGTCCTGTGCCGCGCGGATTTCCTTGTAGAGGAACGGGTGCGCGCGCAGCACGCCCTGAGCGAACGTCATCAGCGTCCGCGTCAGGATGTTGGCACCTTCAACGGTGATGGCGACCGGCGAAGCCATATAGCCGCCGAACAGATAGTTCTTCGGCCCCTCCTGGATCGCCCGTCCGCCATGAATATCAAAGGCACCGTTGATCGAGTCGCGCATCGCTTCCGTTGTGCGATATTTGAGGAGCGCCGAGATTACCGCCGGGCGCTGACCCTCATCCACCATAGAGGCCGTCAGCCGCCGCGCTGCCTCATAGGTATAGGCATCCTTGAGCATGCCGGAAAGCGGCTCGGCGACGCCCTCCATGATCCCTATGGGTATGTTGAACTGCCGCCGGATACGGGCATAGGCACTGGTAACACGCAGCGACTGCTTGATCGACATCGATCCGATCGCCGGTAGCGAGATCGCCCGTCCAGTGGAAAGACATTCCATCAGCATCCGCCACCCCTGCCCCGCATGATCGGTGCCACCGATCAGGAAATCGAGCGGGATGAAGACATCGGTGCCGCGCACCGGGCCATTCATGAAGGCCTGCCGCGCGGGGAAATGCCGGCGCCCGACCTCAACCCCCGGGTGGTCATGCGGGATCAGCGCCAGCGTGATGCCGATATCACGGCCTTTGCCGAGCAGATTGTCCGGATCGTGCAGATCGAACGCCAGCCCGATCAGCGTCGCGATCGGAGCCAGCGTAATGTATCGCTTGTCCCAGGTTAGACGGACCCCAAGAACCTCCTCGCCCTCATAGGTGCCCTTGGTCACGACGCCGACATCGCGCATCGCACCAGCGTCAGACCCCGAATGAACGCCCGTCAGCGCAAAGCACGGCACCTCCTCGCCACGCGCCAACGGCCCCAGATATTTTTCGCGCTGTTCCGGCTTGCCGTAGCGCTCAAGCAATTCGCCGGGCCCCAGCGAGTTCGGCACCATCACGGTAATGCCTGCGGCTACGGAGCGCGACGAGATCTTCGAGACAACCATCGACTGGGCCTGGGCCGAGAATCCGAGCCCACCATGCTCCTTGCCGATCACTAGCCCGAGAAACCCCTTCTGCTTGAGGAAATCCCAGACTTCCGGGCTGAGGTCCATACGTTCGTTGCGGATGTCCCAATCGTCGAGCATTGCGCACAGCTCTTCCACCGGACCATCAAGGAACGCCTGTTCCTCGTCGCTCAGTGTCAGCGGACGGATCGATGTGAGCTTTTTCCAATCGGGATCGCCGGAAAACAGTTCCGCATCCCACCCGACGGTACCCGCATCGAGCGCTTCCTGCTCGGTTTTGGATACACGCGGCAGGATGCTGCGCACCGCCTGGTAAACCGGTGTGGTGAAGACGGCCCGCCGCAGGTCATCAATGCACAGCAGCAGGACGATGATGCCCGGCAGCAATGCGATGATCAAAGGCAGTGGGCTGAAGTCGATGACAGTCACGCCATCAAGTCGCGCCAGCAATCCAAGAACGATAAACGCCACGCCCCACTGCCAAAGAGGCGCCTGCCGATACGACAGGGTAACCACGACAGCGAGCGCAACCAGCAACCACAGCAAGAGCATGAATATCTCCACCAGCAGGGAACGTATCCCCGCCTCAAGCGTCACGAGTAGGAAGAACTCTAGCAACGGTGACTTATACGTCAACTGCCATACGTTAACGTTCGCGTCAGATTGCACGCAGGCCCGGCTCAGAATGCCCCAGATTGACGCTTAGGGAAGCAGATGCCATCATTTCGGCCTGATCATCTCGATGCGGCGAAGATCGCTGGGATGTTTTGAGGAGGATCATTGATGGCGCAAACGAGCCCCGGCGACAGGCGGCAATGGGAATCCAGCTATCCGGACGGTATTGAATGGTCGACCCCGCTCGATACGCGTCCCGTGCATGTTCGACTGATTGAGTCCTGCGCTAGAACACCGAGCGCCACTGCTCTCGATTTTCTCGGCTACAAGATGAGCTATCGGTCGCTCGGTCGACAGGTCGAGAACCTCGCCGCATCGCTTCAGCAGCAATTTGGCGTCAAGAAGGGTACCCGGGTCGCTCTGTTGCTCCCGAACACCCCCTTCTACCCCGTCGCGTATTTTGCAGTGTTGATGGCAGGCGGCACAGTCGTCAATTGCAACCCGCTCTACACCGTTCCAGAGCTTGAGCATATCGTGGGCGATGCAGGTGCGGAGCTGCTGATCACCATCGATCTCAAGCAGGTGTTCCCAAAGGCGGAAGCCCTGCTCGAGCATGGCACGGTCAAATCGGCCATCGTCTGCGAGTTCGCGACAGCACTGCCTTTGGTGAAGCGGCTGATGTTCTCGGCGTTTCGCCGCGATGATCTGGCGGATGTCGACGCTGCCACCACTGCCGACAAGCTGACGAAGCTATCAACGCTTATGGGGCAGAACAACAAGCCGGCCCCAGTGGAAATTGATCCGCTCGAAGACATTGCCGTGCAGCAATATACAGGTGGCACGACTGGAACGCCGAAAGGCGCGATGCTCAGCCACGCCAATATCTCAGCGAACATGTCTCAGCTTGAGCTGTGGGGAGACGGGCTGTTTGCGCCATCGGCCAAGGTGGTCGCAGTCCTGCCGTTCTTCCACATCTTTGCGATGACCGTGTGCATGAATTTGCCGCTGATTACCGGCTGCCAGGTGATCATGCTGCCCCGGTTCGAGCTCGCGCCGTTCGCAAAGCTCCTGCGCCGCACAAGGCCCAACATCTTGCCGGCAGTACCGACGCTGATTGCGGCGATCGCGCGGGCCAAGGGGATCGGCGCCGACGAACTGCAAAGCATAGAAGTGGCCATCTCCGGCGGCGCACCGCTCTCACACGAGGTGCGGGACGAGTATGCGAAAAAGTCCAGCACACTTCTTGCCGAAGGGTACGGGCTGACAGAAGCATCGCCTGTCGTCTGCTGCGCTGCGCTGCGCAATCCATCGAAGCCGATGTCCATCGGCTTGCCTATCCCCGGAACGGATGTCCGCTTTGCTGACATCGACAGCGGCGAAATCGTCGAACCGGGGGCAGATGGCGAATTGCAGGTGCGCGGACCTCAGGTCATGTCTGGCTATTTCGGTGACGAGGAGGCAACTGGCGAAACGCTTAAGGACGGCTGGTTGCGAACAGGTGATGTCGGTCACATGGACGAGGATGGGTATGTTTTCCTCGTTGATCGCATCAAGGATCTTATCATCTGCTCCGGCTTCAATGTCTATCCGCGCACCATTGAGGAGGCACTGGCTGAGCACGAGGCGGTGGAGGAAGTCACGGTCATCGGCGTTCCTGACAGCTATCGCGGCGAGGCGCCCGTCGCCTACGTGAAGGTGCGCGAAGGCCATTCACCCAAAGAGAGTGAACTCAAGTCCTATCTGTCGGACAAGCTGAACAAGGTTGAAATGCCGCGAGAGATCATCTTCAAGGAAGAGCTGCCGAAAACGCTGATCGGCAAGCTCTCCAAGAAGGAACTTCGGGCCGAGCATGCCGAAATGAGGGACAGGACGCGTGAACAAGCCTGAAAGCGACGGCCGCGACCTGTTCGCGATTGCCGAGCTTGCCCGTGAGTTCGAGATTTCAACGCGGACAATACGGTTTTACGAAGCCAAGGGCCTGCTGCAACCGCAACGTGTCGGTTCGACCCGGGTCTTCCGCCGCCGCGACAGGGCACGGCTGATGCTGATTCTCAGGGGCAAGCGGCTCGGGTTTTCACTTCGCGAGATTTCCGATTATCTGTCGCTTTACGATGCCGATCGCGACCAGCAGATTCATCTTCTCGCAGAAAAAGTCGATGAACGTCTGAGCCTTTTGGAGCGGCAGCTCGAAGATCTCGAGACCACCATTACCGAATTGCGAGAGATCCGCCGGCTGGCCGCAGAGCGCATGGCGCTCAACAACGATTAGGTCGCGGGAATCAGCGCTAGCACCTCATCGAGCTGCGCAGCTTCGTCCGCGGGTTTGTCCCAGCGGATGCGGCTGATACGCGGAAACCGCAAAGCGACGCCAGACTTGTGGCGGCCCGATTTCTGCGCACTATCGAAAGCCACTTCGAAAACGAGCTGTTTCCTGACTTCGCGTACTGGTCCAAAGCTACCCGTGGTGTTCCCCCGGATCCATTTATCCAGTTGGCGCAACTCTTCATCGGTGAAGCCGAAATAGGCTTTTCCGATCGGCACCAGTTCACCGTCTAGCCATGCGCCGAAGGTGTAGTCCGAATAATATGACGAGCGCTTGCCGTGCCCGCGCTGCGCATACATCAGCACGGCGTCGACAATATTCGGGTCCCGCTTCCACTTGTACCACTCACCCTTTGGCCGGCCCGGAACGTAAACTGATTGCCGGCGCTTGAGCATAACCCCTTCATGCCCGTTCTCGTCCGCGCCGCGCTTGCGGATCCCAGCAAGCTCCTGCCAATCGGCAAATGGCACGATCTGTGACAGGTCGATGCGCTGCTGCGGATTACGGGCAAACCACGCCTCGAGCATCTTGCGGCGCTCCGTCCATGGCAGAGCGCGAATGTCCTCGTCACCATCGAACAGCATGTCGTAGGCGCGGATGAATGCGGGGTGCTTCACCAGCATCGGCCCGGTCGGGGTCTTGCGGTTGAGGCGCTGCTGAAGATCATTGAACGGGGCGGGGTCAAAACCCTCTCCCACCAGCAATTCGCCATCGAGAACCGCTCTCCCGAAAACCGACTCGACGATATCGGGAAACGCGCCGCCAATGTCGTCTCCAGTGCGCGAAAACAGCGAAACGCCGTCCGCCCCCATCACCAGCTGCACGCGGATACCATCCCATTTCCACTCTGCCGCAAAGTCCGCCGGATCGAGCGTTTCAAGGTCTTTGGCCTCGTCAACGGGATTGGACAGCATCAGCGGATGAAACCGCGAAGCGGGATCCACCTGCGGCGCCTCGGCCTTATCTTCAAGCCAGTCGAACAGCTCCTGATAGGGCGAAGATATACCGTGCCACACCTCTTCGACCGCCTGCACGTCCTTGCCGCCCATCTGCGCCAGCGCCGTCTTTGTCAGCCGTGCCGACAACCCGATCCGTAGACCGCCCGTAGCAAGCTTCACCAGTGCCCAGCGCTCGTTGATCTCGGCGCTCGTCAACAGCGAGGCGATAAGATCCGGGAGATCCTTCTTGCTTGTTGTGTTGAAGAGTTCGATCAGTTCGGCAAGGCTTGGTAATTCGTGGCTTTTAGCGTGATGCGGCCAGATCAGCGCAATTGTCTCACCGAGATCGCCGACATAATCGTAACTCAGTGCAAACAGATGCGGATCGACTTCTCGCAACACGGTCTCCTTGAGGAGAGCCGGCTTGACGTTCTTGAAGGTTAGGGCGCCCGTCAGCACTGCAAGCGCCAGTCCTCTGTCCGGGTCGGGCGTCGCCCGGAAGTAATCGACCAGCGCCTCAAGCTTTCTGTTGCGCGATGGCGTGAGGGCAAGCAGCTCCAGCAATTGCGCGAAACGCTTCACGCTGCGTCCTCCCCGCCTTCGTCCTCAAATCCCTGGATGTTGAGCGGTTCGGCCGCAAGGCCCTGCTGGCGGCAATAATAGACCAGGGCATCCTCGCGCCCATGTGTCACCCAGACTGTCTCTGCTTCAGTTTCCGCAATGGTCTGAAGCAGCTCGTTCCAGTCGCAATGGTCGGAAATCACCAGCGGCAGCTCGACGCCTCGCTGCCGGGCGCGTTGCTTGACGCTCATCCACCCTGACGCCATCGCCAGGACCGGATCGGGCAATCGCCGGCTCCACCGGTCTTTCAGCGCCGAGGGCGGCGCAATCACCACCTGCCCTGCGAGATCTGCCTTGCTCGCCTCAGTCGCGTGGCCCAGATCGCCAAGCGCGATGCCGCGCTCCTGGTAGAGCTCGCATAGCCGGATCATCGCGCCATGCAGGTATATCGGCGCGTCGTGGCCGGCATCGCGCAGCAGACCAATGACCCGCTGTGCCTTGCCGAGCGAGTATGCCCCAATCAGATGCGCGCGCTCGGGGTTCCCGGCGACTGATGCGAGCAATCGTGCAGTCTCTCGCTCAGCCGGTGGATGCTGGAACACCGGCAGCCCGAACGTCGCCTCGGTGACCAGCAGGTCGCATTTCACCAGTTCGAATTCCTGAGAGGTGCGATCCGGCAGCCGCTTGTAGTCGCCGGTGACCACCACCCGCTGGCCCGCCTGTTCGATCAGCACCTGAGCGCTGCCGAGAATATGGCCTGCCGGATAAAAGGTGATCGTCACATCATCGATGGCCAGCGCCTCGCCGAAATCGAGCGGCTGGAATTTTCCGGCGCAATCCTCTCCGTAGCGCGCCTTCATGATCGCGATCGTGTCTGGCGTGGCAAGCACCGACCCATGCCCGGAGCGGGCGTGGTCGGCATGACCATGCGTGATGATCGCGCGCTCGCGCGGCGTTGCGGGATCGATATAGCTGTCGATCGACCGGATGTGCAGTTGGCTGTCTAGAATCTGTTGCGGCATTTCGCTTGCAAACGCTTCAACAGCGTCACCGGTTCATGCCGCTGAGACTTGTCAGCGCAACCGTGCTCAGGCACGACCGTTGTCGAACCAAAGCAAGGAGCCAGTCATGCGCCGCTCGTCCCATCCGGCAGGCACTGTTCACCGGCTGAATATCGACAGCCAGCACCTCACAGGCAATCCGCTCGGCGACAATCCTGTCCGCATTGTCGATGTCTATGTGCCGCACGGTCATGACGGTGACGGCCTGCCCTTATTGGTCGATCTTGTCGGCTTCACTGCCGGCGGCCCGGCGCATACGGCCTGGAAGAACTTTGGCGAAAACGTTCCGGAACGCCTCGACCGTCTGATCGGGTCGGGCGAGATGCCGCCGGTGGTCGTCGCCTTCCCGGATTGCTTCACCCGGCTTGGTGGCAATCAGTATGTTGATAGCCCCGCGATGGGCAATTGGGAGAGTTTTCTCCTCACCGAAATGCTGCCCGCGGTCGAGGATCGCTTCCAGTGCGGTGGTGACGGACGCCGCGGCGTTTTCGGCAAGAGTTCAGGCGGCTACGGCAGCCTCGTCCACGCCATGCGGCACGCCGACATATGGGCTGCCGCTGCCAGCCACTCAGGCGATGCGGGATTCGAAAATCTCTATATTCCCGAGTTTCCCAACATCTTGCGCGCCATCGCGCCCCACGACAACTCGATCGAGGCCTGGTTCAAGACCTACGAAGCCAAGGACAAACCGGGCAATGACGATATCTCGGTCCTGCTGATTCTCGCTCAGGCCGCGAGCTTCGATCCTGATCCCGAGGCGTTTCTGGGCCTGAGACTGCCCGTCACCCTCGAGACCTGCGAACTCATCGAGGAGCGCTGGGCCAACTGGCTGGCATGGGATCCGGCGCTCATGGTCGAGGACAACGCCGACGCGATCGACAGCCTCAAGGGCTTCTTTCTCGATTGCGGCACCCGCGACCAATACAACATTCTGTATGGCACGCGCCGCATCCATCGCAGCCTCGAGCAACGCGGTGTTGCGCATCGCTACGAAGAGTTCGACGACACTCATTCAGGCGTCGACTATCGCATGGATGTCAGCCTGCCGTTCCTCGCCAAGACTTTGAGCCAGTAACCAGAGAGCCCTCAATGACCGCCATTCGCACCACCAATATGCCTGACGGAAGCGCCATGCCGGTTTTCGGACTCGGCACCTGGCACATGGGGGGCAATGCCTCAGCGTTCGCCGACGAGGTCGCCGCTTTACGCGCGGGTCTCGACCTTGGCGTTACGCTGATCGACACCGCTGAAATGTACGCTTCAGGCGGCGCCGAGCGTGTCGTCGCCGAAGCCATCAAGGGCCGCCGCGACGAGACCTTTCTCGTCAGCAAGGTCCTGCCCACGAACGCCGCCTACGACAAGACGATTGCCGCGTGCGAGGCCAGCCTCGAGCGGCTCGGCACCGATCACCTCGACCTGTACCTCTACCATTGGCCATCCGGCACGCCGTTCGAAGACACCATCCGCGCCTTCGAGGATCTCCAGCAGGATGGCAAGATCCTGCGCTGGGGTGTGTCCAATTTCGATGTCGATGAGATGGAAGCGGTGGAAGAGATTTCCGATGCCTGTCAGGCCAATCAGGTGCTCTACAATTTGATGCGGCGCGGCATCGAGCACGATCTCGTCGATTGGTGCGAAGCCCGGAGCATGCCGATCATGGCTTATTCTCCGCTGGAACAGGGTTCGCTGCTGAACGATACCATCGTTCGTGAAATCGCAGAGGCCCGCAACGCCACACCGGCGCAGATCGCTCTCGCCTGGATCCTGCGCAATCCGTCTGCTGTCGTCATTCCGAAATCCAGCAAGCCGGAGCGAATCCGCGAAAACCTAGGCGCCCTCGACATCGCGCTGTCTGACGAAGAGCTCGAGGCGCTCGACGACGCGTTCCCACCGCCCTCCGACAAACAATCGCTCGAAATGATCTAAAGCAAAGGGCCCGCAAAAATCTGCGGGCCCTTTTTTGCGTTACATGACCTTGCTGATCTCCAGCAGCCCATCGCGCTCGGCATTGGCCTTCTCGATAGCGCCGGCATTGCCCAGCACCACCACGTGCCCCTCGCGCGACAGGCTTTCGAGCGCCTCGGCCATTGCCGCAACGTCCGCGTTGCTGGTCGCCAGCACCTCGTCGCGGCGCTGCTGACGCAGGGCATCCGTCGTCCCTGTCAGCTGCCGCCACATCGAGCCATAGCCCTTGGCGTCAGGGAACTGGTAGGGGTCCATATCCCCGATCACCCCGATCATCGAGCGCGTCAGGTCTTCGGCTCCGATGCCGGCACGCAGCGCCTTCGCCGCCCCATCATAGGCATCGAGCGACTTGAGAATATTCGGGTCGCGATAGGACAGGAACGAGAAGTTGCCGGACACCGGATCGAACCGTCCGGAGCCGCCATACGCCCCACCCTGAACACGGATCTTGTCCCACAAATAGGTGGTGTTGAGGTATTTGAGGATAACCCGCGACGCGCCGGTCAGCTCATGCCCCAGCGCCTTGAGATTGGCGCCCTTGCCGACATAGTTCACCTGCGCCGGAATCGTCAGACCCTCGGAAACCCGAGGACGCAGCAGGTCCCAGTTTTGCGTGGCCACATCGGACATCGGCAAGTCTTTAAGGAACGCCTCAAGGCTTGGCCGCGCGCTCTGCCACAGATCCGGTTCGGTGCTGACATTGACCACCATTTTGGCCCGGTTGATCAACAGCGCGCGGATGCGCTCGAGGCTCGTGCGAACCGCGTCCCAATCGCTGTCGACACGTTTCGCCAGATCCCTGAGGAACCCAAGATATTCGATCCCGCCGGTGATTTCCGCGATAGCACCGGCTTCCGTCAGCGAGGATTTCAGCCGCAGATCGACGATTCCATTACCGGCCGGCACCAGCCGCGCCTCAAAGCCTGCCTTTTCTTCCAGCACCATCTGCTTGAAGCGCGGTTGATTGTCGAGCCGGGCATCGAGCAGCACATCGCGAAGGATCGCGAGCATCTCGTCGACCTTGTCGCCCACCGCCTTGCCGGACAAAAAGAACCACGCCGCGGTGCCGTCACCACCCTGGCGCGCCGAAACCGCGCGGTGCTGGGCAATGCCACCGGTCGAACGACCAATCCGCTGCGTCAGCCCAACGAAATCATCGGTGCTTGTACCCATTTGCAGCAGGGCCCGCCCGAACAGCGGCATGTACGGCAGCAGCTCGGCGTCCAACGCGTGCAGGTCGAACCCGAGGTCGAGATAGAGTATCCCGAGCGTCGTCAGATCGTGGGTGAACAACTGCGCCCCGGCGATTTCGCCGCGCTCGCTCGGCACCGTGCGGATCTCGCGCCGCAAATCTGCACGCGTCAGCGACGGGATCTTGGCCAGATCCTTCGGATCGTCGACACTCTCCTGCAGCGCCCGCAATTTGTCGCTGGTCTCGATGATCTCTTCGAGATCGGCGTCGCTCATCGTCTGCCGGATCTTGGCCAGCCGCTCCGCCTCTTGCGCTTCTTCGCGCGAACCCTGCTCCTCGTCGGCCGTCAGCGTCACCGTCACGCGGTGCATGTTCTCAAGGAAATACTTGCGGATCAGCGCTTCGAGATATCCTGATCCGGCCTTCTCCTTGATCGCCGCCAGAGCATCCTCGAATTGCAGCGCATCGAGCGGATCGCTTTCATATAGCCAGGTGCTCAGTGCACCGAACATCCAGGCAAGCCCGCGCGGGAACGATCCGGTATTGCCTTCACGCAGCGAGAATTCGAACGTGTTGAGTGCCGCCTCGATCGCCTTGGGATCGATTCCGTTGCTGGCGAGATCGCGCAGCGTATCGAGGATCAACGCCTCGACCTTTCCGGCATTTTCCGGCTCGACGCCCTTCAGCCCGAACGTCGCCATTGGCTGCATTAGGCTGCTCTGGATACCGCCGCCCATCAGCCCTTCGCCGAGGCCGGAATCGGTCAGCGCCTTGCGCAGCGGCGAGGCTGAAGTGCCTGCCAGCACATAGGACAACACGCCATTGGCAAGCGCTTCCTCGCGGTCGGCCGGCGCGTTGATCATCCAGTTGACGGTGACCATGCCATCGCGGCGCTTTTCGCCATCAATGCTGCCGGGATAGGTCGCCGCGATCTGCCGCGGCTCATTGAACCGGCCCTGCACGTCGATTGTCGCGTCGACATCGATCTGCTCGAACTGCGAGAAATACGCATCGAGAATATCGAGACGCTTTTGCGGATCGTCGTCACCCGAAAAGAACGCGCGCGCATTCGAGGGGTGATAGTACGTTTGGTGAAAGCGCTTGAACTTCTCGTAGGTTAGCTCCGGCATTACCACCGGATCGCCGCCCGAAGACTTGCCATAGGTCGTGTCCGGATAGAGTGCGCTCTGCGCCGTTTTGTGCATCACCGCGTCGGGCGACGACCACGCGCCCTTCATTTCGTTGAACACCACACCCTTGTAGGTCAGCGGCGCATCCTTGTTCTCGAGCTCGTAGTGCCAGCCTTCCTGGCGGAAAGTGTCCTCGCTGATCAACGGGAACAGGACGGAATCGAGATAGACATCAACGAGGTTGTAGAAGTCGGCCAGGTTCTGGCTGGCGACCGGATAGGCGGTTTTATCCGGAAACGTCATGGCGTTGAGGAAGCTGTGCATCGAACCCTTGAGGAGTTCGACAAACGGCTTCTTCACCGGATACTTGCGGCTCCCACATAACACCGAGTGTTCGAGAATATGGGCGATTCCGGTCGAATCGTCAGGCGGCGTCTTGAAGGTGATGCCGAACACCTTGTTCTCGTCATCGTTGACGAGGCTCACCACCTCGGCACCGGTCTTCTTGTGCCGATAGTGCCTCGCGAGCGAGTGGATGTCGTCTATCTTCTCTTCGCGGACCAGGTCGAAAGCGGCGTGATAGGTCATGTTCGGTACCGATAAATTCGTGCAATTGCATTCAAGGTAGGCACCGCCCACCGCTTTCGCCAGTGCCGACGCACCATCGCCGGCCCCGCTCAATCAAACGTGCGCGGAGCCGGAGGTCTTCTTTGTGTCTATTCAGATGTCGCCGCGGATGTTTGGCCGCACATCGTTCCTGTACCAGGTAGACAGCTCTTCCATCAGCTTTGGCTCGAACGGCGTCAGCTCGGTCGCAGCCACGTTCGATGCCAACTGTTCAGTCTTGCTGACACCGGCAATAACGCTCGACACCTGCGGATGATCGAGAATCCACCGCAGAGCCAGCTGCGCAAGCGGCGCGCCTTCAGGCAGCTTCGTCTTGAGTTCATCCACGAGATCGACGCCGGTCTCGAATGGCAGGCCGGCAAAGGTCTCACCCACGAAGAACTTGTCACCATCACGGTTGAAGTTGCGGTGATCAGCTTCGTCGAACGTCTGCGACTTGGTCATCTTGCCCGAGAGCAGCCCACTCGCCAGCGGCAGCCGCACGATAATGCCGACATTCTGTTCAGCTGCCCGCGGCAAGATCTCGTCGGCCATCTCCTGACGCAGCATGTTGAAGATGATCTGCAGGGTCGCGACGCTATCGCGTTCAAGGCAGATCTTGGCCTGCTCGACGGTCTCGACGCTGGCGCCGTAGTAGCGCACCAGCCCATCGCGCTGAAACTCCTCCATCCAATCGAAAATCGCGCCATCGCGCAGCACTTCGATGGACACGCAGTGCAGCTGCGCGAGATCGAGCGTTTCGACGCCCAGCCGCTTCACCGATCCCTCAAGGCTCTCACGAACCTTCTGCTTGCTGTAGGAATCTGGAAACAGCTCTCCATTTCGCCCCAGTTTCGTTGCCACCAGCACATCGGCATTTTTCGGATGCTTGCCGATCCGCGTTTCCGATTGTCCACCGCCATAGACATCGGCGGTGTCCCAGAAATTGACCCCGAGAGCGTTCGCCTGATCAAGAATTTCCGTGGCGGTCTGATCCTCAACGGGGCCGAAGCCGCCTCCAAGCTGCCAGCAGCCGAGCCCGATTTCGCTGACATTGTATCCTGTCTTGCCAAGCGTACGCTTCTGCATGACCATTCTCCTCATGATGTCTTGATGTCGTCTATTGTGCCGCCGGCTAGAGCGCGACTTCGAGCGCCTCGTCCACCGGCTCGAAATAGTCCGGATAGTCAGCAATGGTCTGGCTCAGCAGATGTTCCGCCCTGGCCAGATGATCGCGCATCGCTGCTTCGGATTCGGCGGCATCGCCATTCGACACTGCCGCGACGATTATCTTGTGTTCGGCGATCGCTCGCTGTTGCGAGGAGACGCCGAGCGTAAGGTAGCGCACACGGTCGAGCTGGATCTTGTGGTCCTCCACCAGCCGCCAGGCGTATTCGACCCCCGCAATACGCGCGAGCGTGCGGTGAAACTCTTCATCGAGCTCGTGAAAGCGATGAATTTCGCTCGCCTGCTCCTGCTCGGCGATCAGAGCGTTCAACTGATCGGCGGCAGCACCATCGGCACACAGCGCGACCCGGCGAACGATTTCCACCTCGATCGATTCTCTGATGAAGCGTGATTGACGCACTCCGTCGGGCGAAATCTTCTTGATCACCGTGGCGCGCTTTGGCCGGATCAGCAATAGCCCCTGCTGGGCGAGGCGAATGAACGCTTCGCGCACTGGCTGGCGCGAAATTCCGTAACGTGCGGCAATATCGCTTTCCGAAATGGCGTCACCCGGCCGGAGGCGAAGCGTAACGATCTCGTCGCGCAAAGCTGCAACGAGCCGGACGGCCATGGTCTCTTCGCCGGGTTCGCCTACGTTCATGCCGCTTTGCTCCTCTCCCCTGATGTTCATTCCGAGCACGGTTTGCCCGCTCTTGGTTCAGTTTGGCGGGTCAAACCGCTCAGCCCGGCTCTTATTGCGCCAATACATACCGTAAACCGCCATCTTTCGGTAGCGATTCTTGTATGGTAGATGAGCGCCGGGGTATCTGTGGCCTCTACCCAGCATTTTGGAGACGGGAGACTTTTCGAATGTCCAAGACCTACGCGCTTGTCGGAACAGGGGGACGAGCCCGAATGTTCTACGAGGCCATACTCGGTCCACACAGCGAACACTCCCGGCTCGTCGCATTGTGCGACACCAACCAGGCTCGCATGGACTATACCAACGGCGTTATCGAGAATGAACTTTCTGGCAAGGCCGTGCCGACCTACAAGGCCGCCGATTTCTCGAAGATGATCGCCGAGCAGAAACCCGACACCGTCATCGTCACCTCGATCGACCGCACCCACCACATCTACATCATCGCGGCTCTAGAAGCCGGGTGCGACGTCATCACCGAAAAGCCGATGACGGTCGACAATGAGAAGTGCCAGGAGATCATCGATACGGTCGAGCGCACCGGACGCGATGTCCGCGTCACCTTCAACTACCGCTACGCCCCGCACAATTCGGCCCTCCGCGAACTGATCGCCGAAGGCGCCATCGGCACTGTCACCTCGGTGCATTTCGAGTGGCTGCTGGATACCCGTCACGGTGCCGATTATTTCCGCCGCTGGCACCGCGACAAGCGCAATTCGGGTGGCCTTATGGTCCACAAATCCACCCACCACTTCGATCTCGTGAATTTTTGGCTCGGCTCGCAGCCGGACACGGTGTTCGCCATGGGCGATCTGAAGTTCTATGGCCGCGCCAATGCCGAGCAGCGCGGCGTCTTCACGCCGTACACGCGAACAACCGGCGTCGAAGCTGCGAAGGACGACAAGTTTGCCATCGATCTGACCGGCAACCCGGTGCAGAAGGGCCTCTATTGGGACGCCGAAAAGGAAGACGGCTACCAGCGCGACCAGAACGTTTTCGGTGACGGCATTTCAATCGAAGACACGATGAATGTCATGGTCCGCTACCGCAACAAGGCGGTCATGACCTATTCGCTGTATGCCTACGCACCGTGGGAAGGCTTCAACGTTGCCATCAACGGCACCGGCGGCCGACTTGAGCTGACCGTCCACGAGACGTCCTACATCAACGCCGGCTCGACCTCCGACACCGAAGGCGCAGCAAAGGGCGTCACGCTGTATCACTTCCCGCTGCACGGCGAAGCGCGTCAGGTGCCGGTCAAGCAAGGTGAGGGTGGCCACGGCGGCGGCGACAAGATCATGCTCGAAGAGATCTTCGGCAACGCTGAGCCGCGCCCCGGCTATGGCGCCAACCATCGCGACGGCGCCTTGTCGATCCTTACCGGCATTGCCGCCAACAAGTCGTTCAACACCGGTCTCCCGGTCGATGTGAATACGCTCGTCAAGCTCTAGGATTATTGCGGACGCCGGAAGCTGTGGATCATTTTGATCTTTTGTGGACCGGCGTCCGCGCTTGCACGAATCGTCGAGAGATCGTGCTATAGGCTCCGTTTAGGAAACCCTGAGCGTTCGCCTCTCCCGCTAGATGCGAGCGCATCCCCAGCCGGAGACAGTATGCAGGTCGCCATCGATATGGGCACTGCGCAGCAAGCGCGCCCAGCCGAGCTCGATCTTGAGGAACTGCTCGCCACACGGCTTCTGGTGCAAGGCAATTCCGGATCGGGCAAGTCGCATCTCTTGCGGCGGCTTCTGGAACAGAGCGCCCCGTGGGTGCAGCAATGCGTAATCGATCCCGAAGGTGACTTCGTCACGCTTGCGGACAAGTTCGGCCATGTGGTCGTCGATGCCGCGCGCACCGAACATGAGCTGACGCGCATCGCCGGCCGCATCCGTGAACATCGCGTCTCCGTCGTGCTCGATCTCGAAGGGCTTGAAGTCGATCAGCAGATGCGCGCCGCCGCAGCATTTCTCGGCGGTCTGTTCGATGCTGATCGGGACTTCTGGTATCCGGTGCTCGTCGTCGTCGACGAGGCGCAATTGTTCGCGCCTGCAGCCGCCGGCGACGTTTCCGATGAAGCACGAAAGCTCTCGCTCGGCGCCATGACCAACCTCATGTGCCGTGGGCGCAAGCGCGGTCTGGCGGGCGTCATCGCAACGCAGCGGCTTGCAAAACTCGCCAAGAACGTTGCCGCCGAGGCGAGCAACTTTTTGATGGGCCGCACCTTCCTCGATATCGATATGGCGCGGGCTGCTGACCTGCTCGGCATGGACCGGCGCCAGGCAGAACAATTTCGCGATCTCGAGCGCGGACGCTTCATCGCCCTCGGCCCGGCTCTTTCGCGCCGTCCGCTGCCGATCACCATCGGGCCGGTGGAAACAGCCGCGCGCTCGACCAGCCCAAAACTTACCCCCTTGCCGGAAGCGCCGGAGGACGCCGAGTCGCTTCTCTTCGCACCGATCGCCGAGCCGGTCCGCAGAACACCACGCCCCGCGCCACCGCCGCCACGCCCGACCGACGACATCATCGAAGAAGTCGCGCGTCCGCAATCTCCAGAGCCCGCACCTTCGAGCCTCTTTCCTGAAATCGATGCGGCCGAGCGCAATGCGATGATCGAGGAGGTCATGCACCAATTGCTGGACGATCCGGATTCCGGCTTCCGGACCACGGCGGTGCTCTATCAGGATTTCCTCGTGCGTTGCCGCATTCGGCGTGTGCCGGGCGAGGCACCATCGCTTTCCTCGTTCAAGCGCAAACTTGCGATTGCGCGCGCCGGCGCCGAGGGCACCATCGCCGAAGATCCGGCCTGGCAGCAGGCGCTCAAGCTTTCAGAGAGTCTTACAGACGACCTTCAGGGCGTGTTTCTGGTTCTGGCGCGCACTGCGCTCGCCGGCGCCCCCTGCCCGTCCGATGCCACCATCGCGCGCATATACGGTACCCATTCGTTAACGCGCGCACGCCGACTGGTTACATATTTCGAGGAGCGGGGGCTGCTGGTGGTCCGCATGGATCTTCGCGGCGGCCGCATTCTTGCTCTGCCCGATCTCGGCTGCGAGACAGCCCCTGGTGATCCCGCCGGGCCCGATAGCGAGGACATGGGCCGGGCGGCAGCGGAATAGGCGCATTTTCATCGCCCGCAATTGGGTACTAGCAAAGCGCCATCTGCGGGCAAGCCATTCCAATGCGCTGGATGAATAGGCACTGCAGTAGACTCGTTTTTCGTCCTTGGCTGAGGCAAAACACAGCAGATTTATCAGGAGGATTATCGCTCATGCGCCTCACCGCAATCGCGCTTGCGTTTACTCTCGGTCTTGCCGCTCCCGCCATGGCGCAGCAATCCGAAACCCGCCCACTGGTCGACGCCAACTGGTTGATTGACCACGCCGGCGACGAAAACCTCGTCATCCTCGACATCCGCGACAACATCGAAGGCACCGATCTCGGCGGCACGCCGTATATCGCAAATGCAGTCGTTGCGCCCTACGGCTCGGCCGGCTGGCGTACGGAGATCGATGGCGTACCGGGCAAGCTGCCCGCAATTGAAGACATCACCGCGCTGATCGGCAGCCTTGGGATCGACAATGATGATCATGTAGTGATCGTCCCGTGGGGCACCGATTCCTCGGAGTTCGGCGGCGCAACGCGCGTCTACTGGACCTTCAAGTATCTCGGCCACGAGGATGTCTCGATCCTCGATGGCGGCTGGCGTCAGCTGAGCGCCGCCGGCGGCGAATTCGTCGCCGAAGCGACGCAGCCTGAGCCCGCCGAGTTTACAGCTGACCTGCAAGAAGACCTGCTCGCAACGACCGAAGAGGTTGAGGCCGCGCTCGAAGACGGCATCGCGCTCGTCGATGGCCGCCCGGTCGAGCAGTACGAGGGCCAGAGCAAGAGCCCCGTCGTTGCGACTGCCGGCACTATCCCCGGTGCCGTCAACATTCCTCATAGCGAAGTCTACAGCGCTGACTACGCTGCGTTCGCGCAGCCTGAGACTGTCGCTTCGCTGACAGAGGCCGTTGGTCTTGCTGCCGACGAGGAGAACATCGTTTTCTGCAATACTGGCCATTGGGCCTCAATCGCCTGGTTCGCCATCAGCGAAGTGCAGGGCAATCCCAATGCCAGCATGTATGATGGCTCGATGTCGGAATGGACGCAGGACCCTGCGCATCCTGTAGAGTAAATCTGAACCGATTTGATCATCGGGCGGGCGGGGCGCTGTCCCGCCCGCTTTTTCATAGAGATCCTAAATGAGCGACATCGCAACGCCCGCCCCCAACTACCTGCCCGCAGCCACGTCCGATCGCCTGCCGGCGATGGTCGCAGCGGCCATGCTGTTGATCGGATTTTTTGCCATCACGCTGCTGGTGGATCTTCGTCAGGCGAGCCTGTTCCTCGTCGGTGGTGGGCTGGGCGCGGCGCTGTATCACGGCTCGTTCGGCTTCACCGGCGGCTGGCGCCGCATGGTGGTCGAGAAGCGCGGTCGCGGCATGCGCGCCCAGATGCTGATGATCGGCGTCGCCGCCATCGCCATGCTGCCACTTCTGGCCGCAGGATCTCTCGGTGGCCAGGCCCTCGTTGGCGCGCTGGCGCCCGTCGGCGTATCGGTGGTAATCGGCGCTGCAATCTTCGGGCTCGGCATGCAGCTTGGCGGCGGATGCGGTTCCGGCACCCTGTTTACCGTCGGTGGCGGCTCCTCCCGCATGCTGATCACCCTCGTCTTCTTCATCGTCGGCGCGGTTATCGGCACGGCGCACCTGCCTTGGTGGCTGGCCCAGCCCTCGCTGCCGCCAATCGATCTGGGTCGCCAGTTCGGCCCGGGTCTTGCCATTGCAGCAACGATTGCCGGCCTGGCGCTCGTCGCGCTCATCACGGCTCTTGTCGAGCGGCGCGCCCATGGTGATATCGAAAAGGATGTCGGGCCGCGTCGCCCGGGCTGGACCTGGCTGCTCTACGGGCCGTGGCCGCTGGTGGGTGCCGGTCTCGTTCTGGCGATCCTTAACGTCGCGACTCTCTTGCTTGCCGGCCACCCGTGGTCGATCACCTATGGCTTTGGCCTTTGGGGGGCAAAGATCGCCGACGCGATCGGTATCCCTGTTGCGAGCTGGGAGTTCTGGACATGGCCGGCACAAGCCAGCGCTCTGAACAGTTCGGTCCTGACCGACAACACCTCGGTGATGAATTTCGGTATCATCCTCGGTGCCGGCCTGTCGGCGGCGCTTGCAGGCAAGTTCGCTCCCAAGGTCAAGGTGCCGCTGGCATCATTTGCCGCCGCAGCGATTGGCGGGCTGCTGATGGGCTATGGCGCTCGCCTGTCCTTCGGCTGCAATATCGGGGCACTGTTCTCCGGCATCGCCTCGGGCAGTCTTCATGGTTGGGTGTGGTTCGCCGCTGCCTTCGTCGGCTCTTTCGCCGGCATCTATGTTCGGCCGTTATTCGGCCTTGATGGGTTGAGCCGCAAATGAGCACGACACGCAATACCGTTCTGTTCGGCGCAGCCCTCGCGGCAACCACAGCGGCTGTGGCAGTCGATCACTTCACCCATCCCCCGGCTCCGCCCGCTGCAGTATCTATGGTCACGGCCGATGCCCCGTGCGCAGCCGGCGCACCTTGTGCAGCCGGAGCTCCAAGCGCCGCGCCCTGCGCTGCAGGAGCGCCGGCCCCGGTGGCAGCCCCCTGCGCCGCGGGTGCTCCTGTCGCTCCCTGTGCAGCAGGCGCCCCTTGCGCCGCTGGTGCGCCACTCGCGCCACCACCGCCGGCACCGGCCCAGCCACCGGCTGAAACAGATCTTGCCGCGCCGCCCCCGCCGCCTGCGGCTCGACCCGAGCCCGAGGCCGATGAGGCAGCCGCTCCTTCCCTTGCGCCGCCACCGCCACCTCCGGCCACCCCGCCGGCAGATCAGGCCGAATCGCAACTCGCACCGCCACCGCCGGCTCCCTTGCCGATGCCCGAAAACGGCGAAACCACCAGTTCCCCTGTCAGTTCCGATGACTGAGGAGTCTCCGAACCGTGCTCTCGAGGAAGTCGCCTATTGCGAGGCCTTGCTCGCCAAAGGCGGGCTGACAGTTACAACCGAAACCCTGCGTGATCAGCAGGGGCTGACGATGTGGACGCACTACCCCGAAGGTGAAGTTTTCGACCCGGAAAGCGGGGGCCAGTGGTTTTACCATTGTCATGAAGACTCTTCCCAAAAGGGCGAACACGGCCACTTTCATTGCTTCGTCCGTCCCGATGGACGTGACGGACCAGTCCATCATCTGATCGCAATTGGTGTTGATGCGCATGGACGTTTGGTTCGGTTGTTCACCGTCAACCAATGGGTCGTCGGCGACACTTGGCTCGCGGCAGAACCGACGATAGCCCTGCTTGAGCGCTTCAACATCGAGATGCCGCGGCCGTCCTATCTGGTCAATCGTTGGCTGACCGCCGTGGTAAGAGCTAACGAGATGGAGATCGCCGGTCTCATCCGAGAGCGGGACGCGGCCCTCGCGGCATATGTGCCGAATGACGACATGCCCGTGCACGAGGACCGCTCGCTGGAAGTAACCTCTGAACTGAAGTTTTAAATTGAGAATGCGCCCGGTTATATGATCGGGCATGATCAGTCGGGAGAAAGTTGCGTCATCGTTCGCCACAGGCCATTAGGCCCCGCATCCTGGCCGCTCAACTGCTCCAGCCCTGGTGCTGACCTCCCCGCGGCCAAGGCCGCCAAGCCTGCCGCAGCAGCGCCCCGCAGCGCGATGAGCGGCTCGGCTGGACTGGTGACGCTCAGGTGTTCGCGGGCACGGCCTGTTACCTAGGCGACGTGCACGGCCTTTAGAAAATGGCTGCGGGATCTAATGGCGGACCAGCGTCAGGATGGCGCCGTGCCCCATGTTTGCCCGGACCCGGGCGCGACGACCATCTGGGAGCGCTGGGATGCCGTACAGGCGGATGGAACGATCTACGATCCGCAGATGAACTCGTACAATCACTACGCCTATGGCGCGGTGTGACAATGGCTGCTCGAAGGCGTTGCCGGGTTTCGGCCCGCCCCCGAAAAACCGGGGCTTGAAACCATTGTTTTCGAGCCGACGATTCTGCCCGCCCTTTCACCGGTACACGCGACGCATGACAGTCCGCGAGGCATGGTCTCGGCAGCGTGGAGCGTTGAGGGTGACCTGGTTCGCTACGACCTCGAAGTCCCGGATTCATCAAGCGGGCTTTTGAGGTTGCGATCAGAATACCGCAATACCCGTCTTGACAACAAACCCATAGACACGGGGAGGGATCATGGTCTCTCGCCCGGTCGGCACGTCGTCACGTTCAATTACACCGAGACCCCACGCGATACGGCTCGTGGTCCAGACATCAATGCGCGTACGCCCTGATGGCATCTGCCGCAGCACTCTTCTCAAAGGCCGCGGCAGAAAACGCTGCTAGAACTCGCTCCATTCCTGCTTTAGCGCAGTATTGCCGCTGACAGCGTACAAGCGATCCTGCTCGGGCGCACGCTTGGGCTTTTTTGCCGGCTGAACGGGGGAAGCCGTGTTGGTCGTAAACATTGCGACCATGTGGTCGAGATCCCGCGCACGCTCCTCTGTCTGATCGATCGTCGCATTCATCTCTTCGACCAAAGCGGCATTGTGCTGCGTCATCTCATCCATTTGGCGTATGGCAACATTGACCTCGGCGATGGCACCCGCCTGCTCCTGATTGGCCTCGGCGATCTCTTGGATCAGGTGAGCGTTCTGCCTGATCTGGCCTACCATGAATTCGAGCTTGCTGGCGGCCGCGGCAACCAGCTTGCTGCCATCGACCACTTCACCGCCTGATCGATCGATCAGCGCCTTGACCTCTGATGACGCATTTGCAGCCGATTGCGCCAGACGACGTACTTCGACCGCCACCACGGCAAATCCCTTGCCGGCGTCGCCGGCCCTTGCGGCCTCCACAGAGGCATTGAGGGCCAGCAAGTTCGTTTGGAACGCGATATCATCGATCATCCCGATGATCTTGGAAATCTTGGCGGATGAAGCGGAAATCCGCTCCATGGCCTCGCTCGCCTCCCCCATCACCGAACCGGTTTCATCGGCCGAGCGCGTCGCCATCTGCATGCCTGCGCTCGCCGATTGCACCCTGCCCGAGTTCGCAGTCACACGTTCAGACAGTTGCTCGAGCGCAGCAGATGTCTCCTCGATTGCAGCCGCCTGGCGCGTTGTGCGCTCGGCGAGATCATTGGCACCGGTCAACAGTTCACCAGTCGCATCACGCGTCTGGGCCGATGTCTCGCGCAAGCGGGAAATGATTTCGGTTATCTGGTGCACTGTTTCATTATAGGCGCGGCGAACTTCA
>NZ_BMZE01000005.1:40000-125622 GCF_014652635.1 Devosia pacifica
TCGAAGCCGGCATTCGCGAAGTCGTGGATGGGCGGGTGATTGTGCGAAACGAACCGTTCGTTCGTATCCGCGCCACTCTCGCCACTGCGGCCACGTCGCTTTCGCAGGATGTCCCAAGGTATGATCCGGTCGCGATCCTCCAGGATCTGGAACCCGAGCGCACATCCTCGGGCGGCGAAGCCAACACGGATCTTTATGGCGCGGAAGTCGAGGGCGAGATGATGGTGCGCCAGTCCGACATGCCGGCAAGCTTCGTGCCTGCCCGCGCAATTGGCGACGCCGCCGCGGCCCGCTTCGTACGCGCCACAGTCGAAGCCGCCTACTCAGACATCGAATCCGGATCGATGATGGCCTATGCATCCATGGGCCCGACAGTGCGCGAGATCGGCATCGGCGATCTCGAAAGCGACACGCTCGTCTCCGGCATCGCCGAGAACGTGACTGTCGTCCCCAAGACCACGACGCCAGAAAGTCTGGCGCTCGGACGTACCGAGCGCATACTGACAATCAAGGAACCGAGCCCATTGGTCGAGGTGCTCCGGCGCAACGGCTTCACCGACACGATGATCGAGGCGATCAACGGCACCTTGCGCAACGTCTTCCCCTCGATCGAACTGCCGCGCGGCGCACGCCTGCGCATTCTGTTCGGACCTGCGCGCAATGCCGATAGCGTTATTCCCTACCGTATGAGCATCTATCTGCACGATCAGCAAAACGACTTGGACCGTCACGCGGTGACGGTGGCTTTGACCGACAACGGCAAATACGTCATCGGACTGGCGCCACCGGAGATGGATTTCCCCGACGAGGACACCGAAGAGGTCAACGTCGCAACACTACCCTCCGTTTATCGCTCGATCTGGGAGACTGGTCGCAAGCACGATCTGTCCGACGAGACGATCCAGCGCATCGTTGCGCTTTACGCCTACGATGTTGACCTGACGCGCAGGATCGCCCCCGGCGATTCAATTGAGATTCTCAAAGCGCAGCCCGATGCGGAAGGCCACCAGGATCTGCTCTATGTCGGGCTGACGCTCGGTGACACAACCCGAAAGTTCTACCGCTTTGTCACGCCTGACGGGGCAGTGGATTATTACGGACCGGATGGCGAAACCGGCAAGAGGTTCCTCATGCGCCGCCCGCTCGAGGGCGGCGGTCGAGTTGCGTCTCGTTTCGGCTATCGCGTGCACCCGATCTTCAAGAGCAGGCGCCTCCATACCGGCACCGATCTTGCAGCACCATCGGGAACGCCGATTTATTCGGCCGGCGACGGCGTAGTGGCATTTGCCGGACGTCAATCCGGCTACGGCAACAAGGTCGAGATTGAGCACGTCAATGGCTACGAAACCGGGTACGCCCACATGCGCGGATTTGCCGAAGGCATGCGGCCCGGCGTGCGGGTGCGCCAGGGCCAGTTGATCGGCTATGTAGGGTCGACCGGCTACTCCACCGGTCCTCATCTGCACTTCGAGATCAAGATCAATGGCAATTTCGTCGACGCCTTGAGCGTCAAGCTTCCACGCGAGAACGCGCTTCCGGAACAGTACCGGCCGCAACTCGAGCAGATGGTGGCGCAGGTCGATGGCCTGATGAACCGCGACGCCCAACCGATGACCATTGCCTCGAACTAGCTAGCGGGTTCGCCTTGTATCGACGCGAACCTAGTCAGCCTCACGATCGACATAGACGGCAAACTCGGTGCCACCAGGCTCCCGCGCGTGAAAGCGACGGCCGCCCGGAAAATCGAACTGTGCCCGCGTCACCACCCCGCCAGCCTTGCGCACCCGCGCTTCGGCAGTATCAAGATCGTCAGTGCGGATCACAGGGAGCGGAACCGGCACGCGTTCTGCGGACGAATCGACACCGATATCAATGCCGGCGCCGCTCGCTCCTGAATATTCAGGGCCATAAGTGATGCGCTCCCATCCGAAAGCCTCAGCCAAAAATCGGCTGGTAGCGTCGCCATTACTGCTTGGCAGTTCCAGGTAGTCAAGCTTGAATATCACGCCCTCCCGTTCTTGTTTCGTTCACAATCTAGCGGCATGAGACAAGCGCGTAAATACAAAATGGCCGGCGATGATTTCGCCGGCCAATGATTTTTTCAGCGTAGATGTGACTTAGGCCGCCGCACCCGGCAATGCTTCTGCATCAGTGCGTCGAAGCACCAACCCTTCCGCACCGCTATCGACGATAACGGAATCGCCGTCGGCAACTTCTCCCGACAGGATAGCATCGGCCAGGCGGTCCTGAACCTCGCGCTGAATCACCCGCTTGAGCGGGCGCGCACCGTAGGCAGGATCATAGCCTTCATTGGCGAGCCAGGCGCGCGCCCCCTCGGTCAGTTCAAGATCGATATCCCGTTCTTCGAGAAGCTTTTTCAGGCGTTCCAGCTGAATGTCGACGATGCCACCCATATGGCTGCGGTCAAGCCGATGGAACAGAAGCGTCTCATCGATCCGGTTGAGGAATTCCGGCCGGAAAGTCGCACGCACGATGTCGAGGACCTTGCCACGGGCCAGTTCAACCGACTCGCCTTCATTGAGGTTCACCAGATATTCCGCCCCCAGATTGGACGTCATGATGATAACCGTGTTCCTGAAATCGACAGTGCGTCCCTGCCCGTCCGTCAACCTGCCGTCATCAAGCACCTGCAGCAGGACGTTGAAAACGTCGGGATGCGCCTTTTCGATCTCGTCAAACAAGACGACCTGATAGGGCCGACGCCGCACAGCCTCGGTCAACACACCGCCTTCATCATAGCCAACATAGCCGGGAGGCGCGCCGATCAACCGGGCGACCGAGTGCTTCTCCATGAACTCCGACATGTCGAGCCGCACCATCGCGGTTTCATCGTCGAACAGGAACTGCGCCAGTGACTTGGTCAGCTCGGTTTTGCCGACGCCGGTCGGACCGAGGAAGATGAACGAGCCGATTGGCCGGTTCGGATCCTGAAGACCGGCACGTGCGCGCCGCACCGCTTTTGAAACGGCCGCCACTGCTTCGTCCTGTCCGATCACGCGAGCACCGAGCGTGTCTTCCATGTGCATCAGCTTCTCGCGTTCGCCTTCCAGCATCCGGTCCACCGGAATACCAGTCCAGCGGGAGACGACCTGCGCGATGTGCGTCGGCGTCACGACTTCTTCGACCATCGGTCCAGCCGCCGACTCGCCCTCCGCTCCTTCAGCGACATTGATGCGCTTTTCAAGATCGGGGATGACACCGTAGGCAAGTTCGCCCGCCCGGCCGAGATCACCGCGCCGCTGCGCAATTTCGAGTTCGCTGCGGGCCTTGTCGAGTTCTTCCTTGAGCTTCTGGCTGCCGCTCAGGCGCTCCTTTTCGGCCAGCCATCTGGTTGAAAGGGTTTGCGCTTCATCTTCGAGATCCGCCAGATCCCCCTCAAGACGCTCGAGCCGCTGCCGAGACGCGTCATCGGTCTCCTTCTTCAGAGCTTCCCGCTCGATCTTCAGCTGCATGATGCGCCGGTCGAGCTCGTCGAGAGCCTCTGGCTTGGAATCGACAGCCATACGCAGACGCGCCGCCGCCTCGTCCATGAGGTCGATGGCCTTGTCCGGCAGGAACCTGTCGGTAATGTAGCGGTTGGAAAGCGTTGCAGCACTAACAAGCGCCGAGTCCGAGATGCGGATGCCGTGATGCAGCTCGTATTTTTCCTTGAGGCCGCGAAGCACCGAAATCGTGTCCTCGACTGTTGGTTCGTCGACGAATACCGGCTGGAAACGACGTGCAAGTGCAGCGTCCTTTTCAACGTGTTTGCGATATTCATCGAGCGTTGTCGCACCCACGCAGTGCAGTTCGCCCCGGGCGAGTGCAGGCTTCAATAGGTTCGAGGCGTCCATTGCGCCATCTGCCTTACCCGCGCCGACAAGCGTGTGCATCTCATCAATGAACAAGATGATCTGCCCGTCCGCCGCCGTAATTTCGCTGAGAACGGCCTTCAGGCGCTCTTCGAACTCACCGCGATATTTGGCACCGGCGATCAGCGCACCCATGTCGAGCGCCATCAGCGACTTGTTCCTGAGCGATTCCGGCACGTCACCGTTGACGATCCGGATCGCCAAACCTTCAGCAATGGCGGTTTTGCCGACCCCTGGCTCGCCAATCAAAACCGGGTTGTTCTTCGTACGGCGGCTCAGCACCTGAATAGTGCGGCGAATCTCTTCGTCACGACCGATCACCGGGTCGAGCTTGCCCGCGCGCACGTCTGCGGTCAGATCGCGGGCATACTTCTTCAGGGCGTCGTAGGCGTTCTCAGCGGATGCCGAGTCTGCAGTGCGACCCTTGCGGATCTCCTCAATGGCAGCATTGAGGGTCTGCGGCGTCACACCGGCGGCAGCGAGAACTTTACCGGCATCCGTGTCTTTTTCCATCACCAGCGCAAGCAGCAACCGCTCGACGGTGACGAAAGAATCACCCGCCTTTTGAGCCGCGCTCTCCGCCGTCTCGAATACCCGCGCCAATTCACGGCCCAGATATAGCTGGCTGGCGCCGCTGCCCGACACTTTGGGAATCTTATTAATGGCGGCTTCAGTTTCAGCACGCGCCATACGCGGATCGCCGCCGGCGCGCTCGATCAGCCCGCTGGCCATGCCTTCAGTATCGTCGAGCAGCACCTTCAACAGGTGAATGGGGGCGAACTGCTGATGCCCCTGCCCGAGAGCCATGGTCTGCGCGCTCTGGATGAACCCGCGTGCCCGCTCTGTGTACTTTTCGATATTCATCGTCTCTCCTTTCCGCCCGCCGGTTCGCCTAAACAGCACGTAACGCGACGTCGGTCCTTGATCAGGCGCAAACCTGCTTGGCAGCATTTGCGCTCTCGACATTGGATATAGGGCGGCAAGAAGAAACGAAAAGATGCCTCAACAACGAAAAGGCCGGGCAATTGCCCAGCCTTTCAGATGCATGAACGGATATATCGCCGTACTATTCGGCGGCTGCAGGGCTGCCCGATGTGATGAAGGCCGGCAGTTCCCCGGTATCCGCAGCTTTTGAGGTTTCGCCGCTTTCGCCAGTCGGTTCCGATGAAGCCCGCCGACGGCGCGGACGCCGCTTGCGCGGAGACTCTTCACCTTCATCGCTCGACGACGCCGATTGTGGCTGCTCTGCAGCATCAGCGGGTTTTGCTTCCGCCACTGCCTCGGGAGGATTCTCGCTGGCCTCGGCCTTTTTCGCCTCGGCAGACCGGCGCTGGCGCGGTGCACGCGGCTGAGGCTGCGGCGCGGCTTCTGCCTGTTCTTCGGTTTGCACCCGAGGCCGCTCAGGCTGCTGCTGATGCCCGACATTCGAGTTAGCGTTCGCTGTCTCGTTGCCGTCCTCAGATTCGTCGGAGTCATTGTCCTGATTGTAATCAGGGCGCTGCTGCGGCTGTGCCGCCATGACGATCCGGAAATAGTGCTCGGCATGCTGGAGATAATTCTCCGCCATTACCGAATCTCCCGAGGACACCGCATCCCGGGCCAGTTGCTGGTATTTTTCGGCAATATGCGAGGCATTGCCGCGCACCTTCACGTCCGGCCCGTTGCTTTCATAATTACGGGACAAGGGATTAACGTGCTTGCGTCCACCGTTCCGGCCACGCGAGCGGTTCTTGTTGTTCTGCTGATTTGGTCTCATCTGGTCGCTTTGTAACTCGTATAACTAAGCGTCACGAAATGGCGGACAGGATCATGCCCTGTCTGGCCGAGAGCGGGCGGCGCATTTAGCTGCCGCACAACGGTCTGGTTGGCTTCATGAAGACCTTAAAGCCGTCGGCGGAATGACGCCCCCAAACGTTGTTTTCATCACGCGCCACGCGGCCTAGCCGGTCTTCACGCTTCTGCGTGAGGCACTCCGATGATGATAAGGGGGCCATCTCCGTGGCGCCCATGATGCGCCGTGACAGCAAGGACACGCTATATGCTTCGGCGCTTCATTCCAAGCTAAAAATGCGCCACTCGCGTCGTCGTGCCCTAAAGATGTTTGCCCGACACGATACGATCAAGCCCCGCGAGGTCTTTTTCGATTATGACATCGGCGAATCCAGCCTCTTCGAACAGCGCCGATACCGCCTCGCCTTGATCGAATCCGATTTCGACAGCCAGCTTGCCCCGAGGACGAAGATACCGGCCGGCTTCAGCGGCAAGTTGACGATAGGCATCAAGACCGTCAGTACCGCCATCAAGCGCGAGTAAAGGATCGTGTTCGCGCACTTCGCGCGCAAGACCGGTGATGACATCGCTCTGGATATAGGGCGGGTTGGAAACGATCAGGTCGAATGAATGCAATTCGTCGAGCGCTCTAAACCACTCTCCTTCGAGAAACTTCAGCCGGTCGGCGACACCGTGGCGGCGCGCATTGTCTGCGGCAACACGCAGCGCCTCGACGCTCAAGTCTGTCGCGACACCTGTTACACGCGGCAGGTTCGCAGCAATCGAGACGCCGATACATCCGGAGCCGGTGCCGAGATCGAGAAAGCGCGGCGCCTCTTGAGCGCCTAGCATTGCCAGCGCCAGATCGACCAAAGCTTCCGTTTCAGGACGCGGCACCAGCGTGGCAGGGGAGAGTTGAAACGCCAAGCCGTAAAACCATTGCTCATTGGTCAGCCGAGCCACAGGCATGCCGGAGGCGCGCTTTTCGATGAGCGAATTATAGAGAATTGTCGCTTGCTCGGGCGCCTCTTCACGCTCGCGCGTCGAAAGTTGCAACGCATCAAACCCGATCGCAAACTCGGCAAGCAGGCGCGCGTCGCGCGACGCGCCTTCGATCCCCGCAGCAGCCAGCCGATCACGTCCTGCGCGCCACATCGCGCCCAGCGTCACCGCCATTGTCAGCCTTGCGCTTCCATCGCCGCCAGTTGTTCGGCCTGATCTTCGGTGATCAGCGCATCGATCAACTCATCAAGCGCTTCGCCCACCATCACCTTGTCGAGCTTGTAAAGGGTCAGGTTGATCCTGTGGTCGGTTACGCGCCCCTGTGGAAAATTGTAGGTGCGGATGCGTTCGGAACGGTCGCCCGACCCCACCTGGCCCTTGCGCGCCTCCGCGCGCGCGGAGTTGCGCTCGGCCTCCTGCGCATCAAACAGGCGGGCACGCAAAACCTGCATTGCGATCGCCCGGTTCTGATGCTGACTTTTTTGCGCCGATGTCACGACGATTCCCGTCGGCAAGTGGGTGATACGCACGGCCGAGTCGGTGGTGTTGACGTGCTGCCCACCAGCGCCGGAGGCGCGCATGGTATCGATCCGGATATCTTCGGCGCGGATGTCGATGTCTATGTCCTCGACTTCCGGAAGAACTGCCACAGTCGCCGCCGATGTATGGATCCGGCCCGATGCTTCCGTTTCGGGCACACGCTGTACGCGATGAACGCCGCTTTCATACTTCATGCGCGCGTAAACGCCCTTGCCGGACATATTGGCGATGACTTCCTTGAAGCCCCCGGCCTCGCCAGGGCTATCTTCCATGATCGTCAGCTTCCACCCGCGTATTGCTGCATAGCGTTCATACATGCGCAGCAGATCGCCGGCGAACAGAGCCGCCTCGTCGCCCCCAGTGCCCCCGCGAATTTCAAGGATGATGTTCTTTTCGTCTGCCGCATCCTTGGGAAGAAGGAGAACTTGGATGCGCCCGATCAATTCCTCGATCTGATCCTCGAGCGACTCGATCTCAAGTTCAGCCATCTCGCGCATTTCAGGATCGCCAGATTTTGCCAAGGCCCTGGCATCGGCGAGATCCTTCACGGCTTTCTTGTACTCGCCGATCGGGCCGACGATCGGGGCGAGGTCAGAATGCTCCTTGGAAAGCTTCACATACTCGTCCGCCGACGCACCGCCCGACAAAGCTGCTTCTACGTATTGGAAGCGCATTTCGAGAGCGTCGAGTTTGTCGTGCGGAAGCGTCGCCATATCGATCCTGTTATAAGAGTATGCGAGCGCATTTAGGCTGCGCCGTCGTGTCGATCAAGTTGCTAGATCGGCAGGTTCTGCTTGTCTATCCACTCGGCGAGCAGATCGCGAATACCGACCCCATCGGCCCCGTCGGTCAGAGCGGCCATGACCGATTGATGCACCGGCTCAAGGTCGAGGTTCAGCACCAACTCCTTGATCGGGCCGATCGATCCCGGACCCATCGACAGCCGCGTCATGCCGATCGCCATCAGTGCGAGCGCCTCGACTGGGCGTCCAGCCAGTTCGCCGCACATCGTCACCGGAATATTATAGCGCCGGCCGGCATCGACCACGAGTTTTATTGCCCGCAGACGCGGCAAGGCGATTGGATCATAAGCCCGGGAAACCCGCGGGTTCGATCTGTCTGCGGCGGTGAGGAACTGCACCAGGTCATTCGAGCCGATCGAGACGAAATCCGTCTCGGGCAATAAACGATCGAGCTCGAACAGCAGTGAGGGCACCTCCACCATCGCGCCGAGCTCAATGCGTTCCGGCACGGGTTCACCCGCCCGGCGCAAACGCTCGACCTCACGCTTGACGACGATCCGCGTCTGCGTGAACTCGAACGTTTCGGTGACCATCGGCACGAGGATCTTCAAGGGACGCCCGGCCGCTGCGATCAGCAGCGCCCTGATCTGGGTGCGCAACAAACCCGGTCGATCAAGGCCAAGCCGGATCGAGCGATAGCCCATGGCCGGGTTTTCTTCAGCGGTCGCGCGCAGATACGGCACCACCTTGTCGCCGCCGATATCCAGTAATCGGAAGACCAGGGGCCGATCGCCGGCGATGCGCATGGCCTCGGCGTAGAGATCTACCTGTTCCTGCAGGCGCGGCAGGCGCGAGGCGATCATGAATTGCAGTTCGGTGCGGAACAGCCCAACCCCGGCCGCGCCGGTGTCATTGAGCATGGGCAGATCCGCTACCAGCCCTGAATTGTGCAGCAGCGTGATCTCGGTGCCGTCACGCGTGACCGAAGGTTTCGACTTGAGCGCCGCATAATGGGCTTGACGGCGTGCGCTGATCCGGACCTTGTCGACATAGATCTGCTCGATATCAGGGGTCGGACGCAGATGGACCTGCCCTGCCTGACCATCGAGAATGATGTCGTCGCCGCTTTCAGACATCGAAACGATAGAGTCGGCCTGCCCGACAGCCACCAGTCCCAAAGAGCGGGCAACGATCGCCACGTGCGAAGTGCTGCCGCCCTCTTCGAGAGCAATGCCGCGCAGCTTTGTGCGATCATATTCGAGCAGTTCGGCAGGGCCCATATTGCGGGCCACCAAAATCGCATTATCCGGCAGATTTCGCCCCATCCCTTGATGGTCGCCGGTGAGGACACGCAGCAGGCGATTGGCCAGATCGTCGAGGTCATGCAGCCGTTCACGAATATAGGGGTCGGTCTGGCGCATCATTCGGGCGCGCGTGTCGTTCTGTACACGCTCGACCGCAGCTTCTGCCGTCAGACCATTATCAATGGCCTCGGTAATACGGTTCACCCAGCCGCGGTCATTGGCGAACATCCGATAGGTCTCGAGGATCTCGCGGTGGTCGGTCGAGGGCTGCATATCACCGCGGTCAAGCATGGCATCGATGGAGCCGCGCATCCGCTCGAGCGCCTGATCGAGCTTGAACTTCTCCTGGTCGGTATCTTCCGCGATAAAATTGGTCACGACGACGCGCGGATCGTGCAGCACCACTGTGCCGAGCGCGATGCCCTCGGTGAGGCTTACGCCAGTGAACATGCGTGGCCGACGCAGATCGATATCGGAGCCGGGCTTGATGAGATTGTCGAATTCCGATGTGGCGATCATTTCGGCGAGAATCGTCGCCGTCGTCTGCATCGCCTCGGTCTCATCCTCGCCGTAGACCCGGCGTTCAGCGTTCTGCACGACGAGCACGCCGAGCGTCTGGCCCGCCCTGAGCACCGGCACGCCAAGGAAGGACTGGTATTGTTCTTCACCCGTTTCCGGACGATAGGCGAACCCCGGATGACTGGGCGCATCGTCGAGCCGCAAGGGCTCGGCTTCAGCCGCGATCAAGCCGACAAGGCCCTCGCCCAGCCGCAGTGTCGTCATGTGTACGGATTCGGCCTTCAGGCCCTTCGTTGCGAACAGCTCCAGCGCGCCATCGTCGCGCAGCACGTAGAACGAGCAGACGTCGGTCTGCATGTTCTCGGCGATAAGGTTCACGATCTTGTCGAGGCGCTCCTGCGAAGCTAGCGGCTCCGCCATGGTCTCGCGCAGTTGCCGCAACAGCACGCGAGGGCCGCTGATCACTGTGGCCATCTCGTTCCCGGCGGCACCCGGCCGCCCCCCTGCCCGACCGGTGAATGATGCGAAAGCCGCTCCGGTCAGGCGTCCTTCATATCCAGACCGTAATACGTATGGAGCGTGCGAACCGCAAGTTCTGCGTATTCATCGTCGATCAATACCGAGGTCTTGATCTCGGACGTCGTGATCAGCTGGATATTGATGCCGCGGTCTGCCATCGCGCGGAACATCGTCGAAGCAACGCCAGCATGGCTTCGCATACCAACGCCCACAACCGAGATCTTGGCACCCCCACGCGAGCCGGTCAGATGCCGGAAATCGACCGCGCTGCGCGCGCCCTCAATGGCGTTGACGGCCTTGTCATACTCGGAATCGGGCACCGTGAAGGTGATATCGGTCGATGCCCCGTCATCGGCAATGTTCTGCACGATCATGTCGACAACAATCGATTGGTCCGCCAGCGCACCAAACACCGCCGCCGCGACCCCCGGCTTGTCCTTGACACCGCGCAACGTGATCTTGGCTTCACCGCGCGCCAAGGTAATGCCCGAAACGATCTGCTTTTCCATGATCTCATCCTCGTCGCACACCAGCGTGCCGGGAACGCCCGGCAGCCCGTCCGGCCCTATCTGGGGCGCATCCGGATCCTCGAAACTCGACCGAACGACAAGCCGCACCTTATGCGCCATCGCCATTTCCACTGAGCGGATCATCAAGACCTTGGCCCCGAGCGATGCCATTTCCAGCATCTCCTCGAAGGCGATCTTGGAAAGCCGGCGCGCCCGTGAAACGATTCGCGGATCGGTGGTGTAGACGCCATCGACGTCCGTATAGATGTCGCACCGATCGGCGCCGACGGCAGCCGCCACCGCCACCGCGCTTGTATCTGATCCACCCCGACCGAGCGTTGTTACGCGGCCGCTCGGCGCAACGCCCTGGAAGCCGGTAATCACCGGCACCCAACCGGACTTCATGCGCTTGTCGAGTTCACTCGGGTCGATCTCGGCGATGCGGGCTGCGCCATGTGCATCATCGGTTCGAATCGGAACCTGCCAGCCGGCGAACGAACGGGATTCAATGCCCATGTCGGCAAGAACAATCGCCATAAGCCCTGCGGTCACCTGCTCGCCGGAAGCGACTACGGCGTCATATTCGCGCGCATCATGAAACTTCGAGGCTTCATTGACCCAGCCGACCAGCTCATTAGTCTTGCCGGACATGGCGGAGACCACCACTGCAACTTCGTTGCCAGCGTCGACTTCGCGCTTAATGTGCCGGGCGGCATGACGAATGCGCTCAACTGTGGCAACCGACGTGCCACCAAACTTCACAACGATGCGGGCCATCTTTGTCCCCGAGGCGCATCGGGAAAAGCCCCGGCGCACTTTGCGTTCGGTGCGCGACATGCCACAAAGGCCGGCACCGATCAATGCTTTCGGCGCGAACCGCTGGGCCCTGCGATGCGTAGTGCATGAAGCGGCATCTGCGAGCACGGCAAACAGGAGTTCTTATGGCAGCCACAACCGTGAACCAGGAGGAAATCGCAAAGTTCTCGGCGATGGCCGAAGAATGGTGGAACCCGCACGGCAAGTTCAAGCCGATCCATAAGTTCCAGCCAGTGCGCTTGGGCTATATCCGCGAGAACGGCATCAGGCATTTCCAACGCGATGAGCAAAGTCTAAAGCCATTCGAGGGGCTTCGCATACTCGATGTCGGGTGCGGCGGAGGCCTTCTTTGCGAACCAATGGCGCGGCTCGGGGCGCAAGTGGTCGGCATCGACGCCGCGGAGCGCAACGTGAAGATCGCAAGCCTTCACGCGGAGCAATCCGGCCTCGAGATCGATTATCGTGCAACGACCAGCGAGGACCTCGCCGCCGCGGGTGAACATTTCGATATTGTGCTGAACATGGAAGTTGTCGAGCATGTTGAGGACGTGCCTCTCTACATGAAGAGCTGCGCCGACCTCGTCGCTCCGGGGGGCCTGATGTTCACGGCAACGCTCAATCGCACGGCACGCGCCTGGGCACTGGCGATCATCGGCGCGGAATACGTGCTGCGCTGGTTGCCGCGCGGCACGCACGAGTGGAAGAAATTTCTCACGCCCGAAGAGATCACAGCCCTTCTGCGCCGCAACGGCTTGCGCAAAGTCGATGAGACGGGAGTCGTCTACAACCCGATCGCGGATGAGTGGCGCAAGTCTGGCGACATGGCCGTCAACTACATGATCCTGGCGGAGCGCCCCGCCTAGACTTCTGAGCCTGGCGGGTAGAGATGCTCGCCGCCGCGATAATCAGTGATGATGTGTTGGCGTTCGCCGGCGGGTCGCACCGCCGGCGCGCCGATATCCGTCTTGCCGTATCCGCCCGGGATATCGAGGACATATGTGGGCTGGCAGAGGCCCGACACCCTGCCTCTCAGATCAGCGACAAGCCGTTGACCCTCTTCAATCCCCAGACGAAAATGGCTGGTGCCCGGCGCGAGGTCGGGGTGGTGCAGGTAATAGGGTTTCACACCGGCTTCGACAAACCCACGCATGAGATCGGCCAACACCGCGACGTCATCATTGACCCCACGCAACAGCACCGACTGGCTGATGAGCGTGATACCAGCAGCTTTCATGCGCGCGCATGCTGCATGCAGATCCGGCGTCAATTCGCGCGGATGGTTGGCGTGGATCGCCACGTAAACCGCCTTGCCGCTGCCGGAGAGCGCATCGACGAGTTGCGCCGTCACTGCCTCGGGATCGACCACAGGCAGTCGCGTATGGATGCGCAGCACACGCACATGAGTAATGTCCGAAAGCCGCTCCAGCAGCACCGCAAGCCGCCGTGGCGACAACACCAGCGGGTCACCGCCGGTCAGGATCACTTCCCAGATTTCGGGGTGAGCGTCGATATAGGCGAAGGCGGCATCAAGCGCACCAGCTGACAAAGTGCCGAGACCATCCGGCCCGACCATCTCGCGCCGAAAGCAGAATCGGCAATAGACCGGGCAGACATGAACGGCCTTCAAGAGCACCCGGTCTGGATAGCGGTGAACGATGCCCTCGACCGGAGAATGGCTGAGATCGCCAATCGGGTCAGCCATCTCATCAATCGTTCGCTGGAGTTCCCTTGCATCCGGCACATATTGCAGCGCAATCGGGTCATCCGGATCGTCTCTGTCGATCAACCCGGCGATATGGGGCGTAATTGCCGTGACATAGCGCGCCGCGACCGGCTCGAGGCTTTCGGCAAGCGTCTTGGTAACCAGACCCGCCGCGACCAGATCACCTGTCGATCTGAGAACTGTCGACATCGTCATCGTGCCTCAGGGACTGGCGCCCACAGGATATCATCGATCCGGCGTGCTCCAGTGGCCAGCATCGCCAGGCGATCAAAGCCGAGCGCCACGCCGCTGGCTGCGGGCATACATGATAAGGCTGCGAGAAAATCCTCGTCGATTGGATACCGCTCTCCGTAGACCCGCTGCTTTTCCAACATTTCCTGCTCAAAACGCGTCCGTTGCGTCGCCGGGTTGGTCAGTTCGCCGAATCCGTTCGCCATTTCGACCCCGCAGCAATAGACTTCAAAGCGCTCGGACAGGCGCAAATCTCCCGCCAGCGGCCGTGCCAAAGCGGCTTCCGCTGAGGGGTATCGATCAAGAATAGTCGGACGACCGACACCGAGGTGGGGCTCCACCCGCTCGACCAGAACCCTGCTGAAGATATCAGCCCAGCCATCGTCATCGGCCACCCGGATACCGGCGGAACGTGCCTCTGCCGCGAGCGCTTCGCGGTCCGTCTCGCCATCTTCACCGAGAGAACATGCAAGATCGATTGCAGCCAAACGCTCGAAGGCCTCGACGACGCCAAGCCGCTCAGGCTCAGCGAACGGATCGCAACTTTGCTCGTTGTAGCTGAAGGTCTTGATCCCGGTTGTCTCTGAAGCCACGCGGATCAGAGCGACGACATCGTTCGTGATCACCTGATAGTCCTCACCGGCCCTGTACCATTCTGCCATGGTGAACTCGGGGTGATGGAGCGGCCCCCGCTCGCGATTTCGCCAAACCGGCCCAAGGAAATAGATCCGTTCCTCACCGGCGCTGAGCAGTTTCTTGCAGGCGAATTCCGGCGAGGTGTGCAGGTATAGAAGCTGAGTTTGCCCGTCATAGCCGACCAGGTCAGTGGCGAAGCCATGCAGATGCGCCTCGTTGCCGGGCGAAACCGCGAGCGCTGCGACATCAGTCTCGATGAAGCCTTCAGCATCGAACCAGCTGCGCATTGCAGATTTAAGTCTGCTGCGCCCGACCAGAAACGGGCGCCGATCCGCATGCACTTGCCTGTCCCACCATGCCGAGGCGGGCGGCTGCGACTGTAAACTCATCGACTGGCCCCAATTAGCTGAAACCGCGCACGGGACTGTGCAAACGCCCCGATATGCGATAGTTGCGGCATCGAAAACCAGTTTCGCGTCGCAGGGTCGTTCAGCCGGCTTCTACGATGCCCATATCGATCAAACAAGGAACTTGCTAGTGAAGGTCATCGCTTCATCGCTGCGCAAGGGCAACGTCGTCGAAGTCAACGACCAGCTCTACGTTGTCCTGACCGCCCAGAACTTCCACCCCGGCAAGGGCACTCCGGTGACCCAGGTGGACATGCGCCGCATTTCTGACGGCACCAAGGTGTCCGAGCGCTGGCGCACCACAGAACAGGTCGAGCGCGCCATTGTGGACGACCGTGAGTACACGTTCCTCTACGAGGACGGTGAAGGTTTCCACTTCATGAACCCGGAAAACTACGAGCAGATCGTGGTCACCGAGGACGTTGTGGGCGACCAGAAGCCGTATTTGAAGGAAAGCACTAATCTCATGGTGTCGACCTATAACGGCGTCGCCATCTCGATCGAACTGCCACAGCGCGTGTCGCTGGAAGTTGTCGAGACGGAACCTGTCGTCAAGGGACAGACCGCCGCGAGCTCCTACAAGCCCGCGATTCTCGAGAACGGCGTCAAGACCATGGTGCCCCCACATATCGCTGTAGGTACGCGCGTTGTGGTGATGACTGCGGATAATTCGTATGTCGAACGCGCCAAGGACTGAGTCCTAGTGCTCGACATGTAAAAAGGGCCGCCAGGTGAACTGGCGGCCCTTTTTTTATTCAGCCTTCATCAGGTCTGACTTCTTGACGTTCAACACCACGCGGTCTCCGGTGACGGAGCCAATCTGGTCGGGGGTGATGTAGCGATCTGCTGCGAACAGTCCATCGGCATCGAGACGGATGAAGCCCTCGCGCATCAGCCGCTCCTGGACTTCCGAGGACAATTGATCGGTCGGCGCAAATGCGCGCCCCAACGTATTGATCAGCGTATCCGGCTCACGTTGGTCAACGCTTGCAGCGCTCGTTTCGGGCCCAGGCTGATTGGGATCCTCGTCGCTGAACTGGTAGTCCTCGACAGTCCCGATCTCGTGATCTTCGCTGTCATAGACCTTCATGCCGTTGCGAATGTCTTTGGGAAGAGATTCCATGTCATGTCCTCCATGAGCTGCTGTCGAATAGTGTAGGGCGCGAAACGCCGGAGGCATTTCGCCTTTCTCACACTCTAAACGGCAGCGCGCGGACTGACGTTCCCCATGGCCAGTCAGGCACGCTCGAGAATAGCCGTTTCGATCTCTGCCACGATGCTTGTCACGAGATCGGCGTCGTCGCCTTCCCCCATCACGCGGATCACAGGTTCGGTGCCCGACTCGCGTATGACGAGACGCCCGGCGGGGCCAAGTCTTTGCTCGCTGTCGGCAATCAGCTTGCGGACGATCTTGTCCTGCAGTGGCTTGCCCCCCTTGAACCGGACATTGCGAAGCAGCTGCGGCACGCGCTCGAACCGGGTGCAGACTTCCGATACGGTGCGCCCTTCTTCCTTTATCACGGAGAGCAGCTGCAAGGCCGCGACCAGTCCGTCACCGGTCGTGGTGAAATCCGACAGGATGATGTGGCCAGACTGCTCCCCGCCAACATTGAACCCCTTTGAACGCATTGCCTCGAGAACGTATCGATCGCCGACCTTGGTGCGTTCGAGCGTCAGTCCAATCGAAGACAAATAGCGTTCGAGACCGAGGTTCGACATCACGGTCGCGACGATTCCGCCTCCAAGCAGCATGTTGCGGCGCAGCCAACTCTGGGCGATCACGGCCATGAACTGGTCGCCATCGACGACATTGCCCTTCTCGTCGATGATGATCACGCGGTCCGCGTCACCATCAAGTGCAATCCCGATGTCCGCCCGCAACTCCTTGACCTTCGCAGCGATGGCATCCGGCGCGGTCGAGCCCACTTTGTGATTGATGTTGAAGCCGTCCGGCCTGACGCCGACAGTGAAGACTTCCGCACCCAGTTCCCACAGCGCGGTCGGTGCAACCTTGTAGGCAGCGCCGTTGGCGCAGTCGACAACGACCCTGATCCCGGACAGATCCATGCCCCGCGGCAATGTGCGCTTGGCGTATTCAATGTACCGGGTGCTCGCATCCTCGTCGCGATGGGCACGTCCGATTTCGCGGCCTTGTGCGAGTTTCGAAAGCATGTCCGAATCGATCAGCCGCTCGATCTCGGATTCGACTTCGTCCGAAAGCTTGTATCCATCAGGCCGGAAAAGCTTGATGCCGTTATCCTCAAACGGGTTGTGCGATGCCGAAATCATCACGCCAAGGTCGGCGCGAAGCGATCGGGTCAGCATCGCAACGGCCGGCGTCGGCATCGGACCGAGCAGATAGACATCCATCCCGACAGCAGTGAAACCCGCCGTCAACGCGTATTCGATCATGTAACCGGAGCGTCGGGTATCCTTGCCGATCACCACACGATTGCGGTGGTCGCCCCGCACGAATTTCAGCCCGGCGGCCATGCCGACCTTGAGCGCAAGTTCCGGCGTGAGCTTCGGCCCATTGGCCTCGCCACGGATACCGTCGGTTCCGAAATATTTCCTGGTCACTCGGGTGCACCCTCCGCTGAATCGGCGCTTGATCCGTACGCCCGCTACGAAGAGCACTATACAACTTTCGAGCGAGCCGACGAAACTCTAGCGCGTGAAGCGTTAATGCCCGTTTTCGGCGGCATTGCGTCAAAACAAAAGGGGCCGCCGAAGCGACCCCTTAAAGATTTAGCTGCCAGGCTGTGGCTCGAGCCCGCCATCAGGCTCCGGTCCCGGCCGCTTCTTGTTCGACTTGCCGGCACTCGGCACGCTGGACGATTTCGGCGCTGGGGGCGCTCCATCGTCGTCCGGGCGAACGGGCGGCTTGCCATCCATCAACTCGCGCAGTTCATCGCCTGTCAGCGTTTCAAACTCGAGCAGGGCCTGTGCAATAGCCTCGAACTGTTCGAGATTGCCGGTAATCGTTTCGCGGGCGGAGCGCTCACCGTCCTCGATCAGGCGCCGCACTTCCTCGTCGATGATCTTGGCGGTCTCGTCAGACATGTGCTGCGATTGCGTCACAGAATGCCCAAGGAAAACCTCTTGGTCGTTCGACTTGTAGCGCACGCGCCCAAGCTTTTCGGACATGCCCCATTCCATGACCATGGAACGCGCGAGGTTGGTCGCCATCTGGATATCGCCGGCGGCGCCGCTCGTGACCTTTTCAGGCCCGAACTTGTAGATCTCCGCTTCGCGGCCACCGAACAGCATGGCAAGGCGCGAAACGGCCTTCTCACGGCTGAACGAATAGCTGTCGCTCTCCGGCAGCGTCATCACCATCCCAAGTGCACGGCCGCGCGGGATGATCGTCGCCTTGTGGATCGGGTCAATACCCGTCAGCTTCAATGCAATCAGCGCGTGTCCCGCCTCGTGATAGGCAGTGAGCTTCTTTTCGTCCTCGGACATTGCCATGGTGCGGCGCTCGGCGCCCATCATGATCTTGTCCTTGGCGTCCTCGAACTCCTGATGCGTGACGAACCGCTTGTTCTTGCGCGCCGCCATGAGCGCGGCCTCGTTCACAAGGTTCATAAGATCGGCACCGGAGAACCCGGGTGTACCGCGAGCCAGAATGCGTAGATCGACATCGGGAGCCAGCGGTACCTTGCGCGAGTGGACCTTCAGCACCTTCTCGCGGCCGGAAACGTCCGGATTTGGCACGACAACCTGACGGTCGAAACGGCCCGGACGCAGCAGTGCCGGATCGAGCACGTCGGGGCGGTTGGTGGCGGCAATCAGGATCACGCCCTCATTGGCTTCGAACCCGTCCATCTCCACCAGCAGCTGGTTGAGAGTCTGCTCGCGCTCATCGTTGCCGCCGCCAAGGCCCGCACCACGCTGGCGACCGACGGCGTCGATTTCGTCGATGAAGATGATACACGGCGCGTTCTTTTTCGCCTGCTCGAACATGTCACGCACGCGGCTTGCACCGACACCGACGAACATTTCGACGAAGTCGGAACCGGATATCGTGAAGAACGGCACGTTGGCTTCGCCGGCAACAGAGCGTGCAAGCAGCGTCTTACCGGTACCAGGAGGGCCAACCAGAAGCACACCGCGCGGAATACGGCCACCCAGACGCTGGAACTTGCCCGGATCACGCAGGAACTCGACGATCTCCTCGAGGTCCTGCTTGGCCTCATCAACGCCAGCGACGTCTTCAAACGTGACCTTGCCTTGGGCCTCTGTCAGCAGCTTTGCGCGCGACTTGCCAAAACCCATGGCACCGCCCTTGCCGCCACCCTGCATCTGCCGGATGAAGAAGAACCACAAACCGATGATGATCAGGAACGGCAACCAGGAGCTGAGGAGGATCGACCAGAACGGCGAGCCCTCGGCGGCACGTGCCGTGATCGAGACATTCCTGTCCTCGAGGCGGCTGACCACGTCCGCGCCTTCCGGCACAACGGTTTCAAAGCGCGATCCGTCGCGCAGCGTACCTGTCACCACGTTGTCGGTGATGGTCACACTCTGCACGCTGCCTGCTTCAATGTCGGACACGAACTGGCTGTAGCTCTTGTCGGCGACAGATATCGATCGTGTAGAAGACTGGAAGACCTGGAACAGGCCCATCAGCATGAAAAGTATGACGAGCCAGATGGCAAAGTTTCGGAATTGTCCGTTCATCAATCCTGTCCCGGAGCGCCAGCATTGCCGGCAAGGTTGGCTCGAATGTATGGCCGGCTATTGGGCGTTACAAGGGCATGAACTGCGGCGCTTTGCCGGTTTCGTCCAGTCCTAGCCTCACATTGCAGTTAATACGCGGTGATGCGCGAAAGGGTTCAACCCTGCTATCTCACTCAATCAATGATTAATTCTACCGCAATGCGCGGATCGAACGACCATCCCCCAAGAGCCAGAACTTCGCCTTCACCATTTCGCACGATCGGTGCCGTTCGGATAGCCTCTGCAGGAGCGGTCACCTTGAAGCCAAGAAATTCCTGCAGTTTGTGCCGCGGCATGTAATCGGCGACCCCGGCTGTAAACCCGGCGGCATCAGAGACATTGCGGATACGAAAACGGTTGTCCCAGACAATCTCGGAGCCCGGGGCCAGCGGCAGGTCTGCAGGTGTGCTGCGGCCGAGTTCGCGCGCCACCACAATGCCGTGTTCATCCGCACGCACCACACAGCCCAGCAACGTCGTATTCTTGAGCGCAGACTCCGAGCCGATTGAATCGTGCAGTTTTTCTATCTGACCAAGCGCATGCGCTTTCTGATGACCGCCAACGTTCGCGAGGACCCGCGCCAGAACTCTTGTCGCAACGGCCGAGCCGAGCGCGTCGTAGGCCACACGCTCGATGCGCGCGGCCCCGAACCCATCCAGCTTGACGAGATCATCGAACGCCGCGTCCGCGATCTTCGCCAAGGCTGCATCGGCATCTGCCATCCGACGCGACAGCCTCAGCAGCGTTGGAGGATCGATGCCGAGCGCGGTGAGCTGCGGCAGTGCCGCTCGCCAGCGCACGCGCTCATAGTGCTCGTCAGCATTTGAGGGATCGTTCACGGCCTCGACCCCGGCATCCGCAACGAGACCATGCAACTCCTTAGGATCCACATCCAGAAGTGGTCGGAATATCTTGAGGCCTTCGATTTCTGAGAAAGCCTGCATCCCCTTCAAGCCCTCGATGCCGCTCCCGTGCGCCAGCCGCATCAGGACGGTCTCAGCCTGATCGCTGATGTGGTGCGCTGTCAGCAGCAGCTCAGCTCCATCCTGGCGCATCGCCTCCCTTATGAGACGGTAACGCGCAGCGCGAGCCGCTTCCTGAATGCCCGTCGCGGGCTTGTCATCGCTCCAGACCAGGCCGCGTGCCGCCAGCCCGAGCCGTGCGGCAAGGCTCAGCACGCCATGCACTTCGCCCGCTGCCTCGGGTCGCAGGCCATGGTCAACACTGTAAACGAAGATTGTCGGAGCATCGGGTGTTTCATCCGCCCATTGCTTGACCATCAGCATCAGGCCGACGCTGTCGGGGCCGCCAGACACACCAAGCCCGATGGCCTTATAGTCACGGAGGGGTGCGAACAGCTGCTCCCTCGCTTCCGGCGAAGTGAGTGGTGGCGTCAGGCGGGCGGGCATTCAGCCTCTTCCTGCTGCTGGTTGAGCCGGGTCTGGAAATCATCCGTCAGTTCAGCGAATCGATCCGGGATCGCGTTGAGGGTCCGGCACGCCGCATCGCGCTCGCCCTCGCGAGCAAGGGCCGTACTGAGCTGCAACAGCAGGTCAGGGGCACGTGGGCTTTCGGGCTGCGTCTCGTAGGCATCGAGCAACACCTCTGCCGCCTGCTGGTTCTCTCCCTGCTCAAGAAGCGAAGCGCCGAGCCAGTTCGCGGCCTCTGCAGAACGTTCGTCATCGGGATAGAGGGCGACAAACTGTCTGAACTGATCCTCGGCAAACGCAAAATCGCCGCTCATCATTGCCTCATAGCCGGCATTGAACTGCGCCGATGCATCGGCCGACTGATCGATAGATGCGGGTGTAAAATTGAGATCAAGCGGCTGTTGCAAGTCCCGCTCCACCGGCAGGTCACCAAGTGTCGCGATGCCGGCCTGTCCGGTACCGATCAGCGGATCCGCCGAGACCTCATCGGGGCTGACCGCTCCGAGATCCTCGTTCAGCTGCTCGTAGTCCTGGTCGGACGGCAAAGGCTCGCTGCCATCGTCGAAACGCGGATCAAACTCGATCTCGCCTGGCAGCGGAACCACGCCCTGCTCGGGAATGTCGGTGTTCGGCACTTCGATCTCGACGCCTTGACCGTCGGGCGCCGGCAGCTGCTCCGTTACCGCCGGAGGCGCACCGCCGCCACCCTGCATCTGGCGGAACAACTGCGCGTTTTCTTCCTGCAGCCGTTCGAGCAGCGTCTGCATCTGCGTAACCTGAAAGCTCAGTCCTTCAACCTGCCCGGTCAGCGTGCGGATTTGCTCTTCAAGCTGCTGGATGCGCAGCGCGAGCTGAGCCTCCTGCTGCGTCTGGGCGACAAGGACACGATCGGTCTTTGGCGGCTGCTGCTGGCCACCGCTCACGGTAAGGGCTGCATGTGCAGGAATCGTCGGAAGCAATAGACCGGCGACAACGAGTGCCCGCCAGCTCAGATTTAGATTTGGCTGCATAACACCTCCACAAGCTCTGGGTGTGGCCACAACGAGGTAGGAAGCAAGCAGATAGAACACAAATTTGGTCAAAACAAAGCGCCGCGACCACGATGTGGTCACGGCGCTCATTGCCTCCAGTATTACCTGGATGTCGGCCCGCAGTCACCCGGGCCACATAGCTGACCTTAGCGGACCACAGTCACCGCGCGGCGGTTCTGGCTCCAGCACGAAATATCGTTACAGATGGCGACCGGACGCTCCTTGCCGAACGATTGGCTCTGGATGCGATTGGCGCCGACACCACGCGAAACGAGATAATTCACCACAACGGAAGCACGACGGGCACCCAGCGCAATATTGTACTCGCGCGTGCCGCGTTCGTCGGCATGGCCTTCGATCATGATCTGGTAGTTCTGGTAGCGGTTCAGCCATTGCGCCTGCTTGTCGAGCGTCGCCTGGGCTTCCGAAGTCAATGACGACGAGTCGGTTTCAAAAAACACCCGATCGCCGACGCTGACCAGAAATTCCTGCTGGCTGCCGGGCGCACCCGCGCCCGCTGCATTGCCGACACCTGTCGGCATGGTGTCTGGGGTCCGCGAACACGCCGCCACTGCGACGACGAGTGTGGCCAGTGCCAGATAGCGCACGGCCTTGGCGATGGAAGCAAAGGTCTGCATCCGGAGAAGCTCCTAAAGGGCAAAATCGTTAGGTTCGAATTTACCCTGCTTAGTGTTAAGGGCGCGTGAGCGCGTTTGGTTAATCGAGTGCTAGTGCGGCGCGAATGTGGCGCAAAGGCTGAGTTTTTCTCGGCGTTGCGCAAAGTCCACACAGCTGCTCCCACGCGCCTTAGGGTTAAGAGCGCAGCGCCGACCAGGACGGATCAGAGGCATAGCTGTCCGTCGGTATCCGCAAAAGATTGCGGCCCCAGATATCGATCGAGTGCAGACCCGGACCTTCATTGCCGCCTGGGTCCTGAAAGAACATGATGACACGACCGTTCGGAGCCCAGGTTGGCCCTTCTGCGTGAAAGCTCGTCGTCAGCAGACGCTCGTTCGACCCGTCCGGCGCCATTGTGCCGATCGAGAACTGGCCACCAGATTGCTTGGTGAAAGCGATGAGATCACCCGTTGGCGACCACACAGGCGTTGAGTAGCTGCCACTGCCGAAACTGATGCGCTGAGGCTCGCCGCCACCGGCACCCATCATGTAGATCTGCGGAGAGCCACCGCGATCGGATTCAAAGATCAACCGGCTTCCATCGGGAGAGTAGCAGGGGCTGGTATCGATCGCCCCGCCTGAAGTCAGCTGAACTGGCTGGCCAGATCCGATATCGAGCGAATAGATGTTTGTGGCGCCGCCCTGTTCGACCGAAAACGCCAGCCGCTGGCCGCTTGGCGCAAACCGCGGAGCGAACGTCATCTGCCCGAAATTGCCGACTTGCTGCTGCTGGCCGCTCGCGAGATGCAGGACATAGACCTGCGGATTGCCAGTGTCGTAGTTCATGTAGGCGACGTAGTCATTGTTGGGCGAGAACCGCGGCGTCACAGCAAGCGAATTGCCTTGCGTGAGATACTGCACGTTGGCTCCGTCCTGATCCATGATCGCAAGCCGCTTGACGCGGTTCGCCTTCGGGCCTGTTTCGGCGACGTAAACAACCCGGGTATCGAAATAGCCTGTGCCGCCTGCAAGCGACTGGTAGATCGCATCGGAAACAATATGGCCGATCCGGCGCCAGTTCTGTGCGTCGGTGGCAAGCTGCTGGCCGACTACCTGCGCCTGTTGGCGCGTGTCCCAGACGCGGACCGAGGCCTGGATCTGCGCCCCGCGCTCCACCTGCCCCATAACCACGCCGTCGACATTGACGGCGCGCCACGAGGGAAAGTCTGGCTGCGCATTCACGTCGCCAACCTGCTGCGGCAGGCTTGCGACATCGAGCGGCAGGAACAGGCCGGAACGCCTCAGATTGTTGCGCACGATCTCCGCCACGTCGCGTCCGAACTGCGGGTCCGAAGAGGCGAAATCCGGAATTGCGATCGGCAAGGGCTGAAAATTGGCGCCCTCGACGACGATCTCGAGCTGTGCGAGTGCGGGACCGGCAGCCAGCAATGCGCCGCCTGCAAGCCCCAGCTTCAGCGCCGCGCGCCGATTCAGAAGTGTCATCGTATCGTCTCCATCTCGGTGTCGCTCAAGCGACTGAATTTCTATGGCCTCAGCGTAACGTCGAGTTCCTGCCACTGGGCATATGAGGCCTCTGAAAGGCTGTAGGGGCCGCACTCCATCACGGCACTGACCGCAGCGCGGGCAATGGACTGGCCGGAGGCGGATTGGTCGGCCTCGATCACCATCGGCTGGCCAGCAACCGTTCCATCCCTGTTCATGCTGACCAGCAGCCTGACGCTGAGGCCGGAATTAATCTCGCTCGGCAACAGGTCCCAGCAGGTTCTGATCTTGGCGATCAGCCCGTCAATCTCGGAACGACTTAGCGTCGAGGCCGCACCGTCTGTATCTCCCAAAGTCGGCGAGCCACCGCTACCGGTCGTTGCACCCGTCGTATCATTGTTGTTGATCAACGCGGAAATATCATCTGCCGGGGCAACGTCCGAATCCTGGCGCGATTGCTCGGCGACCCGTTCGGCTTCTTCTGCCTCACGTGCTGCCGCTTCGCGCCGCTCACGCTCTTCTTCTTCGCGGCGACGTTGCTCTTCAGCCTCTGCCTGACGCTGACGCTCTGCCTCTTCCTGCTGGCGCGCATAATCTGCGCGGGCGCGATCGAGCGCTGCGGTGCGCGCTACTGGCTGTGGCGCGACCGGCTGCGGCTCTTCCGGCTCGGGCTCCGGTGTTGGCTCGGGCTCTGGCTCTGGCTCTGGCTCAGGCGCTGGTTCTGGTGCCGGTTCTGGCTCAGGCGCTGGTTCTGGCGCCGGTTCTGGAGCCGACTCGGGTTCCGGTTCGGGGGGAGGTTCCGGCCGCGGCGCAGGCTCTGGCGGTGCCGGCTCTGGTTCGGGCGCTGGCTCGGGCTCGGGCTCGGGCTCTGGCTGCGGTTCTGGCGCCGCCTCCGGCAGCGGCGCTTCGTTGGTCACTGGCACCGGGGTCGGGCTGTCCGCCTCCGAAGGCGTTGGCTGCGGCTCCTCGGTATTTCCAGCTGGCTGATCAGGCACGGCGGGCGCTTCGGACTCGACTGGCGAGGGCGCCTCCGTCTCGACCACTTCGCTGTCGAGCGACCCAACCCTTATGTTGGAGAACTCCTCGATCGGTACGATGTCGACAGCAATCGACTGGGTCACGGGGGTCTCAATGCTACGCGCCGGCAACAGGCCGAGCACCCCGATCGCCATCAGCGTCGCGTGCAAACCGACCGAGACTGTAAGACCCGTCTTCACCGTGCTTGTAGACCTTGTCCTACTGCGCTTCCTGCGCCGTGATCAGACCGATACGCGTATACCCTGCCCCGGACAGCAGCCCCATCACCCGCATCACCGCGCCGTAATTGGCGTTGGTGTCGCCGCGCACATAGATGCGCTCTTCTGGCCCGTTTTCCGCCCGCGCGTTGATCGTGCCGGCTAGACTCTCATAGGGAATTTGTTCGTCATCGATGAAGATCAGCCCATCAGGGCTGACCGTTACCGTGATCGGCTCGCTCTCGGTGTTCATCTCGCGAGCCTGCGTCTCAGGCAGGTCGATCGGCACCCCAACAGTCATCAGAGGCGCAGCGACCATGAAGATGATCAGCAGCACCAGCATAACGTCGACCATCGGTGTGACGTTGATCTCGCTCATCAGGGCACCGGAATGCCGTCCCCTGCGTCCTCGCCGTCGACCGCCTCCAGCCGCGCTGGGCCCACCCATCGCCATTAGCGGCCGCCCCGCGCCTCAAGCTGGCGCGAGAGGATCGTTGAGAACTCGTCCGCAAAACCTTCGAGGCGCGAGATCAGCTTGCCCGCGTCAGACGACAGCTTGTTGTAGGCGATAACCGCCGGAATGGCTGCGATCAGACCAATTGCGGTTGCAAACAGTGCTTCGGCGATCGGCCCGGCAACAACCGTCAAATTGGTGCTGGCTGCCTGAGCGATTCCTGTAAATGCGTTCATGATGCCCCATACCGTGCCAAAAAGGCCAATAAATGGTGCTGCAGAGCCAACTGTGGCGAGAAAGCTCAACCGCTTCTCAAGGTTTTCGCTCTCACGGGCAATTGCCACATCGAGCACTTTTTCGAGACGAGCCTGTACCCCGAGATAGCTGGCAGCATTCTGCTCGTGACTGCGCTTCCATTCCTTCATGGCCGCAACGAAAACGGCACTCAGCCCGGTCTGTGGCTGTTGGGATTGCTCCTGATAGAGCTCTTCAAGAGACTGGCCCGACCAGAACACCCGTTCGAAGCGGTTCATCGCGCTTTTCGTCCGGCGGTACTGGATTGTCTTGTCGACGATGATCGCCCAGCACCAGATCGAGGCACCGAGCAGGCCGAGCATCACCGATTTCACGACCAGGTCTGCCGCCCAGAACAGCCCCCAGATCGAAAAATCCGTGTGGGCCGCAGCCGTACCCACGGCGTCCATCGCTTCCATGTCGTGATCCTTCTCGGTTCGGTCCCAATAACCGACCCCGCTGGGCACCGGATGGGGTCGAAATTTGTCAAATTTAAGAGAAATATACCGCTGTATCGCCAAGTGCCGAGGGTGCTGCAGGCCATTCGCACTATGGTCAACAACAGGTTAACTTTGCGTCAACTGCCCACTCACGCTGGGTTGATTGCTGAGCGAAGACTTTCCGGTAGTCGCGTGGCCGAGCCGGTATCGAGACGAATGACGACGATGCTCAGGCTTGCTCGTGTCAGGACATCGCCGTCGCGGGAAATGTTCTGATCGAGCAAGAGCCGCGCGCCGCGCATTTCACTGAGCCGCGTGCTCACGCTCAATAGGTCATCGATATGGGCCGGCTTGTGGAAGGTGATCTGCATATCCCGCACAGCAAAGGCGAGGCCTGTCTGAGCAAGTTCGGCGTGGCCTATTCCGAGCGCACGCAACCATTCCGTACGGGCCTGCTCAAGAAACTTGAGATAGGCAGCGTGATAGACATTGCCGGAAAAATCGGTGTCCTCGTAATAGATACGGACCGTGAACGTGTGCATTGCGCTCCGCAGATCAGCGCTGCAGCTGGCGCTGTATCACCTTGCCCAACTTGTCGAAGTCGTAGGGTTTCTCAAAGAACACGGCACCCTTTGGCAACTCGTCTGCATCCGGTCGGATCTTGCCCGAGCAGACGATGACGGGCAAGTCGGCAATCAGACCACTTGCATGACGGGCCAGATCAAGACCGTCAAGCGTTCCCGGCATATGGATATCGGTGACGATCAGGTCCACCTGCTGCCCATCGTCCATCAGTGCTTTCGCCTCATCTGCGGTACCGACTTCCAACGGTGCATTGCCTTGTTCTTCAACGAGCGATGCGAGGCACATGCTGATCAACGGCTCATCCTCGACGATTAAAATTCTAGCCGTTCTAGCCACTCGAAACTCCTTCTTGGGTCAGCAAGGCTCAATGGCCCGCCTACTGAAGCAGTTCCGCCAAGGAGAAAAAGTGATCGCTCAAGAAGAGATCAGCTTTCTGATCACACTGGCAACGTCTTCGGCTCTGAAAGGCTTTGAAAGCATTGCCATTCCCGAATCCAGGTATTCGGCGCGTCGCTCGGCACCATGTGCATAGCCGGTGACGAACAATACGGGCATGTCGGGTCGTTTCTCGCGAATACGCTCTGCGAGTTCCCGCCCGTTCATGCCTGGCAAGCCGACATCAGAGATCACCAGGTCAATTCGCCGATCCGAGTTGACGATCGGCAGAGCCGATTGGGCATCGCTCGCCTCAATGCTGTGATAGCCAAACTGGTCGAGGATCTCGAGCATGAGCATGCGCACAGCCGAGTCATCCTCGACAACCAGCACCACTTCTTCCTCCCGGGCGCGCTCGATATCTTCGGCAGCGATCATGCTGTCTGCCGGAGTTTCCTCTTCCGCCCGGCGCAAATAGAGTTCGATATTTGTGCCTTTGTCGAGCACCGAGCGAATCCGCACCTGCCCACCAATCTGGCGCACGAAGCCATAAACCATTGAAAGGCCGAGCCCGGTGCCCTGGCCAATCGGCTTGGTGGTGAAGAACGGATCGAAAGCTTTGGAAATCGTCTCTTCGGACATGCCTTCGCCAGTGTCCGACACCCGCACCAGAATATAGTCGCCCGGCTCGGCGCCTTCGATATCGCGGTTCGCGGTTTCGGCCGGCACATTGGCCGTTTCGATGCGCAGAACACCGCCATCGGGCATGGCGTCGCGCGCATTGATCGCGAGATTGAGGATAGCGCTTTCCAGCTGGTTGGGATCAGTATAGCCGAACCAACCATCGGGCTGCATCACCAGCTCCAACTTGATATTTTCGCCGAGCGTCCTGCGCAGCAGATCCTCCATCGACATGATGCTCTTGTTGGCGCTGACAGACTGAACATCAAGCGACTGCCGTCTCGAAAACGCCAGCAGCCGTTGCGTCAGAGAAGCCGCGCGATGAGCAGAACTTTGAGCGGCGCTGAGAAAACGTTCAACATCGTCATAGCGCTGATTGGCGATACGGCGCCGCAATACGTCCATCGCGCCCACAATGCCCGCGAGGAGGTTGTTGAAGTCGTGTGCGATTCCGCCGGTCAACTGACCGATCGCCTCCATTTTCTGCGCTTGGCGCAGCACGTCCTCCATCTGCTTCACACGCTCTTCCGCTTCACGCTCCTCGGTGCTGTCGCGGCCATTGGCGTAGATGACCCCCATCTCGTCGATAGTGGCACTCCAGGATATCCAGCGGCTGCTCCCATCCTGATGCGTCAGCCTGCACTCGAACTGGATGGGCAGTTGCGGGATCGCCTCTCGAAGAGCGCGTTCCATTTCATCGCGGTCGTCATCATGGGTGAAATCGATAAATCTCTTGCCGATGACCTGCTCCGGTCCGTGTCCCAGAATGCGTTGCCATGATGGCGCGATATCGCGCAGGCGCCCGTCGGCGCCGAGGACCAAGAGAAGGTCCTGTGAATTGCGCCACAGCAGATGGCGCTCCATTGCCTGCTGTTCGACACTAGCCTCTAGTGAGGCCGTGCGGTCGAGAAGCGCCAATTCTGCAGTCTTTTCGTCACTGATGTCGCGAACAACCCCGACAAGACGAACGCACTTGGACCCGCTGTAGATTCCACTCCCAATGCTCTCGATCCAGCGAATTTCATCATCTGCAAGAAGCACACGAAACTGTTCGTTGAAATCCGGATGCTCGGGCCCTCCGGTGGCACGCCGAACCGCCGCATCGACGCGCTCGCGGTCGTCCGGATGCAAGGATGACAGGAATAGCTCGTACGCGACCCTCGTCGTCTGCGGCACGCCGAAGAGCGCATGGCAGCGGGCGTCCCAAACCAGTCGATTGCGCAGCAGGTCGAAGTCCCAGCCGCCGAGGCGAGCTGCACGCAACGCGATGCGGCTACCAACTTCGCTTGCCCGCAGCGCTGACTCCATCGCCTCGCGCTGGCGACGCTCCTGTGCCTGGTACATCGCGCGGCTGACAGCGACGTGCAGCCGTCGAAGATTGCGTTTGGTGACATAATCGCTGGCGCCCTGCTGCAGGGCCTGAGTCGCGAATTCTTCACCAACAACCCCGGATACGAAGATGAACGGCAACTGGGGGTGCAAGGCGCGCGCGATTTCAAGCGCGCGCAGGCCATCAAAGCCGGGCAGTGAGTAATCTGCGAGGACCAGGTCCGGCTCGTCGCGAAGCGCCTTCTCGTAATCCTCGCGCGTGGTGACGCGCTCGAGCTCGAAGCCAAACGGGCCGCTTTGAAGATGAGATTCAATGAGGTCAGCGTCGATATCACTGTCCTCGAGCATGACGATTCTGTAGTGGACGCGCTCCGCCTCGCCAGCGGGTTCAGCGTGCATGATTACCTCGCGGCGGGGGCTCGTTCAGCACAGCCCAGAACATGCCAAGGTCCTGGATCGCCTCGAAGAACGCGTTGAAGTCGACCGGCTTGACGACGTAGGCGTTGACGCCCTGCTCGTAGCTCAAGAGGACGTCCCGCTCCTCGCGCGAGGCGGTCAGCATCACCACCGGAATCTGGCGCTGCATCGGATCCGACTTAATCTTTTCGAGAACCTCGAGGCCATCGACTTTCGGCAGCTTCAGATCAAGCAGCACTACAGCCGGATTCCCTGGGTCACGCCCTTCGTGCTCGTTTCGCGCATACAGGTAATCGAGCGCCTCTGCACCATCGCGTGCAACGACGATGTCGTTGGCGAGCTGGCACTTGGCAAGAGCCGCCATCGTCAGTTCCAGATCTCGCGGATTGTCTTCGACCAACAATATCGGACGCAGGTCTGCCAATTCTCAACGCTCCTTGTCGGTCAGCGGCAACAGGATGCTGAACACCGCGCCCTCATTCACCTTGCCACGGGCTTCCACCCTGCCACCATGCCGGTCGACGATACGCTTTACGAGCGCAAGGCCGATGCCCGTGCCCGGAAAGTCTTCAACACGGTGCAGCCGCTGGAACACCCCAAACAACTTCTCTACGTAGGTCATGTCGAAGCCGACACCGTTGTCGGCAATCTCGTAACGAACGGTGTTTCCTTCAACATCACCACTGATGCGAATAACCGCCGGATCGCGGTTCTGCGAGTACTTGAGAGCGTTGTCCACGAGGTTGTGAAGAGCCTGACGCAGCAGTGAACCATCGCCAAAGGCGCGAGGGAGATCGCCAACATCCCATCGGACATTGCGGCCATTAATGTCGGGCTCGAGTGAGCGCTGCACCTCGCTCACAAGCTTGTTCATGTCTACGCGGCTCTTTTCGACCCTGGCGCGACCAAGTTGCGAGAAACTCAGCAAATCATCGACCAAACGCCCGGCGGAAAGTGCGGCATCGGTGATGTTCTGCAAATAGTGCCGGGACTTCTCGTCAAGGTTCCGCTCACGCTCCATCAGCAGTTCAGCGAACCCGACGATATGACGGAATGGCGCCCGCAGATCGTGCGAGACCGAATACGAAAACGACTCCAGTTCCTTGTTCGAGCGCTCGAGCTCATTGCTGAGTTCAGCACGCTCTTCGGCACGCAGAAGAATGAAATTGAGCAGCGCATTGCGAAAGTCATCTGCGCTCTCGGTTTCGGCATTTGTCCAGGGAACGGATGTGCCCGTCACCTCCTGCTTCCACTGCGCAAAAGACGTGCGCGGCGTGAGGGTCTTGGCGTCCATCGGCTTTCGCGGATCGCCGCCCCAGGTTACCGTACTGACGACCTCGGGACGAAACCACATTACGAACGACGGGTGCAGTTGCGAGATTGGAATAGCTAGGAGGCCGCTTGCGGTGTCGGTTACGTCTGCCCCCTCGGCCCAGTGGTCCCCCAGATGTTCGGTTGCGAACACACCATTGATCTCTTGCCCGCCTAGCCAGTCCGCAAGCCTGACCAGCGTATCGAGCGGCGGTACCGCACCAGCGGTGCGCACGCTTTTTTCGGTGACTACAGCGGCACCTGTGGCGCCGGTCAATGCCAGCCAAGGCCGACCGTTCTGAGCAAGAGCCTCGGGAATGTCGCGCGCTGCAGAAAGCCGGGCGACGAGTTCCGTTTCCTGACGCTTGAGCTCGATCCTGCGCGCGGCGTGTGCGCCACGTACGACAGAGCTGATGCGCAACGAGGCGAGTTTGGCGATGAAATTGCACGCCGCGCGCACCTGCGGCGAGACCCGCTTCGACTCCAGGCTATGGCACGAGATCAACCCCCAGAGCTGATCATCCACGATGATCGAGACTGACATCGAAGCGTATGTGCCCATATTGCGCATATATTGCAGGTGAATGGGAGAAACGCTTCTTAGTCCGGCAAAACTCAAATCGAGCGGCCGACCGTCAGTGGGATTGAGTACCGGATCCAGCGGAACTGGCTCGTAATTGGCGTCAGGTATGATGCGCAGCGGGTTAGTTCGATACAATTCGCGCGCCTGTGCCGGAATGTCCGAGGCAGGGAACCGCAGGTCCAAGTAAGATTCGAGGGCGCCACCAAGACTTTCGGCGATGACCGTTCCGTGCCAATCGCGATCGAAGCTGTAGACCATGACCCTGTCATAGCCGATGATGTCGCGGACCTCATCGGTGACGATCTGTGCCACTTCGCCGAGATCTTCGATCTGTCCGATCGCATCGGCCAAGCTCTGCAGTCTAGGGTAGATCTTATCCAGCGCCGCTGCTTCATCGTCTGGCGGACTCTCAAACTCGACAATCAGTCCCTGATCGCTACGATGCCCTGACACCTGAAAATTACGGTCGCGATACGAGATAGACTGCAGCAATGTCGACGTATCGCTATTGGCCCATTCGCCGACAACGTCCGGCAACTCGTCAAGCTTGGTAACCTCGCCGTCCAGAAATTCCGCTGCATTAGCACTGCGTTGAATTATACGGCCGCCGGGTCCGATAACCAGAAGCGCGCCATGCGGCTGAATTCCTCCGGGAACGCGAATGGGCTCCGCAGCGCAATTGTCGACAGTTACGCTCGCCGAACTCATGCTGCCACCCTCTGCCCGTCACCCAGCCAGCGATACATCAATTCAAAGCAGGAATTTGCGCCGGCAATTGCCTGCGTCTGCTCCGCACGCCCCGAAAGAGCGTTCAGGCGAACGGTAAAGTCTCGCCACATCGGCCCGGTCTCTTCCTGGTAGGGATCAAAATAGCTGGCTCTCGTAATGGGCCAATCCGCCTGCCGCTTCAATGCCTTGGTGATCACCTTGCCCCCGAGCGTAGAGCCTTCGAGGACGTACATAACACCGAACGCACTACCCCGCCCCTGGACCAGGTCTGCAGCCGCGCTGCACCTCGGCAGAGCGTTAAGGCTGGCATCGTCATGGCCGAGGTCGAGAAGGTCATTACGCAACAGCGCAGCCTTATGGCAACGCGCCGCAAGGTCGGCAGGCAGGTTGCGCCGGAGCTGGGATTCCAATGCGCCAACCATGCCGTGAAAGCGCTCGAGCATGCGCGTCGCAATCTCGACACTTGGCTGCGTGAGATCAAAGCCGACGACAGCTTCGAGACGCTCATGGGCTTCATGTGTCTCTGTTCGGAGCAGTTCAGATAGTCTTAGTTCAGAAACGTCAGGCGAGGGCATTCGGGGTCCGGGTAGCGTTTAAGCATTGGTGTAATCCTTTTGCCTCACTACCAGTTGCATTTGGCAGGGACTGCGGGCCAATCAGCTAAGATAATCCGCGATGACGTGTTTCGTCGAGGAGGCATCAAGACCTTCGATATCCGGCAGGGTATTCGCCAACCATTCCGGCAACAAACGCACCTTGTAAAGTGCGCCGGCCTCAAGTGGGACCCAGTCGAAGTATAGTTGATGGCCCTCATCCTCGCGTTCTAGCCAGGGACTGCGCCCGTCCGGACGCGCACTCTGAGGCAATCGGGCAGCATAAAAGATACCGAGTTCGTGAAAGGCTTCCCCGTCGCGGCGATAAAGGGTCTCAGAGGTCAGTATCAGCTCACCGATTGCTGCCTCATATCCGGTCTCTTCGCGTAATTCTCTTTCCAGCGCGAGGCTGCTTGTCTCGCCCAACTCCACCCGTCCGCCGGGCAGCATCGTGTAGTCGTCATCGTCCTCTCGCGAGACCAGAAGATGTCCCTCGACAATGATGATGGCGGCGACCCGATAGTTGAACCGCATGCCATCGAGCGGGAAGCTCAGCATCTGACGCGGGATCATTCATCCTCCGAAAAGAGACTGCTCTGCAGGCCGACGAAGCCCTGAGGTACCTGTCGGCCGAGATGCTGGAAAGCCAGCGCCGTCAGCAGGCGACCCCGCGGAGTGCGCTGGATAAAGCCCTGTTGCAACAGATAGGGCTCGACAATTTCCTCAATGGCGTCGCGAGGCTCTGACAGCGCTGCCGCTATGGTTTCGATACCGACCGGCCCGCCGCCATAAAAATCGACAATGGTATCGAGATATCGCCGATCGAGCTGGTCGAGGCCACGTGCATCGACATCGAGCCTCAGCAGCGCCTTGTCGGCAATGGCCCGATCGATCGTTGCAACGCCATCGACCTGAGCAAAGTCCGCCACCCGCCTGAGCAACCGTCCGGCGATACGCGGTGTGCCGCGAGAGCGCCTGGCCACCTCCATAGCGCCATCAGGACTCATCGCCATGCCCATCAGACGCGCACCGCGCTCGACGATCCTCACCAGTTCTTCGGGGGTATAAAAATTCAGCCGCACAGGTATGCCGAACCGGTCCCGCAGCGGCGTGGTTAAAAGACCAGCTCGGGTGGTAGCACCCACCAATGTGAACTTGGCGAGATCGATGCGGACGGAGCGGGCGGCGGGCCCCTCGCCAATGATCAGATCGAGCTGGAAATCCTCCATCGCCGGATAGAGAACCTCCTCGATCGCAGGATTCAGCCGATGGATTTCGTCGATGAACAGCACATCGCGGTCTTCGAGATTGGTCAGAAGCGCCGCAAGATCTCCGGCCTTGGCAATGACCGGACCGGACGTTGCCCGAAACCCCACGCCAAGCTCCTTGGCGATGATCTGCGCGAGGGTGGTCTTGCCGAGGCCAGGCGGGCCGACGAACAGCACGTGATCAAGCGCCGCCTGGCGCTGCCGAGCCGCCGAGATGAAGACTTCGAGGTTTGCTCGTGCCGCGGACTGGCCGATAAAATCGCCAAATCCCGAGGGTCGCAGCGACACATCAAGCGCATCGTCGCGGCCAGCTTCGGCAGAGGTCATGGAAGTCACGCGCTGAGCTCCTTCAATCCGAGACGGATCAGCTTGTCGGTTGCGATGTCATCGCCGTCGCGCGCAACGATGCGGGCAATTGCGCCCGAGGCCTGCGCGCTCGAATACCCAAGATTGACGAGCGCCGAGACGGCGTCGGCGGCAGATCCCGTTGCTGTGCCCTCGCCGATAGAAGATTGCAGCCCCAGGACCGAAGGATCGACCGCTCCAATTGCGGGAATCTTGCCTTTGAGTTCGCTAAGGATGCGCTGAGCCAGCTTCGGCCCGACGCCACTCGCCCGACCGATCATTGTCTTGTCCTGCAAGGCGATGGCGCTTAGCAGTTCGGATGGTGAGGCCGTCCCCAGAATGGCAAGGGCCACGCGCGAGCCGACCCCCTGCACGGTCATCAACAAGTGAAACCAGGATTTTTCGGCCTCGGTGGCGAAGCCGAATAGCCTGATCATGTCTTCTCGTACGTAAGTCTCGATATGGAGCACCGCGCTTTCGCCGACACGCGGCAGCGCCCGAAGGGTCCGGCTTGAGCAAAAGGCCTCGTAGCAAACCCCACCAACATCGATCAGCACACGGTCATCGCCGAAACTGTCGATCTGACCCTTGAGCTTTCCGATCATGCCAGAGCTTTCACGCGAGCCGCGGCAACGCGATGATGGGCGTGGCATATGGCGACTGCCAGCGCATCCGCAGCATCGGCGTCACCGGCTTTGGATCCCGGCAACAAGGTCTTGACCATAAGCCCGATCTGGTCCTTTGCCGCATGGCCAGTGCCAACCACGGACTTTTTCACAAGATTGGCTGCGTATTCCGCTACCGGCAACCCGCGGATTGCGGGTGTCAGCAGGACGACGCCGCGTGCCTGTCCTAGGGTCAATGCCGAGCGCGGGCCTTTGTTGACGAAGGTTTCCTCAACAGCAGCTTCGAGCGGCCTCATGCGCCCGAGAACGGCATCAAGTTCACGATGCAGAACCGCCAGGCGCTCCGCGAGCTCTCCCTCGGTCGGAGGGCGGATCGTGCCACACTCAACAAAGCTGAGCCTGCTGCCCTCTACCTCGATCACTCCCCAGCCACAGCGCCGCAGCCCCGGATCGATGCCAATGATTCTCATTTCGCTTGCCTCGGTATCATGGCGCACCTCTAACTCCAGATCGCCAAGCATCCAAGACAGAAGCGAACAAAAAGAAAACATTGCATGGCGTGTCGGACGGCATTTACCGGATCGAAACCACGGCCGGCAGGCTAGTGTAAACTTCTGACCAATACTCTGTGCTCATTCAAGGACTTAACGGAGATCATCATGACAGCCGCCGGCACGTCCCTTCCGCCGCAGGCATGGTCGCGAATTCGGGTGATCTGGTTGATCATGACCGTAGTCTCGGTGGTCGTCTCCGTGTTGCTTACCACATTGATCCTCAATCGCTTCTCGGCCGGCATCAGCATTGCCGGACTTATGGCCGCCACGGTGATGCCGCTGACGCTGGGGAGCCCGTTGATATTTTACATGACACTCAAGCACGAGCAGATCAGGCATGCCAATGCACGGCTCACGGTTCTTGCGACGATTGACTGGCTGACCGGTTGCCTCAACAGGGGAGCCTTCAGCGATCGCGTCGAGACGGAACTGGCGACCGGCGTCAATGGCGCGCTGCTGATCGCCGATGCCGATGCTTTTAAGCTTGTGAACGACAAGTTCGGCCACCAACAGGGCGATGTGGCGCTCCGCTTGATTGCAGACGCGATCAAATCCGCAGTACCGCAGACAGCTCATGTCGGCCGCCTCGGCGGCGAAGAATTCGGGGTGTTCGTCGCCGGGACAACGGCTGAGGAAGCTCGAGAGCTCGCCGCCGATATCAGCCATGCCGTAAGGTCCGCACACTTCGCGCCCACTGAAAGAGACTGGCCGCTATCGATCAGCATCGGCATCGCACAGTCGCACAAGGGACTCATGTTCGATGAATTGTATCGTCTTGCCGACGCCGGCCTTTACGCGAGGAAAGCCGAGCGCGCGCTGATCCGAACGAGCGAGGCCGCCAGTGCCTCGCTCGAACGCGACGCAGCCTGAGTACAATTTTATCGGTGCTTTGAAATCGCTGTTATCGCCTCATCAGCTAGATGGGGATATTCGGACTGGATGCTTTCACCTTGCAACGTTCCTCCTTTTCCCTGCCGCGTTGGGCCTCGATCAATCGCTGGGCGATCGTTGGACCGCTGATATGCGTGGTGCTGACGCTCATCTTCAACTCGATGCTGTTTGCCGATCTTGGCGAGCAAGCGCTTGAGCGGGCGCTGATCAGCAGCATCGTCGTGCCTTTGGCGATCGCATTGCCGTTCTTCACTCTTGTGGGCGCAAAGATGCGGTCCATGGCCATCGCCAACTCCCGACTCAGCATTATTGCCCGGACAGATACGCTGACCGCCTGCATGACCAGGGCCGCCTTCACCCGGCAGGTCGAGGACATGCTGGACAACCGTGCCGGTATGACTGGCGCCCTGCTGATGCTGGACGCAGATTTCTTCAAGGCAATTAATGATCAGTACGGCCACCCGGCCGGGGATCAGGCACTGTGCCTTATCGCACGATCGATTCGCACCACGGTGCGCCGGGGCGACCTCGTCGGTCGCATGGGCGGCGAAGAGTTTGCAGTCTTCATGCCTGGCGCCAGCAGCCAGGACGCGGAACAGGTGGCGGAGCGAATCCGAAGATCGGTCCGGCTTGCCATGTTCACGCCGGACGGGAGTCCGCGCTCGCTCAGCGTCAGTATCGGTGGCGCCAGCCTCTCTGAGGCGTCAGGATTTAGTGAGTTGGTGCGTACCGCTGACCGGCAATTGTATCTGGCGAAGCAGGCAGGACGCGACAGTATCCGCATCGCGTCCCTGTCCAGTGAGCTTTCACCCGATGTAGCTTGAGCCTAGGCCTCGATCTTGGCCCAGTCCTCGTCGCTCATCTCGAAATTGGCGTAAACGTTCTGAACGTCATCGTCTTCTTCGAGCGTCGAAATCAGCTTGAGCAGGGTCGAACCCTTATCGGCATCGATCGGCGTGTTGTTCTGCGGCTTCCAGACTGCCTTGACTGATTCCGCCTCGCCGAGCTTCTCCTCGAGCACGCTCGATACATCGCTCATGGCTTCGAATGTCGTATAGATGACATGCCCGTCTTCGGAGCTTTCGACATCGTCCGCGCCAGCCTCGATAGCGGCCTCCATGACGGATTCCGCGTCCCCGGCTGTCGCCGGATATTCAATCTGACCGACCCGGTCGAACATGAAGGCGACAGAGTTGGTTTCGCCCATGGCGCCGCCGTTCTTGGAGAAATACGAACGCACGTTCGATGCCGTGCGATTGCGATTGTCGGTCAACGTCTCGACGAGAACCGCAACCCCGCCGGGCCCGTAACCCTCATAGCGGATCTCGTCGTAGTTCTCGGCATCGCCGCCCGCAGCCTTCTTGATCGCCCGCTCGATATTGTCTTTCGGCATCGACTGGGCCCGCGCGTTTGCGATTGCCAGCCGCAAGCGCGGATTCATGGACGGGTCAGGCACGCCGAGCTTTGCAGCAACCGTGATTTCACGCGCCAGCTTGGAAAAGACTTTCGAGCGGATCGCATCGCTCTTTCCCTTGCGGTGCATGATATTCTTGGCGTGTGAATGGCCGGCCATACGTATCCTCGGATGGTCAATTTCGGAATTGCGCCGCGTTATAGTGGTGCAACGGACAAAAATAAAGATCTTGCGACGGTCTTGCCTTCGCTGGCGAGCGTGGGCACACGTGAAAAATGCCCGGACCGTTTCGATCCGGGCATTGACGTTTCGCTCCTGCCGCAGCGCTATGCAGCGACCCGGTCGACTTCCGGAGTCCATTCTCCCGACGCAGCGAGTGAGTTCATCTTCGCACGATGCGTGAAGGCTGCCTGCGCCTGCGCAAAGTTCTCGCGCCGCCCAGCCCACAGGCGCAGCGCAACGTTCTGCAGGGCGCGGCCATAAGAGAAGGTGATTGGCCAGGGCTTGTTCTGGATCTTGTTGATTGCCGAAAGATGCGCGGTAGCTTCTTCGTCCGTCTGTCCGCCAGACAAAAACGCAATGCCAGGCACGGCCGCGGGCACCTGCTCGCGCAGGACCTCGTAGGTGCGCTGCGCGATATCGTCGACACTCGGCCGGTCGCGCGAGTTAACGCCAGGCAGAACCATGTTCGGCTTCAAAAGCATGCCGGACAGATCGACGCCGGCGAGGCGCAGTTCCTTGAAGACGTTCTCGAGGACGTCACCCGTCACTTGGGCGCAGCGCTCGAGCGAGTGATTCCCGGGATCGCCGTCGCCGACCACCTCGGGCTCGACCACCGGCACGATGCCTGCTTCCTGGCACAGGATCGCGTATCGCGCCAGCGCATGGGCATTGGCACGGATGTTGTTACGGGTCGGCGCGATATCGTTGATGGTGATCACCGCGCGCCACTTGGCAAAGCCGGCACCAAGTCGAGCATATTCTTCAAGCCGCTGACGCAGACCATCGAGGCCCTCGGTGATCTTCTCGCCCGATTCGCCGGGCATCGGGAACGCACCACGATCGACCTTGATCCCGGGGATCACGTCCTCATCGGCCAGAATGGCCCGGAAGGGCGTTCCGTCTGCCGCTTCCTGCTTCAACGTTTCCTCGGTGAGAATAACGCCAGAGATGTAGTTGGTCATTGCGTGGCTGGAGCGAAATAGCATCTCGCGATAGTCTCTGCGCAATTCGAGGGTCGAGGGTAAATTGATCTTCGCAAACCGCTTCTCGATCGTAGGTTCGGACTCGTCCGCAGCAAGAATCCCCTTACCCGGTTCCATCAGTTTTTGGGCGATCGCGTTCAACGACATCGCTGGCATTCCTTGTTCCCACTCCTGTTGCCTAGAGAGACGCGAAGATAGGATATTGGGTTCCGGACGGTCGATTAGACCAAGGGATATGAGACGAAAGGCGGGCTTGTATGGTAGATTCTCCCAACCGGAGTAGCGCCGGTCACGGCCAGTTTGGCGAACTCATTGCCCAAGCTGCCGCGAGTCTTCGCCCGCATTATGCCGGCGACCGTCTGTGCGGCGACGTTGCGTCGGTTGTGGTCGCATCAGATGGACAACGCTTTTGCGGCGTTTGCGTCGACACAGCGAGCTGGGGACTGTGTGCGGAACGCAGCGCCCTCGCCGCCATGATCGCCACCGGAACCTACAGCTTCACCGAAATCGTCGCTGTCTGCAGGGAGGCGACGACGGGCCGTCTGCATGTTCTGCCGCCATGCGGAATCTGCCGCGAATTCATGCAGCAGATTGATGCCAGAAATCTCGATGCACGCGTGGTCTTGGGTGAAGGCGAAGCCGTGCTCCTGCGTGACCTGTTGCCGCGCAATGCCTGGCCCGACCCATTGCCAGAGGGCTACTGACTACTCGGATGTCTCGAGTACGGCGACGCCCGGAAGCGTCTTGCCTTCCATCCATTCGAGGAAAGCGCCGCCGGCGGTTGATACGTAGGTGAACTTGTCCTTCACTCCAGCGCGCGCGAGAGCGGAAACGGTATCGCCGCCGCCGGCGATCGAGGTGACGTGACCGGCCTTGGTGCGTTGCGCCACATATTGCGCGACTTCCACAGTGCCCTTGTCGAACGGTTCGATCTCGAACGCGCCTAGCGGACCGTTCCATACGACGGTACGCGCATCGTCAATCGCTGCCTTGATCCGCTCGATCGAGCCGGGTCCGACATCGAGCACCATTCCATCGGGATCGAGGCTGTCGACACCATAGAGGCGATGCGGCGCATTGGCTTCGAAATGCCAGGCCACGGCCGCGTCGATCGGCAGGATGATGGCGCAGCCGGACTTGTCGGCGCGCTCAAGAATCCGATTGGCCGTCTCGGCCAGATCCTTTTCAGCAAGCGACTTGCCGATGCCGTAACCCATGGCGTGAAGGAACGTGTTGGCCATTCCACCGCCGATTACCAAAGCGTCGACCCGCTGCACGAGATTCTCGAGCAGATCGATCTTGGTCGACACTTTCGCGCCACCGACAACCGCGATGACCGGGCGCGTCGGTTTGCCGAGACCGGCCTGCAGGGCTTCGAGCTCGGCCTGCATCGCGAGGCCTGCGGCGGACGGCAGCAGCCGTGCCACCCCTTCGGTCGAGGCGTGTGCACGGTGAGCCGCCGAGAATGCGTCGTTGACGAACACGTCGCCCAGGCTCGCCATACGCTTGGCAAGATCCTCGTCGTTCTTTTCCTCGCCGGGATGAAACCGCGTGTTTTCGAGAACAAGAACGCTTCCGGGCGCTGCAGCCTCGATCGCCTTTTGCGCCGCCGATACGTCTGTCCAGTCCGTTTCGACAAACTGCGCATCGTGTCCGGTGGCTTTCGCCACCGCCGGTGCCACGATGCGCAATGAGAAATCTTGATCGACCTTGCCCTTGGGCCGGCCGAAATGGCTGAGCAGAATAACCTTTGCGTCTGTCTTCACGAGCTCACGGATGGTCGGAACAATGCGCTCGATGCGGGTCGCGTCGGTCACCTCGCCGCCTGAAACCGGCACGTTCAGATCGGCGCGCAGCAGCACGCGCTTGCCGGCAAAATCGATGTCTTCGAGGGTCTTGAACGCGTTGCTCATGAAAGCCTCCGGATCGCATTGTTGCTGTGGCCTAGCAGAGTACCGCCGAGCGCGAAAGCGCTTCCCGCAAGTTTTCGCACGAGGGGCTTGACCTGCCCCCAGGAGATGCCCGGCATGGATATGCGGTCAGCAACAATCGAGGTGAGTCGTGAACGCTCCCGCCCAACACCTTTCGCCCTCGGAGGCTTCATCAGCACTCGGGATCTCTATCAAAGCCCTGAGGCTTTACGAGGAGTACGGTCTGCTGCAACCCGCGCGCACGCTTTCCGGCTGGAGGGTGTATGGCCCTGCCCAGATCGCAAGAGCCCGTTCCATAGTGGCTTTGCGGCGGCTCGGCATGAGCCTGCGCCAGATTGAGAAGGTCCTCGATGGCGATGCTGAGACCGCTCGGGAGGCGCTCGCAGTCCACAGAGACTCTCTCGAGCGTGAGCTTGAAAAGCTTGCGGGGGCTCACTCAGCGATCGGAGCCGTTTCAGATCGTCTCGACAAGGACACTATGCACGCAGCCGATGCCATAGGCGATGTTGTGACGCATGAACCAGAGCTGAGCCTGCACCTGCCTTGGCCCTGGGCAGGCGAGAGGTTCGAAATCGCTCAGATATTGCCGCTGACTTACATCGTGGGGCCACTTGGCAGTGGCAAGACGCGCCTCGCCGGCTCTATCGCAAGCGCTCTCGGGGCCGAGTTTGTAGGCATGGATCGCCTGGAAAAGCAGCCTGAACTGTCGAGTTCTGATGTGAACACGGCCATGGCGTGGTTGGTGAGGGAGGGTGCCAGCGCTTCACCGGCGCTTGGTGCTCTTGTGGCGGCGCTTTCGACCGGAGCCAGCGCCTATGTCATCGATTATATCGAGGCCGAACTTGATTCCGCCTCCCAGACTGCACTTGGTCTCTGGCTTCGCCAACGCGGCAAGGCAGCACCGCCGATCTTTCTGACGACACGTTCAACCGCTATTCTGGACCTCGAAGCGACTGGGCGCGACCAGTGCCTCGTCTACTGTCCGGCCAATCACGCACCGGCTCATGTCGTGCTTCCTTATCAAGGCGCGCCGGGTTTCGAGGCGTTGAGCCTGTGCCTCGCAACGCCGCAAGTGTGGGCGCGGACGAAGGGGATGCATGTCGTCGTATCCGGAACAGGTGCCCGCTAGAGCCTGAACAAAAAAGGCAGGGCCATCGGCCCTGCCTTAAAAACGCTGAGCGTTCGAAAGCGTCAGATCGCCTTGCCGAGGGCTACGGCCGTATCGACCATGCGGTTCGAGAAGCCCCACTCGTTGTCGTACCAGCTGAGAACCGAGACGAACGTGCCGTCCATCACCTTGGTCTGGTCGAGCGCCATGGTCGAAGAGTGCGGATCATGGTTCAAGTCGATCGAGACATTGGGGTGCAGCGTGTAGTTCAGGATGCCCTTCAGGCTGCCTTCGGCGTATTCCTTGACGATATTGTTGATCTCGTCAGCCGTCGTATCGCGCTTGGTGATGAACTTGAAATCCACCAGCGAGACGTTTGGCGTCGGCACACGCACCGAAACGCCATCCAGCTTGCCTTTGAGTTCCGGCAACACCAGGCCGATTGCGCGCGCGGCACCGGTCGAGGTCGGGATCTGCGACAGCGCCGCTGCGCGGGCCCGGTAAAGATCCTTATGCATGGTGTCGAGGGTCGGCTGATCACCGGTATAAGAGTGGATGGTGGTCATCATCCCGCGCTCGATGCCGACGGTCTCGTTGAAGACGTAGGCCAGCGGCGCCAGGCAGTTGGTGGTGCAAGATGCGTTCGAGATGACCGTGTGGCCTTTCTCGATCTTGTCGTGGTTGATGCCGTAGACGACCGTCAGGTCAGCGCCATCGCCGGGTGCGGAAATCAATACTTTCTTGGCGCCGGCCTTGAGGTGCGCCGAGGCCTTCTCCTTGGAGGTGAAAATACCCGTGCACTCGAGGACGATTTCGACGCCCATATCGCCATGCGGAAGCTCTTCGGGATTGCGCACCGCAGTGACCTTGATCGGGCCACGACCGACATCGATCGTATCGCCATCGACTGTAACGGTGCCGGGGAAACGACCATGCACGCTGTCAAAGCGGATCAGGTGAGCATTGGTCTCGACCGGACCAAGATCGTTGATTGCAACAACCTCGATATCGGTGCGGCCCGACTCGATGATCGAACGCAGCACATTGCGGCCAATGCGGCCAAACCCATTGATGGCGACACGAACTGCCATTTAACGCTCCTTGAAAGACAAGGTTATTGGGAGGAGGGACGGCGCCCTATTACATCTGCGATACGACAGCTTCAACAATTGCCTCGGCGGTGATGCCGAAGAAGCTGTAGAGGTCTTCGATCTTGCCCGAAGCGCCGAACCCGGTCATGCCGACGAACTTGCCCTTGTCGCCAAGGAAGCGCGCCCAGCTCATGCCAACCCCAGCCTCGATCGCAACGCGTGCCTTGGCACCGCCGAAGATCTCGTCCTTATAGCCATCGGGCTGCTCTTCGAAGAGCTCCATCGACGGAACCGACACGACCCGTGCCGAGATACCCTTCTGCTCCTCAAGCATCTTCATGCCTTCAAGGGCGATGGTCACTTCAGAACCTGATGCAAAGATGACGACATCCGCCTCGGGGCTGCCGGCGACAGTATAGGCGCCGCGGCGAGATTTGTTTTCCATCGCGTAGTCCGGGCGAACCGACGGCAGGCCTTGCCGGGAGAGCGCCAGCACCGACGGACGCGCCTCGCTTTCAAGGGCAATCTGCCAGCACTCGAGCGCCTCGGTGGCATCCGCCGGACGCAACACCAGAAGGTTGGGAATGGCGCGCAACGCGGAAAGATGTTCAACCGGCTGGTGCGTCGGCCCGTCTTCGCCAAGACCAATGGAATCGTGGGTCATCACGTAGATGACGCGGATGCCCATCAGTGCTGAGAGGCGGATCGAGGGACGGGCGTAATCGGTAAAGCACAGGAACGAGCCGCCGTAAGGAATAAGCCCGCCATGCAGCGCAATGCCGTTCATCGCGGCAGCCATGCCGTGCTCGCGAATGCCGTAATGCATGTAGCGCCCGCTGCGATCATCAGCGGTGAACGGCTTGGTCTGCGAGGTATTGGTATTGTTCGAGCCGGTCAGGTCCGCCGAACCGCCAAGCGTCTCGGTCAGAGCGCCATTAATGACTTCGAGCGCGTTCTGGCTCGATTTGCGGGTGGCCAGCTTCGGCTGCTCCTCGGCGAGCTGCTTCTTGAACCCATCGAGGGCCTCTGCAAAGCCAGGCGCGAGTTCGCCGGCCATCCGGCGCTCGAATTCGGCCCGCTTGTCTGACGCCTCGAGACGCTCGAGCCATTCGGCACGAACCTGGCTGCCGCGCGCACCGGCAGAGCGCCAGGCCGAGATCACATCCTGCGGCACTTCGAACTCAGGATATTCAATACCAAGCGCCTGCTTGGCAGCCTTGAGTTCATCAGCGCCGAGCGGCGAGCCGTGAACACCGGCCGTGCCGGACTTTTTGGGAGCGCCGTAGCCAATGGTGGTCTTGGCGGCAATGAGCGTCGGCTGGTCGTTCTGCTTGGCTTCGATCAGTGCCTTCTCGATCGCGTCCTGATCGTGTCCATCAACCGAAATCGTCGCCCAACCGGAAGCTTCGAAGCGCTTCAGCTGATCGGTCGAGTCGGCGTTGCTCACCTTGCCGTCGATGGTGATGCCGTTATTGTCCCAGATCACGATCAGCTTGTTGAGCTTGAGGTGACCGGCAAGGCCGATGGATTCCTGCGAGATGCCTTCCATCAGGCAGCCATCGCCGGCAAGCGCATAGGTGTAGTGGTCAACGAGGTCGGAGCCGAACTCCGCAGCGAGTTTAGCTTCCGCGATCGCCATGCCGACGGCATTACCTACACCCTGCCCCAACGGGCCGGTCGTGGTCTCGATGCCCTGGGCGAAGTGATACTCGGGGTGTCCAGCAGTCTTCGAGTTGACCTGGCGGAATTCCTTGATCTGCTCGATCGTCATGTCCTTATAGCCAAGCAGATACAGCGAGGCATAAAGCAGCATCGAGCCGTGTCCGGCGGACAGCACGAAACGATCCCGATCGGCCCATTTGTGGTCCTGCGGATCGAACTTCATGATCTTGGTGAACAACACCGTCGCAATGTCGGCGCAGCCCATCGGCAGGCCAGGGTGTCCGGACTGCGCCTTTTCCACCGCATCCATAGCAAGGGACCTGATGGCGTTTGCCAGATCGTTCTGCTGGGCTGTATTGCTCATGATTTCCCGCTCTCAAAATCGCTTGAATCTGTGCACAGGAGGGTGCACTTGGCCTTTCGCCGAAGGCGGTAAGGGCATAACAGGTTCCGATACCCTGTCAATGCGCGCCGGTTGCAATGTATCCTGTGCTACGGCTTACTGAACCTGCCGGAATCGGCGAGCATCGAGGACCATAGCGCCAATGGGTGACAATCAGCACGAAGACGGAATGGATGCGGCAATCGCCCGGTTCGATCGCGCCATGGGGCGCCTCGAGGCAAGTGTGCGCAGCCTCAACGGACGTATGCGGACGCTGAACCGGATCGAGGTTGACACGCAGCGCCTGATCAATGAGCGCGCACGCCTGGCAGCAGATCTGGACAAAGCCTCGGCACGGGCGAAGCGCCTTGATGATAGTGCGCACGAGGTATCGCGCAGGCTGGTCGATGCCATGGAAACGGTACGCCACGTACTGGCGAAGTAATATGTGTGCCGACTTGTTCGGCAAGGCTAGGGAGTTGCAGCGGTGCCCGAGGTGAACGTCGAGATCAATGGCCGTCGATACCGCATGGCCTGCGAGGACGGACAACAGCAGCATCTGATCGGCCTTGCTGAGCGCTTCAACCGTCAGGTTGAAGATCTCAAGGGCGTTGTCGGTGAGATCGGTGATGGCCGGCTGACCGTCATGGCCGGCATTGCCGTGCTCGATGCCTTGTCGGATTCAGAAAGGCGGATCGCTGAACTCGAACGGCATGTGACGGACCTCACCGATGCAGGAGAGGCGTTGTCCAACGATCTCGAGCGCATGGAAGAGCGATTTGCAAGCAAGCTCGGAGAAGCGGCGCGCAAGCTAGAGGCCGTGGCGACCGCCATCGATGAAACCGGCGTCCAGTCCGGCCAGCAGTCCTAGTCGTTCTTTTGGACGATGCAGTTGCCGCCGGCAGCGAGCAGATCGCTGCATAAGGCTTGGGCTGCCTCGCGGGACGAACGTCCGACCATGGCTGAATAGCGGGCCCGCGGGCCGAAGTTCGGATTCCTTACCGTCAGCATCATCAACTGCTCGTCCCCGAGGACTGATGAGAAGCGGGCCTGGGCCTGCTCAAATCGCTGCCGTGCCGTCGCGGGCGAATAGTTCTGCGCAATAAGGATGCCCCAGGGCTGCCACGCTCCCGGGCTGGGCGTCGGGTCGCGCAGCGGTATCGCTGCCGCCATATCCCGGCATGCCTCGTCGAACGGCAGGTCCTCATCGAGCGCGAAATCCACCTCACCCTCAGGCATTGCGAGCCAGTACTCGACTGACTGTCCGGTGATGATCTCGACATAGCCGCGCGTTTCGAGAGGCGCTCCGGCCCGCCCGGCCAGTATGCGTGCGGCACGCCCCTCCCCCGCATTATAGGCGACAGCGGCAAGACCGAGATTGCCGAACTGCTCGGCCAGCGCCGACAGATATTCCGCCGAGTAGGCCAAGGCCGAGGCACTATCGAACGGGTTCGCTAGCGCCCTCAGCCTTGCCGTACCCGGCATGAACTGGGCGATGCCCTGAGCGCCTGCGGGACTGATCGCTTCCGGATCAAACCGGCTCTCCTGCCAGATCAGACGCGCGAAGAACGCCGGCGGCAAATTCCAGCGATCCGCAAAGCTGGCGATCGCGACACAGGTATCGCCAACAAAATTGTCCCGGGTGATGCAGATGCGCTCCCCGGAATGGTTTGTGCAGGACTGGCTGGTTTCTGACTTTGCCTCCGCCGCCAAACTGGCCGAGCACCATAGCGAAGCTAGGCCCACCATCAGCAGCAATCGCGAAAAGCGAAGAAAGAGTCTGCGCTGAGACCATGAACGGAATCGAGACTGTGTAGAGGCAAGGTTCACGGCCAATATCGCCCTTTGCAGCGGCCGGCAAAGCGCCTATATCTGTCGGGCTGCCCGGCGCGTGTAGGACTATCATATCCCCGGGGCCTTATCGATCCTAAAGGGAGCTGTCCCTGACCGAGCCCGTGGGCTCGGACATATGGCGCCCACCTACTTATGTAGGTTCCCGGGATCGTTTGTCCCACGGCCAGGGCGGCACAAGTTTCACGCCAACCCGCAGGCCGCATGCTGGACGACACAATCGAACAGGCAAAGCAGGCTTTGCGCAATAAGGCCCGGGACCAGCGCGCAGCGCTCTCCGAGGACACCCGGGCACAAGCCTCGCGCAAGATCTGCGACAGGTTCTTCGAAGCCTTCGCGCCGACATCAGGCCAGATTGTCGCCGCTTACTGGCGCATTCGCGATGAAGTTGATTGCGAGCCGATCCTGGTGCGGCTGATGGATTCCGGCCAGCCTGTCTGCCTGCCAGTCGTCATGGGTGACGATCGCCCGCTCGATCTGAGGATCTGGGAGCCCGGCACGCCGCTATACCCCGCTGGTTTCGGGACCCTGGCACCCGAGGCGCTGGCACCACGTGCCGAACCAGATATCATTCTCGTGCCTCTCCTCGGCTTCGACGACACCGGAACTCGGCTCGGCTATGGCGGCGGCTTTTATGACAGGACACTGACCATTCTCAGCAAACGACCGCTCCTTATCGGTCTCGCCTATGCCTGCCAGAAGCTCGAAACCGTGCCACGCGCGCCGCACGATGTTCCGCTTGATGCGGTGGTGACCGAAGATGGCGTCACCCGGTTCAGCGAGGCGCCATGAGATTACTGTTTCTGGGAGACGTCGTCGGCCGCGTCGGTCGCGACGCTGTCGCGGATCGGCTTGCCGGCCTGATCGAACGCCTTCGGCTCGATTTTGTCGTCGTCAACGGTGAGAACGCCAGCCACGGGCGCGGGCTGACCGAGCAGCATTTCGCACTGCTGCGCGACGCCGGCGCCGATGTGGTGACGCTTGGCGACCATGCCTTTGACCAGCGCGAGACGATATCCTTCATCGAGCGCGAACCGATGCTGCTGCGCCCGCTCAATTTTCCCGATGGCACGCCTGGACGCGGCGCGATGCTGGCGGAGGGCCGGAATGGGCATCGCGTACTCGTCGTGACGGCACTCGGCCGGGTGTTCATGAAGCCAATTGATGATCCGTTCCGTGCGGTCGAGGCCGCCATCGCCGCCTGCCCGCTTGGCGAGCAGGCCGACGCCGTGGTGGTCGATTTTCATACTGAAGCGACGTCGGAAATTCAGGCTATGGGTCACTTTCTCGATGGGCGCGCCAGCCTCGTCGTCGGCACGCACACCCATATCCCGACATCAGACCACCGCATTCTCGGGGGCGGCACTGCGCTGATGGCGGATGCCGGCATGTGCGGCGACTATGATTCCGTCATCGGTGTCGAGATGGACGAGCCAATCAATCGGTTCCTGACGGGCCTTGCCTCTACCCGCTTCAACCCCGCCAATGGCGAGGCGACGCTGTCTGGCATTGTCATCGAGACGGACCCGAAGACCGGCTTGGCGCGCCGGGCAGAGCCGCTGCGCGTCGGCGGCAGCCTCTCCCAATGCATGCCCGATTTCGATTGACCATGGCGCACGCAGGCGTGAACAGAAACTTGCACTGACGCACCATTTCTCGCCAAATTGCGCGGCCATAGAACCCCGCCAAACATTTCGGTTCGCGATGTCAGCACAGTTATACCTTATCACTCCCGAGAATACCGACCCTGGGGCCTTCGGGACCCTGCTTGCCGGACTGGTCGAATCGGCTCCGGTTTCGGCGTTGCTCGTGCGCCGCAACGAACTGAGCGAGGCTGATTTCCGGGCGATGGTAAAGACTGCCTGCACCGTAGCGCAGCCGGGCGGATGCGCCGTGATCGTCGAGGACGATGCAGAAATGGCGCGCGAGTGCGGCGCCGATGGCGTTCACATCACCGGCTCGCTCGAGGATGCACGCCTGGCCGCAAAGCAACTGAAGCCGCAGATGATCGTCGGCGCCGGCCCAAGTCCCAGCCGCCACCTCGACATGTCCCTCGGCGAACTCGAGATCGACTACCTGTTCTTCGGTTCGCTGGCAGAACCAGCACTCGAAGATGCGCGAGAACGCGGCGGCTGGTGGGCCGAAACGTTCGAGGTGCCCGCCGTGCTGCACGGAACACTCGATGGGGATGCCGCCGGGTGCGAATTCCTCGCGCTCGGATCAGACCTGTGGCGGCAGGAAGATCCGATTGCCGCCCTGCGTTCGCTGGCCGAGAGGTTGGAGGCAGCATGAAGCGACTGGTTGCACTGGCGCTTGCCAGCCTCATCGCCGCACAGGCGATGGCTGCGGAGATGGCAAACGAGGCCGAAGAGGCCCGGCGCATCAGCGAATCTATCTTCGGCGCCGCAGACGTAGACGCCGAAAGCGTGGACGCTGAGCTGCCGACTGTGACTTCCGACGGAGCTCCGGCAGATCTGGCCTATGGCGCCTATCAGCGCGGCTACTATCTGACGGCCCTTGATCGCGCCCTGCCGCGTGCCGAACAAGGCGATGCGGTTGCGCAAACGCTTATTGCCGAAATTTACGCGAACGGCCTCGGCGTTGGGGTCAATCTGGAGCGCGCGGCCGGCTGGTACCGGCTCGCTGCCCGCAATGGCGACCCGATCGCGATGTTCGAACTCGCAAATCTTTATTACAACGGCACCGGTGTTGAGCAGGACCGCGAACGGGCGGCAGACCTGATGCGCCAGGCGGCCGAGGCGGGTAACAGCGAAGCCAAGTACAATCTGGCGCTACTGCATGTCGAAGGCATCAGCGTCAAGCCGAACCTGACCCGTGCAGCCGACTTGATGCGGCAAGCAGCCGATTCGGAACTGCCTGAGGCGCAGTACGATTACGGCATCATGCTTCTGGAGGGCGCCGGCGTCATACCAGACATCGAGCAAGGCGCGACCTATATCAGGGCGGCTGCCGAGGCAGGGCTGCAGGCGGCACAAGTCGATTTCGCGACCATGCTCTACCTCGGTCAGGGGGTGGAGAGAGACCTTGAGGCTGCGGTCGACTGGTACCGCAAGGCCGCCAATGCAGGCAATCCGGTTGCACAAAATCGCTATGCCAAGTTGCTTGCCGCCGGGGAAGGCACCAATCTCAGCCTTGAAGACGCCGCGATGTGGCGTGCGCTGGCTCGGCGCCAGGGGTTTTCAGACCCCGAACTCGATCGTCTGCTGATTTCCATTCCGCCGCAGATGCTGGCGCGTGCCGAAGAACGGGCGCGCTACTGGCCGGCACCGATTCCAGAAATCGATGCACCGGCATTTTACAGCGGCATGGGTCTTGGCAATTCGGAGTCTGCTGGCGCGTCCCCTGAGCTGGAGCCGGCGGCCGGTATAGAAGACGATGCCGCAGTATCAGCTGCCCCTATTCCGCGGCAACGCCCCAATTCTCTTGAACCTACAGGCGATGTGGGGCAATAAGCACGCGGTTTGCCTTGGGCAAACGCTTCCCCGATCAGTTTCGACGATCGACGAGCCTATGGAGTTCCGATGGCCCGCTCAGCCCTTTTGCACATCATGGTTCAGGCTGCCATCAAGGCCGGCCGCTCACTGACGCGAGATTTTGGCGAGGTCGAGAACCTTCAGGTTTCGCGCAAGGGCCCCGCTGACTATGTCTCCGCAGCCGACCGGCGCGCCGAGCAGATCGTTTTTGAGGCGCTGCAGAAGGCGCGTCCGACCTACGCTTTCCTTATGGAAGAAGGCGGCGAGGTCGCCGGGACTGATGGCCAGCACCGCTGGATTATCGATCCTCTGGACGGCACCACGAATTTCCTGCACTCGATCCCGCTCTTTGCAGTGGCGATCGCCCTTCAGCGTGGCGACGAGATCGTCGCGTCGGTCATCTACAACCCGGTGCTTGATGAACTCTACACCGCGGAAAAAGGAGGCGGCGCCTGGCTGAGCGATCGCCGCCGGCTGCGCGTCTCGTCCCGGCGACATCTTGCCGATTGCGTTGCCGTTACCGGCATCAAGACGCAGGGCACCGCCAATGACGGTCTCGAATTGCGCCAGGTCGCGGCAATCAACCCGGCAGTCTCGGGCATCCGCCGTTCGGGCTCTGCCTCGATGGACCTCGCCTGGCTCGCGGCTGGCCGCTACGACGTCATGTGGGAAGCCGGACTCGCCCCTTGGGACGTGGCGCCTGGGCTTTTGATGGTGCGCGAGGCCGGTGGCACAATCACAGATTACGCTGGCACCGGCGGATCCATCTGGAATGGCCAGGTTGTTGCCGGTAACGAGACCGTACAGGCGCAATTATTGAAGGCCCTCAAGCCGATTCAGTAATTGACCCAAGTTGGTTCGAACGGGTTTGTCATTGTCAGGCCAACCGGGGCTGACTACTGTTCGACCGAATTCCGGTACCGGAAGGCGAGGTATTCGCGACGATGACGCAACGCTATGATCCCTATCAGCTGTCGAGCCCGACCGTCTATCTGATCAAGATGGTGATATTTCTGGTGCTCGTCGCGCTGGTTGCGGCGATCCTGTTTACCACACTCGTCACCTTCTTCTGGGCCAATGCGTTCATCAACTCGCTGATCCTGTTTACGCTTGCGGTCGGCATATTCCTCAGCTTTCGGCAGGTCATGCGCCTGTTTCCGGAGGTCAAATGGGTCAACTCCCTGCAGGATGGTGAACTGACCGGAGTGCGCCCGCCGGTGCTGCTGGCGCCCGTGGCGGGACTGTTGCGTGAGCGGATCGGCGAGACGGTGATCACCCCGTCTGCCATGCGCTCGATCCTCGATTCCGTGGGCAACCGGCTCGATGAAGCAAAAGACACCTCGCGCTATCTCACGGGGCTTCTGGTTTTCCTTGGCCTTCTCGGAACGTTCTTCGGCCTTTTGCAGACAGTCTCGTCGGTTGCAGGCGTGATCAACGCTCTCGATGTGACGACCGGTGATAGCGCCAGCCTCTTCTCAAATCTGAGGGATGGCCTGTCCGCCCCGCTCGGCGGCATGGCGACAGCCTTTTCCTCGTCGCTGCTGGGCCTTTCGGGATCGCTCATCCTTGGTTTTCTCGATCTTCAGACCAGCCAGGCACAGAACGCCTTTTATACCGATCTCGAGGACTGGATGACTTCGATGACGGAACTCGATCATCCCGTCACCTCGATGCAGGCCACAGGGCTTGGAGTTTCGGGCAACGAGATCCAGGCAATGCTGGAGCAACTCGGCACGACGATGCAGTCGTCGAACTCCTCCCAGAATGCCATTCGCGCCATGGCCGAACTGGCGCGCGGCATCGATAGCCTAGTCAAACACATCCGCACCGAGCAGGAAGATTTGCGCCACTATATCGACGAGCAAAGCGAGACCAACCGGCGACTGCGGGAGCTGATCGAGGCGATGCTGACCGAGAACGAGCAAGACAGGCGGGATAGCTAGCAATGGCTCTTGCGCGCGCTCGCCGTCGCGATCAGCCGAACTATTGGCCGGGATTTGTTGATGCCCTGTCGAGCCTTCTGCTCGTCATCATCTTCATGCTCAGCCTGTTCATCCTCACTCAGTTTTTCCTGGGCCAGGAGATTCAGGGTCGCGATACTGCCCTGCAACGGCTGAACAGCCAGATCGCCGAGTTGACCGAGCTGCTGCAGCTTGAGCGTGCAAATTCCGACGATCTTGAGACCACCATCGCAACGCTGCAGGCGACCCTTTCAAGCGCTGAAACCGAGCGCGACCAGCTCGAGGACAACCTCGCTGGCATGGGGACCGGCCTTGAGGGCCGAGACGAAACGATCTCAAACCTGAGGACTGAGCTCGCCGATGCCCAGGAAGAGTCCGACGAGGCCAATGCCGCCGTTGCTCTCCTCAACCAGCAACTTGCGGCGCTTCGCTCGCAGCTCGGCGCCCTCGAGGCAGCGCTTGAGGCCTCTGAGCAGCGCGATGCTGAAAACCGGACGGAGATTGCCGATCTTGGCCGGCGGCTGAACCTTGCCCTCGCGCAGCGCGTCCAAGACCTGAACCGCTATCGCTCGGACTTCTTCGGTCGCCTGCGCGAAGTGCTCGAAGGCCGGGCGGATGTTCGCGTGGTCGGCGATCGCTTTGTCTTCCAGTCCGAAGTTCTTTTCGATGCGGGGGAAGCGGATATTTCCGATTCCGGCATTGGGGAGCTTGATGCTCTGGCGGACGCCATCCTGCAATTGCAGGAGGAGATTCCCGACGACATCAACTGGGTATTGCGGATCGATGGGCATACTGACAGCCGCCCCATCTCCAGCGTGCGGTTCCCGTCCAACTGGGAACTTTCGGCTGCACGCGCGATCTCGGTCGCGAAATACCTGGTAGACCAGGGCGTACCGCCGGCGCGGCTCGTCGCCGCCGGTTTCGGCGAGTTCAATCCGCTGGACCCAGCCGAAACCGAAGAAGCCTATCGCCGCAACCGGCGCATCGAGTTCAAGCTCACCGAAGGCTGATCACAGCAGGCTAACTGGCGATATCGTCGAGCCGGAACTGCAACCGCGCCAGTTCGGCATAACGACCGCCTTTCGTCACCAACTCGTCATGCGTTCCGTGGTCAACGATCTCGCCGTGATCGAGCACGAGAATGCGATCGGCATCGCGGATTGTTGCCAGCCTGTGCGCGATGACGAGGGTGGTTCGTCCTTCGCGCAAATTGTCGAGTGCGATCTGCACCAGCTGTTCGCTCTGGGCATCGAGAGCACTGGTCGCCTCGTCGAGCAGCAGGATCGGCGCATCCTTGAGAATGGCGCGTGCGATCGCGAGACGCTGCTTCTGCCCACCGGACAGCATTACGCCGCGCTCCCCGACAACCGTGTCGTATCCCGCCCTCAGTTCGGAAACGAACTCGTCGACCAATGCCGCCTTTGCCGCGCCTCGCACTTGCTCGTCGCTGGCATCGGGTCGTCCGAACCGGATATTCTCCGCGATCGTTCCGGCAAAGATCGTCGGCTCCTGCTCGACATAGGCAAAGCGACGCCGCAGCGCTTGCGGGTCGAGTTCGCGCACATCGATCTCATCGACTTTCACGGCACCGCTCTGCACATCATAAAAGCGCTGAAGCAAAGCAAGGATAGTCGATTTGCCAGAGCCCGATGCCCCCACCAGGGCAACAGTCTCGCCCGGTGCGATTGAGAAGCTCATATCGCGCAGCACCCGCTCTTCAGCGCCCGCACCATAGGCAAAGTTCACGGATTCGAACGCCACCTTTCCGAGAGGTGGTTCGGGCAGCGCCTTCGGGTTTTCGGCAATCTTGATGTCCGGCTGGGTCTCAAGGATTTCGATCAGCCGCTCGGTAGCCCCTGCAACGGTCTGCAAAGTCCCCATGACTTCCGAAAAGTTGGTCAGCGCTCCTGAGGCCATAAGCGCGTAAATCAGGAACTGCGCCAGCTGGCCGGCTGTTACCGAACCATCGAAAACTGAACGGGCACCCCACCACACCATCAGAACGATCGCTGTGGTCGCAAGGAAGATCACAAGTGCAACAAGGGCAGAGCGCGCGAACAGGCGGGTGACTTCCGCCGTGAAGCTGGTTTCCGTACGGTCGGCATAAATCCGCGCCTGCTCGTCTTCCTGTGTGAACGACTTTACCGTCCGGTTCGCCGAAAGCATCTCGGTCGCCATAGCCGAAAGGTCAGCCAGCGCATCCTGGGTGCGACGCGACATCCGACGCAATCGGCGTGAGTACGTGATCACGGGCAGAACGATCGCGGGTCCCGCGACAGCGGCAGCGAGCGTCAGCGTCGGACTCGTCAGCAGCATCATGATCAGCGCGCCGATGATGGTCACCAAAGACCGCAAGGCCAGCGACGCGCTTGAGCCGACGGCGGAGCGGATGACCGCGACATCACCATTGAGCCGAGACGTCAGCTCGCCCACCCGGTGCCTGTCGAAAAACCCCACATCGAGAGACAACAGATGAACAAAGACTGCCTGACGCAGATCAGCCAGAACGCGTTCACCGATCACGGAGATGAAATAGAACCGTGCACCGCTGGCAACAGCCATGATCACCGCGATGCCGACAATCAGCCAGCCATAGGCGGCAACCTGGTCGAGGTTGCGCTCGAGAAACCCATCATCGATCACGCCGCCGAGCGCCGCTGGGATCGACAGCGAAGAGATCGCCGACACCAGAAGGAAAAGTATCGTTAGGCTCAGCCTTACCGGGTAGCGAAGGACAAACGGCAGGATCCGCTTGATAGGCTGCAATTTGCGAACTGGTGCCTCGGCACCGCGGACGACTTTCTCCGCGGTGGCGCGAGCCGTAGCGGCTGGATCTGTCATGATGCGACTGCCATTGATTGTGCCGCCCTTGTGTAGAAGGTTGTCCCCTGGCCTGCAACCGCACCCGGTGCGACCAATGGGCCGGCACTTGCGGAACCGCGCGGCTTTCTGTAGAACGCGCGCCAACACCTTTTCTGCAGGCTTTCCGGGCGCCACGGCGCCCGTTTGATTTGAGGCGCCGCCATGAAGACCGACACCCATCCGGATTACCACACCATCAATGTCGTCATGACCGATGGCACCACCTACCAAACCCGCTCCACCTATGGCAGCGAGGGCGATACGCTGCAGCTGGATATCGACCCCAAGACCCATCCGGCCTGGACCGGCGGCTCGGGCCAGCTGATGGACCGCGGCGGCCGTGTTTCGCGCTTCAAGGAGCGCTTCAAGGGCCTCGGCATCTGAGCCGCGAACAAGCGCGATAGTCTTTCAAGGCCCGGCCCAGTGCCGGGCCTTTTCGTATCTGGAGACGGTGAATGCGCTTTTTGCTTTTCTTCGCAGCCGCCGGACTCGAAATCGGTGGCTGCTACCTGGTGTGGCTGGCGCTGCGCCAGCAGCTTTACTGGCTCTTGCTGCCGGCAGCGGCCGCCCTGCTCGCCTTCGGTCTGGCACTTGCGCTCGCCGGCACCGAGAGCGCCGGGCGTGCTTTCGCCGCCTATGGCGGCATCTATATCGGGGCCTCGATCGCTTTCATGGCCGGCGTCGAGCGCATCCGGCCCGAGACCAGCGATCTGGTCGGCGCAGGCCTATGCCTTGTCGGCGCGGCGATCATTTATTTTTCGCCGCGCATCGCCTGAGGTTTAACCGGCTCGCCCAAAGGCGGCCTTGAGCCGGTTGAACTGATCTGCAATGGAATTGGCTGTATCCGGATCCATTTCCGGCACGCTGCCGCGGTCGAGCTTGTCGAACTGCATCACCCGCGCAAACAGGCGGTCCCCGTGTTCGATATATTGCCGCAGGCGCTCCGGCAGGTCTTCATAGCCGGGGCCGCCGCGCTGGGAAGGCGTTGCCGAGAACTTGACCTTCTCTTTTTCCGCACGGGCATTCTCAGGCGTAATCTCGCCCTCGTTTACCGCGCGCTGCAACAGCATCCACGACGCCAGCTGCATAAGACGCGTCGTCAGCCGCATCGATTCGGTTGCGTAAAGAAACGAGGCCTCGCGAGACAGCGCACTGCTTTCCTCACGGCCATCCCCGTCAAGATAGGCAGCGACATCCTCGATCAGCGCCATACCTTCGCGATAAAGCCGGTCAAAGCCACCGGACGCGATAATCCGTGGACCAATCGCCACCGTTGCATCGTTTTCGCTTGCGTCTGCCACGAACGCTCCGCTGCTTGTCTTCCTGATACGCCAATCTAGCGCCACTGACGAGAAACGTCACCAGCTTGCCGCAAAGAGTCCCAAGACAGATTTAACGCCGCCGGGACCTGTAACGATTCCAGGACCGCAAAAAGAAAAAGAGCCGCGATGAACGGCTCTCGAAAGTTTACAGGGAGGCGTCAAACAGAGGGAGAAACCACTCTGACAACATTCAGAAAACTCTGAATAAGCTCAACTTAACCAAGATTCATTAATGCCTGGTTAAGATAAACAAGCTGCTAGAATTTGAAGACGTTGTCTGCGGCAGTGCGCGTCTCACCCTTGGCATCGATAGCCTTGCGCAACCGGTCGATCTCCTGTTCGAGAATGACGATGCGCTGCTGCAATTCCTCGACTGAAAGAACATCGAGCGGCATGCCGACTTCATGCAGTGCCGACTTGCGGGGGGTGTCATCTTCGAACATGGTCCAGATCTCCTGTCGCGTCTTGTAACCCGCCAATATGGTCGCCACGCTACGCTGGGGCAACCAGCCTCGGATCACACATTAAGCAAGGAGTGAACGTGTCTTCACCCACCGAGATGATGGCAGTCGAAATCCGCAATCCGGGTGGCCCTGAGGCATTGGCGCACACAGGTGTTCCCGTGCCCTCTCCCGGTAATGGCGAGGTGCTGATCCGCGTGGCCGCCGCCGGAGTGAACGGGCCGGATCTTGCGCAACGCCGCGGCCTTTACGCCCCCCCGCCTGGCGCTTCGCCGCTACCGGGCCTCGAGGTCGCCGGAGAGGTCGTGGCAATCGGTCCGGGTGCCGATGATTGGCGTCAGGGCCACCGGGTGATGGCACTGACCAATGGTGGCGGATACGCCGAATACGTTGCCGTGCCGCAAGGCCAGGTTCTTCCGGCTCCCGCTGGCTGGACTCTCCAACAGGCCGCCGCCGTGCCTGAAACCTATTTCACCATCGTCCAAACCCTGGTGATCCGGGCCGGGCTCGCCCCGGACATGACGGTGCTGATCGAAGGCGCTGCCGGTGGGCTCGGCGGCGCGGCAGTCGTCATCGCCCGTACCCTTGGCGCCACGCCGATAGCAGTCGTTTCCTCTCCGGCGAAGGCTGAGTATGCCCTCAGCCTGGGTGCTGCTCATGCCATTGATCGCTCGTTGGAAGACGTGGGCGAGCGCACCCTTGCACTGACCGATGGCCGTGGCGCGGACCGCATCGTGCACGTATCCGGGGCCGCAGGCCTGGCCGCCTGCATGAAGGCGGCGGCGCGGGGCGCGCATATTCTGGAACTGGCGACGCTTGGCGGGGCGAAGGCGGAAATCAACCTCGCAGAGATCCTTTCCCGGCAGCTGACCATCTCCGGCTCGACCCTGCGGCCGCAGACGAGCGACACGAAGGCCGCGATCGCCAGAACCATCGCCGACAAGATCGCTCCTGCCATGGCAAATCCGGGCTTTCCGCGACCAGCCCTTCGCCCCTTCCCGCTTGCAGACGCTTCGCAAGCGCATGCCGCGATGGAAAGTGATCAGCACTACGGCAAGATCGTTCTGATCACGGACTGGGGACGAACACAGTCGCACTGAGGAATATATTTGCGCTAAGAGCGCGCAATCCATATATTGGGAGCATTCCCCTCAGCACATGTCAAAGAGGCGGAGCGAGTCGGAGGAAAACCGGTCGCGCCCCCAGGAGAGATTCATCATGGCTGCACAACTTCTTATGCCGAAGGCGACAGCGGTCTGGCTCGTGGACAACACCGCTCTGAGCTTCGACCAGATTGCCGCCTTCTGCACCCTGCATCCGCTCGAAGTGCAAGGCATTGCCGATGGCGACGTCGCAAACGGCATCATGGGTGCCAACCCGCTGCAGAACGGTCAGTTGACGCGCGAGGAAATCCAGAAGGGCGAAGCCAACCCGGCATACCGCCTGCGGATGTCCGAGCCCAAGGTCCGCGTTGCTGCATCGAAGCGCAAAGGCCCGCGCTACACCCCGATCTCGCGTCGCAATGAGCGCCCCAACGCCATCAAGTGGCTGGTGCGCAATCATCCCGAGCTCAAGGACGCGCAGATCATGCGGCTCGTCGGCACCACCAAATCGACGATTGAATCGGTGCGCGACAATACCCACTGGAACGCCTCCAACCTGACTGCGATGGATCCGGTGACCCTTGGGCTGTGCAGCCAGATCGAGCTGGATCTCGAGGTCAAGCGCGCCTCGAAGGGCGCCCCGATGCCGGAAGAGTTGAACGAAGGCACGACGCTTCTGACGGCCGAGGAGGCGCTTGCGCGCGCCGGGCGGTCGGGCGAAGCAGCCGAAGGTCAGCACAACGATGACAGTGAGCAGCGTCAGCCTTCCCACGAGTCTTACGATGCCGAGTCGGTTTTTTCGAAGCTCAAGTCGCTGCGCACGCAGGACGAGGAATAACCAGAACATTCAGCGCGCAGGAGGCGCACAGTGGAAAGCAACCTCCTGCTCGCTATTTTCGGGCTCTTGGCCGCCAGTATCGTCTTCGTGGCCATCGCCAAGGCTCTGGGCCTCAGCACCGTACTGGGCTACCTCGCTGCCGGCGTTCTGATCGGCCCTTTCGGTCTCGGACTTGTCAGCGATGCCGAGACTATCCTGCACGTCGCCGAATTCGGTGTCGTGATGATGCTGTTCCTGATCGGGCTTGAGCTGCAGCCGCGCGAATTATGGCGAATGCGCCATCGATTGATCGGCCTCGGCGTCACCCAGGTAGCGCTGACCAGCCTGCTGCTGACCGGGCTTCTTCTTGTCCTTGGGTTCAACTGGGTCACTGCAACTGTAGTCGGTCTCGCCCTTTCCCTGTCCTCGACCGCCATCGCCATGCAAACGGTGGAACAGCGCGCGATCACACGCTCTGAAACCGGCCGGACCGGTCTTGCCATCCTGCTGGTTCAGGATGTGGCAGTCATCCCGATTCTTGCCGCGGTTCCCCTTCTTGCCGGCATGATGTACGCGCATCCCGCCTCACTGACGCAGGAGATTACCGAGGCAGCGGAGGCAATCGAAAACACGCGCGATATCGTCACGCCACTGCTGATCGTTGGTGCCTTCGCCGGGGCGATCTTCGCCGGACGCTTCCTCGTCCGCCCAACGCTTCATCTTGTTGCGCGCACCCGCGTGCGTGAGGCATTTACCGCGATGGGTCTGGCGCTTGTCGTAGGTGCGGCGCTTATCACTCAGCTCTTCGGACTCAGCCCCGCCCTTGGGGCGTTTATCGGTGGGGTCCTGCTCGCCGACAGCGAATACAGCCACGAATTGCACAGCATCCTCGAACCATTCAAGGGCCTGCTGCTCGGGCTGTTCTTTACCTCGGTGGGTATGTCCATCAGCTTTGATGTACTGCTCGAGCAACCGCTTCGCCTGGGCGCGCTGGTGCTGGCGCTGGTCGGCGTCAAGATCGTGGTACTATTCGCGCTGACCAGCATCTTCAGGATGCATCTGGCAGACAAGCTGCTGGTCGCGGTGCTCCTCAGCCAGGCTGGCGAATTCGCGTTCGTGATCCTGCAGCTCGGCCTCGGCAGCGGCGCTATCTTCCAGCAGGACTATGATTTTTTGACAGCCACCGTCGCGATTTCGATGGCGACGACGCCACTGTTGCTTTTCGCCTTTGATCGCCTGATCGCACCGCGCCTCGACACGCGAAAAATCGTCGAAGACAGCCCGGAAATCCCCGACCGTCAGCGCATAGTCGTGCTCGGCTATGGCCGGTTCGGCCAGATCGTCACGCGCATGCTGCGCGCGCAAGGGTTTGAAATGACCCTGATCGACGATGATCCGGTGCAGATCGAGTTGATGCGCCGCTACGGAGTGAAGGTCTTTTACGGTGATGCTTCCCGGCTCGAACTGCTGCATGCCGCACACGTGGAGCAGGCGCAGATCGTCGTGATTGCGGTGGCGAACGGGCCGCGGATCGTCGAGATCGCCCGCCAGATCAGGAAACACTTTCCGCACGTCAAGATTGCCGCCCGCGCTGAAGATCGTGAGCATGCCCATCAGTTGATGGAAATGGGGGTCGAGGCGTTCGAGCGTGAACTGTTCCTGTCAGCGGTCAGCCTTGGCGCGCAGGCGCTCGAGCAGTTGGGCTACACAAAGGAGCAGGCGAAAAAACTCGCCGAGGCCTTCGAGCAGCACGACCGGCAATTGCTCTCCGATGCCTTCGAATTGCGCCACGACGCGGCTGCCTCCGCTGGACTCTACCGCCGGCGCGCGATGGAATTGCTGGATCGCGCTATCGAAGCCGACATACCGGACATTGACAAACGCCCCTCGGACAAGTCCGAATAGCGCATTCTCTCCTTCGGACTGTTTTTCATGCACGATCTGCTTTTCTGGGCCATCGCTGTGGCGACGGTGATCATTGTCGGCCTGTCGAAATCCGGGCTGCTCGGCAGCCTGGGCATGGTCGGCGTGCCGTTGCTATCGCTGGTCATGCCCGCACGAGACGCTGCCGGTATGATGTTGCCGGTGCTGCTGTGCATGGATGCGATCGCGGTCTGGAGTTACAGGCGAGAGGTAAACTGGCAGATCATCCGCATTATGCTGCCGGGCGCGGCGATCGGAATTCTCGTCGCCTGGGTACTGTGGTCAGCGATCAGTGATGACATGGTGCTGCTGTTCGTCGGCATCATCACCCTGTTGTTCATCCTCGATGCCATTTTGCCGCTGCGCAAGCAGCTGATCGATGCGCCACCATCGCGTCCCTGGGGCGTGTTCTGGGGCGGATTTGCCGGCTTCACCAGCTTCGTTAGCCATACCGGCGGCCCGCCATTCCAGATCTACGTTTTGCCGCGCCGTCTGTTGCCGCCGATCTATGCCGGCACCACCGCGTACTTCTTCGCCATCGTGAACACGGCCAAGCTGCCGCCATACTATTTCCTTGGCCAGCTCAACCCGGCCAATCTTGCCCTTTCGGCGGCCTTGGCGCCTGTCGGCATCGTTTCGGTCATTGCCGGGGTCTATCTTGTGCGGCGGATCTCGGCCGCCTTCTTTTACAGGATCGCCTACTGGCTGGTTTTCCTTTTGGCTCTCAAGCTTATCTGGGACGGCGCCACCGGACTATGGGCATAAAAAAAGGCCGCGACTGGCGTGTCGTGGCCTTCCTGCTAGCTGGGCGCGGTTCAGATCACGCCGCGCCGCTTCTCGCTCGAGTCAATTCGTCCTTCACCACGAGCTTCTTTCGCTTGAGCGTTGAGATCAGCATGGGATCTTGCATACGCCGGCCCGATTCAGCCTGGATTTTTTCATCCAGCTCACGGTGACGCCGCTCAAGTGCGGAGATGTGGCCCTCGGTCGTCATGGCAACTCCTTTCAGCAGGAAACACGAACAGCGTCACAAAAAATTCGTACGCTGTCGACTGCAATCGGAGCGCACGTGCAAAATCGGATGCAAAACCCGAAATGATCGGTTAACGAGAAGAGCAACGCATAGGGCAAAGGCACGCCGGATGACGCTGTCACTCACAAAGGATCAGGAGGCGAGGCTGGGCCTCGAACTGGCCGCAAAACGCCAGGAACACTCGGATCTCGACGCTGCCATCACGACGCTGACAGAGGCCCGCCTGGCAGACAGGATGCTGCTTCAACGGCTGAAGAAGCGCAAACTGGCGCTCAAGGATCGCATCGTCCAGCTCGAGCGCATTCTGCTTCCGGACATCATCGCCTGAGGCCCCCGCCAGCTTGAGTTGTGGCAGGACTTGGGCTAAACGCGCCCTTTGACGGCGCGCTGAGGGGAATCAGTCATGCTCGCGACACCGCTCGTCGCTTTGGTGATGGGAAGCCAGTCCGATTGGCCGACCATGCGTCACGCCGCCGATACGCTGGACGCGCTCAAGATCGAGTATGAAGCACGTATCGTTTCCGCACACCGCACACCGCATCGCCTCGTCGACTTCTCAACGAACGCGCGGGAAGACGGTTTTCGCGTCATCATTGCAGGTGCCGGCGGCGCGGCGCATCTGCCGGGCATGATCGCGGCAATGACGCCCTTGCCCGTGTTCGGCGTGCCGGTGGAATCGAAGGCCCTGTCCGGCCATGACAGCCTTCTCTCGATCGTTCAGATGCCCGGCGGCGTCCCGGTCGGCACGCTTGCTATCGGCAAACCCGGTGCAATCAATGCCGCGCTTCTTGCCGCTTCTGTCCTGGCCCTCGGTGACGAGGAACTGGCAGACCGCCTCGACGCCTACCGCACCGCACAAACCGAAGCGGTCCCACGCTATCCCTCCGACGACCAACACTGAAAAGCACCGTGACAGATCTTTCTCCCCTGCCTCAGGGCTCTACCATCGGCATCCTCGGTGGCGGTCAACTTGGACGCATGCTCGCACTGGCAGCGGCACGGCTTGGCATGAAGACCCACATCTTTTGCCCGGACCCGCAAAGTCCGGCGTTCGATGTAACGCCCTATCGCACAGTGGCCGAATACACTGATCAGGATGCGCTAGCTGCCTTTGCCGATGCGGTCGACGTCGTCACTTACGAATTTGAGAACGTACCGGTAGAGACCGCCGAATTCATCGCCTCACGCTGCCCCTTGCGGCCGGGTACGCGCGCTCTGGCCGTCGCGCAGGACCGCTTGGCAGAGAAGACGTTCCTGAGTGAGCACAATATTCCGATCACACCGTATCGGGCGGTTCACACGGAAGCCGATCTCGACCGTGCGGGAACAGAACTCGGATTCCCCGGCGTTCTCAAGACCACGCGCCTCGGCTATGACGGCAAAGGGCAGCGCACCGTTTCGTCACCGGAAGACGCGCGCTCTGCCTTCGCAGACCTTGAGCCAAAACCTCTCGTCTTCGAAGGCTTCGTCAGCTTCGACAAGGAAATCTCGGTGGTCGGCGCGCGCGACGCTTCCGGCCGTGTGCGCTGTTTCGAGCCGGCAGAGAATCTGCACCAGAATCACATCCTCAAGACCAGCACGGTGCCAGCCGGCATCTCCCCTGCGCTCGCCAAACATGCCGTGATGGCGACCACCGCCATTCTCGTGGCGCTGGACTATGTGGGGGTCATCGGCGTCGAATTCTTCGTGGCGAGTCGCGACGGTCGACCTGCCCTGCTGGTGAACGAGATCGCGCCCCGCGTTCACAACTCAGGCCATTGGACCGAAGCCGTGTGCATCACCGACCAGTTCGAGCAGCACATCAGGGCCATATGCGGCTGGCCGCTGGGCGACACGACACGCCTCGCCGACGTGGTGATGGAGAACCTGCTGGGCGAGGAAATCCATAGACTCGAAGAGCATTTGCCGGCGACGCGCGTTCATTCCTACGGCAAGCGTGAGGCGCGCTTTGGCCGCAAGATGGGGCATATCAATCGCGTTATTAAAAACGGGCAACGAAATGATTAGTCATGCCGTTGAGGTGTGGACAAGCCGTGGCCTTTTGGGTATACACCGCGCCACGGTGACTGGCTGAGCCGGTCGGCGACGAAGTTTATTTTGCTTTGGCGCCATGCTTCAGGAACATATGACAAGTTTTGAAAGGGCGGTTGACCTTTGCAAGTAGTCGTTCGCGATAACAACGTTGACCAGGCGCTTCGTGCGCTCAAGAAAAAGCTTCAGCGCGAAGGTGTCTTCCGCGAGATGAAGCTTCGCAACTACTACGAGAAGCCTTCTGAGAAGAAGGCACGTCAGAAGGCCGAGGCTGTGCGCCGCGCCCGCAAGCTGGCACGCAAGCGCGCCCAGCGCGAAGGTCTGGTGACGACACGGGGTCGTCGCTGATCCAGCCCAACGGAACTGTTTGAAAAAAAGCCGCTTTCGGGCGGCTTTTTTGTTGCCTCAGTACCGGGCGAAGAATTCGCGGGCCTGCTCCCAAAGCCCGACATCCCACAATCCCGAATGGTCGGCGCCCTCGGCGATCCAGAGCTCATCCGGGTTCGGCGCCAGGTCGTATAACCGCCGGCCGTTTGATACGTCGATGGTCGTGTCCGCTGTACCGTGCGCGACCAGGACCGGCTCCTCGACATCGCTGATCCACTGGTTCGATGGAAACTGATCCTGCATCAGCCAATGGACCGGCAGAAAGGGATATCGCTCCGCTGCGACCTGCACTGCCGAGAGGAACGGCGTCTCAAGCAGCAGCGCCTCTGCATCGCGCAGGCTGGCTACATAGGTGGCGGGACCGGTGCCTAGTGAGCGTCCCCAGATCATCAGGTCACTGCCGCCCTGCTCCCTTGCCCAATCGAACACCTCAACGGAGTCAGACAGGATCGCGTCTTCGCTGATGGCACCGGGAGAGAGTGGAAAGCCTCGATAATCGAACGCGACGAAGCCGTACCCTTCGTCAAGCCAAGCAGCGAAGCGTTCATGCTCGGCGGAAAAGCTGCCGTAATTGCCTTTGTAATAGACAATCACTGGCATTCCCGACTGTGGCGGCGCGTACCAGCCATTAACGACCTCGCCATCCCCCACCTGGATGCGGATGGTTTGCGCCCGCGCCAGCGAAAGCTCTTCAAGCGGCGTGATCTCGCCATTCGGGAAGTACTGCAGATCCCGCTGCAAGGCATAGACTGCCACTAGCACGCCCAAATAGGCGATAACGAGAAAAACAACGACTGCGACGGCGATGCGCTTCAGAATCTTCACGCCCGCTCCACATCAGGGTCGTCTTCGGCGAGGGTACGCTCAATCGCCTCAATGAACACATCCTCAGGCTGAGCGCCGGACAGGGCGTATTTCTGGTTGAACACGAAAAACGGAACGCCTCTTATGCCCTGGGCGGCGGCGGCATTCGCGAGACGTTCCGTTTCCACCAGTTGCACCGGATCATTGATCGCGTCCATAGCTTCACCGCGATCGAACCCATGTCTCTCGGCGAGATCGGCCAGGACATTGTCGTCGTTGATCTGCAGATGATCCAGAAAGTACGCTTCGGCTATAGCGTTGGCTAACGGGTGCTGTGTGCCATAAGGCAAAGCAAGGCGCGTGAGTGTGTGAGCCTTAGCAGTCGGATAGCGGCGCGGCTGTGCACTCAGATCAAGCACAATGCCGGATTTGGCTGCCTCCTGCTCCACTCTCTCATACAATTCGCGCGGATCGCGTCCGTACTTGGCGCGCAGCACTTCGTCATTGTCGACGCCCTCCTCGGGAGTCGTCGGGTCAAGATAGAACGGGTGGTTCAGGATCGTCACATCGATGCCTTGAGGCAGACGGTCGACAGCCTTGTCGAGTCGGACAGAGCCCACAAGGCACCAAGGGCAAACGACATCGGTAAACACGTCAATTTTCAGATGACTGGGCATCTCATATCCTTTGTCAGATGCCCAAGAAATGGCGTGTGACGTCGGCCAAGACAAGCCCTGCTATGGCTTATGGCCCCTTGCTAGTCGAGATCCTTCGACGGCATGGCCGCCTCTGCCTGAGTGACGCCGAATGGCGGTGTCCAGCCCATCGACATGATAACAATGCCCAGCATGCCCGGCAGCAGCAGCGCAAGAATGGAGGGAGACATTGCGACCGCCGCACCCTTATGGACCTCGGCGACGCGGGAAATTGTACCGAGTGCGAGCAGACCCAACAGGAATGCTGCGAGCGTGCTCCAGAAAAGATCAAAGCCCAGTGTGATGAACGGAAAAGCAATGCCGGCGGCGCTGAGAATGAACAGCCAGTCAGCGGCGGTGCGGCCAGCCCGGCCGAACTCCAACATCGCACCACGCACAAGACCCCAATTGGTCAAAGCCACAACCCATGCAACCGTGGCGATCCATCCCGACACACCAAGCTGCGATGCAATCTTGGCTGCGGGCATTTCGAAACCGGCAAGCGCGACAGCGCCATTGAGCAACACAAAGACAGCGCCCGGAACCACGGCATTGAGCGCAAGCGTTGCCCCGTGAAAATGAAACTGCGGGCGAACGGCAGCTACTTTGCCTGGGCCGATTTGATCTGTCGTATCTAGGAGCGTCATCTTTACGATCCGGCGATTGAGATGCCGAAGAAATGCAGCGCTGGCAAAGAGCGTTCCGTAAAGGTCAACACGAGCCCGTGACGCCAAGCCGATGACAATGACTGTGGAGCGGCATCACGATCTCGATCAAACCGCTGAATTTTCTGGGATTTTGCCGCTTCCCGGGATTGCCCGCCGAGGTGCGTTTTCAGCGCTTAATCACCGAAAATGTGATCGAGAGTCCGGCAATGGCGGACCGTGAGGGAGCGCTTCCCACCCGCGATACAAGCTCTTGCCAAGTAGGTGACTAGTGCCCGAATGCCTTGACGATGTCGTCAGTCATCTTCTTGGCGTCCCCGAAGAGCATCATCGTGTTATCGCGGAAGAACAACTCGTTCTGAACACCGGCATAACCTGCCGACATGCCGCGTTTGACGAAAAGCACGGTGCCTGCATCCTCGACATTGAGCACGGGCATGCCGTAAATCGGCGAGGCCTTGTCGGTCTTGGCAGCAGGATTGGTCACGTCGTTGGCGCCAATCACGTAAACGACGTCGGTCTGGGAGAACTCGGAATTGATGTCTTCGAGCTCGAACACCTCGTCATAGGGCACCTGCGCTTCGGCCAGAAGCACGTTCATGTGGCCGGGCATGCGGCCCGCCACCGGGTGGATGGCATAGCGAACGTCGATCCCTTCGGCTTTGAGAACATCGGCCATCTCGCGCACTGCGTGCTGCGCCTGCGCCACCGCCATGCCGTAGCCGGGCACGATAATGACCTTGCTGGAATTCTTCATCAGGAACGCCGCATCGTCGGCCGCGCCCTGCTTGACCGGACGATCATCTTCCACGCCCGCGCCGCCTGCTGCTTCGTCACCGCCAAACCCGCCAAGGATCACGGATATGAAGCTGCGGTTCATCGCCTTGCACATGATGTAGCTGAGGATCGCCCCCGAGGAGCCGACCAGTGCGCCAGTGATGATGAGGGCGGTGTTGCCCAGCGTAAAGCCGATGCCCGCAGCGGCCCATCCGGAATAGGAATTGAGCATCGATACGACGACCGGCATATCGGCGCCACCGATCGGAATGATCATCAGACCGCCCAGGACCAGCGCCAGTATCGTAATCAGCCAGAAAGCCACTGGACTGGCCGTGAACGCGAAGATAGCGATCAGGACAAGGATCGCGCCGCCGATGCCGAGATGGATCTGATGCCGTGATGGCAGAATGATCGGCTTGCCAGACATTCGCCCGTCAAGCTTGAGGAAGGCGATAACCGAGCCGGTAAAGGTAAAGGCGCCAATGGCGACGCCGATCGACATCTCGATAAGCGCCTGTGCGTGTATGTGCCCAGCCGTCGCGATGCCAAACGCGTCAGGCGCATAGAGCGCTGCAGCGGCGACGAAGACCGCAGCCAACCCGACCAGAGAGTGAAACGCCGCAACGAGCTGCGGCATCTGCGTCATCTTCACGTTGCGCGCGATGAACGCGCCGATGCCGCCGCCGACCGCAAGTCCGGCGATGATCAGCAGCCAGCTTGAAAAATCGCGGGGTGCGGCGACGGCGAGCGTCGTCACTACCGCTATACCCATACCGATCATGGCGAACAGATTGCCCTGCCGCGCCGAGGCGGGGCTGGACAGCCCGCGCAGCGCCAGAATGAACAAGACGCCCGAGATAAGATAGAACAGCGCGGCGATATTGGCTGAAATCATCGCCTCAACCCTTTCGCCGATACATCGACAGCATGCGCTGCGTCACAAGGAATCCGCCGAATATGTTCACGCTCGCAAGGACCAGCGCGATGAAACCGAACACTTTCGAGGCCCAATTGCCGTCTGCGGCAAGATGGACACCCACCGCCAGCAGCGCGCCAACGACGATGACAGAGGAAATCGCGTTGGTCACACTCATCAGTGGCGTGTGAAGCGCCGGTGTGACCGACCAGACCACGTAGTAGCCGACAAAAATGGCAAGCACGAATATTGCCAGCCGGAAGATGAACGGATCGATCGCCCCGCCGCTGACGACATGCGCCGCTGCGGCCGCCACATCGGCTCCTTGTTCTGCAGTACTGTCCATCCTATTCGCCTTTCTCCGGCGCATCCGGTGTGGTGTCGGCGGGTTGCGAGGCTTTTGAGCCAGGCTTGTCCGTAGCCTTGCGCGACTTGCCTGCCGCCGCGCCGGCAGGTTTGCGCGCGCGCGTTGTCGCGCTTTTTCCAGTTCCTGATTTGCTGGCAGCACCTGTCTTGGCCGGTGCCCGTTTGGCTCTAGCGCCGGATTTGGGTTTGGTAGCCGCCGACGCAGGTTTTGTAGCGATCCGGCCTGTCGCCCCGGCCTTCACCGGCTCGTCCGCGGGCGTTGCCACCGTCTTGTCTTCGTCGACATGCGCGTGCGCCTCGGCAGCCGCAGCGATGCCGGGATGTACGATCGCGCCCTCCCGTGTGATCAGCGTCGCCTTGATCAGCTCGTCGTCCCAGTCGAGCTTTAGCTCGCGCTCGGCCTTGTCCAACATCGGCTCCAGAAACGCGATGAGATTGCGCGCATAGAGCTGGCTGGCCGTTGCGGGGATGCGCCCCTGCATATTGGTGAAGCCGATGATCTTGACCCCGTTATGCTCGATCATGGCGCCAGGCTTCGTCATCTCGACATTGCCGCCGCGCTCGGCTGCCAGATCGACGATCACCGACCCTTCTGACATGCTCTCGACGACGTCTCGGTCAATCAACCGCGGTGCTGCCCTGCCTGGAATCAGCGCCGTGGTGATGACGATGTCTTGCTTGGCAATGTGCTGGGCGGTCAGTTCGGCCTGCTTGTCGCGATACTCAGCCGACATCTCCTTGGCATAACCACCGGCGGTCTCGGCCTGGCGGAACTCGTCATCCTCGACCGCGATGAACTTGGCGCCGAGCGATTCCACCTGCTCTTTGGCAGCCGGTCGCACATCGGTTGCGGAAACCACCGCGCCCAGCCGGCGCGCCGTTGCAATCGCTTGCAGCCCCGCAACGCCGGCGCCCATGACAAAGACCTTGGCCGGGCGCACCGTGCCTGCCGCCGTCATCATCATCGGCATCGCCCGTCCGAACACGGAAGTTGCCTCAATGACTGACTGGTAGCCGGCCAGGTTGGCCTGGCTCGACAGGATGTCCATTGTCTGGGCGCGCGTGATCCGCGGCAGCAGTTCGAGACTGAACGCAACAACTCCGGCCCTGGCAATCGCTGCAATCTCGCCCTCGTTTCCGAAGGGATCCAGCGCGCCGATCAGCAGCGCACCCGAGCGGACACTGCGAAGCTGGCTTGGCGCTGGTCGCCGCACACACAAAACCACTTCGGCATTTGCCAAAGTGGTGCGCGCATCGCGACCAATACTTGCTCCTGCCGCCTCGTAGGCCGAATCGGGATAACGCGAAGCAGCGCCGGCTCCGGCTTCAATCGCAATTTCGAACCCGAGCGCCGACAGCTTGCCCGCGGTCTCAGGCGTTGCGGCCACGCGCGTTTCGCCTTCGGCCCGCTCCCGCAAAATCGCGATCTTCATGAAACCTCCTGCCCGCCTACCGGAGGCAGGCGGAGTATCGCCTGGCTAATGACCGATCAGGGCTGAACCACGAAGTAAAGGATCAGAACCAGAACCGCTGTGGAAATGACCGACCACTTCAATACGCTCAGAAACAGCTGGTAGGAGCGTTCGTGCTCCTGGTAGTCCATCGCCGTTTCGTGGCTCTCGGGTGTGGTCTGCGGGGAATTCTTCGCCATCGTTTCCTCGAAAAGTCCTCAATCAGAAACAGCCTCAGTGAGGCTGAGTAGCCTCGAGTTCGTCGATCAGCCGCTCGATCATCGACAGTCCCAGCGACCAGAAGTCCGGATCCTTGGCATCAAGACCGAATGGCTGAAGCAACTCGGAATGATGTTTGGATCCGCCTGCCCTGAGCAGATCGAGATAACGTTCGGCAAATCCGTCCTCGGCCTTCTCATACTGTGCGTAAAGGGAGTTCACAAGGCAATCTCCGAACGCATAGGCGTAGACATAGAAGGGCGAATGGATGAAGTGCGGCACATAGGCCCAGAAGATGTCGTAGCCCTCGTTCAGGCGAACGCCGTCGCCCAGCGACTCGCGCTGTACATCGAGCCAGAAGCCATTGATCTCCTCGAGCCGCAGCTCGCCATTGCGCCGTGCCGTGTGGACCTTGCGCTCGAACGTATAAAAGGCGATCTGGCGAACGACCGTATTGAGCATGTCCTCGACCTTCGAGGACAGCAGCGCGAAGCGTTGGTTGCGATCCGTGGTCTGATCGAGCAGCGACCGGAAGGTCAGCATCTCGCCAAAGACAGAGGCAGTCTCTGCCAGCGTCAGCGGGGTATTCGCCAGAAGCGGCCCCTGCGCCGCCGCAAGGCGCTGATGCACGCCATGCCCCAGCTCGTGCGCCAGTGTCATCACGTCGCGCGAACGACCGAGATAGTTCAGCATCAGGTATGGGTGTGCGCTCGGCACGGTAGGGTGCGCGAAGGCGCCGGACAGCTTACCTTCGCCAACCGGCGCGTCGATCCAGCCGGAGTTGAAGAAGGGCTCGGCGACTTCCGCAAGCTTCGGCGAGAAGCGGCCATAGGCATTCATCACCGTCTCGCGCGCCTCGTCCCAGTTGAACACGCGCTCGTCACTTGTCGGCAGAGGCGCGTTGCGGTCCCAGGAATCGAGTTGCTCCTTGCCGAACCACTTGGCTTTCATCTTGTAGTAGCGGTGAGAAAGGCGCGGATAGGCGTCACGCACCGCGGTCTCGAGCGCATCGACCACCTCGCGCTCGACGGAATTGGCAAGATGCCGGCTATCGGCAATATCGCCATAGCCACGCCAGCGATCGGAAATCTCCTTATCCTTGGCGAGCACATTGGTGATGTGGCTGAACAGCCTGGCGTTTTTGTGCAGCGTTTCAGACAGCGCCTCGAAGGCGCTCCTGCGCTTCGCCTCGTCCCGATCTGACAAAAGGTGCAGTGTTGATTCGAGGTTGAGCGTTTCGCCATCCACATCAAAGCGCAGGCTGGCCATCGTCTCGTCGAACAGCCGGTTCCACGCCGAAAACGCCGTAACGGATTTGTCGTGGAACAACTCTTCGATCCGGTCCTCGAGCTGATACGGCCGCGCCTTGCGCAGCTCGTCGAACCAGGGGCGATAGCGCGCAAGTGCTTCGTCCTTGCCAAGCGCTTCTTCCAGAACCGCATCCGGAATGCGGTTGAGTTCGAGTTCAAAGAACAGGATGCGTGTCGACAGCGCCGTCAGCGCCTCGTTGACGTCGCCCATGAACTTGGCGCGATCGGGACCCGCAGTGTCCTGCGCGTAACGCAAGAAGGCGTAGGAGCCCAGCTTCCCTGTAAGGTCTCCCAGCTCTTCGGTACGGCGCATCGCCTCAATCAGCTGGCCGTCGCGCGTCAGCGCCTCGAGCTCGCCTTTATAGTCGGCCTCGAAACGTTCGGCATCGCGGCGGGCGCGCTCCAGGTCCGATTTGAACGCCTCGCTATCAGGTCCCGGATAGAGATCGTCGAGATCCCATACCGGCAAGTCTCCGAACCGGTTGTGGCCCGTGGTGGCGGCAGTGTCGGACATAAAAGGCTCCCGGTTTGCTGAGACGGCGGACATTAGCGAGCAGAGGCGAGGCTGTGAAGGTCCGCTGAGTGCCTCTACGCACCGCTTTGAGGAAAACGTTATGATTAATGTCCTCTTAAGCGGCTGAGCTTACCTTGATTGGACACAGGCGAAACTCCTGCCTTGCCTCAAATTCGGACCAGCATGACACGCATTCTGATAGTCGACGACGATCCCCAGCAGCTGCACCAGACGGCCGAGATGGCCGAACGCGCCGGCTTCAGAGTGCTCACCGTCGGCGGCGGCGCCGAGGCCTTATCGGCGCTTCGTGGTGATCGCGAAATCGGCGCCATGGTGCTCGATCTGGTCATGCCTGACATCGATGGCATGAGCGTGCTTGAGGCCATGGCGCGCGAGGGCATCACCACTCCGGTGATTGTCCAGACCGCGACTTCCTCTCTCGAAACTGTTGTCAGCGCCATGCGGCTCGGTGCCGCCGACTATTTCGTCAAGCCGGTCGCCCCGGAGCGATTGCTGATTTCGCTGCGGAACGTGCTACGTCTCGACGCCCTCGAAACAAGCGTGCGCAACGACGTGGCGCGCCGCGATGGCCTCCTGACCTTCTCGAATCTTGTAGCCTCCGCCCCGTCAATGCGCCGGGTGGCCGAACTCGGCGCCAAGGCGGCGCGCTCCGACATACCGGTACTGGTCGAGGGTGAATCGGGCGTCGGCAAGCAGACCCTGGCGCGCGTCATCCACGGCAGTGGCAGCCGAAGTGGCAAACCGTTCATCGCGATCAACTGTGCCGCATTGCCGCCCGATCAGCTGGAAACTTTACTGTTCGGGCAAAAGGCAAAGCCCGGGACGGAAGGCCGTCCGGGCAAGATCGTTGAGGCGCACGGCGGAACGCTGTTTCTCGATGAGATCGGAGAATTGCCGCGCAAGCTTCAGGACAAGCTCCTGACGCTGCTTGAGCGCCAGGAAGTGGATCAAACCGGCGCATCCAGCATACAGAAGGTCGACGTGCGCATCATAGCAGCAACGACCCGACGCCTCTTGAACCTCGCCAAGGCCGGCGATTTTCGTGAAGACCTTTACTACCGGCTCAACGTCTTTCCTATCTATGTGCCACCACTGAGGGAACGCCGCGAGGACCTGCCCGCCCTCGTCGACCTGTTGAGCGCCCGCTTTGCCGCCGAAGCCTCCAAGCGTGTCCTAGGCATCACACCGAACGCTCTCGAACTGTTGCTGAGGCAGGAATGGGCCGGCAACATCGCCCAGCTCGAAGCGCTGGTGTTCCGCGCCGTTGTTCTCACCGAGGGCCCTTTTCTCGATATGGCAGATTTCCCTCAGCTTCTGGTGCGATCAGAGGGCCGGGCCAGCGTACGTGACACGCTGATGGGTGAGGCATCCTTCAAGAGCCCGGCGCATATCGATCGTGCGCCGGCACGGGTACGCGCGCCAGAGGCCGCAAAGCCGGAAATCGACCGCTTTCTTGATGATGAAGGTCAGATCGCTGCATTGGCCGATATCGAACGCGAAGCCATCATGTTCGCCATCGAACGCTGCGGCGGACACATGTCGCGTGTGGCCAGAGCCTTGGGGATTGGCCGCTCTACCCTTTATCGCAAGCTCAACGAATACGGGCTGGCAAACGGCCTCGACAAGAATGCTGCTTAAGTAATGCAGCGCGTTGCTGCGCGGCAACAGAACAGGCTCACAAAGTCGCGAGCAATTGTTGTCGTTAAGGCTTGTGAGTATGAAGCTCGGTAATCTGGATACCGTCGGGAAGGCTGAGTCCGCCCCGAAACATCCGGTAGGCGTCAGGCAGGTGGTGGTAAATCCATGAAAAAGATTGTGGCTGTTGTCGCGAGCGGTCTACTCGCGTGTGTCGCTCCCAACGCGGTCACCGCACAGGATATCGCGAGCCTCGATATAACCCGCGTCGTGATTGCGCCGCCGCAGTCGGATCTCGCCAGCACCATCAAGACCGCGCTTAACGACGCGTATTATGGCGCAGTGCCGGACACGCGCGCTTATCGCCAGGCTCAGGACCTCTATTTCTTTTACGGCAAGCGTCACTTCGAGCCGATGTGGCTCGAAACCTCGTCGAATGGACAAGTCGTCTTCTCGGATCAGGCGGAGAAAATCCGCCAGCTATTCCGGGCGGCCCGCAGCGAGGGGTTGCGGCCCGAAGACTATCTGACTTCGGACATTGAGCTGACCAACGCGGCGACCGGGCCGGCAGGACTGGCGGCGCTTGAAACTGCGTTCTCCGCTTCTGTCATGCGCTACGCCGATCACCTGCACAATGGCCGCATCGAGCCAACCGCCGTGTCCGGCTATTTTGACCTAAAGCACAAGCCGATCGATGAGACCGATCTGCTGATGCAGCTTGCAGAGGTCGAGGATCCGGCGAGCGTCTTCGCAACACTCGAGCCGCAGCATCCGGAATTTCAGCGCCTCAAGGCGGCGCTTGCCGAGATCGAAGCAGATCCGTTCAACCGGCCCGCAGTCGTGGCAGAAGGGCCGCTGATCAAGCTCGGCATGACTGACGAACGCGTGCCGGTGCTGCGTGAACGGCTGCAGGTGGCGTCACTCGAGACGGGCGCCAGCACCTATACCGAAGATCTCCAGAATGCCGTTATGGCGTTCCAGAACGAGCGCGGGCTTCAGGCGGATGGCGTCGTCGGTCCCGCCACTGTCGCTGCTCTTAACGGCGGCGAGGCAACCCGGCGCGAGGATATTCTCGCCAACATGGAGCGGTGGCGCTGGATGCCGTCCGATCTGGGTGAGTTCAACGTCTTCGTGAATGTGCCCGAGTTCATGGTGCGCATCAACGATCACGGGCGTGTTGCCCATGAGACCCGTGTGGTCGTCGGCAAGCCCGCAAACCAGACGCCGATCTTCTCGGACAGCATCCGCCACCTGGTGGTTAATCCCTATTGGAACGTACCGTCCTCGATCGTCGCCAATGAGATTGCGCCGGCAGTACTGCGCAATCCCGGCTACATCCCCAACCAGAACATGGAGCTGCTTTATAATGGCTCCGTGGTCAGCCCTTATTCGGTGAACTGGCAGTTGGTCAGTAGCTCGAATTTCCCGTTCCGCGTGCGGCAGCGCCCGGGTGCAAGCAATGCACTTGGGCAGATCAAATTTCTGTTCCCCAACTCGCACGACGTTTATCTGCACGATACGCCGTCAAAATATTTGTTCGATCGCTCATCGCGTGCCTTCAGCCACGGCTGCATACGGGTCGAGAACCCGATGGCATTTGCCGACGCACTGATGGCCAACGAGCCGAACATCAGCCGCGCATCGCTGGAATCGATGGTCGGTGGGTCAGAGCGCTGGGTGAACCCGCAAACGCAGATTCCGGTGCATATCGCCTACTTCACCGTGCGCGCAGATGCGGATGGCACGCTGCATTCCTATAGCGACATCTACGGCCACAACGCTCGGCTGATACAGCTGATGCAGGACTGATCCTGCGGAAGGCGCCAGCAGGCTTGGCTAGCGCCTTCGCCCTCTTTTCAGCCGATTTTGACCTCATACCCCGAATTTGCTTATATGCGGCTCCGAAGGGGCCATTGCTTAGCGTTAACAATCTCTACGCAGGTTTGCGCTAAGCTTGTTGCATTGTTTTTTCCGAACGGTGCCAAGCGTTATGGGGACTTCGGCTTTGAAAGCTAACAGGATCGCGACTTTCGTACTGGCGGCGGCCCTGATGTTGGTTACGGCGTTGGCGCCAACCGGCGCCTATGCTGCCAGCGAACAGAGTCTTTACCTGCACTACACCCACACAGGCGAGACGACCCGTATCGTCTTTCGCCGCAATGGAAGTTATGTGCAGTCCGGTCTTGATGAGTTGAACCGCTTCCTGCGGGACTGGCGTACTGGCCAGCCCACCAAGATGGATCCGCGCCTGTTCGACCTGATCTGGCAGGTCTACAACGAGGTTGGGGCCAGCCAGCCGATCAACATCGTTTCCGCATATCGCTCGCCGCAAACCAATGAGATGCTTCGCGAAAGTTCCTCTGGCGTTGCCAAGAACTCGCAGCATACCAAAGGCAACGCCATGGATTTCTTCATCCCCGGCGTTCCGCTCAATCGTTTGCGCGCCACGGCGATGAAGCTTCAGGTCGGTGGCGTTGGCTATTATCCAACCTCGGGCAGCCCGTTCGTCCATCTTGATACCGGCAACGTGCGCGCTTGGCCGCGTATGACCAAAGCGCAGCTACAGGAACTTTTCCCGGACGGGCGGACGCTGCACCTGCCAACCAGCGGGTCGCCCCTGTCACGCGAGGGCTATCAATACGCGCAAGCCGAATGGCAAAAATGCCATTCGGTCCCGTGCGGCAATGTCGGGGCCAACACCCGCATCGCCAGCGCCGGAAGCACCGGATCTGGCAAGACGCTTGTCGACATGATTTTCGGTGGAGACAGGTCGGCGCAAGCCTCCAGCCAAGCCGCCGCCTCCACCGGCAATTCTGCACCGAGCCAACCTGCTGCAACGCAGGTCGCGGCTGCGGCACCTTCGGCTCCAACGCCGATGATCCGTCCGGCGGGTCTTGGCACGACGCCAGATGTTCCGTTCTCGACGCAGGGCAGCGAGCCGCTTCTCGCCGAAACCGACGAAGCCATTCCGTTCCCCGTCCGCAAGCCGGACATGCTTGTGGCGCTGACGACACCAGCAGCACAACCGGAAAACGAAGCACCTGAGACTGCTGCGATGGCTGTCGCTGCGCTCGGCCAGGCACCTGCTCCGGCACCGCGCATTCTAATGACCGAAGCTCGCGAGCAGGCGGGTGTACTCGCCGCCTATGCGCCCTCGGGTAGTGGTACGCTGAGCACGGCTCCCAACGCAGCCGAAGCGATCGAGGCAAATGCATTGCCGCCGCTCCCAGAGGTATCAAACATCCACACCGCTTCCATCGGCGCAACGCCGGCTACGGACCAGGTGGCAAACCTCTTCGATCAGACGTGGGGTGCAGTCGCAGGCACAAGCCAGACGAATGCGGAGATGCTGAAGGCACTCTCGGGCCTGACGCAGGAAGGCGCTTCGGGCGTTGCCGTGTCGACCGCCGAATTCGTCGCACCTGAACTCGAACACGTCGACCAGACTCTGGTGACCCCCGACCGAATTAGCTCCGAGCATTTCGCGGTGCTGTTTCCTTATGAAGGCGACATGTTTGACCCCGCGGCAGCCCTGGGCTCCGAAGCACCTTTCCTCGGAGGAGTGGACGAACCTTATGCAATGGATGCTTTTTCGGCCCGCCCAACGCTTGTCGCCAACCGCTGAGTCGAAGCCGCTCCAGATCAATCATACGGGCGTGCCGTGCAACCTGCTGCCAGCGGCTGCAGTTGCATCGCCAACAATGCCTGTCTAATGATCGATGGGATAAGCTGAACTCACCGTGAGGATTTCTCGTTGGCTGACAAGCTCGAGACGCCACTGCTCGACACCATAACTTCGCCTGAAGACATCCGTGCGCTCCCGCAGGAAGACCTGCGGCAACTCGCGGATGAACTGCGCGCCGAAATGATCGATGCGGTGTCGGTCACTGGGGGGCACTTGGGTGCCGGGCTGGGCGTCGTCGAGCTGACTGTCGCGATCCATGCGATCTTCAACACGCCCGATGATCGGCTAATATGGGATGTCGGGCACCAGGCTTACCCGCATAAGATTGTTACCGGACGACGCGACCGCATCCGCACGCTGCGTCAGAAGGACGGGCTCTCAGGCTTCACCCGCCGCGCCGAGAGCGAGTATGACGCTTTTGGCGCCGGCCACTCCTCGACCTCTATCTCGGCCGGTCTCGGCATGGCTGTGGCGGCCGAACTGCAGGGTCAGCCGCGGCGCGTGATATCGGTTATCGGCGATGGCGCCATGTCCGCAGGCATGGCGTATGAGGCGATGAACAATGCCGGTACGATGGATGCCCGGCTGATTGTCATCCTCAACGACAACGACATGTCCATCGCCCCGCCCACCGGTGCAATGAGCGCTTATCTGGCCCGCCTCGTCTCTGGGCCGGTTTATCGCAACATGCGCGAAACGGCGAAATCCCTTGCCAGGAGGCTGCCGCCGTTCTTTCACGAGCCGGCGCGGCGTACAGAGGAGTTTGCCCGGTCGTTTTTCACCGGCGGCACGCTGTTCGAGGAACTGGGTTTTTATTATGTCGGCCCGATCGATGGCCACAATCTCGATCATCTCCTGCCGGTGCTCGAGAATGTCCGGGACTCGGAAACCGGCCCGATTCTGGTGCACGTGGTCACCAAGAAGGGCAAGGGCTATGCTCCTGCCGAAGACTCCGCCGACAAGTACCATGGTGTCTCGAAGTTCAACGTGATTACCGGTGCCCAGGCGAAGGCGCCGTCCAATGCCCCTTCCTACACCAGTGTCTTCGCCGAAAGCCTGATTCAGGAAGCCGAGCAGGATCCACGCATTGTTGCGGTCACCGCTGCCATGCCTTCGGGCACGGGCCTCGATAAATTCGCCAAGGCCTTTGCGGACCGGATCTATGATGTCGGCATTGCTGAGCAGCACGCCGTCACTTTCGCAGCCGGCCTTGCAGCCGATGGCATGCGCCCGTTCGCCGCGATCTATTCGACGTTCTTGCAGCGCGCCTACGACCAGGTGATCCACGACGTTGCAATCCAGAACCTGCCGGTTCGCTTCGCCATCGACCGCGCTGGCTATGTGGGTGCGGATGGGCCGACCCATGCGGGCAATTACGATGCGGCTTATCTCGGCGCCATTCCAAACATGACGTTGATGGCCGCTGCTGATGAAGCCGAGCTTCGTCACATGGTTGCAACCGCAGCGCAGCATGATTCCGGCCCGATCGCTTTCCGCTATCCGCGTGGCGAAGGGCGCGGGGTTGAGATGCCGGAGCGCGGCAAGGTCCTGCAGATCGGCCGTGGCAGGATCGTCCAGGACGGCGGCACCATCGCACTTCTAAGCTACGGGACACGGCTCGGCGAATGTCTTGCCGCCTCTGAGCAGCTTGCGGCACTGGGCCTCAATCCTACGGTTGCCGACGCGCGGTTCATGAAGCCCCTCGATCGTGAGATGATCACCAACCTTGCGCAAACACATGACGTATTGGTCACTGCAGAGGAAGGATCAATTGGCGGGTTCGGCGCTCACGTGGCGACCTTCCTCGCAAACGAAGGGCTTCTCGACGGAAATGTCCGGTTCCGCCCCCTGGCCTTGCCCGACAGCTTCGTTGAACAGGCCAGCCAGAGCGACATGTACGCCGCTGCGGGACTGAATGCGCGAGGCATTGTGTCGACGGCGCTCAAAGCGCTGGGCTATGACGATGCGGCACTGAAAGCCGCCTATAACCGTATCGGCTGAGCGCTGTAATAGTCGACTTTGTGACAATCGCGTCGTAAGGGCTGACACGATACGTGTTGGACCGATCAGAACGAATGCCGAAATCCGTCTCAGAGATCCGAAAGCCCGAGATTGTTCAGGCCGCGATGGCGGCCCTCAAGCATCGCGGCCCGCCTCTGCCAGCCTACGATACGATCGCCAAGGAAGCTGACATGTCGCGTCAGCTGATAAGGCACTATTTTCCGGATCCGGAAGAACTCATGCTCGCGGTGTGTGATGCGCTCGCCGCTGCCTACCGCGATTGCATGATGCGCGGCATCATCGCCGCCGACAAGACTGAGCGCCTGCCGGTGTTTCTGGATTTCTACTTCAACTTCATGTCGGACAAGGGTCTGCCGAAGCCAGCGGATGATGCGGTCTATGACGCGCTGTTCGCATTTTCTGCGGCCTCACCGCGCATCCGGCGCAATCTTTATGAGCAGTACACTCTCCTGCAGCACACCATTGCGCACGAGGTGCAGGTGAGCAATCCGCAGCTCAACCAGAAGGCGTGCAGGGAGCTTGGCTTTCTATTCGTCAGCCTCATGTATGGTCATTGGAAAATGGTGGCGGCTCTAGGCTTTTCCGAAGACTACAACCGGGTGACGCGGCAATCGCTCGACCGGTTGATCGCTTCATACAACCAGCACTATATCGATCCGGACGATATCGAGACGTAACAAAGAGGCAGCGCCAGCTCTTGGCGCTGCCCTCGATCCAGTTGCCGCCATTCGTTTAACTAGAACCGGCGCGCTTCTCCTCGATCCGCTCGATATCCTCCTGAGCACTCTCGTACCCGTTATTGAGCGCCTTCCTGTACCACTTGGCTGCAGTATTGAGGTCCTGCTCCACCCCGCGCCCATATTCATAGGCAATGCCGATATTGCGCTGGGCCATTGGCATGCCCGCATCGGCGGCCTGGAAGAACCAGTCCACCCCCAGCGGCTCGTCCTGTTCGACGCCCTGGCCGCTGAAATAGGCATGACCGATGGAGTTCATGGCGCTGGCGTAGCCGAGTTCGGCGCTTCGCCTGTAGTAATCCATTCCCCGCTCCGCGTCGGCTTCGGTGCCGCGCCCATCGAGATACATGTTGCCGGCGAACTGCATTGCGATCTCGTCGTTCTGGGCAGCCGCCAGTTCGTAGAGCCGCAGGGCTTCCGCTTCATCTTGTTCGAGCCATTCACCATTTTCATAGAGAACGCCCAACAGGCGCTGTGCCGTGAAGTACTCCTGCTCGACGGCCCGACGGAGATAGTCAAGCGCTTCTGGTCTGTCCTCTTCCGTGCCCCTGTCTCGCAAGAACACAAACAGGTTCGTTTGCGCGATTGCACGGCCTTGATCCGCGGCTCTTCTCGTATAATCGAGAGCTTTTTCAAGATCCGGCTCGACGCCGTTGCCGTAATAGTACGCGTGGCCGATGTTCAGCTGAGCGCTCGCAAGGCCCTGCTCAGCCGCCAGTTCATACCAGCGTGCAGCCTCTTGCTGGTCCTGTGGCACACCAAGGCCATTGTCATAAGCGTGACCGACATTGTATTGGCCGGCGGCGTTTCCCTGTTCGGCCGCTCGACGGTACCACTCAACCGCTCCCGCAAGGTCCTGCGGAACAGCCTCTCCGGCGCCGAGTTGGGCTCCATAGTTCGATTGGGCAGCTGCCACCCCTTGTTCTGCGGATTTCCGGAACCACTCGGTTGCGGCCGCTACGTCGCGTTCCACACCTTCGCCGTTCAGGAAACGCAATCCCAAGTCGTTCTGGGCAATGGCATCGCCGGCTTCTGCCCTTGCTTGCAGTTCATCAAGCGATAGAGGGCCCCCACTGATGCCGAGTTCGGATCGAGCGATATCGACATAGGTTTCGTTGTTCACACGAATGACAAGGGCGTCGTCCCCCATCTCGATATCGAGGGCGCCGTCCGCTGGCAGTTCGAAGACGTCTCCGTTGATCCGCGCTTCCTCCCCGTCGATGATGATCGACACCCCATCGATCACGAGGTCGAGCCCGGAGCCGGATGCGCTGATGCTCTGGTTGCTACCGCCGACAATGGAAACCTGCCGATCCCCAATGGTCATGGCGGACTGCGCCTGGCCAAAGACGGGGCCCGCCAGAAGCGGGCCCAGAGCCAGTCCGAACGCCACACACAAAGCGCGTGTCACTTCTTTCTTGGCTAACGTCATTGTCACTGGCGCTCCCAGACCGCCCCTTCATCATCGCGTATCGTGTCTTCGTCGATGACTTCAATCGTGGCGGGAACGATGGCTCGCTCGGTTTCCTCTGCAATGCCGATCATCGGAGCGCGGTAGGTGGTCTCACCGTTCATCGTCAGGCGGAACTCGTCATCATCGATCGCCTGCACAGTGTACTGGCCGACAATCGAAACCTCGATTTCCACCGGTCCCAGTTCCGGGATCTCAAGATACATCACGCCCTCAGCACTGAGCTGCATATCCTCGGTGAAGGTCTGTTCGACATCGAGCTCAGCGTAGCCAAACTCGTCGTTTTCGACTTCGGATGACGTTGCCCATGTACCGACGATGAACGCTGCCGGATCGAAACCCTCATCATCATTATCGTCGGTGAGGTCGTCCTCGGAAGAATCCTCGCTCAGCAGCTCGGCAACCTCCTTGACCTGACGTGCGGGCAGCCAGGCATCCATCCCTTCGGTCCAGACATAGGTATCGGCATCGAGACTCCCGTCGGCGATCAGCGCTTCCAGCTCCGCCCGGTCATACGGCCCCTCGCTGCTGCCCGCATCGGAGAGATAGTAGCTGAGCTCTGGCGGCGGTGGGGGTGGTGGAGGCGGCGGTGGAGGCGGTGGTGGTGGGGGCGGCGGCTCAACCTCATCGTCCTCAGGTGGCGGCGGCGGTGGGGGTACCGGTCCATCGCTTTGCTCGTTTTCCACTGGATCCGCGTCCGACGCATCATCGTCCTCGGCGTCGCTGGCCTCTTCGTCATCGTCAGGCAGAGTCGTCAGACTTTCGGGCGTGATGGGGGGCGGCGCGTCCGGCCCGCCCGATTCCTCGGACTCGTTGGGAAGCGGCGGTGGCGCATCCTGCGCTGAGGCGATCGTCCCGGCGCCTGCAAGGATGAACGAAGAGGCCACACCGGTCAGCAGTAGTTTTCTGAGTGTGGGCAATACGGTAGTGTTAGTCACGTCTCGTCTCCCATTCCTGGTCCGCGATGCGAACCCCTGCGAGGTGACCTATCGGGTCATCGGCACGTCCGACAATCGATCACTTGCACCTCTTGCAATTTCATTTTTTCGTAGTGGCAGCAGTCCCTTGAAAATTGCGCGCAAGCAGCCTGGCCCGCTCTTCATCAGAACGGCCGAGATATATTACTGCCAATACGCCTTGAACTTCCAAAATGCAGCTTAAGGGGAAGCCGTGGATTGGCAAGTATAATTTGCAGTTTGAAAGCTAGAGTTGAACGTGGAGACAAAAGCGAAAGCGCCCGCCGGCTGTGCCGGCGGGCGCTTCGAAACGTGAATGCTCTACGAGAGCCTATTCGCTCGGGGCCTGGGCCATTCCGAGAGCAGACATGTAAAGCTCGAGCAGAGCTTCCTGCTCCATCCGCTCATTCGCATCTTGCTTGCGCAGACGTACGATCTGCCGGAGAATCTTCGTATCGAAGCCGTTGCCCTTGGCCTCGGCATAAATCTCCTTGATATCGGCGGCGATCGCCGCCTTCTCTTCTTCCATGCGCTCGATGCGCTCAACGAACGCCCGCAGCTGGTCCTGTGCTACACTGTCACCATCGATCGACATGTCTTCACCTCTTGAGTTGCTGCGGTTCAAACCCACTCGGCGCGATGTTTCAAGTGAATATCAGTGCAATCCACACCCGCTTTCCCTTTGCATTCGCAATTCGGTCATAAGCTGGCACTAGCCACTGAGACTGGTTGCCCTGCCAACGAAGAGACTTTTGCCTTAATGCTCAATTCCACTATCCGCGCCGCTCTTCTGATCGCTGGCCTCGCTATGGGCGCCCTGACGGTATCCGCCGCGCCTGCACGTGCCGATCTTCGCGTCTGCAACGAAACCTCGAACCTAGTCTCCATCGCATTCGGCTACCGCGCAGAGCGTGGCTGGCAATCCGAGGGATGGTGGAGAGCGCCCGCAGGCGACTGCCGAGTGATCTTTCAAGGCGATCTGGAACGGCGCTATTTCTACATCTTTGCCGTCGATGACATTGGCGGCGGATCATGGAGCGGCTCGGTCTACATGTGCACCCGTGACGAAAGCTTCACCATCTTTGGGGTTGAGGATTGCCTCGCGCGGGGCTATGAGCGCACCGGGTTCTTTGAAATCGACACACAGAACCGCACCGACTGGACGTTGCAACTCAGTAACGCCACCAGCGATGCAGGTGTGCTCGATCCGGCGGAGGACGGGGACCTCGAGGATCCATCCCTGCTTGTCGATCCGGCAGAGATCGAAGCGGACTGACTGATATCAACCGAGGGCACCATTCCACATGAGACGCATGAGACGCGTAAAAATCGTCGCGACGCTTGGCCCGGCAAGCCATGACGAGACGATGATCGAAGAACTCGCACGCGCCGGTGCGGACGTCTTCCGTATAAACATGAGCCATGCCAGCCACGAACTGATGCATGAGACGGTGGCGCGTATCCGCCGCGTAGAAGCCAAGCTCGACCATCCGCTGGGCGTGCTGGTCGACCTGCAGGGGCCGAAGCTGCGCGTCTGGACTTTCGCCGATGGCTCGGTCGAATTGGCTGCCGGCGAGACCTTCACGCTCGACACCAATGAAGAGCCAGGCGACGCCACCCGTGTACACCTGCCGCATCCCGAGATCTTCGAGAGCGTCAGCGTTGGTGACCGGTTGCTGCTCGATGACGGCAAGCTGCAGCTCAAGGCGACCAAGGTCAGCCCCAACGCAATCGAAACCGAAGTGGTTTATGGCGGCAAGCTAAGCAACAAGAAGGGCGTCAGCCTGCCCGACACGCTTCTGGGGCTTGGCGCACTGACCGAGAAGGACCACGCGGACCTGCTCGAAGGCCTCAAGGCCGAGGCCGACTGGATCGCCCTCAGCTTCGTGCAGCGCCCTGAAGACATCATTGATGTGCGCAAAATCGTTCAGGGCCGTGCCGGTGTCATGGCCAAGATCGAAAAGCCTCAGGCGATCGAGCGGCTCGAGGAAATCATCAAGCTGTGCGATGCCTTCATGGTGGCTCGCGGCGACCTTGGCGTCGAACTTCCGGTCGAGACCGTTCCGGGCCTGCAAAAGCGCATGATCCGCATGGCGCGCCGCTACGGCAAGCCGGTGGTGGTAGCGACGCAGATGCTGGAATCGATGATCACCTCGCCTGTGCCGACCCGCGCCGAGGTTTCGGACGTGTCGATCGCCGTGTTTGAGGGCGCCGATGCGGTGATGCTCTCGGCGGAAAGCGCGTCCGGCCAGTATCCTGTGGAAGCCGTGACGATGATGAACCGCACGGCTGTTGCGGTCGAGAACGATGCGAACTATCGCGGCATCATTCGCGCGCAGGCCACTGAACCTGAGGCGACCGCAGCGGATGCGATTTCTGCGGCGACCCGCCAGGTTGCGGAAACGCTCGATCTCGCTGCTATCGTCACCTACACGTCTTCCGGTTCCACAGGCATCCGTGCTGCGCGTGAGCGGCCCTCAAAGCCAATCATCGCGCTGTCCCCTAATCGGCGCACGATCAGGCGTCTTTCCGTCGTCTGGGGCATCCACTGCGTCCAGACGGAAGATGCGATCACGCTCGAGGATATGGTCGACCGCGCGTGCATCATTGCATATCAGGAAGGATTCGCACGTCCTGGCGACCGCGTCGCCATCACCGCAGGCGTGCCGCTTGGCACTCCGGGGGCAACCAACATGCTGCGCATTGCCTTCGTGCGGCAGGACGGCGGCGGC
>NZ_BMZE01000006.1 GCF_014652635.1 Devosia pacifica
TGAGAGTGCCTGCAGCGCGGAGCGGCGAACTTCATAGTGGGAGTGGTGAAGCGCTTTGATGATCGCCGTTCGGCCCTGTGCCGTGTTGAGCGAGGCCAGCGCTTGAATCGCGGCTTGGGCGTCGTCTTCGTCGTCGGAGACCGCCCACTCCTCGGCCAGAGCGAAGACATCGTGGCCCTCGGCCGCGGAGATTACCAGAAGAAGCCGTGCTAGACCGCGCGGTCCCTGGGCCATCAAGGTATCCGCTTGGCCCGGCGGAAGTTCGCGGAAACGCTGCAGTAGCGTCGCATCGTCGGCGCCCAGCGTCCGCGCCAAGGCCAGGTGAACGGCGGCAGCGCCGTCGGGGGGACTTGCTGCGAGCACCCGCTGCGCCAGCGCAGCCTTCTTCTTACCGAATTCCAGGTCCGTGATTTCTGAGGCCAGCAGGGCGGCGCGGGTTGGCGTGAGCGTGGGCAAAAGCGCGAGCAGGATCGCCTGAGCCGACGACTTTCCCGAATTATCAGCACCGTCGCCTTCCAGGAAGGACAGGGCACGAACTGCAGCATCCACGGCCTTGGGGCCACCGCTGCTCAGCGCCGCCAAGACGCGACCGCGTGCGAAGGAAAGACGGCGGTCGGCGATAACGCCCAGACCCTCGGCCTGCAGACGATCATCATCTCCGGCCATCGAGAAAAACGCGTCGAGTTCCGCAGGGGTCACCTTCGGCGAGCTGTGACGCATCGTCTCTGCCCACAGGGGCAGAATAAGGTCCGGGCGCGGATGATTCTGAATCCAGCTGTGGCCCTCCTGCCGGCGGCGCGCCTTAACATAGCCCTTCGCGAAGTGTGCGGCGGAGGGTCCCTCATCCTCGACGCGCTCTTGAATAGCCAGCCCTGCCGCAAAATCGAGCTCACCCTGCCAGGCCTGGCGTCGCTCTTCCCTCGAGGCGGTCAAGGCCGCATCAACCGCCGCGTCCATTTCCAGGATCTGATCCCAGACAATGTCGTGTGGGGGATTCCGGCCCGTCATTGCACCCTCGGAGATCGCGTCGGCGCTCATCACGAAGTCTGCGGCCCCGACCACGTGGCGACCCGCAGTGAGGAACGCGTCCGTGAAATCAACCCCAAATGGCTTCAGCCAAGACAGGAATTTATCGGCGTCATAGTCGGTGGACGTCCACGGAAGCTGGTGAGCGATGAACCCTCTGAGGATACGCAGGCCGGGATCAGCGGCCACAATCGCGTCGCGCATGACCTTCGTGATTTTTGGCGGTTGCCAACCAAATCCCGCCCATCCACTCTCCTTGGGTGCGCCGCGTTCGAGCCAGTCGACCAACCGACCAATTGGCGTCGTCGTGGTGAGCTGGCGACTTGCTGCCCGCCAGGCCTTCCGAAAAGCGCCGGAGTTTCCTACAGCGTTGCTGAGGCCGTCGATCAAGAAGCCCTCGAAGGCAATCACGATGTCTTCGTCCAGAAGCACCCCACTCCCTTCGAGCTCGCGGGCTCCGGCGACAAGCCTCTGCAACGCATCCAGCCAGTCTGGCTCCCTCTCGGCTAACGCGACGGCAGCCCGCGTTGCAGCGTTCAGCCCGGTTTCAGCTGCCCGAGGGTATTCGCGAGCCAGGCTTTCCACAGCCTCGATCACCTTGGCGTGGGCCGTGTAAGCGCCGTCACCGTCTTTGGTTAGCTGCGTCTGGGCGAGATGCAGGGCCAAATCGTCCAGGGCGATGTCGTCGTCCTTCGCGGCACGATCGACTTCGCGCCGCAAACGGGCGAGTGCCCCTGGTTGTAGGTTCTGGGAGTAACGTAGCAGTGACCACAGTACGGCGGCCCCGCGAACACCGCGATCACCGAAGGCACCGATCTGATCTCGTACCACTTGTAGGCGGCTGTCGCTGAGTGCCCGGTCTACAAGCCGATTGACATCGGCCTCATCCGGCTTGGAAATGGCCGTCAGTTCTCGCCCAAATGCGATGAGCTCGAAAGGCGACTTGAGTTCGCGGAGTAGGCGCGGCTCGTGCTGATGCACAAGGTCCTGGCGCCACGACACAGCAGTCGCCAGCCCGCCATGCAGGACAGCGCGTCGGGCGTCGTTGTCATAGGCGGCATCATCGATCACGACAGCTCGGTCCGACCAGGTCGGGGCTGGCACTGCACCTAGGGCCGCCCGATAAATTTCGCTCCTCGAGGTGATCACGAATTGCTTGTCGGGCGCCCTTTGCTGGATGAGGGCGGCGATCCGCTTCGACCAGTCCTCAGCTTCGCTCCTTTTCAGGCCGGATTGTCCCCAAGGATCCTCGAGATGAAACAAGACTCGTCCGGGCGCTGCGAAAGCGGCCTCGATCGCGGCCAGTCCGGCCATCTCCCTCACGACCTGGTAGGGAGGGTCGGCCTGCCGCCGATCGTAAGTCAGCTTGTCGGCGGTAAGACTCTTGCCGTAGCCAGACGGTCCAATGAGCAGTACGGCGCCCAGCTTCGTCAGGCTGTTTTCGGCGTCTGCGAGATTGGCGGGTGGCACGTACCGGGCCAATTGCGGATTGGGATGCGGGATGCCGCCGTACTCCTCGGCGACTTTTTCAACATCACGTCTACGGAGCGGATCGGGGACCTCAAGGAAGCGGTCTTCCACCATCCGCTTGAGCCGATCGACGACGGGGTCGAGGCTCTGGATGGGAACGTGCAGATGGGCAGTCAGGATCTCATCGATCTGACGCCGTGCCTCTTGGAGAGTCATGCCCTCAATCAGGGCGAAGCGACCGGCGAGGCTCTGCTTTTCCTTTGCACTCCCCTTGAGGTTGGTGGGGATGAAGGTGGCATTCGAGCGATCTCCCGGACTTTTCACTCGACCTTTTGCCAAGACGGCGTCGACGCTGGTATTTGTGATAAAGACATAGCGACGGTTGGCGTCGCCCAGTAGCAGAGCCTTCGCGCGGGCGCGGGCCTTTGGCCCTTTGGTCCCCTTGGCGGCTTTGTCCTCCACCACGGCGGCAAAGTCCTTTGCACTCCAGAAGCCCGCTCCCTTGAATTTTACTTGCACGTGGAGCTCGCCCGTCGCCGATATCTTCAGGCTTGCTTCGGCCGCTTCGGCGGGCACGGCGAGGTTAGCCTTGACGTCGTCGTGCGAGGCTGGCTCGACGATTATTTCGTCAGCGCTGGCATCAGGACCGAACATCAGTCGAAGCGCGACCCAGACGGTCACAAGCTTCTGGTAGTCGTAGCCCTGATACGACGGGTTAGCCCCGCCAACATCGCTATCCATTTCCGTCCACTCCCTCGGGACAATGTCGTATCGCCCTCGTTACTCTATTCTCACATAAAGGTTCGAGGCAGCCTGATCGCCGGCGACCGTGATCCCGCCGTCGGACTTGATCCGGGAAATCAAGATGACACTTCTGTCATCTTGCTCGTCTCCATGCGGGAGACGATCCCCGTTCACAAAGGCGATCTGACCGTCAGCGCCTATGTCGGCCCACAAACCGTCCGTTGCGACGAGCAAAGGCCGATCGTCCAGTTCGATGAAGCTAAGGTCTGGCGCCGTGAAGTGCTTCGATCGGAAGCTTCGCGTCAGAACATGACGCGCAGGCTCTTTCGCGAGGATATCGATCGGAACGGATGCAAGAGCGTTTGCCAGAGTGTGAGGTTGCATAGCCACGTTGTCTGTCCATTATCAGCACGGCCGACGAGGCAGTCGCCCGCGTGCAGCACGACCACCGGTCGCGTCGCTTCTGCGTACAGAAGCGCATAGCTCGCCGAGTCGCTTCGAAAGTCCTTTGCCAGCGCAGCATGAGCGACGCGAAGCTGTTCGGCCATAGTCTCCGAAGTCGTCTCGTCGGCACTGGCCACGAACCAGTTGACCATCAGTCGCGCGATTTTCTCAGCAAACTGACCGCTTGTTGGTCCCCGAGTGGATCCGTCGAGAACGATCGCCAGAAGTTTATCGCCACGGACGCCAATGCCGGCGTGGTCGCGGTTGTCGGCTGTTCTGGTTCCCTGCTGAGAGTGCCACTCGATTTCAAAAGTCATCTCATTCGGCACTTAACTGGCTCAAGGCCACAAGGCGATCGTAGACAATGTCAGCACGGCCCGCCGGTCCTCGAATGTTCCCCTGCAGGAAATGGTCGAAGTTCTGATCTGCAAGAAGCTCCGCCATTTGCTCGGCGATGTAGGTTCGGAGCTCGGGCTCTGCCTCCGCGATTTCCTCGATGAGCGCCTCTCGGCCGTCGACGAGCAAGAGAATGTCCTCGGCATCTCGGCTCCCTATGAGGTCGCCTTCGCCGCGACCGCGATAGGCCTCCAGCTTGGTTGCGACAAATAGGGGGGCCGTGAGGCGCCGGATCACAAGCGTTTCCTCCAGCTCTGCCGGGACCGCCGTCTCAATACCCTTGCCATACCAACGATTGGTGAAGCCAAGGATCGCCTCGTCGTCCGGCATGAAGTCGACTTTGAGTTCGCCAAGTTTCATCCGGCAAATGACATTGTCGTCCGGCGACTCGGTGAAGCCCCGCTCGCGCAACTGGGCCATCAGCTCCGCCCATTCGGCATACCCGGCGAGATCGACAATCAGGTCGACATCGTCGGTCGCCCTAACACCTTCGAGAGTAACGGGATCGGTTATGTAGAGAGCCGTTGTGCAGCCCCCGACAAAGACCAGGCGCTCCAGCAACTCGTCGCCGAGCGCAACAGCAACTGTCTTCAGCATTTCCTTGAGCTGCCCTTGGATTGTCATCCCAACCTCTCAGTCAACAGCTTCGCCGCCAGGTTGGCCTCCCGTTGGTTGCCCAGGCGGACGGCGTCGACGAGGGCGAGATACTCATAAAGACGCTCATCCTTTTCCGCGGCTTCCGGCACCGTTTTGAAGAGTGGCTCGACGGATTGACCCATTTCCTGGCCGCGAGCGTATGGCCACACGCTGATGAGACTGCCGGCGCTGTGCAACGATTCTCGAAGGACAGGCGCCGCAAAAGCCGTCGGCAGCCCGCGCTGCATGGCACCTGGCGTCGCGGGAAAGACAAATTTCAGGCCGTGAACGATGAATTCGCGTAGCTGGTGTTTGCTCGGCTTGGGTCGGCCGGACTTTCGGTCCTTGATGGCGATGCCCGATGCAATGCTGCGGTTGAGCGAAGCGCTGACCTCGGTTTTGCTGATGCCAAGCGCCGCTTCGAGGCCGCGTACGGAATATGGGTCCTCACCTCCGGCGAGCCCGCGCGGCTGAGGCGACGAACCGGCATTTCGCTCGTTGTCCTCCAGACTTACCAGCTTTAATAGGATGACCACATCTTGGCTTTTCATTGCGTCCTGTCCTTTGTCCGGGGACAGAGGACAACTATTCACAGGACAAGTCGCGCTGTCAACGGGAACGCAGTTGCTCGGCTCCGGCAAACTGCATCACGATGAACTTGGAGAAATGCGCTGAGCCGTCATTTCTCGCAGGTCCGTGATCGAAACGAGTGTGCGCTTGGACCAGGTGTCGAAGGCTGATCGATCGCGGGCACCATGCTCGAAACCCCGATTGTCTTCGGCGAGCCTGGTCAGTTCGCGCACCAGTTTAGCGAGAGCGGGGTCACTCTCGGCGCTAACCTGCACATACGAAGCCAGAACTTCGAGACCCTCCACGGCAACAGGCACGCCATCTGGATTATAATTCTTGGCCACATCCTCAAGCTCGGTGAGGCAGCGACCCCATCCCTCAAGCGCCGCACGCTCCTTGTCGTTTCGGGCAGCCCTATGAACGAGCACATTAGCAAGGGCATGCAAACGCTCGGGCGCCTGGTCCAGCCAACGATCCACGATGGGCATGGCGACTTGCGTTGGGCTTCGGGAATGCGTGCGAGCATCGGCGGCAATAGTGGTGATCCTGCCTGCATCGAAATTGAGATGGCGGCACACCTCAATCTGCAGCGACCGCAGCTCGGCCACGTTGATCGGCCACCATCGCGCAAACTCCTGGGCTCGGTAGAACGCGATTACTTCTACCGAGCTCCGACCGTTTCCAAGGTTCCTGCGCTTGAATTCTACGAGACTGAACGAGGCAAACTCTTCGCCGCTTCCATCGGCGGTAAAGTCGCGAAACGGATCCACCAGAACGGCGAGTGCGCGCGTGCTGGCCTTTTGCTTGAGAAGCTTCTTGATCCGCTCGATCTGATCGATTTTGCCGCCGTAGCGGCGCAGCCGCGTGCCATGGACAAAAGGCATCCGCTGTTCCAGCTTGGATCGGCCGAGTTGCCACCATCCAACCAGTTCGCGCAGCCATTCCTGACGAGCACCCGGTTCAAGCGGCTCGGCCATCGGGTAGTTGTTGGGCAATGGTAACCGGTCCGTCTGGTGGGACGGCAGGTCCAAATGAACGATCAACGTATTGCCCTCGGCCTCCACCCGAGCGACCTCCACCACCCGCTCGTAAACCTCGTCGATGTCGCTGCCTTGAATCGTTGTCGGTCCGTCGGTGAGGTTTTCCGACGCCCAAAGGCGCTTCGTGATGGCCGTAAAGGCCGGCGCATCGACTCCGCCGCGTTGCAGCGGGATAGGTTCAACGCGAATCGATGGAGTGTAGGGCAACCCTTCGAAAGTGAGCAAGCGCACGGCGTCGGTTTCGCGGCCAGCCTCGAAAGTAGCGCCGGAAACGACCAACACGCGTCGGGCGCCGTCACCACCATGGTCATAGATGTGATCGAATTGTGCCGCGTGTTCATGTTTGTGACCGTGAACGACGACGTCGAACGCGCGGTCTCGGAGGAACCCCCTTACCTGCTCAAGATTGGAGAGATCTGCAAATGCCTTGATCTCCTCTCGAAGGCTTGGCGCCCGCAAATGATGGTGGAGCACCGCGATACGCAGCTGCCGCCCATTGTCCGGCAGCAGAGTTGCGTCAACGAACCGTCTCACTTGCTCCAGTTGCTGTTCCGAGACCCTTGCCATGTCGTAGCGGGCGAGCCCGTCGAGCTGCTTTCGTAGCTCGGATTCCATTTCTTCGTCGTCGCCGGCGGCCAGTTGAGGCAATTGCGACCACACGGTTGCCAGTGGTTCAGGAAGAACGGCTGCGGCATGGCACCAGTTGCTCGAGTTGATCGGGAAGATCGCCCAGCGGCCGTCGGTATCAACAAGCGAATGGGGCGCTGCGGGGCCAACGTCATCGACGCCATCGAGCCACGGCACAACGCATCCACGGTCGCGCCATGTCGCGCAAAAGTCCCTGTAACGCTCGGCGGTCCCCGGATCATAGGCGCGATCGACATCGTGATTGCCGGGCGTCGCGACGATCCGCTCGGCCGTGATGCCGAAGGCGGCAAAGTGGTTGAGCAGCAGATCAAACAACAACGCGTGGCCGCCCTGCCTGCCACGGTCCTGCGCATCGCCCGAGAAGATCACCCCATCGAGGGTGCGGTCTTCGCGCTTTAGTCGTTCCGCCAGGCGCTCGAACACCTGTCGAAGGGCTGCCTCACGTGTTTGTGCCGGCAGGCCAACGACCGCGTTCTTACGGTCATCCCGCTCCAATGCCGTTCCCTCGTAGGCGATGTGGGCATCCGTAACGTGCAGGAACGTCGCTGAAGTCGAATCCATTAAATCCCCTCGTGCGGCCAATCGCGGTTGCAGACTATGCTTGGCCACTTCCCATGTGGGAAGAATTCGCTTTCCGATTCACTTGCGTCAATGGTTTGCCTGCGGCAAGATTCTTGGAGGGGGGAATCAATATGGCTGTAGACGGGCGTGCGCTGCTCAGGAGCCAAGGCTCCCTCTTCGGTGATAGAGACCGCCCCATCGGGCTTGATGAGTTCCAGGCCTTCACCACCCGAACCGATCGGAACGACAAGTCCGGCGTCGATGGACTGGGCTTTGTGCTCCTAGGCTTGTTCGGGGAGGTAGGAAGCCTTCTCAGTGCTCTCAAGAAAAAGCAGCGCGACAAGGATGCCTTCGCCGCCTACCACGACGAGGTTATTGAAGAACTGGGCGACGCTCTCTGGTACTTCGCGAACGCCGCACTCCGCGCTGAGCTGCCGCTAAGCCAGATCGCCCGAAGCGTTCCGGCCAGGCTTGAGGATTGGGACTATAAGGGCCGATCAGGAGCCTCGACATTCGAGGACCTGCAGCAGTCCGAAGTGCCCTTCGTGGAAATCCTGGCAGGCGAGGAGGTAGAGCACCGGCTGCTCGCTTTAGCAGGCAAGGTTGGGGTGCTCCTGGCTGATTGGAGCGAAGGGCAGATCAAGGAGAACCGCGATCGTCTGTCGGCCGACCTAGTTGAGATTTTTCGCGCGCTGCTGATGGCGGCCGACGACGCTCATGTGAGCCTCGAACAGGCGGCCCGTAACAATGTGGCCAAGACGCTCGGTCGCTGGCCGGACCAGCGGCACTGGGGCCCTCTCTTCGATGAAGGCTTCCCCGACTATGAGCAATTACCACGGCAGATGCGGGTCGAGTTCATCGAGAGAACGGTGAACGGTCGGACATTTGTCGTTCAGCGATGGAACGGCGTTAATCTCGGCAGCCCGCTGACCGACAATCGCCACGAACAGGACGACTACCGATACCACGACGTCTTTCACCTGGCCTTCGCCGGTATCCTTGGCTGGTCGCCGACAATGCGGGCGCTGCTGCGTCTGAAACGCAAAAGCCGGCCAGAGGTCGATGAGAACGAGGATGGCGCGCGCGCCAACATCATCGAAGAAGGCATCTCGACGTGGATCTTCAATCATGGTCTACGGCAGGCCGAGTTTCGAAACGCTACCTCTCTCGACTACGGCCTGCTTAAGGCTGTCCATGAGCTGGTACGCGGCTACGAGGTTGAGAAGCGCCCGCTCTGGCAGTGGGAGCGAGCGATCCTGGAAGGGTTTCGGGTGTTTCGAGAACTCAAGAAGCATCGCAATGGCGCGGTCGTCATTGACCTAACCAAGCGTACGATCGATTTTGAAGAGCTGCCATGAGTGACTACCCACGGAACGCCGCAGAATTTGTAGAACTCGTTACCGGCCTAAGGTTCGAAGACGCCTTCAACCCATACTCGGACCTGTGCTCGGACTTCGACCGTCCCGACGCCGCTCAGATTCGCCGCCACAACCTGGAGATGGTGCTGGACGCAGCGATCGACCGAGGCGTTGAATCTATTTGGGTGGCCCGTGACCTGGGTTACCGCGGCGGACGCCGGACCGGTTTGGCCCTGACAGACGAAGCACACCTGGCCGCGCACGCTGACCTGCTGGGCACGCCCCCCTTGTCGCGTTCCACCAATGGTCCCATGGTCGCTGAACGTACTGCGACCGTGATCTGGCAGATGCTTATTGCCATCAGGCAGCCTGTCTTCCTTTGGAACGTCTTTCCGCTCCATCCTCATGTCGCCGGGGACCCTATGTCCAATCGCTGCCATACCCGCAGCGAACGACTGGCCAGTAGGCACGTGATGGTCGGGCTTATCCACCTCCTGGCACCGCGACGCGTTCTCGCGATCGGCCGCGATGCTCAGCTGGCACTTGAGGATCTCGGGGTTACCGCAGAGAAGGTCAGGCATCCCAGTTACGGCGGGCAAACCGAGTTCATCGAGGGCGTCAGCGCACACTACGGCCTGGGTCTCATGGACAAGCACGAAACCCTCCCGCTCTTCGCCTAGCGTCCTCCTCTGTCGCGACCCGGAAAACTTACCGCGACGCTGCCGCGCGAGCGTGAGCCTGCCCCCTCAGGCAGCCGTCCTGAGGAGCCGCGCCGCACAATCGTCTACCAAAGAGAGGACGTCGGCTTTGCCCCAGCCTTCAGTGTCGAGGCGGGCCGATGTGGAATTCACGGTCAGCGTGCCGACCTCGAAGCCGGATTCTCGGGCGATGAATTCCAGGAGACGGCCCAGACCCAGCAGGTTGCCCAAAGTCTTTTGGACGTAATAGTGGTTCCGATAGAGCGCGATCATGTGCAGGGAGCCGTTCCGTTCCGGCTTCAACTCGATCATGCTCAGGCATTGCCTGTTTAGCGCTTTGCGCAAATCTCTCGCCGGGTCTGAGATGATGATCTCATAACGGTTCTCATAGAAGCGTCCCTCGCGGGCGTTTTTCAACATCCGGATATTCTCGGCGACCTGGTCGATATGGCCGCCTTTGCGGTCCTGCCAACTGACCATCCGCTCGAAGTAGCGCCCCCATTCGCCCGGAGTGCACATACGGCGCTTATAGACTTCCATGTAGCGCTCTCGCAGAGCATCGATTCCGTCGCCCCGGTCTAGCGCGGAGGGAAAGATTGTGTTGACCACGGTAGAGACGGGGTATGCACCATGTTGCCTGAGAAAGCGGTCCACCGTCATGATCACAGCGTCATCATCATCATCCGCACCAACGGGGTGCTCGATGTGAAGCATAAGGCCGCCGAGAGTAAGGTTGGGCTCGGCCCGGAGGCGGACTGCTGCCTCAACCCACGCGCGCGTGGGCGTGGATGCCGCCGGCATCGGATTGTAGAACATCGCCGTCTCCTTCGCTGATGCTGAATCCGCCGAACAGACGGCGGGCTACATATGTTTCTCTTACCCAAGCATGCCCATCGGCGCCCCAGGCCGGACCCCACGAATTCCGCACCAGGATGAGGTCCTCACTTCCGATTTGGCCATACCCAACGGCGACCACTGCGTGTCCGCGCTGAGGGTCAATCGGTTCGCTGTCATCGGGGAGGATGATCTCGTTTCCTGTTCGGAGCCAAGTTGTCGCTGCAGTGAAAGCGGCCGAAACAAAGATCGCAAGGACCACCGGCTTGCCGCCATCGAGCGCTTGCCGAACTTGTGCAAGGTTTGTGCCGCAGCCATCTGAGCCGCACCGAAAAAGCGGAGAGACCCCGGAAGGAGGGCGCCATGCGGCGCCGTCAATGGGCCGACCATCATAGGGCCAGGACGCCTCGAGTGGTTGGCCGATGTCCTGCAGGACTTGGCGGGTGTCCAGTAGAGTGGTACCCTGACTAGGCCCGGTGCCGGCGCGCTGTGCGGCATGGTGAAACAACCACTCTACGCAGAGGGGATCTACGTCACCACGCGCCTTCTCATGTGCTGCCGAGGCCGCAAACGACAAGCATGTAGGGCGGCGGCCCTGATCGCGTACAGGTCCGAGAACAGGCCGCAGATCTTGTACGACATCCAGCGTCATGAGGCAGCCAAGAGCTCCTCGCGCTGCGGCTCGAACAAACCAGTCTCGTCACTCGTCGCTGTCTTGCAGTACAGTGTCAGGAGCTGCGGATCATCATCAGGGGCCCACGGCCTCACCTCGCGCAACGTCAGCATTCCCGCCAAGGGCCTCTCCGCATGGGCTAGAACGCGTCGCACGGTGGGCGCGCCGATCTGACCCGCGGGAACGGGTTCCCGTCCGTCTCTCAGAATTGCGAAGCCAGCGTCGCGAAGTTCGTCGAATGTCCAGACGTAACCGCTTCCGCTGTCCTCCTTAAGTCGAAGCAGGAAGAGATCGTCGCGGCTCGCTTCAATCACGGCGCCTTGGTCTTGCTCCGTCAGGTGCCACACGTCGACGCGCTGCGCGTTTTTCAACGTGTAGTCGCCCAAGAGCTGTCGTTTCAGGTCGCGTGGCTCTGCGTTTCGGAGTTGTTGGCCCAGGCTGCGACCGATGACGTGTTCCCGTTCGAGCGCGAAGACCGTGGCACGGTAACTCGTACCGAACCGGAGAGACGCCTGATATACGGTTTCGGGCTGCTCGAAGTTCCGGGGATTCCAGCCGCGGAGCTCCATCTGCTCTTTGATGAGATAGGGAGGAAGCAGGAAATACGAAGCGAATGCATCCGCTTCCCGCTCCTCTGGAGGGACAGCGGGCATTCCCGCAGCGTCATTGGCCCAGGGCGCACGACGCAAGATGCCCTCATCATCGGCATGCGGATCATGGCCGAGAAACAGGTGGCCGAGCTCGTGAGCCGCAGTGAACCGCTGCATGCCGAGCGGGCGCCGCGTACTAAGGATTATCCCCGCAGCGCCATTTTCTCGAATGAACGCCCCGAGGAGCGGCTCGAGAGGCTGGAACATCAGCATCGCGCCCATTCGGGCGATGCACCCAAACACATCGACGCGCTGTGCGCGAGACGCGCCAATGTCGAGCCGGAGATCCCGCTGGAGCCGCTTGGCACCGCGGATGCCGCGAAGGATGGATTCGCGCTCGCTACGACCGACCATCACCAGATACCTTCGACCTGGAACGCAGGAACTCTGCAAATCTCTGGAGTTCTTGACGATCGTTATCCGACAGAGCGCTTGCGGTGCGCGCTAGGAACGCAACATCCGCGGGAACGGCCGGTTCTTTTTCTTCGCCGGTGAACCACGTCACTGGACGCTGATAAAGGCGGGCAAGCTTCTTCAACTCGATGGCGCTGACGCCACGGCGTCCATTTTCGATTTCCGACACCGCCGTGCGGGGCAACTCCATGTGTTGTGCGACCTGGTCCTGCTTGAGCCCCACATATTCCCTCGCCTCGCGCAGCTTTGCGCCGAGGACCAAGCTCTCGTCCTCGGCAACGGCGAGGCCGATCCGTTCAGTGGTCATGACACGTGCTCTCCTTCAGGCTGCTCTTCAGTTCGCTGCTCTTCCAGCAACTCTACAACCCGCTGGGTAAAGACAGCCACGCATGTATCCTCGTCATCGAAGCCACCTGGAGGCATTGCCGCCTCAGGTAGCTTAACGTTGAATTCTTCTTCGATCCGGAGAGCGATCGATATCATGACCAGGGAGTCCACTTGGGGCTCCCACCCTGCCTTCGGGGTTGGTCGATCAGCTTGGGCGCTCCGTATCTCGTCACGGATTACGTCTTCTATTGTTGCAATCGACACAGTCATCGATGACCTCATGTCTAGAAATCCGACACAGATATAGCGCATGTCGGAATTTCCGACAATGGCACTTCAAGCGAATGTGTCATTCGGATAAAAGTCGGGCCTCTGGTGCCCTAATATTCCCGCGCGTGGCGGTCGCTATGGCTCCGTGATGCCATTAAGGCAGTCTATTGAGCGGAGAAGGGTGTCCGAAATATGCGACGAGTTTCGGACTCAGACAGGGGCAATCTGGCATTGGATTCGCATAATAGGCGGAATGGAATTACTGGGCCCTCATAGAGCCACTCCTTCCTTTTTGAGAGATGGCTGCTAAGCATGTGGCGGAACAACGAAGCCCCTTTATCGTTGCTCCGCTTATGAGTGAAAAACACAGTCAAGTACCGCAGGCTTCAGGGTTCGACAGCACCTTGTCCTTTCTGCGCGAGGGCTACGACTTCATCAGCAATCGTTGCGATGACCTCGGAACAGATGGTTTCGAGACAAGGGTGATGCTACGATCTGTTCTGTGCCTGCGGGGCGAAAGCGCTGTTAGTCTCTTTTATGGACAGGACCTGTTCACCCGGAAGGGCGCCATGCCGCCCTCAACGCTGCGACTGCTGCAGGACAAAGGTAGCGTTCAATCTCTTGACGGCGAAGCGCATCGGCACCGTAAGCGGATGTTTTCGCAACTTCTGGTTGGTACCCCGCCTGATCGGATGGTCAGTCTTTTTGAGCGGCATTGGCGGAAAGCTGAGGAAATCTGGATAGCAAATGGAGAAACGGAACTTTTCTCAGCGTCCAATCTGGTCTTGACGCATGCGGCCTGGGAGTGGGGCGGATTACCTGCTGACACCATGGACATAGATGATCTGTGCGATCAACTGGTTGGGATGGTAGAAAATGCTGGCCGCATCGGCCCACGAATGTGGCGGGAACTCGCCCGGCGTGCGGCACTAGAACGAAGGCTTGAACGGCTGATCGTTCAACTCCGCAAAGGAGAAATCAAGGCAGCTGACGATGCCCCAGTCAGCTTTATCACGCGTTGGATTGACAGCGATGGAAACGAGCTGTCCGCAAAGGTCGCTGCGGTGGAGCTGATCAACTTGCTACGCCCTATAGTGGCGATCGGTCGCTGGATACTCTTTTCGGCCATGGCACTCCACCGCTACCCGCAATGGCAGATACGAATTGCCGCGGGAGCAGATGAATGGATTGAGCCCTTCGTTGAGGAAGTGCGTCGAACGTATCCGTTCTTTCCGGTCATTGGAGGGCGGGCGCTTCGTCCGTTCTCTTGGGGCGGGAAAAGGTTTGACAGTGGCCAGTGGGTGATGCTCGACCTCTTCAGCACAAACCGAGATGCCAGAATTTACCCGGACCCACTTGCAATCCACCCGGAGCGGGCCCCGAGCTGGCGAGATCAAGATTTTCGTTTCATGCCACAAGGGGCAGGCGACCTTCGGAAGGATCATCGCTGTCCCGGCGAATGGTTGACTGTGTCGATCATGAGCAGTGCCATCCGCCTGCTTACCCGAGATATGCGGTATCAGGTTGATGATCAGAACCTGGACATGCCGATGAATAGATTGCCCACGCGTCCTAAAGGTGGCCTACGGATCCGACTCGCGGATCATACGATACAGTCCGCTGACTAGGCGCCTCGTCGGGTCGTGATGTCTCCTCAGAGAGTTGCCGCTCCTCCTCAGTGCAACAGCTTGGCCAGAGCCATTCGGCGGCGTGAAAGCGTTCACCTCTGGCAGCTCGCAAAGTGTCGAACCAGAAGAATGGACGCCGGAACTAGCGAGTCAAAATCAAGTACGAAGCTCAGGAGCCGTGTAGATGATGCCGGCACTTGCCGCGATTGGCCAGGTTGTCGATGACCTTGCATGTCTCGACACGACCTTGACTGCAGCCGTCGACCATGCGCTTCATTCTGCCGGCAGGGCAGTCAGGCTGGCCATCTTCTCCTTCACCTCGGTACGCCGAGCCTTTGCGACGAGGTGCGCCTCTTCGCAGGACTAGTCAGGTCAATCCTGCAAGTAGAGCAACAAGGTGCGGATCTGGTCGATTTCGAAGCTCAGTTCTCGCGTGGCGGATGAAGGTCAGTCGATAGATGTTATCGCGATCGTAGGTGCGTCGCCCGCTGTCGGTGCGGGGCGGCGTCGGCGGCAGACCGATCTGTTCGTAGTAACTGACGGTCGTTACCTTGGCGCCGCTCGCCTCCGAAACCTTTCCGATCGCGATCCCGTGACTCACGTCCGCTTTCTCCTACAGTCGCCGGAGCATGTAGGGATTGCAAGGAGTCGCTGCCATGGATGCCGATGTGGAGCCCACTGTGGCCCGAGTTCGGTCAATCAGGACCCGTTTGTCCTACCATCCACGGTAGAATCTGAGCAAGTGCGCGGGCGTCACTGCGGCGCGTTGAGGTCGGGACAAATCAAGGCCGAGCACTGCCGGTTCTGCGCATCGAGCAGGGCCTGATCGCCGGCCGTGACCATGCCGGTTTCGATGGCGTTCCAGAGCCTGTTGGTCTCGACGCCCTCGACCCCGCATTGGCAATAAGTGGTGCAGAGACCCGGCGCCGTGCCCCCCGCCTGACATGTCGACTGGCACGAGCGCAGGAAGTCGGCGCTACGCATGGCCAACTGCGGCTGAAAAACCAGGGAGGCCGGATAGACCAGCCCCAGTAGGATGGGCTGGTGCACCAGATAAAGCAACAGACTCCAGCGCCCGAGCCAAGCCAGTAGGCGCGGCAGTCGTCCGGCTGGTGCGATGGCTTCAAGGCGCGGCGCCCAAGCCGAGGATAGCACCAGCCGAGTAGCGACAACGCCCAGCAGCACAACACCTAATCCGGGAAAGACCGGCACCAGATCGTTGGTGGGCGGCGGCACCTGCCAGAAGCCGATCCAGGACCAGGCCTTCTCGTTGAACATGGCATCGGAGTAAAAGAAGGGCAGCACGATGACCACCGCGGCTACCCCCGCCGCCAGCCAGAGCGGGGTTCGCACAAAGGCCAGCCCCATCAGGCTGAACAGGGCGATAGCATGCAGCACGCCGAAATAGACAAAGCTCTGCGGGAAGGCGAACCATGTCGCCACGCTGATGGCTAGCGCACCACCAACAACAAAGACCCAGCGCCTCCAGAAGCTCCGCCAGTGAATGCCGCCGCGCCCGTGGCCCAACACCAGCCCGACCCCGACCAAGAACAGAAAAACCGCAAGTATGCTGCGCGCAAACAATACCCAGGCCGGGTCGTACCCCACATCGGAGGCGATGAAGCGGAAATAGCTCAGATCCCAGAACAGGTGATAGACCACCATGGCAATGAGGGCGACGCCGCGAGTGATATCGACAAGGGCAAAGCGCCGGCGGGGAGTAGCGGCGTTGTCGGTCATAGAAAGCGCCCTCATCCGTCCTGCGGGCGACTTCTCCCACGCGGGGGTTAAATTGATAGGGTGCTGGCGTCAAGAGTGGAGCCTCTGCCACCTCGTTGGCGGGCTCGGCAAGACGGAGGCGGGTGGTGCGGTGCTTCCTACTCGGTGGCGCATTCGCCGAAGTAGGCTCTATGGCCTCACGTTCCCGGCGTCATCGGCCGTTAATGCTGTTATCCGAGCGGCCTCGCGCAGACGCAACGCAGCAGACCCACTTCCGGCGCCTCGCATTCTAATTCAAAATGCAATAGTATCAGGTCATGAACAGGTTCCTGTTGCTCATTGCTGTACTATTTGGATTGGTGGCCGCGGTTCCGGGGCCAACGATGGCAACTGCCTTGGCGAGTGGTAATTTCGGAACCGCAGGAAGCCAGCAGCTTTGCGTTGACGCGGATGCCCTTCAACGCGGCGCGCCAGCTTTCAAGGCCTGTCCAAAGAACATCAGTGGGCACGTGATATCATGCCAGCAGGCAATTGGCGTCTTGCCGTTCGTGGAGGCGTGCAGTGTCTATGCGCAAGCTGCGGTGTTCACAGCGGCGCAGGATAGCGCCCTCACTTCCCTGAGCGATGATGGACGTTTCCGACCTCCGCGAGCCGTCTAGGAACGCTGGCGACAGAAACCGGTCCGAACACCCCGATCCTGCTTCCTTTGAGAGGCAGCCGCGAAGGCTGCTGGATGATATGCATATGACTATGATTTCGCGCCGGCACATGATGCTGGGTGCCACAAGCCTTGCCGCATTTGCTCTGGCCGGCTGCACGACCACCAAGCCCACAGTACCCGTTACGCCTCCCGCACCGGCGATACCACCCGAATACCTCGCCATGTATGCGGCTATACCCGACGAGCGCTTTCCCGTTCCGGCAGCCCGAATCGATCTGATCGACCCAATATACTGGCGCCAGGAAGTCGCCAATATCACCGGCGAGAAACCAGGCGTGGTGGTCGTCGATACCCCGAACCGCTTCCTTTACTGGACGATGGAGAACGGCCGGGCCATGCGCTACGGCGTGGGCATCGGCCGGGAGGGCTTTGCCTGGGAAGGCCGCGGCCACATCGCCTATGGTCGCGAATGGCCGACCTGGACGCCCCCATCCGACATGATCAAACGACAGCCCGAACTTGAACCGTACCGGAACGGCATGGAGCCAGGCCCGGAAAACCCGCTGGGAGCTCGCGCGCTCTACATTCACCAGGGCAATCGGGACACTCTCTATCGCCTGCACGGAAACATGGACCCCGGTTCAATCGGCAAGGCCGTGTCCAGCGGTTGCGTACGGTTGCTCTTCCAGGATGTCATCGACCTTTATGACCGGGTCCGGTGGGGTGCGCCGATCGTGGTCGTTCAATAGCCGAGGCAATGGAGGCCGGTGTCTCATCGGTCTTTCAACTACTGCTATACTGCCTTCGAGCGCTCTTAACACTCTTGAAAAGTGGCTGTTGAGCCAATGCGAAGTGGCTAAGTCGGTATTCAAAGAGCTGCTCGGTGAGCGGCAATCTGATCACCCTCCGTCATCACGACTTTGAAATGATCCAGCGACAAACAGCGTCTGAGGTGAAGGCCAATGTGTTTGTAGGAACCGTGTTTCTGCGGTACTCAAACCCCTCTGCGGCGCCCGGCGCGTGAAACCACCAGCGAAATCAGCAGCCCCGCAAGCAGCGCGATCAGCAGAGGCCAGTGGCGCACCTGGGAGAACACCGTGCCTGCCAGCCTTTGATGGGGACGTACATCCAGCACCGCCATCTGCAGTGGTGCCATCTGCCCCGTGATGCGTCCCAGGGGGTCAGTGGCGAAGGTCAGTCCGGTATTGGCGGCCCGGACCAGGCTCAGGCCTTCCTCAACCGCCCGCACCCGGGCATGATGGGCATGCTGAGCCGGCCCAATCGAGCCGTCGAACCAGGCATCATTGGTGATGTTGAGGATAAATTGCGCGCCGGCCGTATCGCCCAGATCGCCTGAAAACAGGATCTCGTAGCAGATCAGCGCCAGAAACGCCGGCGTGTTGGGCAGGCTCATCAGCCGGCGCCGCGTATCGCCGTGCGTCCAGCCCTCGGCGCCGGGAACGAACTGCTTGATGCCCAGCTTCGAAAAGAACTGGCTGAACGGCAGGAACTCGCCAAACGGAACGAGATGGGATTTGTCGTAGGACGCAATGACCTCGCCATTGGTGTTGATCGCCATCAGCGCATTAAACGGTGGCCCCGAGCTTTGGCTCTGGTCCAACGCGTATTGTTGCCGCGGAATTCCCGCCAACAATGTGGTGGTTTCCGGTAGCATCCGGGCGATCCGCGCCAGCGCATCTGGATAGCTCGACAGAAAAAACGGGAGGCTCGATTCCGGCCACACTAGATGGGTGATGTCGGCCAGCCCCTGGTCAGCCGGGTACATCCGCATTTCGGACAGCATCAGCAACCGGTCGATCAGCGCCACCGGATCAGCATTGCCCCAATCGGCATGCTCATAAACCAGGGGCTGCACCAACCGCATGGCAATGTCCGTGCGTTCGGTGGAAACGGTACCAGCCAAGCGGTTGTAGCCATAGCCAAATTGCGCCGCAATAACCGCCATTGCGACGAAGAAGGGCAGGAGGCGTCCGCTGAGGCTACGCCCGTCAGCGGGCCAGATCAGCGCGGGCGTCATCGCCAACAACGCCGCCACTAGGGTCAGTCCATAGACGCCGATCACCGAGGTGATCTGCATCATCTCGTCGGTCGGGGTCAGCGCATACCCCAGCAAGTCGAAGGGAAAGCCGGTCAACACATGGCCGCGCGCCCATTCGGCGATGGTTACGAAAGTGGCGAGCGTCACGATGCGCCAGGGACCATGGCTCCAGAACAGATGAGCCAAGGCGCTGCCCAGGCCCCAGAAAAACGCGATCAATGCTGCCAGCGTCAGGATCGCAAACGGCATCAAGACCTGCATGATCCCGCCACTCACTAGAAATGCTGTGCCTATCCAATGGAAAGCAACAGTGAAATAGCCCCATCCAAAGGCAAAACCGATGGCGAAAGCGGGGCCGAACAGGCGCCGCCAGCCGGGGCTAAGCTCCGCTCCATCTAGGCACCAGACCCAAAGCGGGAAGCTCACGAAGAGTGCAGGGACAACGAAAAGCGGTGGGACGGACAGACCGGCGACGGCGCCGGCCACCAGCAGCAGCAGGAAACGGCGCCAACCATGGCTCAGCATAGCGGTCTCAGCCAGCCATGTCATAAAGGCTTTGTCCGGGAGTTAAAATGCATGCGACAAACTCCATGGATGAGCCGAGGGTTCAAGGCCGGACACGATTTCACCTTATCGGCGCTAAGGAACGCATCAGCTGAGCCGCCGTCATTGCCGAACGTCATAGCAAAGGAGAGTTGTAGTGGCGAAGGAAACCCCCGGCCAACAACACGATTATCCAGGCTACAAACCTAGCAATCTCCACACCAGATACTCGGTAGCGGATGGCGAATGCAACGAGCAAGACGGAATAGCCAATGTAGATCGGCGGCGTCCTGGCGACCAGCGGTCCAAAATCGCGACAGCGCAATAGGAATTCCAAACCAACACATCGCGGGGCGGCGAGATGCTTACTTGGCGCAAAGATTGCCTCAGTGAGCGACCGCTTGCGAAACATCAACGGCCACACCGAAAATGACACGGAAGGTGAAAGGGGCGCAGGCCGGTGTCACACGAAAAATCGTGATGCCTTGCACGTCATCGGTCGATGGCTACGACTTCACACTGTGGGGTACCCCGGGCGTTGGCCGCCTAGCTGAAGGAGAACGGGGTCGTTATTGCCAACATGCGCATCGATGTCGCAGTGCATTGAGCTGACGTGAAGTTTATGACGATTTGATAAAGGAGCTTCGATGAGCGGATCAACTCTCAATCAAGCCGGTCTGCGGTCACGCAAGCGGCGTTCATTAATTCTTGGGATATTCCTCGCAGTTCTGGTCATAGGCTTTTACGTCTATTCCATTTTTGTGGTGGGTTCCGCCGCCATCGTAAGAGATTTTTAGGTCGCAGGGACATCAACAAACCACGCGGCATTGTTGCCGATGAGCGATCAACTGTTTCACTTGACGGATCAAATGGTGATTGCCACTACGCCGCAGGACGCCCGATGGAGCTCGGCCAACGTCCATCAACAGTCCCACAACCGCTGACTACGCTCAACCCAGGCCGAATCGTGTGAGCGATGTTGGGGAGTCAAGAAGCCAAGGTGAGACACGGGCTTTGGGCCCCGACAGGTCATCCCGCAAGGTCACACGGCGCGCTTGTGCGCGAGCAATGATGGTCTCAATGGGGTTAGGTAGATTATTCGGGCAGCATGCTCACCCGCCAAACTCCGGTTTGAAGGCACAGAGGCGCGAAAATGCGGGGGAATCGATCGCTCTTGAATAGCTATCGGACCAGGCGCAGAGATAACGGAAGTGCGCGCGTGTCCTACGGGACAGCGAACGATCACAAATGCCCAGAGTGGCACTGGTCATACCGGTGTCGGTCTAGATCTTTACCATCAACCTGGTATCGGATGGCTCGCATACAGCGACTGTGGTCGCTCGGCTCTGATAGTGAGGGCTGGCAGCTACACAGGTCATGCGGACGTCGGGTCAGGCACTCTCCAGCAGACCGAGCCAAATGATAGCTAGGTCGGGCCCCGATTATGCCAATGATTGCCATCCCGCTGTTCACGCCGGGTTGATTAAGGTGCCCACTTGCCCCCACATTTGCTCCGTGTAGTGTCCCCACATCAAAACAGGAGCGTTAGTCGTGAAAATTACCCGCCGTGACGCCGTCATACTGGGCGCTGGTGCGTCGGTGCTCAGCTTGTGCGGGCTTGGCGTTGCAAATGCTGCCGAAGGGGACATGATCGATGTCGCGCGGCTGATGGCACCCGCCGGGGGCGTGGTGGATCATGTCCAGGGCAGCGAGCGCGCGCCGGTCACCGTCATCGAATATGCCTCTCCCACTTGCCCGCACTGTGCCACCTTCTCCAACGAAGTGCTGCCAGCCTTAGTCGAGCAGTATGTGGATACCGGCAAGATCAAGCTGATCGTCCGCCCCTTCGTGCGTAATGTGTTGGATGCCGCCGTATTCATGTTGGCCAAGGCTGCCGGCCCGACCAACTTCCATAACGTGCTGGCGACCTATTTCCGAACCCAGACCGACTGGGCTACATCCGAGACGCCCCGCGACGCCATCTTCGAAATTGCGACGCAGTTGGGGTTTACCCAGGCAACGTTTGACGCCGCATTGACGGATCAGGAGTTGTTCACTGGGATGGAAGCGTTGCGCGAACAGGCACTCAACGAATTTGGCCTGTCAGGCACCCCGACATTCTATGTCAATGGTAAGACGCTCACTGGCAACAAAACGATCGATCAGTTCGCCGCCGAGATCGATCCACTGGTGCCTGCCGATTTTGTCAGTACCAGTGCCGGCGCCGCGCCTGCGGCCGAAACCCCTGATGCTACCGTGGAGCCGACCACAGGAGGCGCCCCGCCGACCGGCGGGACAATGACGCCAACAAGCCCGGATGCTGTGGCACCGACTGAACCTGCCACCACGCCGGTTGCGCCTACGCAGTAAATCCGGAAGCTCGATCATACCTCCTCCTACAGGGCAGTGACCGTCTTGTTTGATCCCTAATGCAGGCTCATGCTGTTGGAATGAGAGCCATTCGCTTGGTTTCCCGGCGATTCTAAGGCGCTGATAAACGCCTTGAGCCTCGGTATGACGGGCGGCGACCAGGGCGCCATTAAAACAGGCGAAGCGGGGTGCATGCGTCCGCCGCGATGAAGCTCTTGCCGCCCCATTGCCTGGGCTGTCCGAGTAAGTTGCCCGAGTTAGATCGGCCTGCGAGGGTCAGCGATCGTATCGCCGATGCGGGGCATGGAGGCAAGCAGATCCCGCTTGTGCCGAGGCTGGGAACCATTGGTGCCGGGTGCGCATAATGCGCCTCCGGTGCACGCTTGGCCGCGCTTTGGGAGCAAATCTAACTTTGTCGCCCGGGTTCTGCTGCTACTTAAGTCTGCTGCAAGGGTTGTCTGCTAGAGGTTCGGCAGGAGGGTAGGCATGCTGAACAAGATAAAAACCGACCTTAGTGAGTTGTTGTTCCTCAGCAGGGATGCTCTGCATATCCACATCGGCTTGGGCATCTACGTTGCGGCCATGCTGCTATTCCGGCGTGGTCCCGCCAGCATCGTTCCATGGTTAGTTGTTCTCGTCGCACAATTAGCGAACGAACTGCTAGACGGCATTCATCATGGCGTGCTCGACGTCGATGTCACTGGCGCCCTCCGGGACATCGGCAACACAATGCTCTGGCCCACCGTGGTGCTCCTCGTTGCCCGGCGCTTTGGCGTTAAAATTCAATCACTCGAACCCGAGCGACCGAGGTCAGTTGCTCGCTCATCCTGACAGCCAGAAGCACCACGATAGGCCACGTTATTCCGCTGCGCTGGTTGTTCACTGGCTTAAGTGTTGGGCGGTCGCCCTGTCCTGCGGTACCAGAGCATACCGTCGGACGAGACGACATCGGTGGGAGGTGCCTTCCCCAACACCATGTACTCAAGGCCGTCAATCTGAATGACAGCCGACGAAGATGTAGTTAAGTGCCGCATAGGGTGCACTTGTGCACACCTTGATGTGCCTTCGGGCTCGTCCCCTGCAAAGAACATTACGGCTGCCTTCCCGGATGCTCCTAGCGACGGGCGCGGCCTCACAAGCTTTCGAAGCCTCACTAAGCTGCCGGCGCTAGCAAAAGCATGCTGGCCGCCCGCGGGAAGTATCCAAGCGGACGTCCGATGATGATCGGGAAGACCAGGATATGGGCCAGCTCGGTGACGCCTATCGCAGAGAAGGATAAACAGGCCAAGTAGGTCTCAAATCGCCCTCTGCCTGTCAAGGACCGCACCACCATCAGGAGCATACGCAGCCGAACTTCAGCGCCCGCATCCTGTCCGGGCCAATGTCCGGCTCAACGCAACAGCTAAATCATCCCTTTCGAGCGGCTGCTTTGGAATGAGAGAAAAAGCCGATGGCGCTCTTCGATGAGCTTTAAGCTGCAGTGCGTGAGTTTTCTGCGTCCAATTCGAACAACCAGCGCGCCGCTATATAGACGCCCCCAGAAACGTAAAACAACGGGCACGCGACAATCATTATCAACCCGGCGAGTTCCTGGTCAGCAAGCGTAATGCCCGCGCCATCGTGTATGCCCATGCCGGTTGCGAACAGCGGTCGTCCCGCAAAAATCATGAGAGCTGCAAGAAGACAAAAGAGCTTGGCAGTGACAAGCAAACTGAAAATACCCGCCCATCGCCGGGACGCTGGCAGTGTCAGGATGGCTGCCCAAAACCATAGCGCAACCGCGAACATCGAGACCTGCATGAGTAGGTGCAGGAGGGGCGATGACATAGCGGCGTTCATCATCACCGGCGAGTGCCACATCCAGAAGACGCCGAGTTGTACCGCGGTTGCCCCATGCCAACTGCGCGACAAGCCGCTGGGCAAGTAGCGGAGGGCGACTAGCACGGCAATGGGCGCGGCAACATTCATCAGCACAACGTGCTGAATCATGTTGGCGCTCAAAGGCCCTATGGACCAATCCATTCGTCGACCTTCCTGTTTCGCTTCAAAGTGTAACGTCAGTCTCAAGCTAACAAACCGGCGCTCAGTCGCGCTCAACCTCGGTATGGGACGCGGACGCCGAATTCCCGTAACCTCCGCGAACCCAGTTCGTCGCCTGATCGAAGTCGTTCGCATCGAACCATTGCATCTCGGCCGAGGTCAAATATTGGGCGAGCGCAGCGCCCCACTTTAGCCAACTGCGGTCTCCAACGATCGCGATGCGGCTGAAGTCATTGCGGTGGGCAAGGTCCATCTTCAGATCCTCCACCATTGCTGACATATCTTGGTACCCGGTCCAATCCTTCATATGGACCAGAAGGCCAAGGTTAGGCTTCCCAGCCAGGCGCTCCTGCAAAAGCTCATGCATTTCTCGCAGATCGCTCGTGCTGAGCTCGCGCTCGCACACCAATCCCACTATGGCGTCATCGTGTTGGAGTATTTCACGAAACATCGTTCGTCTCCCCCTCCTGTTGCCGGCCGTGACCATAGAGTTCCATATGCCGATGTGACTGGTCCTCTCGCTCGAACTCAAGCGTTGAGTGCGTGATGTCAAACCTGTCCTTGATTACCTGCTTAATAGCGCTCTTGATCTTATCTAGGCGGTCCCAGGCCTTCTTTTCGACAATCACATGGGTGTCTAGCGCAGATGCATGTTCTTCCATTTGCCAGAGGTGGACGTGGTGGATGTCGACTACGCCCTCAACATCGCGCACGGCGGCGACAACGGCATCGTTGTCGAGGTTAGGCGGACTGCCCAACATCAAAGTGCGGATGGGGTTTCCGATCTCGGTGAAGGCGAGATAAAGTATATAGAGTGCAATGCCGATGGTGATCGCCGGATCGACCCATCGCATATCGTAAAGGAGAATGAGGCTTCCGCCGATGATGACCGCAACCGAGGCGAGAGCATCGGAAAGATTGTGAAGGAAAAGCGCTCGAATGTTTACGCTCCCCTTCTGCATGGAATAGGTCAGCATTGCCGTCAGCGTGTCGACAACCAAGGCCACGGCCCCCAGAATGACAACAGTCCACCCAGCCACCTGGGGCGGATCTAGCATGCGCATGACGCCCTCATAGATGAGGTATAGCCCAATCAGGATGAGGGAAGTGTAGTTGATGAGCGCCGCTACGATCTCTACACGCCCGTAGCCAAAGGTCATCCGGGCATCAGCGGGGCGCCTGGCGATTTTGCGCGCACCGAAAGCGATGACCAGCGAGGCCATGTCAGAAAAATTGTGCAAGGCATCGGCAATGAGCGCAATGCTCCCTGACAGGATACCGCCAATGATCTGCGCAGCTGTCAGCAATCCGTTCGCCCAAATGGCTATCGCGACGCGCTTGTCCCCACTCTCGGGATCGATATGCGTATGGCCGTGGTCATGATCGTGCGGCATGGGTGGACCCTAACTGTTCTCGGTCTGCTGAACTTGACTGGGGCTGGTCGATGACTGCTCCAGATTCCTTTCGGTTCCCAAGGCCGTCGCCAATCCGGCCGAAACAAGCGCAAAAAGTGTAAACCCAGCTACGAATGCGATGGCAGATGTCCGTGAGTCCGCCTTGGCGTCGTGCGCCTCCTTCAGCATTTCCTCGACGGCGGCGACGGACAAGAGGCCCGCGATGGCGCTCAGTGTTACATACTTTATCTCCTCCGGTGCGTTTTGGAGAAGGAACCAGGCGACGAGCGCCATGCCCAGGCAATAGAGCGGGAAAGATATGGAAACGGCTATGCGGAGCCTTCGCGGCACATTCTTTTCACGCAGATTGGCCACCACCGAATACCCCTCAGGGAAATCGGCCAGAACCTGACCTGCAGCTAGTACAACTGCAAGGGATGTAGCAACGGCGGACCCCGAGCCTATCATCAGACCATCGCCGGAGAGGTCAACAGCGACCGCGACGTAGATCATCCACATGGCACTGCTTCCGCGACCCTTCCCAACCGTCATTCGGTCGATCATGGCTTCAGCGCCTACGTACAGTAACCCTCCCGAAGCAAAGGCGAGGGCAATCCACCAGCCTGCGATATTGTTCAACGCCTCTGGAATGAGCTCGATCGCTACGACACCGATCACGATTCCCGAGGCAGCGTGTAAGGCCAAGTTGAGAAGCCGTGGGGTTGTGCGTCCGAACTCCGCAACCATTCCGCCGGCTAAATTTCCGAAACCGGGAAGCAGCGCAAGCCCGGCGACGATCCAAAATTCATTCATGTATTCACCTCGCCGGCGGTGAGTTCGCAATCGTGGAAACTGTACCCCTAGGAGGGGTCTATGGGACGAACCCACTCAACGGTGGTTCAGTTCCGACAAGTGCGGCGGGTGGACAGTCATCAAGTCCATTTATGCGTCTGACGCCTTCGCGGAAGTCAGTGATCAAGGTCCAGGGTCAAGATCGCCATTTTCCATCGAAGGTTGGTGCCGTTGGTTTCATGCAGCAATCACATCATCACAACGATGCGAGAGGCAGGTAACCGCCTCAGCTACGAGACAAATAGGCGCACTATGGTGGTCTCAATCGCCCAGTTCAGCGCAACTGTTCGCAAGCGGGCAGCAGGACTGCGGCCAGCGTGAAATAGAGCATGGCAAGGGCCGAGAGAGTGCCCAACCCACGCATGGCGCCGAGGATGAAGTCGCGTTGATCGGGCGGCGGTGGCCTGCCGACCAGCAGGTTGAACAGGGGAAGCGGGCTGACGATCGCGACGATGTCGGCCAGGATAAGCACCACGGATGTGGCGATCACTAGCCACCCGACGACACCCTGGGGAAGGGCCTCAAAGGCACAAAGCGAAGATTGTCCGCCGTAGATCGCGGTGAGATCGGCGGCCCACAAGATCGGCCCGGTCAAGATGAACACCAGGGTTCCGATCATCTGCTGGGAAGAGTTTCGGTCGTCCATGCCGATCACCCAAGAAGCCGTGGAAAGCCGTGCACCAGCAACAGTCCGAAGAGGCCCTGCGCTGCGGCGTAGTAGTAAAGCAGCGCGGCATTGTCGAAGGTGACGCGACGCCGGTTGTCGAGTTGTGCAGTCGCCAGCCGGGCGCCAGCGAACAGGCACATGATCAGCACGACGAAGGCGATCTGCCCCTGCAGAACCGAGGCCATGTAGACCATGGCGGCATAGGAGGACGAAGCCGGGTTGAGGCCGGTCTCCTGGTGCCCCCATAGCTCGATGACAATCGAGGCTACCATGGCGAACGCGGCCAATGCGAGCAGGCCGGTGCCGGCCAAACTACGATGACCGGGCCGGGGCAGCCGCTTGCCTGCGACTACCATCAGGACGGTGCCGACGATCAGCAGGGCGGCGGAGGCAGCGGGATAAGCTAGTATGGGCAGGGCAGGCGAGCCCGCCGGAGCCCACACGTCTGGCGAAACCGTCCAGAGATAGAGGTAGGAGAAGATGAAGGACAGGTAGAGCGATCCAGCCACCAGCATCAGCACGATCATGGCCCACCAGCTGTGGGAGAGCGGGCCGGTCATGTAGGTGGGCAGGCGCAGGTTGCGGGCGACCTGGACTTCGCCCTGGTCGGGTCGGTCGAGCTGCCAGGTCCACACCAGGCAGGCGGCAATGGCAAGAACGCCGCAGGCAACGGCGATGTTCACCTGCTTGATGGTGAGCAGCAGGAAAAATGCCGCTGTGCCCGCGGCGGCGATCAGGTGAGTCCAACTGGGACCCGGCATCTGCAGGACATATTGCGGCTTGGCCTCGATCGCGGAAGTGATCAGCGTCTCGCGCCCGCCGGTCGGCGCGTTGGGCAGGTAGTGAAGACCCTGCTCGACCTGCTCGGCCAAGCCGGCCTGGTCCCATAGCGGTTCACGGCTGGTGACGTGCGGAATCGAGCGGGTGGAATAGACGCCGTTGGGCAGGAACTCGAGGGTGCCGGCATTCCACGGATTCTGCGGGCCGCCTTCACCGACCCGGAAATTGCGGATGAGGTCGATGATAAAAACCAGGACGCCCGTGGCCATGATGAAGGCGCCTACAGTGGAAATCGAGTTGAGAATGTCCCAGCTCATGTTGGACGGATACGTCCATACCCGACGCGGCATGCCGGACAGGCCAGTGATGTGCATGGGAAAGAAGGCGGTGTTGAAGCCGATGAACATCAGCCAGAAGGCCCACTTGCCCAGCCGCTCGGATAGCATGCGGCTGCTCACCATAGGAGCCCAGTAGTAGAAGGTAGCAAAGAGCGGAAACACCATGCCGCCCACCAGCACATAGTGCAGATGCGCGACGATGAAGTAGCTGTCATGCGCCTGGAAATCGAAAGGCACGACCGCCACCATGACGCCGGTGAGCCCGCCCAGCACGAAGATGAACAGAAAGCCGAGAATGAACAGCGATGGCACTGTTATGCGGAACTTCTGGCGCCCGGCCGCCATGGTTGCGATCCACGAAAACACCTGGATGCCGGAGGGGATCGACACTGCCATGCTAGCCGCCGAGAAGAAGGCAAGGCTCAACCCCGGTATGCCGGTCGTGAACATGTGGTGGACCCAGAGGCCGAAGCTGAAGAATCCGGTAGCGATCAAAGCGATGACGATCAGCCGGTAGCCGACCAGCGGAGTCTGCGCCATGGTCGGGATCATCATCGAAACCAGCCCGGCAGCGGGCAGGAAGATGATGTAGACCTCGGGGTGGCCGAAGAACCAGAACAGGTGCTGCCAGAGCAAAGCGTCGCCGCCCTGCGCAGCCGTGAAGAAGGGCCAGCCGAAAGTGCGCTCGATTTCAAGGAGCATAGTGGCCAGGATCACCGCTGGGAAGGCGAAGACGATCATCGCCGCAAAGATCAGCATGGCCCAAGCAAAGATGGGCATTCTGGCCAGCGTCATGCCGGGCGGTCGCGTGCGCAGTACGCCCACGATGATCTCGATGGCGCCGGCAATGGCCGAGATTTCGATGAAGCCGATGCCTAGCAGCCAGAAGTCGGCATTGTCCCCCGGCGAATATTCCTTGAGCGTCAGCGGCGGGTACATGAACCAGCCGCCCTTGGGCGCCATGTCGTAGAAAATGGTGGAGAAGAACACCAGCCCGCCGATGATGTAGGCCCAGATTGCGAATGCCGACAGGCGGGGGAAGGGCAGGTCACGCGCTGCCAGCATCTGCGGCAGCAGCAGGACCCCCAACGCTTCCACGGCCGGCACGGCGAAGAGGAACATCATGGTCGTGCCGTGGGTGGTGAAGATCTGATTGTAGAGATCCTGGGAGAGGAACTGGTTGTCGCCCACGGCCAGCTGCGTTCGCATCAACAGTGCCAGGATGCCTGCCAGGATGAAGAACAGGAAGGCAGCGCCGATATAGAGCGTGCCCACCACCGTGTTGTTGACGGCGGTGAACAGGCGGAAGCCCCTGGGTGTCGCCCAGATTCGCTTGAGCTCCTCAAGCTCCGCCTCAGGGCGCGGACCATCATTGGGGAGGTCGGTATTGGTCGGTTCGCTCATGCCTTCACCGCAGGAAGAAGAGGACGACGAGGCCGACCGCATAGCAGATCAGCACCGCCAGGGAATCGAGTCCCATTCGGAACACAGTTTTGTCTCGGCGTTCGGCCATGCCGATGACGAACAGCGTGGTGACCGCAATGCCCAACAAGGCGCCGAACGCACCGAACGTGCCTGCCTGTGACAGCACGGGCTCACCCTGCGCCACCGCGTCGACCACAAAAATCAGTCCGATATTAATGAGGTTTGTGCCCAAAATGTCGGAGACGGCAAGGGTGTAGAGCCCGGCCTTGGCGGCGGTTATCGAGGTGCTGAGTTCGGGAAGCGAAGTGGCGAAAGCCAGCAGCACAAAACCCACGGCACTGCCGCCCAAGCCAGTCTGCTGCGACAGCGCATCGCCTGTGCGGGACAGCAGATAACCGGCAACCAGGATGACCAGGGCCAGCCCGACGGTCCAGGCGATGATGGTGCGCATGGACATGTCGGCATGTTCCTTGTTCGCCTTCTTCTGCGCTACCGCCTGCTGCTCGTCGAGCTTGGTGTCCTGCTTGCCCGCTGTCGCAGCCAGCCATGACTTGCGCCCCTCCGATTGCGAGAGCAAATAGATGCTGAAGCCATAGGCTATCGCACTGGCCCAGGCCCAGGCGCCAATGCCCAGGATGGCGACATCACCGACCGTGATGCCGGCAGTCGCTATGCTGATCAGCAGGATGTTGAGCCCGCCCTGCAGCATCACCATCGGATCGGGAATTTCGGAGGTGAGCGCCCTCTTGCCGATCACGAGATCGACGATCGCGAGGATGACCACCTGCGCCGCTATGGAGCCGAAAAGGTTGTTGACCGCAAGCAACGAAGCGCCGGTGGCCGCACCCGTCACTGTGGCGCCGATTTCGGGCAGGGAGGTGATGCCGCCCAGCAGCAACATGCCGATCGCTGCCTGGCCGATGCCGGTCTTGGCGCTGATCGCGTTGGCATAGCCGGTGATGCGCGATCCGGCCATCCACACCACCACCGCCGCAGCGGCGAAGATGGCGATGTTCATCCAGAGCGGAGCATTGGCAAAATCGAACATGGTTAGCGCAGGCTCTCGAGATAGGCGGAAAGGTCCCGCAACTGCGTTTCGGAGAACATCGCGTAGGTCGGCATCTTGTTCTCCGGCTTGATGTGCTGGTTGTTGGCGATGAAGTCGGCGATGGCTTCGGCTGTGTTGGGCAGAGTGGCTGCCGCTAACGACCGGCGGCTGCCCACATGGGTAAGGTCGGGGCCGATAGAGCCGGTGGCAGCGGTGCCGCGGACGGCGTGGCAACCACCGCAACCGGTGCCAAGAAAAAGGTCCTTGCCACGGGTCAGGACAGCATCGGCTGGCTCGATGGCGGGGGAGGCTTCTTCAGCCAGCCAAGTGGTGAAATCTTCCGGCGACTGAGCGACCACATGGAACGACATGAAGGCATGGGCGCCGCCACAATATTCGGCGCACTGGCCCCGTGTCACGCCGGGCACCTTTGCTGTCACGGTCAGTTCGTTGGTGCGTCCGGGGATCATGTCTAACTTGCCGGCCAGGTTCGGCGCCCAGAAGCTGTGGATCACGTCGGCGGTGGTGAGTTCCAACGTAACCGGCTGGCCCACTGGCAGGTGAATCTCGTTGGCGGTCTCGATGCGGTTCCCGTCTGCGTCGGTATAGGTGACGCGCCACCACCAGAGTTCGCCACTAACGGCAATACGCAGGTTCTCCGCGCCATCCTGCGTGCTCGTGGCGCCGGCGCGCAGTACCAGAAAGCCATAGGTCAGGAGGACGCTGAGGACGACAACGGGAAAGGCGATGCCAAGCCACTTGATCAGGTTTTCGCCAGCCAGCCGCTGGCGCCACTGGCTGCCACCAAAGATCGCGATAGCCGCGAGGATGCAGACGAGGAGCAGGATCAGGCCGCCGCCGATAGTCATCACCCAGAATAGGGTGTTGATCCGTTCCGCCTGTTCGCCAGTGGGCGATAGGGCAGATTGCGAGGTCGAACACGCGCCAAGCGAGATGCCCGTTGCGCCGATCATCGATGTGCGGAGCAACAGGTTCACTGCGGGACACCTCGCACAGGTGGGAGGCTGGCATACCAAGCACTCACGGCCCGAGCGTCGTCTTGGGTCATCCGCTTACCGATATTGGCCATCAGAGAACCATAGGGTAGGGTGTCTCGATAGCTGGTCTCGCGCCAGAGGTTGAGCTGGTTATCCAGGTAGCGGGCCGATTGGTTCTCGAGTCGCGGTATCTGCGGATCGGTACCATTGTGGCAACTGCTACACCTTGGAAGATCCTGCTCCGGAATGCCCTGTTCGGCGATCTCTCGCCCGCGCTCCAGCAACGCTGGCGAGGCTGCTGCAGGCGACTGCACGCTCGGAAGGTCCGCATAGTATCGAGTCAAACGCTCGATTTCAGCGTCCGTCATCTCATAAGCTATCGGCTCCATGATGCCGCTAGATCGCGTGCCGGCTCGGTACTCCTCGAGGGCACGCACGAGGTATGGCAATGACAGGTTTTGCAGTTGGGGGACCAGCGCGCTCACCGTGCCGGTCTTACCGTCTCCGTGACAACGTACACAATTTTCAAGCGGCAACGTGCCTAACCCTGCAATGTCTTTTCCCACCGGCAGGGTTGGTTCCTGACGAGGCTCGTTGTCCGGCCCGAGCTCATGCAGTTTCGCCAGATGGGCAACGACGGACCAGACTTCATCACTGCGGCCCTCGCCCGGCCAGGCCGGCATGCCGGTATATTTGAGACCGTTGTTGACGATCCAAAACAGTTCGCGGGCGCTGTAATCGCTGAATGCGCCGGATAGGTCGGGCGGCTGGGGCAACATGTTCCGATAAACTGGATTGAGCTGCCGGCCCGGTACGCCATGGCAGGTGTTGCACCCGCCATCATAGAGCTGGGCACCCAGGAGATAGAGGTCGGAATCATTAAGGTTGGGCACCTCGACCCCGTTTGATGCCACGGAGATCGAGCGGTCTCGCAAGATGGTGATAATAAAATTGGTAGCCGACCAATGCTCGCGCGCCGCGCCTATATTGTAGATGCCGGACAGAATGAAGACGATGCCGCCTAGGAAAAGCGCACCGGCGACGAAAAGGCTTGCCACTCCAATACGCTGCCAGCGGGTGAGCTGCCGGACCTTGACGACGTCACTTTTCGGCATCGGACCCCTGCACTGCTGCTTTGCGGCGTAGGACCGATCGGCCGGCGGGAATGATATGGGGTTCGATGCCGTTTGTTTGGAATATGGCCGACCTCCGCATGTTTTTCGTCCTCCGGTCTCCGAGGTCTGCAACGGAGGAGATGGCGTGGTTGAAAATGGAGGGCGCTAGCAAAGTTGGCGAACAAGGAGGAAGGAACGACCCACAGAGGAACCGCCAAGCATACGTGATCGAGGGCGACCAGGTTCGTCCGTTCCTCAAAGAGCACACCTCCTCAGAAAATGTGCTGATGCATGTGGTTCAGCCCAGCTCGAAAGTGAGCCAAGGTCGCACTCTAGCAACAACAAGCGGAGAACTCGACAAACGTCCAAGGGTTGCACTCCGACGCGTGGCCTTAACTCTGGCATTCCACCGATGTTCCCGAGAATGGCCGAATGCAGTAGCGGCAACGACAATGACATGACTGACTGCTGATGGCGCTGCCCAATCAGCTGGACGCATCATTGGTACTTGTTGGCTGCTGTTACTTAGGAACTAAGCGGCGGGGGATCGTCCGGGTAAGGGATTATCGTCGGTGCCATCCGCTTCAGTAATCTAAACTGAAGACCAATGGACCATCTCCATCGCTACCGGGCAGAAAAGCCAAGGTGGCAAACAGGTTCACCGAGCGCGAAGTTCAATGGCGCCGAGCTCAGAAGTCGTATCGAGCAAATCAGTCTCAACCCACTGCTGCTTTCCAATGCGTCAGAAGGGATCGGCGTGCCGCACAAAAGCGTTCAGAGTGGTAAAACAGGAGTCAGCAAATGGATGAGAGAGAGGTCGTCATCGTCACCGGCAGCGCCGGTTTCATCGGCAGTTCGGTCGTAGAGATGCTGGCGAAGTCATACCGAGTTATCGGCTTTGACCGTGACATGCCTCCCCACCCACCCGCACAGGCAGAGTGTATCTGCATCGATTTGACCTCCAACGCCAGCGTGCATGCTGCCTTCGAGAGAGTGAAGCTCGCTTACGGAACAAAGATCGCATCGGTGGTCCACCTTGCTGCCTATTTTGACTTGAGTGGCGAAACCGACCCGAAATATGACACCGTCACCGTGGAAGGCACCGAGCGACTGCTGAAGGCATTCAAGGATTTCCAGCTCGAGCAGTTCATTTTTGTCAGCACAATGCTGGTGCACGAGCCGGGGCGCCGTGGTGAGCCCATCACCGAAAACTGGCCGCTCGACCCCAAATTGCCTTATCGGGCCTCAAAGGTGCGCACCGAAGCCGCCATCGCGGAGCAACGCGGCTCGATACCCGCCGTGATGCTCCGACCCGCCGGTGTCTATGACGATATGTGTCATTCGGCCTTCCTGTCGCGGCAGATCGCGCGCATCTACGAGCGGCAACTTGTGGGCCATGTCTATCCCGGTGATCCCGATACGGGACAGCCCTATCTTCATCTCAAGGACCTCACCCGCGCCATTGCTGCTACAATCGAGCGTCGGGCCACTCTGCCGCCAGAGGCGCCTATCCTGTTGGGCGAAACCACAACATTTACGTTTGCTCAATTGCAGGAACAGATTGCCCGTCTCGTTCATGGTGATGATTGGAACACCGTGTCGCTGCCCAAGCCGCTGGTGCAAACCGGGCTTTGGATAGAAAACAACATCTTGGAGGAAGACGACTTCATCCAGCCCTGGATGGTTGACACCTCCGATGATCACTACGAGCTCGATATCTCGCGCGCCAAGGATTTGCTGGGGTGGCGTCCAAGGCAACGTGTGGACAAGACGCTGCCGAAGATGGTTGAGGCGCTCAAGCGCGATCCGGTGGGCTGGTACCATGCGAATGGTCTGAACGCCGCTCGCATCACCGAAAAGGCAATCGAAGCCAAACCCGAAGAACCATCGCAAGAACCGGCTGCCCAGCATGAAATGATGCATGCGCACCAGGTCAGCATGGCGAACATTCATTTCGACATGCTTTGGGTGCACTTCCTCAATATGCTGCTCGGACTGTGGCTTTTGACCAGTCCCTTTGTCTTCGGTGGATTTGGTCAGTCCGATTTCTCTGAAGCGGTGCTCGCTGTTACGCGGGAACGGAACTTGTGGGATCCGGCATTGCGCAGTTCCATGATGGCTTGGAGCGATCTTGCCAGCGGCGCGCTGATCATGCTGTTCGCAGGGCTTTCACTATCCCGACAGTTTCGCTGGGCACCATGGGCGACAACCGCGGTGGGCATTTGGCTGTTGTTCGCGCCGTTGTTGTTCTGGGCGCCGAGTGCCGCAAGCTACGCCAATGACACCTTGATCGGTGCTCTGGCAATTACGTTTGCCATTCTGGTGCCGATGATGCCTGGCATGAGCATGGCTGCAATGATGGACGACAGCGACATGCCCGCTGGTTGGAGCTATTCTCCTTCGACCTACCTTCAGCGGTTACCGATTATTGCGCTGGGAGCGATCGGTTTTGTCTTGTCCAGAATTCTGGCTGCCTACCAGATGGGGCATATCGAAGCCGTATGGGAGCCGTTCTTCAGCGGAATGAATGATCTGAATGGCACCGAGCAGATCATCACTTCCGATGTCTCCAAGGCATGGCCGGTCGCTGATGGCGGTTTGGGGGCGACAACCTACATGTTCGAGGTCTTGATGCGGTTGAGATGTTCAATGCGACGCTCTGCCGCTTCTTTCGCACCCTACTCCAGCGGCTGCGACCAAATTGCCACTATGTCGGCATGGGTGTTTTTCGGGTAGCATCGCCGCCGCCACGCACTACATGATATTGCAGGCAGTTGTAGCGGCAAAGTAGCGACCCATGAAGCCTAAGACTGTTGGAACGCTGGGAACGCGCGTTGAAGAGCGCACCGCGGTGCAACCGCTTCCTAGTGGGTCGGACAATGGTCCACCAGCGGCCCTCTGCACCCAGCTAAAAAGAAGAAAGTTCAACCGATTGTATCCAAAGCCCCCAGCTCTCATGGCCCAGCGCGACGCGATCACGGAGCCAGCGGATGACTTTGATGAACTGGAAAGAGAAGGATCATGGCAGGGATCACGGCCATGCCGATGATTAGAAGAATTGCGATGGTGACGTTCTGCCAAGTCAACACGATGAACTCCCCTTCCTCCCAAACTTTCAGTTAGGCCGAAAGAGCCCTGTTAGAAGACAAAATGGGAGGCAATGGGGCTAACCGCCGATGTTCACTAAAACGTGGAGTACTATCACATCCCGATCTCATTGGAGCGGGACCTGAGATCCACCGATAGGCAGTAGCAGAATACCAATTCGGGCTGTATTTCGAATTGTCCTCAATTCGCTTGTACCACCGGCTAAACGAACGTCGCTCGTGTTTCTGAAGGAAGGTTTTCAGCAATGGCAAATAGCAGATTCCCAACGCCGTTTCTTGCCGCGGCGGTCGTCGTGCTGTGCATGGCTGGCGCAGCGATCGCTTGGTTTGTGCTCGATCCTGGATTTCGGACGACCGAAGTTGAAGCCGCTGTTGTAAGCACCAAGCCATCAGATGATTTTGAATCCAGAGTCCGCGATTACCTTCTGGCAAATCCCGAAGTGATTATGGAAGCCGCGCAGCGTTTCGAGGAGAAACAGCGTCTGGCCCAACTGGCTGAGAACAAAGATACCTTGTCCAGTCGCGGGGAGGAGCTTTTCCGCGATCCACAGACTCCGGTTGGCGGCAACCGCTTGGGCGATGTCACACTGGTAGAGTTCTTTGATTACAACTGCCCCTATTGTCGGGACGTCGCGTCCGTTATGGCGGAGGCGGAGGCCGCCGATCCCGGTCTCAGGATCGTCTATAAGGAGTTCCCTATTCTAGGACCAAACTCCGTCTTTGCTGCCAAAGCGGCCTTGGCTTCAGAGCGACAGGGTAAGTACAGCGAATTTCATCAGCTCATGATGCAGAGCAGCGGGCCGGCCGATGAAGCCTCTGTCATTGCGGCTGCTGAGACTGCGGGACTAGATATCGAGCAACTGCGGATTGACATGAAGGGTGCTGATATTCAGGCACAAATCAGTCGCAATATCGATCTGGCGCTTGCGCTCCGCATCAACGGCACTCCGGGGTTTGTCATCGGTGAAGAAATACTCCGAGGCGCGGCCGATCTAGCAACGATTCAAAGCCTGATCGACAAAGCCCGGAATACAGCCATCGAGTGACGACAACATTTCACGGCTGTGCCACACCGACCGTGGTGTCGGCGCTTCCGGCGACTAGGATGGGACGCTCGTCTAGTAGATTAACCCACTTGCCGGCGTCTGCCTGGGACTGACGCTTCAAATATTGATATGGCGTCTTTGACCAAAGCAGGATTTCGCCGGCGAGATTGTCAAGCACAAGGTCGCCACGATCTGTCCGAGCCATCAACACGGCATGTCCTGCCCCGTTGGTCTGCTTGACCACGGCAATCAACAAGGTGCTGGCGGGCCATCCAGCGTCCAAAAGTGCGCGGCGTTTGACTAGAACATAATCCTCGCAGTCACCAGCACCGTTCGGATAAGTCCAATACTCCGGGACGCGGTAAAGGTCATCGTCGGAGACGGGTTGAACCTCGGCGTTGAACCGGGCGTTGATCGTCAACAGTTCAGTCCACAGAGCCTGATCTAGGGCAACGGCGGGTACAAGCGCCTCGTTACGTCCACACTCGAGCGGACGAGACCGACAAAATTCCACGTGCCCGACTGGAATGCTGGTCGTCGCGCCAGAGGGAGCAAACGCCGCGTTGGATAGATCGATGGAGAGCGCGGCGACCGAAGACACCACAAAGATAATCGGGACCAAAAAAAAGGCGATTGCTTGGCGGGCCATTGTCTCGTTTCCTGTACAGAAGCGAGGCTAAGCGGTCCAAATTGGCGGGACACGAAAAACGGCGACGAGTTTTGAATCGAATTTGCGCTAAGTTCTTAAGCTACCGTTAGGCACTCAAATGGCGGAGTTTCGCGGATTGGAGCGCCAACTGTGGGCGACAACTGCAGGGGAGCAGCATCAACAGATCCAACAGCAACCAGCGCCTGCTTCCCGCCCCGCATTTCAGAGAAAGCGTCCATTAAAGGTGGCTCGAGCATTGCAAGAACGGACTACGATACGCATGACCCCGGAAATGATCTCACGTATCGATACGTGGATATCAACCCAGCCTGGCTATGTCAGTCGTCAGGACGCAATCCGGCGATGTGTCGATTTGGTGCTCGGTTGCAACGAGCATGATTGCGCCTATTCTCGGCGTGTCGGGTCAAACAGCGCTTCATCGGTCGCAGAGAACTCCGCCGCCGCGGCCGTGGATCGTGCCCCTTGGCGTGGTGTAACTGAGGCGAGGCCTCCACGCATATCCCGGTTTGGCCGGGCTGGTCAGCGCGCGGGAACTGCCGGCAGGCTGACGAGGGGATCATCGCTTAATGGCGCAACAGATTCTAGTGTCATGTATCTGGCGCGCTGAACCGCCCACTCATCATTTTGCTCGAGCAGGATCGCGCCCACGAGCCGGGTGATGGCGTCCTCGTTGGGGAAGATGCCGACGACCTCGGTCCGGCGCTTCACCTCGCCATTGACCCGTTCTATCGGGTTGTTCGAGTGAAGCTTGGCCCGATGCTCCTTGGGGAAGCTCATGTAGGCGAGGACGTCGTGCTCGGCCTCATCCATGATGGTGGCGAGCTTGGGCACCCGGGGGCGGATCTGATCGGCGACGGCCCGCCACTGGGTGCTGGCGGCCTCCGGAGTCTCCTGAGCGAAGGCCGTGGCGATGAAGGCGCTGGCCACCCGGCGGCCGCTTTTGCCGGCATGAGCAAGCACATTGCGCATGAAGTGGACTCGGCAGCGCTGCCAGGTGGCGCACAGCACCTTTGTGACGGCGGCCTTGATGCCCTCATGGGCATCGGAGATGACCAACTTCACGCCTCGTAAGCCACGGCGCGTCAGCTTGCGCAGGAACTCGGTCCAGATTGCCTCTGCTTCGGACGTGCCGATCTGCATGCCCAGAACCTCGCGCCGGCCGTCGGCATTGACCCCGACAGCCATGATGGCGGCCACCGATACGATCCGACCACCCTGGCGCACCTTGAGGTAAGTGGCGTCGATCCACAGATAGGGCCAATCGCCCTCGATTGGGCGATCGAGGAAGGCTTTTACCTTGCCGTCGATCTCCTCGCACAGGCGGCTCACCTAGCTTTTGGAGATGCCGCTCATGCCCATGGCCTTGACCAGGTCGTCCACCGACCGGGTGGAGATGCCCTGGATGTAAGCCTCCTGGATCACCGCGGTCAGAGCCTTCTCGGCCAGTCGCCGCGGCTCAAGGAACCCGGGGAAGTAGCTGCCTTTGCGCAGCTTGGGAATGCGCAGCTCGACGGTGCCGGCCCGGGTCTCCCAGTCCCGATCACGGTAGCCATTGCGCTGCGCCAGGCGCTCGGCGCTCTTCTCGCCATAGCCGGCGCCGGTGGCCGCGCCGACTTCCAGCTCCATCAGGCGTTCCGCGGCAAAGCCGATCATCTCACGCAGAATATCGGCGTCAGGGGTCTTCTCTACCAGCGTGCGCAGGTTCATCATCGAGTCGGTCATCGGTGGTCCTTCCAGTATCAGGTTGTGTGTGCAACCCGACCTTACCGGAAATCCGTCGATGACCACCCAGCCGCTCGCTCACTACGGCGCTCGTGATGGCGCGCTCGCGAGCGGCTTGACCACCTCAGTTACACCACGTCCCGGGACACGACCGCCGTGACCGACGCGCCAGACAGTTGACCCTTGGGCGCAACCCCCGCGCCCGCAGAGTTCGCAATCGTGGGATTGTGACTGCACCAGCGATGGTAAAAGCTTGAAACGTCGTCTGTCGCTCACCCATCGAACGGCTGTAATCGCTTCCCCGCCGCAAGATAGGGTGCGGGATCGATAGCGCCGTTTTGATCGCGCAGCTCAAAATGCAAATGTGGCCCCGTGGATCTCCCGGTCGAGCCCACTAGCGCAATCTCCATATCGGCTTCTACCCGATCACCCTCTTTGACCAATGCTTTTGACAGATGCGGATACCGCGAAATGAGACCTGACAGATGCGTGATCTCGACCACGTTGCCATAATCCCCCCTCCACCCCACGAATGTGACAACACCCCTGCCAGCGCTCCTCACCTGCGTCCCGCTGGGTGCGGGAAAGTCGATCCCCGAGTGAAAGGCCGACTGGCCAGTAAAGGGGTCTTTCCGGGGCCCAAAGTTTGAGCTGATCCGAGAAGTATCGAGTGGTAGGTGAATGGGCACATCGTCCATCGCCCGGCGGGCTTCTCGAAGGCGATCCAGGGCAGCGACGGCCTCACGAACCGCGAGGGACTCGGCACCGACGCCAACCTCCGGCCAAGGCATCAACGGGCCGCCGCGGGCCAGTTCGGCATCCTCCGGCGACTGGCCAACACGGTCCAACTCGGCAATTATCATATTGGTGGAACTGTCGGCGACCGCAGAGAGCATCGCGACCGCTGCTACGATTTCTTGTTCCATTGCCCGCAGCTCGGCCTCAATGACGTCGAGTTGCCCCGCCGGCCCGGTGCCCCGGGCCACAGTCGACACTGCCTGATCTCCCACTGTTGGAAGTTGCACAACACCTAAATTGGCGGCCGTCGTCACCAGACTTTGCAAGGTAACAAGCCGCTCCGAAACTTGCATTTGCAACTCAACAACCTCCTGGAGCTTAAGCGTTGCGGCGCTCCGATTGGTGAAATCTCTGAGCCGAAGCAGATCGACACTGCCGCTAAGCTGGGCGATCCTCAGCTCATAGGCCGCCAAGATATCGGAACGCTTTTGCCAAATCCCAACGATGTCGCTATTGAACAGCAATCCCGCCAATGTCAGGACATTCGTAACGAGCAGGCAACCCAGCAGATACCAACGATTGAACTTGAATTGGCGGAAAAAGCTGAGCACTCGACCCCTCCAGATGGGACGTCCCACTATTGACAGTTATGGTTAAGGAACTCGAAAAGCGGAAATGCAATTCCGCCCTTCATCCATTGAGGCAGGTGGAAACTTGAGTGCACGGGCGGGCGGTCCCCGCCGGCATTGATGCAAGATCGAAAAGGCAGCCGAACACGTGACAAAAACAATGGAGACTGTCACCGACTATCGTCAGCGGAAAACCTTGTGGATCGTACTGCTTTTGAACGTGGCAATTTCGGCGGCGTTCTTTGCGAGCGGCGCCGTCGGCGATTCAAGCGCTCTAATGGCAAACGGCTTGGATAACGCCTCTGACAGCCTGGTTTATGCCATTAGCCTGTTTGCCCTGTCACGCACGAGCAAGTGGAAGCGAATAGCTGCCAACGTGTCGGGAGGTCTGCTGTTGATTTTTGCCATTGGCATTTTATTGGATGCGCTACGCCGGTACTATGTAGGCTCCGAGCCACTGGGCCCACTTATGACTGTTATGGCTCTCGTCGCAGCGCTCGTGAATGGCGCCTGCATATGGCTGCTTGCGCGCCTCGAGGCGCCTGACGTGAATGTCCGGGCGGCGAATACCTTCAGCTTGAACGACTTCATTTCGAATGGTGGGATATTGGTCGCGGGCGGCCTTGTCTGGTGGTTGGGAAGTAGCTGGCCGGATCTTCTTGTTGGTGTTGCCGTTGCGGGTCTAGCTGCTTGGGGCGGAATTAGCATTCTGCGCGATGCACATAATGAGCATCACAAAGCGGTGCATGGAGGCGACCAGAACGAATAGGAATGATCCGGCAGGATCATCCAGTCGATCACGTGGCGGATCCTCGGGCTTCCGCCTCTCTGGCTTAAAAAAGCGCGTGCAGTACGACGGGCGGTTGGTGGTGTGGATCGATGTCACAGTGCTCTTCGCGAGCATCCGGTTTATAGGTGTTCGCATTCGACTGCTCGATGGCTTCCGCGCAACGTATTTTCATCAAGCAAGACGCTGCGCCAGGCCGATAGGCCCATGGGGCATCGTGACCTGAACTACAGGAAATTGGCTGATGTCTATCGAACTGGGGCATTTCGCGTTGATCCTCGCCTTCGCGATCGCAGTCGTTTCGACCATTGGTGGCTATGTGTATTGGCGCAGCGGAGAACGACTCGCGTCCTTCCTCCGGCATGGAGCTGTACTGCAGTTCGTCCTGGTAGCTGTGGCCTTCACTGCACTCGTCCAGGCTTTCGTCAGTTCCGATTTTTCTCTGAAATTGGCAGTGGAGAACTCCCATTCGCTAAAACCCCTATTATTCAAAATTTCAGGCGTTTGGGGAAACCACGAGGGCTCAATGCTCCTTTGGATACTCATTCTTGTGGCCTTTGGCGCCATGGTGGCGGCGTTCGGGCGCAAGCTGCCGACTGACCTTCTTGCGCTCGTGCTGGCCACGCAGAGTCTTCTAGTCGCAGGGTTTTGCGGCTTTACCATCTTTACCTCCAACCCATTCCTGCGGATGTTCCCGCCCCCGCTGGAAGGCAATGACCTCAACCCGGTTTTGCAGGATATCGGCCTCGCCATTCACCCCCCGCTGCTCTACACCGGCTATGTCGGCTTCTCTATTTGCTTCTCGTTTGCCGTAGCGGCACTGATTTCCGGCCGCATCGACCAGGCTTGGGCCCGCTGGGTACGCCCATGGACCATGCTGAGTTGGACCTTCCTGACTCTGGGCGTCACAATGGGCTCCTATTGGGCGTATTATGAGCTGGGATGGGGCGGCTGGTGGTTCTGGGACCCCGTGGAAAACGCCAGTTTCATGCCTTGGCTGGCGGGCACCGCGCTGCTCCATTCTGCGCTCGTCATGGAAAAGCGCAACGCGCTCAAGGTCTGGACTATTTTTCTCTCCATCATCACTTTTAGTTTGTCGCTCCTGGGCACTTTTTTGGTCCGATCAGGCATCCTGACATCGGTCCACACTTTTGCCAGCGATCCTGCGCGCGGCATGGTCATCCTAGGGCTGATGGCACTGATTGTCGGCGGGGCGTTCGCGCTGTTTGTTATGCGCGCTTCTTCACTGCGCAGCGGAGGACTGTTTGCACCCGTCAGCCGCGAGGGCGCGCTCATCTTGAATAATCTATTTCTTGCGACCGCAACCGGGGCGGTGCTAGTCGGCACCCTTTATCCTTTGGCGCTGGATGCCCTGACAGGCACAACAATCTCGGTTGGCGCACCCTTTTTCAATCTAACTTTTGGGGCGCTAATGGCGCCACTGTTGCTGGTGCTTCCATTTGGGCCACTGCTCGCCTGGAAGCGCGCAGATGTGGTGGGGGCCGCACAACGGCTGTTGGGCGCCGCAGCCCTGGCAGTCTTCCTTACCATCCTGATTTCTTCGCTGGGTGGCGTTTCAATTTCGTTGGCACCGCTTGGGTTGCTGCTTGGTTTTTGGGTGTCATTTGGCGCTGTTGCTGATTTGATCGACCGCAGCAGGATCGGGCGCATTCCGTTGCGCGAAAGCTGGCGCCGCCTCGTGGGCCTGCCGCGTTCCGCGTGGTCGACAGCCCTTGCTCATTTCGGCATCGGCGTTACGGTGCTGGGGATCGTGTCGACCTCTGCCTGGGAAACTGAGCTCGTGACAACGCTCAATCCAGGCGAAAGCACTGAACTCTCCGGTTATGTCATTGCCTTCGATAGGTTCGGTCAAATGGCAGGGCCGAACTATGTTGCGGACGAGGGCCATTTTACCATCACTGCGCCAAACGGCAGCGTTCGGCAGCCTGTTGCCGAACGGCGAACATACGTTGCCAGCGGCATGCCGACAACAGAAGCGGCAATTGAAACCTTTGGTTTCTCGCAGCTCTACCTGCAGCTCGGCGAACGCCTGGATACAAATCACGTCATCCGCGTTTGGCACAAGCCCTACATCACGCTGATCTGGCTTGGCGCCATTCTAATGTCGATTGCCGGCGTCCTGTCGCTCACGGATCGCCGCCTGCGCATCGGTGTACCAACGCGGAGGGTGCACCGGGTCATTCCGGACGCCGCGGAGTAACACTGTGAGCGCACGTTTCAGCGTGGATTGTTATGCACAAGATATTCCGGCATCAAACTGCTCGCGGCGATTAGGATTCAGGCCTCTTGGCAGGCTCGTTGCTCGACTTCACCACCTCTAACCAATCTGCCTGAAAATAGGGAAGTTCTGTAGAAGCCAGAACGCGAACAACGACAGTTGCCCGGTAACCATGGCCACGCCCATTGCTATCATGACACCCCCCGCAATGACCTGCAGCCATCGCCCTGCACCGCGCATCACCTTTAGCCGCTCGGCCAGGCCCTGCATGAACAGGGCGGAGAGCACGAAAGGTAGTCCAAGCCCAGCTGAGTATACCGCTAGTAGCAAAACGCCGCTCGACGCAGTGGTGGATACCGCGCTAACTGTCAGTATGGCTCCCAGCACAGGGCCAATACAGGGGGTCCATCCGAATCCGAATGCCAGTCCTAGGAGGTATGCGCCAGCGGGGCGCCCACCCTGGATTGCACCGTGAAAGCGTATGTCCCGGTCCATCCAGGCAAACCTGATCAACCCGGTCGTAAATATCCCAAACGCAATGACCAAAGTACCGCCGATCAGATTGGCTTCGGATCGGTAGGATAGCAAAAGCTGACTGACAAGCGTGGCGCTTGCGCCAAGCGCGATAAAGATCGTCGAAAAACCCAAGACAAAGCATAGACTTAGCAAAAGAGCGACAATACCGCTCCGGTCGATGGCCGAAGACCGGTCTGCCGCTGAATTTCCGGCAATGTAGGAGACGTAGCCGGGAACCAGGGGCAGCACGCATGGGGACAAAAATGACACCGCCCCTGCGAGGAAGGCCGTCAGAACACCGATATTGGAAATTTCCACTAGTTGACCGTAGGTGATTGAAACTGAGAGGTACTTCCGTTCTCCAGATAGAGACGGATCGCATTTGCGGTGCGCGGCAGGTCCCATTCCACAGGACCGACCCAGCGATAGACTTCAATTCCCTCCCTGCTGATGAGAAGAGTCGTTGGAAGACCAACCACACCGGCGGCCTCCATGACGTTCATGGAGGGATCGAGATAGATACCCAAGCTCTTCACGTTGATCTCATCGAAGAATGGCTGAACGGCCTCGTTCCCCGTGCGATCGATGGAGAGGGCCACGACCTTGATCTGGTCACTACCGACTGCCTGTTGCAAACGGTCGAGTGCCGGCATCTCCTCGCGACAAGGGGCACACCATGTCGCCCAGACGTTTAGCAGTGTCACCCTGCCGCGGAACTCCGCTAAGCTTATCGCTTCGCCCTGCGCGTTGGTGAAGGCGAGGTCCGAGAGGGACGTGGCGCGCATCGATGCAGGGATAGACTTTTCATCTGGCGCTTGCAGAACGAACATTCCGATTGCAAGCGACAAGAGCGCAAGCAGCCCAATCGGCACACACCACCACAGTACCCTCATCAACGGAATCTTGGCGTGAGTTGCCTGCCGAGGTATAGAAGCCCTGAACAAATCATCATCCGTACCGGCCGTACCTCGCCAACGCCTGTTCGATACCAACGGGTGACTTCGACGCTCGATCGATAAGCCATAGGGGCACCTTGCATCCCTGGGTCAACAGCCTGTGACATGAACAGCTTTGTCCTGAGCATTATGCGGTTCCTAGTTGATCGCCAGATTGCCCTCTCCTTCGTATTCGCGCCATCCACGTAGCTGTGACTAAACCGCGCGCTCGCTTGATCCGCGAAGCGCTCCCGCCCCGTTGCGGGCAACTGAACGCTGTGGTCTTGCCGTGGATCCGAGCGCGGACACACGCGTCGTTATAAAGCAGGGACCGTAGCTTGTCTTCGAGCTTGCCAGAAGTTCATTCTCATGCTTATTGCAAATGACTTGCAAATGCACCAAGGCTGGTAATGGACGCGCGTGTACCAAAAACATTTTCAGGTTGGAAGCAAGGCAACCGCGATGCGTCGCTCTCCGACGTCCACCGCTCAATCCCGGTAAAATCCCAATCCTCGGTTTGGCGTCGCGCGGCGGCGTTCGTCGGTCCGGGCTATTTGGTGGCGGTCGGCTACATGGACCCAGGCAACTGGGCAACCTCGCTGGCGGGCGGCTCCAAGTTCGGTTACGCGCTCCTCGTCGTCGCTCTGGTTTCGAACATCATGGCGATCGTGCTGCAGTCGCTGTGCGCCCGGCTCGCCATCGCGTCTGGCCGAGACCTGGCGCAGGCATGCCGGGACGCGTTTCCAAAGCCTGTCGCTTACCTGCTGTGGTTCCTGGCCGAGATCGCAATTATTGCGACCGATATCGCCGAGGTCATCGGCACGGCTATCGGCCTCAACCTTATCTTCGGCATCCCGCTCGAGATCGGCGTACTTATCACCGCGCTCGACGTCTTCCTCATCCTCTACCTGCAGAAACTAGGGTTCCGGTGGGTGGAGGCGCTGATAGTTGCCTTGCTTGCCGTGGTCGCCGCCTGTTTTGTGGTCCAGATCGCATTGGCCGACCCGAATTGGGGCGACGTGATCCGCGGCTTCGCGCCAACGACGGAAATCGTGACCAATCCCGAAATGCTCTACCTCGCCCTCGGAATCCTCGGGGCGACGGTGATGCCCCACAACCTTTATCTCCATTCGGGCATCGTTCAGACCCGCGATTACGGCGACAGCGTGCCAGAGAGAAAGGAGGCGCTGAAATTCGCCACCATCGACTCTACCGTCGCGCTCATGTTCGCTCTGTGCATCAACGCATCGATCCTGATCCTTGCTGCAGCCACCTTCAACGTCGCCGGACAAACCGAAGTCGCGGAGCTTGGGGAGGTCCACAACCTTCTCGCGCCGATGCTGGGGCTGGCGATCGCGCCCACGCTATTCGGCATCGCCCTACTGTGCTGCGGCATCAACTCCACCGTCACCGCTACCCTTGCGGGTCAGATCGTCATGGAGGGGTTCCTCAACATCCAACTCCCCCCATGGCTCCGTCGACTGATCACCCGGGCGATCGCCATCATCCCGGCGGCGAGCGTGACCATATGGTTCGGCCAGTCGGGGACCGCTCAGCTTCTTATCCTCACTCAAGTGGTGCTGAGCCTTCAACTGTCCTTTGCCGTCTTCCCGCTGGTCATGTTCACAGCGGACAAAACCAAGATGGGTGAACTCGTCGCGCCCAATTGGCTCATCGCCTTCGCGGTGTTCATAGCGGTAGTTATCGCCGGGCTGAACGCTAAGCTCTTGGTAGATTTCGTGTTCTGAGATGGCGGACACAACCGACATTGACACGCTCCTACAGGAATGCCGCGCTCATGGGCTGAAAGCCACGGAAAATCTTAGAGCCGTCCTGGCCGCCTTGGCTGAAGGCGTGCGAGCTGAAGGGATGCGGCATCCGGACGTCGAAGAACTGCGCCGGGCGGTAGAGGCGAGAGGGCACCGCATCGCCTTGGCCAGCGTGTACCGTATCGTCGCCCAACTCACCCGGGTCGGCATTGTTGAGACCCACCATTTCGAGACTGGCAAGTCGAGGTACGAGCTCGCAAAGGGCCAAACGCACGACCACCTGGTCGATATCGATACCGGTGACATCCTGGATTTCCATGATGCGGCAATGGATGAGATCGAGGAGCGTGTGGCCGCCAGACTTGGGTATCGGATCGTTCGACGACGCGTCGAACTCTATGCGGTACGAATGGAACCGCGCGCGACGCTTCCGATCACCGTCGACGGTGGGGAAGGTGAGGCGAATTGAGCGCGCAAGCCGACATTTACTTGCCTTGTTTGCTACGAGGTTTGCTTAGTGGTTCGCCAGACCTGCGCACTCCCGGTAAGGGGGCGAGGAGACCCAGGAAGCCCAGTCGGCTCATCACAACAATTGCAAACGGCCAGATGAGGGCGGACAGGAAGCTGTTCAGTGCCAAGCGGCCCTGGCTCACCTCCCCGGTCAGCCCGGACCATAGCAGGACTATCTCGGCCGCGATGACGCAGAAAAGCGGCAACGCGGTAGATCCGAAACCCCGGAACGCGACCAAGGTGGTGAAGAACACGAGAAGGCCGGCATGCATGTGATTGGCAAGATTTTCAAAGGCCCAGCCTACAACAAGCAGGCATACCTCGAACTGCTCGGCATGCAGTTCGCCATGTACAAGCTCGTGCAGGCCAAGGGCATCCTTGCCCTTGAGCAACACGTGGAAAACCCCAAAGAGTCCACGCTGTTCAACGCCTTTCCCACCTTTGCGAAGAACCACCATGCCGTTGAATTCGTGTGCGACTACATGCGCATGGTAACCCTCGGATCGAACAACGTGCACGAGATGGAAGCTCTCATGGACGAGGAGCTCGAGACCCATCACCAGGAACAGGAACGTATGGTGGGCGCGCTGCAGTCGCTCGCCGACGGCACCCCCGCCTTGGGCATCGTGGCCGCCGTTTTGGGCGTCATCAAGACGATGGGGTCGATTAGCGAGCCACCGGAAGTCCTGGGTCACATGATCGGCGGCGCTCTGGTCGGCACGTTCTTCGGTGTGTTCATCGCCTACGGGCTGTTCGGACCCATGGCGCAATCGCTGCGCGGAACCTACGAATCGGAGTCCAAGTACTTTCTATCCCTCAAGACCGGCCTTCTTGCACACATCTCCGGTCAAGTGCCGGTGATGGCCGTCGAGTTCGCCCGTAAGGCGCTGATGTCCGAAGTGAGGCCGACCTTTGAGGAAGTCGATCTGGCAACACAGAATTTGCCCGCCACAACCTGATCGTAGGTGTTCCCAATCCTGGCACACAGCTGGTCGGGCTTGCCAGCTTGCCTGCGGGGTATCTGCAATTAGCGGCTAGGTTTCGAAGGTAACCTTGCCGGCCATATCGAATTCGTAGACGTCGTCGCGGAAACTAACGACACCTTGGCGGTTAGCCCATGCCGATATGTAGGTGGTGTGGATTTCGACAGGATTTCGGACATCGACGTCCTTCCGCTCGCCCGTAGAGAACACGTTCGCGATTTCCCCAGAGCCCCAGTCGCCGTTGTCGCGCAGAACCCAGCCGACAAAATCTTGTACCTGGTCAACCCGCACGCAGCCCGACGAATAGAACCGAGCGTTCTCGCCGAAAAGCCCCTTTGTCGGCGTGTCGTGCAGGTAGACGGCATGAGGGTTGTGGAAGTTGATCTTCACGTTACCCATGGAGTTCTGCGGCCCAGGGTCTTGCCGGAAGCTATAGTTGACCGCCTCCTCGGTCTGCCAGTTGATGTCGGTGGGCTGCAACTCGGCGCCGCTGCTATCGTAGATCCGGATCTGCTGCTCGGTCAGGTAGTTTGGGTTCTCGTTCATGTATTTGATAAGATCCCGCCGGATGATCGACACCGGCACGTTCCAAAACGGATTGAAATTGATCTGGTGAATGCGGCTCTTCAGGATCGGCGTTTGCCGGTCAATGCGACCGACCACGGCTGTGTGCCTGCGCACGACCGTGCCACCCTCCACAGTCTCAACAAACGCCGCGGGAATGTTGACCACGACATAGCGGTCGGCCAATGACGATGCCATGGCCTGGACGCGGAGGAGGTTGAGGCGCAGCTGATGGAGGCGAGTCTCTGCCGGAACGTTCAACGCGTACCAAGTTGCCTCGTCAACTTGACCGCTGACCTGTAGACCGTGTCGCGCCTGGAACCGCCTCAGGGCGGCGTCGGTGGTGGCATCGGCAACATTGTCGATATTTTCGGCCATTGGCATGTCGGCGGACGACAGCAGTCGACGTTTTAGCTGGATAACACCTTCTCGTGCCACTCCAAGTGTCACGCCATAGGTCTCCTGCGGCACCTGCTCCCAGCCACCACGCGCCACGAACGGCTCGTATTGAGCAATGGCCATTAAAAGATTGTTGGCAGTATCGTAGGAAAGGATTGGCTCGATTGTATCGATCGCCTGCAGCGCTGCGGCGCTATTGGCCTCGCGTTCGGCGTCCGTCAATGTGCGGCTCTGGTTCATCATGTCCCAAAGCGACTGAGCCCGGGCTGGGCCGGGGGCAAACACGGCGGCACCGGCCGCTGCCGAAACCAACCCTACGAAATCACGCCTTCTCATTGATCTCTGCCTATCCTGAATGTGTGGGCCTAGCATATCGGCAAAGCCCTACCTCGAAAATGCAACCAGACGGCCGATCACAGCGGTTTGAACATTTCGACTTAACGGGTCGATTGTGAGTCATGAACCGCAATCGGGTGCTCGGGAACCGCCAACTGAGCGTATAGTATCGCCCCGATGACCAAAATCACTGCGGCAGCGACAACTATCAGCACAAGAGTTCGACGTCGAAACAAAGCCGAGGACCTCTTACAAGCATTGTGTTTCCTTAGCTCTCTCATGAAGCGAATTTGTGGTCGCAGAATGCAAGAGAAGTCCTAGGGCGCCTGCTTCAAGCGAGCGCTTCGGCCTGCTGCGATTTCATCTGCATGTTCGATCATAACGCCGAGAGCCCTTTCGACGTGCTTGTCATTAAGTTGGTAAAATACATGCTTTCCTGACCGACGGCCGCTCACTATCCGCCCCGCCCGCAGCAGCCTCAAATGTTGACTGACCAGCGATGGATCTAGCTTCAGTTCGGCGGCGAGCCCGCCGACCGCCACGCGTCCGTTTCCGCAGTGCAGCAGAATTCGTAGCCGCGTGGGATCGCCAAGAAGCCTGAAGGTCGCGGCCAACGCCATTGTCACCCGATGATTGTCAGGCCCTACGCTCAGAGCATCACACCCTTTCCAAAGCCGCTGGTGATGAGGTCTTGGCCGCCAGCGGCGCTAGCCACTTCATAAGTGGACGCTCGATACCGATATGCAGAAGCCAGCCTGCAAGCGTGGCACACCCGATGCCCAGGACTGCTATGGGTAGATACATACCCGAGTAGCCAAAGCTGGCGTATGCCACTGCCGATAGCGCCCCAATGACATAGATGTGGGACAGATACGTCGAATAGGATGCGTCGCCTATCTGCTCGAGAAGCCGAATTGGACGAATGCGTTCATTCAGCTCAATCGCCAAGAAAACCGTGCAACTCGCAAAGGCCAGGGCGCACAGAAATGCCGCCCAGTCCTCGACCACGGTCGACGGCCAAAGCATCCCGAGCACCAGCCCGCCCAAGGCGACCAGTCCGGCGCCCCACAGAGCGACTGGCGGCGCGGAGGTTGTCTTGCGGTTGGCCATCACCCCAAGCACCATGCCTGCACAAAAAGCGAGCGGCATATAGCCGGTATAGAAGATAGCAAGATCGCCTTCTGGACGCCCCACCAATCCTGATAGCGCAAGGCCACTGAACCATATCGTCAAGATTACCACTCGTGGGATGGACCGGAGAAAGCAGAGTAAGGCGAAGCAAAGGTAGAAATAGACCTCGTAGTTGAGGGTCCAGCCTAGCTTGTAGATCGGATGGATGCCCCCGCTGGTCTCGTTGTAGAACGGGATGAACAGCAGCGATCGCCAGAGCTGCGACCAGTCGAAGGTCATGCTTTTGAACAGTTGTGGGGCCAACAAAGACAGCCCTGCGGTAAACAGGGTGGCGGCCCAATACATGGGGATGACACGCACAGCCCTGCGGCGGAGGAACAACCACCCTTCGAACGCTTCCTCGCCGGTGACGACCACCATGATAAAACCGGAGATGACGAAGAACAGGATGACACCTAACCAACCCCACCGACCGTAAAGCATCGGCTCGTCGATCAGGGGATAGAGGAAGGCATGCGACGCGACGACGAGAGCGGCCGCCAATCCGCGCAGATATTGAATGGAGCCAAATCGCCTCGTCATGAGCCCCCCTGCTCCGCTCGGATCGCTGAGACGAGGTCATCGAGTGAGGTACGGTCGAGTGGACCGACATGTCGTAGCAGCACCACGCCGTCCCCATTGACGAGGAAGGTCTCGGGCACGCCGTAGACACCCCAATCGATGGACGCTCGTCCGTTTCGATCCGCTCCGATTGCGTCGTACGGATTGCCGAGCTCATCGAGGAAAGCGATGGCATTCGCCTGCTCATCCTTGAGGTTGATGCCGAGGAGCTTGACGCCGGTCCGGGTCTTAAGTTCGACGAGTAATGGATGCTCGTCCCGACATGGGATGCACCAGCTCGCGAAGACGTTGACCACGCTGACCTGTCCGATCAGATCGGTCCGCCCCAGACCCGGGACGCCTGATTGCTCAAGAGGAGGTAGTAAAAATTCCGGCGCAGGCTTGTTGACCAGTACCGAAGGTAGATCGGTCGACGGGTTTCTAAGGGTGACAGCGAAAACTCCGACCAGACCGAGCAACGCAACGAGTGGCAGTGCAGCGAGCAGCATCCTGCGCGACAACCTGAGCGGTGCTTTTTCGGGGCTCAAGGGATCACCAGCGGTGGGGCTGGCTCTTGGACCGGCACTAAGGATTCTGCCGGCGTGCTCGTTGATGAATTTTGGACTGTTTGATTTGGCGCCCCCGTGGGTTGGGGCGCGGTGAACCTGAGGAAGATCGGAATAAGGAAAAACCATGCCACGACGAAGAGCATGGTCGTCCACAGTGCATAGTGGAATAACCGCATAGGAAGCGGCGCCTTATAGGCCACGGTCTGTCTCCGCTATTCGAGTGCCACATTTTGTCATGATGGGTGATTCCCGCGCACGGGCACAGTTTTACGAAGTTCCAGAAGTGCTCCGCCAAACAGGATCACCACACCCACGGTGATCCAAATGTCGGCCAGGTTGTTGGTGAACAGTGGCGCGTCTAGGCCACCGAAGGACAGAAAGTCTGTGACTGCCCCGTTGATCAACCTGTCGATCAGATTCGAACTCGCCCCGGCTAGTATGCTGCCGATAGCGACATATTCCCTTTCCAACCGGGAGCGGGCGAACCAGACCATGAGTGCGATGGTCATAGCGGCCGTTACTAGAGTGACAGGCCATGGCGACCCGGCGAAAAGCCCGAAGGACACGCCCGGATTGGAGACGAGACGCAAGGATAGGCCGGGCGCGAGCGGCACTGCCTCAGCAATTCCGCCGAGATTCTGTATAGCCCAGAACTTCGCCCCCAGATCGACTGCAATGAGGATTGGGACCAGGTAGAGACCTGCCGTGAACTTCCTCACGTCTTGCCCCCCAGCCCCTTCCAACCGAGGAGACGCATGGCGTTGGCCGTGACCAGCACAGTCGCGCCGGTATCCGCGAGAATGGCGGGCCAGAGGCCGGTGACACCGATGACGGTCGTCACCAGGAAGAATGCCTTGAGCCCGAGTGAGATCGTGATGTTTTGGGTTATGTTAGACATGGTGGCCCGCGACAGCAGGATCATGTTGGCGACGTCGACGACCCGCCCGTGCAGCACCGCGGCATCGGCGGTTTCGAGCGCAACGTCGGTACCGCCACCCATGGCAATGCCGATGTCGGCTGCTGCCAGTGCAGGAGCGTCGTTGATTCCGTCGCCGACTTTAGCAACGATCTTGCCGCTGGCCTTGAGCTCGCCGACGATGCGCTGCTTGTCCTCCGGCAACAGTTCGGCGCGCGGTTCGATGCCCAGCGTCTTTCCGATTGCAGCGGCGGTGCGCTTGTTGTCGCCTGTTAGCATGACGATGTCGGCGCCGAGATTCTTGAGTGCCTTAAGTCCCTCGACCGCGTCCGGACGGGGCTCGTCGCGCATAGCGATCAGACCCGCGACCACGCCGTTCGCCAAGAGGACCGACACCGTCTTTCCCTGGTCGTTCAAGGCGACGATATGGGCATCAAGGTCGGCGCCGAGGGCGACCTTCTCGGCGGCTGCCTTGGGCGAACCGAGGAACAACTCAACTCCATTGACCGTGCCAACAACACCCTTGCCGCCGACCGCGCCTGCCTTGGTAGCCTGTGCAGGCTCGATGCCATCGGCCTTCGCCTTGGCCAGGATCGCGCTGGCGAGCGGATGGCTGGAACCGACCTCGAGTGCCGCCGCCAGTTCCAGCGTTTCGCGCTCCGACTTCGACCCGGCCATGATATCGGTGACTTGAGGCTTGCCGGCTGTCAGCGTGCCGGTCTTGTCGAGGGCAACCATGTTGATCTTGCCAAGGGACTCGAGCACGGCTCCGCCCTTCATCAGCAGGCCGCGGCGAGCGCCGGCGGACAGTGCTGCAGCGATAGCGGCTGGGGTGGAGATAACCAAGGCGCACGGGCATCCGATAAGCAAAACGGCGAGGCCCTTATAGATCCACTCGTCCCATGGCTCACCGGTCAAGAGCGGCGGCAGGATGGCGATCAACGCGGCAACCACCATCACGCCGGGGGTGTAATAGCGCGAGAACCGATCGATGAAGCGCTCGGTCGGCGCCTTGGATTCTTGTGCCTCCTCGACCAGTGCAATGATGCGGGAAATCGTATTGTCGGCTGCGGCAGCGGTCACCCGGATGCGCAGTGCGCCTTCCTGATTGATGGTGCCGGCGAACACCTGGTCATCGACTTGTTTGCGCTTCGGCACGGATTCCCCGGTAACAGGCGCCTCGTCGATCGCGCTTTCGCCTGAGACGATGACGCCGTCAGCCGGGACGCGGTCACCAGGACGCACCAGGATGATGTCGTCGATGGCTAGAGACTCGGCCGGGACTTCCTCGGTCTTTCCGCCGACCTCACGGAATGCTGTCTTCGGTACCAGGGTAGCGAGAGCCTTGATACTGGCCCTGGCACGTCCAGTCGCAACGCCCTCCAGCAGTTCGCCGACCAGGAACAGCAGAACCACGATCGCGGCCTCTTCGGCGGCATTGATGAAAACGGCGCCGACAGCGGCAACCGTCATCAGGGTTTCAATGGAGAAAGGACTGCCGTTGACGGCGCCGACATAGGCGCGACGGGCGATAGGCAGCAGGCCAACGAACATGGCTGCGACGAAAACCCACTGCTCGATCTGCGGGAAGATTTGTCCGGCCGCGAATGCCACTGCGACAGCGATGCCGGCGACAATGGTCAGCCGAGCCTTCGTTGTCTTCCACCATGGCCCCTCTTCCAAGGAGTGGTCGTGACCGTGCAGTCCCTCGAGTTTATCGTCGTCGCGTTTTTTCGCAGCGCTCGACCTGTCGGATTTGCGATCCGAGCCATGCAGTTGTGCGTGCACGCTATGGTCGTGCGCGGCATGCCGGTGTCCATCGTGGTCGTGATCCGAGGGATCGTGCCCCTCGTGATCGTGGTCGTCGATATCGTTCACAGAACCTTGCACTGCGGCCTCGGACGCCTGGCGCGTTGGGAGTTCGATAGCCTTGTAGCCGAGGCTCGTGACCTTCTTCGCTACCGCGCTCACATCCGTGCTGGCGTCGTGCCGTACGGTCATGGTCCCGGAAACAACAGAGACTGAGACGTCCTCAACGCCACCGATCCTCCTGACTGCGGTGTCGATCTTGGACGCACAACTGGCGCAATCCATGCCCTCCACACGAAACCGTGTGGTATCCAGTTCAGCGGTCATCGCTCAAGCTCCTTGCAATCCATGCGGTCCCCATACATCCTCTAGCCACTATAGGAGCAAGCGTAAAATGCATCACGGTATCGCTATCGGGAAGGTTTCAGAAGCAGCTGGCGTTAAAATCCCCACCATCCGCTACTATGAGCAAATCGGGCTTTTGGCTCCGGATAGAACGGACGGAAATCGGCGCACCTATGCGAACGAGGACATCGAGCGTCTAACCTTCATCAGGCATTCGCGCGAATTAGGCTTCGATATCGACGAGATCCGCACCTTGCTGTCACTGCAGGACCATCCGCACCAATCTTGCCACGAGGCGGACACGATCGCCAAGGTCCGATTGGTCGAGGTGAAGCGCAAGATCGCCAGCCTGATTGCACTCAAGGCCGAATTGGAGCGCATGGTCGAGGGCTGCTCTCATGGTCGCGTTGAAACCTGCAGGGTCATCGAGATTCTCGCGGATCACGGCAAGTGCGTGTTCCACGATTCGGTGGCAGCCGCGTGAGTCCGATGTGCCTCGATCTTTGGGCTCGGTAGCGACGATTTGTCCCGGGGACCCCGAAATCGTAACAAATCCTGCGCGGGGCGTGCTTGCTGATCTTGCCGCTCACGACCACGTGATCGTATCTGGTCTGGCAAGCCTTAAAATTGCCCATGTAAACCTTCTGTCCGATGCCGACGATCAGGCATTCGTAGAGGGAATATGGGCGAGCGGGGAGCACTTCGGTTAGGGCAACGTCCGAGCCACCGCTACATGCATCTGCAGGGCTTCGTGGACGAGCCGGCACTGACAGTTCTGTCGGCTGAAGGAGCCGAGCCTGGTGGAAGGGAGGTCAGCATGGGATGGCTGGCGGGCACCGTCCTGACCGGCCTGACCTCGGTCCTGCTGATGGGTGCCGCCCTCTACGTATCGTTCGCCGGCGTCGACAGCTTCTCCACCGCCTACAAGGCACTCGATCTCGCCCCTTCGGAAACCATGAGCGCGGCAGTCGCCGAAGGCAAGACGGACCGGATGCGCCCGATCCTGACCACCAAATCAACGCGGGACGAGATCGAGGCCAGCGTGATGGAGGCAGCCGGTGGTAGCAACGTCATCCGCAACGCCACGTTCGTTCGGGTGAACGCTACCTTGGCGACGTCTGAAACGGTACTGACCGACGACGTCGCTGCCTACCGGCCGCAGGATTATATTGACGCAGTGGAAGACGAGATCGCCTCAACCTCGCTGGTGAGCCTCGACGTCATAGGGGAGCCCGTGGATGCCGAGGTCGCCGTCACAACATCAATATTGCCACTCGAGTTCGTGCCAGGCCGTTATATCGACGATGCAGCTGCCGCATCCTTCGCCGCCATCGGAATTTCCGAGGGCGCGCAGGACTACGCGATGGCCTACGCCGCTATGCCAGGCGCTTCGTACAACGTGGCGTCCCAGTCGATGGGCGTTGCCGAGAATGTCACGGTCGTGCCCAAAAACACAGTGGTTGGCGACGGCCTGCGGGTCACCGAGCGGATCGTGAAGCTGGAGGAGACGGCGTACCTCGCCGATGCCTTGCTTAAGCATGGATTCACCACGGCAGCCGCTGAATTGGTCATGGCGACCGTGCGCAACGTCGTCCCGGTGACGACGCTGGCCGCGCGGTCGCGGCTTCGCATTTTGCTCGGCCCTTCGCGGTCGGGCCCTGGGCTGATCCCGTATCGGCTCAGCATTTATAGTCATGACGACGCTACCAATTCCGATGCCCACGTTGCGACCGTCGCCCTTACAGATGCCGGCCAATACGTCTTGGGCCTCGCGCCATCCGAGATGGCCTTCGCCGAAGACAGCACCGAGCGCATCAGCGTGGCGAACCTGCCCACAATCTACAAGGCGATCTGGGAGACCGGGAGACGGAACGAACTGGACGACACCACCATCTCGAGGGTCATCGCCCTAGTGGCCTATGACGTCGACTTGACCAGAAAGGTCCAACCTGGCGACTCGATCGAGCTGCTGCAGGCGGCAGCAGCGGACGCGCTGCCCGCCCAACTGCTGTATGTCAGTCTGACGCTTGGCGGCTCTGAACGGAGTTTCTATCGCTTCCGCACCGACGATGGCGCCGTCGCCTATTTCGACGAGAGCGGCGAGAGCGGTAAGCGCTTCCTGCTGCGCCGACCGCTCGATGGCGGCGGTCGCCTGACCTCGGCAATGGGATCCCGCGTTGACCCGTTCAATGGCGGCAACGCCAATCACGAAGGCACCGACTTTGCGGCGCCGCGCGGAACGCCGATATTCGCCGCGGCCGACGGCACCGTGGAGATGGCACAGTGGTACTCGGGCTATGGCCGCTATGTGCGGCTATCACACGCTAATGGCTACCAGACCGCCTATGCACACATGAACCAGATCGCCGATGGCCTTGCGCCTGGGGATACAGTCCGACAGGGCCAGGTCATCGGCTATGTCGGTTCCACCGGCCGTTCGACGGGCAACCACCTGCACTTCGAACTGGAGATCAACGGGCGCATCGCGGATCCGTTGGAGGTGAAGCTGCCAAGGGCACGCACGCTACCGCCTCAATACGAGCGTGACCTGCAGCAAACAATTGAACAGGTGCGCTCCATCATGGAGACTGCGGACGGAGAAAGTGACGCAACGGCATGATCGGTGCCCAACAAGCTCGAGGTGGAAAGACGCCATGTCGGTGTGATCGCGCTCCTGCTCTATCAAAGGCCTGTGCACATTCGGGAATTAACCAACCGACTTGGCGAGCCGACCCGGTCGTAGCAACAGCAACCTTCCATTAATCTTTGGGGACGGAAATGGCATCATGACCTATCGCCGTCTCAGATCTTGGTACCGAGCCATTGCGCTGATTCCGCTGCTTCTGGCAACGATGGTGCTCCTGGGATTGCCGACATCCAATGCGTCCCCCTACTCCACTGCGAACCGAGTCAAAATCCTTCAGTCAGTGGACGGGCATGGCCACCCCCGGGGGGCCATGCATACACACGCCTCATGCTTGAATGAGCAAGTGCCGAACAATTCGCTCGAAGCGAACCCGCCTCAGGCGGAACCTGTACGAGCGGCTTGGCAGTGCGGCCATACCGTTCCTCTCAGGGGCACACGACCGCAACCTCTCGATCGCCCTCCTGCAAGCTTCTGACACGCTACCGGGCGTGAAGCGCCTCGATCGCTGCGTTCGCGTCTGCAACAGCGCACCCCTTGATCATGAGATATCGTTTTGCAAACCAACCATCAAACGATCGCACTGGAAGGCGCGAAGAGTGTTCGGACGAACCTAACCCGTCGCCGCATCGCCATCATGGTCATCGTCATGGCCGTCGGTTTTTTCATAATCGCCGCTCGTCTGCTGCAACTTGGGTCAGTGGAGACGGAGACGGTGATCGAGGGCAGGACGATCAGTGAGATCGAAGCCTCCCGGCCGCCCATTCTTGACCGGAACGGACTTCCCATGGCCGTGGACATCCGCGTCCCTTCGCTCTATGCGGAGCCCCGGCGGATCATCGACGTGGAAGAAGCGGTCGTAGCGCTGCGAACGGTGCTACCCGAGTTGGACCAAGCCTGGCTGCGCAAACGCCTGACAGGCGACAAGGGCTTTGTCTGGATCAAACGGGAGTTGACGCCCGCTATCCGTGATCAAGTGATGCGTCTGGGAATACCCGGCCTCGACTTCCTCACCGAAAGCCGTCGATTCTACCCGGGCGGCGCCGATGCCGCGCATGTGCTGGGCACCGTCAACATCGACAGTCAGGGCATCTCCGGGATCGAACGCGGCATCGATGATGGTGGCGTAGCTGCGTTGCAGGCATTCGGTCTCGCACGCGACCAAGAGCTGCAACCAATAGGCTTGAGTATCGACATGCGCGTCCAGTATGCGATGCGGGCGGAACTGGTCGATGCGATCGCGCGGTACAAGTCGCTCGCCGCGGCGGGAGTGGTACTCGACGTCAGGACCGGCGAGGTTCTCGCGATGGTCTCGCTGCCCGACTTTAATCCCAATGTCCCAGCTTCTGCACTGGAAGAGGGGCGTTTCAATCGCATAACTGCCGGCAATTTCGAGTTGGGATCGGTTGTTAAGGCGGTGTCCTTTGCGGCCGCCCTCGACAGCGGCGCCGTGACCTTGGCGGACTCGTTCGATGCTCGCTTCCCTGTCCGCTTCGGCAGATTCGCAATCAACGACTTTCGCGGCGAGGGCCGCATCCTGACTGTGCCGGAGATTTTCCGTTACTCATCTAATGTCGGCACTATCCAAATGATGCAGCGGATGGGGGAGGACAATTATCGCGCCTTCTTCAGCCGTATCGGCTTCGATCGGTCAATCATTACTGAACTCCCCGAACGGACACCTCCCAATGTCGCGACGGAGTTTTCGGATGTCGTGGCAGCGACGGCCTCATTCGGTCACGGATTCAGCGTTTCGCCATTGCACATGGCGCGGGCGCTGGCCGCCTTCGTCAACGGGGGCAACCTGATGGCCCCTACATTCTATCCCAGAACCGAGCAAGAGGCGTTGGCGCTATCCACCCGGGTGATCTCCGAGCAAACCAGCGCTCAGCTCCGGCAGCTGTTGCGATTCAACGCGGTCGTCGGATCTGGATCCCGGATGAACCGATTGGCCCTCGGTTATCGGGTTGGAGGCAAGACCGGAACGGCGGAGAAGGTGATCGATGGCCGATACGGCACGGGCAAAAACCTCAACGTGTTCGTGACCGCCTTTCCCATGGAGGACCCGCAATACGTCATGCTGGTACTGCTGGACGAGGCGTCCCCCGAAACTCCACAATCGGGCAATACAGCAGGCTGGAACGCAGGTGAGGTGTCTGGCCGCATAATCGCCAAGGTAGCGCCCATGCTGGGCGTCGCGCCGAGCGAGGACGAGTCGTTCGACGCTCAGATAATGGCCGCAATGGAATGAGGCCGATACAACTACCAGGCATCTTCAGACGACATCGGGTCGATTAGAACGCTCCTGCTTGAAATGTAGACATTGAGACCGGGCATGCGCCTGAGGGGTCGAGAGGCTGACTACCCGGGGCACCCTTGTTGAAGATATAGCGTCGCTCACAAACATCCCAAGTCGGGGGTTGCCGGGTCGCCTCGAATGCGTCTGTACCTTCCTTCAGATTTTCCCAGAACGCGAGGTGCGGGCTGGCGGCATTGGCGGCCATGTTGGCTTCGCTCATGCGGAACGGCAGCAACTGCAACTGGAAGGATCGGTTTCCGCCTTTGAATGTCTCCCGCGCCATGGCGTAGATTTCTTTTATTCCCTCGTCCGTCATGGCGTAGCACCCCACGGACTTACAATCGCCATGGATCATCAGGTTCGTGCCGGTACGACCCCAAGCCTGGTCGAACTTGTTGGGAAAGCCTACGTTGAACGACAGCCAGTAAGACGACTTTGGGTTCATCAGCCCAGGAGTGACGTCGTAGAAGCCCTCGGGTGACTGGTAGTCGCCTTCTCGTATCTTCGGCCCCAATGCCCCCGACCACTTGCATATCTCATAGGTCTTGAGGAGCGCGTAGCTTCCCGAAGTGGTCCGTTTCCAGACCTCGAGTTCCGATGTTTCCTTAAACAGGCGAACCACCATCGGCTCAGACGGCGACGAGCCGATCGCTGCCATCCGGTCAATTAATGCCTTGGGCAGGGGAACGTTCTGCCGATTGTCGCCCACGAACTGGCTGCAGGCCGCCAGTGATATGGCGGCCAAGATTACGCAGGCGATGCGCATCGCGCGTCCAAGTGTTGTGCACATTTGATTTACCATGGTGAGCTGACCCACCATAGCTTTAGTCGCCTTACCGATAGGTTTCTGGCAAGCGGACTCGTTATCACGTCAAGGTGTTTGTCACGCGAATTGCTGGAAGTTGGGAAGCATACGCCGGCTGCCCTGGACGGCTGGGCTGCGCCCCACAGTGGACCGAGGGGCAGGATAGTGCCAAGACGTGGACATTGCCGCAAAAAAGGGCCCCGCACCGGGCCCCTCCTAAAGACTTCGATTATTTCTTGCTGCCGCTAGACTTGTCGCAGTGACCATGCGGGTCGAGGTCGCCTGGCTTATGGCCGGGATGATCATGGTGCTCGCCGGGCTTCTCGGTCACCGACTTGTCGCGGTGGCCATGCGGATCGAGATCGCCTGGCTTGTGGCCAGGGTGGTCATGGTGTTCGCCGGGTGCTTCCTTTGCCATGATAGCTCTCCTCATGTTGTCGTTCGCAGGTAACGGGCATTCATGCGGCATGTTCCGAGATGCCGAAAACGTGACTGTGTCACTGCGACGGTCTGACGCGGCGGCTCTAGAAGGCGTCACGACGTCGCGGCCATTCCAGAGAAGTGGGGCCCCGTCAGATGATGACATTTGGCGGGTGCAGAAACTCTGCTTGCCCTGGGCCTTAAGGCGATTGTAGGGCCGCCGAAACGGCCAGTTCGGCGTCGCGCCCCGCTCCCGCTATCAACGCCGACGCCCTGTTCTGTTGCCACGGCCGTCCCAGTAGGAGAAGGCCCTTGTGGGCCTCCCTGGCGACCCATGACCGATCTTCGCGATACCCGATCGCCCAGACCACTGTCCCGAATTGGCCGGACGAGCCGTCCTTGAAGAAGACACCGGAACCGTTGGCCGCGGAAAGTCGAGGACGAACGGTGATGCCAGCAGCGCGCAGAGCGGGCAGGCTTCGGCCGCGATCGGGAAATGGATCTGCAGACCGCATCAACCTGCCGACCATCGAGGTTGGACGGGAATAGAGCAGACCGGTACGGTGGAGCCACCACCACGTGTTGCGCCCAAGGATACGTTCGGGGAAGAGCCGACGCGGCTTACCGGTGGCCAGGGTAACTGCATGGGTCTGTGCCAGGTCCATGGCAATGTCGCGTCCCGAGGCCCCGTCGCCGACCACGAGGACGGCACCGGCCGCGGCGTCGTTCGGGTTGCGATAGGTGGTCGCGTCCAGATCGACCACGCCGGCACCGAAACCCGAGCGCAACTCAGAGACGACCGGCGTTTGAAACGCGCCTGTCGCGTCAATCACGCCTCTCGCGCTAATCTCGGTCCCATCCTGTAGCCCCGCATGGAATTTGCCGCCCCAGGTCAACCGTGTGACGCCTGCTCGGGACCGTACCGGCAAATCCAGCTTCGACGCGTATCTTTCGAGGTAGTCCGCGAACTCCTCGCGGCTGGCATAGCCTTCTTGGTCGCCCTCCAGCACCACTCCCGGCAAGCGGCTAAGTCCGCGTGGAGTGAACAAGGTCAGGGTGTCGTATCTGTTGCGCCAACTGTCGCCGACTCTAGCGCCAGCATCCACGATGGCGAACTTCACCCGTCGTTCTCGCAACCAGTAGCCAGCGGCCAGACCTGCCTGACCGGCGCCAATGACTAGGATATCGACGTCATCGATCACTGCGCTGCGACCTCGCTTGCGACCAGGTCCGCGAGGTTCTGCGGGTCGGTACCTGTGGGCGCCTTGCCGTTGACGAAGAAGGTGGGGGTCTGCACCACGCCGAGTGCGTCAACATCTGCCATGTCGGTATTGAGCACGCCGATGATCCCAGGGCGGAGCGCATCCTGCTTTGCCCTCGCTACGTCCAGCCCGGCCTCCCCTGCAACCTGCCACGCCAGTTCGAGATTCGGACCTTCGTGAGTTGCCCAGTCCGGCTGGCGTGCTAGCAGTGCTTCCAACACAGGGATGAACAGGTCCTGGAGACGCGCTGCCTCAAGGATCTTCACTGCCTCGTCGGATCCGTCATGGAATGCCGCGTAACGCAACACGAGCTTCACCTGGCCGGGATGGCGATCCATGATCTGCTTGACGATCGGATAGTATGCCCGGCAGGCCTCGCAGCTCGGGTCGAAGAACTCGGCAATGGTCACCGGCGCATCAGCAGGCCCGATTACGAACGAATGTGGACGCACGTAACCTGCGTCCTCGAAATTCGCCACGACGGGCGAGGCGGGCTCAGGCGTCTGCTGTGTGTAGACCCACGCACCGGCTCCAAAGACGATTACTGCCACGACGGCGACGGCGATGACTAGGAATCTGGAATTCATTTCGGGTTCTTGGCGAGTATGGCGAGAAGGGTGGAAATGGCGGCGAAGGACGCGGTTGCCATGAAGGGGAGCGGAACGCCCAGGACCACCATGCCGTCGCCGGAACAGGACGGGCCCGCGCGGCAGGGCTCGATCGGCGCCGTGAGAACGCCGGCATACATTAGCGAGTGGTATCCGGCGACCGCCAGGCCGGCGAGAGCCACGGGCAAGGCGTAGCGCCAGATGCTGGCATCATTGCGGAACGCGGCGACGCCCAGGATCAGCGCGAGCGGGAACATCGCGATGCGCTGGTACCAACATAGCACGCAAGGCATCTGTCCCATGACCTCGCCTACGAACAGAGCGCCGAATGTCGATATCCCAGCCAATGTCCAAGCGGCGAACAGGATGGTCCAAGTGTTTCGTGTCAGGTGCGCCTCCCATTATCCCCTCAACCTACAATTTCATGCCACTAGAGGAGCAAGATAGTTCCTGCGGCCCGACCGGGTAAAAACGCCGCAGGGCTGCAGACAGTCTATATCATTGGTCGGCGGCTTCTCGGACACTCGCGCCAGCGTGGTACCGCGCGAAAAGCTAGACGATTAACCTCCAGCTGCAAATCATTCCTACTTGCAACAATCGCGCGGTTAGCGTCTAGTTGCGAATTATTCGCATAAGGGTGATGCATGCAGAACGAGCCTGCCGATACGGTCACACGCCGGAGCCTGCTTATAGGCGGCCTAGTGGCCGCGGGTGGAACCGCGGTCCTCGCTTCCACCGCAGCGGGCCAATCGATGCCAGGTCACGATATGGGCGAGATGTCGGCGGTCGAGCCCGTGAACCCCTATGCAGCGCCGTCCGCCCACGACGGCGCGCACGGACAAATGATGACGGTCGGACGCGTCGATCCGGAGACAAACGGCTTCGACCCCACACCTATGCTGACGGAATGGGACCTGGGAACCGTCACCACCATGGAAGACGGACGGGTGTTGCGGACGTTTGAGGTGGAAGCCGTCGACAAAGAGATCGAGATCGCCCCGGGGGTGATGTTTCCAGCCTGGACCTTCAATGGCCGCGTTCCGGGCCCAGCGCTGCGCGCCAAGGAGGGCGAACGCCTCCGAATCGTCTTCCGCAACTACGGATCGCACCCACATTCGATGCATTTCCATGGCATCCACTCGTGGCGCATGGACGGTGTGCCCGGCGCCGGCCTGATCAACCCCGGGGAGGAGTTTATCTACGAGTTCGACGCCAAGCCGTTCGGTTGCCACCTGTATCATTGCCACGCCCTGCCCCTGAAGCGGCACATGCACAAGGGGATGTATGGCGCCTTCGTCATCGACCCCGACCCTGCCCTGCACCCAGAATTCGAAGCTGTGGCCAAGTCGCGCCTGCTCGGCACCCCCGAAAACGCCCGTTGGCAGGAAATGGTCATGGTGATGAACGCGTTCGACACCAACTTCGACGGCGAGAACGAGTTCTATGCCGTCAACACTGTCGCGCATGCCTATGCCGTGCAGCCGATCCGCATCGAGAAGTCGCGGCCCGCCCGCATTTATCTAATTAACGTGACCGAGTTCGACCCCATCAACTCGTTCCACCTCCACGCCAACTTCTTCGACTATTTCGATACCGGCACCACGTTGACCCCCACGCTGCGGACCGTCGACCTGATCATGCAGTGCCAGGCGCAGCGCGGCATCCTCGAGTTCAGCTACGCAGACCACGAGGCCGGCCAATACATGTTCCACGCGCATCAAGCCGAGTTCACCGAGTTGGGCTGGATGGGCATGTTCGACGTGGTGGAGGGCTAAACCATGACCGCTCCTGAGATGACCGCCGGCTCGCCGGGGGATCGCCCCAATCGCCTCATGCTTTTGTGGCTCCTGCTTCCGGTAATCGTCCTGGGGATCGCCATCGCTTGGATCGCATCCGCCGACCCGCTGCGCAGCTTCAACAATGGGGCGCCGCCCGTGGAGGCGTTCACCTACGAGAGGACGATCCTGGACGGTAACGGCTTGCGCGTGCTCGTGCGCGCAGGGGGATCGGAGCCGATGACCGTCGCCCAGGTCCAGGTTGACGATGCCTACTGGAGTTTTACCCAGGATCCTCCCGGCCCGATCGCCCGCGGCAGCACCGTGTGGCTCAGCATCCCCTATCCATGGGTGCTCGGCGAAGCGCACGCCATCAACATCGTCACCAACACCGGCGCCACGTTTCTGCACGAGATACCAGTAGCCGTCCCCACTCCAGTCCCGACGCAATCGCTGCTGTGGCAGCAGGCCCTAGTTGGTCTGATCGTCGGCGTGCTCCCGGTTGCCATCGGCCTGCTCTGCTATCCTGCGATGCGGGGTGTGGGCGCGGCCGGCATGAACTTCGTTCTGGCGCTGACGGTCGGATTGCTTGCCTTCCTTTTAGTCGACATGACCCTGGAGGCACTGGAGATAAGTGCTGCATCGGCTGCCCTATTCCAAGGGCCTTTGCTAGTGCTTCTGGCCGGCTCCGCCAGCTTCATGCTTCTCATGGCCATCGGTCGCTGGCGCGGTGCGCCGGCCGGGCTCGCCCTTTCGTTCTACATTGCGCTCGGCATTGGTCTGCACAACTTCGGCGAGGGGCTTGCGATCGGTGCGACTTTCGCCGTCGGGTCGGCCGGTCTAGGAACGTTCTTGGTGCTGGGTTTCGCGGTGCACAACGTCACCGAGGGAATTGGCATTGCGGCCCCGATCCTCAAGGCCAAGCCGCCGCTCTGGAGCTTCGCGGCCCTGACCCTGCTCGCCGGTGCGCCCGCGGTGGTCGGACTCTGGATCGGCAGCCTCGCCTACGCCCCGCAATGGACCGCCCTTTTCCTCGGCATCGGAGCGGGCGCCATCGCACAGGTTATCGTCGAGGTGACGCTATATACGACACGAACGGGCAAGGGGCGCGGCACGCTGCTGTCCATCCCAGTGATATGCGGTTTCCTTGTGGGCGTGGCCTTCATGTACGTGACCGCCGCCATCATCAAGTTCTGATCCAGTCGGTAAGGCTGCCCACCTGCCACGGCCTCACCGCGATTTGACTCGCCGGGTTTGAACTGCGGTGGCAAGCATATTTGATGACAAGCCAAGTCCTGGGAATAGCCGCTCTATTGATTTTCGTTTCCGGTGGGGGAGGCGTTGGCGGCGCTGAGCTTATCGGTCCACCCAAGGCTGTTCTGGAACTCTTCACCAGCCAAGGCTGCCCGTTCTCCCCCGACGCGGATCGCCTCGTCTCCCAGCTCGCGGAACGTGGAGACGTGATTGCCCTCAATTATCACGTGGATTATTGGGACTATATCGGCTGGAAGGACACTTTCGGGAATCCCGCCAACGCCGAACTGCAGCGCAACTATGCCGCGCTGTGGGGCGCCAGCAAGCTCTACACCCCGCAGCTTGTCATTTCCGGCACAAGCGGCATGCTTGGCTCTGACGAAACCGGCGCTGTAAAGGCGATCGAGGCCGCAGGCATGATGCGCCAAGTCGAGCTGGTTCAGAACGGAGACAGCCTGAATATCATCATCCCCGAACACGCAGGCGGACGACCCTCGGTCGTCTGGCTCGTCACTTATATCGAGCAGGAAACCGTCTCCATCGAGGCCGGCGACAATGCTGGTAGGACCCTGTCCTACGACCACATCGTCACGAATCGCGCGCCTCTGGCGGCACTAGGTGCCGGCATGGGCGCTCAGTTCAGTTTAGAAATCGGACGCGCACTGCCCGAACTCAAAACGGGCCTGGCTATTCTGGTGCAGGAGGACATCGGCGGAATGCCGGGTCCGATCACCGGCGCGAACGCGTTCGAGCGCTGACCTTCCAGGATACGAGCAGGTCGTTTTGTTTTTTCTTACTCCTTTAGCGACTGAGGATCGCATCCGGGAGGTATTGGCCATGTCGATTGCCATTCTCGCAGCAACTGCGCTCACCGCCGCGGTCCTTGCCGCTGGCTATTTTGCCCTCGGCTTCTGGACGATGCTCATATTCACGTCGGGATTCGTCACCGGGCTGGTCCTCTTCTCCGTGCGCCCAGGCATCGTTTCCTTTTCCGCGATCCGCTTGCCATTCTTCATCGCGTTCGGCCTCTTCGTGGTGCATCGAGTCGAGGAGTACCTTTTCTATTTCTTCGACCACCTCGCGGCGATCACCGGCGTGGCCACGCCCAACATTGCCTCGCCCAGCGTCATCCTAATGGTGGTGCTGTCTGTGGGGGCATGGCTGTTGGTACCCGTGCTGGCCGGCAAGAGCCGATTTGGGACCTATTTGGCCTGGACGTTCTTCTCGGCGATGGGCATCACCGAACTGGCCCATATCCTGGTCTTGCCCGTCATCGTCGGTCGTGCGTTTCAATACTTCCCGGGAGCGGCGAGCGTGGTTCTGCTAGCGCCGGCAGCGTGGTGGGGGCTAGCGATCCTGTGGCGTCGCGCCCGTCCGTAGCTCACATTGGCGCCGAGGGTGCCGGGCACGGTGGGACCGAAGCTCATCCCTCATGATGAGGAAGTCCTGTGAGTTGATCAATACGCCGTCGCTGTGAGTTCTCGCTCTAGCGGTGCGACGGCTGGGTGGCATCCTGCAGTGGGGGAGGACACCTCGTCTCCTCATTGCGAGCTACCGATGTGGTAGGCCCGTTCATCTCGGCCACCATGAGCGATGGTCATCGGATCTACGAGTTCCGGCGGCCAAACGATTTCGCGGAGGGAGCAGGCCGCTTACCTGCCAGATCATGACTAGCCACGGGTGCACTCGTCTGTATGCCGATACTGAACTGGTTAAAGCCCCACACGAGACCGAAGAATAGCCACAAATGGCGCCAGTGTTCGCCCTCATGTAGCGTCGCTCCCATAAGGATGCCGAGAAGAGAGATCAGCAGCGCTAACGCGATTTCGTCTTTCGTCTTCCGGTAGTTCCGGACTGATACGACCACGCTCCCAACCGCGAGAATAACGTAGCTGATTCCGCCTCCCCAGCCATAATTGACAAAGGAGCTGAGCCAGATGTTATGGATCGGTTCAGGGAAGATTTTCTCAAGCTGGAGCACTCCGACCCCGATTGGGTTTTGGATAATCATCGGCACCACCAGCCCATAGCGCGCGTATCGTCCCTCCTCTCCAAGGTCGTAAGACTTGGCAAAGGTGAGTCGATCCAGGAGCTTGGCGGTGAATTCAGCCGAAGTGAGGCTGGCGAAGGCGAAAAGGACGAAACCGGTCACGACAAGGCCGCCGATAATCATCAGCAGCCGACGTGGGCGCCCTCGGTTGTGGAAGAAGATGTAGGCAAAAAAGCAGAACAGACCCGCAACAACGGCGATGCGCGAGAAGGAGAGAAGGATACCAAGCAAGATAACCGCCAACGCGCCACTGAGCAGTACCTTGCTTCCTTGCCCACGAGAAAAGAAGTAGGCGCAGAAGACCACCGCCGGGATCAGAAACGACCCGTACATGTTGGGGTCGTCTATGAGCCCCTTGGCTCGCCCGTCCCAGGTCAGCAGCTCCATCTGGGTCAGGAAGCCAACGGTGCCGAGGATCGAGGCAATCCCGCCGGAGACGATGTAGACCTTCATGAAAACTTCAAAGTGCCGGCGGTTCCAGCTCATCGAAACGAAGGCGCCGATCACTCCAATAGAGATGGCAAAGGTCTTTGCCATGAGCTCGAAGCCGACAAAGTCCTGACCGAGATAGGGCATTGACGCGAGGAAAAAGGAAACTGCCCACGCCGCGAGAAGGAGAGTCAAAAAAATGGCCCGCCGGGTCACCTCCAGCTTCTTGAAGAGCGTCATATAGATGAGGGTGAGCAAGAAGGACGCGATGAACAGAAGGTCGACAGGCGACGGCCGCATCAGCGTGAAGTTCATGGCCAGCACAGCGATCAGGAAAATCAGATTCCGCGTCGAAAAGACGGCGAATCTCAGACCGGCGACGCTCACCCCGATCTCACGCGTTCCATTGCGAGTGCCCTCTTCGGTGGTCATGACGCGAGCCCCTGTCCGAGTAGGAATGTCATGGTTTCGACCGCGCCTCATCGATGCAGCGATAGATCGGCACGGCTCAAAGCAAATTGCCCTTCGGCGTCGTCACCTTCGGGCTGGTTGGAGACGCGCTCCAGCGTGGCTTGTTTGGGGTGACCCGATACATGGATCCAACGCAGTCCGACTGTCGACGCCGCATAGTAATCGCCGATCGGTTTAAAGTCGGTGAAGCGCCGCTGCTGCACGCGCGCCATTCGTCAGGATGCGAAGCTTACTCCCAATCCTGCTTCTGGATCGCTCGCACAATTGGCATCGATGACCGCTAGTACTGCGCCCTTAGTCGCGAGGGTGTCTCCGAAGGAGGGCGATGCCGAAAACGTGCGTGCTCATCCTCTGTCCCGCCAAGGGCCGCTCGAGCACGCGAACCGCTAAGGCGGGCCTATTCGATCCGCGGCGGCGTAATAGGAGTCGTATTAAACCAGCAGCTTGCTTTCAGCATCGTTGAATGGCGGGGCGAGCACCCTATTCATCCAGAACGTATCCCCATCTACGACACAGTCGACCCGCCGCCCTGCCCCGCAAATTTCCGCCGATGGAACCGAGCAGACGAACGCCGGCGACGTGATGATGAGAATTGCCTCCAGCAGCCAGCAATTCTGTCCGAACCCTCAAATCAATATCCACATTGTCCAGAGCCGCCCGCCATTAGGCGCATCCTTGACAGGACCAGGCTCTATTCCGCTGCGCTCCACCGAACCCCATCGAGGGTTTCGGCCCTTCGGGTCACGATCCTTTGCGCATGGGGGCGGACAAGTCCGCGCCAAAGGCCATACCACCAGAGCTTGTCAGATCGAGGGGAGAAAGGCGTTGCCTCTCTCCCCCGCAAGAGCTTCGACGGGGTGTCCCCATCCTTCACTACCGGCCGACAGCCGTCCGTTGCAGGAGCTGGCGAAGATCCGCGCAAAGCGCGGTTCTTCGCCGCCCCTTTGGGTGGGCGATCCCCCTCCCCGTCTGCGCACTTGCCCCCCTCTCTCCGTCTCATTGGCGACGCCTAGAGGGCAGAGGCGGGGCCCCTGCCCGATGGGCAAAGGCAAGACCGCTTCGCGGGAACAAGGAGAGCAAACCATGACCCCCACCGAAATCCAGCCAATCGTGTTGAACAAGCTAGACGCCGATCCCAAGAATGTCCGTAAGACCTATACCCCCGGTAGCGTGGAGAGCCTCGCCGCCTCCATTGGCAGCGTTGGCGTCCTGCAAAACCTTGTCGTCCGGCCCGGAAAGAAAGGGCGGTTCTTGGTCTCCGCCGGTGGGCGCAGACTGGCCGCACTGAAACTGCTGCAGGAGCGTGGTGCGATCCCGGCAGATCACCCCGTCAATTGTCAGATGCGCGACGAAGACAGCGCAGTCGAAGTGAGCTTGGCCGAAAATGTCATGCGCGAGGCCATGCATCCGCTCGACGAGTTTGAGGCATTCAAGACCCTTAGCGATCATGGCAAGTCCCCAGATCAGATCGCATCCCGTTTTGGCGTTACCGAGAACCTTGTGAAGCGCCGCCTTGCGCTTGCCAAGACCGCGCCGGAACTGCGCGAGCTCTTCCGGTCAGGAGAGATAGAGCTTTCCCAGTTGGCGGCTTTTACTGTGGTCGACGATCATGCGCGCCAGTTGGAAGTCTGGAACAATCTTGGCCAGTGGAGCCGCCACAGTGCAACAATTCGGCGCATGCTGCTGGCCGAGCAGACTACAACCGATACGCCTCGCTTTGCCGTCGTCGGAGAGGCCGCTTATCTCGAAGCAGGCGGCGTCCTGCGCAAGGACTTGTTCGACGAGAGCGGCAGCGGGGTCATCAAAAGTCCCGACATACTGATAGCCCTGTTCAACAAAGAGGTGGATGCCGCCAGGGCCAAGCTTTTGGCCGAAGGTTGGGCATGGGTTGAGTTCTTCGAGACCCTGCCCGACTGGTATTACGGTTCTGTCCGCGCCTACCCTACCGACACCGAGCTTTCCCCGGAAGATCAGGTCGTGCTTGATGGTCTGGAAGCGGAATTGGAAAGCCTCGATTTCGAGGGAGCGACGCTGGAGCCGCAGGAATGGGAGCAGCGACAGGCCGCGCTCCACGAACAAATCGAGCAGCTTGACCGCAAGACCCGCGCCTACTCCGAAGCTGACTATCTGGCCGCTGGCGCATTCCTCACCATCAGCAACTTTGGGAAATTTCGTATCGAGCGGGGAATGATGTCGCGCGGGCCCAAGGACGATAGCGCCGAGGCCGAGCAGGACGAGGGCGAGAATGAAGTCGAAGGAACAGACGGCAGTGTCCTTGCGAAACCAGCAAGGAGCGCCGGGTTGGACGATTTGTCGTTATCGCTGGTCGAGGACTTGAGCGCTCGCAAGACCGCCGCGCTCCGTGTGGCCCTTGCCAACAATCCCGACGTTGCACTTGTGACGGTGGTTCATGCCATGCTGCTGCGCGTCGGCTACAGCTACGCGCGCGAACAGAGCGCCGTGCAGGTCAGCGTCACCCCTGAATATCTCAAAGGCTCCATTTCTGATTACGAGGATTACGCTCCGGTCGCCGAGTTTGCCAGCTTGTGGGAAAACCTTGGCCACGCCATTCCCGGCAACCCGAGCGATCTCTGGGACTGGCTGACAGACAAGACCACCGACGAACTGCTGTCCCTACTCGCCGCTGCCGCTGCGAAAGGCGTCAACGTGGTCGAGAAGAAGTTCTCCGACCGAGGGCAGGCGTTTGAGCATGGCAAGGTGCTGAGCCAAGCCCTCGCCCTTGATATGGCCGACTGGTTCATGCCAACCGCTGAAAACTTCTTCAAGCGCGTCAGCAAAGACCAGATCGCTACGGCCATCAAAGAAGCCGTTGGCGACGATGAAGCTGCCAAGGCGGCGAAAATGAAGAAGGGCGACGCCGCAGTCTATGCCGAAACGCTCTTTAAAGATCGTCGTTGGCTGCCCCCGCAGCTGCGGGCCCCCGCTCCACAAGAACCGGCTTTCTGATCGCTCTCCCAGCCGACCCGGTCGCCTCGCGCGACCGGTCTTCCACTCAGAACCCAAAAATCGTGGTAGCGGCGATCCCAGCATCGAACCGGGCTCGCCGCTTGTCGACGCTTCCAGCCGCGCCAAAAAGGCAGGGCCGTCGGGCCGAGTCGGCTCAGAGCGAAAGCTGGCGCCACTCACAGCGTCCGTGTGAAGCCTGCGGCCTGCAGAATTGTCAGCTGACAACTTCGTAAAAAATGCTGCAAAATCAACGTGGTTTCGATTCTGCAAGGACGCATTAGGAGTCTGTTAACCCAATATTCCTTGACCGTCAGGAGAGAGTCGGGTCAATTTGCGGAAAATAACCAGAGTGGCTCTATTTTGCGACTTTCACGATGAAGCCAGTTGTAGCTGCAAATTCCCGACCCCAGGGCGGCCCAGCGTTCGATGAAACGATCTGGGAAGATTCTCAGGCTTTGGGCTCGCAGCTCCAGGTCCTCCGGGAACGTCTGTTTCCACCTGAGGCGCAAAAAGAGCTTCGCACCTTCTCGACGGCTGAAACCGCAAAACTGATCGGCGTCACCGAAAGCTATATCAGAAATCTAGCGACGGACGAAGCCGGTCCGATCCCCGAAAAGGCCACCACCGGACGGCGGCGCTATTCCTTGGAACAGGTCCATGCTCTGCGGCAGCACCTGACCAAGGGCAAGACTTCCTACGTTCCCTGGCGCAAGGAAGGCGAGCACCTCCAGGTCATCGCCGTCACCAACTTCAAGGGTGGCTCCGGCAAGACGACGACAGCGACCCATCTGGCGCAATATCTTGCCCTCCATGGTCATCGTGTTCTTGCGGTCGATCTCGACCCGCAGGCATCGATGTCAGCCCTCTTCGGCTATCAGCCCGAATTCGATGTGGCTGACAACATGACGCTCTATGGCGCGATCCGCTACGACGAGCACCGCCGGCCGCTTTCCGAAATCGTTCGTAAGACGTACTTTGCGGGCCTCGACCTGGTGCCCGGCAATCTCGAATTGCACGAGTTCGAGCATGATACGCCGCGCGTATTGTCGAGCGGCACGCAAGACGACGATGGCCTGTTCTTCATGCGGGTCGCCAGCGCCTTGCAAAGCGTGGCGGATGACTACGACGTCGTCGTCATCGACTGCCCGCCTCAGCTGGGTTTTTTGACCATGTCGGCGCTGTGCGCCGCGACGGCTGTCCTGATCACCGTTCACCCTCAGATGCTCGACGTCGCCTCGATGAACCAGTTCCTGGCCATGACCTCGCAGTTGCTGGCGGTCGTGCGCGATAATGGCGGCAACCTCAACTATGACTGGATGCGCTATCTGGTCACGCGGCATGAACCCAATGACGGTCCGCAGAACCAGATCGTGGCCTTCCTGCGCAATCTTTTCGGGGAGCGCGTGCTAACGCCGATGATGGTCAAGTCGACGGCCATTTCTGACGCTGGCCTCTCCAAACAGACCGTCTACGAGGCCCCTCGTGAATCGATGAACCGCCAGACTTACGACCGGGCGCTTGAATCGATGGATGCCGTCAACGGCGACATTGAGAAGCTCGTCCACCAGGCATGGGGGAGGGCGGTCAAATGAAAAAACCCGACGGGCGGGGTAGGGACATTCTGCAGAGTCTGGTTGCTGCCGGTAAGCCGGGGCGTCCAGAGGACGGATCGCCGTCGCAGGCGCGACCCTCGGGAGCCGTCAAGGCAATGAGCCTTGGCCTTGATCGCTTATCGGCCGAGGCCGCACAGGCTAAGGTATTGCGCGAAGAGCTGGCTAATCGGGAAACGACCCAGGAGCTTGATCCGGCGCTGTTCAGCGCCTCGATCGTTTCTGATCGCATTTCTTCAGCAAGCGATGGACGACTTCAGCAGCTCAAGGCGGCGATCGCCGAGAACGGGCAGCAGATCCCTGTTATCGCCCGCCCGCACCCCACCGAAGAGGGACGCTTCCAGATCGCCGCCGGCCATCGGCGTTGGCGCGTGGCTCAAGAGCTTGGGCTCAAGCTCAAGGCGATAGTCCGCAAACTGTCCGACCAGGAAATGGTCATCCTGCAGGGGCAAGAGAACGGCCCCCGCGAAGACCTGACCTTTGTCGAGCGCGCCCGCTTTGCCATGCAGATGGAAACCCATGGTTTCGATCGCGACACGCTGTCAGCCGCCCTCAGCGTCGACAAGCCAGAGATTTCGCGCCTGCTCACCGTCGCCCAGGCGCTCGGCGAGGACCTGATCGTCGCTATTGGCCCAGCACCCAAAATTGGCCGACCCAGATGGCTCCAGCTCGTCAAAGGCCTCGAGCCCGCCGGCGCACGTGAAGCGCTTGACGGAGTCTTGGGTTCAGCTGACTTTCAAAGCGGTGACAGCGATCAGCGTTTCGCCATGGCGTTGCATGCCGTTGGGTCAAAGCCGCGCGCCGTCAAGCGCAGGCTTGTCTCTCCCGACCGAGTTGCTTGGGTTGAAAAGAAGGGGCGCCAATTCCGCCTTGTCTCAGACAGCCCTGCCTTCGCAAGCTTCATCCAACAACGCCTTCCCGCACTCCTCGATGAGTTTGCGGGCAGCGCCGAAGCCAAAACCGAGAAACAGTCGAAAGGATCAACCCGCTGAATATCAAACGCTTTTAGTGGATTGTCAGCTGACAATTAGCACTTTGAGCACATGAAACCGGGCAAAGAAAAAGGCCCCCGAAACGACATTCCGGAAGCCCTTCTCAAGAGTGGTATCAAGAGAATCGCACTTCCAGGAATCACAGTCAAGGCCTTCGGGCACTGAGCGTCGATTCGGCGAGCGGATTTCTATTGCCTAGAGATAGGTGAAGAAGGATGCAGACCCATACTGTAACGACGCCCTTTGGGCGGCGGCCGATGACACTTGGCATGATTGCCAGCCAGGTCACAGCTCAGAATGCGCCGGAAGGCGCGACCGTGCATAAGTGGCACGCTTTTAGGGATATCAAGGAAGCCCGCATCGCCCTAGGCGCCACCGATCGTGCCCTGGCCATCCTTGATGCCCTGTTGTCCTTCCATCCGGAGACGGCGTTCTACGGCGACAGCGCGCTTATCGTCTGGCCATCCAATGAACAGCTGATTGGCAGGGCCAACGGAATGTCGCCGACGACACTCCGCCGGCATCTGGCCAACCTCGTCGAGTGCGGCTTGGTCGTTCGCCGGGATAGCCCCAACGGCAAGCGCTATGCCCGCAAGGGGCAGGGGGGTGACATCGAGCAAGCCTATGGCTTTGATCTCTCCCCGATCGTCGCACGTGCCGTAGAGTTCAAGGAGCTTGCAGAGGCCGTTCGCGCCGAGAAGAAGGCCTACAAAGTCGTCAAGGAACGGCTGACCATATGCCGGCGCGACATCGTCAAGATGATCGAGGCGGGCATCGAAGAGGGCGTTCCAGGCAATTGGGGAACCGTCCATCTCGAATATCAGGCAATCATCGGCAGGCTTCCGCGGACCGCACCGCGGCAAGTTCTCGAGGCTATTGCGGCCGAGCTGGACGACCTTTGGACCCAGATCCGCGACGTGTTGGAATCATTTGTAAAAACACAGAATATGGATGCCAATGAGTCCCGTTCTGATCGCCACATACAGAATTCAAATACCGAATCTAAAAATGAATCTGAAAGCCGCTTCGGAATAAAAAGAGAAGAGAGCGGCAGCGCTGGCGGAGCCGATAACCTGCGGAGCCTGCCGAAGCGCGAGCTGCCTTTGGGTATCGTGCTCGACGCATGTCCGAATGTCCTTTGGTTGACCAAGGGCGGCGACATCAGCCACTGGCGTGAATTCCTGGCTGCGGCTGACCTGGTGCGGCCGGTTCTGGGTATCAGCCCCAGTGCTTGGGAGGATGCTCAAGTGGCAATGGGTGAGCAGCCCGCCGCGATTACGCTTGCCGCGATCTATCAGAGGTCCGATCAGATCAAATCTCCAGGCGGATACCTGCGGAACCTGACGGAACGGGCAAAGGAAGGGAAATTCTCGCCCTGGCCGATGATCATGGCGCTGCTGCGGGCCAAACTCGATGCCGCGAAGTCAACCGGGGCTGGCATCGAGGAAGCCGAGAGCGAGCTAGGCGCCGCCAAGCGGCTTGATAGGACTGAAAAACGGCTCGAAATCAGCGACAGCTTGAGGAGCAGTCTGAATAGGCGAGATCGGTGATCGGCTCCGGCCTTGTAGCCGCGGCTAGATCGCCCTATATTCCGTACATTGGATATGGCAAGTGCTGGCGAAGTGGGACATCATGGCTTTGACTGCGAAGATGGCAGACGTGGGAACGCCGCTAATTCTGTCCTATATGGATCCTGCGGGGCAAATTGCGGCGGAGCGTGTTGCCGACGGGTTTGGCATGTCGAAGTCTCAGCTCGCCGAGACTGCAGGACTGGCGCGAGAGACGCTCTATCGCTCGGAACGGATCGGCGCCCCAAAAGCACAGGGCCGTCTGCGCGAAATGCTGGAGATTATCAGCAGGGTGACGGAGTGGGCCGGCGGTAAGGATCAGGCTATGGCCTGGTATCGCGCCCAACCGTTGCCTGCCTTTGGTGGGCGAACTGCTGAGTCGCTGGTCAAGGACGGAAAAGCGGCGGCGGTGCGCGATTACCTCGACCATATGGCTCTGGGCGGCTTTGCGTGAGGTTTGTCGGAACCTGCTATCGTGCCCATGATCCCCGCTGGTCCATCAAGCTGACCTCGGGGGCGGGGGCCGCAATTCGCGGGGCCCGATTCAATCCCAGGGGTGTGCCGGCTCTCTATCTCGGGCTCAGCATCATGACGGCGATTAAGGAAATCAGCCAAGGTCTGCCGCATCGGCTCGATCCAACCGTGCTTTGCTCCTACGATGTGGATTGCGAAGACATTATCGACCTGACGACGGAGCAGGGCAGGGGGGCCGCGTCCGTCTCGGCACTAGATATGAGTTGCGACTGGGCATTTGACTTGGCTGTTGGGGATCAGCCCGCTTCTTGGGCTGTTCACCACCAATTGGTGGCGCGCGGTGTCGCGGGCATTGTCGTGCCCAGCTATGCGGCTGGGGCCGATCACAACGATCGCAACCTGGTCTTGTGGGACTGGGGACCGGCCCTTCCGCATCAGGTCGAAGTTTTCGACCCAAGCGGCCGGTTGCCGCGCGATCAGCTGTCTTGGAGCTAGATAAGCAATTGTCATGTCTTGACGGCAACCCAAGCCACCGTCGTCCTGACTTAATCGTGTTTTGCAATCCCGGGAAGCAAGTCGCGGTAGATTGCTTAGCCGGCCAGTGTGCGTTGGCCAGCAAGCGGGCCAACGCACACCAAACTAGAGGAGCGTAAGGTTGACGGCGGACTCTTTGCCGTCGCGGCCTTTCTCAACGTCGTAGGTTACCTTGTCGTTTTCATAAAGGCCCTGGAGCCCCGACTGCTGAACGGCAGAGATGTGAACAAAGGCGTCCTTCCCGCCACCTTCCGGCGAAATAAAGCCGAAGCCCTTGGTGGTATTGAAGAATTTTACCGTCCCCGTAATGCTGCCCATTGAAGTGGTCCTCTTAAAGCTCGATGCCTTGGCGCGAGCGTTGCCGTCAGCAACATGCCGACGGGGCGTAGAAACGTTCACATGCTGGAGCAGGTAGCCGAGGACCGGAGATGACCGGCAGGGCAGCCGTCGGAGGCTGAAAACGTATGGGTACTATGTGGCCCAAAAGGCCCCCAAGGCAAGGCCACCTTGGCCTCGGCGCAGCCCGATGAACCCTAAGCGCCAGCAGACAGAGCTTGCCCAAGACACTTAAGCGGAGGCGTGAGAAGCTGCGCAGTCATGAGGGCGACATAGTGGCCCAGTGAAGGATTTCGTACCAAATATCGAACTAAGGACGTGAAGCACACTGGTGGCCTGCGCCTGAGTTGCGCCACCTGCTGGCTGCAAACGCTTTTCACAATCACTCCTAAGTAGATGGAAAGCTTGATTTTTTTACCACTTGGTGGTTCAGGATGCGCTGATGGAGCACTCTCTAAAAATTGCCTGTGCGAGCTTGGCCGTCAGTATCGTGGTGCTGGCGATCAAATACGCCGCCTTTTTGCTCACGGGCAGCGTGGCTCTTTATTCAGACGCGCTCGAAAGCGTAATCAATGTTGTGACGGCTGTGACCGTGATCGTCGCAATTCGCATCGCCGCGCGGCCTGCAGACGCCGAACATCCATACGGACATCACAAGGCCGAATATCTTTCAGCCATTGTGGTCGGTGTTATGATCGTTGTTGCGGCCTTTGCGATCCTACGCGAAGCCTATGAGGCTTTTCTTCATCCCAAACTCATCGAAGATGCCTGGACAGGGCTCGGGGTCAGCGTGGCAGCAACTCTGCTCAATGTGATCTGGAGCACGGTTCTGATCCGACAGGGTCGGAGGCATCGTTCGGCATCCCTAGTGGCAGATGGCAAGCACTTGATGGTGGACGTCGTCACGACCTTTGCGGTGCTTGTGGGTGTCGTGGCTGTGGTGCTGACAGGCATCACTGTTCTTGATGCCGGAATTGCAGCGCTCGTCGCCCTCAACGTCCTCTGGAGTGGCTGGGGCGTCATTCGGGAGAACGCGAGCGGTCTCATGGACGAGGCCGCACCCGCTGAGGAGTTGGCCGCGATCCGTAGCATCATCGGCCAGAACGCGGCTGGTGCAATTGAGGCCCACGCCTTGCGCACCCGTCATGCAGGAAGAGCGACCTTCATCGACTTTCACTTAGTTGTGCCCTCGGCGATGAGCGTGGGAGAGTCGCACGACATTTGCGACTCCATAGAAACGGAGTTGAAGGCCCGTATTGCGGGCGCGATCATCACCATTCATGTGGAGCCGGAAGAGGAGGCCAAGCACAAGGGCATTATCGTGGAGTAGGATGCAAAATTCGCTCACTGCCTCGTTCCCTACCGTGGGCATACGACAGCTATTAGACAATCCCTGGCACGCGGGGCTGAGGGCGGCCTTCGGGTAGATAGACGCACGCTGCAAATGGCGAGAGTGGGTCGCAAGCGGTAGTGGGCTCACCTAAAGGCCAGCCGCCTTGGTAAGATTGACCCGAAACCTATCTCGACGCCGCTGATAGCGCCGAGTCATCTCAGCCGAAGCATGGCCGAGTTGCTTTTGCACGTAGCGTTCGTCTACCTCTGCCGAGCTGGCCAGGCCGGCCCGCAAGGAGTGCCCGGCAAATTTAGTCGCCCGTTCGACCTCCGAGAGGTCGCCGCGCACCCCAGCAGCAATGGCCGCACGCTTGACCAAGCGGGCCACTTCCTGGTCTTGCAGCCGGTTGGGACCAACCGACTTGCCTTTTCCGGTTACCCGTCGAAACAACGGTCCGTGTGCGATGCGCCCCAGCTTGAGCCAAGTTTCCAGTGCTGCCACGGGGCAGGTGCTGTCGGAGGATCCCCGGCCGATCTCCACCTCTCGCCAGCCATTTTTGCCGCGGAGGGTCAAAACCATGCCGCGCTCGAGGATTTCGAGCCAGCCCGACGAATCCTCGGTTTGATCGGCGGCAACGTCGAGACCCACGACTTCCGAGCGTCGCAGGCCGCCGGCAAACCCCATCAGCAGCATGGCGCGGTCGCGCAGCCCCCGCAGGGAGCCGCGATCAAGCGTTTCTAGCATGGCGATCAGGTCCTCGGGCAGCACGGCTTCCTTCTGTACCGGGGGGCGGCCGTGGGTGTTGCGGATGCCATCGAGGACCGTGGCGATGTGGCGATCGCCGCGGTCGAGCCGCTCGCCCAACTGCCGATAATGCCAGGACAATGCGGAGAGCCGCCGCTCAATGCTCGAGACGGCTGCCGGCTTCCGATTGTTCGTTGCAGCGCCGGAGGCGCAGGCTGTGATATAAAGGCCGACAATCTGCGGATCGGGCGGCAGCTGATCAAGACCCTGGCGCCGGCACCAGGAACAGAAATGCTTCCAGTCCGAGTCATAAGCGCGGCGCGTGTTCGGCGCGCTCGCCGCCTCGACATACTCGCGGGCGCGATCGGCGAGTGCTTCCAGATGCGCCGTTACAGCAGAAGCGCTCTGCGGGGCAGGGGAGGGCGTCTCGGCCGAGAGATCGCCATTTTCGACGTCGCCGTCTAATGCTGACGAAATTCCGACGGGTATAAGCGTGCGCTGTGGTCGAGCAGAGCCGCGCTGGGGGTCGCTTTCGGTGCTCGCGTCGAGATTTCGGGCCATTCCCTCTATAATGAGCAAAACGAAGGATAATGCAAGATTATCGGTCATTATTATGCGCCGACAGGTGAGGCGCATAAATGCGGATTTTATCGATTTAAGCGCCGCGCTGTGCTAGCCTTATCATATGAAGTGGCGCCCCGATTTGCCCGTTGTCGATGTTTCGCTGGTGCCGCAAGTGCCGGTGTGGGCGCGACCGCGCGGCGTCATTCTGCACGATGCCGATGCGGCCTATCTGGCCGGCGCCGCTTTGAATTCGTTGGATAATCTGGTTTGCCAGGACCTTCCTTCGGCCGGTGCCTGGCGACAGCGGCTGGCGCTGCGCAACGCGGCGGCTGCCGTAAATTTGACCGGCCGGCGAGAGAGCGAATCCGCGCTGCGCGACGGTCATTTTCTGCGCGGCGCCGGCGACGATCCTGGCCCGTCAGGTCACCTGCTGATGGCCTGGCGACGACTTGCCAGCCGAACGACAGCTTGTGACGCCGAAATCGTGCGGCCGGTCGCCGAACAGCATTTTGGGCTGAAATGGGATGATGCCCTCACCGAGATTACGGCCAATGCCGCTGACATGATGATGTCGTCGCGGCCGGCGCCAGTCCTAGCGGCCGAGATAGCCGCCGCCGTCTATCGGGCCCGGCCCGATGCCGAATTGTTGGGCTTCTGGCTCGCCGACGCGCTGCTGGCCCAAAAGTTCCGATGGGCCATTCCGATGCCGCTGCTGATGGGGCAGGTACCTTCGGCCGTCTTCAAGTCCGGCGAAAACAGGAAGCGCATCCGACCGGGTGGAGAAGGCTGGGGCAAGGCGGTGTTTTTGGCCTACACGACCGCTGCGGCGGAGGCCTGCGATCTTGGGATAGAGCTAGCGCAGCGGGCGGCAAAGCTGACGACGGTGGCGCCGAAGTTGCGCGCCAAGGGGTCTGGCGACGTCATCAAACTGCTGCTGTCCGATGACGCGGTCCCGGGATCCTGGTCGAGCCCAAAACTGTCGGCGCGCGGCGCGAGGCGACTGTTTGATCGGCTGGGTGAGCTGGACGCGGTGCGGGAGCTCAGCGGACGCCCGACGTTCCGACTCTACGGCTTGTGAGGCAGGGCAAAACAATGGCCAGGCGCAGACGGACGGATGCTGAACCACCAATCTTCGATGCTGAGTTGGCCGACATGCCGGCGGATCTGCGCTGGCGTGAGTGGATGAACCGTATCGAGGCGGTGCTGTTCGCAGCGCCCAGGCCAGTGGAGCGGGAGGCCCTGGCGCGCGTCATTGGGCGCGACGCCAGCATCGACCTACTGATCGATGACATACGCGAAGCGCTGCGCGGCAAACCTTATGACGTGGTGGGTGTCGCTGGGGGCTGGGCGTTCCGCACCCGAACTACTTATGCTGATGCGATTGCCACGTCTGCTGCGGTGCCCGACCGTGGGGTTGATCTGACCCTGAATGAGGCCATGGTGCTGGCGTCGATCGCGTACCATCAGCCGGTGACGCGGGCAGGGGTATCGGAAATCCTTGGGCGCGAGGTGTCGCGCGACGTCATTGGGGCACTGCGGGACAAGAACATGATAACCGCCGGGCCGCGCAGCCCGACGGCGGGTGCGCCGTTTACCTATGTGACCACCAAGGGGTTTTTGGAGCATTTCGGGCTGGATACGCTGCGCGACTTGCCTAATCTGGAGGCGCTCCAGGATGCGGGACTGCTGAGCAAAACGGGAAGCGGGGAGGGCGCTGAGGGGCTACAGAGCCTGCCGTTTCGTGTCGCCGACGTCGACGAGTCGTCGTGATGCGGCGACGAAATTGAGTTTCCTCGACACATCTCGTGCCGATGCTGGTCTGTCGTTCAGTATGGAGCAGAGCATCGAGAGCTCGGTCGAGTAGATCCGGTCGCTCTGACCCTGATAGTGGTTGCGCAAGCTGCCGCAAGGTCCGTCATGACCCTAACCGGCGCGCTTTTGTCCGAAGCCGTCACCCGATCAGTGATCGACGAGGCACGGCTTTGCGCCCCATCACACTTAATGCCGTGCGTCCTGTTGGACGACTTCGCATCACTGGCGAATAGTCATTTGCAAGGCATCGGCGAGGTGCCGCTGGCTGGCAACTAGGTCCTGCTTATCGAGTAGGTGCTGCCGATCCAAGCTGGCAGCCAGAGGTGCCATATTGCAATCGAGCCGGGCGCATCGGCTGGCGCTGCCCGGTTCAGGTAGCGGAAAGCTCGGTCGTGCCGCGTAGCAGCTAGGTCAAGCACAGCATGGCCACGCTCGACCGGCCAGTCTCTTATCGCATAGGGATCTGGTTTTATGGTTCGACCGGCAGCAAGAAACGGTACCAAACAGGACTCGATCGTGGACTCGTCGCGGACGTAGGCGAGCATGAAGCCCTCCCGACCTGACCAGCCATATTCGCCGGTCAAGAAGCGGCGTAGGCCATGATTGCAGTAAAGAGAGCCGGACTTGCCATCTGGCGCATCGATGAGCTTGCATTCGACAACCAGGGGAAAAGCAGGAGACCGTCCCGACAGGAAGATAGAAAGATCCGGTCGCTTTTCGAGATGTGCCCCGTTGAAACTCACCGTCTCCTTGCCGCGGGCGACGGAGCGGACCAATTGCTCCCACACCGGATTCTCGTCGAGAAGGCGGCTCAGGCGAGCTTCCAGTAGCGCGTTGATCTCGGCTTCGGATCCCGTCGCCAGAATACTCGCTTGATTGAGCGCAAGGTCGCCCCAAGCTAGTGCGATCATATCCGCGATTAGCGCCAGATGCTCCTCATGTAGCGCACCCAATGGCAGCTCGATCCCGCGAGTGAGTTCATCAATCTGTTCGGGGCGCGGGCCGGAGGAGCTAACGGTCACGCGCTCGCCCGCCCCTTCAACACGTCCATGTGCTCCCAGACTAGGCGTTGCGCCACCAGCCTAGCCTGACTTTCCGACCAGTAGCGCGCTTGGTCAAGTAGCCCCAGCCACAGGCAGTCATCCGCTTCTTCCAATATGACCACGGTCGCTGCGAAATGATCTGCGAGAGGCAGAAATTTGGCCCAGTCGATATGCTGGACTGCTCGTTGTTTCGGCCTTGTGACGCTGGACGTGATGCGAATTCCCCGCCACGGCGAAGCGTCAAGCTTGGTAGTCGGACGGGCTTCGATAAACCGGCCTAACCTTTGCCCCCACAAAGACAATTCTGCCTCCAATACCCCGCAGAATTGGCTCACCGCCTCGTTTCCAGCGGGAGCTTGAGCGAGACGACGGTTCCCAGCGAAAGGCAGGTTGAACTGCAGCGTGTCAGTTACGACCTGCAGGTCACGCTCACGCAGATGATAAATGCTGGCACACCAACGATCGACCTCCTCCCATGCATCTCGGGCGTCGTCCTGGACCAGTTGGAAGAGCCGATACACCTCGCGACGATCATCGCCGGAAAGCGATTCCACCGTCGGGATGAACAGTCGGTCAATCGTCGCCTTCTCGATCGTGTCGCGCTCAAAGCCGAACTCGCCGCTGGTGATAAGCACCTGCCACAGAGCGATCTTGCTGCCGATGACGAGGCTCAGGTAACGGACGAGCAATCCGTTGTCGTGAGCTCGCGAGCTATAGCCATATAGGCTAGTATTGAAGACAGCGCCGCTCTGCACGACAGCCGTCCTGATCCGTCCGAGAGATGCAGGGGGCGCTTTCTGAACGACGACGAGCGGCCCGTCGAACAATGTCTCGGCCCGCCGGTCATGGATTCGAGCCTCGCTGAAGAAGGGAAGCGCCTCCTCGTCGACCATAATATTGGTCATCGACGCCAGAGTGATTTCCCGGCGGCCGTGCAGATAGTCAGCCGCAACACCGGGCAGGCCATCTCCACGCGTTCTGATGCGGCTGCTGTTTCTGAGCTTCTGGTATCCGTTTCCGGTGAAACGTGCGCGCCCGGCCTCGACCCCGAAGAGGCGGCGCCAGTATTCGCCGAGGCGCTCGGGTACATGAGCCCTCAAGCGTTCGTAGACTTGGACGTCGGCCCGCGTGCCCTTAAAGAGAAGCTTGAAGATCTCTGGCGTGTCGACGATCTCCTGGTTTGTGATCAGTTCAGCATTGGTTGCGTCAATCCGCATGCAGCCGGACTGATTGAGTGCGCCTTCCAAGCGGGGGCTGACAAGGCGAAATCCCGCGCCCTGTGGTGGCGTCTGATTGCGAGCGTAGAGAATGCAGAAGGGAGCAGAAATTTCCGGCCATACCCGCGTCTGGCGCAGCTCAACACCATTCACCAGGCCCGTGACGTCGAGCGCCGCAAACAACGCCCGCCGTGCTGACTGCATCCCGTCGCCCTGCTGGAACAGCAGCCGAGCGTGAAGCGCGAAGGCGATCTGGCCAAGCGGCTTCGCCCACTCCATAGCGCGCCAGACGAAAGGTAAGTCGAGCACCTCGTTCGGGATCGGCGGAGGCGGATGCCCTGCCGGCAAACGCTCGGCTGCGATACGATGGATGATAGCCTGCACTTCTTGCCATCTGGGCAGGCGAGTGCTCGTCGCCCAGGGCGGATTGCCGACGACAAGATCATATTTGCCGACATGTTCATCGCCTACGGCCGGCCCGAGGCTTCCCGACGACCTCTCTTGTCCGTCGCCACTCATCTTGAGGAGAACACGCCCGCGAAGGTTCTCGAATTTGAGTTTTCTCACTGGTTCGGGATGCGCGTCGAGTTCAATCGACATGAGATAGAGGCCGAGCGCTGCGAACCGAAGCGCCGCCTCGTTGATGTCAAAGCCGGTGACTTGGTCGTAGAGAATGCGGCGCAGCTCATGCGTGTCCGGACGCCGTCCAGACGCGCGCCAAGCCTCTGCCACCAGCTGGCGGAAAGCCGTAATAAGGAAGACGCCGGCACCTGCAGCGGGGTCAAGGATGCGAGCTTTATGGGCAGGCGTAGTGCGGGCGACCGCGCTCAGCCCTCCGCGGACCATAAGGTCCGCGATCGGGCGCGGCGTGTAGAAGCCGCCTTCGCGCCGTTGCCGGTCGGGCGCGTGCCTGTGGAGATAATGCTCGTAGGCTTGGCTGAGGACGCCGACGGGGATGTGGGCGAAGTCGAGGTTGTCCCAGCGATCTTCCCAGCCGAGAAGCAGCTGACCACCGGGCGCACGCCGCAGGATGTCTCCGAGCACCCTGAATGCGTCTTGCGGCAATCGCTCCCAGATTCCCGGGGAGGTAGGTAGGAAATCGCCGTTGAAGGTAGCATCGAGCCACTCGGACGTCTTTGCGGCTCTCGCCGCATCGTCAAACAATCCAGCGGCCGTGCGGATATCGACACCGAGCGATCCCAGCAGGTGGCGGTCGCCCAGGAAGCGCGTGAAGAGAGCACGTCCCACCAGCGATATCGCATCGTCATCATCGACGCCGCACACCGTCTTGAGCGTGTCGATCGAGCCACCAAGAAGTTTAAGAACAACCTGCGAGATCCACTGCCGATTACCCGCCGGCAGGCCCGGCCGGGCGTTGGCCAGATGAGCCAGCGTTGCAATTTCCTGGCCTGCCGCTACACCAACATGGACGCGCGCCTCAGCCGGGCGGCAATCGTCGAGGCCGATATGATAGATGTCGAGACGTCCGGCACCGACTACGCCGAGATAGGGCGCATCGCCGCGCATGGCGAGCAGACGCCGTATACGCTGAAGGCGCGCCTCATCCTCGCCCAGCCGGTCGGCAGGCACGAGAAAGACGAGCGGCGTGCCTTGCCACTCATAGACACCGCCAACCGCCTGGAGATCCGCATCGCCGCTTTTGCGGGCGGACAGCAAGGTTGCGTAGGGGAGGAGTGCAGGCTGGTCAATGTCGAGCGAACGCAACGCAGCTTCGTCAGCCCCGAATTGCCGAAGCGTCTCGACGAGGTCGACCTTCACGGATCCCGTCATCGTCCCGCCTTGAGGATTTGCGGCGGGAACGGAAGCTCACGCTGCGCTGCACTTGGCGTCGATGGCATCATGCGGGCGCTTATCTGGCTGACTATGGGATCGCAGGGCACGATCAGAGTGGGCTCGCTAATCTGCCGCGCCGAGAAATCGCCGATCGGCAGGAGATACGCGGATGCTGAACCGATCAGTGCAACAATCCCTTCGAGATGGGCGGGACGAGCGTCGGCGAGTTCGTGAAACAGCTTGTCCACGCTGGCCCCAATGTCGCTGATCCGCGCTCCGAAGCGGTTGGTCAGTTCGCTCGTGATCGCGAGGCCCACCAGGTCTGCGAAGGTGAACCGCGCAGCCTTGCCGGGTTTGGCGGCAAGATAGGGCACAGCTTTACGCCAGGCGCGCACATCGCCCGGCGACACCTCTGCGATATCCCGAGCCTGCTCTTGCGTGAATTGAATTGTAGTCAGCGACATTGTTTCTTGTTGCATACAACAGGAAAAAGCGCAACCGAGAACGAAAGAGATGCGATCGGCACCGCGCGCTATCCATCTGTTCCTGCGTAGAGCATTTGTGGATGTGCGCGTTAGTTTGAGTGCGGGCGGCTACTCCATTCCAAACATCTCAGCGAACGTCGTGATCGGAGTTTTATGATTTCTGCGGAGAGACCATGGATTGAAGTCCTCTGCGATCAATTGCACCCCTGTTCGCTGAGTAAGGACCCAGAGTAACGTGTCCTCGACGTCGTCCCCACCCGCAAGCGACTGCAGCCATGCACGGGCACGCGTCGACAACGGCCATCGAGAGAGGTTTGTCGCCTCAGCCGAGCAGTCGTCTTCGACGTCCAAAAATGGGTGATCTGTCGGTAGGAGGCGGTGCTTGATCGCCAGGCCACGGGCGGCCTCAAAGTCCTCGATCATCGACAGAGCCAGCCCAACGCGAGCTCGGGTTGTGTGAGGGCTGCGCAAGATTTCCAAGATAGCAGCATCGCATTTGGTGGCCATCTGCCCTCCTAAAGCTAACAATAGGGGTGCCGCAAGTTGGGGATCGAGGTGGTCAGCGCCCGCTTTGATACGTTCCCATGGTGCCATGTTGAGTTCGAAAGGATGGCGGCTGATCCGATGCACCACCGCCCATCCAGCAGCATAGCGGACGGGATAAAGGTTCTCATCGACGTCACCAACCACGTGGTCATCCTGCAGGCCGCGCTCGATGGCGGTCCAGACGGGCGGATGATCGGGATAGGTGAGGAGGTCAAGCAGCGTGGCGTGCAACTCGATGTCTATTCCCTCGCCACCATCCTGTGAGAGAAACTCGATGATATGATCGATCACCTCGTTCGGCAGCTCGTCGAACTGAAGGAGCGCGGCCGCCGCAGCGCGCGCGACGTGGAACTCGGGCTCATAGCGCCGCTGATATTCCGGATGTCTGGCATAGTTTCGGCGGTCGGCCAGAAGTTCCCCGAGTGTGTCGACACCGTCGGTCCAGACGTATTGCCCGATCACGGCGGCAAGCTTTTCGCGAACCGGCGCGCTCCTGTCGGCCTTGAGCGCCAGAAGTGCGGCCCTCTCATCGGAATCGGCCTTGGGTGAGAGTGCCTGCAGCGCGGAGCGGCGAACTTCATAGTGGGAGTGGTGAAGCGCTTTGAT
>NZ_BMZE01000007.1 GCF_014652635.1 Devosia pacifica
CCAGCTACGAGTGTGCCGATCTTGATTTTCACCAAATCGCAGCCTCGAAGCTTGCTGTCGATCGCAAGATCGAAAAGTGCTCGGTCTCTCATCCTTCCTTCTCGGTCGAGGAAGAAGCGGATCGACCAGATTTGTCTGATCTTCAATGCGCGCTTGGCGCCAACGTGCCTGCCGGCATTCCAGGCAGGTCGTCCTGCAGCAGCAGGGTCATATTGTGAGATACCCATTACATTTCTCCTTCGGCCGAAGCGGCCACGGAGAGAACGAATAGGGCAGGCACATCAGCGGCGGATGCCGACCCCTTTTCGGTCGTTCAGCGGCTGCATCATATCCTCCTCCTCTCTCGTGAGAACTGTGAAGCAAATCAAGGTGCTAACACGTGTTATCAATTTATAGCTCTATGGGCTTTTTCGGGCAGAGATCGTTATTCAGTATCGTGCTAACACGTGTTATCTTAAGGCTTGATATCATTGTGTCAATTGGGTATGTAAAAATAATCGCAAGGGGCAGCATGACTTCAAAAGTAAGAAGCATCGACGTCGCAAACTTGGCGAAAGTGTCGCGTACTACAGTCTCGCAAGTCCTTAATGGGGTTGCCGACGCTCGGATAGGAGAGGAGACAAGGCAAAAGGTTCTCGCAGCCGCCCGTATGCTAAACTATACGCCTAATGAAGTCGGGCGTAGCCTCGTCCGCGGGAGTACCAAAACCGTCGCGCTCGTCCTGCGGGATATATCTCTAATAGAAGTGGACCTGTTTCTGCAGCCTCTGCTCTCGGGTATAATGAAGTCCGCAAGGCAAGCAGGATATGGCCTCCGTGTGGAAGGCGCCCGCGGCAGCCTAGGTGGAGATCCCTACGGCGACCTTGTCGCATCTGGAATGATTGATGGTATGATCGTCGAAAACCCCGATGCTGGCGATCAATCGCTTGCACGCTTGGTTAACACTGGCTGGCCGGTTGTACAGCTTGGTTCCCAGGGCCTGCCCTTCGAGAATACGGTCCAAACCGACAACCAGCTCGCTGGAAGGGTAGCAACCGAGCACCTTCTTCAACTAGGCAGGCGACGCGTAGCTCATGTCTCTTATTCCACTTCCGAGATACGTGCGGTGGTAGAACGCAAGGCGGGATACTTCGATGCACTGAAAAACGCCAAAATCCCCCCGGAGATGGAATTAGTTAAGAACGGGGATTTCGAGTCAAGTAGCGGCTATGCGGCAATGGTAGAACTGATGAGTGCGCCGGGAGGGCCTCCTGATGCTGTATTCGCTGGAAGCGATGCTATTGGATACGGTGTTATCGCCGCCGCACTGGACGCTGGACTTCGTGTCCCCAAAGACGTGGCCGTAATCGGGGTGGATGACCTAAGAACATCCGCTTACTTCCGTCCCTCACTATCGACAGTACGTATACATCCAAGTCTGGCTGGAAGTGCCGCGATGGGCTTACTTATTGAGTTGATGAGAGGTCGAGAACCTCAGAGCCGGTGCATCTACATAGCGTCCGAGCTTATTGCCCGGGGCTCCACCCTGGAGGGCTTTGATAATACTCCTCGTGTTCTTAGCTCTGCGAATTCTTGACACTGGACGACGAAAGCGGCGCTGGCATTGATCCTGGCCACCAACGCACGGATCGCGCGCCGGGTCGACCAAGCTTTGCATCGCAAGCCCGCATATTTCCGATTCCGGGGGCCGCTAGATCGCCACTCCATCTTTGTTGAAGCGTCGCAGGTTTTCCGGTTTGGCCAGAAGACCAAGTGGCGTGCCGGCATCGAGGGCGCTGGTGCCTGCCATGCGCACGATCAGCGGGGCCTGCGCGCCGATATCGACGTAAAGATAGGTTTCTGCTCCGAGACACTCCTTGCGAAGCACGGTGCCGTCCCAGCCCTGCCCTGACGGTCCGATCGTCAGGTGCTCGGGCCGCACGCCCACCGCGGCAGCGTCCAGAGCGGCGGCGCGCTCGCCGGTGAGGATATTCATCTTTGGCGAGCCGATGAACTCGGCGACAAACAGGCTGTTGGGGCGCTCGTAGAGATCGAGCGGAGTTCCGATCTGTTCGATGCGTCCCCCGTTCAGCACAACGATGCGGTCCGCCAGTGTCATCGCCTCGACCTGATCGTGGGTCACATAGATCATCGTGGTGTTGGGCAGCGACTCCTTGAGCGTGGCGAGTTCAAGCCGTGTCTGAACGCGCAGCGCCGCGTCGAGATTGGACAGGGGTTCGTCAAACAGGAAGACTTTCGGATCACGCACGATCGCGCGCCCGATCGCGACGCGCTGACGCTGCCCGCCGGACAACTGGCGCGGCAGGCGCTGCAGCAATGCTGTCAGTTGCAGTTTGTCCGCCGCAGCCTCGACCTTCGCAGTAATCTCTTTTTTCGACAGGCCCTGAATTTTGAGGCCATAGGCCATATTGTCGAAAACGCTCATGTGCGGATACAGCGCATAGGTCTGAAAGACCATGGCGATGCCGCGGCGCGACGGCGGCGCCTTGGTGACGTCGGCGCCACCGATCGACAGCGTTCCTGCAGAAATTTCCTCCAGACCGGAAATGCAGCGCAGCAGCGTGGACTTGCCGCAGCCAGACGGCCCCACGAACACCACGAACTCGTCTGCGGTGATTTCAAGGTTGATATCCTCTAGGATCCGGGCGGCGCCGAAATACTTCTCGAGCTTTTTCAGCGACAGGCTGGCCATGGTTTAACTCCCTTCTGGTATGCGTGCTCAGCGCACGAACACCGCCTTTTCGGTTTGACGCTCATCGAACATGCGAAAAGCCGTTTCCGCCTCCTCCAGCTTGAACGTGTGCGTTGCCAGCCGCTCGAGATCGATGCCGTGGCCTTCGATCGTGCGCAGGATGTCCTGGTACTCGTTGATGCCAAAATACCAGGAGCCAAAGACCGTCACCTGCTTGCGGATCAGCTGGTTGCTGGGATGGATGGTGGTTTCCGCATTCTCGCCGACAAAGGCCATGCGTCCGAGCGGTGCCAGCGCATCCAGGGCCATGTTGTGTGCGGCGGTATTGCCGGAACAATCGATTGCACCGGTCAGGCCATGCCCGCCCGAGAATTCCTGGATCTTGTCGCCAGCCTGAGGATCAAGTGGATCCAGCACCAGATCGGCGCCAAGCGAGGCGGCGAATGCGCGGCGTTCTGCGATGGGATCGAGGGCCACCACCTGGCCGCCGAGCGCCCTTGCGGCCAGCACGCCGCTGGAGCCCATTGGCCCTAGCCCCCAGATGCCGATGCGTGAAAGCCCGTTCACCCCGACCTTCCGGCATGCCGAGAACAGCGTGCCGAACGCGTCGGTCGAGATGGCCGCGGCAATCGGGGACATGCTGGCAGGCACTTTCAGCAGGTTCTGCGCCGGAACCTTGAGATATTCGGCATTGCCGCCATCAGTGGTGAATCCGAGGCACTTCCATTTCGGGCACAGATGCATGTCGCCGCGCCGGCAGTGTTCGCAAACGCCGCAACCGATGGCGAGATAGACGGCGACCCTGTCGCCGGTATTGAACTCGGTGACCGCCTCGCCAACCGCGACCACGGTGCCTGCCGGCTCATGCCCGCACACAAAACCACCTGTTGCTGCGCCGCCGCCGACCACCGCACTGCCGTAATACAGGCTGAGGTCGGACCGGCAAATGCAGGAGGCGTGCATCTCGACGAGCACGTCATCGGGACCGACCTCGGGTACGGCAACGCTGCGCACCTCGACCTGCTTGTTGCCGGGCAGAAAGACTGCCTGCATCTGGGACATAGCAAAGCTCCTTATTTGACGGCGCCGGCGGTGAGACCGCGCACGAACGACCGCTGCATGGCGAGAAAGAGGACGACGAGAGGGGCAAAGGCGATCAGGCCGGCGGCAGCAATGCCGCCATAGTCGACGCCGTAGCGGCCCTGCAGGCTTGCCGCCCCGACCGTCAGTGGCTTGAGGTTGTCGGTCTGCAGCACGACCAGCGGCAGCAGATATTCCTGCCAGGCGAACAGGAAGACGATCAGCACCAACGACATCAGGCCCGGCCTGACCACCGGCAACACGACGGTCATGAACAGATGAAAAAAGCCGGCTCCGTCCATCAGCGAAGCCTCGATCAACTCATTCGGCACGTCCTGCATGACAGTGCGCATCATGAACACCGAGAATGGCATCAACAGCGCTGCCTGCGGCAGGATCACGCCCCAGCGAGTGTCGATCATGCCCATGCCCTGAAGGTTGCCGTAAAGCGCCACGATGATCGATGGCGCGGGGACGACGAGACCTGCCAGGAACAGCCCGAACAGAACCTCGCGCCCCGCAAAGCGCATCTTGGCGAAAGCGAATCCGGCCAGCGGAGCCGTGAGCAGCACCAGCACGGTGACGGACACCGCGGTGATGACGGAGTTGAGGAAATAGGTGCCAAAGCCGGCGTCCGTCCACACGCGGCCGAAATTGGTCAGGTTGACCGGCCAGCTCAACGTCAAGGGGCTCGAGAACAGATCGGCCTCACTGCGCACGCTCGCCAGGAAGACGAGGTACACCGGCGTCAAGGCATAGAGCGCGAAGACAACGAGGATGATGTTCTGCAACAGTCGTGACGACTTGCTCATGGTTCCCTCAGGATGGCGAAGGCGCCGGCACTGATCGACAGCACGATGATGAGCAGCACCACCGAAAGCGTTGCCGCGTATCCGAAATCGCCGACGAGAAAGAAGGTCTTGTAGATGTGGGTGGTCAGCACTTCAGTGGCGTAGCCTGGCCCGCCCTGGGTGGTGACCCAGACGAGGTCGAAAAACCGCATCGCCTCGATCGCAGCATACAAGCCCAGGAACAGGCTGGAGCCGCGCAACAGCGGAACAGTCAGGTCCTTGAACCGCCGCCACCAGCTTGCACCATCGATCTCGGCTGCTTCGTAAAAGGAGGGATCGATCGACTGGATCGCCGCAAGGTAGATGACCACGCAGAACCCGAAGAACGTCCAGGCGCCGACAACGTTGAGCGACAGCAGCGCGGTGCTCTCCTGTGCCATCCAGGCGCCTGCCAGCCCTCCCAGCCCGATCGTCTCCAGACCGTAGTTCATCAGGCCGAAGATGGGGTTGTAGATCCAGCCCCAGATGATGCCGGCGACAACCAACGGTATGGTGCGCGGAATGAAGTAGATTGCGCCGAGCCACTGCACCAGTCGCTGGTTTCGCTCCGCAAGGATCGCGGCCAGAACCAAACCGGCGATCAGAGGAAACGCGAGCGTGAGCAACACCCACAACCCGTTGTGCCACAGCGCCGTCCAGAAGACCTGGTCGCCAAGCATGCGCCTATAGTTGGCGAGTCCGATGAACTCGCCCATGGCGCCATTGTCCCAGTCGAACAGGCTGAAACCGATGACCTGCAGGATCGGCAGCCCCACGAAGACGAGATAGAGCGTCAGGGCCGGAAGAATGAACAGATAGGCAGCTCGCGTCGTCAGCATGGTCACCTCGCCCATTGGCTAGCGCGGGGCGCGGACACGCCGACAGCGTGCCCGCCCCGTCGTGTCGATCAGGGAATCCAACGTTCGCCGTTTTCGATCGACTGTTCCCAGCTGGCCTGCATCGCCGTCAGGAATTCATCGGCGTCCGTGTCGCCGCTGATGAGGCGCTGCAGTTCCGCATAGAGCACCTGGGTGACGCTTTCCGGCAGCGTCGTATGCAGGTCGTAGAAATTGGTATCCGCAGTCGCCAGTCCCTGGGTGTAGAAGGACTTGACGATCGGAAGCGCGTCCCACTGCTCGAGCTCTTCGGGCGTGGTGCCGATGGGGACCAGATAGCCCTTTTCCACCCAGACCTCGCGGCTTTCGGGTGAGATCAGGCAGTCTATATAGGCCGCGGCCGCATCCTTGGTATCGTCGGAGGCAATCGCGGCAACCTGCCATTGCGAGCCCTCGCCCCACATCGTGCCGGGCTCGGCATCCTCGTCAATGGGCGGCAGCATGAAGACCCCGAGGTCGAACGAAGCGCCGCGCGCCATGTCCTGCAGCACCCAGGTGCCGGTGATGGTCATCGCCGCGCGACCCGCGAGAAACAAAGCGTTCGCCTCGTCATAGCCGATCCCGTTGAATCCGGTCGGGAAATAGCCGTCTTCGGCCCAGCTCTGGAAGGTCTCGGCAGCGGACTGGAAGTCCGCGTTGGTCCAGGGCTCGTCGCCGAAAAGAACCTCTTCTTCGGTTTCCAGGCCGGCAGTGAGGCCGAGAATGAGGCTGAGGGTGTTGGTTGCCGGCCAGCGGTCGCGATTGCCGAACGCGATCGGAACAATCCCCGCTTCCTTGAAGGTGTCGACGGCGGCCTGAAACTCTTCATAGCTTGTCGGCACGTCGACGCCGTGCTCTTCGAACAGGGCCGGATTGTAGTAGACGCCCATAAGGTCCTGTTCCATCGGAACGCCGTAAATGCTGCCTTGATAGCTGTTGCGTCCGCGGTAGAATTCATTGATGCCATCCCAGCCGTACTGCTCGTAATAGTCTTCGAGCGGAGCGAGAGCGCCGATGCGTGCATAGCCCGCCAGGACGGAAGCGGCCGGCCAGGTGTAGGCGAGGTCGGGCGTCTTGTCGGCCGAGACCGCGAGACGGTAGCTGTCGCGAATGCCGATGGACGGCGCGACAGTGCGCAGGATCGTAGCGCCATCGAGAGATGGCTCGCAGGTGTCGATGAGTTCGTCCATCGCCGGCCCCGCCGCCGTGATACCCGCAGCGGCAAACTGGTCCCACTGAGTGACTGCGGTTTGCGCCAGCGCGGGCTGGGCTGCGAGCCCGGCAAGCGAGGCTATCGCGATGACGCGCGCGGCGCCACTGGTCTTGGTCATAAGGTTCTCCTCCTTGATGTGATTGGGTGCTCGTACTGGCGTTCCTCGGTCAGGCCAGCAAAGCGCGGATATGGTCGTGCGCGCGGCGCGCCAGGTCGTCGGGCTCGACGGCGCGGCGGTTGAATCCGATCTCCATGGTCAGATAGCCGTCGAAGCCCTCGGTCTTCAGCGCATCGATCAGACTGCGATAGTCGACGATGCCGCTGCCCGGAGGCTCGCGGTCTACGTCCGCCAGATGTATGTGAACCAGGTCACGCTTCAGCCGGTGCACGTAGTCGGTGGGCACTTCGTCGCGATAAAGCGTGTGGAAGGTATCGAACATCGCCTTGACGTTGGGCTTGTCGACCTCGGCCATCATCGTGATGAGATCGTCGCAACTGTCGATAAGGTTGGAGTCGGCGGCGGTTGGCTCAACCGCCACCGTGATGCCGAGCGGCGCGCAGAAGTCGGCGATCTGCGCCAGTGCCTCCGCGCTGCGTGCCCACGCCGTGGCGCGACTGGTTCCAAACACTTGCCATCCGGCCACGTAAAGCAGCGTCTTGCCACCCCAGTCCGCACAGAGCTCGGCTACCTTCTTGTACTGCTCGATGGCATCCGCGCGCTCGATAGGGTTTTCCGCCGCGACATTGAAGCCTGGCCCGCCGCCCGGCGCCGGCAGCATGCTGGCAAGGGCCATGCCGTTGTCGTCGAGCACGGACTTAATCTCGCGCCGACGCTCGGCGCTCAAATAGTCGGGATAGGCGTGCGGGCTTGCCGCACCGATTTCGATGCCGTCATAGCCGATCCGCGAGAGGCGCTTAATGACCTCCTCGAGCGGATATGCCGGCACCCAGACCGGAAAGCTGGAGTATACCCAGGTGTTGAACGCCAGTTTCAATGCTTTTCCTCCTCGACGGCAAAGCGGTTCCATCTCCGGAAGTGGACGCTCCGGGGGGTGCAGCTGCGGCTTGCTGCCGCCGTTTTCGATGTGCTGTTCTTCTTTAAGGCTTAGGCCAGCGCGTATGTCGGCAACAGCCGCAAACTTATCCAGATTGGACAGGTTCATGGGCCGCCATAGGCGTTGCGCTGCCGCATGGCCGCATCGGCGCGCATCTGGGCGTCCTTCAGGGCTCGGTCGCGGCTCTTGTGACCACTCAGCATGGCGTGGATCTCTTCTCCGGCTATGGTGATCAATCCGGAGATGCCGGGGACTGGCGGGCGCGGCCAGGCGCGGAGGATCCCTGCGCGTGCGATTTCATCCACCATGGAAATCAGTGGAGAGATCGCCCGCACCTCCGGATCGCGATTCACTGAATGGCGTGGGCTCGCAAGGCTGCCATGGGTGATGTAGAGCTTTGCGGCTTCACGCGAGGTCAGCATTTCAAGTGCCGCCCAGACCGGCTCCACCCTGGCCGCAGTCAGGTTTGCCGGTATGGCAAGAGCATAGCCACCGAGCGGAGAGATCGGTCGAGCGCCCAGCCCCGATGGTTGTGGCAGGTAGCCGGTCTGTCCGTGGGCCGGTGATTTCGGGTCGCGCTCGAACAGGTGCGCCAGCAGGGTGTGAGCGTAGGCGAGGCCAGTCTGGCCGGACGCGTAGGCCCGCGCGCGATCGTACCAGGTCATCGTGAGAATGCCGGGTGGCGACACCGACAACAGCTCACGCAAATAGTCCGCCGCCGCCACCGCCGCCTCGCTGGCGAACATCGCGTGCAAGTGCTCGGCTGTGACATCCTCTGCTGCAAAGCCATCGGCGATCGGCGCGAGATTGACGATCGGCTGGCCATGAGCCGCCATCAAGACGATGAAGGTGTGCCCGAGAGCCGTGCCGCGCGCAGCATTCCAGGCTATACCATACCTGCCCTCTTCCGGCCGGTGCACTGCACGCGCCGCCGCGAGCGTTTCCGCCGTGGTGCGCGGTGGTTCAACTCCTGCCGCCGCCAGAAGATCGCGGCGATAGACCAGCAACTCGGCGGTGCTGAGCAAAGGCACGCCATATTGAGCGCCCCTGCGCCGGGCACTGATGACCGCGTCCGGCAGAAAATCGGCAACGTCCATGCTGGATTTTGTGATGAGGTCGTCGAGCGGGCGCAGCCGCCCCTCGCTGACCATTTCACCGAACCACGGCAGGTCACAGGCGACGATGTCATAGGCCGATGCGGACCGTTCACTGTTGCGCACGATCTCGTCGCGCAGCCGATCTATCGACAGCGCCCGCGACTGGATCGGCAACCCGAGAATCATCTCGAACTGACGCTTGAGGGCGTTCATCGCCATGAAGGTCGGATCGGCATGGACCAGAAGACGCAGTCCGCGCGGCAACACCAGCTTGCGCGCCAGCACCGTGGGCGCCGGAATAATCCGCGCAAGTTCGGATTCCGGCGTGCGCTGTATCTGGGGCGATGCCTGGTGGTGCATTCCGGCAGCTGCCCCGCGCACCACACCTGCAAAGCGCTGCCAGCGTTTTAGCAGATCGGAAGACGGGTGCAGCGAATACGACTTGCCCGTCGCCGTCTTCTCGCGCTTGACGATGAGGCCGGTGGCGATCATCGCCTCGATGCTGCGAAACGCGGTGCCATAGCTGAGACCCGACGCGGTGGCGAGCGAGGACATCGTGGTGAGCCTGCCGGTCAGATGATTGCGCACCAGATGCAGCACGATGCCCAGATCCCGGGCTTCAAGGCCCAGATTGCGATCCCGGTGGTTGCGCAGTGTTTCGATGAAGTCGACGATCTCGAGCAAAGCCGCGCCGGACTGCTCGTGGGCGACGCTATCCGGCTGGGCCTCGTAAGGTCCCTCCGGAGTCGTCGGCTCCACGACACGTCCTGGGGGCACGTTCCGGCGCGCGATCACGGCCGGCCCGTTTCTAGCTCTGGCGCGTGCCGGCCTGACTCAGCGCGACGGCGAGAATAATGATACCGCCGCGGGCGATGAGCTGCTGGGAGTATTCCAGCCCCATCAGGATCAGACCATTGTTGATGACGCCGATCATCAGGGCGCCGATGATCGAGCCGATGACCGTGCCCCTGCCACCGAACAGGCTGGTGCCACCGAGCACGGCGGCGGCGATGACGGAGAGTTCGTCGCCTTCGCCCAGCTGGAAGCGGCCAGTCTGCAGTCTGCCGGCGTAAAGCATGCCGGCAAGCGCCGCGACCATCGCCGAAATGACGATCACCGCCAGCTTGATCCGCTGGGTGTTGATGCCCGAATAGCGCGCGGCGACGACGTTGCCGCCGACGGCCAGCACCTGACGTCCGAACTTGGTATGACGTAAGACGATATGGCCGATCACGGCCGCAGCCAGCATCCACAACAGCAACGTCGGTACCGGGCCAAGATTGCCACCCCCGAAAATCGCCGGATAGGTGCGGTCAAGAATCGGTATGGCCGCCGTATCGGAAATCCACATGGCGACACCAGTGGCAATGCCCATCATCGCGAGCGTCGTCAGGAATGTCGGTATCATCAAGCGCGTCGACAGGAAGCCATTGATCAATCCAACGATCAGCCCCGTGCCGAGACCGGCGACGATCCCCACCGGTACACCGCCCCAGGCCACGGCCATAGCCGTGGTCACCGAGGCCAGCCCGGCGACGGCGCCGACCGAAAGGTCGATCTCTCCGGAAGACAGCACCAGCGTCATCGCCACCGCCATGACGGCGATCATCGCTGTCTGGCGGGCAATGTTGAGAATGTTGTTGGGGTCGAGAAAACCCCGGTCGTGCAGCGTGATGGCGAAGAACGCGAACACCACGACAAAGCCGATATAAATGATGTTCTGGCGCCAGGTGCGCTTGAAGTAGGCCAGTGGGCTTTCGCCCGCGACCGGCGTCGCGACAAGACGTTCAGCCATTTGTTCCTCCCTGCTGCACGATCATCTGCAGCCGTTGCTCCGCCCTGAGCTGCTCGGCTTCGCCAGCACTCGACAGGTCAGTTTTCTCAACCATCCGAACCAGCTGCGCATCGGATACGACCCCGATGCGGTCGCTGACTGCGACAAGTTCCGCCAGTTCGGAGGAAATGAAGATGATGGATTTTCCCTCAGCCGCGAGCTCGCGCACAAGGCGCAGCACCTCGCCCTTCGAGCCGATATCGATGCCAGCCGTGGGCTCGTCCATGATCAGGATGTCGGGTTCGGTGGCCAGCCATTTGCCAATGACGATCTTTTGCTGGTTGCCACCCGAGAGTAAATTGGCGGAGGCCTCGCGCGAGGCCGTCTTGATCGCCAAACGCCGGATGATGTCGTCGGCACGCTGACGCGAGGCGCGACGATTAACAAAAATGCCCGAGCCGAGCCGGTTGAGGATCGGCACCTCGATATTGGCCTGTATGGAGTGCTCCAGCACCAACCCCTGACGGCGCCGGTCCTCGGGCACGAGAGCCAGCCCCATCGCGGTGGCTTCGCCGGGAGAGCCTATGGTGACGGTCTTGCCGCGCAGGACGATAGTTCCCGCACCAATCGGTTCAAGTCCGAACAGCATACGCGCCAGCCGACTGCGGCCGGCACCCATGAGCCCAGCAATGCCGAGCACCTCGCCCTTGCGCAAAGAGAAGCTGATTGCGCCGTCTCGCAATTTGCTGCGCAACTTGTCGACCTTGAGCAGGACGTCGTCGGACGCGGTGGATTCGGTTGTGAATTCGGACAGGTCGCGTGCCTGCTTGCCCATGATGTCGGCGATCAGGCTCGACAGCGTGTAGTCGCCGATATGCCGCGTGTCGATCAGGCGCCCGTCGCGCAGCACGGTGGCGGCGTCGGCAATGCGGAAGATCTCGTCCATGCGGTGACTGACATAGATGATCGCCTTGCCTTCCGCCTTGAGCCGCTTGAGCAGGTCGAACAGAATTTCGACCTCGCCGGAGGTCAGGGCCGATGTCGGCTCGTCCAGGACCAGGACGTCAGCGTTCTGGCTCAGGGCCTTGGCAATCTCGGTCAATTGCTGCTGGCCTGTCAGCAGTTCGCCCACCGGGGTGGACGGATCGATATCATGGACGCGAAGATGTTGCGCGCCTCGTCTCGCATCGCGCGATCGTCAATGAGGCCGGCACCGGTGGTCGGCTCATTGGCGAGAAAGATATTCTGGGCCACGGTCAGGTCCGGCACCAGGCTCATCTCCTGAAAGATCATGCCGATACCGAGGTCACGAGCGCTGCGCGGGGTGAGGGCGGATCGCCTGTCGCCCTTCACCGTAATCGTGCCCTCGTCGGGGACCTCGACCCCACGAAGGATCTTGAGGATCGTCGACTTGCCTGCGCCGTTCTCGCCCAACAAGGCGCGGATCTCGCTGAAACGCACGTCGAAATCCACCGCGCGCAGGGCGTGAACGCCACCGAAGCGTTTAGAAATGGCGGCCATCTCGATTGCCACCGATCCGGCCACCGTGGCGCTCATTTGAGGCTCACCCACTCGCCGGTCTCGCCCGAGCTGAGGATTGCGTCGGCGATCAGCGAGATCTTGTAGCCATCCTCGAAGTTCGGTGATGGCTGTTCGCCCGAGACGATGGCCTTGCACAGGTCATAGCACTCGATGATCTTGGTCTCGCCGTAGCCGATGCCGAGAGCGGGGATCGGCCACAATCCGTCGCCGTAGGGATGTGCGGCACCGGTATAGACCGTGCGGTAGCCGCGTGCATCGATCGGGCCGTCGGCGAACATCACCTGCAATTCGTCACGCCGTTCGTAGTTGAACGCCAGCGAGCCTTTGGTGCCGTGGATCTCGAAGGTGAGGAAATTGTTTCGCCCATAGGCGTTGCGCGTCGCCTCGATGGAGCCGATGGCGCCGTTCTCGAACCGGATCATCGTGAGCATTTCATCGTCGACATCGACAGGTCCGCGCTCGGCATTCGCCTCACTGCCCCCGACGCCGAGCTTGTCCACGCCGCCCGTTTGCTTCGGCCGAGTCTCGACATAGGTCTTGGTCATGGCGTTGACGGCGGCGAACTCGCCCACGAGATAGCGCGCGAAGTCGATGACGTGCGTGCCAATATCACCGACGGCGCCGGATCCGGCCACCGACTTCTGGAACCGCCAGGACAGCGGGCTTTCCGGTGAGGCGGACCAGTCCTGCAGATAGGTGCCGCGGAAGTTGAGGATCTCCCCGATCCGACCCTCGTTGATCAGCTTCTTCGCGAAGGCAACTGCCGGCGTCCGCCGATAGTTAAAGGCGACCATGTGGATCGACTTCCCGCCCTGGACCGCCTCGAGCATGGTGCGGGCTTCCGCACCGGTTCGCGCAAGCGGCTTTTCGCAAATGATGTGCTTGCCGGCCTTCGCAGCCGCGATGGCGATTTCGGCATGGGCGTTGTTGGGCGTGCAGATATCGATCAGGTCGATATCGTCGCGCGCGATCACGGCCTTCCAGTCGCTGGACGATTCCTCGAATCCGAACCGGTCGCGTGCGGCGTCCGCCATCTCCTGATTGATGTCGACGACAACCTTGCGGACGGGAATGGCGGGAGCGGGCCAGAAGAACATCGGCATCGCGGCATATGCCATGGCATGGGCCTTGCCCATGAAACCGCCACCGATCATGGCGACATTCAGTTTTCGCATTTCGAAGTCACTCGTGCTGGGTTGTATGGGGTGGCGAGGGCGCAAGTGCCCTCGCCTGACGCTCGGGAGGAGCGTGTCAGTTCATCGAGTCGACGATGGTCGAGGGCGCTTTGGTCGCGTAGACCGTCTGCCAGGCGTCGAGCAAATTGTCCTTCTCGACCGGCAGGGCCGGCAGCGCGACATAGTCGGGCGCTTCCTTGTCGAGAAGGCCGTAGCCGGCGAGCAACGCCTCGGTCACGCCTTGGTCGTAGGGCCGCTGCGCCCCGAGGCCCTTGATGAAGCCGTCGCGTGCCATGTCAATGGCGACGTTCTCGCCAAGGTCGATGGTGGTTATGACCAGATCGTCACGGCCGTTGGCGCGCGCCGCTGCGATCACGCCTTCGGCCGGCACGTCCCACACCGCCCAGATGCCGTCGATACCGGGATTCGAGACCATCATGCTCGAGGCGGTGCGATCGGCGTCACCGGTGAAGTCCGGCCCGCCGATACCCTGTTCGGCGACGATCTCGATCTGCGGATAGTTCTCCTCGATCGTGGCCTTGAACGCGTCGTAGCGCTGGCGGGTCACGAAGAAGTCGGCGGCATGATAGACGATGCCGATCTGGCCCTCTTCGTCCAGCGCCTTCGCCATCAGATGCGCCGAGGCGACGCCGTTGCCGTAATTGTCGGCAGAAACCACGCTCACATAGTCTTCACCGGGAACGAAATCGGTGGGAACGTTGTCCATGAACACCAGTGTCGTGCCCGCTTCGGCGGCCTGGCGATAGGCAGATGCTGTGGCGGTGGGGTCCGTCGGAATGGACACGATGATATCGGGACGCTGAGCCATGATGGTTTCGATATCGGAAACCTGCTTGGACGAACTGAAACCGGCATCGGTGGTGGCGATCACCTCTATGCCCATGTCCTCGAACTGGGCTTCGAGGCCGGCAATCTGCGCCTGACTCCAGTCATCGCCGCCATAGTGCATGACGATTGCGGCGGTCGCGTCCATCTCGCGGATTTCAGCGAGTTCTTCATCGGTCAGGCTGACCTCCGAAGCCGCAACCGGCTCCTCCCCGTTCGGCCCCAGCGACAGGGTCTGTTCGGCAAGGGCCGCCAGGGCTTCGTCCGGAGACTGGGCGTGTACGCCGGCAACGCTCATCGAGCCGAGCAGGGCCGCACCGAGCAGCACCTTGGAATTGAATTTGTTCATGTCTTTACCTCCCTTGTGAACTGGCGACGTGGCTATCAGAGCCGCTCGGCCAGATATCGGTAACTGCGCCTGGCGCCCTCTTCTGGGTCCGGCCAGGCATCGAGTTCAGTCGTGATCCAGCCATCGAAGCTGTTTGCCTTGAGCACCTCGATCACCGCGGCATTGTCGAGATCGCCGGTGTCCAGGGGCGCGAAGGCGAACGGGTCGCGCTGCAGCCCCTTGAGGTGCACGTAGCTGATACGATTATGAAGGTCCGCGACCAGCACTGACGGATCTCCGCCTGCACCGGCGAGATGCGCGGTATCCGGGCAGAAATCGATGCGGGTGTGCCGGAAGATTTCGCGAACACTGTCCGGCCCTTCGATCATCGTCGACAGGTGCGGGTGGTAATGCCCTTTCAGCCCCGACCCGTCGGCGATGTCCGCCACCCGGTCGAGAGCAGCGCCGAGCTTTTGCATATCGTCGGGCCGCTGGCCCAGAACGCGTTGCGCACCACCGCCGACCACCAGATGTTCCGCATCGAGCATTGCGGCAGCACGCGCGACGCGCTCGATGCGCTCGAGTTCCTCCGCAAGAATGTCGTCGAAGATGAAATTTGCGCCCGAATAGACCGCTACGAGGCTGAGCCCTGCCCGATCGAGTGCCGCGCGCAGATCGTCGTAGCGGCCTTCGTAATCGAGCAGATTGCCGTCGAAGAGCTCCACACCCTCGTAGCCGGCGTCACCGATCGCAGCAATCGCGCGTTCCATGTCGCCAAAGGTCCGATAGGTCAGCTGTGCGATCGAGGTCACGCCGACAGCGTTGCCTCCGAGCGGTCCCCAGCAATTCGCGTGATAGGCCAGTCTGACGGCCATCCTCCACCTCCATGTACGAGCACTTGCGGCTCTTGATTGCTGCGCCTTGCGGCGACAACCAATGCCCTATTCCCGATCATCCACATAAGTCAACATTAAAAATGCAAAAGTTGCATATCTTATGTCGTAAAATAGGCATAAGGCTTTGCTTGATTGAATTAACCGATCAGCTTACAGCACACGCAGCGCCTGTAACGGCGACGCGAATTCCGGCATTCGTGTAGATTGGAGAGGCCCGTGAAGCGCAACGCTGCATCCGAAAGGGTGGCGGACACCGACTCTGCCGCGCGGCAAGCCCGGCGCACCGTCGGGCGCCCGCGCACCCTCGATGTGGCGCAGGCAAGCCTGGCGCTGATGTTGAATCTCGTGCGTCTCGGCACCGCCACGACACGTCAGCAGCTGGAGCGCGCCTCCGAGCACGGTCGCGCCGTGGTGGCCGACCGCCTGGCAACGCTGATGGAAATGGGTCTGGTCGAGGAGGGTGATCTCGGGCCCGCGACGGGTGGACGCGCTCCCCGCCAGATCCAGTTTCGCAGCGAGGCGGCAACGGTTCTGGTGTCGGTGGTGGATCAGACCTCGATCGCGGTTGGCGTCGCCGACCTCGCCGGCCGGCTGCTGATCGAGCACCACGAGGCAGCACAGCTCACACAAGGGCCCGAAGCCATCCTGGCGCGGCTCGTGACCCTGTTCTCTTGGATGCTCGAAGAGGCCGACCGTCCGGCCCCCTGGGCCGTCGCGCTCGCCCTGCCGGGCGCGGTCGAGAAGGCGGAGACCGCCTTCGCGCCGGTGCCGGTGCTGCACGCGGTGCAGTCCTGGCAGGGCTATCCTTTTGTCGAACGGCTGACGACGCAGATGAAGGTGCCGGTCTTTGTTCGCTCCGGTGTCCAGACCATGACCATGGGTGAATTCCGCGCCGGCGCCGGCGCCGGAACGGCCGGCGACGACATGATCTACGTCAAGCTGGGGCGCTCGATCAGTGCGGGGCTGGTGTCCGACCGGCACATCCATCGTGGCGCGCAAGGGGCCGCAGGAATGATCGGCCATGCCCGGGTGGGCAACGAGGTTCTCGAGGCCGTGGCCGGCGCCGACGCCATAGCGCGCGAGGCACAGTCAGCCGCGGAAGCGGGTGACAGCACTTACCTTGCACAGGCACTCGCCCGCCAGGGAGAGGTGTCCGTGGTGGATGTGGGCCACGGCGCACAGCTCGGGGATATCTTCTGCGTCGAATTGCTGGGAAGGTGCGGGCGTCTGGTGGGAGAAGCGCTGGCGCCGCTTGCCAACATGCTGAACCCCTCGATGATCGTCGTGGGCGGCGTGGTGTCAGAAACGGGCGACAGCCTGCTAGCCGGCATTCGCGAGGCCGTATATCGCATGTCGCATCCGCTGGTGACGCGCGACCTGCAGATCGTGCGCTCGCAGATGGGCGCTTCCGCGGGCCTGGTGGGCGCAGCCCAGGTGGCCCGGGAGGAGATCTTCGAGCCGGGCCTGTTGCAGGGCTGGATCGCGCATGGCTCGCCACTGCAGCATCCCGATTTCGTCCGGCTGCTGCAGTCGCTGCATCAGCCGGTACAACCGGCCAAGACCATAGGGGGAGGCCCATGATCCGACCGACTCCACGCCATCCAGCATGTCTGGAGGGTGCGTCATGGCGATAAGAGGACTGGGCCCGCACGGCGAACGCGCCGTTCCCGCCGATCAGGTCCGGCTGTCACTCGCCGATGAGGCGGAGGCGGCCCTGCGCCGCTTCCGCATTGCCGTCGTGCTGCACACCACCACCAGCGACTGGTCCAAGCAGGAACTCGCCGGGATCGTTACCCTGCTCGGCCAGTACAATGCCGCTGTCGTCGAAGTGGTCGATTGCGCCTTCGACATCGATGCCCATGTCGCGGCGCTGAACCGACTGGCTGGTGAGGCCGTCGATGGCGTGATCTCGATTCCCATCGGCAACGCCCGGGTCGCGGATGCGCATAAGGCACTGTCGGCTGCCGGCAAGAAGCTGATCCTGCTCGACAATGCCCCGACCGGCATGTTGCCCGGAAACGATTATGCGAGCGTGGTGTCGACCGATAATTTCGGCCTGGGACAGATGGGTGCCAGTCTTCTGGCCCCGCATATGCACGAGGATGCCGTTGTCGGCATTCTCGGCTATGCCAATGACTTCTTCGCCACGCACGAACGCGAGATCGCCTTTCGCAAATGGATGGCGGACAACCGCCCGGGCGTCCGCATCGTCCGCGAGCGGTTTTCTGCGCCGGACAATGCGGGTGAGGCCATCCACGCGCTGCTGGATCGCGAGCCGGAATTGTCGGCCCTGTTCGCGGTCTGGGACGTACCGGCGATGAAGGCCGTGGCAGCGCTGAAGACGCTGGACAAGCCGCTGCCGATGACCACGGTAGATCTCGGCCATCAGGCGACCATAGAGATGGCCTCCGGCGGAATGATCAAGGGAATCGGTGCGCAACTGCCCTACGATCAGGGACGCGCCGCCGCCAGGGTGATGCTGCTGAGCCTGCTCGGCGTGCCGGTGCCACCATGGGTTGCGCTCCCCGGCCGGCCGGTCACGGCGAATGATGCCGTCGAAGCTTACCAGGTCGTCTGGCACTTGCCGGCGCCACGCGAGTTGCTCAGGCTGCGACGGGTGTCGCAGCGCTGAACGCTCTACCTGCGGTGTAAGCCCTTTTCGCCGCGACAGCGCGCTAATCGAGTAGCCAGGACCCGGCCCGCCGGCAATTCGCCGGCCCTCGGCCAGTTTGCCTGCCACGCGCCATGCTGACTGAACGACCGAACTGGCAAGAAGAACTGCGGGACTTGCCGCCACGGTCGGACCGGTTGCCGTTCATGTGCATGCCCAGCCGCAACCGCTTGACACTCCTCTATGATTTTCTCGATGATCCCGCCAATGTCCGAAAAATCGCGGAGATCGGGGGCGGCGGCATACTCGATATTGGCTGCTATGCTGTCACCGGAACACGCTTCCTCCTCGAGGCCGAGCCCCGGCGCGTCGTGGCGCTCGTGGACCGAGACACTCGACCGCGGCCAGCAGCTTTCGTTCATCTGCTCTACCCAAGCGGTCACGCATCAGTCGATCGAAGTCATCGGGACACCCAAACGCCTCGAGATCGTCATTCCATTCAACCCGCCCGCCGATACGCCGACCGCGCTGCTGGTCGATGACGGGACCACACTCGACGCAAGCTTGACGCGCCGTGAAATCATTCCCGCCTGCGACCACTATACCGAACAGGCAGAAGCCTTCGCCCTCGCCGTTCTGCGAGGCGAGAAGCCGCCCGTCTGCGTTGAGGACGCGATTCAGAACATGCGTATCCTGGATGCCATCTTTGAAAGCGAGAGCCGTGGCGGATGGGCGGACGTCACCCGATAGACTGGACCAATAGGTCACAGCCGCAAGCGCGCCAGCAGACGAGGTCCCAATTGAAATGGAGGCCGTAGTGAGTGCGCGTTTCAAGGATGGCAATGTGGAGCGATGGCCAGCAGCGCTACGTTGGAAGATCATCCAGAGGTTGAACAGGCACGGCTTCAACCCAATCTCAAATGATGGGTCCACGAACAGCTAGACTGCAGCGCGGAAGCAAAAGCCAACATTGGGTAGCAGAGCGTCGATCGGCTACTTCGGCGTAAATGTTGCAATCCAATGCGGTCTCGATGCGGCGCTGCGCGGCGACATGCGGCTCGAACTCGCGCGCCTCCACCGCGAGCTCGACACCACCATCATCTATGTCACCCACGACCAGGTCGAGGCGATGACGCTTGCCGACAAGATCGTGGTGATGGACCACGGCGTGGTGCAGCAGGTGGGCAGCCCGCTGGACTTGTACGACCGGCCAGCCAACCGATTCGTCGCCGGCTTCATCGGCGCCCCGCGCATGAACTTCCTCGAAGTGACGGTCGAGGCCGTGGAGGGCGCGAACGCCAGGATCGGCTCGCCCGATCTCGGCGAACAGGTTGTTCCCGTGCGTGCCGGTGCGGTCAAAGCAGGCGATCAACTGACACTGGGCATCCGCCCGCACGACACCGACCCGGCGGGCAATGAGGGCATTCCGGCGAGCGTACATCGCGCCCTGAAGCGGACGCTCGATCAGCAGCGCGCGGCCGCCGCGGCAGGCGAGACCGAACGCTTCGACCAGCTCGACAACAGGTTTCACGAATTGCTCTGCACTGCTGCAAGGGTCAGCTATGCCTGGCAGACGCTGTCGCAGATGCGGGTCCATGCGGCACGGGTGTGCGCCATGGCGCGTCTGCCGACCGATGCGCTGCTGGCGGTCGCTGGCGAACATGCCTCGATCCTCGCCGCGATCGAGGCGCACGATCCGGCGCGCGCTACCGCTGAGATGCGCGCGCACCTGTCGGGCTTTACATCGAAGCTTGAGGCGGCCCTAGCCCAGCATCGCGCATATTTTGTCGCGTAGGCCGCCGGCCGGCAAGATGCGTCGGCGCACTGATCGGCGATATGATTGCCGGTCGAAAGTTTGAAGGAGGCGTGTCGCAGGCGCCGCCAAGTGGTACCTTTGGCGGCTCGACTCGATGCGGGCGCTCTGGTGTGCTAGCGAGCGTATATTTGCCCTCCCGGTAGCGGAGAACGTCCGATCCCGGTCCCGTCTTCTGCGCCGAAGAACCTGCAGGCAAAAGTGACCCTCAGGAAGCGTTCCCAATAGCGCCGACGGGTGGCCCACCCAGGAACCTCGGCCTCGGGCAGTCCGTGGTGATGTTGGTAGGACAGCGACGGGGTGGCAGCTCGCTTCGAGTCCTGACCAGAACCGCCATTCTGCTTTCGGCCCCAATCTTGCCAGCCGGCGCAGCTGACGCTCTGCCTTCGGCATGCACTTGGTCAGAATGTATTCTGCCCGGTCTGCGTTCTTATGAGCTAACGTTAACCATACCCTCGAAGAGATTGATGGGACCGGTCGCGTCAGGCTTGATTTTTCAAACAAGCCGACTGATTTACTCAGCTGTCGAGACGAAACCGACTCGACTGGTCGGGCCCACCTGCTGCAAACAGGCGGTCGACGGAAGGTCTGCAAACCCTCCGCCAACCTGACCATGAACCCCTGAGTGACCAGAGGCTAACATGGCTGACTTTTCTTCTACTGGTGCCGGTGCACCGGACAAGACCCTTTCTGTAATTTTCCCTTCCGAAGCCGCATCGCTCATCAATGGGCTGGTGCAGCATCGACTGCTGTCCCCTTCGGACCAGGTTCAGATCCTGAGCATCGTTGATGCGAACGAAGGCGCAACTGTCGGCGATATCGTCATCGAACTGCCCGACCATCGAGATCCCGTTGGGGCCACCATGCTTCTGGTTGAAGCCGGCGTGCTTACAGCCGAAGTCGAGGGCGTCATCGATGCCTTCACCGTTGTCCGTCGAGCGCCACCCAAGTGCGGGAGCGATCCAGACCTCGATGATCAGGGATCCGAAACGTCAGAGCCGCCTTCAGGTGATTTCGCGGGGGGTGAAGTCAGCGAGCCGGGCATCGTAGAGCTAGACACTAATCCGTTCTTTGCTTCGGTTTTTGTGGCTGCCGGTGACCAGCGCCGCGAGTTCCTGCAGCATGCTACCCTGCGGCGGCCCGGGGTTTACGTCCTCATGAACTCGAGTTCAGCGTATGTTGGGATGGCAGGGGATGTCGGATGGCGGATTGCCCACGGGCATCAACCGATTGAAGGCATCGAAACGATTGTCTCAGTCGTCGATGCCGACGACCTGCTCACCGCCGAAGATGCAAAAGTGCTCGAGCGGATCATCTGGTCTAGGCTCGCAGGATCGGGTGAACGGCGCCTCATTAATGGCGTCCCGGACGGACACGCGGTCGGCCTCGAACGCTACGTCCAGCTCGATGCGATAGCGGCCGAGGCCTGCCTTGCCCTCCGCCACAATGATGTTTTGTTCGTAGAGGGTTGCGCACGTTCTGTCATCGCAGGCCCGCGGACGGAGCCCGGGCGGCTGGGAGAACGGCGCGGTTTCGACACAGTTCCAGCTGGCGAGATCTTCGAAATGAGATTTGGTGGCGGATTGGTCGCCATGGCCTCCAGACTGGCCGATACCCACTGGCTGTTGCTGCGGGGATCCGACGTGCGCATCGAAACCGTGGTGTCCGCAAACGCCTCCGCCTCGTATCTGCGCGCGGCCTGGCTGCACTCAGGACTCCTGGCACTATCGCCGGATGGGAGGAGCTATACCGTGATGCGCGACCTCGTCTTTGGGTCGGGAAGCGCTGCAGCACATTTCTGCTGTGGTTCGAAAGGCAAAGGTTTGTCGGGGTGGCAACCAATCGACCCTGATTTCGGGAACGACGCTCCCGTTCTGACGCTCTCCTGACGCGGCATTCGCCGAATTCATGATCCCCTTTTTTCTGGCACGCGAGCGGCGAAACCGCTCGCGGCGGAGGTATGGCTGTGCTCGATCTTCCCAATATTGATGATGACGACGTCAAAGAATTGACCAAGCGCTTCAGATCAGACGACAACAAAGATCGAGAGCGCGAAAGCGCCGAAGCAGCTCTGGCAAACACTGCGCTGGACATGACGCTGACGCGAAGCATGCGTACAAAGCTCAAGCGACATCCCGGCGTCTTTGTCGTCCAGGTGTCCGACCCTGACTGGATTTCCCCCGTTGGAAGTGTCGTCAAAGCGATGGAAGCTCGCCGGTGGTGTCAGAGGTCACGGAACTCAAGAAGTCGGGCTCCCTGCGTATGCAAGCCGGACGAGATGAGCTCGGTCTGCTGCAGAACAATCACAGCTTGATGTTCATTACTCATGACGTTCAGCTTCTCGACGAGGCGGTACTTGCTGTCGCAGATCTGAGCATCACTCTGCCTCCTCTCACGCCTGACTTGCTGCGCAGGGCCATCAGACGCTTCACCGGTCAGACGGCGCGTGGCGTGACGCCGGCCATGGCGAAGCTCAAGCTTGAGGTCATCATCGCATCGATGAGGCCCGGAGCATCTGCTGGCGACTGTGTAGCAAACCTAAAGCGTGCCGTTGAGCGCGGCGCGACCATCGCAGCTCCTGATGTTCCACATCTCGACCAACTGCCCCTGACCGGCGTCGTCGAACGCTGGTCCGGCCAAGTACTTCGTGATCTCGCTGTGGTCGAGACAGATGAACTGGCCCCTCATCACATTCCATTCGTTATCTTGGAAGGCCCGCCGGGCACCGGCAAGACCCTGATCGCGAACAGTCTTGCGGCAACAGCTGGCTGGAACTTCGTCTCTAGCAGTGTGGGTGGGTGGTTCACCACTGGAGACGGCGCGCTCGGCGGAGTGGCCCGCAATCTTAAAACCTTCGTCGATCAGATTCTCGCGTCTGAACCGTGCATCGGATTTCTTGACGAACTCGACGCGTTACCGGACCGGCAAACGATGGATCCACGAGGCCGTGACTGGTGGACACCGATAATCACACTGTTCTTGACCGAGATCGATCGACTCCGGAACTCCGGTCGCAAGATCCTGCTCATCGGCGCCACAAATTACTACGCCCGCCTGGATTCTGCCTTGGTCCGACCCGGTCGACTTCAAAAACGTGTCAGCGTCCTTCCGCCTAGTACCGACAGCGAGCTGCTGTCAGTGTTTCGATACTGGCTTGGGAGCGATCTGCGTGAAGCCAACCTCGAGAAGCTTTTGAATCCAGCACGCGGCGCCACCCCCGCTTCGATCGAGGGATGGGTCAAGGATGCCCGCGCCGAAGCGCGAAACCACGGCCGCCCGCTCGAGCTTGATGACATCCTGTCACAGATACTGCCAGTCGACGACCGACCGCCAGCGGACATTCGCGCAATCGCCGTACATGAACTTGGCCACGCAGTCGTCGCGCACCGCCTCGGACACGATGTCGATCTGATTTCAATCGTACCTAACGGTGCTGTGGACGGGGTTGTGCGGTCAACGGCACCAACCACGGTCTTTACGCACCAAGACATTGAGGACCTTGTCACTATCTCGCTTGGTGGACGCGCCGCCGACATGGTTCTCAGCAAAGGTCCCAACGCAGGTGCCGAGGCCGATCTGGCTCGGGCGACCGAACTGCTTGTCGCCGCGAAGGAAAACCAGGGTTTGGGAGAGACGCTCGTTTCGCGCAGGGTCATCAGGTGCGCCGTCGACTCAGAAGACAGCATTAGCAGCGTCGAAAACGATCTCAAGAGGCTGCTTACGAAGGCCATGAATATTGTAAGCCAAGATTGTCAAACAATTGCTGCGCTCGTGGACCGTCTTATCGATGCGAGGATAATGTCTGGGACCGAGATGCGGGGACATCTGGACAGAAGCTACAGGAAAGAGAAGACTATCAGGGACTCTTGGGCAGAGGACAGGACTTCTGGACCCGGCGCCTCAGACCCGCCGTAAGAAGTGGTAAAAAGGTACCTGCACCTCGACTCGACGGATAGTGGACGGACAACGACAGCAGGTCGTCCAGAAACGCTTGTCGTTACGCATCGCTTAGCCGCCGATCCACAACCACGATGAAGCCGCGATCCGAGCGCGCCTGAAGGCCCACCCACGAACGACCCATGCAGTTAAACTCCGGCGAGGGGGTGCCAACATCGCGCGGCATGATGTGAGAAGGGCCCCTGCCTGTGGGAGAAGCCTGTCGCTGACCACTGCTTCGATCCCCTTGTTCAAGACAGGCTCGCGTCCCTGGTCGCGAACGCCTGTTAGTCTTAAGAACCGTATTGAATTGTTTCGGCGCTCTCATCTTTCTACGTACCACACCGTAATTGTCGTACGCCCTTCCGCGTGGCCAAGTGCATTGTTTTTAGCGAACGTTGATGCGGCCCTTATGCCCAGCCCGGCAGCATATGCGAGCGCTATGGCGCGCCTGGCATGCGGATGAAAGGACCGTGGATCCAGACGCTCTGCGATCTTTGTAAAATCGAGGCAGCCATGTCTCAGTAGAATGCGACGTGACAGACAATAACTAAACGGGTCGTGCATGCCCGTCAGGCATTGGGCAGCTGACGAGGGCGCTTGGCTTTCTTGCGAAGACAGTTCGGCGTGCTCTCCACTAGAGCCTTAGTCTAGCGCCTAATGATCGGCCGGAGCAAACTGCTCGGCGTCTCTGCCAATCTTGAAGGAAGTCAGATTGATGCCTTCGGTTTGCCGACCGCAATGACACCATACGTCTTCGTCCGAGAGCTGACCCGGCGGCGTGGCTTTAAGCAGCCGCCAGCACGCTTTTGTTGCCTTCTGTCTTAGAAAAACCCGAGCTTCCGCCAGGTCGCCGCTGACGCTCGCATCCCTATCTGGGTGCGAGAGGCCATCCAACCCCCAGTACGCTTCTGACGAGCGATAGCGGACCCTACCTGTTCGTCGGGCTGCGCCAATCAGGCGCGCGGCTTCGAAATGCGGTTTTAGATCATAGAGCTGGGGCAAAAACTCGCTCGGATTCAGATCGAAGTCGAACGCGATGCGCGTCATCAAGTAAACCGAAGGCAGTCCGTTTCCCGGTTCGAACAGCTCTCCGGTAAGCACATCCTGCCGATCTGCTTTTCGATCCGCGGACCAAACTTCATCAGGCCCAGCCGGTGGGCCGTTGTCGGAAAAAACCCGCGCGGCAACATAGAGCTCCAGGAGCATGTCGAATGTGTTGAGTTCCGATGCAATGCGCTCGTCCGCGGCGAGCTCACGCGCAATGAATTCATTGCTGTCAACTTCCTCAGAAGTCCGATGCCGGCCCGCGAGATCGGCCAAATTAACATGGCGCGATGCGAGCCGATCGGCGATTTCGCGACCGTCCGTTTCGATCTGCCTCCCAGCATCTGTGCCCGCGGTGCGCACCGCCTCATCGAAAAGCCGTCTTACAACACCGGGGGCCCGGTCATGCCGGAACTTTCTGTACATCGCCAAAGTAGCGTTCTCCGGAGGCGCTCCCCGTTGCGGTCTCAGCCGCGAAAGCTTGTCCAGTCGGCTCTTGAGAACAAGGAGAGATACATCCTCCCGATTTGCCTGCAACACGCCGAACCCACTTGCGAGCAGCGCGCCGTTGATGAGCCGGTCGATCACGTAGGTCTGTCCGGCGATTGCATCTTCAGTGGTGTTTTCGAAGTTTGTGTTCTGCCGCCTGCCACGGCCTCTTGGTTCTGCCACATGGAAGTCAGCAGACCGCCAGACAACAAACTCGCCTTGAGAAAGTCTCGCCTGCGCGGCCTTGGTGAGATGCAGATCGAGCGTTTGCATGTCGCCACGCGAAGCTACAACCACGCACCAGTCGCGTAGGAAGCGCGGCCCCCAAAGCGCAGTGATCGCTGCAACTTCTGATTGGAGGCGCGAGCGTGCCTGATTTAGCGCGTCTCTCGTGTGCCCTTGCAGTTCCCCAGCAAGGCGACTCTCGTCAAGAATGATCGCCACGAGGTGATGTGGACGCCAAACCTTTGCGCTGCTCTCGGAAACTCGCCCCACGAAATATGGCTGGTAACGCAGAACGTCGACCGGCTCATCGAATTTCTCGACCGGGTTGTCGACACGCCTGTATCCAGGCTCTATCCCGTCAGCTCTATCGACATTGCCGGACACTTCCTTATTGGCGCCCTGGTCGCGTTGGTGTAACCACTCTAGCATCCAAGCAAAAACCGACCCCAACATGCCAACGGCCTTAATCAATCAAAAGAAGCAATTCCGAGGTTGTGAACCCGTTCAAAGACAACATCAAGGAGGCCGGAAGGTTGGAACACACTAGAGACACTTGCCCGTACCGGTGGTTGATTGATGAGTCAAAGCGAGTCGTCATGAGTCAAAACGACTCGAGACGATTCATCCTACTGCCAAGCACTTGGCACAAGCTAGACGATAAGCGGATGAAGAAGTAACGCCAGTGTTTTTGCTCCAGCTCCATTTTCGGGGTCCAGTCGCTACTATTGATCGCCACGCAGCGCACGTCGCCCCAAAAGCGATATGCTATCTGAATCGGAGCTAGTATGACGCAGCTGCGACCGACGGATTCGAGCTCGTGTTGCCATTTATCGGGCATAAGGGGAAAGAAGAAGATCAGTTCGATTTGGGGCCGGTAGCGGTCGGTCCGATATTGTCGAGGAAATGGAAAAACCTGCCATTCGGCATCCGACCCCTTTTCCGACATTCAATCTGTTCCGAAGCATTCAGAAAAGCGGACGCTGCAATCCGGTTTTCCCATTGTTCAAGTGGACGGCCTTGCCACTAAAAAGCTCTACTGCTAATTTCGGCTCAAGATGATGATGTTTAAGTCCACATTCTTCCCGCTGATCTGACGACCGTCCTGTCGTCGCGGCACGTTGGTGCCAATCAGATCATAACGGCCCGTCCTGCTTGGGGGCCGTGCGGAGATCTATTGAATGTCGGAAGCTTCTCATTGCGGTCTGAGCCAGGCTCAGATCGAGCACTTTATTGATCATGGCTATGTGAAACTGGAAGGTGCCTTTGATGGTGATCTGGCCCGTCAAGGGCGAGATCAGCTTTGGAAAGCCATGGGACTTTCCCCTGATGCGCCAGAAACATGGAAACAGCCGGTTGTCCGTTTGGGCTTCATGACAGGCAAGCCATTCGTTGAGGCAGCCAACACCCCCCTCTTGCATGCATCCTATGATGCCTTGGTCGGGAAGGATCGCTGGGTGCGACCCAATGGTCTGGGGACCTTTCCAATCCGTTTCCCCTCACCAAACGATCCGGGCGATGCGGGATGGCATGTGGATGTCAGTTTTGGCACCGACAACCCTGACTTCATGCAGTGGCGAGCCAACGTGAAAAGCAGTGGCAGAGCGCTGCTCATGCTGTTCCTGTTCTCCGATGTAGGCGAACTGGATGCGCCAACCAAAATCCGTAAAGGCTCGCATAGCACGATTGCGAGGCAGTTGCTCCCCCATGGCGAAGGTGGCCTGACACTGGGTGAACTTGCTGCTGACGGTTATGCGTCAACTGCGGACTGCCGAGAAGTCCTAGCGACAGGACAAGCCGGAACGGTCTACCTATGTCATCCCTTCCTTGTTCACTCGGCACAACCGCATCGAGGAACCGAGCCGCGTTTCATGGCTCAGCCACCTCTCCTACCGAAAGGTGAGTTTGACCCGTCGCTCCCACCTTCTCCAGTGCAGATAGCCATTCGCAAGGCAATCGGAATGGCCCTCTAAGCTTGAGGAGCCCGGGACATGTTTCCGGGCTCACCAGCCTCCGGAATGCCGGGTGATGCGAAGGACGACTAACCGGGGACAACCCGCGCCGTCACAGTAACGGCCATTGAGCTGCCAACGACCCCATGCCTGCCGTCGGCGAGTTGTGGTGCGCGCCTACGAAACGGACATTTCCGAGTACCCGCGCCCCATGACGATATAGTCGGCGCGATCACTCGGGGTAGTTTGTAGATACACTTCAACGCAAGGCATGAAGAGATGCCGCCATTCGTCGGCCCAGTCTCCAACACCACGCTCCAAGCTTGCTCGCAGCGTGCTTTTGGCGTCACTTTCTACCCAGAATGATGTGTCGTAGAGGGGCTTCAAATAAGGGTGCAATGATGAGACTCCCTCGATAATGACCGGCTGGGCCAAGGTGACATGCCGGGCCTTCTCCGCTGCGCGTCCGGTGCTCCAGTCATATGGGAAATATGAACAGCTGCCGTCACGGTGCAGGGTTTTCACTGTGTTGAGTGAATCGTCATAGCGGATGTACGGAAAGGGGAAGCTTGGCCCAACTGGGCCGCGCCACTGTGCTTCTGGCTTTACGAAGTCATCTAAGTAGATCGCTTCGGCACCAATAGCCTCGATCATCCGGTCAGCGAGAGTGCTTTTGCCGCTCACTGGCAAACCGTCGATGGCAATCAGCCGCGCCCGAGCAGCCGTTGATACCGCTTCAGTCGCGTCGACTACTAGGCCCCTGTGTCCGGCCCCTAACGGCATGGTGCGCTCCTCACCTATGTCTGCAAGCGCGAAGTTTTACACTAAACCTGCCTGTCTTCAGCCACCCGTATCGGTCGTTGCGCCGGGGATTCCCATCACAAGTGCAGTGGCGAAGTCGGGGCCGATTACAGACGGTCCGATTCTGGCTTTCAGGCCAGCAAAGCGGACGTCAAATCTTCTACTATCGGCTCGATGACTTCCGGTTGCTTATGAATGCACAACTGTCAGGTGCAAAGTGCGCGGCGGTGCCCACTGCATTCGAGATACCGGCGCTGCAGACATATGTATACCAGTGCTATGTGGTACACCCCGAAACGAAACGTTATGGTTTTGGAAAGGGTAAACAGGCATTGGCGTTGGCGGACCGCGATGACGATATTGCGGCGGCGGGAGGGGTGTGTAAATTATCGCGAGCGTGCCGGGTGGCAAGGCTGATCGACGCTTTGGCCGGAGGGAATGTGATTGAGCGGATTGGAGCGGCTCTCTCGGTCTTCGGCGGCGGCATTCGAGCTGCTGCCGCATCCGGTTTGGATCGTTTCGCTGGCCACGCTGCGCATAATGGCAGCAAATGGGGCGGCGAGCCATCGGCTAGGCTCCGGTGATTTCGATCGCAACGATCTGACGATTGCCGATTTTGGCCCGTTCGCCGAAGAGTCAGGAATTCGGCAGCGCCTACATTCGCTTCAGGGCGAGCTGGCCGAGAGCGGCCAGTGGACGATAGGGGCTGCGCGGCAAACCCGTGCGCCATCTGCAGCAGTTGGGGATTGGTGCGTTCAAGATCCGCAATGGCCCCCATCGTGAACGCTTCGGACCCGTCCTTATCGATTTCGCGCACCAGCGCGTCCCGCGTCGATGCGGAAACGCATGGCAAGGCGTGAGGGGTCTGCTTGCCATGGGCATCGACCGCCGCTGCAAGCAAGAGCTGATAGAACATGCCGAATCCCACCATGGTATCGAATCCGCCTCCGATGTCGCTCGCGCAGCGGCGGACCATATCCAGCAGTTCGGGATTTTCTCGCCCGAGATGCTCGGTGACCTCGGCCACGCACGCCTCCGGCCCCAGATCGTCGAACTGCCGCGCCACATACTCGCGGTTCAAATCGGTCACACGCGGAAGAAAACTCATTGTCGGCGTCACCTTCCCAATAAGGCCACTCTGTTTGTCATAGGGCGACCTGCTTAACCTTGGCAAAGGGCCTGGAGGTTTGCGCATTATTTCGCGTTCTTGAGACTGACGAAGCCAGACCCTGGTCGATTGAAGAACAGCGTGTCCAACTAATCTGCCCACCCCGTTTTGCCATAACTGTGGCTGGCGCGCTCCCGAAAGATCGGGATGAGCGAGCGGGCGATAGTGGTTGTTTCGCCTCTGATGACGGAAATCAGTTCTTCAGCAAGCGCCTGGCCGATCTCGAAGAAGCGGTTATCCAAGGTCGTGAGCGCGGGATAGACCACCGTGGCCAGATCGCTGTCGTCATAACCGATAACGGCGATATCCCTTGGCACGGACACGCCTTTTTCCCGCAGGAAGTTCATCGCACCGGCGGCCATATAGTCATTGGTGCAGAACACGGCTTCCGGCAGCTTGCCGCTTTCGAATATCCTGGCCATGGCGTCGTATCCGCCCGAAATCGTATAGTCGCTGTAAGACTTTGCGACGATCGTCCCACCCAGGTCGAGCAGAGCGTCCGACAGACCACGCTCGCGCTCTATGGCGCAGAGGTGTGACTGTGGGCCGTTGATCAGCGCTATGCTGCTGGCGCCGACCCCGACGAGTTCCTGCCCCACCATCTGCCCCCCCTCGTAGTCGCCGAGGTCGACGTAATTGCTATCTTCTGCATTGCGGCTGGGGCGCAACATCACATGGGGGTACCTGGCCCGGTGCAGCGCGCTGAGAAATGAATAGTCACGGGCGAACTGGGGAACGATGATAATGCCGTCGGCCGATCGATCGCCGACAACGTGATCGAAATACTCGGTGACGTCAGGCGCATCATGAGATCTCGTGGTGTAGCGTACGCCAAAACCATTGGCCTCCGCGACTTCGGAGACACCCAACATCAAGTAATAGAACAAGGCCGTGCGCCGGACGATGTCCGGGTGGCCATCAATGGTCATGATCACCATTTCGATGACGTTGCTCTTTCCCGTCATCAGCATCCGTCCGGCCTTGCTCGGGACGTAATTGAGCTGCTTTGCGGCAGCGAGAACTCTTTCGCGCGACGCCTTGCCGACCGGTCCGTTGTTTATGGCGGCGGACGCCGTGGCCATCGATACACCGGCCAATGCAGCAACTTCTTTGAGGGTAGACATTCTCCTGCGTTCTCCATCTCCGAAGTCATAGTCATTCAGAGACATCGTGGAATCGACCTTCCTGCGCAAGCAAGTTCTTGAGCGTGAGCGGGCTCACATCGTCAAAGGTTTGAAAATCGATTCTCACATTGGGCGTGTAGCCGCAGGTATGGCAACGCGTGATGCACCGCAGGACCCGCACGCGGTCGCCCGGGCGCAGTTGGTCGGTCGCCGTGTCGTGCAAGGCCTTCGCCGCTTCGAGCAGGCGCAGGTTGGTGCTACAGAAGTCTACGATCATGACATCTTCCACGATGGGGTGGCCGGCCCCTAAAGCGCCGGCCACCCCCGGGTTGTCAGACGCCCCACTGGCACGAGTGGGCGAAGTGAGTGAGGAACTCCGGACCGTCCTTGCGGATGATCACATCGTCCTCGACGCGGCTACCGCCGACGCCCGGGATCTGGACCGTCACTTCGTACGACACGCTCATGTTTTCCTCGAGGATCACATCCGAACCCATGGACGGGATTTCTTCCTCGGGATCCATGCCGGTGCCATGGCCGCATGAGCGGCCCTCGCCATTGCCATGCAAATATCCGCGCTGTTCGAGGACTTCATTGATATACTTGTCCGGTGCGGAGGCTTTGTTGCCGGCCTTGAGGTGCTTTGTGCCGGCCAGCCATGCTTCCAGCGTCACATCGAGCAGTTCCTGCTGCTTGGCGCTGACTTCACCGAAGGCCACGCCACGCGCCATGTCCGATGCGTAACCGTTAAACCGGCAACCGATGTCGACGAGGAGGAGTTCGCCCTTGCGGATAACCTTGTCGCGCGGCCGGGCCAGGAAGTACTTGGCGGAATTCTCGCCAGACTGGACCATCATGTCGAAGGCCTGGCTGTCGGCACCGTTCGAGAACATCGAGGTGTAGCAGATCCGAACGGCTTCACGCTCGGTCATGCCTTCCTTGAGATTGTCGCGCAGGTCCGCAAGCCCACCGTCGGCCAGGCGGCCGGCGATCTTCATAAGGCCAATCTCGGTCTCGGACTTGATCGACTTCAAACGATCCACAATCGTCGTCTTCTCGATGGGGGTCGATTGCAGCGCGTCCTTGATGATCAGGTAGAATTCGAGATCGAGGTACTGGTAGCCAACGATGCCGATCTTGCTAGGCTTCTTGGTCGTTTCGAAGTCGCGCAGCACCTTGCCCAGCTCCTGCCGGGCGCCGCGAACGTCGCCGATCCAGCTTTCGTCCTTGGCGTAAGGGAGCAGGTCGGACCCGGCGAACAGGACCAAATCACCTTCAAGCGGAAGGAAGACGAGCGCCGGGTTGGGATAGACACCGTCGAAGGACCGGTAATTGGCAATCCAGCGAACGTTGACCATGCGGGCAGGATCGCTGAACAGGATCAGGGCATCATACCCCGCCTTTTTCATTTCTTCCCGCGTACGGGCGACGCGATCCTGGTACTCCGAAACCGGAATGTCCTGGAGCACATCGTAGACACCACGTTTAATCATATTTTCCTCTTGTGTATATTGGAGTGGAGACGAGTGCCGTCCCTTAAAAAACCGCTTCCGGGTCGTAGTGCGCGTCGATGTTGTCATCGGTGATCATGGGCACGCGCAGCACGACCCGCTGGGGCACGGCTTCACCGCGTACGGCTGCCACTGCGGTTTCGATGGCCGTGTCCATGCGCCATTCATTGGCGATGGTCATGGCGAACAGATCGCCGCTCTGGATGACCTCGAGCGACTCCTTCTGGCCGTCCATGCCGACCACGAAGACGTCGGTGCGGCCAGCGTCCTCAAGCGCCTGGATCGCGCCCAATGCCATCTCGTCGTTGTAGGCGAACACGGCATCGATATCGGAATTGGCCTGAAGGATGTTGGCCATGACCTGGCGTGCGGGGAGCCGCAGCCACTGTCCGCTCTGGTCGGCGACCGTCACGATGTTGGGCCAATATTGAGCCTGCGCGTTGAACCCTTCGCGACGAAGGATCGAGTTGGTCGATTCCGGAACACCCTGCAGCTGGACGATGTTGCCCTCGCCGCCGAGACGAGCGGCGATGTAGTCGAATGCACGCTCGCCCATCGACACTTCTTCGGTCGAAACGAACGAGACGTAGGGGATGCCTTCTTCTTCGGGCACACCGGAGGCGGCGATGATCAGCGGGATGCCAGCATCGGCGACTTCGCGGTAAGCGGGGTAGATGGCACGCCCGGAGAGGCTGGAGACGATGATCGCGTTGCAGCCCCTAGCGATGAGGCTCTCGATATTTGCGATCTCGCGGGTGGCGTCGCCCTGCGCGTCGGTCACCACGCCGGTGACGCCTTCCATGCCGGCCACGACCTGCTCAAAAGACTCCACCATCGCGACACGGAACGGATGGTTCATCACCACCTGCGAGAAGCACAGCGTGATGTCTCCCTCGGGGACGGTGTTGTATTGGTAGGTTTGCGCATGGACTGCGGTTGTCGTCATGAGCATTGCGGCGACTACGGCAGACATCTTGAACATTTTAGTCATTTCTCACTCCCTAGCGCATCTGGTTGTGCGCTCAGACAAAAGGATCCCCGCTGCCCGCCCAACACTGTTGGCAGACTGTCATTCGTCACGGATCAAGTGGGGATGGTTCAGGTCAATAATCGTTGCGTTGATTTGGCTTGGTCTACGGTGATCCTCCTGATCGTTTGTTGACCCTAGGCGACCTTGAGGAACATCGACTTTCGGCGGCTCAGCAGCAGTCCGGCCAAGATGACGATGCTGCCCTGAGCGATCGGCTGATAGAAGGCCGAGAGATTGAGGATGTTCATCAAATTGAGCACCACGGCGAAGATGAGAATGCCGACGAAGGCGCCTGTCATCGTGCCGCGGCCGCCATAGAGACTGACCCCTCCGACCACCACGGCGGAGATCGCGGTCAACTCCATGCCGATGCCGGACCGGGGCTCACCCATTCCCAGCCGCGCGGTGGTCAGAAGGCCCGCCAGGCCGGCAAGGGCTCCGCACAGCATATAGGTCGCAATCCGCAGACGGTCGGTGCGGATACCCGCAAAGCGCACCGTCTCGCTGCTGGCGCCCATGGCATAGAGATGGCGGCCATAGGGGGTCATGCGCAGAATGACGACGCCGACCAGAAAGGTGAGGACGAAATAGATCGCTGGCAGCGGAATGCCGGACAGACGGATGCCGGCAATGGCCTCAACGGCGTCCGGTATGGACCGCAGCACCGGCCCGCCGCCTGTGAACAGGAGCGTGATGGCCGTGACAATGCTGGCCAAGATGAAGGTGGCGATAAAGGGTTCGAGCTTGCCCTTGGTGACGGCCAGGCCATTGGCCAACCCCACAAGAGCGCCGACCGCCAGGGCCACGATGAGCGAGCCCGGTAGCCCCAGAAACTCGCCATACATGGCCACGACGACGCCAGAGAGCCCCAAGGTCGCGCCGACCGAGAGATCGATTCCGCCATTGCCGGAAATGATGACCAGCGTGAGCCCCAGGCAAACCAGCGCCAATTCGGCATTATACTGCACGAGATTGATGATGTTGTTCCAGGTCAGGAACGATGGCGAGAGAAGTGAAGCGACGACAACCAGAGCCGCCAGGATCAGGATCGGCAGGTTGTTGCGCAATGTGCTGAGACCGTTCATCAGGCCCTCCTTCGCGGCAGGGCCGCAGATACGATCGCGTGTTCGGAGAAATCGGCGCGCTCGATTGTCGCCGTCATCCTGCCACCGGACAGAACGCCGACGCGGTGACAGAGCCCCATGAGTTCGAGCACCTCGGATGAGAGAACGAGGATCGCGACGCCGGCTTCGCTCAGCGATTTGATGACTTCATAGACTTCCATCTTGGCGCTGACATCGATGCCACGCGTCGGCTCCTGGAAGATGGCGAGCCGGAAATCCCGGTTCAGCCATTTACCGATGGCCACCTTCTGCTGGTTGCCGCCGCTCAACCCCTTAACGAGGGCATAGGCATTGTTGGGCTTGACCCGGAGGCGCTGGATATGGGTGTTTGCGGCCTCGAGAGCCGTCTTTTTCTCGAACAGGCCGTTGCTGACGAAACGGCCCAAATTTCCCACGCTGAAATTGTGTAGCAGATCGAGGTCAAGCATCAGGCCTTGCAGCTTGCGATCCTCGGGAACGAGAATGACCCCGGCCTCGATCGCAGCAGTGGGACTGGTGGGCGCGAAGGGAGCACCATCAAGCCTTACAGCGCCGGCAAAACCGGTCTGAATTCCGAACAGAGCATTGGTTAGCGCCGTGCGACCGCTGTCGGCGAGCCCGTAGATGCCGAAGATTTCGCCGCGTGCCACCTCGAACGAGGCTCCGTCCAGTCCACGGGCGGGATGGGCGAGATCAGACACCACGAGGCGCGGCTCTCCTTGGGCAGGCGCTGCAATGGTTGGAAAATAGGCTTCCATCTGCCGCCCGATCATCAGCCGCACAAGCCCGTCGGTCTCGGTGTCGGCAACATCAAGCGTTGCGACATGCTGGCCGTCACGCAAGACAGTGACATGATCGCACAGATCGAAGACTTCCTGCATGTGATGCGAGATGTAGATGACGGTGACGCCTTCCTTCTCGTTGAGCTGCTTGAGCACGCGAAACAGGATCTGTTGCTCCGCCTGATTGAGGTTGGCGGTCGGCTCATCCATGATGAGCACCTTCGCGTTGCGGCTTACCGCCCGTCCCATTTCAATCAGCTTGGCCTCGGACGGGCTCAGTGTGGCCATCGGTCGGCCAGGCTCGATCTCGATGCCCAGGCGGCCGAGCAGGTCGCCCGCCTGTTTCATCAATCTAGACCAATCGAGGAATGGACCGATGCGCGGCTCCATGCCCAGATAGATATTTTCGGCGACCGAGAGGTTGGAAACCTGCTGGCTCTCCTGAAACATCGTGGACACACCCGAAAGCTGTGCTGCCGCGGAGTCCTTGGGTGCAAAATCCTGTCCGAACAGCCGCACGGCACCGCCATCGGGCTGGTGGACACCGGAGAGGATCTTGATGAGGCTGGACTTGCCTGCACCGTTCTCTCCGACGAGAGCATGGACCGATCCCTGCCGGATGGAGAACGAGACGTCCGACAGCGCCTTGGTGATACCGAAGCGCTTGGTCAGCGCCTGAAGCTCAATGGCCGTGGACATCATGATTTACTCCGACGGGATGCGGACAGCAGCAGGGCGCCAAGGATGATCAGCCCAAGGATCAGCGACTGGACGTAGGGGTCGATGCCGGCGAGAACGAGAATGCTGAACAAGACACCAGTGAGGGTCGCACCGAGCAAGGCGCCGATGACAGTGCCCCGCCCACCGGAAAGGCGAGCACCACCGACCACGACGGCCGCGATGGTCGCCAGCTCGGTCCCTGCCCCGCCACTCGAAATCGTGGTCGGCTGGAAGGCGCCTGTGCGCGCCGCCATGATGAAACCGGTGAGCGCCGCAAGGCTGCTGGCCAGCATGAAGACGGTTACCCGGACGCGCGCCACCTTGATACCGGCGTAATGGGCGGCAAGGTCGTTGCTGCCGACGCTGAACAACTGACGTCCGAACGAGGAGCGATGAATAACGACACTCATGATAATGACGACGAGTGCGGCGATCAGGGTCGGTACCGGAATGCCCACCACCGTGCCCCGTCCCAGATAGGCAAAGGCGTCCGGCACATTGGCGGCGATGCCACGACCGCCGGTCACCAGAAGGCTAAGGCCGTCAAGGATGGTCCATGTTCCGAGGGTCACGATGAACGGCTCGAGCCGCCCCTTTACCACCAGCAATCCGTTGACGAGCCCGACCGCTGCGCCACAGGCCATGACGAGCAGAAAGGCGACCGGGAGAGGAACGCGCTCGACAAGAAGGATCGAAACCATCTGCGCCAGCCGGATCACCGCCCCGATCGAGAGGTCGATTCCTGCCGCCAGCACGGCGAGCAGCTGCCCCAACGCAGGCATCACGTCGAACGACACCTGCCGGGCGACTGAGGTGATGTTGTATTGGCTGAGAAAGACCGGCGAGAGAAACCCACCCACCGCGATAAGCGCGACTATAACGCCGGCCAGCAGAAACTCTTCGGTATGCGCCGAGACGACGCGGCGAAGTGAGCCAGCAGACTTCGTTGCCGCGGGGGGGACGTCAACTTCATGCATGATTTCCTCCAATCTGAAACGCTTCGCTCCTCCAGTAATTTTTCCTGTATTACAGCAAAAAAATATAATCTGAAGCGCTTCAGTTTGTTACTAATTACGCCTTCGTCCTTTGGTCGTCAAGATATCTGTTCGTGATTTTTGAGATGGCCGCTTCCGCCACTGCAGGCCGGCCTCGATGGCAGATGCGGGCGCGTCGTCGAGGAAATTTAAGGCCGGAAGAATGAAGCTGCGCCAACGGCTTGGAGCCGGTTGCCGTCGGTGCGATGTGAGCACGCGCGTTTAGGTGCGGGCGTTGGGCCTACCGCCAGCGTTGGTCGACGCAGGCCCTCGATTGTTCGCCGCTCTCCTGTGCCAGGGACGGATAGTCGGTGTACCCCTTCTGGCCGCCGCCGTAATACGTCGATGGATCGTCCGCATTGAGCGGAGCGCCCGTGCGGAACCGTTCGGGCAGATCGGGATTGGCGAGGAAGTTGCGGCCGAAAGCGATCAGATCCGCCTTGCCATCGCGGATCCACTGCGCCGCCGTTCCAGGCTGAAAGCCCCCTCCCACGATCAGGGTGCCCTGGAATTTGGTCCGGATCGTATCGATCATTTTCAGCTCCCTGGGATCTGGCTCTTCGCCCTGTTGCATCTGCTCAATCGCGGGGTTGACGATGTGCAGATAGGCAAAGCGGAAGTCGTTGAGGCGCTCTGCGACATAGCCAAAAGTCGCTTCGGGCTGTTCATCGTGGATATCGTTCGCCTTGGACATGGGCGACACCCGCACGCCGATGCGATCCGGACCCCAAATCCGCATCAGGGCCTCCGCGACCTCCACCAACAAGCGAGTTCGGTTCTCGACCGGACCGCCGTAAGAATCTGTGCGGCGGTTGGTGCCGGTCTCCAAGAACTGATCGAGCAGATAGCCGTTGGCGGCGTGAATTTCGACGCCATCGAAACCGGCTGCCTGGGCGTTTCTGGCGGCGCGCTCATATTGCGCCACAATATAGGGCATCTCCTCGATATCGAGCGCGCGCGGTCGCACAAAAGGAACAAGTTGGCCTTCGCCACGCTCGTTCTCGATGAAAGCCTGTCCCTCAGGCACGATGGCGGAAGGCGCAACCGGAAGCATGTTATCGGGCTGCAGCGCGGGATGAGAAATGCGCCCGACATGCCAAAGCTGGTTGAACATCAGCCCACCAGACTGATGCACCGCTTGGGTCACCCGGTGCCAGGACTGGACCTGCTCTCGGCTGTGAATGCCGGGCGTCCATGCGTAGCCCTGCCCCTGCATCGAAACCTGCGTCGCCTCGCTGACGATCAAGGCCGCAGATGCGCGTTGCGCGTAGTAGCAGGCGGCAAGGGAATTGGGCACATTGCCGGGCTGGCGCGCACGCGAACGCGTGAGCGGCGCCATGACGATACGATGCGGCAGGTTGAACGGGCCAAGCCGATATGGCTGAAACAGCATCTCCGTATCCGGCGCCTCTTCAGCACCTGTGGAGCGTGTCATCGTCGTCGCCTCGTCCATTTTCCGCCTCATGGGGCAATTGCCGGGCCGCCTGGACCGCCGTCAAACGAGCTTAGGACCGCAGCGATCGGTCTCAACTGACGCCCGTCAGCGCCGAGGGGATTAACGCCAAGCAGAAGAAGGACGTCTGCATGGAGCACCGTCCTAACGAGTCTGCCCTGACGAACGTCAAGGTGCGACCGCACGGTTTGCATCATGTTGACCGCCCTGCAGGCGAGGTGCGCAATGGCGACGATACATAGGTTGGAGAAGCTATTTCGCCGGACGGGCGATCTCGTTCTCGACAAGAGCGATCTAAAAAGGCTTGAGGATTTTCTTCATGGAAAGGTCGGGGACCTTGTCATTCGCGGCGAGGCGAACGCCAAGGCCAACAACCTGGAGGTGATCCGGCCCTGGGACCTACCGATCACCAAAGGGCTCCAGGAAACGATCCACCGGTTCCGCGCGGCCAACGCGGACCTTCAGCTCACCGATTATTTCAGCGGGCTGGTCGGGTCACCCCCGAGCGATCTGGCCATCGGCGATGAAGCGCAGGCACGGTTTCCCGAGATCGCCGGGGGGTTGAGCTTTGCTCTTGCGGAAACCTTCAAAATCCTCGACCCGAAGCTCAAGAATCCAACGACCCAGGATTGGGACAGAGCCTATCGTGTGTTCGAATTGCTGCTCTAGCCGACATCGCCAGCACAGTCGTCCGCCCCAATATCCCAAACGTCGGAACGCAGCTGCCGAAACGATGTTAACGAGGTATCGCGCGGAGAACTCTGGGCAATGAAGGGGTCTGGCTGCGCTTACTCAATATTAGGGCTGCACACCTCCTCCTAAGGACGACGGAAGAAGAACGAGACCATGCGAGATGCTTCTTTCGGCGAAACCTCCAGTGCGAGAGGCGGCTTTGTGGAGGTGCGCGGAGCACGCGAGCACAATCTAAGAGATGTCAGCGTTGTTATCCCCCGGAACGCGCTGGTCGTGTTCTCGGGCATTTCGGGTTCCGGCAAGTCGTCCCTTGCGTTCGGCACCATTTATGCAGAGGCGCAGCGTCGCTATTTCGAGTCTGTGGCACCCTATGCGCGACGCCAAATCGATCAGGCCGGCGTGCCCGATGTGGATACGATCGAGGGATTGCCGCCGGCCATTGCCCTAAAGCAGCAGCGCGGGGCCAGCAATGCGCGCTCCTCGGTGGGCAGCGTGACGACGCTCTCAAGCCTCGTGCGAATGATGTATTCGCGCTCGGGCGCCTATCCGCCCGACCAGCCGATGCTTTATGCGGAGGATTTCTCGCCCAATACGCCACAAGGGGCCTGTCCGACCTGTCACGGGCTGGGACGTGTCTATGAGGTGACCGAGGCCATCATGGTGCCCGATCCCAATTTGACCATCCGGGAAAGGGCCATCGCCTCCTGGCCACCGGCCTGGCAGGGTAGTCTAGCGTTTGGGGAATGAAGCGATTGTTGCAATACGTCTTGCTTCGGGCTCCGAC
>NZ_BMZE01000008.1 GCF_014652635.1 Devosia pacifica
GTAAGCGAGAAGGCGAGACCGTTCAGCCCGGGTAGTTCCACGGCATGAGTGCGTCGATGTCGCTGTTTGGCCAGCCATTGGCGATGAGCTCGAGGGTCTGGGTGAGCCAGGCGTGGGGGTCGATACCGTTCATCTTGGCCGTTGTGAGCAACGTTGCGATGGTTGCCCAGGAGCGGCCGCCCCCGTCACTGCCGGCAAAGAGACTGTTCTTGCGTGTGATCGTCTGGGGCCGGATGGCCCGCTCGACGATGTTGGAGTCGATCTCGATACGGCCGTCGACAAGGAAGCGTTCGAGAACAGCACGCCGGGCGAGCGTATAGCGGATGGCCTCGGCCAGTTTCGATTTCCCCGAGATGCGGGGCAATTCCCGATCCAGCATGGCGAGCACATTGCTCACGATCGGCACAGACTTCTCGCCTCTGATGGCGGCGCGCAGATCGGGGTCATGCCCACGAATGTCGTCTTCAATGGCCCAGAGCGGTGCCATCGCCGTCACCACGGCGCCGGCAAAAGGCGAGCCATCACTGGCGTGGAGGTCAAAAAACTTGCGCCGCGCATGCGCCCAGCACCCGGCAAGCGTCATGGCGTCATTGGCACCACTGGTCTTGCCCAACCGGTTATAGGCAGCGTAACCGTCGACCTGCAGGATCCCGCAATAGCCATCCAGATGCCGGGCGACGCATTCGCCAGACCTGCTGTCTTCGAAGCGATAGGCCACCATCGGTGGACTTGATCCTCCAAAGGTCCGGTCATCGCGGGCATAAGCCCAAAGCCAGGCCGTCTTCACCTTGCCAGTGCCGGGCGCCAGGGTCGGGAGCCGGGTCTCGTCGGCAAAAATCCGCTCACCGAGCTTGATGGTCTTGAGAACATGGTGGGCGAGTGGCTCGAGCTCGAAGCTGAGCCGCCCCATCCATTGCGCCATCAGCGATCGATCCAGTTCCACCCCATCACGGGCATAGATCTCTTCCTGGCGATAGAGCGGAAGGCCATCGGCGTATTTGCTGACCGCCACCTGGGCGAGCACCGCTTCTGTGGGGATGCCACCGGCAATAAGATGGCTGGGTGCCGGTGCCTGCACGATACGATCCTCACCGTCGGCCAAGCGATAGGCGTATTTGGGACGACGGGTGACGATGACGCGGAACTTGGCCGGCGTCACATCAAGCCGCTCAGTGACGTCCTCGCCGATCCGCACGGCCTCAAGGCCCTCGCACTCGGCCGGCACCTCTGGCTCGATCACCTCTTCGATCCGCTCCAGGTGCGGTGCGAACGCTTTCCGGGGACGTGAAGGACGGGACGCGGTTTGTCCGGACTGCTTTTCGCGCTTGGCCTCGATCTCGCCAAGCCCGGTCCGCAGCTCATCAAAGGCAAAAGCCATCTGCTCGTCATCGAGGGGATCGATCCGCAGCTTTTCTGATCGGGTTCCATATTGTGCCCGCTGCAGCATGGCGATGATGGATTCGAGCCGACCGATCCTGTCAGCATCGGCAGCCTTGTCCGCCTTCATCTGGGCAATCTCGGCCTCATGGGTGGCGATTTCCGCTTCCAGCGCCTGGCGCCTTTGCTCGGCCGAAGCGACCTTGGCCTGGGTAGCCACGATCATCGCCTTGAGGGCGTCGACGTCGTCTGGGAGCTCATGCAAATCGGCCGGGTTCATGCCGCGATCATGACACAAAACGCCCCCGATTGCCTGGCTTTTTGCGCTGCCTGAGTCAGTCTGCCGCAGACTTTACCCAGCAGATTGCGGGCGGTTCACGGATACTGTTCGCACCCGCTTCCAGTCCATCCCGTCAATCAGCGCCAGCAGTTGTGCGTAGCTCATCTTCACCCGAGTATTACCAATCCGCGGCCAGCAGAACGCTGCTTTCTCCAGCCGCTTGGCATAGAGACAAAGCCCGGTGCCATCCCACCACACGATCTTGACCCGGTCGGCTCGCTTGGCGCGAAAGACATAGAGCGCGCCGTTGAACGGATCTGCCCCAGCGTCACGCACCAAACCTACAAGACCGTCTGGACCTTTACGAAAGTCCACGGGCTGACTGGCCAGATAAACCTTTACGCCCGCAGGGATCATGCTGACCGCACAGCGCGGATCACGCGCCGCAGATGGTCTTCTCCGATATCGATGCCGACCCGGATCACTGTGTCGTTGACCTCGATCTCGATCATCGAGCTGACACGAGACGTGGGTGCCGGGACCGCCGCTTCATCACGTCTTTCCACCTCACCCCGCTTGATGGCCTCGGTGCGCCAGCCAAACAACTGTGGGGGAGAAATCCCAATCTCTCGCGCCAGCGCCGAGACATTGGTCCCGGGCTCAAGACTGCGCGCCACCATCTCGGCCTTGAACGCATCGGACCATCGACGTCGCTGCGCCACCGGCGCGCCCTCCATCCGATCGGGCACTGCCTCGATCAGGTGAAAGCTTCTATCTCCAGGCATAGTCGCAGACATAGAACACGACACCCCTCACTAACACTGGGATGTCGATATCGCCCAACAGCGGCCATCACCAGACGGGGTGGGCTTCCCGCTTAC
>NZ_BMZE01000009.1 GCF_014652635.1 Devosia pacifica
GCGCATCGTCGCACACTCGTGTTGCCCATCTCTCGCGCCCAAATCCTCGAGCGGCGATTTATCCGCGAAGCAATTGAACTCGCGGTGGTCGCACGGCTAACTGGGAACGTTTCGTCACACCCAAGGAAGATCCTCGAAAAACAGCTGTCCCTACAAAGGGCAGCCGCTGAAGCAGGTGATGCAGCCGCGTTCTCCGCTCTCGACGAAAATTTCCATGAAATGCTGTGCCATGCAGGCGGGGTGGGATTTGCATGGCGGACACTTGCGAGCGTCAGAATGCACTCAATACGGGTATGCAAATTGAGTAAGGAAGACGTTCCAAAGATGAACAACGTTGTCGATCAGCATGCTCAAATTGTTGAGGCTGTAGCATCAGGCGACCTTACTTTAGCTCAAAGCGAAATGAGAAAGCACCTAGCCGCATTTCCTGCCAAGCTGGAGCTTGCAATACGCGATAATGCAGGCTTCTTCACTGCGTGATCCGTTCGAGGAATGGTTAAATCAACCCTTGATCCAACTTCTATCGCTTGGTCTGGTGTCAGTCCGACTGGACTTGGAATCCTTCAACCACCGGCCACGCTTGAATACGCTAGCTAAGCAGTGGCGAAGGTCCGCTATTAGGACCGAGCCGCTGCACGCTGTATCTCAGGAATGGGGGCGCGTTGCGGCCCTTCAGTTTCCTGCGTGGGCTGTCGTTTTGGCACCGAGTCGGCTGGTGCGCATGGCCGAGTATGATAGCACAAGCCTCCCTTGCCGAAGCTCTTTCCTTCAGTGAGAGTATCTGAAAGGGAGTCAGAAGAGGCTGCCTAGGAAATGCAGAATGCGATAGTGCAAACTCCTGATCTTCATCCTATGGGCTACCAGCAGCTCCCGATATCGGACAATTTCGGTTATGTCTCGCGGGGAGAGCCACGCCTGTTCTTCTTCAAAGGCCTTACCGAAATCTTCGACGGGTATATCAATCAGTCGCACGCGTGCCCGTTGCCGTTCGTCTCTGACAACGGAATATGCCGGGCGTAACCTTCTAGAAGTCGGGAAACTTCAACACACGCACCGCCTCGGCGTGTACCCTTGCAATCTGAACTTTAAATTGCGCTCGAACAGAATAAATCTCGGATGTTGTGACTTGCATGATCGTCGCAACCTTGGCGCAGTCGATGGATGCCATTGCGGCCGGCGACAGCCTCAATGCCTCCTGAATTTGCAGCGCGCGCGGTCTCATGCGAGGCAAAATCATATGGTTGGTGTCGGCTTCAAGGCTAGCAATGAGCCTCATTGCAGACTTCGTCGGACCGGCATTAAGAACGTCACGATCGCCGCCGTCGATACCTCGGCACGGGACGATTACGCAAGACGGCAAGGCGATCTGAAATCTTTTGATCGTACGTGCAGCGGCCAGGACAGCATCCACATTACATAAATAAGGTATGATCAGCGCAGTGGCACGGTCAGCCGCAGCGATCTGCTCTTCGAGCGCAACTGCCGCTGCGGCTTCTGCCAACCTTCCGTCGTTGTTTGCGCCGACGTCAACGAACACGATCTGATCGACCGGTGCCCCGACGAGGGCGGCGAAAACCGGGTCAAGAGCTGCAACATCGCCCAAATCATTTTCGCTCAACTCCTCAGCGGAAGGCAGATCAACCACTTTCACACGGTCGCCGAAAAAGTTCGAAAGTAAGCGAGAAGGCGAGACCGTTCAGCCCGGGTAGTTCCACGGCATGAGTGCGTCGATGT